>CAWHZA010000085.1:0-10797 GCA_963833665.1 uncultured Alphaproteobacteria bacterium | reverse complement strand
ATCTTGTTGTTCTTCGCGATCTCAGCCGTCAGAACTTTTTGCGTCAGCGCAGGATCCCAGTTCGTCACATCGAAGGGGTCGGGGTTGAGGAACTTGTATTCCGGCCCGAGCACGGACTTCAGCCCCGCAAGCTCGTCGAGACCCTGGCTGTTGCCCGCAGGGCCACTGAGGAACAGAAGGTTGCCGCCATTGGGCAGCACGCCTTTGATCCAGTTGCCCCAGTTCTGGCCGTCGTTCTTGAAATCGGTACCAATGAACTTGGTGTAGTTCACGCCGGCCTTGCCCCCGGCTTCGACGCGGTAAGGGACAATGACCTTGCCCGACTTGTAGACGCTGGTTATCGCGGGCAGCATCGCCTGTCCGGCATCAGGGAAGACAACCAGGGCGTCGACGCCCTTGGCGGCCATGGCTTTGACGTCGGAAATCGACTTTTGGGTGTCGCCTTGGCCGTCAGCATATTCATAGTTCGTGATGCTGGGGCATTTGAGGGCTTCTTGCTTGCCCGAAGCGGTCGTCACTTGGCGCCAGCTGTTGCCGCCGTAGCCATCGAGCAAAGCAATCGTCGCTTTCTTGGGGCCGCACCATGACGGCGTTTCGGCTTGAGCCAAATTGGAGCACCCGAGGGCGATGACAGTTGCCGCCGCGGCGAGCGCCGGTCTCTGTTTAGTCGACCACGTCATTTTCTCCTCCATTCATGTTGGTTTAGTTTGCTTGATCACGTTTACCGTCCACCGGACAGAGTAAACGCCGATACCAAAACCCAGGGCCAAAGCCTGGATGATGGTCTGAGCCGAATACGGCACACCGACTGCGAGTGCGAATTGGCTCAACTGGTTCAGGAAGAACGCGGCGATGACGGTCGAGATTGGAAAGCCACGACCGCCAAGCAGCGACGTTCCGCCGAGAACGACAACAGCGACGGAAGGCAAGAGCAGAGAATCGCCTTGGAATGCTGTGGGTTCACGCGTGATGCCGGCCACAAGCACGCCGGCCATGCAATAGAGGAGCTGCGCATAGACATAGGCCAAGAGTTGATGAAGCTGCACGCGAAGTCCCACGGCGCGGGTAGCCAATGGATTGGCGCCGATCGCTTCGAAGCGCCTTCCGGCCACGGACTTTTTCAAGACGAACGAAACCACCAGCAACGCGGCCAGCGCAAAATAGAGGGAGTTTGGAAGCCCGAGCGCGTGGCCGCCAGCGATGGCGGCCAACAAGGTGGTTGTTGTTTTGGGCACGCCGCCGGAAACAGCGAATACGGCCCCATACAGCAAAGCGTTCACGCCGATAGTCGCGACAATGGCATTGAGCCTGAAGATGCTGATCAGAATCCCGTTCGCCAAGCCGGCCATGATCGCGCAGGCGATCGCGATCAAGACGCCTGGGAGAAGCAGAGCATTGTCTCCCTGCGGATAGTGCGTCGATATGACGACGGCGAGCGAGACGCCTCCTGCCAGCGAAAGGTCAAAACCTCCCTGTTGAACCACCAGCAACTGCCCCAGGCCGACGATTGCAATTATGGCCGCGAAGGGCAGGCTTCCCGACAAGGCGCCCCAAGTCACGCTCGACGGGGCGAACAAAAGACACGCAAGGATCAGTGCAAGCGTGGAGATGACAACCGTCACAAAGCTTCTTGCCCACGGCAGGGGAAACAGGTGCCGCAGTTGTGGCAGGACCATTGTTCGATTGACGGTTTGGTTCATCCCGCGGCCCTTACTTGAGGAAGAACCTTGGCCGAACGGAACATATCGAAGGCGTCGGTGAATGACCGCACCGAGTTCTGATACGCGGTGAACCCCATGTCCCGGCTCTTGGTCATATCGTTGAAGTTCTCAATAACCCGCCCCAGATCGGCATCGCTGTGCCACCATGAAGCAACCTCATTGAGAGGGTTCTGCTGAAGACCGTGCTTCGCGACGATCTTGTCCCAGACCGGCTCCATCCCGGCCATCTGTTGTTGCAACGGCTGCGCGTGGCCGGGATATTCGGCGGCAGCCACACCCAGATGTTCGGCGAGTTTCGGCCACATCCAGTTCCAGCGGAACACTTCACCATTGACGATGTTGAAGGCGTTGTTTCGGGCAGCGGGGTTCGTTGCGACCCAGAGCAGGTGCTTGGCGATGATGCGCCCGTCGGTGATGTCCACCACCGCCTCATACTGCTGCGGCGAACCTGGAAAGACGAACGGGCGGCCCGTTTCCCTGCAGATCGCTGCATAGGCCCCGAGTGTGGCCGCCATGTTCATTTGGTTGCCGAGCGCATAACCGATCAGTGTATGAGGGCGGTGAACAGACCAGGTGGAGCCCTGTCTTTCCGCGGCCGCAAACACTTCGTCTTCTTGATCGTAGTAGAAGTTCTGATAGGGGAGTCGGGGCTGCTCCTCGCGGAACGGCGTCACCATCTTGGTTTTGGCGTAGGCCTCGAACGGGCCCATGTAATGCTTGGCGCCGGTTACCAGGGCGACATGCATTATTTTTTTGCCTTCAACGGCATGCAACAGATTGCGCACCATGCCGGCATTCACGCGGCAGTTCTCGGCCTCCGTCGGCTGGCGCAACCAGGCGGTGATGAATACGTCCGTGACATCGGCGTGCTTCAGCGCCGTTTTCACGTCCTCGGCAACTTGAAGGTCGACGGAAATGTGCTTTACGCCTTTTGGCAGGTCATGGTTGTGGCGGGAAATGCCGGTGACCGTCCAGCCCTCTGCCGCGATCAAATGCTCGGCCAGATGGCGGCCAATAATGCCGGAAACACCGGCGATCAGCGCGTGGCGATCCATTAGTTCAGTACCTTTGTTTTCAGCGCGACCTTGATCGGGGGCGTCGGAATGTCGGCGATGAATGGCGTTTCGGGCGTTTCGGATATGAGGCTTTCATGTCTTGACGGTCCGGATCAAAGACTCACCACGGCGCCATCTCCGGCGGCTGATTTGATGATGGCTTCAAGAATGGCGATGTTGTTGACGAGGTCTTCCCCGGTGATGGGATAGGGCGCCTCGCCGCGGATGGCACGGGCGAACGCGACGAGATTGTCTTTGACAGGTTCCGCAGGTGGGACTTCGGTGACGATGATCGGGTCACCGGCCATCGCGGAGGTTACAATCCAGCCGGCGGGCGCTTCGACATGCGCCTTGTCTCGAATATCGATCCAGCCGCCCGAGCCATAGACCGCAAAGCGCGAGATAAACGGCATGGCAAGCGAAGCAGACACGTAAGCCGTGCCCCCGTCATTAAAACGGATATGGACGCTCATGGTGTCGCCCTGCGGAATCTTGGATGAAAGGCTTTCGCATGAAACGCGCAGGTCACGCGCTTTTCCGAGAAGGGCCGTGGCGAGGTCGGTCAGATGAATGCCGGTTGCGGTCATGCCTCCGACAGGCGCTTCTGCCGCATTCAATCGCCAGTTGCTGAGGTCAAGCGCGGTGAACTTGTCATGGCTGAAATTGCCTTCGACCTGCTGGATTCGTCCAAGCTGTCCTGACCGCGCCATTGCCAGCATTTGGGCCACCGGCGGCTCCCAGCGCTTCTCATGGCCCATGCCGAGCACGAGCTGGTTTTTGGCGCAGGCGTCGATGGCGATTTCGGCCTCTTTCCTGGTCAAGGCCAAAGGCTTTTCACAAAAGATGTGCTTCCTCGCGGCAACAGCACGCTTGATCTGCTCGGCGTGAAGCGAATGCGGCGTGGCAAGTATGACGGCCTCCACACCGGGGTGCTGGAGGGCTTCCGTTTCGCCGCCATAGAGTTTTAAGCCGATGGCCTCGGCAAATTCCTTCTCTGCTGGATTGGGCTCGGCGGCGCAGACGATCTCTATGTCATCCTTTGCCTTCTGCAGCACGGCGGTCATCTTCTTGCCCCACCAGCCGAGGCCAATCATCGCGACTTTGACGGGTCTGCTCTTATTCATCTCGAGATCTCAACCTGAGCTGCCCCACCTGTGGCCGATTGCGCGGGGGTGACGGGCGGGCTGCCTTCACGGTTGGTCATTCCTCCCATGATCCGGTTCCTTTGCCCCCGCGAAAGGCTCGCGCGAGCGTTGACCGCCTATGCTTTTTGAGGTGCCGGGGCGTGCGTCACCCCACCCTGCGAGGACGCTAATCCGGGGTGCGCCCAGGCGAAAATATTCCAAATTTTCCCATCACTGGGGAATTGCGTGCCCCAATCGCGCCGCTATCCTCGTACGGCTGAAACGCCACGGCGGGTTAGGGCGCGGCGGGGTTAGGCCATGACCATCGAACGAATGCGGGACATTCACGCTTTTGTTCACGTCGCCGAGGCAAAGAGCTTTACCGCGGCGGCGGAACGCATCGGCCTGTCGAGGTCGGCGGTGGGCAAGAGCGTCCTGCGCCTCGAAGACCGGTTGGGCGTCCGCCTGCTGCAGCGAACGACGCGGAGCGTCTCGCTGACCGGGGAGGGTGCGGTATTTCTTGAACGCTGCATCCGCATCCTCGCCGATCTCGACGAGGCGGAGATGTCGATGCTGAGCCATTCGCAAACGCCCCGCGGACGGCTGCGTCTCGAGCTTCCGGTATCTTTCGGCCGGCTGCACGTACTGCCAATCGTGAATCAATTCATGAGCAAATGGCCCGAGATCTCCGTAAACATCTCCTTCAATGATCGATTTGTAGATCTGATAGATGAGGGCATCGACTTGGCCATCAGACTCGGCGGAAGCGACGACAGCCGATTGATGACGCGATTGCTGGCGCCCCACCGCCTGGTCACCTGTGCCTCGCCGACCTATCTAAAAAGTCACGGAGTTCCGGCGAATATCGAGGAACTCGCGGGCCACAGCTGCCTTTCTTTTGTTCACGGCGGACGCCCAGTCGATTGGCGTTTCAGCATCGACGGCCACATTCGCACCGTGGCCGTCAACGGTCGTTTCAGTGCAACGAACGCAGAGGCCGTGCGCGACGCCACTCTCGCTGGATACGGGATCGCGAGACTCGCTACCTTCTTGATCAGCGACGATCTGCGCTCCGCGCGCCTAGTGCCGGTTCTCAACGAGCATTCCGCCGACGGCCCCGCTGCGCGCGCCGTGTATCCCTCGAGCCGCCATCTTTCACCAAAAGTCCGTTCTTTTATCGACGAACTCCTGACTGCGTGGCGGCCTGAACCGCCCTGGGATCGGCCGTGACCATACGGGTCTGCTTCTGGCGCGATAATCAAAGTCACATCGATCCCGCGATCACTGGGTTTATCGGCGAGCTAAACAATGGAAGAATCCCCGCGAATCTCGCCGCGCCGTCGAAAGCGCGCATGTAAATCGCGGTAATAAGTGTCTGGTCGAACCGGCTAACGTCGCAATCAACTGTAACGACATTGTCAAACCCCTGAGCGACACGGCTATGCGGAAATACCTCCAGGAGGATTTGGGGAAGGCGGGCTTTACCGGCACGCTGATAGGAGCTGTCCTTGGCGGGCTAACAAGCTACGTTCTGCAAAAGAACTCGCTCGCAGCTACTAAAACGCTTCGATCGGCTCTTTGCAGAACGCAAGGGCGTCATGGCCATACCTATAGAGCGTATGCCTCCATGGGATGATCTTTGTTCCTTACTACCCTGGGAATTGCGCCTAATAGAGGACGTCTCTTTCGGGAGGAAACGTTACGGCTATTGTGGCGTATACCGACTATTTGGGCTCACATCTGAGGGTGACATTAACGCGCCCGCGATCCTAAACCGTGTGTGCGGGCAGGACACGACTGGCACCCTAAACATAGGACACGCAGGCAATCTGAATAATCGCCTCAATCAAATGCGGCGGTCCCTTTTAGGTAGTGAAAAGTCACAGTAGGTAGTCGCGTGCTTTTCCGAATTGGTATTTTTTCAAGAAGTCATCGCGCCCAATCCGATCAAACTCTTCAATTGCTTGAGAAACCGCCGTCACAGTAAGGTCTGCCAAACTCATAAGCACGCCTTTCCGCTACTTCTAGCGAACAGCAGCTGGTTGGAAATCCCATGCCGACGCGCCGTCGCCGATGACAGCCGCGGAGCCGAAAAACTCTCCTCGACTATCCGCAGCTTTTCTGCGGCCGACCATCGACGGCGGCGACCCGTGTCAACAATTTCAAGCCGACTGATATGGCGAGTGTCAGTAAGGTCATCCATACCGACAATCAGCTACATGCCGGACAATTCGGCAAGACGGCCTAAACCGAGTGGATACGGACAACTCGACTTCCGTGGTGGTGACGTTGCCCCCTTGAATTGATCCAAGACGACCTGGAGTCTGGTCCACGGGGCGGAAGCGGTATACGGAAGAGCCGATCATTGCGATCCTGAAGGAGCACGAGGCCGGGATGAAGACGGCCGATCTGTGCCGCAGGCACGGGATCAGTGAAGCAAGCTTCTACAACTGGAAAGCCAGGTACGGCGGGCTGGAGGTCTCCGAAGCCAAGCGGCTGCGGGGGCTGGAAAGCGAGAACGCCAGGCTGAAGAAGTTGTTAGCGGACGCGATGCTGGACAACGCGGCCCTGAAGGACCTGCTAGCAAAAAAATGGTGACGCCCGCTGCCAAGCGAAAGGCTGTCGCTCACTTGCGTACTGCGTTCGACATGAGCGAGCGGCGGGCGTGCAGGACGATCGATTGTATGCGGATGACAGTGCGGTATCGCTCGCGCCGGCCGGACGATACCGAGCTGCGGCAGCGGCTACGGGCTCTGGCCCATGAACGCCGCCGCTTTGGCTATCGGCGCCTGCATGTGCTGCTACGGCGGGAGGGTTTTACGGTGAACCACAAGCGTCTGTTTCGGCTCTATCGCGAGGAAGGGCTCACGGTGCGCCGGCGCGGCGGGCGCAAGCGGGCCCTGGGAACGCGGGCACCGATGCTGGTGCCGCAACTGCCGAACGAGCGCTGGTCGCTCGACTTCGTCGCCGACCAGTTCAACGACGGCCGTCGCCTGCGCATCCTGGTCGTGGTCGACGACTGCAGCCGCGAATGCTTGGCGCTCGTTCCCGACACCTCGATCTCAGGTGTGCGGGTCGCCCGAGAACTCGACCGGCTGCTGACCGATCGCGGCACGCCGAAGATGATTGTCTCCGACAACGGCACCGAACTGACCTCGAACGTCATCCTGCAATGGGCGGACGATCACAAGGTGGCTTGGCACTACATCGCGCCGGGCAAGCCCGTGCAGAATGCCTTTGCCGAGTTCCTTCATCGGCCGCTTGCGGGACGAGTTGCTCAATGAGACCTTGTTCCGATCGCTGGCCCATGCACGCACTGCGCTCGAAGCCTGGCGCGCGGACTACAACACCAACCGGCCGCACTCGCGGCTCGGTTGGATGAGCCCAGCGATCTACGCTGCGGACCGGCGGTCCGCTGCGCTTCGCTACACGGACGGCTCCGCTCCGCGGACCGCCGCCATCACCACCCAAGAGGGTAACGTCGAACGCCAGACTCCAATCGCCGCTAGATAAAAACTGGGGGCAACGTCAGTGGTCAAATGGACTCTATTCAGCGACCAAGCGCCGAATGGCACCTAAGTGCGGCCATATGGGAGCGAGTTTGCAACATCCCGGATGGGCGGGCACGCATATAGGATTCCAGCCGTTCCCCGCGCCAGTCGACTCATCGCGGTCCTGAAGTTTTGGCTCACAATATTCGGTCTGCTATTTCACCTCGACCCGTTCGATTAGGGTCGGATCATCGGTGGGCGCTCGCGAACTATTGACGCGCCTCGACACCGGCCAGCGTTGCAGCACGTCGTTCGCTGCGGGTTTGAGCAACGCTGGTCCGCCGTCGTTGAGCCATGACGCGAAATCTTTGGACAACCGGCGTACGAAAAATGCACTATGGCCACCAACGATAGCAATCATGCATTGCAAAGGCCGCTTCGAGCGCAATGGTTCTGTAGCCGCGCAGTGAAAATTCCTGTCCATAATCCGCGATAAAGGAAAATAGGACTGACCTGGTTTCCAAATCAACTGTTTCTCGAAGCATCTCCAAAAGCTTCTTCGCCAACTGTGCATCTTTGACGTCATGCAAAAGTTCCGATGGAAGTTCAGTTATCGACCGGCTTTTCGATCGCACCGGTCGATCCGGCAGGCGCGATTTCCATACTTCCCTTAGTTTAACAAATACACTTTTCCTCATTTCGGATTCTCGAAGAACAATTCCTAAGACACCAGTGCATATGGGTGGAGCGATAAGCAGGGGCGAACGCTCTTGGTCGTCTGCGTAAGCTGCCGTCCGGGCGAAGGAGTGAGTAACACTCTCATAATCGTGAATCCCACGAGCCAATTCCAATGCCGTTTCAAGAAATGCTACACCGGCGGCCTTAGGAACCGTCACGTGCGCGAACACTTCGGTAACAGCTTCAATTGCCAGCGTCGACGGCCATAGGGCACGAATGAATGTAAGAAGTTCGCTGATGAGTGAAGCACTGTTGAGTGCGTTTGCCTCGCCGTGAAACGCGCATCCGATGATGAAACGTCCATATGCATCACCAGCGGCAAAGACCTTTTCGTAAACCGCATTTCTCATGAACGCCGTAAGCCTTCGGAACGACGGCAGCACCGCGGTTACAAGCGCCCGACTATACCTGTAGGTCAGAAGCAGTTCTGCAAGATGCGTTAACGAGGGTTCGTCAAGTGATGCCATGTGCTCCTTTGCAATTTGGATGACAAACCACTCTTTAGTCCTGTGTTCAGAAGTCTTCAGGAACTCGATCGCCCCGGCATACTGAGCCTTCCTGTCTTCCAAAGACTGCATTCGCATTGCCAACTGAAGCAACAGCGTTATTTGTCCATCGTCGACCTGACCTTGTTGCCGCAAGGTGGAGGCGAGCCTCAATCGCTGCGGATCGGATAACGCACACGCTAATACTGCCAAATTATCTGTCTGCGGCCGATACGATCTGTTTAAAGATATTAAAAGTGCCGCCGCACGCCCAATGCGTTCACTATCGCATGCCGGAGCACATTGCACGAGGACTCTGATAGCTCTGGCGTAAGCGTCTAAAGCCGCCTGCCTCTCCCGTCGGCGGTTTTCATCCTGGTAGGCGAACTCAAGTTCCTCCTGGGCGTTTTGCCCGATTAGAAAATCTAATGACCGGTCGAACGCCTCGATGACCAACTTGGCGTCAAGTACGGCCACAAATGTCGCATAACCGTCCATCAAAAGGGTCGCAGCATCGTCTTCTATTCCCTCCATCGAGTGTTGGAGTGTATCCATTGATTTATGAAGGTGATCTCGCTTGCAAGTCAGCCACAGATAGCTCTCTAACAAATCGGAGAGCGCCTTAAGCCACACTGTATGGTCAGTCCCCGCTCTCCGAAGCCCTAGTATGGGGAATGCCATCGGTGCGCTCGATGATGTCCTGCCGATCCTCGCCGGCAGCGGCTTGTTGCCGACGACGCGTTCGATCATGGCTTCGATGTCGCGCTGCGCCAGCCTATTGATGGTGAGAGCCGTCACGTGAGGTCGCCCGATCCAGGGCGACTCGAACTCTGGCCGGAACGTCACAATCAGCAGCACAGGGAGGCTTGGTATTCTGTCGACGATGCGACCGAACAGTTCGAGGCTCGTGGGGTCGGTCCAGTGTGCGTCTTCAAAGATCATCAGCACAGAGTTTTGGCGAGCCAAAGCTTCCATCTGCCAGACGAGCGCTTCCAGCGTTCTCTGACGCCGCTGCTCGGGGGTCAGTTCGAGTTTCGGATAACGTCCATCGTTCGGCAGCGACAGCATGTCGGCAAACAATGCCATAGCATCCGCTTGAGGTCGAGGTCTGCGCCAACACCGCGTCCAGCTTGTCAAGTTTCGTTTGCGCGGCGTCGTCGTGCACAACCGGCAGTGCGCTCCATCTGACCGATGACCGGGAAGAGCGCACTGTCGGTGTGCTGCGGCGAGCAGAAATAACGCAGGCGCGTATGCGGCTCGCTCGTGAGCCTTTCCAGCAATGCGGCGATTAGCCGCGACTTGCCGATACCCGCCTCGCCAGAGAGAAGCACTACCTGACCTTCACCGCTCTTCGTCCTCGACCAGCGTCGCAGAAGCAGTTCAAGTTCTTCCTCCCTCCCGACGAGAGCGGACGATGCTGCCCATGGAGCGCCTCGAAGCGGCTCTCGACCGCGCTTGGGCTAGTGTCGCAAAAGCCCAACGGGCTCGTCTATGCCCTTGACGTCTTGGCCCCAAGTCCTGCACCTCGAACAAATTGCCGAGCAGTTTTCGTGTGGTCTCGGCGATCACGACCGTGTTCGGCTCGGCCACCCCTTTGCAGACGTGCCGCAATGTCTGGCGTCTCGCCGACAACCGCATGCTCCTGAGCCGCACCCGATCCGATCAAGTCGCCGACAACGACCAACCCCGTGGCAATGCCGACACGCGTTTGCAGTGGGGCACTCGACTTCAGCGCTCCCACCGCTTCGATCAATTCCAGCCCCGCCCGCACCGCCCGCTCAGCGTCGTCCTCGTGGGCCTGTGGATAGCCGAAGTACACGAGCACGCCGTCACCCATGTACTTTGGCACGAACCCGCCAAACCGCCCACGGTCCCTGCGACGCACTTCTGATAGGCGGAAATAACCTCGCGCAGGTCCTCAGGGTCCATTCGAGCCGAGAGTGCTGTCGAACCAACGAGATCGGAGAACATCACCGTGACGTGCCGGCGTTCGGCGGCATCTTGCGCTTTCGGCTCCGCTGCAGCGACTGGTTTCGGCACTGCCGGTGGTGCGCCAGCAAGGTCTCCTATAGCCGCCAGCATTATCCGCCGATGCCCGAGAAGGACGCCGATGTCCTTTAGGTCTTGATCGGTCAGATGGCGGAGCGCCTCGGCAGTAATGCCGTTTTCGGCAAAACGCCGGA
>CAWHZA010000084.1:0-15772 GCA_963833665.1 uncultured Alphaproteobacteria bacterium | reverse complement strand
TATAGCGGCCCGCCCGCGGCCAATACGCTTTTGTTCATCGTGTGAAGCTGCCGTCGTCCGGCCACTGTGCTGATGGCGTTCAGCCCATCACGTTCGCTCGCCGCAGAAACTCGCAGGGCGAAATAGTTGGTGAAAGCGCGTGCCGACGGCTTGGGCGCGTGTGCGGCCGGGAAAATGGCATGAAGATCGATCGGCTCCATCGCCCAATCGGGCAGGACGCGGACGAGGTCACCGCGCTCGAGCTCGGCGCGACAGGCCCACAATGACGTGACGGTGAGACCGAGGCCCGCGACTGCCGCAGCTATCGCGGCCTCGTTGGCATCGACCGAGAGCTTGCCCTCGACCCGCACGGACAAGCGCCGGCCCGATTTCGCAAAGCTCCAGGCATCTGGTCCCAGGCCCGGGCCCAAGATCACGACATGGTCCACAAGATCACTCGGGCTTTCGGGTAATGCGACCGAGCGCAAATAGGCCGGCGAAGCTGCAACCAACCGAGATCCCTGGCCAAGCTTGCGAGCGATGATCGTGGCTTTCGTCAGCGTCCCGAGACGGAAGGCGAGGTCGACTCCTTCGGTGACAAGGTCCTGCCGGGCATCGCTGACCGCCAGGCTGATCCGCAAAAACGGGTGTTGTGCGAGAAATGCAGGCAGACGCGGGATCACCTCGCGCACGCCGAAGCTCGATGACGTGCCAATGCGCAGCAGCCCGCGCAACTCTCTGCCGCCGCGAGCCGCATGGTCCGCCTCCTCGAGTGCCGCCAGGATCGGCTCGACTTGGGCAAGGTAGTCGCTGCCCGCTTCGGTGAGCTTGACGGCGCGCGTTGTGCGGATCACAAGCGCCGCGCTGAGTTCCTTTTCCAGTTCCGCGACAATTCGTGACGCTGACGGCTGCGACAGACCCCAGCTCGCGCGCAGCCGCGGAAAAACTGCCGGTGCGCGCGACGCGGGCGAAAAGGCGCAGAGCTTGGAAACGGTCAGTCATTTGCACTGTAAATATGTTTTACTTGGCCAGGTCGTCTACTGCACTCGTACCGAATGGCTCATATCACGCCCGGCCGCTCGATGACGAGCAGCGAGCGGATAACCTCAGCAAGGAGACAACCTCATGCCACTGCAAGACAGGCTTGACGCGTTCAAGGCGGACTTCGAAGGCAAGAAGGCGCCGCCTGAGGCGGTGGCGGTGATGCACAAAGCAACCGCCGATCTCATCGCCTCGGGCCGGGCCCAACGCGCGCTTAGTGTCGGCGACAGCGCACCGGCTTTCACGCTGCCCGACGCCGACGGCGCTGCGGTGAGTTCGACAGATTTGCTCAGCAGCGGCCCGCTGGTAGTCACGTTCTATCGCGGTGTCTGGTGCCCCTATTGCAACCTGGACCTTCAGGCGATCGAGGCAACCGCGAACGAGATCCGCGCGCTCGGTGCTTCCCTGGTGGCGATCTCGCCGCAGAGCGTGGTGAACAGTCGGCGCGCGCAGCGCGAGAACGGTCTGAGCTTCCCTATCCTAAGCGATCACGCAGGCATGGTCGCCAATGAGTTTGGCGTGCGCTTCGCCTCCCCGACGAGCTGATTGCACTCTACAAGAAGTTCGGTGTCGATCTCGCCGTGCATAACAACGAACCGAGCTGGACGCTACCGATGCCGTCTCGTTACGTCATCAACGGCAACGGAGTAATCGCCTATGCGGAGATCAATCCAGACTATACGCGCCGCCCAGATCCCGAGGGACTGCCGGTCGTTCGCCGCTTGCAGTCTAGTCGTGCGGCATGAGCCCGGTATCGGCGTCACCATCGCTACCGCTCTAGATGTGAACTTTCAGGAGGCCGACCGGCAAGCTTATGTTGCCAAAGCTCAGTAATTCGCGGAGGACCGAATGGACCAACAAGAATGCAGCGTTGGACGTGGCCCCGCCGGCAGCCCCTTGGTGTGGGGGCGGCCGCGACTAGCCAACCATCGCGCCATGGCTCGGGCATCGAAGTTGGAGGGCTCGCCGCTCATGTGGCATCTTGATGTTCGAAAGCTCTGGGTTCCGGCCTGTAGAGCTCATCATTGGCAGCTTGGTCCGGCATTATCGGGCTTTGCTATCTCATCGAGATGTTCATAGCTTCACCGGGCGACATCGCCGCTCGACTTCTCGACCACCTCATGGATCTGGACAGCACCCCACCCAGGGATGCCACAGGTAAAAGACCTCCCGCTTCTCCGTCCCGTGGGTGTTATCGAGTCGGTGTTGTACAATGAGACGCGCACGCACCTGGGATTGAGGAAGGACGCGCCGCTAGGACGAGCCGTCCAACGATCCGGGACTATCGTACCCATACCGATCCTATCCGGATTGCATCATCGCTACGCGCGGATATGATGCTCGGGACTATTTACCGCACCGTGGGGAATGACCATGGAGCTCGCATCTTACCCGCGTGGCATGGCCTATGAAGCCGATGCGAAAGAGATCCTATGGCGGCCGGTAGAGCTTGCGTCGCCGATCAGCTGAATCTGAAGGGAGAGTGCCTCGCGGCTGGTGAGGCCGGATCGTTTGTACGTGTCGGTACAGCTTGCTTCGGTGCGCATTTTGTGCTTGTTTTAGAAAGTCGCGCCGCTTGGCGTCCCTCTTCTTTGATCTATTTTTGGACGCAAAACGGCACCGCCTGTCGGGGGTAAGCCGCGAATTATGAGTCGGCACCAGAAAGGGCACTTGGCGAGGGTGTCGTACAAACAACCCGGGAGGAAAAGACTGAGGAGAATGATCGGCGGACCGCCACGATAGGCATCGCGGGGATCGTCGGCGTGCCGCTGTCAGCGACGCGGCCGACCAGAAACAGGACGGATGAAAGGCGCGCCGCGTACTTTCCTTGGAACTCGGTCGTCGATCCAGTTCACCTGAAACCGCGAAGTTCAAGAGAATCCACCTGGACGATTGCGGTGGCGACGCCTCCATATCGAATGTGTGGGCGGTGGTGGCGTTGCTGCACTCGCTCCAATACCACCGCGTCCAACCACAAGGACGTCATCAGCACTCATCGTCACCGATGCCAATGACGATTCAAACAAGCAAGTCGCCGATATCCAGGACCTGCTCCAGCGTAAGCCGGACCTCCTGCTTGTGCGCCCCGCGACTGCGCAGGCGCTGGACCCCGTCGTCACACGCGCGATGAAATCGGGGGTGCCCGTCGTTCTGTCTGATCGCAGCATCACCTCCGACAATTATCTTTCCTTGGTCAACGCCGATGATTGGTCGTCGGGGCGCCACATGGCGCAATGGATTGCCGAAACCCTGAAGGGCAAAGGCAACATTGTTATGATCGCCGGCATCGCCGGGGCGAGCCCCGCCGAAAACCGGATCAAGGCGGCCCACGAAGTCTTCGATACGTATCCGGACATCAAGATACTCGATCTGCAATACACGGACTGGAGCCCGGCAAAGGGCAAGACGGTGATGGCCGCCCTTATCCAGAAATACGGCAAACAGATCGACGCCGTTTGGAGTGATCACGGCCTCGAGGGCTCGGGCGCGATAGAAGCCTTCGTCGACGCCGGCTACAAGGACGGCGAAATCCCACCGATCACCTGTGCGGATTTGAACGGCTGCCTGACATTGGCCCTGAAGCACAAGGTGCCGTTGATGAACTTTGATTATCCGCCGAAAATGGGCGGAGTGAGCCTTGAGGTAGCGCTCTCCGTGCTGCGCGGGGTTCCGGTTCCCAAGCACTACGTCATCAGCAGCGAAATCTCGATTTCCAAGGGGCACGAGACACCCTCGGTGAAAGCTGACCGCTGGCTGGAAGACTACGCGCAGATGAACAAGTCGGACGATTTCATCGTCTCAACCGGCATTCCGAATTACGATCCGAAGACGTTCAAGGTCGAGTAGTCGCGCTCAAACGCGAGCTCCGCGACGGGACGGAAACGAGATCCGTCGCGGGGCAGCGGCGCGCGCCGTGGCTTCGAGGGTTGGCGGAGCGCCGCGTGCGATGCGCGGGACATGGCGCACAGCATGCTGAGCGTGACCGCAATTTCGAAAAGCTTTCCCGGAGTGAAGTCGCTTCAGGACGTCGACTTCTCAGTCGGCGCCGGCGAGATTCATGCACTCGTTGGCGAAAATGGAGCCGGGAAGAGCACGCTCATCAAGATCATTTCCGGCGCCTATGTTCCGGACCAGGGCGAAATCGAGTTGAACGGTGATAAGGTTGCGTGGACCGGCCCGCGCGAGGCGCAAGGTGCAGGCATCCACGTCATCTACCAGGAGCTCGTGCTCTTCCCGGAACTCACAGTCGCTGAAAACGTGTTCATCAATGATCAGCCGCTCACCCGGTTTGGCATCATCGACTACCGGCTGATGGAGCGCCGCGCGGACGACGTTCTTCGCAGGCTGGGCGCCAAGATCGACGTGCGCCGAAGGGTCAATGAGCTGACGGTCGCCGATCAACAGATGGTCGAAATTGCAAGGGCGCTCGTTGGCTCCGTCAAAGTCCTGATACTCGATGAGCCGACCGCGGTTATTTCCGGCAGGGAGGTCGATCTTCTTTTCGATCGCCTCATTGCGTTGCGCGCTGCCGGCGTCGCGATCATCTACATTTCCCATCGGCTCGAAGAGATTTTCCGGATCGCCGATCGGGTGACGGTATTGAAGGATGGGGTGCGGGTCGCCACTCGACCGGTGACGGGGGTCAATCGGGATCAGCTTATTTCGTTGATGGTCGGCCGCCCTTTGTCCGACGTGTTCCCTCCCCGCCGCGCAATCCCACAGGAAGCGCCCGTCCTCTTGCGTGCCGAAGGAATCAGAAGTCGGAACGCGAGTGAGGAATGCCTCCTTCACGCTTAGAAGCGGAGAAATCGTTGGCCTCGCCGGCCTCGTCGGCTCGGGCAGGACCGAGCTGGCCCAGGCTATCTTTGGCGGAGTGCCGTTTGACGCAGGCAAGGTCGAGATCGAGGGAACGGTGTTTGCAAAAACCTCGCCGCGAAGCTCGATTGAGGCGGGGGTAGGTGTACTTACGGAAGATCGTAAAGGCGAGGGCCTGTTGATGCATCTTAGCGTCGCCGCGAACATCGTGGCGCCGCGCCTGAGCGAAATCGCGCGCGGACCGTTCATCGACCTCCGCGCCGAGTACAGGAATCGGTGCGCAGGAGATCGCGAGATTTTCCGTTGCAGCGTCCGGGCCGCAGGCCGTCGTCGCCGGCCTGTCCGGAGGAAGCCAACAGAAAGTGCTGTTCAGCCGATGGGTCCGGGCTTGTCGCCGCGTGCTGTTGCTCGACGAGCCGACGCGAGGCGTCGACGTGGGCGCCAAGGTCGAAATCTATCGCATCATACGGCAGTTGGCCAATTCTGGATTTGCGATATTGATGATCAGTTCGGAACTGCTCGAGATTGTCGGCATGTGCGATCGGGCTCTGGTGATGTGCGAAGGAGCGATTACCGGAGAGCTGGCCGGCGGCGCTATCACGGAAGAAGCGATCATGACACTGGCATTGCCGCAATGACCAACAACGCCAGAAATCGACGCTGCCACGGCTGCTGGCGCTCCAGCGACGGTTGGCGAGGTGGGTGGGACCTGCCGTCGTCATCGAAGTCGGCGTGATCGCGCTGCTCTTTGTAATCGGTTTCGCGGTCAGCGAAAACTTCCGCACCCCCGACAATGCCGTCAACATCTTCGAGCAGACGACCGGCCTGGCTTTCGTGGCGCTCGGACAGACGGTGGTCATTCTCTCGGGAGGCATTGACCTCTCCCTCGACGCAAATATCGCGCTGACGTCGTCCTTGCTTTCCGGCGTGGTCAACGGGCGCGCGGACCTGGCGGCGCCCATGATCGCCGCAGTGCTGGCCATTGGCCTCACCATCGGCCTCGTCAACGGCGCCCTGATACTGCTGCTGCGCGTGCATCCGCTGATCGTTACGCTCGCGGTCGCCGCGGTCGTACAAGGCATTACGTTGCTTTATACCTTGATGCCGATTGGCGGCATGCCGGACGGGTTCGATGTGCTTGCTTTCGGGCGAGTGTTCGGCGTCCCGATCGGCGCCACCTTTGCCGTCCTCTGCTTTGCCGTTGTCGCCTTCGTACTCGCCTATACACGGCCGGGCAGACAGATTTTCGCCTTCGGCGGCGAGCCCGCCGCCGCGCGCCTGGTTGGCGTGCCGGTGAGGCGCGTCGTATTGTTCGTTTACGCCTTGTCTGGTCTGCTCGCTTCCCTCACCGGCATCTATCTGGTTAGCCGGCTCGGCGTCGGCAACCCGACCGGTGATACCAATTACAACCTCGCGTCGATCACGCCGGTGGTTCTTGGCGGCACGCCGCTGACTGGAGGCCGCGGCGGCGTTCTCGGTACGCTGCTCGGCGTCTCCCTCGTGCAGACGCTCAACAATGTCCTCAATTTTCTCGACATTTCGACGTTCTATCAATGGATGATTCAGGGCCTGATCGTGATTGCGGCGGTGTCCATCTTCATCGACAAACGCAGGCGGGCGGCATGAGCACCACCGCTTCAACCTCGCCGAGATTCCGCGAACACGGAGCCGAAGCCTTTATCGAGCGCAACGGCCTATTCGTCTTTTGCGTCGTCCTCACCGTCGGAGCGGGGCTTTTCGCCCCGGGCTTCCGCTCGCCCAACAATCTCCAGAACGTTCTTACCAACGCCGCCCCGCTCGGCGTCGTAGTGCTCGGGCAGTGTCTGGTCATCCTGGTGCGGGGGTTCGATCTATCGGTGGCGTCGGTGATGGCGACCGCAGCCGTGATTGCGACGTCCTTTGACGAGACCACGAACTGGTCCGTGATGCCGATCCTCACCGTTTCCTTGTTAATGGCAGTCATCGTCGGCTCGGTGAACGGGTATCTGGTCACGCAGCGCGAGGTTTCGCCTTTCCTCGCTACACTTGCGATGATGATCGTTCTGCAGGGACTTCGTTTCGCGTGGACAAAGGGGGCTGCCTCTGGACGCGTTCCGGAAATGATCCGGATGCTAGGGTCGCAGGCGATCTATGGAATCCCGATCAATCTGCTGCTCCTGCTGGTTCTCTCGGTCATCGTCGGCGTCATGCTGCAGCGCACCGCCTTTGGACGTAAAATTTACATGGTAGGCGGCAATCCGCGCGCAGCGGAGTTGGTCGGCATCAACGTCAATCGGGTCACCTTCGCGTGTTATGTGCTCAGTTCGATTCTCGCAGCGCTCGGCGGGCTGGTTCTGGTCGGCTACGTGGGGAGTGTCGACAATTGGGTCGGCCGCGGCTACGAGCTGAACTCGATCATCGCGACCGTGATGGGCGGAGTGTCGTTGGGTGGCGGCCGAGGCACGGTTCTGGGCGCGCTGGTGGGTGCGTTCGTCCTTACCGAGATATTCAACATCACCCTCCTTCTGGGTTTTCCCGTCCAGTTTCAGTGGGTGGTGAAGGGCGTTGTAATACTCCTCGCAGTGGCGGTCTATCTGGCCGCCTATCGTTCGCGTTGAGCGTGAATAGCCAGCGGCACTGAGCTCGCCTCGGGAACTGGATTCCTGAAAAGGGAAACGGGCGATCGGGGTTAATCTGGATCGCTCAACATCGTTATGAACTGGATATCGACGTCCTTCTGCAACAAGTCGAGGCGTCGCGACCAGAAGCTGGTGAGAATCGGCGTCTGCAGGTGCTCGTCGAGCTCTTTGCGCGTGCGCCAATTCTCATAGAAGACAAACAGGTTCGGATCGTCATTGCTGACGTGGAGATGGTAGTCCACGCACGCGGGTTCGGCACGCGACGGCTTGACGAAGCTATGAAGCACCTTGAGCAGCTCGTCCCGTTTTTCGGGCTTGGCGTGAAGATACGCGATCAAGGTGCATCCCGGCTTCATGTCGTCCTCCCAGATTAAAGCGGCCGCACTCATTGCCTCTTGGGCACGGCGCCGCCGCTTCGATGACGGTGACAATAGCTGTGCGGTACTATTCAGGCAATTTCGCCGTTTCGGCCTCCGTTCCCGATCCTCCCGGTGGCATGAAGCTCGCGGCGAACGCCAAAGCCCTCATGGGCACATTTGTGCCCAGCGGAGCTATGCTGTGCACCGTGTTTGGCGGTATGTGGATCAGATCGCCGGGTTCGACTTCGCGCTTCTCCCGTCCGACCTGCATCAGCGCGCGGCCGGACAGGATGTAGAAGAATTCGTGGGTGTTGTGCTTGTGCGGCTCGAGGTGGGTTCCGGGCGCGATTTCGAATTCGGAAACATATTCGAGATACGAGCCCTCGGTCGCGTCGCGAATGGATTCCTTTGGAAACATGAAGAACGTCCTGCATGTTCCGCCGTGTTCGATTGTTGGCTCGATCTTTGCGTTTCGCACATCCATTTTGATCCTCCTTTTGCGTTTCTGCCCGTTGAGACCGCCACACTACAGCTTAAAGCTTTTCGCGGTCGATTTCGAACCCTTTGACAGCAGTGGAGGGGAGGGTATGTTCCCGTCTTCCCCTCGACTGGAGCAAGGCCATGGCGGCTGAGAATATTGAATTGATCGCTGCTTATTTCACGCTCGCCGGCGACGCGTATCCGTTTGGACCTACCCAGATCAGTCCTTTCCCCTTTCGCGACAGGGTCGAGGCGGCAGCCCGCGCTGGATGGAAGGGCATGGGAACTCATCCCCGATGACGTCGATACCACCGCCGCCAAGATCGGTCATGCCGAGATGAAGCGCATCCTCGCTGCCAACGGGATCAAATATGTGGAGCTGGAATTCCTTGTGGATTGGCATCTCGACGGCGAGCGGCGCAAGAAATCCGACGAGCTGAGGGTCAGGCTTCTTGCGATCGCCGAAATATTCGGCGCGCGCAATATCAAAGTCGGGCCTAGTCTCGGACAAGATGTCCACCATCCGCGGCCCGAAGAACTTGTCCCGGATATTCCTCGCATGCAGGAGGCCTTCGCCGTCCTCTGCCGCGACGCGGCCAAACACGGCACCGCGATCGTGCTCGAGGTCATGCCGTTCGGCAATGTGAGGACGATTGAAGCTGGCCGGGCCATTGTCGAGGGAGCGAATCAATCCAATGGGGGCCTTTTGCTGGACATCTGGCACATGGGGCGCGGTGGAATCGATTACAACGAAATCGCCACGATTCCACATCGCTTCATCAGTTCCATCGAGCTTGACGATGCTGACGAGAAGGTCGTCGGGTCGTTATGGGAGGACACAATTCATCACCGCCGGCTGCCCGGAGAGGGGGTACTGCATCCGCGGACCTTCATACGGTGCGTGCAGACGGCTGGTTATCGGGGTCCCTGGGGAGTCGAAATCCTGTCCGAGAGCTTTCGCAAGCTTCCCCTTACCGAGATGGCCCAAAAATCGTTCGAGGCGACGATGGAGCAGTTCCCGCAGTGAGGGCGACAAGCTGATCGGCCAGCTGCCATCAGTGAACACGCGCCACAGTTAGGACGCGATATGATCGGCGGCCCCCGAGTCGCGTCCATATTCTCGATATGGGGTACGCCGTGCTGAACAAATGTGCATCCGAAGTCGGGGCGTTGATCGGCGGCGAGCGGGCGCGGCACACGCTATACGCCATCAACGATGAGATCCGGCGCTACCTCACGGATTCCGAGCAGCGCCCACGTGCAGACGGACCCTTGCATCGGGCGCTTGAGGCGAAGCATGAAACTGCAAAAGACCATCGTTCTGCTGCTTGCCGGCACGGCCATGACCACCGCAACGGCCCTGGCCCAGCAGGTTGGAACCGCGACCGCCGTCAACCCCGAGACCCGAACCACTCCGCCCGGTGGCGCGACCGTCGTCCTAAAAGTCGGCGCCCACGTCATGCACAAGGAACGCATCAAGACTACGCCGACTGGGTCTGTTCAGCTCCTATTTCTTGATCGCAGCACGCTCACCGTCGCGCCGAACAGCGACGTCGTGATCGACGAATTTGTCTACAACCCGGCGAACGGCAGTGGCCACATGGCGGTGTCGCTCGCCAAGGGAGCTATGCGGTTGGTGGCGGTCACTTGAGTCACGCCGGTGAGGCGACGGTCAATGCCGGCAATGCCACCATTGGTATTCGCGGCGGTACCGGCATTTTTACTACCAAAGAGGTGATCAACCTCAATGGGACGCTCACCCCTAACAATTGCCCGCCGGTGAAGCGTCCAGGTTACAAAATCTCGCTTTCGTGCGGCCCGATCCAGCAGGCTTCTGCGGCGGAGCTTTCTCAATACGTCAACCTGTTCACCAGTAGGTTCGGGCAAAACGGGGGAGTGCCGGGCCTCACCAACGCGCAGCTCAACGGACTAGACGATCGATTCCATGAAAGTTGTCAGTTGTCATAAGGGGGATTCATCTTGGTTTTCGGATTCCCACATATGTCGCGCGTGCCCACAAGAGAACGGGATGAGAAGTCATGGCAGCGTGGCGGCGGGCGATTGAGTTGTCGCTTGGAGAAGCTGATACGGCGAAGTTGAGATCGATAGCGCAGTCGCGCACTGAACCGGCGAGCCGGGTGGAGCGGGCGCGGATATTGCTGGCCTATCGAGAAGACCCCTCGTTTTTTGCGGTCGGCCGGGCACTCGGGCTGCATCATCAAACGGTCCAGCGCTGCGTCGAGCGCGCCGTGGCCGAAGGCCCGCTGGCTGCGCTGGATGATCGCCCTCGCCCCGGTAGAGAGCCGACGATCACTCCCGAGGCCAAGGCATGGCTGGTGTCGTTGGCATGCCGGAAGGCGAAGGAACTTGGCTATCCCCACGAACTGTGGACAACGCGGCTTCTGGCCCGCCACGCTCGCGAGCATGGACCCGCGGAGGGACATGCGTGCCTCGCCAACCTCGCCCAGGGCACAGTGTGCAAGATCCTCGACCAGGAAGAGGTGAAACCGCACAAAGTGCGATACTACCTGGAACAGCGCGATCCTGACTTTGCTGAGAAGATGGCCGAAGTGCTGTGCGTTTATCGCCAAGTGAAAATCTTGAAGCAGGCCGCAGCCGTCTCGAAGAAGAAGCCGAGCGACGCGATGGCGATCATTTCCTACGACGAGAAGCCCGGCATACAGGCCATCGCAACGACCGCCCCCGACTTGCCGCCCGAGCCCGGCGTGCATGCGACCTTCGCACGTGAGCATGAATATAAACGTCACGGCACGATCAGCTTGCTGGCCGGCATCGACCTCGTCACCGGCAAGGTCCATGCGCTGGTCAAGGATCGCCATCGCAGCCGCGAATTCATCGAATTCCTCAAGCTTCTCGACGCCGCCTATCCGGCCCACACAGCGATCAAGTTGATCCTCGACAATCATTCCGCGCACATCTCCAAAGAGACCAAAGCCTGGCTCGCCGATCAACCCGCGCACCGCTTTGAATTCACCTTCACTCCCAAGCACGGCTCCTGGCTCAACCTCGTCGAGGGCTTCTTCTCTAAACTTGCCCGCTCCGTCCTCCGCCACATCCGCGTCGCGTCCAAACAGGAACTCAAGGATCGGATCATGGCTGCCATGGACTATTTCAATCAGGAGCCCGTCGTTCACACCTGGGCCTATAAGCTCGACAAGGCGGCCTGATATGATTCGAACTTCGAAAACGCTGGTCTAGGTATCACTCCCCGCTGGTATCCTTCGACTCCAATTACCCTGCCGACGGGGACGAATCCTGACAATGTCCTGGTCCAAGCGGTGCAGCACGGCACCCAGCGCGTTCAATTGCCACCGCCGCCACTTCAACCACCGCCGCAGCCACCCCCTAACTTGGGTGTCCGCCCGAGATAAGGGCAGGCTTGATCTCGTGAACCCAGCGGGCCCGGCCGGCGGCTGCTTGGCCGAGCGGGCAGGGAAGGTTGGATTCGCCTCAACTGGCGCTGCAACTCACGCGACGCGGACATCGCTAGGCCCGCGCACCGATGCGGCGCCGGTCGCGGCTTCCTGCCTTCCCGGCCGATAGTAGCGTACGACGGCAAGGTCTATCGCGCGGCCGCCGGCTCATCGAAGCTTGCATTGATCTTTTCGATCAACGTCGTCCATTGAACCCGCTCGGTAATCGAGAGATCGTTCGCCGCATGGCCGCGGGTCCATCGCACATAGGCCTTTGCCAGCTTGTATTTGGAAAAGTGGGGAATTTCGCCCTTGAAAATCTCGAGAATCGGACGATTGGGCTGCTCGGCTGCGGCTGCGGCAATGTCCCAGGCAAACTCCGCCTTCGCGATGCCCACCAAGGTATGGCGCAGCAAATCTTCCATCTCCACGCGCATGAGCGGGCCGGTGTAGGCGTCTTTCGTTCTGATGATCGCCTTGTTGCCCAGGGTCTGGAGGAGGACGGCCTGCTTTGCAGCCTCATCACCGGCGCTGTCGGAGTCCAGGAGGGCGGCGACCTTCAGCTTGCGCGCGTGCAGAATGGTCGCGTAATAGACCACCATTGCGGCGCTCGTCGCCGGTATCAAGGCAATGTTGCTGTCCAAGTCTGCAATGTATTCCGCGCGTAGCAAGTCGGCCGTCGCTTCGAGGTAAAAGAGGTCGGTAAGTCCTTCGACGACCAGGTTTCGCGGCTGAGCAAACAAGCTTTGCGCCAGGTCATGGGAAAGCGCCTCCTGGAGAGGAAGCAAGGCGCCGGGGTCCTCCGCCGTGACCTGCGTATGGACGATCGTGCCTTTTTTGCGGTCTGTCAGTTCGACAACTCGAACAAGACCGAGTTCGTCGGGCCCGACCAGAAACGGGGAATGCGTTGTGTAGAGCGTCTGATTGGACTTCGCCAGGCCGGATATCGTCCTGCGGAATTCGCGCTGCTTCAGGCCGTGAAGGCTCAATCCCGGCTCGTCGAGCAGCAATATCGCGTTCACATGCATGCCTGTGGCTTCTGCGAAAAATACAACGAAAAACGAGACCAGCCATTGAAACCCTTCCGAGCGCTGATCGAATTCGATTTCGACGCCAAGTTCATCCTCGACAACGACTTTGAGGTATTGCTGATCAACCCTTATGCGCAGCTTGTCGGCTTCCGCCTTGTTTTCGTCGGGAACCCAGATCTCTCTTATCGCCCTGGTCAGATCGACGCTTGCCGCATTGAGCTGGTAGGCTCTGTTGTCAAGCTGGTCGCGGTATTTCTGCAGCTCCAATTCATTGGCCGGATCGGGCTCTGCGGCTTTACCCAGGTCTGACAACTGGCGCGCGGTGAAGCCGAGCAGCTTCAACAGGCAGCCGTTGCCGTAATCATATTGGGCGTCATCGAGCAGCTGTTTCTCGGTCCGGTCGGCGAGGTGGCCGAGGTGAACGAGCGGTTTCACTCGAAAATAGTTGTTGAACAGAACAAACACTGGAATTTGGCGCGACAGGAAGTCCGTAAGTTTCTGCCGTTGTCCGACCAGGCTGATGGCTTTCTTGGTCTGCTCCAGGAGCGCTTTCTCCTCGGGGTGGCTTTCGGATATGAGCGAAGCTACCGGGGTCAGCCACGCGTCGAGTGCTCCAGAGGATTTTGCATCGAGCACGGTGGCGTCGGTCCATTGATCCGTGATGCTGGCCAATGTGAGGTGCGGGGGCAGCAACTCGCCCTCGACCCCGGCGGTGTCGTTCGCCGCCGCAAACCTTGCGAGGCTGTCGAGAGCGGTTCTGATGTCGCCGAATTGCGGGTCGGATGGCCCGCCGTTGAGCTTGTACCAGGAGGTGTTGGCGAGGGTTCTGCCGACGGTCAGCGTGCAGTCCTTGAATTCGTCCGGGATCCGGGCGTGATCTTTTTCCTCCAGGCCAAACTCGGCCTCGACAACCGTGATTTCGTTCGGAGCGGCTCTGCCGCGGACTATTTCGGCGTTGTACAGTGAGCGCGGGTAGTCGCGCAGCGGATGAAAACCGGGAATGCCCGGAGGCGCATTCAATTGCTGAAGCGCCTGCAGAAGCGCCGATTTCCCGGCCTCATTCGGTCCGACCAGTATTGTCTTCATCTCCTCGATGTCGAAGTCGCCGCTGTCGATGATGCTTCGGTATTTCCGAACTCGCGCTCTCTTGAGTTCGCATCGTGTTTCCCCAAAGCCGATCCGGGCAATCTCGCCGCCGCGGGCCGCAGCCCATGGAGTTGTATATTACATTCCGAGGCGGCATGGACCCCCGAGCGCAGGGTCTGCTCGGACGGCTGTAACCCGGTTGCACGCGGAGCGCGAATTGCAGAGACTGGATGCGGAGGCCGGCGCGGGCGAAGCGGTGGCGCGATGGTGGCCGGGGCGGGTGGAGAATGTGGCAAAGGGGTGAATCGCCATGAAGATCGTTCAAGGCCACGAGGTCGAATGGAAGCGCGGCTTGCAGCATCGCGGCGGTACGTTCCACTACCGGCACCTGCTCAACGGCACCCCCGGAACGATCGGCAATTTCCAGTTCGACATCGGGCAGATCGAGGGCGATTTTGTCTCGCCGCGGCACCGGCACAATTTCGATCAGTTCCGCTTCCAGCTCGAAGGCACGATGAACTTCGACCGCAACGGCAGGATGGTGCCGCGCACGTTCGGCTATTTTCCCGAGGGCGCCGCTTACGGGCCGCAGAGTTCGGAGGGGCGGTCGGCGACGGCGGTGCTGCAGTTCGGCGGCGCGAGCGGCGGCGGCTACCTGTCGCGGCAGGAGGTTGAGGCCGGCCGGGAAGCGCTGAGGAAATTCGGCAGCTTCGATGGCGGTGTATTCCGCCGCAACGATGACGGCGAAGGCCGCCGCAACACCGACGCCTACCAGGCGATCTGGGAGCACGTGCACGGCCGGCGCATGGAATATCCCAAGCCGCGCTACGGGGATCCGATCATGGTCGACCCGGCCAACTACGAATGGCTTGCGGTCGCCGGCACTCCGGGCGTGCGGCAAAAGCCGCTCGGCACGTTCACGGAGCGCCAATGCGCCGCCGTGCTGCTCGAATTGTCGCGGGGCGCGACCTATCGTGCCGGGCCGCGCAGCGTTTATCTCATGCTTTCGGGCTCCGGCATCGCGCATGACGCACCTTACCGGCGGTTGACGGCGCTCCACCTCGATGCGGGTGAGACGGCGGAGATCGTGGCGCGCGACGAAACCGAGATGCTGCGCCTCGTTCTGCCCGATCTCACCGGGCTCGAGGCGCCGGCGCCGACGCAGGTCGAAGCGGCGGAATAGGAATGCTGCCGTCGCTCTACGCGTCGGGAGACGCGGCACGGGCCTGGAGCCTCGCGCGCGCGGCGGCCTACGGCGCCGGCATCGGGGCGCTCGCTGCGCTGGTCAAGATTTTCGGATTGCGGCAGGGCGGTGCAACCGCGGCGCCGTTCTGGGACGTAGCTGAGGCGGCGGTTGCGTTCGCGCTGCTTTGCGCCGGCGCTGCCGCCTTGCGCAATTTCCTCGCACGGCGGGCGATCTGGCCGCAAGCCAATGACGCGCGCCGCTGACTTCGCGCGAAACGAACCCGCCCCGCGCGCCGCGAACTTTCGTTACCCCATCGAGCGGAACGAAACAGTCGAACGAGATGGCCGCTTCGGGACCGCAAGAAAACGCCCCGCTGTTGCGGAGCGTTTCCGGCCGGAAAATGCCGGGCGGCGGCACGGCCGCCGCCCTTGCTTGCCCTAAGCTCGGCGCTCTGCGTCTGCACGCCGGACCCGGTGACGATATCGACGGTTCTCGTGTCGCGCAGGAAGATCAGGCCGATGATGAACGTCATCACCGCCACCCCGATCGGATACCACAGCCCGAAATAGATGTCGCCGTAACCGGCCACGAACGCCGTCGCCAAGAGCGGTAGCATGCCGCCGAACCAGCCGTTGCCGATGTGGTACGGCAGCGACATCGAGGTGTAGCGGATCTTGGTCGGGAACATCTCGACCAGGAACGCCGCGATCGGGCCGTACACCATGGTGACGTAGATCACCAT
>CAWHZA010000083.1:0-13104 GCA_963833665.1 uncultured Alphaproteobacteria bacterium | reverse complement strand
TAGGTATCACTCCCCGCTGGTATCCTTCGACTCCAATCACCCTGCCACGGGGACGAATCCTGACAATGTCCTGGTCCAAGCAGGTGCAGCACGGCACCCAGCGCGTTCAATCGCCACCGCCGCCACTTCAACCACCGCCGCAGCCACCCCCTAACTTGGGTGTCCGCCCGAGATAAGGGCAGGCTTGATCTCGTGAACCCAGCGGGCCCGGCCGGCGGCTGCTTGGCCGAGCGGGCAGGGGAAGGTTGGATTTGCCTCAACTGGCGCTGCAACTCGACGCGACGCGGACATCGCTAGGCCCGCGCACCGATGCGGCGCCGGTCGCGGCTTCCTGCCTTCCCGGCCGATAATAGCGTACGACGGCAAGGTCTATCGCGCGGCCGCCGGCTCATCGAAGCTTGCATTGATCTTTTCGATCAACGTCGTCCATTGAACCCGCTCGGTAATCGAGAGATCGTTCGCCGCATGGCCGCGGGTCCATCGCACATAGGCCTTTGCCAGCTTGTATTTGGAAAAGTGGGGAATTTCGCCCTTGAAAATCTCGAGAATTGGACGATTGGGGCTGCTCGGCTGCGGCTGCGGCAATGTCCCAGGCAAACTCCGCCTTCGCGATGCCCACCAAGGTATGGCGCAGCAAATCTTCCATCTCCACGCGCATGAGCGGGCCGGTGTAGGCGTCTTTCGTTCTGATGATCGCCTTGTTGCCCAGGGTCTGGAGGAGGACGGCCTGCTTTGCAGCCTCATCACCGGCGCTGTCGGAGTCCAGGAGGGCGGCGACCTTCAGCTTGCGCGCGTGCAGAATGGTCGCGTAATAGACCACCATCGCGGCGCTCGTCGCCGGTATCAAGGCAATGTTGCTGTCCAAGCTGCAATGTATTCCGCGCGTAGCAGGTCGGCCGTCGCTTCGAGGTAAAAGAGGTCGGTAAGTCCTTCGACGACCAGGTTTCGCGGCTGAGAAAACAAGCTTTGCGCCAGGTCATGGGAAAGCGCCTCCTGGAGAGGAAGCAAGGCGCCGGGTCCTCCGCCGTGACCTGCGTATGGACGATCGTGCCTTTTTCGCGGTCTGCTCAGTTCGACAACTCGAACAAGACCGAGTTCGTCGGGCCCGACCAGAAACGGGGGATGCGTCGTGTAGAGCGTCTGATTGGACTTCGCCAGGCCGGATATCGTCCTGCGGAATTCGCGCTGCTTCAGGCCGTGAAGGCTCAATCCCGGCTCGTCGAGCAGCAATATCGCGTTCACATGCATGCCTGTGGCTTCTGCGAAAAATACAACGAAAAACGAGACCAGCCATTGAAACCCTTCCGAGCGCTGATCGAATTCGATTTCGACGCCAAGTTCATCCTCGACAACGACTTTGAGGTATTGCTGATCAACCCTTATGCGCAGCTTGTCGGCTTCCGCCTTGTTTTCGTCGGGAACCCAGATCTCTCTTATCGCCCTGGTCAGATCGACGCTTGCCGCATTGAGCTGGTAGGCTCTGTTGTCAAGCTGGTCGCGGTATTTCTGCAGCTCCAATTCATCGGCCGGATCGGGCTCTGCGGCTTTACCCAGGTCTGACAACTGGCGCGCGGTGAAGCCGAGCAGCTTCAACAGGCAGCCGTTGCCGTAATCATATTGGGCGTCATCGAGCAGCTGTTTCTCGGTCCGGTCGGCGAGGTGGCCGAGGTGAACGAGCGGTTTCACTCGAAAATAGTTGTTGAACAGAACAAACACTGGAATTTGGCGCGACAGGAAGTCCGTAAGTTTCTGCCGTTGTCCGACCAGGCTGATGGCTTTCTTGGTCTGCTCCAGGAGCGCTTTCTCCTCGGGGTGGCTTTCGGATATGAGCGAAGCTACCGGGGTCAGCCACGCGTCGAGTGCTCCAGAGGATTTTGCATCGAGCACGGTGGCGTCGGTCCATTGATCCGTGATGCTGGCCAATGTGAGGTGCGGGGGCAGCAACTCGCCCTCGACCCCGGCGGTGTCGTTCGCCGCCGCAAACCTTGCGAGGCTGTCGAGAGCGGTTCTGATGTCGCCGAATTGCGGGTCGGATGGCCCGCCGTTGAGCTTGTACCAGGAGGTGTTGGCGAGGGTTCTGCCGACGGTCAGCGTGCAGTCCTTGAATTCGTCCGGGATCCGGGCGTGATCTTTTTCCTCCAGGCCAAACTCGGCCTCGACAACCGTGATTTCGTTCGGAGCGGCTCTGCCGCGGACTATTTCGGCGTTGTACAGTGAGCGCGGGTAGTCGCGCAGCGGATGAAAACCGGGAATGCCCGGAGGCGCATTCAATTGCTGAAGCGCCTGCAGAAGCGCCGATTTCCCGGCCTCATTGGTCCGACCAGTATTGTCTTCATCTCCTCGATGTCGAAGTCGCCGCTGTCGATGATGCTTCGGTATTTCCGAACTCGCGCTCTCTTGAGTCGCATCGTGTTTCCCCAAAGCCGATCCGGGCAATCTCGCCGCCGCGGGCCGCAGCCCATGGAGTCGTATATTACATTCCGAGGCGGCATGGACCCCCGAGCGCAGGGTCTGCTCGGACGGCTGTAACCCGGTTGCACGCGGAGCGCGAATTGCAGAGACTGGATGCGGAGGCCGGCGCGGGCGAAGCGGTGGCGCGATGGTGGCCGGGGCGGGTGGAGAATGTGGCAAAGGGGTAAATCGCCATGAAGATCGTTCAAGGCCACGAGGTCGAATGGAAGCGCGGCTTGCAGCATCGCGGCGGTACGTTCCACTACCGGCACCTGCTCAACGGCACCCCCGGAACGATCGGCAATTTCCAGTTCGACATCGGGCAGATCGAGGGCGATTTTGTCTCGCCGCGGCACCGGCACAATTTCGATCAGTTCCGCTTCCAGCTCGAAGGCACGATGAACTTCGACCGCAACGGCAGGATGGTGCCGCGCACGTTCGGCTATTTTCCCGAGGGCGCCGCTTACGGGCCGCAGAGTTCGGAGGGGCGGTCGGCGACGGCGGTGCTGCAGTTCGGCGGCGCGAGCGGCGGCGGCTACCTGTCGCGGCAGGAGGTTGAGGCCGGCCGGGAAGCGCTGAGGAAATTCGGCAGCTTCGATGGCGGTGTATTCCGCCGCAACGATGACGGCGAAGGCCGCCGCAACACCGACGCCTACCAGGCGATCTGGGAGCACGTGCACGGCCGGCGCATGGAATATCCCAAGCCGCGCTACGGGGATCCGATCATGGTCGACCCGGCCAACTACGAATGGCTTGCGGTCGCCGGCACTCCGGGCGTGCGGCAAAAGCCGCTCGGCACGTTCACGGAGCGCCAATGCGCCGCCGTGCTGCTCGAATTGTCGCGGGGCGCGACCTATCGTGCCGGGCCGCGCAGCGTTTATCTCATGCTTTCGGGCTCCGGCATCGCGCATGACGCACCTTACCGGCGGTTGACGGCGCTCCACCTCGATGCGGGTGAGACGGCGGAGATCGTGGCGCGCGACGAAACCGAGATGCTGCGCCTCGTTCTGCCCGATCTCACCGGGCTCGAGGCGCCGGCGCCGACGCAGGTCGAAGCGGCGGAATAGGAATGCTGCCGTCGCTCTACGCGTCGGGAGACGCGGCACGGGCCTGGAGCCTCGCGCGCGCGGCGGCCTACGGCGCCGGCATCGGGGCGCTCGCTGCGCTGGTCAAGATTTTCGGATTGCGGCAGGGCGGTGCAACCGCGGCGCCGTTCTGGGACGTAGCTGAGGCGGCGGTTGCGTTCGCGCTGCTTTGCGCCGGCGCTGCCGCCTTGCGCAATTTCCTCGCACGGCGGGCGATCTGGCCGCAAGCCAATGACGCGCGCCGCTGACTTCGCGCGAAACGAACCCGCCCCGCGCGCCGCGAACTTTCGTTACCCCATCGAGCGGAACGAAACAGTCGAACGAGATGGCCGCTTCGGGACCGCAAGAAAACGCCCCGCTGTTGCGGAGCGTTTCCGGCCGGAAAATGCCGGGCGGCGGCACGGCCGCCGCCCTTGCTTGCCCTAAGCTCCGGCGCTCTGCGTCTGCACGCCGGACCCGGTGACGATATCGACGGTTCTCGTGTCGCGCAGGAAGATCAGGCCGATGATGAACGTCATCACCGCCACCCCGATCGGATACCACAGCCCGAAATAGATGTCGCCGTAACCGCCCAGAACGCCGTCGCCAAGAGCGGTAGCACATGAAACTGCAAAAGACCATCGTTCTGCTGCTTGCCGGCACGGCCATGACCACCGCAACGGCCCTGGCCCAGCAGGTTGGAACCGCGACCGCCGTCAACCCCGAGACCCGAACCACTCCGCCCGGTGGCGCGACCGTCGTCCTAAAAGTCGGCGCCCACGTCATGCACAAGGAACGCATCAAGACTACGCCGACTGGGTCTGTTCAGCTCCTATTTCTTGATCGCAGCACGCTCACCGTCGCGCCGAACAGCGACATCGTGATCGACGAATTTGTCTACAACCCGGCGAACGGCAGTGGCCACATGGCGGTGTCGCTCGCCAAGGGAGCTATGCGGTTGGTCGGCGGTCACTTGAGTCACGCCGGTGAGGCGACGGTCAATGCCGGCAATGCCACCATTGGTATTCGCGGCGGCACCGGCATTTTTACTACCAAAGAGGTGATCAACCTCAATGGGACGCTCACCCCTAACAATTGCCCGCCGGTGAAGCGTCCAGGTTACAAAATCTCGCTTTCGTGCGGCCCGATCCAGCAGGCTTCTGCGGCGGAGCTTTCTCAATACGTCAACCTGTTCACCAGTAGGTTCGGGCAAAACGGGGGAGTGCCGGGCCTCACCAACGCGCAGCTCAACGGACTAGGTATCACTCCCCGCTGGTATCCTTCAACTCCAATTACCCTGCCGACGGGGACAAATCCTGACAATGTCCTGGTCCAAGCGGTGCAGCACGGCACCCAGCGCGTTCAATTGCCACCGCCGCCACTTCAACCACCGCCGCAGCCACCCCCTAACTTGGGTGTCCGCCCGAGATAAGGGCAGGCTTGATCTCGTGAACCCAGCGGGCCCGGCCGGCGGCTGCTTGGCCGAGCGGGCAGGGAAGGTTGGATTCGCCTCAACTGGCGCTGCAACTCACGCGACGCGGACATCGCTAGGCCCGCGCACCGATGCGGCGCCGGTCGCGGCTTCCTGCCTTCCCGGCCGATAGTAGCGTACGACGGCAAGGTCTATCGCGCGGCCGCCGGCTCATCGAAGCTTGCATTGATCTTTTCGATCAACGTCGTCCATTGAACCCGCTCGGTAATCGAGAGATCGTTCGCCGCATGGCCGCGGGTCCATCGCACATAGGCCTTTGCCAGCTTGTATTTGGAAAAGTGGGGAATTTCGCCCTTGAAAATCTCGAGAATCGGACGATTGGGCTGCTCGGCTGCGGCTGCGGCAATGTCCCAGGCAAACTCCGCCTTCGCGATGCCCACCAAGGTATGGCGCAGCAAATCTTCCATCTCCACGCGCATGAGCGGGCCGGTGTAGGCGTCTTTCGTTCTGATGATCGCCTTGTTGCCCAGGGTCTGGAGGAGGACGGCCTGCTTTGCAGCCTCATCACCGGCGCTGTCGGAGTCCAGGAGGGCGGCGACCTTCAGCTTGCGCGCGTGCAGAATGGTCGCGTAATAGACCACCATTGCGGCGCTCGTCGCCGGTATCAAGGCAATGTTGCTGTCCAAGTCTGCAATGTATTCCGCGCGTAGCAAGTCGGCCGTCGCTTCGAGGTAAAAGAGGTCGGTAAGTCCTTCGACGACCAGGTTTCGCGGCTGAGCAAACAAGCTTTGCGCCAGGTCATGGGAAAGCGCCTCCTGGAGAGGAAGCAAGGCGCCGGGGTCCTCCGCCGTGACCTGCGTATGGACGATCGTGCCTTTTTTGCGGTCTGTCAGTTCGACAACTCGAACAAGACCGAGTTCGTCGGGCCCGACCAGAAACGGGGAATGCGTCGTGTAGAGCGTCTGATTGGACTTCGCCAGGCCGGATATCGTCCTGCGGAATTCGCGCTGCTTCAGGCCGTGAAGGCTCAATCCCGGCTCGTCGAGCAGCAATATCGCGTTCACATGCATGCCTGTGGCTTCTGCGAAAAATACAACGAAAAACGAGACCAGCCATTGAAACCCTTCCGAGCGCTGATCGAATTCGATTTCGACGCCAAGTTCATCCTCGACAACGACTTTGAGGTATTGCTGATCAACCCTTATGCGCAGCTTGTCGGCTTCCGCCTTGTTTTCGTCGGGAACCCAGATCTCTCTTATCGCCCTGGTCAGATCGACGCTTGCCGCATTGAGCTGGTAGGCTCTGTTGTCAAGCTGGTCGCGGTATTTCTGCAGCTCCGATTCATTGGCCGGATCGGGCTCTGCGGCTTTACCCAGGTCTGACAACTGGCGCGCGGTGAAGCCGAGCAGCTTCAACAGGCAGCCGTTGCCGTAATCATATTGGGCGTCATCGAGCAGCTGTTTCTCGGTCCGGTCGGCGAGGTGGCCGAGGTGAACGAGCGGTTTCACTCGAAAATAGTTGTTGAACAGAACAAACACTGGAATTTGGCGCGACAGGAAGTCCGTAAGTTTCTGCCGTTGTCCGACCAGGCTGATGGCTTTCTTGGTCTGCTCCAGGAGCGCTTTCTCCTCGGGGTGGCTTTCGGATATGAGCGAAGCTACCGGGGTCAGCCACGCGTCGAGTGCTCCAGAGGATTTTGCATCGAGCACGGTGGCGTCGGTCCATTGATCCGTGATGCTGGCCAATGTGAGGTGCGGGGGCAGCGACTCGCCCTCGACCCCGGCGGTGTCGTTCGCCGCCGCAAACCTTGCGAGGCTGTCGAGAGCGGTTCTGATGTCGCCGAATTGCGGGTCGGATGGCCCGCCGTTGAGCTTGTACCAGGAGGTGTTGGCGAGGGTTCTGCCGACGGTCAGCGTGCAGTCCTTGAATTCGTCCGGGATCCGGGCGTGATCTTTTTCCTCCAGGCCAAACTCGGCCTCGACAACCGTGATTTCGTTCGGAGCGGCTCTGCCGCGGACTATTTCGGCGTTGTACAGTGAGCGCGGGTAGTCGCGCAGCGGATGAAAACCGGGAATGCCCGGAGGCGCATTCAATTGCTGAAGCGCCTGCAGAAGCGCCGATTTCCCGGCCTCATTCGGTCCGACCAGTATTGTCTTCATCTCCTCGATGTCGAAGTCGCCGCTGTCGATGATGCTTCGGTATTTCCGAACTCGCGCTCTCTTGAGTCGCATCGTGTTTCCCCAAAGCCGATCCGGGCAATCTCGCCGCCGCGGGCCGCAGCCCATGGAGTCGTATATTACATTCCGAGGCGGCATGGACCCCCGAGCGCAGGGTCTGCTCGGACGGCTGTAACCCGGTTGCACGCGGAGCGCGAATTGCAGAGACTGGATGCGGAGGCCGGCGCGGGCGAAGCGGTGGCGCGATGGTGGCCGGGGCGGGTGGAGAATGTGGCAAAGGGGTAAATCGCCATGAAGATCGTCCAAGGCCACGAGGTCGAATGGAAGCGCGGCTTGCAGCATCGCGGCGGTACGTTCCACTACCGGCACCTGCTCAACGGCACCCCCGGAACGATCGGCAATTTCCAGTTCGACATCGGGCAGATCGAGGGCGATTTTGTCTCGCCGCGGCACCGGCACAATTTCGATCAGTTCCGCTTCCAGCTCGAAGGCACGATGAACTTCGACCGCAACGGCAGGATGGTGCCGGGCACGTTCGGCTATTTTCCCGAGGGCGCCGCTTACGGGCCGCAGAGTTCGGAGGGGCGGTCGGCGACGGCGGTGCTGCAGTTCGGCGGCGCGAGCGGCGGCGGCTACCTGTCGCGGCAGGAGGTTGAGGCCGGCCGGGAAGCGCTGAGGAAATTCGGCAGCTTCGATGGCGGTGTATTCCGCCGCAACGATGACGGCGAAGGCCGCCGCAACACCGACGCCTACCAGGCGATCTGGGAGCACGTGCACGGCCGGCGCATGGAATATCCCAAGCCGCGCTACGGGGATCCGATCATGGTCGACCCGGCCAACTACGAATGGCTTGCGGTCGCCGGCACTCCGGGCGTGCGGCAAAAGCCGCTCGGCACGTTCACGGAGCGCCAATGCGCCGCCGTGCTGCTCGAATTGTCGCGGGGCGCGACCTATCGTGCCGGGCCGCGCAGCGTTTATCTCATGCTTTCGGGCTCCGGCATCGCGCATGACGCACCTTACCGGCGGTTGACGGCGCTCCACCTCGATGCGGGTGAGACGGCGGAGATCGTGGCGCGCGACGAAACCGAGATGCTGCGCCTCGTTCTGCCCGATCTCACCGGGCTCGAGGCGCCGGCGCCGACGCAGGTCGAAGCGGCGGAATAGGAATGCTGCCGTCGCTCTACGCGTCGGGAGACGCGGCACGGGCCTGGAGCCTCGCGCGCGCGGCGGCCTACGGCGCCGGCATCGGGGCGCTCGCTGCGCTGGTCAAGATTTTCGGATTGCGGCAGGGCGGTGCAACCGCGGCGCCGTTCTGGGACGTAGCTGAGGCGGCGGTTGCGTTCGCGCTGCTTTGCGCCGGCGCTGCCGCCTTGCGCAATTTCCTCGCACGGCGGGCGATCTGGCCGCAAGCCAATGACGCGCGCCGCTGACTTCGCGCGAAACGAACCCGCCCCGCGCGCCGCGAACTTTCGTTACCCCATCGAGCGGAACGAAACAGTCGAACGAGATGGCCGCTTCGGGACCGCAAGAAAACGCCCCGCTGTTGCGGAGCGTTTCCGGCCGGAAAATGCCGGGCGGCGGCACGGCCGCCGCCCTTGCTTGCCCTAAGCTCCGGCGCTCTGCGTCTGCACGCCGGACCCGGTGACGATATCGACGGTTCTCGTGTCGCGCAGGAAGATCAGGCCGATGATGAACGTCATCACCGCCACCCCGATCGGATACCACAGCCCGAAATAGATGTCGCCGTAACCGGCCACGAACGCCGTCGCCAAGAGCGGTAGCATGCCGCCGAACCAGCCGTTGCCGATGTGGTACGGCAGCGACATCGAGGTGTAGCGGATCTTGGTCGGGAACATCTCGACCAGGAACGCCGCGATCGGGCCGTACACCATGGTGACGTAGATCACCATGATGACGAGAATGATCTCCGTCATCACCCAATTGACGTTGTTGGTGTCGGCGGGTTTCGCAACGATCTTGCCGCTGCCGGCGTCCTTGCGCAGGTTCGGATAGCCGGCCTCGAGGAACGCCGCGTTCCAGGCGTCGGCGTTGAAGCCGCTCACCTTGGCCGAGCCGATCGCCAGGTCGACCTTGTCGGCGGCGCCCGGCGCATCCTGCGTCGTGAACGAGAGGCCGAGCTTGGTGATGAAATCCTTGGCTCGGTCGCAGGCGGAGAACTTGGTGAACGCGGTGACGAAGATGTGCACCTTGCAGGTCGAGGCGTCCGCCGTCAGCGTGATCGGGTTCTTCTGCGCGAACGCCTCGAGGTCGGGATTGACGTAGTGGGTCAGTCCGGCGAACAGCGGGAAGTAGGTCACCGCCGCGATCAGGCAGCCGGCCAGGATGATCTTCAGCCGCCCGATGCGGTCGGAGAGCCAGCCGAAGAAGATGAAGAACGGCGTGCCGATGATCAGCGACAGGCCGATGAGCACGTAGGCCGGGATATAACCGAGCTTCAGCGTGATGATGAGGAAGAACAGAGCGTAGAACTGCCCGGTGTACCACACCACCCCTTGACCGGCGGTGGCGCCGAGCAGCGCCAGCAGGACGTACTTGTTGTTCGGATAGCGGAAGAAGCTTTCGGTCAGCGGCGCGCGCGAACCTTTGCCCTCTTCCTTCATGCGCTGGAATATCGGCGTCTCGTTGAGCTTGAGCCGGATATAGATCGAGAAGATCAGCAGGACTACCGAGACGATGAACGGGATGCGCCAGCCCCACTCCGAAAAATCCTTGGGCAGCATGTATTCGCGGCACAGCGCGATGACGATCAGGGCGAGCAGCAGACCGAGCGTCGCCGTGGTCTGGATCCAGCTCGTGGAGAAGCCGCGCTCGCCGGGCCGCGAATGCTCGGCGACGTAGGTTGCGGCGCCGCCATATTCACCGCCGAGCGCGAGGCCCTGGCACAGCCGCAGCGTCACCAGGAGGATCGGCGCCAGCCAGCCGATCGTGGCGTAGGTCGGCAACAGTCCGACCAGGAAGGTCGAGGTGCCCATCGCGCTCGGGCGCGCGGGTCGAACAAACGCTCTGGTAGGCGGCAATTAATGTTACTGCGCAATTCGGAGAGGCAACCGCCCAGAAATAAACGAATTCGCCGGGGGGCGTTCGTAGAGTAGCCGCGTACAAAGCGGGCGGCTCATGCGTTTCCTCCACACGGCGTTTTGGCTTGCGATCGGCATTTCTCCGGCGTTTGCCCGTCGTGCGCCGGTGATCGTCATCCCCGGAAGGCCCGACGTGCCGGTCCTGGCGCCACCGCCACTGGCACGACAACGGGTTGCTCGGCCACGGCGACGGAGGTCCGCACATCCCGGAGCATGACCGACGATAGCTTTAACAACTTTTGTCGGGCGGGCCGCGTAGCGGTTCGTCTTCATCCGCCTCGTGAACGAGGCAGCTTGTAAGGGAGTATCATGTCTCGTCATCGCGCGATCCTTGTGGCTCTCGCCACTTTGTTCACTGCCGGCACGACGTCGGCGGCGCTTGCCTGTTGCGAATGGGGCAACCCGGCGCCGCTCGCCTATCAATGGAGTGGGTGCGGCGGCTGCGGTCCAGCCGTGGCGCCAGTAACCTATGCGGAGCCGGTCTTTGCCGGCGGCTGCGGCGGCTGCGGCGCGCCCCTGGCGACCTATGCCCAACCGGCGGTCGGCTGGGGAGGCGGTTGCGGCTGCAGTGGCTGCGGCGGCTGCGGCGGCGGCTACGCCACCCCGGCCATCGAGCCGACGCCGATTGCGCCGTCGCCGATCTACGTCGTGAACCAGGGGCCCGACTACACCGGCCCGGGCATCATGGTCCCGTATCGCGTCTATGGACCGGGCGCAGGCTATGCACCGCCTCCGGCGTATTCCTACGTTACCGGTGAGCCGTATCCCGCGGGCTATGGGATAAATCCCTACTACGCCGGGGCCGGTCCGGTCGTCCCGTACCGCGAGCGGGCGTACTACCATCACCGGTACCCCCGGTACGCCGGTCCGGTCGGGCCGTATCGCCCGTACCTGCGGTACCCGCATCGCCCACTCGGCGTGCGTTATTGATCGAAGCGCGTTAGCTGGCTGAGCGTCCGCGTCAATTGAAGGCCCGCCCCGCGCGGGCCTTCGTTTTTCAGCTCTGCGCCGATGGCGCGAGGGCGCGGCTCGCAACGTAGAGGGCCAACGCTGCGGCATTGGACACGTTGAGACTCTTGATCGCGCCGGGAAGATCGAGCCGCGCCACGCGTTCGCAGGCAGCGCGGGTTCCCTGGCGCAAGCCTTTGCCCTCGGCGCCGATCACCAGCGCCAGCGGCGACGACAGCGCCGTCGCGGCGAGGTCGTCCGCCGCGGCGCTGTCGAGCCCGACGGTAAGAAAGCCGCGTTCCCTGAGCGTGGCGAGCGCGCGCGCCAGGTTCTGCACGACGACGATCGGCACGAGTTCGAGCGCGCCCGAGGCGGATTTGGCAAGCACGCCTGTCGCCTCGGGGCTGTGACGGGCGGTGATGATCATGGCGTTGACGGCAAACGCCGCGGCGGTGCGCAGGATGGCGCCGACATTGTGCGGATCGGTGACCTGATCGAGCAGGAGGACGGTGCCGGCGCCGGCCAAATCCTCGAGCGGTGGCGAGGGGAGGGGCTCGACCTCGGCGAGCAGGCCCTGATGCACGGCGTCGGGCGAAAGCCGCGCGGCGATCGCCTCCGGCCGCACCACTTCCGGGCTCATCGGTAGCGCCACGGCTTCCTCGGCGAGTCGCCGCGCGGCGTTGGCGGTGGCCCAGAGGCCGCGGATGCGGCGCGCGGGATTGGCGAGAGCCGCGATGACCGGATGCCAGCCGTAGAGGATGATGGGAGCGTCGGTCCGCTCGCGGCGCCCGACGCGCCCGCCACGCCGGTCACGCTGGTGGTGCGCGTCGTGGCGGCGCCGCGCGTGCGGTTTGGCGTGCCATTGGCGTTCGCCCATGCCCGCTTCTGTCACGCACGGATGGCCTTGGCAATTCGGTCCGCCGTCAATGCGCGTCGCCGCCGTCGCAACGCGCAGCCTCGGCATCGACACCGCAGCCCGAAGATCTCGACGAAGACGCGTGCTCCTCGAGCATCTTGTGTTCCTTCAGCAATTTTGCGACCGCCGCAGCGACATCCTGATGCGCCGCCGGCGTCATGTGGCCATTGCCCGGGATGGCAATGACGGCGCCTTCACGCTGCATCTCGCGAAAGCGCGGGGCCATGTCGACCAGGAGGATGCCGGCGTCCTTTATCACCGCCGCCAGCCGTGCCGGCAGATCGTTGATCTCGGGATAGAAGTAGACCGGGATCCAGACCACGATCAGCGGCGCATGGATCGAATCGGCCGTCTGCTTCATTTGCTGCAGCACATAGGCCTGGGCTTCGATCTTGTCTTTATCGGAAACCCCCTCGGGCGCGCGGGCCCGATCGAATTTTGCAGCGAAGAACCCCCAGTTGCGTACGGCCGAGGCCAGAAAATCCTTCACGAAGGGGGGCTTGCCGTCCCCGAACCAGAGCTTTGCTCGCGTCAGCGCGTTGACCGGATCCTCCGGCAACCGGATGGAGGGGCCGGACGGGCCGATGGTGACGCTCGGCCGGGGAATGCAGAAGGGCGTTCCGCTTTCGAGGCATGGTCGGACATTGCGGTTGAGATGGTCCTCCCAGAAACCGTAGACGACGAATTTTGGCGCAAGATCGAGTTCGCGGCGCAGCACCAGGAGCGAGCCCACGCCGCCAAATCCGCTGACGCCGAAATTGAGGCCGACGAGATTGGTCTCCCGCGCCAGGTCGCTTGTATAGGTCTCGTCGCTCGCAACGCCGTAGCCGACGGTCTGCAAATCGCCGATCGTGATGAAGTCGACCTTGTCCGGCGCGGCAACGCCGGGCCCATTGGTCCGCGCCCCGCGCCCGTTCGTGTAGTAACTGAGTGCCGGCGAATCTGAAACCGCCGCCAGATCGGGGCGCACCCTGTATCCGGTCTCGGCATCGGGAATGAAGATCGACTGACCGGAAGT
>CAWHZA010000082.1:0-182934 GCA_963833665.1 uncultured Alphaproteobacteria bacterium | reverse complement strand
GTCCGAAAGTCACTGGCATGTTTCACAGCTAAATCTCGACAGGCTAGTGCGTGCTGCTGCTTTAGAGCAACCGCTAGAGGCACCACTGCGATACGGACGGATGGCGCAAGTGTTTAGCAGTGCCGCGCATCGCGAGGCGGGCCGAGCGAAAATGGCCATGATCCTGAAATCTTGTCGCTGCCGGTTCCGCGTCCGTCACCCGTCTCGACTCGATCGGATTCGGTCCGGCGCGCTCGTGCTGGATCGACGCGCTTGTTGGCGACTAACCCGAGACCAGATAGGAGCCAGCGAATGCCGCGCTTCGCCGCAAACCTGACGATGATGTTCAACGAATGGTCGTTTCTGGATCGTTTCGATGCAGCAGCCGACGCCGGCTTTGTCGCCGTCGAGTTCCTCTTCCCCTATGATCACTCTCCGGATGCGATTGCGCGATGTTTGTCGCGAAATGGCCTGACTCTGGCGCTGTTCAACCTGCCTCCGGGAGATTGGGCGGCAGGTGAGCGAGGCTTCGCCGCGCTTCCCGACCGGTTTGCCGATCTACAGCGTGGCATGGAGACGGCATTGCCGTTTGTACGGGCGACGGGCGTCAAACGTGTGCATCTCATGGCCGGGATCGCAAGCGATCATGATCCCCGATCGGGCCAGGCCTATCGGACAGCAGCGGCATGGACCGCGGAAAGGGTTGCCCGCGAAGGGCTCGACCTTGTCGTAGAGCCGATCAACAGCCGCGATATGCCCGGGTACTATCTAAACGATTTCAGGCTTGCTGAAACAGTGATCGGCGAACTTGCCCTGCCGAATCTCAAGTTGCAGTTCGACATCTATCATCGCCAGATCATGCATGGCGACGTGACCATTGCGCTCCGGCGATTGATGCCGATCGTTGGGCACGTACAGATCGCGAGTGTCCCTTCTCGGAATGAGCCGACGGCCGAGGAATTGAATTACCCGTTCCTGTTCGATGAGCTGGATCGGCTCGGGTATTCGGGTTTCGTCGGATGCGAATACCGACCACGTGGCAAGACGATCGAGGGACTCGGCTGGTTTTCGCCGTGGCGCCGCAAGGGTAGTCTTGTGGGGACCGCGGGAGCACCCTCATGACTCCACTTGGCTGTATTGCTGATGACTATACGGGAGCGTCGGATCTCGCCAATACGCTTACCAGATGCGGCCTGCGAACCGTGCAGGCTATCGGGATTCCTGCGGACAGCCTTACTCTTCCCGACGTCAGTGTCGTGGTCGTGTCGCTGAAGATCCGCTCCATTGCCGCGGCCGAGGCCGTGTCGCAAGCCCGTGCGGCGGACGCCTGGCTCAGGAAGCGCGGCGCGAGCCACGTCATGTACAAGATCTGCTCCACCTTTGATTCCACCGATGACGGCAACATCGGGCCGGTGCTGGATGCCCTGCGCACCGACGCCGGCGAAGCAATCGCCGTCGTCACGCCTGCGTTTCCCGAGACCGCACGCACCGTCTATCAGGGCAACCTGTTCGTCGGCGCGCTCCCGCTTAACGAAAGTCCGCTCAGGGATCATCCCCTCAACCCGATGCGCGATGCCAATCTGGTCCGCGTGCTCGCGCGGCAAAGCCGCTCGGAGGTCGGACTCATCGACCTCAGGACGGTCGTCGCCGGTCCGGCCGCCATCCGCAACCGCCTCGCCGACCTCGCCAAGGAGGGGTTCGCAGCCGCAATCGCCGATGCGGTGTTCGATCGCGATCTCGAAGCCATAGGCGCCGCAGCGCTCGAGCGGCGCGTGTCCATCGGCGCCTCCGGCCTCGGCCGCGGACTCGCTCGCGGCCTTATTGCATCGAGCGCCACAGCAGCGAGCGCCTCAACGGAAGCAATGGGTGCGCCCGTCGGCGGCCGGACTGCCTGCCTTGCCGGCAGCTGTTCGCAGGCGACGCTTACACAGATCGAACGCGCCGAGCGGGCGATGCCGGTCCTGAACTCGATCCCGACGGGCTCGTCTGCGGACCGCAGGAAGTGCAACGCGCGCTTGCGTGGGCGAGCGAACATCTCGATCAGGGACCTATCCTGCTTGCAAGCAGTGCCGCGCCCGATCGAGTCGCGGCCGTCCAGGCTCGTCATGGCCGTGCCGCAGCCGGGCATGCAATTGAGCAAGCGATGGCAACGATTGCCGCCGGCCTGCTTGACCGTGGCGCGCGTCGGCTCGTGATCGCCGGAGGAGAGACCGCCGGCGCTGTCGTGGACCGTCTCGCCATTCCAGCATTTCTCGTGGGCCCCGAGATTGCTGCCGGCGTTCCTGTATTGCGTACGATCGGCGCCAAGCCCAATGAGATGGTGCTGGCGCTGAAATCGGGGAATTTCGGGGGACCCGACTTCTTCATGGATGCGCTACGGCTGATGCAATAGCCAGAGGGCGCGAGCTTTCGTCGGACTCGGGTTCGCTCGCCGCTCCGATTTTCACCCAGAAACCGGTCAACGTCAGGGGCAAGCCTGGAATGTGCGTTTCGGGTCGTGTTTAGGCTATCGAGTGGAAACTTTCGTCTTTCTTGCCGTTCTGTTCGCCGCCGCTTGCCACGCCGGGTGGAACGCGTTGATCAAGATCGGGCTTGATCCGCGCATACCACCTCATTGATCGCGGTCGGCTCTGCTATAGTAGAGTTCATTTGCCTTCCGCTTGCCGGCCTTGGGCGCAGGCCGAGCTCACGCGGGTTTTAGCGCCGCCACCTGCTCGTTGGTGAGCAGCCGGACCTTCGCCCCGCGCAGAAGCAGAAAGAGCTTTGCGGTTTCCTCCAATTCTTCGATCGCATTAGCCGCAGCATCGAGCGTGCTGCCTGCGACCACCGGGCCATGGTTCGCGAGCAGAACCGCATGGTGCTTTCCCGCCAACCGTTGCACGGCGTCTGCCAAGGCGGGATCGCCCGGAGGGTAGTAGGCCACGAGTGGCAAGCGGCCTACGCGCATGACGTAGTAGGCGGTGATCGGGGGCAGCACATTTGCAGCATCAACATCGGCAAGCGCCGATACGGCCACGGAGTACGTGGAGTGCAGGTGCACGACGGCACTGGCTTGCGGCCGCTCGCTGTACATGGCGCGATGGAGGAACGTCTCCTTGGTCGGCGGCTCGCCGGAGACGAGTTTTCCGTTGGCGTCGAGCTTGGCGAGCCGCGCCGGATCGAGCCGACCAAGTGAGACGTTGGTCGGAGTCATCAGCCAGCCGTCTTCGAGCCGAGCACTGATGTTCCCGGCACTGCCGAAGGTCAGTCCGCGCGTAAACAGCGAAGCGCCAAGCCGGCAAATTTCTTCGCGCAATTTTGATTCGTTTAGATGAGGCATGTGAATGCCCTCATGAAGAACACCTCGCGGTCAATGGCGAATCCCCAACCACTGCGGAACGGTGTGCGGCCGTCTGGCTTCATCCTCGTCGTCGCCGTTATTCAGCATGTTCGCCAACTCGTCCGCTCAATCGTCTCAATGCCGATGTTGTCGAGCAGGTCATCTCGAAGTCGAGCCGACGTTCTACAGCGAGTTCGCGGGGGCGACAATTTCAACTCTGGTCGGTGACGAACTCTTGCGGCAGCGTCGTGCCAGTGAGGCGCGCGTAGATTCGCGCAACCGAGGCATCGTCATCGCGGCCCATGCCGGCACCCGATGCCATCAAGAACACCTGCAGGGCCGCTGCAGCCAGCGGCACGGGGTATCTGAACTCCCGCGCCATGTCCTGGACAATGCCGAGATCCTTCACGAAGATATCGACTGCGCTTCGCGGCGCGTAATCACCGTCGAGCACATGGGGTATGCGGTTTTCGAACATCCAGGAATTGCCAGCCGATCCGGTAATGACCTCGTACACCTTGCGCAGGTCGAGGCCCTGCTTGGCGGCAAAAGCAATTGCCTCACCCGCGACCGCGATGTGCACCCCAGCGAGAAGTTGATTGATCATCTTGAAGGCCGAGCCGAGGCCGACTTCCGAGCCAAGATCGTGCACCTTAGCCGCCATGGCCTCGAGCGCCGGACGAGCCTTCACAAAAGCAGCGCGCGCCCCCGACGCGAGAACGGTTAGCGTGCCGTCAGCCGCGCGCGCCGCGCCGCCGCTGATAGGAGCATCCAGGTAAAGGCGCCCGCCGGCCTCTAGCCGGCTTGCGAGGCGCAGGCTGGCAGCTGGATCCATCGTCGCTGACGAGATGAAGACTGCGCCCTCGGGCATACTTGCGGCCACCCCATTTTCGCCGAACAACACGGCTTCCGTCTGCGCCGCGTTCACTACTACGCAAATCAGTACGTCAACGTTGGCGGCCGCCGACGCCGGGTCCGGTGCGCCCTGCCCTCCCTCTCGCACGAAGCGCTCGACAGTAACCCGATTGGCGTCGCAGCCAACGACGTCGAACCCGGCACGTCGAAGCGAATGCGCGATGCCCATTCCCATCGAACCGAGGCCGATCACCGCCGCCCGGCTCACAACAGCAGCTTTCATTGCTCACACCAATTGCGCCTGGAGATCGCGCTGGGGGTCCCAGGTTAGTTTTACCGCGCAATTACTTTAGCGTGGTCGACCCGGGATGTCTGCGGTGTTCGCGGACCGATGGCAGCAGGCCGCTGAGGCTTTAGCTTTCCTTCGTCGCAATACACCACGTCATGGGGCAGCAAATGACACTGAGCTTCACTGTCGCGCAGGAACGCACCGCCTGCGCCAATCCGGTGCTCCCGGGCCTGCTAACGCGGGCTGTCGCGCAGAAACGTCACCGCCTCGATGCGGTTGCCGTCTTGATCGCGGATGAAGGCCGCGTAGTAGGTCTGGTGGTATGCGGGCCGCAGGCCGGGCGCGCCATAAGAGGTGCCGCCGGCCCTGAGTGCGGCGGCGTGGAAGGCGTCGACCGCTTCGGCGTCAGGCGCGCGCAGGCAAACATGCGCGCCGCTGTCCTCGGCGACGCGGTCCATCGCCGCGCGGGCGTTGATCCAGAATTCCGGATATTTCTTGCCAAAGCCGACGGCCGCGTTCGGCCATTCGTGCAGCTTCGTCATGCCGAGCGGCGCGAGCAGCGCGCTGTAGAACGATTCGGCCGCATGGATATCGCGCACCGCGACGGAGACGTGGTCGATCATGAAAGTCCTCGCGAATTCACTCACCGGTCATTCCGGAGCCGCGAAGCGGCGCCCCGGAATGACGGCTTTCTCCTCACGCCGGCGCCCCCGACTTCACGAGCTTGTAGACGATCGAATCCATCAGCGCCTGGAACGAGGCGTCGATGATGTTGGCGGACACGCCGACCGTGGTCCAGTGATCGCCGTCCTCGTCGGCGCTCTCGATGAGCACGCGCGTCACCGCCTCTGTGCCGGCGTTGAGGATGCGGACTCGATAATCGGTGAGTTCGAGCCCGGCGATGTAGCTTTGATACTTGCCGAGGTCCTTGCGCAGCGCGAGGTCGAGCGCGTTGACCGGGCCATTGCCTTCGGCGGCCGAGATCAGAGCCTCGCCGCCGACCTTCACCTTCACCACCGCCATGCTCACGGTGACGCGCTCGCCCTTGGCGTTGATGCGTTGCTCGACATTGACGTCGAATTTCTCCACGTCGAAGTAGCGCGGCACCTTGCCGAGGAGCCGCCGCGCCAAGAGCTCGAACGAGGCGTCCGCCGACTCATAGGCGTAACCCAGCGCCTCGCGTTCCTTGACCGCGTCGAGCAGGCGCGAAAGCCGCGGATCGTCCCTGTCCACCGCCAAGCCGATGCGCTCGAGCTCGGCGATGAGGTTCGAGCGGCCGGATTGATCTGAGACGAGGAGCTTGCGCTTGTTGCCGACGCGCTCGGGCGCGATGTGCTCGTAGGTCGCCGGCTCCTTCATGATGGCGGAGGCATGGATGCCCGCCTTGGTCGCGAAGGCGCTCTCGCCGACATAGGGCGCGTGGCGGTTGGCGGCGCGATTGAGGAGGTCGTCGAGCGCGCGCGACACGCGCGCGATTTGGCCGAGAGCCGCGTCCGATACACCGATCTCGAAGCGCTCGGCATATTCGGCCTTGAGCTTCAGCGTCGGAATGATGGAGGCGAGATTGGCGTTGCCGCAGCGTTCGCCGAGGCCATTGAGCGTGCCCTGGATCTGCCGCGCGCCGGCACGCACCGCGGCAAAGCTGTTCGCCACCGCCTGCTCGGTGTCGTTGTGGGCGTGAATGCCGACACGGTCTCCGGGAATCTGCCGGCAGACCTCGCCGACGATCTTCTCGACCTCGTGCGGCAGCGTGCCGCCGTTGGTGTCGCAGAGCACGACCCAGCGGGCGCCGGCATCGTAGGCGGCCCTGGCGCAGGCAAGCGCGTAGGGGAAGTTCGCCTTGTAGCCGTCGAAGAAATGCTCGCAATCGAGCAGCACCTCGCGGCCCTTTGCCGTGGCCGCGCGCACGCTGTCGCGGATCGAGGCGAGGTTCTCCTCCGCGCTGGTCTCGAGCGCGACGCGCACGTGGTAGTCCCAGGATTTGGCGACGAAGCAGACCGCGTCGGCCTCGGCGGCAAGGAGCGCGGCAAGGCCCGGATCGTTCGACGCCGAACGGCCGGGCCGGCGCGTCATGCCGAATGCGGTGACTTTTGCCCTGAGCGGCCGCCGCTCGGCGAATAAACTCGTGTCGATCGGATTGGCGCCGGGATAGCCGGCCTCGACGTAGTCGACGCCGAGTTCGTCGAGCATGCGGGCGATGGCGAGCTTGTCGGCGAGCGTGAAGTCGACGCCGTTCGTCTGCGCGCCGTCGCGCAGCGTGGTGTCGAACAGATAAAGACGCTCGCGCGGCATGCTCTTCAGCCCGAATAGAGCCGAAGCGCAGTGTAGAAGGTCACCGCGACCGCAACCGCGATCACCGCGTATTTCAGGATCACATAATAGAGCCAATGGCGCTGGAACGGCACGTCGCGGCGTTTCATGACGCGCTCCGTTTGGCGGCGGCAGCCGCGGCGAGCGGCTTGACCATCGTGGTGTTGGCGAGCCATTCGCCGGCGCTAAGGACCGTGTTGCGCGTGCGCGCGGCAAAGCCGCGCCGCTCGAAGAAGCTGCGGGCGGTGTCGCTTGCCTCGACAGTGAGCTCTTTGGTCCCGCGCGCGGCGGCGAGCTTCTCCAGCGCGTCGCAGAGCATGTTGCCGGCGCCCTGCCCGGCCGCCGCCGGATGCACGTAGAGCATGTCGATGCGCACATTGTCGGCGAGCGCGGCAAACCCGACCGGCGAGCCGCCATGGGTGGCGACGAGCGTCAGCTCGACGGCAAGCCGCGCGCCGAACGCCTCGACATCGTCCGCCGCCTGCGCCCACGCCTCCTGCTGCGCCTCGCTGTAATCGTCGCCGGTCAATTCCTGGATGCTGGCCCGGAAAATCTCCGCCAGGAGCGGCACATCTTGCGGCAGCATAGGGCGCATCGCGAGTTTTTCCTGCGTGCGGCGGGTCATGGAACGTATTCCCACGTGGTGACGGGTTCTCCAGTATTTGGATCTTTGCTGTCTTTCACCATCACATGCATTTTTGCAAGTTCGTTACGTATGCGATCTGCTTCTTTGAAGTCTTTTGCTTTGCGCGCGGCATTCCGTGCTTCAATAAAGGGACGAACGTCCGCCTCCGCCGGTCCGGCTCCAACTTCTATTCCATAGGTATAGACCTCGTTCGAATACTCTCCGTTCCAAATGCCTAGCCACTTCAAGGCCGCCGCTAGCTGGATTGAGGCTTCGGGATTCGTGCGACGACGCGTGTCCCGAAAAAGTTGAGACGTGACGGTCAATGCTGCTGGAGAGTTTAAGTCATCAGAGAGAGCCGAAATCAGTTCAGTTGGCACCGGCGCAGGATACTGATCAAATCCTTCTGCGCAATCGATCCATTCCTTCAGTGTGCGTCTCGCTTCCACCAGCCGGTCGACCGTCCAATCGATAGGTTGCCGATAGTGAGTCATCAGCATTGCAAGCCGCAGTACATGACCATGCCATTGGTTTGATCCAAACTTGGCAGTGTGAAGCAGTTCATGAATTGTCACGAAATTGCCGAGCGACTTCGACATCTTCTCGCCTTCGACCTGAAGGAAGCCGTTGTGCATCCAGAAATTGGCCATCGCCGGGGTGTGAAAAGCGGAGCGCGACTGGGCGATTTCGTTCTCGTGGTGCGGGAACACGAGATCGATGCCGCCGCCATGGATGTCGAACTGATGCGGATGCGCGCGGCCGCTCGCCGAAAGCTTGGAAAGCGCTTCGGTCCACAGCCATTTGTCGGACATCGCCGAGCATTCGATATGCCAGCCGGGGCGCCCGGGCGCGCTGATGCCGCACGGCGACGGCCAGTCTGGCTCGCCCGGCTTCGATGGCTTCCACAGCACGAAATCCATCGGGTCGCGCTTGTAGGGCGCGACCTCGACGCGGGCGCCGGCGATCATCTCGTCGAGCGGCCGCTTCGACAGCCGGCCGTAGTCCGGCATCGAAGCCACGCTGAACAGCACGTGATCGTTCGCGACATAGGCATGGCCGGAGGCGACGAGCCGCTCGATCAGCGCGCGCATCTCGGCAATGTGCTCGGTCGCGCGCGGCTCGACGGTCGGGGGCAGGCAGCCGAGCGCGGCCACGTCCTCGTGAAACTGGCGGTCGGTTGCTTCCGTGACCTTGCGGATCGCCTCGTTGAGCGGCTGGCCGGGATATTCCTCCGCCGCGCGCGCGTTGATCTTGTCGTCGACGTCGGTGATGTTGCGTACGTAGGTGACATGATCGGCGCCGTAGAGGTGGCGCAGCAGGCGGAACAGCACGTCGAACACGATGACCGGCCGCGCATTGCCGATATGGGCAAAGTCGTAGACCGTCGGCCCGCACACATACATGCGCACGTCGGCGGGATCGAGCGGGGTAAAGACCCGCTTCTCGCGTGTCAGCGTGTCGTAGAGCTTGAGTTCCATCGAATCGAACCACGCACCTCGGCCCTGCTGGCCCGGCGTCATTGGTCTCGATGCTGAGAAAAGACGGCCGCAGCCAGCGTTGATCGCTAGCGAATAATCTCCCGGCAAATGCCGCAGATTGAGTTAAGGCCGCTCATGGCGCGCACAATGGTCGAGGACGGCGAGCGCGTCAAGCCATTCGCCGCGCGTCGTTCGCCGCGTGGCGCGAATGTCACGGCGCCGGGCAAAGCGCCCGGGGCCCTGTGGAAAAGTTTGCGATTGTGTTGCTCGTAGTAGCAGCTAACGGAAGCTTAACTTGGCTATCGCATTATCTGCGGCCGTAGCTGACGGGCTTCGGGGCGCCTTTCCGGCGCCGGGGATCTGGGGGTTTTATGCGTTCCGTGATCGCGGCCGCCGCTTTCGCGGCAGTCCTCTTTGCTGCTGCAGCCGCCCAGGCGGACAAGCGCATTTTCATTATCGCCAACAATGCCGATGGCTACGGCATCGACCGTTGCCTCGCTTCGGGCGAATCCTGCGGCAGGGCGGCGGCGAACTCGTACTGCCGGGCGCGCGAGTTCGCGCAGGCGCTGTCGTACCGAAAGGTCGACCGCGACGACATGACGGGGGTCATTCCCGCCGCTTGCCGCGCCACCGATTGCGACGACTTCGTCGCCATCGAGTGCTCGCGCTGACATTTCGGCTCCTTTAGGGCTCGCTGGAATTCGCTGGTTCCGCCTCGGCGGAAGCAGTCGGGCTTGGGCTTGCTGCGGTCCGCGGCGCCGGCCGCGGGGGACGCGGGGATGGCGGCAATCGGCGCCATCGCAGCAGCGCGGGAATGGCGAGCGCTGCCATCAGGACTTCAGTGAACACGCCGGCGATGAACTTCACCCGCGTGGCGAGGCTCGAGGCCTGCACCAGGCCCGGCGACAGATCGGGCCAGTTCGACAGCATCTTGGCGATGCAGACATTCTCCACGCTGTCACAGGTCGCCATGACGATGGGCATCGCTACCAGCGTCCAGCGCCAGCGCTGCGGCACGGCTCCGTCGTAGAGCCGTCCCGGCATGGTCAGCCACCATAGCGCGAGCGCCCGCGATACCGCGTAGAACGGCGGATAGATGGTATCGAGGATGAGTTCGGGCCGGAGATAATAGGCGCGGCCCTGTTCGCCGAGGGCCTCAAGAAAGGCGCGTGCCTCGTCGTAGCTGTAGCCGAGCGGCCTGATGTCGAACGGCGCGGCGCCGCCGGCCAAGGCTTGCAGGTGCGCGAGCGTGCCGAAGAACATCACCGCCCACAGCACGCCGTTGCCGGCGAGAAGCCCGGCGACCAGCGTTCCGGAGGGAAATCGCGCAGCCCTGTCGGCAGTCATGGCGAAGAGCCTGCCGGTTCTCTGGCGAGCGCAATCGCTTCGTTCAGCACGTCGAGGTCGCCGATGTGGTTGGCGAGAATGAGCACGAGCTTGGTATCGAGAGCGGCGGCTTCGGCGTCCGACAGATTCCGCCTCGCATCGACGAGCGCGACATAGGCGGCGTCCGGGTCGGCAAACCGCGACGCGGTGACGAGCTTTGCCATCGGGCACCTCGTTGGTCGGGATCGTCAGCGCCCGAGCGCGCGCGCATGCGCCGCGGCCAGTTTGCCGGCATCGAAGCGGCGCCAGCGTGCGCACAGATGCTGATCGGGGCGAACGAGATAGGCTGCGCCGGGCGTGGCGTCGAAGCGCTGCGTTAAAATCCTCGTGCGGTCGAAAAGATCTTCACCGATGACGGTGCGCCGGATGCCGTCCGGCACGTGCCGCCATCCATCGCCATCGGCGTCGGCCTTGACGCAGATGAGTTCGAAGCCGTCGCGCAGATTCTCCAGGAGGTGAGCCGGTGTCCCGTCCGGCCGCGTCATCGGCGCGTCGGGCAGCGGCGCGCCGAGCTTCGACGCACCGGCAAACGGCGCCTCGTCGGGCGTCGACAGCGGAGAATTGTAGACCGAAGGCAGCGACAGGCGCCCGGAATTGACCATGCGCCGGGCGAACTCGGCCTTCGGCGCTAGCGCGAGCACGGCATCGCGCAGCCCGCGCTCAGCGCGCGAATGCGGCGACATGAAATCGGTCGACCGGGTCGAGTGGCCGATATTCTCGTCAGCCGCCTGGGTCCGCTCGATATCGTAGCTCGCGATCAATGCCTCGCCGCCTTCCCCTGCAAGCATTGCCGCGAGCTTCCACGCTAGGTTCTCGGCGTCCTGGATCCCGGAATTGGCGCCCCGGGCACCGAACGGCGACACCTGATGCGCCGCATCGCCGATGAAGATCACGCGGTCATGCACGAAGCGGTCGAGCCGCCGGCAATTGAAGGTGTAGACCGAGACCCATTCGAGCTCGAAGTCGTGCGGCGCCAGCACTTTGGCGAGGCGGGCGCGGACGCGTTCCGGTTCCTGCTCGGCGATCGGATCGGCGTCGGGGCCGAGCTGCAGGTCGATGCGCCAGACGTTATCGGGCTGGCGGTGCATCAGGGCCGACTGGCCGGCATGGAATTTCGGCGCGAACCAGAAGCGGCGTTCGGTCGGAAAATCCGCGGCCATGCGCACGTCGGCAATCAAGAACTTGTCTTCGAAGGTGACGCCGGAAAAGCCGAGGCCGAGCAGGCCGCGAACGGTCGAACGAGCGCCGTCGGCGGCGATGAGCCAGTCGGCGTCGAGCCGATAGGCGCCCTCGGGCGTTTCGATTGTCAGACGCACCCCATCGTTGCGCTGTTCGAGGCCGGCGACGCGGTTCTTCCAGCGCAGATCGATGTTTTCGATCTCGCCGGCGCGGTCGACCAGCGCCTTCTCCAGGTAGAATTGCTGCAGGTTGATGAAGGCGGGCATCTTGTGCCCTTCCTCGGGGAGGAGATCGAACGCGAACAGAAGCTCGTCGCCGCAGAAGACCTTGCCGAGCTTCCAGGTGACGCCGCGCGCAACGAGACGTTCGCCGACGCCGAGCCGGTCCAGTATCTCAAGCGTGCGCTTCGACCAGCAGATGCCGCGCGAGCCCTCGCCGATGCGATCGGAATCGTCGAGCAGCACGACCCGCACGCCGCGCTGCGCGAGATCGACCGCCACGGCAAGCCCGACCGGCCCGGCGCCCACGACAACCACCGCGTGGCGCACCGGGGATCGCGTGTCCTGGTCGCGGGAACGGCGGTACTCGTAGCGGTAGACCGACTTGTGCATTTCGCTCACTGCTCAACGCCGCAGGGTCGGCAAAATGTCGTCAGGGCCTTGCCGGGTGGGCATGACAGTGCCCGATTGGCCCAGGCCAGAACTCCAGACGGCGCCCCGCCACCCGACACCGCGCATGCTCAGCCACGCAGCGCAGCCCACATGGCGCGGTCGCGCTCGGCGGTCCAGATCACCGGATGGTCGATGCCGCTCGCTTCGTCGTAGGCGCGCGAGACGTTGAACGGCATGCAGTGCTCGTAGATGGCGAAGCTCGCGAACCGCGGATCCATGGCCGCGCGTGCCGCGTCATAGGATTCCTTGAGCGAGTGGCCCTTGGCGACGCTTTCCACCACCGAACCATAGAGCGTGGTCAGAAAATCCTCGGTGAGCGCGATGCCGTCGGCGACCTCGTGCGGCGTCTTGAGCGCCGCGCCGCGGCCCGGCACCAGGGCCCGGGCGGAAAACTCGGCCAGCCGGTCGAGCGTGGCCGGCCAGTCGGTGAAATGCGCGTCGCCGCAATAGCACGCCGATTGATACTCGACGAGGTCGCCGGAAAACACCACGTTGGCGTCGGGCACCAGCGCGACCACGTCGCCCGCCGTGTGGCCGCGGCCGATGCGCATGATGCGCACCTCGCGCCGGCCGAGCCATACCGACATCTGGTCGGGAAAGGTGATCGACGGCCAGGTGAGGCCGGGAATGGACTCGACCGCGCGAAACAGCCGCGGGAAGCGGCCGATTTCGGAATCCATGTCCTGTTTGCCGCGTTCGACGATGAGCGCTCGCGTCGTGTCCGAGGCGAGGATTTCGGCCCCGACATAAGCGGAGGCGCCAAGCACGCGCACGGCGTGGTAGTGCGTGAGCAGGACGTATTTGATCGGCTTGTCGGTGATCTTCGCCACGCGATCGATCACCTGGCGCGCCATCACCGGCGTCGCCTGGGCGTCGACGACCATCACGCCATCGTCGCCGACAATCACCCCGGAATTGGGATCGCCTTCAGCGGTGAAGGCATAGAGATCGGGACCGATCGCATCGAAGGTGATGGTCTTGTCGGCGAGATCCGCGCTGGAGGCAAAATCCGAGCTCATCGACATACGCGCTGGGCGTTTCCTTTCCCCTATCCCTGAAATTACCCGCTCACCTATGGAATTCGATGAGTTCGATCAAGCCCGCTGTGTGCCGCCGCCGCCAGCCGTGCGGGATCGGCGGCCGCTCTGGCACGCGTTGCGCCGCACGGCAACTTCGTCCATCCTCTCGTGGTCGTGCGGCAACCGGGTTTGCGCCGACGCAGACGGCACGCCGGATGCGGTGCCATAGATGGTGCCATGGGCAGTCACGGGCCGATCGAAAGCGAAGTCAGGACCGATCCATCCGCGGCCCCGGCGCCCGGCAACCAGGCGGTGCTGAAGCTCGAGGATTTCCTTCCCTACCAACTCAACGTGGTGGCGAGCCTTACCTCGCAGGCGCTTTCGCGCGTCTACGCGCGGCGCTACCGGATCGGCGTGCCGGAATGGCGGGTGCTGGTGACGCTCGGCCAGTACGGGGTCATGACCGGAAAGGCGGTCGGCGCCCACTCGCACATGCACAAGACCAAGGTATCGCGCGCGGTCGCGCTCCTCGAAAAGCGCCGGCTCCTGGTGCGGCGCGCCAACCGCGAGGACATGCGCGAGGCCTTCCTGTCGCTCACCGCCGCCGGACGGGCGATGTACGAGGAGCTGGCACCGCATGCGCTCGACTTCGCGCGCCGCCTGACGGAGATTCTGACCCCGCAAGACCGCGAAGCGTTCAACCGCGCGGTGCAGCAGCTCACGGCCCGCTCCGCCGAGCTCGCCGCCGAAGTGGTCCAGCAGGGGAAGGACGAGAATTGACGCGCCCATCTCCTTCGACGCGATCGTTGCGTGCGCGGCCTGTCATGCCGCTCCCGTGCTTTGCGGCGTTTTGAAATAACGGCCAGGTCGAACCATGAAACTCTACTCCTTCTTCCGATCCTCCGCCGCTTACCGGGTACGCATCGCGCTCAATCTGAAAAACCTCGCCTACGAGACGCTGCCGGTTCACCTCGTAAAGGATGGTGGCCACAACAAGCGGCCGGAATTCCGCGCGGTGAATCCGCAGATGCGCGTCCCGGTTTTGGTGGCGCCGAACGGCGAGCTGCTGATCCAGTCGCCCGCGATCATCGAATATCTCGAGGAGACTCATCCCGAACCGCCGCTGCTGCCCAAAGACCCGATTGCCCGCGCCAAGGTGCGCGCGCTGGCGGACATCATCGCCTGCGATATTCATCCGCTCAACAATGTCGGGCCGCTGCGCTACCTGAAAAACGAAATGCATCAGGAGCAGAGCGCGATCGATGCGTGGTACCATCACTGGGTGCGCAGCGGGTTCGAGACCCTTGAGGCTTTGGTGCGGCCGGCGCCCTACGCCTTCGGCACGGAGGTGACACTCGCCGACGTCTTCCTGGTACCGCAGGTCTACAATGCGCGGCGCCTGAAGGTGCCGCTCGATGCCTTCCCGAAGATCGTCGGCATCGAAGCCGCCTGCCTCGCGCTTGCCGCCTTCGACCGCGCGCGTCCGGAAAAGCAGCCGGATGCAGAGTGACCCAGCCTTGGAGGAAAAACCCTGGGGATGGCATGACTTGCGGGGATTTTCTCCACTTCACACTTTGGTCACCATTGCGTCGCAGGCATGGGGCTTGGATGGAATTGGGGACCGGGACGCAACGATGATCGGGCTGTCACGCGGCCTCGGCCGTTTCATTCTTGCCGCCGGCGCGCTTGCCGCTTGCGCCGGCGTTGCGTCAGCGCAGACTTCCCCTGATCAACCGCCCTCAAATTCCGTTTGCTCACGGCTGGAGGCGCAGCTCGCGACCGTCGACCGCGGCACCCCCGATCCGGCGCGCGCCGACCTGATCAGCCATGCCGAAGAGGCCATTGGCAAGCAGCAGGCTGATCTCGACCGCCTGGCGGCGCAGTCGCACCGTGTCGGCTGCGAAGGGATCGCGGGGTTCTTCTCCCTGTTCACCGGCCAGTCACAGCAGTGCCAGCCGCTCAACGCGCAGATCCAGCAGATCCGCGGCAATCTCGACCGCATGATGAGCGATCTGGAACGGCTCAAGAGCGGCAACACCGACCGCGAAGGCCAGCGCCGCGTCGTCATCGCGCAATTGGCGCAGAACAATTGCGGAGCGCAGTACAGCAGGGCCGCGGCACAGACCCCGGGGCCAGGCGGTTTCCTCGAGACCCTCCTCGGCGGCATCATCAACCCGGGCGGCGGCGAGGGCGGACCGGCCGGTACTTATCGCACTGTCTGCGTGCGCACCTGCGACGGCTTTTTCTTCCCTGTCTCCTACTCGACGGTACCCGACCATTTCGCCGACGATCAGCGCACCTGCCAGCGGATGTGTCCGGCCTCGGAAGCCATGCTCTATTCCTATCGCAACTCCGGCGAGGACATTACGCAGGCCGTGTCGATCGGCGGGCGTACTTATACCGAGCTGCCCAATGCCTTCCGCTACCGGCGCGAATTCACCTCCAACTGCTCGTGCCGTCGCCCCGGCCAGAGTTGGGCCGACGCGCTGAAGAATTCCGATGACAGCACGACGCTCGAGCAAGGCGACATCGTGGTGACCGAGCAGAACTCAAAAGCCCTGTCGCAGGCGCCGCAGAAGGGCGCCGCCGGTAAGCCGAAGGGCGGCGCTGCGCAACCGAAAGCTGATCCCATTCCCGCGCCGGCGATCGCCGACGCGCCCAGCGCCGATCAGCCGAAGGGCCCCGTGCGCACTGTCGGACCGCCGTTCGTCGCGTCGCATTGAGTTCAACTTAAACAACCGCTCCGGTCATCGGGCGCCGCAAGGCGGCACGCCCGGCGACCAAGATCAAAAATCCGCCGCGCCCGCCTTGGCGATCACCGGGCTCTTGAGCAGCGTGCGGTCGGGCGCCGGCGGCGCCGTCCCGGGGTCGCGGAACCGGCTGGTAATCGGATAGCGCCGGTCGCGCCCGAAGTTCTTCAGCGTGACCTTCACGCCCGGCGCCGCCTGGCGGCGCTTGTACTCGGCGAGCGCGAGCATGCGCTCGACCTTCATCACCGTCTCGCGATCGAAGCCGGCGGCGACGATCGAGGCGAGCGGTTCCTCGCGCTCGACGAGCCGCTCAAGGATCTGGTCGAGCACCTCGTAGGGCGGCAGCGTGTCCTGGTCGGTCTGATTCTCGCGCAGCTCCGCGCTCGGCGCGCGTGTCAGCACATTCTCGGGAGTGACCGGCCCATTGGGACCGAGCACGCCCTCTGGCTTCCAGGAGTTGCGCAGCCGCGCCAGGCGGAACACCTCGGTCTTGTACAGGTCCTTGATCGGATTGAAGCCGCCGTTCATGTCGCCGTAGAGCGTCGCATAGCCGACGGACATTTCCGACTTGTTGCCGGTCGTCACCACCATCAGGCTAAACTTGTTGGAGATCGCCATCAGGATGGTGCCGCGGGCGCGTGCTTGCAAGTTCTCTTCGGTCACGTCGCGCGGCGCGCCGGCAAAGACGGCGGTGAGCGCCTCTTCGAGCCCGCGCACCGCGCTCTCGATCGGTACCACGTCGTATTGCACGCCGAGAGCGCGCGCGATCGCCGCGGCGTCGTCGAGCGAGGCCTGCGAGGTGTAGCGGAACGGCAGCATCACACAGCGCACGCGCTCGGGCCCGAGCGCGTCCACGGCCATGGCCGCGCAGAGGGCCGAATTGATGCCACCGGAAAGCCCGAGCACGACGCCGCGGAAACGGTTCTTGTCGACGTAATCGCGCAACCCGAGCATGCAGGCGGTATAGTCGGCCTGGTCGAAATCGAGGGCCGGCGCCATCGGCCCACGCGCGCATTGCCAGACACCCCCGGCGCGCGTCCACTGCGTGGTGACGACGCATTCGCGGAAAGCCGGAAGCTGGAAAGCGATTGATCGGTCGGCGTTGAGCGCAAACGATGCGCCATCAAACACCAGTTCGTCCTGGCCGCCGACCTGGTTCACATAGATCAGCGGCAGGCCCGCCTCGGTGACGCGGGCGACCGCGACGTTGAGGCGGGTGTCGACCTTGTCGCGCCAGTACGGCGAGCCGTTCGGTACGAGGAGAAGCTCGGCGCCGGTCTCCGCCAGGCACTCGACCACGTTCTCGTAGTCGCCCCAATCGGTCCAGGTATCCTCACAGATAGGCAGCCCGAGCCGCACGCCGCGGAAATTCACCGGGCCGGGGACCGGCCCTGGCGCAAAGACGCGCTTCTCGTCGAACACGCCGTAGTTCGGCAGGTTGACCTTGAAGCGGATCGCCTCGACGCGCCCCCCGGCGAGGAGGGCGTAGGCGTTGTGGAGTTTGTCGTCCTCGACCCAGGGCGTGCCGATGAGGACGGCAGGACCGCCGTCGCCGGTCTCGCGCGCCAAGGCCTCAACGGCGGCGCGGCAGGCGGCCTGGAACGCGGGCTTGAGCACAAGGTCTTCCGGCGGGTAGCCGGCGATGAAAAGCTCGGAAAAAGCGACGATGTCAGCGCCGTCGCGCGCGGCTTCGGCGCGAGCGATACGCGCACGCTCCAGATTGCCGGAGACGTCGCCGACGATCGGATTGAGCTGCGCCACCGCAATGGCGAGGCGGTCGGCGGGAACCTTGTTCATGGCCAAGGTCTAGCGCCGGAGCGTCCGCTCCGGCAATGGGCTCGCCGGGACGGCCCGGGCTGCTTCTCTACGGCCCGACCGACCCGCGGGAGTGCGCGCGAGCAGCCCAGGCCGCGGCCCCGGCCTGGCCTCTCGATCACGCTCCGCTCCAGAAGCCCTCGCCGACCACTCCGCCGCGATCAGGCGAGGTCGAAACGGTCAGCGTTCATCACCTTGGTCCAGGCGGCCACGAAGTCCTTCACGAACTTCTCCTTCGAGTCCGCGCACGCATAGACTTCCGCAAGCGCCCGCAGTTGCGAGTGCGAGCCGAAGATCAGGTCGACGCGCGTGCCGGTCCACTTGACCGCCTTCGTCTTTCGGTCGCGACCCTCGTACACGTCGTCGCCGGACGGCTGCCACTGCGTGCTCATGTCGAGCAGATTGACGAAGAAGTCGTTGGTCAGCGTTTCTGGCTTCTTGGTGAAGACGCCGTGCTTGGACCCGTCGGCGTTCGTGCCGAGCACGCGCAGGCCGCCGACGAGCACCGTCATCTCCGGCGCGGTCAGTTTCAGCAGCTGCGTCCTGTCGATCAGCGCCTCCTCCGGCGACATGAGCGACGTGCCGCGGTAATGGTTGCGGAAACCGTCAGCGACCGGTTCGAGTGGCTTGAACGAGTTGACGTCGGTCTGATCCTGCGATGCATCCATGCGCCCCGGCGCGAAGGGAACCTTCGCGTCGATCCCGGCGTCCTTGGCGGCCTTCTCGATCGCGGCGCAGCCGCCGAGAACGACCAGGTCGGCGAGCGAGACCTTCTTGCTGCCGGCGGCCGAGCTGTTGAACTCCTTCTGGATCGCTTCGAGCTTCGCCAGCACCGTCGCGAGCTGCTTCGGCTGATTGATCTCCCAATCCTTCTGCGGGCTCAGACGAATACGCGCGCCATTCGCTCCGCCGCGCTTGTCGGAACCGCGGAAGGTCGAGGCCGAGGCCCAGGCCGTGGAAACAAGCTGCGATACCGACAGGCCGGACGCGAGGATCTTTGCTTTCAGCGCGGCGACATCCTTTTCGTCGATCAGCGGATGATTCACTGCGGGGATCGGGTCCTGCCAGATCAGGATCTCCTTCGGGACTAGCAGGCCGAGGTAACGATGGATCGGACCCATGTCGCGGTGCGTGAGCTTGAACCACGCGCGGGCAAACGCATCCGCAAACTGATCCGGATGCTCGTAGAAGCGTCGCGATATCTTTTCGTAGGCGGGGTCCATCCGCAGCGACAGGTCCGTCGTCAGCATGGTCGGCACATGCTTTTTCGACTTGTCGTGGGCATCCGGGATTGTGGCGGCGGCACCTTTCGCCTTCCATTGATGAGCGCCGGCCGGGCTCTTCGTCAGCTCCCATTCGTTGTTGAACAGGTTGTCAAAGAAGTGGTTGCTCCACTTCGTCGGCGTCTGCGACCAGGTGACTTCCGGACCGCCGGTGATGGCGTCGGCCCCAAAGCCTGTGCCATGCCTGCTCTTCCAGCCGAGGCCCTGATCCTCGACGGCGGCCCCCTCCGGCTCCCGGCCGATCAGCGACGGATCGCCGGCGCCGTGGGTTTTGCCGAAGGTGTGGCCGCCGGCAATCAGCGCGACGGTCTCCTCATCGTTCATCGCCATGCGAAAGAACGTCTCGCGGATGTCCTTGGCCGCCGCAACGGGATCAGGCTTGCCGTTAGGCCCTTCCGGATTGACGTAGATCAGGCCCATCTGCACGGCGCCGAGCGGATTCTGCAGCTGGCGTTCGCCGCTGTAGCGCTCGTCCCCGAGCCACGTTCCCTCGGGACCCCAATAGAGCTCTTCGGGCTCCCAGACATCCGCGCGTCCGCCGCCAAAGCCAAACGTCTTGAAGCCCATCGAGTTCGAGCGCGACGTTGCCGGCGAGAATCATCAGGTCGGCCCAGGAGATCTTGCGGCCGTACTTCTGCTTGATCGGCCACAGCAGCCGGCGCGCCTTGTCGAGGTTCGCATTGTCTGGCCAGCTGTTGAGCGGGGCGAAGCGCTGCTGCCCAGCACCGGCGCCGCCGCGGCCGTCGGCGATGCGGTACGTGCCCGCGCTGTGCCACGCCATGCGGATGAACAATCCACCGTAGTGTCCAAAGTCGGCCGGCCACCAATCTTGCGAGTCTGTCATTAAGGCATGCAGATCCTTGATCACGGCGTTCAAGTCGAGGCTCTTGAACTCCTTGGCGTAGTCGAACTGCTTGCCCATCGGATCGGACAGGGACGAGTTCCCGTGAAGGATCTGAATGTTCAGTTGGCTCGGCCACCAGTCTCGGTTGGTGTGCGCTTGGCCGAAGGGGCACTTGCCTGCGCTCTTGTCGTCTGTCTTGGCGTCCATTGTTCTTCTCCGATCGTGTTCTGGTTTTTCCCTCTTGGTATACAAGGATCATCAATTCTTGGAAAGTGATCCAGCCTCATAGCCGGTATGGCGGCAGAGCGGCATTCCATTCGCGTCGTTCCACGATCCGGCCGGCATCGCCTCGAAGACTTCACACCGCCGGTGGTTCGGCCAGCAGGCGCGGACGCATCAGGCTAAACGGTTCGTAGGTAGCCGGAGGACGGAGGACGAATGATAGAAAAGGAATATTCGCTTTCCATCTCTTTGTTTGATGCAACTCCGCCGTCTGTCCGCCGTCCTCGGTCCGTCCTCCGTCCCCGCTACAATCCTGCGACCGCAGGCAGCGGCTTCGATTTGTCTTGGCGCTTGGCCTTGAGCAGGTCGGCGAGCAAAAAGGCGAGATCGAGCGACTGCTCGGCATTGAGCCGCGGGTCGCACACAGTGTGGTAGCGGTCGTTGAGGTCTTCGTCGCTGATTGCGCGCGCGCCGCCGGTGCATTCGGTGACGTTCTGCCCGGTCATTTCCAGATGCACGCCGCCGGGATACGTTCCTTCGGCGCCGTGCACTTGAAAGAACGTACGCACCTCCTTGAGGATCTGGTCGAACGGCCGCGTCTTGTAGCCGGTCACCGAGGTGATGGTGTTGCCGTGCATCGGATCGCATGACCACACGACGTTACGGCCTTCGCGTTTGACCGCGCGCACGAGCGGCGGCAGGCAGTCGCCGGCCTTGTCGGCGCCCATGCGGCAGATCAGCGTCAGGCGACCCGGCTCGTTGTCCGGATCGAGCAGGTCGATGAGCCTGATGAGTTCGTCCGGCTTCTGCGTCGGGCCGGTCTTGAGCCCGAGCGGATTCTTGATGCCGCGGCAGAACTCGATATGGGCGTGGTCCGGCTGCCGGGTGCGGTCGCCGATCCAGAGCATGTGGCCGCTGGTGCAGTACCAGTCGCCGGTCGTCGAATCGACGCGGGTGAAGGCCTGCTCGTAGCCGAGCAGCAGCGCCTCGTGGCTGGTGAAGAAATCGGTGGTGCGCAGCTCGGTATGCCGCTCGGGATCGACGCCGCAGGCGCGCATGAAGCCGAGCGCCTCGGTGATGTGGTTGGCGAGATTGGAATAGCGCTTCGACTGCGGGCTGTCCTTGACGAAGGACAACATCCATTGATGCGCGTTCGACAAATTGGCGTAGCCGCCGCCGGCGAAGGCGCGCAGCAGGTTGAGCGTCGCCGCCGACTGCCGATAGGCCTCGAGCTGCCGGCGCGGATCGGGCGTGCGCGCCTCCGCCGTGAACTCGGTACCGTTGATGATGTCGCCGCGATAGGCCGGCAGCTCGACGCCGCCGCGCTTTTCCACCGGCGAGGTGCGCGGCTTGGCAAACTGTCCGGCGATGCGGCCGACCTTGACGACCGGCGACGCCGCCGCATAGGTGAGCACCACCGCCATCTGCAGGAACAGGCGGAAGAAATCGCGGATGTTGTTGGCGCCGTGCTCGGCGAAGCTCTCGGCGCAATCGCCGCCCTGCAGCAAAAAGGCTTCGCCGGCCGCGACCTGCGCCAGGGTGCGCTTGAGATTGCGCGCCTCGCCGGCGAAAACGAGCGGCGGAAAACTCGCCAGTTGCGCCTCGACCTCGGCGAGCGTTTTGCCGTCCGGGTAGCCGGGCATCTGCACGATCGGTCTGGCGCGCCAGGAGTCGGGGCTCCATTTGGCCGCGGCGGTTCGCTTCGACATGCGTCTCTCCAAGCCGTCACCCGGGCGCGGCGTCAGCCCGCGTGCGCGGAATCCATATTCACGAACAGCGGCTATGGATTCCGGCTCGCGCCACTATCGCGGCCCGGCCGGAATGAGCCCGGATATATACACGGCGGCCCCAGCCGGCGACAGCCCGGCGACTTCGCTATTCGGCTGCTTCGCGGGCATAACTCGCACTTCGGTGCCGCATGGTGACCAGCTCCTCGGCGGTGGTCGGATGCAGCGCCAGGGTGGCGTCGAAATCGGCCTTGGTGGCTCCCATCTTCACGGCGATGGCGGCGAGCTGGACCATCTCGGCCGCGCCTTCCCCGACGATATGGCAGCCGACCATGCGGTCGTTCGAGCCGTCGACCACGAGCTTGAGCAGCACCGTCGTGTCGCGCCCGGACAAGGTCGCCTTCAGCGGCCTGAACATCGCGCGATAAATGTCGGTGCGCGCCAAGCGGGCGCGCGCCTCCGCCTCGGTGAGGCCGACGGCGCCGATTTCCGGATCGGAGAACACCGCGGTTGGCACGTTGGTGTGGTCGACGGCGGTCGGCTTGCCGCCGAACACCGTGTCGGCAAACGCGGCGCCTTCGCGGATGGCGACCGGCGTAAGGTTGATGCGGTTGGTCACGTCGCCGATCGCATAGATGTGGGGCGTCGCGGTACGCGAGTATTCGTCGACGGCAACGCCGCCGTTCGCGGCGATCGCGACGCCCGCCTTCTCAAGGCCGATGCCGGTCACGTTCGGGTTGCGGCCCGTGGCGAACATCACGCAGTCGGCAGCGAGGTGATTGCCGCTCGACAGCCGCGCGGAAAAACGCGAGCCGGTCCGCTCGATGGCGGCGATCGTGCAGCCGGTGAGAACCCGAACGCCGCGCTTCTCCATGTCCATCCGCAAGTGCGCCCGCACGTCATCGTCGAAGCCGCGCAGGATATTTTCGCCGCGATAAACGATCGTCACGTGTGCGCCGAGGCCGGCAAAAATTCCGGCAAACTCCAGCGCGATATAGCCGCCGCCCTGGATGACGACGTGGTGCGGTAGTTGAGGGAGATGGAACGCCTCGTTCGAGGAGATCGCGTGCTCGATACCGGGAATCGGGTCGCCATAACTCGGCGCCCCGCCGGTGGCGATCAGGATGTAGGCCGCGCGTACCTTTTTACCGTCGGCCAATTGCACCGTGTGGGCGTCGGTGAGCTGCGCCCGGCTCTTGACGATGGTGACGCCCGCCTTCTCCAGGACTGCGGTGTAGGCTGCCTCCAGACGCGCAATTTCGAGGTCCTTGTTGGTGATGAGCGTCGGCCAATCGAATTTCGAGTGGGCGGTGGTCCAGCCGTACCCTTCCGCGTCTTCGAACTCGGCGCGGAAGCGCGACGCATAGACCAAAAGTTTCTTCGGCACGCAGCCGCGGATGACGCAGGTGCCGCCGACGCGGTATTCCTCGGCGACCATCACCCGCGCGCCATGCTGGGCAGCCATGCGCGCGGCGCGGACGCCACCGGAGCCGCCTCCAATAACGAAAAGATCAACGTCGTAGTCGGCCATGCTGATTGCGCGCGCTCCCTTGCCGATCGATCAGCGTCGCTCGATGAGCCGCACCCCGTCGGAACCGGCGACAATAGCAGTCTGCGCAATGCCGATGAACAAGCCGTGTTCCATCACTCCCGGCACCCGGCAAAGCCGCGCCGCCAGGGCCGGCGGATCGTTGATGCGCAGCAATTGCGCGTCGAGGATCCAGTGCCCACCGTCGGTAACGACGGGCTGGCCGTCCGGCCCCTTGCGCAACGCCGCCGGTCCCGGGCAGCCGACTTCGGCCGTCGCCAGTTCGACCGAGCCGTGGGTCGCCGCCGCGCCGAAGGGAGCAATCTCGATCGGTAGCGGAAAGCTGCCGAGGATCGAAACCCATTTCGTTTCGTCGGCGATCACGACCATCCGCGCCGAGGCCACGGCGACGATCTTCTCGCGCAGCAGCGCCCCCCCTCCCCCCTTGATCAGCGTCAGGTCCGGCGCGATCTCGTCGGCGCCGTCAACGGTGAGATCAAGCTCGGGCGTCTCCTCAAGGGTCGTGAGCGCGATGCCGAGCCGTTCCGCTTGCGCACGCGTCACCTCGGATGTCGGAACGGCGAGGATATCGAGCCCGGCCCGCACGCGCTCGGCAAGCAGTTCGACGAAGTGCTTGGCGGTGGAGCCGGTGCCGAGGCCGACGCGCATGCCCGGGCGCACGAAATCGAGCGCGCGGGCGGCGGCGGCACGTTTGTGGACTTCGGCGGTCATGGCCGGTGTGTAGCGGTCCCGGGGCCGCGATCATAGTACCAACATCGACCGTCGCGGTGAGTCACCGGCGCGAATGCTTGCGCCCGAGGCGCGCGGCCGCTAGGCGAAAGCACATGCTCACCATCGTCTTCGACCTTGACGGCACGCTGGTCGACACGGCGCCCGACCTCATCGGCACGCTCAATCTCATCTTCACGCAGCACGGACTGTCCGCCGTCCCGTTGGAGGCCTCGCGCCCGCTGATCGGCGGGGGCGCGCGGGCGATGATCGAACGGGCTTTGGTTGCGGAGGGCCGCAACCCTTCAGCCGCCGATGTCGACGCCCTCTATGCCCCGTTCGTCGCCCACTATGCCGCCCGCATCGCCGACCGCTCCCGCGCCTATCCGCAGGTCGAGATGGCGCTCGACCGCCTCGCCGAGAGGGGTCACCAGCTCGCGGTATGCACCAACAAGCTCGAATGGCTATCAAAGCGCCTCTTGGACACGCTGCACCTTGCCGGCCGTTTTGCCGCGATCTGCGGCCAGGATACGTTCGGCGTGCAGAAGCCCGATCCGGAGATTTTCCGGCAGACGGTCAGGCGCGCCGGCGGCGATCCGAAGCGCGCCGTCATGGTCGGCGATTCCGCGACTGATCTCCGCACCGCCCGCGCCGCCGGCGCCCCCGTCATCGCTGTCGATTTCGGCTATGCGGACGTGCCGGTGGCGACGCTCGGGCCGGACCGGGTCATTAGCTCCTTTGCGGCGCTGCCGGGAGCGGTCGCGGATCTCGCAAGCGCAAAGAATATGGTGGACGATCAGGCCTTTATCGGGCACAAAAGCTGACTATATGCCGGTAATGGAGAGCCAGACCCCGGCAGCGGCTCAAATGGAGCCGGAAGCATGGTCCGGAAGAGCGGACGCCGCTTTGCCGGAAAGACCGTGCTTACCGACAAGAACACGGAAACGCCTGCCGATGGACAGCGTGGAAGTGGAACGCGTGCAAGGCCGCGACTTTGATGGCGCTGCAATGCGCCCGGCGCTGGTCGACCCCTTCGGGCGTGCCATCACCTATCTGCGCGTTTCGGTGACCGACCGCTGCGACTTCCGCTGCGTCTACTGCATGGCGGAAGACATGCACTTTTTGCCCAAGGCCGATCTGCTCACGCTCGAGGAACTGGACCGGCTGTGCTCGGCGTTCATCGCGCGCGGCGTGCGCAAGCTGCGCCTGACCGGCGGCGAGCCGCTCGTGCGCCGCGGCATCATGACCCTGTTCGCCTCGCTGACGCGGCACCTTGAGTCCGGCCACCTCGACGAACTGACGCTGACCACTAACGGCTCCCAGCTCGCCAAATACGCGCGGGAGCTCAAAGAACACGGCGTGCACCGCGTCAACGTCTCGCTCGACACCCTCGACGCGGAGAAATTCCGCGCCATCACCCGCTGGGGCTCGCTGCCCGACGTGCTGGCCGGGATCGACGCGGCGCAGGCGGCCGGCCTCAAGATCAAGATCAACGCGGTCGCGCTCAAGGGCGTGAACGAGGACGAATTCCCCGGCCTGATCGAATGGGCTCACGGGCGCGGCTTGGATTTCACGCTGATCGAGGTGATGCCGCTCGGCGAGATCGGCGAAGGCCGCCTCGACCAGTACCTGCCGCTCTCGGTCGTGCGCGCGCGCCTTGCCGAACGCTTTACACTCGAAGATCTCGACTATCGTACAGGCGGACCCGCCCGTTACGTCCGCGTCGCCGAGACCGGCGGGCGGCTCGGCTTCATCACGCCGCTTACCCACAATTTCTGCGAGTCGTGCAATCGCGTCCGTATCACCTGCACCGGCACGCTCTACATGTGCCTCGGCCAGGAGGACGCGGCCGATCTGCGCAAGCCGCTGCGCGCCTCCGAGGGCGACGACCTCCTCTCTGGCGCCATCGAGGAGGCGATTTCGCGCAAGCCCAAAGGACACGATTTCATCATCGACCGCCGGCACCAGCGGCCCGCCGTCGCGCGGCACATGAGCGTGACCGGCGGCTGAGTGTTATCGGCGAGCTTCGCCAATGCCGTTGCGGACGCCCGGCACGTGATTTTGGCGCCCGGATCCGAAGTCTTAACGCACGACACTTTCAAGGAGAGGCCACTGTGAAATCGCTCATCGGCGGTACCGTGTTGTTGCTCGCGATCGGGGTCGGCGCCGCGCTCGGTCAGACCTCTACTCCCGCTCCGGCGGACAAGCCTGCAGCGGCGTCCAAGATGAGCGCGGACGAGAAGAAGGCAATCTCCAAGGCCTGCTCCGACCAGGCCAATGCCAAGGGCCTGCATGGCGAGGCCCGCAAGAAATTCAGGTCCGAGTGCAAGCACGCGGGCGGCAAGGCGCCACAATAGCGCGCCTTGAGCTTCTATCGCCGCCCCGATCGTTCCATCGCCGACTGAACGGCGCCGGCAGCTGCGCTGGTTGCGCGGGGGCGCCTCGCTATTCCGCTGCGCGCAGCTCCGGCTGCGCGTGACGACGCCTCACCGTCACACGCAGGCCGTCGCGCGGTCGCAGGGTGAAATTGATGACCGGCCACACCGATTGGCCGGGCGCCAGGTCGAGCGTGAAGTTGCGCATGAGCGTCGCCAGCACGAGGGTTGCTTCCTGTAGCGCGAACGCCGCACCGATGCACACGCGCGGGCCGACGCCAAAGGGAAGATAGGCGTATCGCTCGATGGCCCTCGCCGCCCCGGGAAGGAAACGTGATGGATCGAACAGGTCCGGGTCGCGCCACAGCAGCCGATGCCGGTGCAGCACGTAGGGCGATATGACGACCATCGTGCCGCGTTCGATCTTATGCCCGGCGAGCTCGGCGCGCCGCATCGCCGTCCGCGTGATGCCGATGATGGGCGGGTAGAGCCTCAGCGCCTCTTCCACGACCGCGCGGGTCTGCACCAGCGCAGCATCTTGGCCGGAGCCGTCGGCCGCGTTCTCTGCTTCCTCGGTGAGGCGCTCGCGCCATTCGGGAGACTGCGAGAGCAGATAGATCGCCCAGGTCAACGTCGTCGACGTCGTTTCCTGTCCGCCGAAGATGAAGGTTATGACGTTGTCCTTGACTTCCGCTTCCGTCATTTGCGCGCCGGTTTGCGGGTCCTTGGCTGCAAGCATGGCGCCGAGCATGTCGCGCGGAGCATCCGGATCGGCGGCGAGGTTGCGCCGCCGTTCGGCGATGGCGGCGGTCAGCGCGTCGTTGAAGGCTTTCGCCGTGGACCGCACGCCAAGCCGCGTGAGCCGCGGGACGAAATCGGGCAGGCCGATGACATCGAATGGATCAAGACCGCTGCTCGTCGCGAAGTACCGCGTGGTCGCCGCGCGGATCGCTTCAGGATCGCCGAGCCCATCGGAAAAGATGCAGCCGAAGAGCGCGTCGAGCGCGACGCGGCTCATCTCGGTCTTGATCTCCCACACGCTGCCGTCCGGGCGGCTTTGCAAGCGCTCGACGAGCGCGGCGGCGACGCGCGCCATCGCCTGAGCAAATCCCGCCGTCATCTTCCGACCGAACATCGGCGCCAGCAGGCGTCGTAATCTGTGCCAGTGCTCTCCGTCCACGGTGACGAGCCCCGTGGGCATGTGCGCAGCCATGACGCGGCGCTCGATGGCGCTTTTGCGATAGGCTGACTGATCTTCGATGAGAACCTGACGGATCGCCGCTGGATCACTGATGAGCGCAACGCGCGCGAACGGAAATCCGCCGAGCACGATCGGCTGTTCGAAATGAGCCCTGGTCCAGCACTCGAGCGGGTTGGTCCGCAACGTCTTCAGGAGGGCCAGCGGACCGAGTGCCCGTGCTTGCGGTGTCGGCGCCGGAGGCCGAAAAAGGGAAACGGTATTGGAATGCATGTTCGGCGGCCTTCAAAACATACGCATTGCCCAAATGTTTGCCGCCCAAATATTGCAGCGATGTTAACCCCCAGACACCCTCCCCGTTCCGGCGGCCGGCCATGCACAATGTTTGCCGGTTTCGCCCGCAATGCGAAATCGCGCAAAAGTGGTGTGTTAATTGATCCTAGACAAAGCGACGCGTGGAGCGAGCACGGGCTTAACCCTGGCAAAACTCAGGCCAGCGCGGCTGCAGCGTCGGCGCCTCGACGAGGCAAAGCCGGTGCCTGCCGCGCGTTCACCTCGCTCGAACTGGCTGTGTCTGCCGCGCGTCATGATCGGGAAAAGTTAGACCTTCCTGGAGCGGGATGTGCGCCGCGATCGCTCGCGGGTCTCGCCGCCTTCGATCCGGGCTAAAGAAGGTGCAGCACCGTTGCCGCGGCTTCGAATTCGGCGAAACGGAAGGCGCGGCGTTCGAGCGCGAGCGCATCACGGCCCCATTGCTCCATATTCCAGTCCTCGTCGACGTGCGCCGCCTCCCAGGCTTTCTCGACCGACAGGCGTCCCCGCGCCAAGGCGAGAGCAATGAGCGCCGAGCCGGCGAGCGTCGTCGCCACGCTGAGCGCCCCGAGGCGCCAGGGGTCGCGGGGAATGGTGGCGCGGGCGCGGGCGAGCGCGTCTTCATCCTGGGCAATGTGAACGACACCCACTTCCGCGCGCAACGGTGCGCCAAGCACGTCGCGTGCCCAGGCAAGGATGGGGTCCCAATGCTGCGCCTGCCGTGTGACGAGCCCCGGCGGAGAACTGGCGCGATAGCAAACAAGATCGGAGCCAAGATAGTTTTCGATCTCCGCCGCTACCGCGTCTGGTCGATCGCTGACGCCGTCGATGATCGCATTGGCGAGCCGGGTCAGCGGCATCCGCGGCGGATCGATCACGTCTCGCTGCGCGTCCCATTCGGCGGCGAGCGCCAGCGCCAGCGCGGCGGTCGGCGCGGCGAGGACGCGGCCCGCAGGGGTGCGCACCGGTTTGCCGTCGAGCTGCACGGCATGGCCGCCGGCCACGGACGCGGTCGCGGCCGTGGCGAAGAAACGCCGGCGTGGCGCCGGCCGCATGGCGCGGCGCACTGCCTCGGCGGCGCTGTCGGGTCTGTGACCATCGTTCCCGTCAGACATAGGATTTTAGACCCTGGGGCGGAGCGCCATGGCCGGTTGCCCTGCCCCGCCTGCGGCGCTGCCGCATCGCCGCGCTGTCATAAAATTGTCAACATATCCAACGATTTGCGCGGGGCCTCCGGAAGCGGCGTAAGGAGGAGGAACGGGCGCGACCTTTTTGCGCCGCAGCGCTCGCTTCCATTAAGGAGGCATCTACGACAATACCTCGTTATATCAACGAGAAGCGGTGGAAATCCGCACCACCCTCGACTAGTATCCGCGCCGGATTCGGCCACGGAACGATCTGCGGGGGCAGCCGATCCGCGCAGCGAAGTCAGTACCGCCGAAACAACGGCGTGACGCTGTGCGCATGAGGAGTCAATGAACCCAACCGACATTTCGGTCCCGGACTACTTCCACAAGGTCGTGGACTGTCAATGGGCCTGCCCGGCGCACACGCCGGTGCCGGAATACATCCGTTTGATCGCCGCCGGCCGCTACAGCGACGCCTACATGATCAACTGGGAATCGAACGTATTCCCGGGCGTGCTCGGTCGCACCTGCGACCGCCCGTGCGAGCCGGCGTGCCGGCGCGGCCGTGTCGAGAAAGAACCAGTTGCGATCTGCCGGCTCAAGCGCGTCGCCGCCGACTTCAAGGATGACATCCGCGACCGCCTGCCCAAGCCGGCCGCGACCAAAAACGGCAAGCGCATTGCGCTTGTGGGCGGCGGCCCAGCCTCGCTCACCGTGGCGCGCAACCTTGCGCCGATGGGCTACGAGTGCGTGGTGTTCGACCAGGACCCGCTCTCCGGCGGCATGATGCGCACGCAGATTCCGAAATTCCGCCTGCCGGAAAAGGTGCTCGACGAGGAATGCCACTACATCCTCGACCTCGGCGTCGCCTTCGCCGGCGGCAAGCGCATCGACAGCATGAAGGCGCTGCTGGCGGAAGACTTTGACGCCGTCTTTGTCGGCTGCGGTGCACCGCGCGGCCGCGACCTCGACATTCCCGGCCGCAAGGAAGCGGCCAAGAACGTCCACATCGGCATCGACTGGCTCTCCAGCGTCTCCTTCGGGCATATCGACCGCATCGGCAGGCGCGTCATCGTGCTCGGCGGCGGCAACACCGCGATGGACTGCTGCCGTTCCTCGCGCCGGCTCGGCGGCGAGGACGTAAAGGTGGTGGTTCGCTCCGGCTTCGAGGAGATGAAGGCGTCCCCCTGGGAGAAGGAGGACGCCATGCACGAAGACATCCCGATCTTCAATTATCTGGTGCCGAAGGAGTTCACGCACGACAACGGCAAGCTCACCGGCGTGACCTTCGAGAAGGTCAAGGCGGTGCGCGACGCCAAGGGGCGGCGCGACCTGGTGCCGAGCGGCGAGCCCGACCAGCACTTCCCCTGCGATGATGTTCTGGTCGCCGTCGGCCAGGAGAACGCGTTCCCGTGGATCGAGCGCGATTGCGGCATCGACTTCGACAAGTGGGACATGCCCAAGGTCGATCCCAAGACCATGGCATCGAGCCACCCCAAGGTGTTCTTCGGCGGCGATGCCGCCTTCGGTCCGAAGAACATCATCTGGGCGGTCGCGCACGGCCACGAAGCTGCGATCTCGATCGACCGCATGTGCCGAGGTGAGGACGTCAATATCCGCCCGGCGCCGCAGGTTGCGGTACTGAGCCAGAAGATGGGCATCCACGAGTGGAGCTACGACAACGAGATAACGCTCGACCGGCGTTACCGGGTGCCGCATCGCGAAAAGGTGGTGGCGCTGCGCGACATCAAGGCCGAGGTCGAGCTCGGCTATGACCTCGAACTGGCGTTGAAGGAAGCCGACCGCTGCCTCAATTGCGACGTGCAGACGGTCTTCACCGGCCAGCTGTGCATCGAGTGCGACGCCTGCGTCGACATCTGCCCGATGGACTGCATCACCTTCACCGCGAACGGCGAGGAAGCGGACCTGCGCTCGCGGCTGCAGGCGCCGGCGAACAACCTCAGCCAGGACCTCTACATCGGCAACAGCCTCAAGACCGGCCGGATCATGGTCAAGGACGAGGATGTATGCCTGCATTGCGGGCTCTGTGCGGAGCGCTGCCCCACCGGCGCGTGGGACATGCAGAAGTACCTCATCGATATGACTCACGCAGAACAAGCATGCCGATCGAAAGCGTAAACGACTTCGTCGTCCGGTTCGCCAACGTCAACGGCTCCGGCTCTGCCAGCGCCAACGAGCTGTTCGCCCGCGCGGTGCTGCGCATGGGCATTCCGGTCGCCCCGCGCAACATCTTCCCCTCGAACATCCAGGGGCTGCCGACCTGGTACGAGGTGCGGATCTCGGAAGCCGGCCATCTCGGCGCCCGCGGCGGCACCGACCTCATGGTCGCCATGAACCCGCAGACCTGGGAACAGGACGTCAAGGGCATCGAGCCCGGCGGGTATCTGCTCTACAATTCGACCAAGCCGCTGCCGAAGTCGAAATTCCGCGACGACATCACCGTCATCGGCGTGCCGCTCACCGCCATCTGCAATCGCGAATACACCGACCCGCGCCAGCGCCAATTGTTCAAGAACATCATCTATGTCGGAGCGCTGTCCGCGCTCATCGACATGGACGTTCCGGAAATCGAGAGGCTCATCGCCGAGCAGTACAAGGGCAAGGAGAAGCTGTTCGACGCCAACAAGCACGCGCTGCATCTCGGCCGCGACTGGGTGATGATGAACCTCGATTGCCCGATCGGGCTGCGGCTGAAGCGCGCCAACGCCGTCGGCGAGCGCATCTTCATCGAAGGCAATTCGGCCGCTGCGCTCGGCGCCGTCTATGGCGGCGCGACGGTCTGCGCCTGGTATCCGATCACGCCGTCGTCCTCACTCGCAGAGGCGTTCACCGGGCATTGCAACCGTCTGCGCGTCGATGTGCAGACCAAGAGGAAGAAGTTCGCGATCATCCAGGCCGAGGACGAACTGGCCTCGATCGGCATCGTCATCGGCGCTGCCTGGAACGGCGCCCGCGCGTTCACCGCGACCTCCGGCCCGGGAATTTCGCTGATGCAGGAATTCCTCGGCCTTGCCTATTTCGCCGAGATTCCTGCCGTGATCTTCGATGTGCAGCGGGCCGGTCCTTCGACCGGCATGCCGACGCGCACGCAGCAGACCGACATCCTCTCCTGCGCCTACGCCTCCCACGGCGACACCAAGCACGTGCTGCTGTTCCCCGAGGACCCGGCGGAGGCGTTCGAGTTCGGCGCGGCGGCTTTCGACCTCGCCGACCGGCTGCAGACGCCGGTATTCGTGATGCTCGACCTCGACATCGGCATGAACCACCGCCTCGCCCGCCCGCTTACCTGGGACGACACCCGCAGGTTCGACCGCGGCAAGGTGATGACGGCAGCGGCGCTCGAAGCCGGCAAGGAGTTCGGCCGCTATCTCGACGTCGACGGCGACGGCATCCCCTATCGCACCCTCCCCGGCACCCATCCCAGCAAGGGCTCGTTCTTCACCCGCGGCACCTCGCGCGATCGTTATGCGCGCTACACCGAGGATGGCACGGCCTATGCCGACAACATGCAGCGGCTGCTGCGCAAGTTCGAGACCGCGAAGGACCTGGTGCCGCGCCCGCTGCAGGCGAACGCCGGCAAGCCGACGAAATACGGCGTCCTCTATTTCGGTTCGACATCGCCGCCGATGGACGAGGCGATCGAACTACTCGAGTCCGAAGGCCACGTGCTCGACCGCCTGCGCGTGCGCGCCTTCCCGTTCCATTCGAGCGTGACGAGCTTCATCGGCGAGCACGATTTCGTGTTCGTGGTCGAACAGAACCGCGACTCGCAGCTGCGCTCGCTGATCGTCAACGAATGCAGCATCGATCCGGTGCGGCTCGTTCCGATCCTGCACTACGACGGCACGCCGATCACCGCGCGCTTCATCGCCCGCGCCATCGCCGACCACCTCGACGCGCTCAAGGTCACGCCGCTGCGCAAGGGCAAGGTGGTGTCGTAGAAAGCACTACGGGCTTCAGCCGCCGGCAAGCGCGGCTGCCTCGGATTTTGCGTCGAGCGCGGTCTTGAATTCGGCGATCGAGCGGATCGGGATCTGCTCCTTCCGATCCTGAGAGCGGCTGTGATAGATGCTTTTGTAGAAGCCGCATTCGCGGCAGACATCGCGGAACTGCCCGTTCTGCTGTTCCTCGATCAACCCCATATAGAGAGGGTTGCGCGACGAGAGGATGTCGCGCAGCGGCCGCTCGTTGAGATCGCCGATGGTGAGCGAGGCGTTGACGTCGACGCAGGCGCAGGCGTGAACGAGCCCGGTCGCCATGATCTGCACGCCGGTGAAAAGGAGCGAGCACGCGCCGTTCTTGTAGATCTTGCTCGAATCCATCACGTCGATCGCGAGCCCCTTGAGGTCCTCCGGCGTGATCTTGCCACCCCAGCTGTGATAGAGCTGCGAACGCTTGACCGAGATGCCGGCCGCCTTGTAGCGCTCGAGCAGCTTGAGCAGGTCGGTGTCCGGCGTGCGCGGCATGTCGCGCGTCGAGCGGATCGCGACATTGAGGACACCGGCGCGCCGGTCGATGACCGTCAGCATCGTCTCCAGGTTCGTCAACAGCCGCTGATAGACCTTGCCGGTCGCCTGCGCGATCCTCACGAAGCTGTCGCGGTCATGGCCGTAGATGCTGATGGTCATGTACTTGAGCTTCTTGAGCGTCACCAGGCGCGCGATGTCGTCGCTGTCGAGGATCGTGAAATTGGTGTAGAATTGGTATTCCTCGACCTCCGGATGCTCCTCCAGGAACGCGAGCTTGTCGAAGATACGGCGGTCCATGAAGATGTCGCCGGTGTTCGGCGTCAGATGGAAGCGCCGGTAACCCATCGCCACCGCCTGCCCGACATAATCGGCGAAGCGGTCGTTCTTCATCGAGATCTTCGGCGAATCCTTCTTCACATAGGCGCAGAAGCTGCACTTGAGATTGCAGGCGCTGGTCGGCTCGATCGCCAGGATGTCGGTGCGCATCGGCACCATTTCGCGGCCGATCAGCCGGTTGGCGTTGATCTCCATCACCGAAAGGAGATTACGGCCGTGCCTGACGACTACTGCGGGATTCATCACAAAATCGGGGCGCCGGCACGATTGCCGCTCGCCGCACCGTAGCGGACGCCGTCGTCAGTGTCGATGGCGCACCCCCGCGGTTCCCTCATCACGCGCGGATGGCCCTCCGCAATGCTGTGAATGACGCTATTCCGGTCTGTCCGGGACGCTGGAGTTTCCCGACAACATCGAGTATATTCAATGACATGACCTACGTCGTCAAACCGAAATTCCACCACCCCGCCCTGCCCAAGAACGCGCTCGGCTTCACTCACCGCGATTACGAGGGGGCGGTGTCGACGCTGTGCGCCGGCTGCGGCCACGATTCGATCTCGGCGTCGATCATCGAGGCCTGCTTCGAACTCTCGATCGAGCCGCACCGCGTCGCCAAACTTTCCGGCATCGGCTGCTCATCGAAGACGCCGACCTATTTTCTCGGCAACTCGCACGGCTTCAACTCGGTGCACGGGCGCATGCCGTCGGTGCTCACCGGCGCCAACCTCGCCAACCGCGATCTGATCTATCTCGGCGTCTCCGGCGACGGCGACTCTGCCTCGATCGGCTTCGGCCAGTTCGCGCACGCCATCCGCCGCGGCGTCAACATGGTCTATATAGTGGAGAACAACGGCGTCTACGGCCTGACCAAGGGCCAGTTCTCCGCCACTGCCGACCGCGGCTCGAAGTCCAAGCGCGGCCTCATCAACAACGACAGCGCCATCGACCTCGTTGCCATCGCGCTGCAGGTCGGCGCGACTTTCGTCGGCCGCTCGTTCTCCGGCGACAAGGCGCAACTGACACCGTTGATCAAAGCCGCAATCGAGCACCGGGGCGCCGCTTTCCTTGACGTGATCTCGCCCTGCGTCGCCTTCAACAATCACGCCGGCTCGACCAAGAGCTTCGACTACGTGCGCGAGCACAACGAAGCGGTGAACCGCCTCGACTTCATCACCGGCCGCGCCACGATCAAGGTCGACTACGCGCCTGGGAGCGTCGAAGTGGTCGAGCAGCACGACGGCACGACGCTCGCCTTGCGCAAGATCGATTCCGAGTACGACGTGCACGACCGCGTCGCCGCCATGAGCTTCCTGCAGGACCACGCCGCCAAGGGGCAGATCGTCACCGGCCTGCTCTACGTCGCGCCCGAGTCGGAGGATCTGCACGGCCATCTCAATACGGTCGATGCGCCGCTCAATACGCTCGGCGAGCGCGAACTTTGCCCCGGCTCGGCGGCGCTCGACAAGATCAACGCCAGTCTGCGGTGAAGCGTTAGCCATTCCGCGTCGAGCTAATTCGTCCGGCCGGCGCCCCGCGCCTGATGACGTTCTCAACCGCCAAGGCGTCTTCCTGCAAATCTGCGGCTATGGATTTCGGGCTCGCCGCTTCGCGGCGCCCCGGAATGACGCTCATTGCAAGCACGCGCCCATGTAGCGATTACTTGCGGTCCCCGGCACGCCATTGATGCCTTGTTGGAACGCGCAGCGCGACGCGCGGTCCTGGAATGTCTCGGGACCGTGCGACAGGTTGGGAATTGGCCGAGCGAGGCCGGGCACCACGGTCGGCGGCTGTTCCTGGGGCAGCGCACGCGCCACCGGGGCGCTGCGGCCTTCCGGCGGAATGAGCTGCGTCCGCGGCAACGGCGTCGGCAACACCGAGCCCGATGAGCCCCGCGCCACAACAGCCCGGCGTGGGTAGCCCGGGGTCGCCGATGCCGCCGGCTGGTGCGGTGTTCGGACATCCTGTGGCGGTACCGCCGTAATCCCTTGGTGACGCTTGGCCGAGCCGGGTTCGGACGTCATGATCGAATAGGGGTAACCCGTATAACCCTGAGCCGCGGCGGGGCCAGGCGCGGCCGCGAGCAGTGCGAACACCGGCGCGAGGCAACAAGCGAAGGAAAAACGGTGGGTCATGGCGCCCTCGAAGCTCTGCCCGCCCCCATTTTCAACCGGAAGGCGCGGCCGGAGTTCCCGCCTACGTCACTCCTCCGGCGCTTCGACGATCGGATCGTATCGCGTGGCGTCAAGGCCGAGCAGGTTCCACGATTGGAGCATGTGCGGCGGCAGCGGGGCGGTGACGTCGATCACGCCGCCGCGCGGATGCGGCACCACGATGCGGCGCGCCAGCAGATGCAGCCTGTTCTGCATGCCGCCGGGCAGCTCCCAGTTCTCGCGCGCGAAATATTTCGCGTCGCCGACGATCGGATGGCCGATGTGGGCCATGTGCGCGCGCAGTTGATGGGTGCGGCCGGTCACCGGCTTCAGCGAGACCCAGACGACCACGGGGCCGGCGGTCTCCACGACGGCATAATAGGTGACCGCGTGGCTCGCCCCCGCTTCGCCGTGCTGCGCGATGCGCGTGAACGAGTCCTCCTCGCGCTCCTCCTTGGCGAGATAGGTCGAGATGCGCCCCTGCCGCGGCTTCGGCACGCCGGCGACCAGCGCCCAGTAGATCTTTCGCGCCGAGCGCGAGCGGAAGGTTTTTGCCAGGGCCGCCGCCGCGAACCGCGTCTTGGCGACGAGCAGGCAGCCCGCGGTGTCCTTGTCGAGCCGATGAACGAGGCGCGGGCGCTGGCCGTGAGCGTCGCGCAGCGCCTCGAGCATGCCGTCGACATGGCGCACGGTGCCGGAGCCGCCCTGCACCGCGAGCCCCATCGGCTTGTTGAACACCAGCACGTCGGCGTCTTCGTAGAGCGTGAGCGACTTGAGGAACGCGCGATCTTTCTGCGTCGCCGGCGCATCATCGCGCGGCTTCGGCGGATCAAGGCGCAACGGCGGAATACGCACTGTTTGTCCGGTTTCCAGCCGGTTCTTTGGCTGCGTTCGCTTGCCGTTGACGCGCACCTCGCCTTTACGGATGACGCGCTGGATGTGGGAGAAGCTCAGGCCTGGAAAGCGCGCCTCGAGGAAGCGATCGACCCGCATGCCGGTTTCGTCCGCGCTGACCGGCACGTTCTGCACGCCGCTAGCCCTCTCCCCCTGCGGGAGAGGGCGGTCGCTGCGAGCGGAGCGGGAAGCTCCCTGTTCCCCGTCATCCTGAGGTGCACGCCGCATGCGTGCCTCGAAGGATGTGCGGCCGGAGTGCCCAGGCCGTCGCCCTTCGAGGCTCGGTGGCGCTCGCATCTCGGGGTGAGGGGAAATGGGACGAGACCGATAGCGCGGCCCAGCGGTCTGCTTGCCTCCGCCGGGCTGGCGTGGTCCGCGGCTACCTTTCACGGGGCGCCCCGCTCCTTCCGCAGCTTCGCCCAATACTCCAGCCGCTTCCTGATCTCGCGCTCGAAACCGCGCTCGGGCGGATCGTAGAATTTGTGCCGGCCGAGTTTTTCGGGAAAATAATCCTGGCCGGAAAATGCGTCCTCGGCGTCGTGGTCGTATTCGTAGCCCGAGCCGTAACCTTCGCTTTTCATCAGCCGGGTCGGTGCGTTGAGAATGTGCTTCGGCGGCAGGAGCGAGCCCGCCTGCTTCGCCGTGCGCATCGCCTCCCCGAACGCCACGTAGGTCGCGTTCGATTTCGGGGCGGTGGCGAGGTAGATCACCGCTTCGGCAATGGCGAGCTCGCCTTCCGGCGAGCCAAGGAAATCGTAGGCTTCCTTCGCGGCATTGGCGACGACGAGCGCCTGCGGGTCCGCGAGCCCGATATCCTCGACCGCCATGCGCACGATGCGGCGCGCCAGATACAGCGGATCCTCGCCGGCATCGAGCATGCGGCAGAGATAATAGAGCGCCGCGTCGGCATCGGAGCCGCGCACCGATTTGTGCAGCGCACTGATCAGATTGTAGTGGCCGTCCTGCGCCTTGTCGTAGATCGGGGCGCGGCGCTGCACCACCTGCTGCAGGGCGGCGGCGTCGAAGCTTTCGCCGTGGCGGGCCGCGCGCCAGACCTCTTCGGCAAGCGTGAGCGCGGCGCGGCCATCGCCGTCGGCCATGCGGATAAGCGAGGCGCGCGCGTCCTCGTCGAGCGGCAGCGTCTTGCCTTCGGCGGCTTCGGCGCGTTCGAGAAGCTTTCCCAGCGCGGCGGCGTCGAGCGGCTTGAATACAAGCACGCGAGAGCGCGAGAGGAGCGGCGCGATCAGCTCGAACGAGGGGTTCTCGGTGGTGGCCCCGACGAGCACGATGGTGCCGTCCTCGACCACGGGCAGGAAGGAATCCTGTTGCGCGCGGTTGAAACGGTGGATCTCGTCGACGAAGAGGAGCGTCCCCTGCCCCGTTTCCCGGCGCTGCCGGGCGGCGTCAAAAACCTTCTTGAGGTCGGCGACGCCGGAGAAGATCGCGGAGATCTGCTCGAAGTGAAGCTCGGTGGCCCGCGCCAGCAACCGCGCCACCGTGGTCTTGCCGGTGCCGGGCGGGCCCCAGAAGACGAGCGAGCCGAGCGAGCGCGTCTCCAGCATGCGCGTGAGAGCGCCGTCGGGCCCCAGCAGATGATCCTGCCCGACCACGTCGGCGAGCTGGTCGGGGCGCAGCTTGTCGGCAAGCGGCCGCGGCGCGTCGCGCTCAAGACCGGCGGCCGCGAACAGGCTCGGCGTGCTCTTCTTCGGGCGCGAGGTCATGGCCCGCTCGTCCACTTCACCTCTCCCGTTCCGGGAGAGGGTATGCGGAAACGCACACGAGCGGGCTCATCCACTGAGCACGACCGAAATCTGCTGCCCGCCGCGTACGATGGTGATGTGCCATTGCCGGCTGCCGGCATTGACGATGCGGTCGAGATCCGTCGGCTTGGCGATCTTCTGATTGTTGACCGACAGCACGATGTCGCCCTTCTGGAAACCCAGCGACCGCGCCGGCGAGCCGTCGGCGACCGCGGTGACGACGACGCCCTCCGTTTGCGGGTCGAGCCGCAGCTCGTCGGCCAGCGCCGGCGAAAGATTGGCCACGGTCACGCCGAGGAACGGCGAGCGGCCGCGGATTTCGAGCTCGTTCCGCGGCGTGTCAGGCAGGCCCTGCAGCGCTACGGGAACGGCGACCTCCTTGCCCTGGCGGACGAGGCCGATCTGCGCGGTGCCACCCAGCGCCTTCGTGGCGAACCGGTAGTCGAAGGCGTTGGGATCGTCGACCAGCGTGCCGTCGATGCTGACGATGAGGTCGCCGGTTCTGATGCCGGCGCGTGCCGCCGGCCCGCCGGAGGCGACGTTGGCGACCAGCGCGCCGCTCGGCCGCTTGAGGCCCATGCTTTCGGCGATTTCCGGCGTGACTTCCTGCAGCTTGGCGCCCAGCCAGGGCCGCTTGACCGCGCCGCTTCCACCCTTGGCCGAGGCGACCACAACGCGCACCATGTTCGCCGGGATGGCGAAGCCGATCCCCTGCGAGCCGCCCGAGCGCGAGTAGATCGCCGTATTGATGCCGACGAGCCGCCCTGCGGCGTCGACCAGAGCGCCGCCGGAATTGCCCGGATTGATGGCGGCGTCGGTCTGTATGAAAAACCGATAGTCGCTGATGCCGACCTGCGTGCGCGCGACCGCGGACACGATGCCGTGCGTCACCGTCTGCCCGACACCGAACGGATCGCCGATCGCCAGCACGACGTCGCCGACCTGCAGCTCGTCGGAATTGCCGAACTCCAGCACCGGGAAGCGTTCGTTGGCGCCCTTGATGCGCAGGATGGTGAGATCGCTGTGCTCGTCCTTGAGAACGATCTCAGCCTCGAACTCGCGCTTGTCGGCGAGCGAGATCTTCACCGCGCTCGCGCCCTCGATCACGTGGTTGTTGGTGACCACGAGCCCGGAGGGATCGACGATGACGCCGGAGCCGAGGGAGCGCTGCACCTGCTCGCGCGGCACGGCGCCGAAGAACTGGCGGAAGAACGGGTCGTTCATGAACGGGTTGCGGTTCTCGATGACGCGAGCCGCATAGACGTTGACCACAGCCGGCGCCACGCGCCGCACCACCGGGGCAAAGGAGAGCTGAACCTCGGCAGGTCCGGACGGCACGCGCCGCTCCTGCGCGCTGGCGCTTTGCAGCAATGGGGTAAGCGCGCTTACAGCGGCGGCGAGTAAGGCGGCGCAGACGCGCAGATGCGGCATGAAACGACCCCAGATCGGCGCCGCCACGTATAGGCCCACGAGCCGGCCTCTAGAAGAGTGAGGCGAGCTTACGCGGCGGCAGGCGCCGGCGTTTCCACGGGGTGGGCCTCGACCGGCCCGGAATCCTTGCCCTTCGCCTCGACGTCGCGGTCGACGAACTCGATCACCGCCACCGGCGCCGAATCGCCATAGCGGAAGCCGGCCTTGAGCACGCGGAGATAGCCGCCGTTGCGTCCCTGATAGCGTGGGCCGATTACTTCGAAGAGCTTCTTGACCATGGCGAGGTCGCGCATCTGCGCGATCGCCTGCCGGCGCGCATGCAGGTCGCCGCGCTTACCGAGGGTGACCAGCTTCTCCACCACCGGCCGCAGGTCTTTCGCCTTGGGCAGCGTGGTCGTGATCTGCTCGTGCTTGATCAGCGAGGCAGCGAGGTTCGCCAGCATCGAGCGGCGATGATCGGAGCGCCGATTGAATCGACGGTGGGTCTTGGCGTGGTGCACTGAATCTCTCCTACGCTCCTTTCGTCATTCCGGCCGAGCGCAGCGAGAGCCGGAAATCCATAGTCGCGATCCAAGCAGTACCTCTCGAACGGCGGTTATGGGTTCCGGGTTGGCGCCTTCGGCGCGCCCCGGAACGACGAGCCTCAGTAATGATCCTCGAATCGCTTGGCCAGCTCCTCGATGTTCTCCGGCGGCCAGCCGGGGACTTCCATGCCGAGATGCAGGCCCATCTGCACCAGCACTTCCTTGATCTCGTTGAGCGACTTGCGGCCGAAGTTCGGCGTGCGCAGCATCTCGGCCTCGGTCTTCTGCACGAGGTCGCCGATGTAGACGATGTTATCGTTCTTCAGGCAGTTCGCCGAGCGCACCGAGAGCTCGAGTTCGTCGACCTTCTTGAGGAAGGCCGGGTTGAAGGCGAGATCGGGGATTGCCTCCTGCGCGGTCTCGCGCTTGGGCTCCTCGAAGTTCACGAACACGTTGAGCTGGTCCTGCAGGATGCGCGCGGCGTAGGCGAGCGCATCGTCGGGGGTCACGGCACCGTTCGTCTCGATCGACAGCGTCAGCTTGTCGTAGTCGAGGATCTGGCCTTCGCGCGTGTTCTCCACCTTGTAGGAGACCTTGCGCACCGGCGAGTACAGGCTGTCGACCGGGATGAGCCCGATCGGCGCGTCCTCCGGCCGGTTGCGTTCGGCCGGCACGTAGCCCTTGCCGGTATTGACGGTGAATTCCATGCGGATCTCGGCGCCCTCGTCGAGCGTGCACAGGACGAGATCGGGATTGAGCACGACGATGTCGCCGACGGTCTGAATGTCGCTTGCGGTCACCGTGCCCGGACCCTGCTTCTTCACCACCATGCGCTTGGGCCCGTCGCCCTGCATCTTGATGGCGATGTCCTTGATGTTGAGCACAATGTCGGTCACGTCCTCGCGCACGCCGGCGATCGAGGAAAATTCGTGCAGCACGCCGTCGATGTGCACCGACTGCACCGCGGCGCCCTGCAGCGAGGACAACAGAATGCGCCGCAGCGCGTTGCCGAGTGTCACGCCGAAGCCGCGCTCCAGCGGCTCGGCGACCACCGTGGCCGCGCGCCGCGCGTCGCCGCCGGCGCTGACCTGCAGCTTGCTCGGCCTGATCAGTTCCTGCCAATTCTTCTGGATCGTCACGTTGTCACCCATCGCGTTGCGCGGCGCAATTGTGCCGCGCGCCCCGCTCCGCTCAGCGGGGCGAAGGTCGAGCGGCGGCAGATGTTGTTCCACATGTTCCATCGGCCGGATGTCCTATACGCGCCGCCGCTTGCGCGGGCGGCATCCATTGTGCGGGATCGGCGTCACGTCGCGGATCGAGGTAATGGTGAAGCCGGCGGCCTGCAGCGAGCGCAGCGCCGATTCCCGCCCCGAGCCGGGACCCGCGACCTCGACTTCGAGTGTGCGCATGCCGTGCTCCTGCGCCTTCTTGGCCGCATCCTCGGCGGCGACCTGCGCCGCATAGGGCGTCGATTTGCGCGAACCCTTGAAACCCATGGTGCCTGCCGACGACCAGGCGATCGTATTGCCCTGCACGTCGGTAATCGTGATCATCGTGTTGTTGAACGTCGCATTCACGTGCGCAACGCCGGAGGCGATGTTCTTACGTTCGCGCCGGCGGACGCGCGTGGCTTCCTTTCCCATTCTGAACCCTTTCGCGGAGCGGAACCGGCCGTTCCGGTACCGTCATGTAATCCTGCGTAACGCGCTATTTCTTCTTGCCGGCAATCGGTTTGGCCGGACCCTTGCGGGTGCGTGCGTTGGTATGGGTACGCTGCCCGCGTACCGGGAGGCCGCGGCGATGGCGCAAGCCGCGATAGCAGCCCAGATCCATCAGCCGCTTGATGTTCATGGCGACCTCGCGCCGCAGATCGCCCTCGACGACATAGTCGCGGTCGATCACCTCGCGCAGCTGCAGCACTTCCTGATCGGTCAGCTGCGACACCCGCCGCGCGTCGGGCATCGATACCTTGTGCATGATTTCCTTGGCCTTGGCTGGGCCAATGCCATGGATGTACTGCAAGGCAACCACGACGCGCTTGTTGGTGGGGATATTGACGCCAGCGATACGAGCCACGTCAGTTCTCCTTGTGCGGACCGGTCCCGGATGCGCCCAGGCCGCCGCCGCTATGTAACGATGCCAATGTCACCCGAGAAGGCCACAAACGTAAAACGCCAACGCATGCCTGCCGCTACGGCTTGGCACCGCTGCCACATCTCCGACTGGATATTTGGTGCTTATTAATGGATTGCCTGTGCTTTCGTCAACCTCGACTAGCGATATCGTGTACAACTCCGCCTACCGCTTACGGTTTCCGGCCTTTGGCCTGCGCGCGGCGCCTCTTCGCGCCGTCCGGTCGACTTTCGTCCGCGCCGCGGCCGGGCGACGCCGAGCCGCAGGCGGCGCCTTTGACTTTTTTCCTATCTTTTTTCCTATCGTTTTCCAATCCTTGGGCGGGGCGGCTTGCCGACGGCCTTTTTGGCGGCGGGCCGCGGCGGCTTTGGCGCGGACTTTGGCAGCTTCGGCGGGGCTTTGGCCGCCTTCCCAGCCAGTACCTTCTCGATCTCGGCGGCAACCTGCGCGATGGGTGCCATGCCGTCGAGCGAGCGCAGCATGCCCTGCAACTGATAGTAGGTAATGAGCGGCGCGGTCTGGTCCCGGTATGCCGCCAGACGCCGGTGCAGCACCTCGGGGCTGTCGTCATCGCGCAATCCCTCGCCCTGGGCCTTCATGGCGGCGATCCGGCTTTCGATGCGTCGGATCAGCGCAGCCTCGTCGACCCGCAGTTCCACGACCGCATCGAGGGAAAGGCCGCGCTCCGCGAGCATGCGATCAAGTGCGACCGCCTGCGCCATGGTACGGGGGAAGCCGTCTAGAATGAATCCCTTCCGCGCGTCCGGCTGTTCGATGCGCTCGGCGACGATCTCGACGACGACGTCGTCCGGCACCAGCGCGCCGCGCGCCATGATCTCCTGCACCTCGCGGCCGAGCGGCGTTCCGGCCTTGACCGCGGCGCGCAGCATGTCGCCGGTGGAGAGCTGCAGAAGTCCGTATTTGGCGACGAGATGCTGGGCCTGCGTTCCCTTGCCAGCCCCCGGCGGGCCCAGCAGAATCAATCTCATCTACGGCGTCCCCTCAGCTTGGAGCGTTTGATCAGGCCTTCGTATTGGTGTGCCAGAAGGTAGCCCTGGACCTGGGCCACCGTGTCCATGGTGACGCTGACCACGATCAGGAGTGACGTGCCGCCGAAATAGAACGGCACCGCCGCATAGGAGATCAGCATTTCCGGGAACAGGCATACGATCGCGAGATAGGCGGCACCGATCACCGTAATCCGCGAGAGCACGTAGTCGATGTATTCGGCGGTGCGCTCCCCCGGACGGATGCCAGGGATGAACCCGCCGTGTTTCTTGAGGTTGTCGGCGGTCTCTGTCGGATTGAACACGATCGCTGTGTAGAAGAAAGCGAAAAATACGATGAGGCCGACATAGAGCGCGAGAAACAGCGGCCGTCCGTGTGAGAGCTGCGTGGTTATCGTGGTGAGCCAACCCGGCCCCTGGCCGGCAGTGAAATTGGCGACCGTAGTTGGCAACAAGAGGAGCGAGGAGGCAAAGATCGGCGGGATCACGCCCGAGGTGTTGAGCTTGAGCGGCAGATGCGAGGACTGGCCCTCGAACATGCGGTTGCCGACCTGGCGCTTCGGGTACTGGATCAGGAGGCGGCGCTGCGCCCGTTCCATGAACACGATGAAGGTGACGACCGCGACCGCCATCACCAGGACGATGAGAATGAGCCCGGTCGAGAGCGCGCCCTGGCGGCCGAGTTCGAGCGTGCCGGCGATCGCCGAGGGCAACTGCGCGACGATGCCCGACATGATGATCAGCGAAGTGCCGTTGCCGATGCCGCGCTGCGTGATCTGCTCGCCGAGCCACATCAGGAACATGGTGCCGCCAGTGAGCGTGATCACGGTGGAGATGCGGAAGAACAGGCCCGGATCGGTGACCACGTTGCTGGCTCCTTCCAGCCCGACGGCGATGCCGTAGGCCTGAAACGCCGCCAGCACCACAGTGAGATACCGCGTGTACTGGTTGATCATCTTGCGCCCGGCCTCGCCCTCCTTCTTGAGCTGCTCGAGCGTCGGCGACACCGTCGTCATCAGCTGAATGATGATCGAGGCGGAAATGTACGGCATGATGTTGAGCGCGAAGATCGCCATGCGGTGGATGCCGCCACCGGCGAACATGTTGAACATGCCGAGGATGCCGCCGGCCTGGGTGCGGAAAATCTGGTCCCAGGCGTTGGGATCAATGCCCGGCAGCGGGATGTAGGTGCCGAGCCGGTAGACAAGCAGCGCGCCGAGCGTAAACCAGATGCGCTTCTTCAACTCCTCGGCCTTGGCGAGCGCCCCGAAGTTGAGATTGGCTGCCAGTTGTTCTGCCGCAGAGACCATCCGCCGCTCCGAGCCTCCTCTGTCTTCACGTCACGGCCGGGCTTGTCCCCGGCCCCTACGCCTTCGCTGACACAGGTAGAAGTCGTGGATGCCCGGCACAAGGCCGGGCGTGACGCCCCTCACGCCGCCTGTTCGCTCGTTTCCGGCCTCGGCGCAAGGATCTCGACCGTGCCGCCTGCCTTCTCCACCGCGGCCACCGCTGATTTCGATGCCCCATAGACCGAGAGCGCGACTTTCGCCTTGATCTCGCCGCCGCCGAGAACCCGCACCCCCTCCAGGGCGCGCCGCAGAACGCCGGCTTTCACCATGGCCGCGGCGTCGATCTTGCCGGCGGCGTCCAGGCGGCCGGCATCGATCGCCTGTTGCAGGCGTCCCAGATTGATCTCGTTGAGCTTGCGCGCAAATTTCACGTTCTTGAAGCCGCGCTTGGGCAGGCGCCGGTGCAGCGGCATTTGGCCGCCCTCGAAGCCTTTGATGCGCACGCCGGAGCGCGCGGTCTGCCCCTTGCCACCGCGGCCGCCGGTCTTGCCCTTGCCGGAGCCGATGCCGCGGCCGATGCGTTTGCCCGTCTTGCGCGCGCCGGGCCGGTCGGCGAGTTCGTGCAGTTTCATTGTCTCGTCCCTTCCGTTCGACCGTCCATTCCCGAGCCGCGCCTGGAGCGAGCCTCGAACGACGCCGGCCACATGCCCGGCCCGTCGCCTTTGGCGGCCGCGTCGCGCGTCTCGAGGTTACGGGCCGCCTACTCCTCCACCACGCGCAGGAGGTGCGCGACCTTGGCGATCATGCCCCGCGTCTGCGGCGTATCGACAAGCTCTGCGACACGGCCGATTTTGTTGAGCTTGAGGCCGACCAGCGTCTCGCGCTGGCGGTGATGGCGGCGCATCGGGCTGCCGGTCTGCTGGACCTTGATGGTCTTGCCCGCGCTCTTCGACGTGTTCATCGCATGCTCCCGGATGCCGCGCTCGATCAATCGGCCGCCTGTTCGGCCTCGATGTCGCGGCGGCGCGCCTGCAGCGCCGAGACCTTGACGTTGCGGCGCGCGGCAACCGCGCGCGGGGAATCCTGACGCTTGAGGGCGTCGAAGGTCGCGCGCACCACGTTGTACGGGTTCGAAGTGCCGAGCGACTTCGCCACAACGTCCTGCATGCCCAACGTTTCGAACACCGCGCGCATCGGGCCGCCGGCGATGATGCCGGTGCCGGGCGGGGCGGCGCGCAGATAGACGCGGCCGGCGCCGTGGCGGCCGGCCACGTCGTGGTGCAGCGTGCGCCCTTCGCGCAGCGGCACGCGAGTGAGCCCGCGCTTGGCCGCCTCGGTCGCCTTGCGGATCGCCTCCGGCACCTCGCGCGCCTTGCCGTGGCCGAAACCGACCCGGCCTTTCTGGTCGCCGACGACGACCAAGGCGGCAAAGCCGAAGCGGCGGCCGCCCTTGACCACCTTGGCGACGCGATTGATGTGGACGAGCTTGTCGACGAATTCGCTGTCGCGCTCTTCGCCGCCTCTCCGCTCGCGTGGTTCACGCGCCATGTTGCTCAGCCATTTTGTTCAACCCTTGGTCCTGTCATCAGAAATTCAGCCCGCTCTCGCGCGCAGCGTCGGCCAGCGCCTTGACCCGGCCGTGATAGAGATAGCCGCCGCGGTCGAATACCACGTCTTTGACGCCCTTCTCTTTGGCGCGCTCGGCGATGAGCTTGCCCACGGCCTTGGCCGCGTCCACGCTGGCGCCGGTCTTGAAGCCCTCGCGCGTCGCCTTCTCAATCGAGGAGGCAGACGCGACCGTGACGCCGCGATCGTCGTCGATCACTTGGGCGTAGATGTGCTTGGAGGAGCGAAACACCGACAGCCGCGTGCGCCCATGCGCCGCTCGGGCAAGCATGCCGCGCACGCGTCCCCGCCGCCGATCGATCCTGTCGCTGAGCTTGGTCATCGGCGGCTCCGTTACTTCTTCTTGCCTTCCTTGCGGAAGATGCGCTCGCCGGCGTACTTGATGCCCTTACCCTTGTAGGGCTCCGGCGGCCGGTATTCGCGGATCTCGGCCGCGACCTGCCCGACTTTCTGGCGGTCGATGCCGCTGATCACGATCTCGACCGGGCGGGGCGTCGCTATCGCGATGCCTTCCGGGATCGGATAGACGATGTCGTGGCTGTAGCCGAGCGCGAGCTGCAGGTTCTTGCCCTGGACCGAGGCGCGGTAGCCGACGCCGCTGATCTCCAGGCGCCGCTCGAATCCCTTGGTCACGCCGGCGATCAGGTTGGCGATGAGCGTGCGCGAGGTGCCCCATTGCGCACGCGCGCCCTTGGTCTCGGCGCGTGGATCGACCTTGATCTCGCCGCCATCGAGTTTCACCGCCACGTCGTCGTGCAGCACGACCTGCAGCGCGCCCTTCGGGCCTTTCACCTTTACGGTCTGGCCCTCGACGTTGGCGGTGATGCCGGCGGGGACTGCAATCGCCTTTTTTCCGATGCGCGACATGACCTAGAACACCGTACAGAGAATCTCGCCGCCGACATTGGCGTCGCGGGCGTCATGGTCGGCCATGACTCCCTTCGGCGTCGAGACGATGGCGACGCCGAGGCCGTTGTTGATGCGCGGCAGGTTCTTGACCGAGGTATAGACGCGGCGGCCCGGCTTGGAAATGCGCTCGATCTCGCGGATGACCGGCTCGCCATCGAAATATTTCAGCTCGATCTCGATCTCCGAGCGGCCCTCACGTTCGACCACCGCATAGCCGCGGATATAGCCCTCGTTCTTGAGCACGCCGAGCACGTTCTCGCGTAGCCGCGAATTCGGGCTCAAGACCTTGCTCTTGTTGCGCATCTGCGCGTTGCGGATGCGGGAAAGGAGATCGCCCAGCGGATCGTTCATCGACATCGGACCAGGGCCTCCTCACCAGCTCGACTTCAACAGGCCCGGAATCAGGCCCTTGGAGCCGAGATCGCGCAGCGCGATGCGCGACAGCTTGTGCTTGCGGTAGTAGCCGCGCGGCCGCCCGGTCACCTCGCAGCGGTTGCGGATGCGGGTGGCAGACGAGTTGCGCGGCAGTTCGGCGAGCTTGAGCACGGCGGCGAAGCGTTCTTCCACCGGCTTGGTGCGGTCGCGCGCGACCGCCTTGAGCCGCGCCCGCCGGCCCGAGAATTTCTTCGCCAGCCGGCGGCGCCGGCTGTTCTTCTCGATCGCACTCTTCTTCGCCATTTCGGTCTCCTCGCGGTTCCGCGTATGCGGCCTTTCTTGCGTCGGCCTCACTGCCGGAACGGAAAATTGAACGCCGTCAACAGCGCGCGCGCCTCGTCGTCGTTGCGCGCCGTGGTGCACACGGTGATGTCCATGCCCCAGATGTCGGCGGCCTTGTCGTAATCGATCTCCGGGAACACGATGTGCTCCTTGATGCCGAGCGTGTAGTTGCCGCGGCCGTCGAAGCTCTTCGGGCTCAGGCCGCGGAAGTCGCGCACGCGCGGCAGCGCGATGGTGATCAGCCGGTCGAGAAATTCGTACATGCGCGCCTTGCGCAGCGTCACCTTGCAGCCGATGGCTTGGCCGGCGCGCAGCTTGTAGGTGGCGATCGATTTGCGCGCCTTGGTGATCACCGCCCTCTGTCCGGCGATAAGCGCGAGATCGGCGGCGGCCGATTCCACCTTCTTGCGGTCGGCAACGCCTTCGCCGATGCCCATGTTGACGACGATCTTGTCGAGCACCGGAATCTCAAAGCGATTCTTGTAGCCGAACTGCTCGGCAAGCTTGCCGCGTATCGTCTCCTCGAACTGCACCTTGAGCCGCGCCGGCACTTTCGGCTCCGGCTCGCGCGGCGCGGCGGGCGCTGCCGCCTTCTCGCCCTTGCCGTCGGGCGCGGCCTTGCCCTTCTCGCCCTTCTCCGGCTTCGCCGCCTTGGCCCCCTTGCCGCCCTGCTCGCCCTTCGCCGCCTTGGCCGCTTTCTCCGCCTTGTCGGCCTTCTCGGGCTTGCCGGACTGCTGCGACTTCTCCGGCTTCTTTTCCTTCTTCTCGTCGGTATCAGCCATGGATGTCGACTCCCGAACGCTTGGCGAAGCGCACCTTCTTGCGGTCGTCGCCCTTGCCTTCGAACTTGAACCCGACCCGCGTCGGCTTGCCGTCCTTGGGATCGGCCAGCGCGACATTCGAGAGGTGGATCGGCGCCTCCTTGGAGATGATGCCGCCCTCCTGCGAGGCGCTCTGGCGCTGATGGCGCTTGACCATGTTGATGCCGCGCACGAGCACGCGGCCGTGGTCGCGGCGCACCTCGATCACCTCGCCGGTACGGCCCTTGTCCCGGCCGGCGATCACCACGACGCTATCGCCCTTCCTGATCTTCGCCGCCATCACAGCACCTCGGGCGCGAGCGAAATGATCTTCATGTGGTTCTTCGCCCGCAGCTCGCGCGGCACCGGGCCGAAGATGCGGGTGCCGACCGGCTCCATCTGCGGGTTGATCAGCACCGCGGCGTTGCGGTCGAAGCGGATGATCGAGCCGTCGGGGCGCTTGATGTCCTTGGAGATGCGCACGATGACCGCCTTCATCACGTCGCCCTTCTTGACGCGGCCGCGCGGGATCGCCTCCTTCACCGACACGACGATGACGTCGCCGATGGTGGCGTATTTGCGCTTGGAGCCGCCCAGCACCTTGATGCACATGACGCGGCGCGCGCCGGAATTGTCCGCCACGTCGAGATTGGTCTGCATCTGGATCATGGGCTACCCCATTCACTCCAATTCGATCACGCCGCGGTCACGACGCCTGCTTTTTCTCGCCGCGCACCACGGCCCAGCGCTTGAGCTTGGAGATCGGCCGGTGCTCCTCGATCCACACGATGTCGCCGATCTTGAACTCGTTCTTCTCGTCGTGCGCGTAGTATTTCTTCGAGCGGCGCACCGTCTTCTTGAACAGTGGATGGGTGAAGCGGCGCTCCACGCGCACCACCAACGTCTTGTCCTGTTTATCGCTCACCACGACGCCTTGCAGGCTGCGCTTGGGCATCTTCGGTCCTTTCAGCTCTTCGGCGTGCGCTTCTGCCGCACGATGGTCTTGAGCCGGGCGATATCGCGCCGCACCTCGCGCACCCGCGTTGTGTTTTCCAATTGCCCGGTGGCGCGCTGGAAGCGCAGGTTGAACTGCTCCTTCTTGAGCTTGAGCACCTCGTCGTCGATCTGGTCGACGGTCATCGCCCGGATATCGGCTACCTTCATGACACGCCTACTCGCTGATGCGCTCGACGAAGCGCGTCTTGATCGGCAGCTTGGCCGCGGCCAGCGCCAGCGATTCCTTGGCCACCTCGACGCTGACGCCGTCGATCTCGAACAGAATGCGGCCCGGCTTGACCCGCGCCACCCACAGTTCCGGCGTGCCCTTGCCCGAGCCCATGCGCACCTCGAGCGGCTTCTTCGAGACTGGCACGTCCGGGAAGACGCGGATCCAGACGCGGCCCGAGCGCTTCATGTGCCGGGTCAGAGCGCGGCGCGCGGCTTCGATCTGCCGCGCCGTGATCCGCTCGGGCTCGAGCGCCTTCAAGCCGAACTGGCCGAAGGCGAGCGACACCGCACTTGAGGCGCGGCCGTGGATGCGGCCCTTGTGCGCCTTGCGGAATTTCATTCGCATCGGTTGCAGCATGGCGGACGCCTTTTCTCACTAAGCTTTTCTGCTCGCTCACGCCGCATCGCGCCGCGGCCGGCCGGCCTCGGCTTCGGCCATGCGCTTGTCCTGCGCCATCGGATCGTGCTCCATGATCTCGCCCTTGAAGATCCAGACCTTGACGCCGCAGGTGCCGTAGGTGGTGAACGCGGTGGCGATGCCGTAATCGACGTCGGCGCGCAGCGTATGCAGCGGCACGCGGCCCTCGCGATACCATTCCATGCGCGCGATCTCGGCGCCGCCGAGCCGGCCGGAGCAGTTGATGCGGATGCCGCCAGCGCCGAGCCGCATCGCCGACTGCACCGCGCGCTTCATGGCGCGGCGGAAGGCGACGCGCCGCTCAAGCTGCTGGGCGATCGATTCGGCGACAAGCTGCGCGTCGAGCTCGGGCTTGCGGATTTCGACGATGTTGATAACGACGTCGCTGTCGGTAAGCTCGGCGACCTTGCGCCGCAGCTTCTCGATATCGGCGCCTTTCTTGCCGATGACGACGCCGGGGCGCGCCGAGTGGATGGTGACGCGGCACTTCTTGTGCGGCCGCTCGATCACGATCTTCGACACCGCCGCCTGCTTGAGCTCCTTCATTAGGGCTTGGCGGATCTTCATATCCTCGTGCAGCAGCGACCCATAGCTGGTCTTGCCGGCAAACCAGCGCGAATCCCAGGTGCGGTTGATGCCCAGCCGAAGCCCGATCGGATTGACTTTCTGACCCATATTTCTCTCCCGGCCCTAGGCCTGCGCCTCGACCTCACGCACCACGATGGTGAGGTTCGAGAACGGCTTGAAAATCTTGCCGGCGCGGCCGCGCGCGCGCGGCATGTGGCGCTTGAGCACCAGCGCCTTGCCGACATGCGCCTGCACCACGACGAGGTCGTCGACGTCGAGGTCGTGATTGTTCTCGGCGTTGGCGATGGCTGATTCCAGGCACTTGCGCACGTCGCGGGCGATGCGCTTGCGCGAGAATTCGAGATCGGCGAGCGCGGCCGCGACCTTCTTGCCACGGATGAGCTGCGCCAGCAGGTTGAGCTTCTGCGGGCTCACCCGCAGCATGCGGGCGACGGCCTTCGCCTCAGTGTCGGAGAGGGAGCGCTCCCGCGCCTTCTTGCTCATGGACGCTGCTCCCGCCTCACGATGTGCCGCCCGCGGGCGCGGATGCCGGCGCGGCGGCCGGCGCCGCACTCGAAGCTGCCGGCGCTCCCGGCCCGGAGGCACGCTTGGCCTTGCGGTCCGAGGAATGACCGTAGAACGAGCGCGTCGGCGCGAACTCGCCGAACTTGTGCCCGACCATCTCCTCGGTGACGATCACCGGGATGTGCTTCTGGCCGTTGTAGACGCCGAAGGTGAGCCCGACGAACTGCGGCAGGATGGTGGAGCGGCGCGACCAGATGCGGATCATCTCGTGGCGACCCGACGACCGCGCTGCATCCGCCTTCTTGAGCAGATAGCCGTCGACAAACGGACCCTTCCAGACCGAACGCGCCATATCGCCTACCCCTTTAACCGACACGCGGGCCTGCTGACCGTCATCCTGAGGTGCGAGCGAAGCGAGCCTCGAAGGATGAGCGGCCGATGAGCCCCGGCCGTCGCCCTTCGAGGCTCGGCGCTGCGCGCCGAGCACCTCAGGGTGACGGAATGAAGATCGATTTCCATCACACTCACTTTTTCTTCTTCCGCGCGTGGCGGCTCAGCATGATGAACTTCGCCGTCGCTTTGTTCTTGCGGGTCTTGCGGCCCTTGGTCGGCTTGCCCCACGGCGTCACCGGATGGCGGCCGCCGCGGGTTCGCCCGCCGAGCGGATGATCCACCGGATTTATCGCCTCGCCGCGGACATGGCCGCGCCGGCCCATCCAGCGCGTGCGCCCCGCTTTGCCGATCGAGATGTTCATGTTGTCGGGGTTCGACACCGCGCCGACCGTGGCGATGCAGCGGCCATGCGCCAGCCGCTGCTCGCCGGAATTGAGCCGAAGGATGACGTAGGCGCCGTCGCGGCCGACGATCTGCGCATAGGTGCCGGCCGAACGCGCGATCTGGCCGCCCTTGCCGACCTTGAGCTCGATGTTGTGGATGATGGTGCCGACCGGAATGTTGGCGAGCGGCATGGCGTTGCCGGGCTTTACGTCGACATATTCGCCGGCCACCACCGTGTCGCCGGCGGCAAGGCGTTGCGGCGCCAGGATGTAGGCGAGTTCGCCGTCCTCGTATTTGATCAGTGCGATGAAGCCGGTGCGGTTCGGATCGTATTCGAGGCGCTCGACCTTGGCCGGCGCATCGAACCGGCGGCGCTTGAAGTCGATCTTGCGGTAGGCCTTCTTGTGGCCGCCGCCGCGGTAGCGCGAGGTGATGCCCCCGCCGTTGTTGCGGCCGCCGCTCGAATTCGCCCCCTCGGTCAGCGCCTTTACCGGCGCACCGGTATGAAGGCCCGAGCGGTCGACGAGGACGAGTTGCCGCTGGCCAGGCGTGACCGGATTGTAGCTCTTGAGTGCCATCGCGCCCGCTCCCTACAGTCCCGTGGTCACGTCGATGCGCTGACCCTCTTCCAGGGTCACGATGGCGCGCTTGGTTTCCGCCTGCAGCCCGTAGCGGCCGCGGAACGCCTTCCACTTGCCGCGCCGCCGCAGCGTGTTCACGCTCTTGACCTTCACGTCAAACAGCTTCTCCACCGCTTCCTTGATCTGCGGCTTGGTCGCCGCCAGCGTCACCTTGAACACCACCTTGCTCTGCTCGGAGGCGTTGGTCGCCTTCTCGGTGATCACCGGCGCGATGATCACGTCGTAGTGGCGCGGATCCTTGGTGCTCATTTGAATCGTGCCTCCAGCGCGTCGACCGCGGCGCGAGTGAGCACCAGCTTGTGCCGGCGCAGCACGTCATAGACGTTGATACCGGCGACCGGCAGCACGTCGATGTTCGGCAGATTGCGCGCCGCCGTGCGCACGTCGGCCCCCACCTCGGCGCCGTCGATGATCAGCGCGTTGGAGAGGCCGAGCTTCGCGAACTGGTTGCGCAGCGCCTTGGTCTTCGCTTCCTTCAAGCTCAGCGCCTCGATGACGATGATGCCGTCGTCCTTGGCCTTGGCCGAGAGCGCGTGCCTGAGCGCGAGCGCGCGCACCTTCTTCGGCAGGCCGATGGCCTGACTGCGCGTGTGCGGCCCGAACGAGCGGCCACCACCGCGGAACAGGTTGACCCGCGCCGACCCGTGGCGGGCCGAGCCGGTGCCCTTCTGCCGGTACATCTTCTTGCCGGTGCGGTTGATCTCGGCGCGGTTCTTCACCTCGTGGGTGCCGCGCTGGCGTTTGGCGAGTTGCCACACCACGCAGCGCTGAATGATGTCGGTGCGCGGCTCGAGCCCGAAAATGGCATCGGACACCGTAACCGAGCCGGATTCCTTGCCGTCGAGGGTGGTGACTTTGAGCTCCATGTCACGCGCCCTTTGCTGCTGGCTCGGCGGGCGCGGTAGGCTCGGGCGGCGCCGCCGTCTCCGCTGCCGCGCCGGCCTCGGCTGCCGCGCCGGCGAGCTTGAACTTGCCGGGCTTCGGCACGCCGTCGGGAAGTTTCTTCTTCACCGCGTCGCGCACCATGATCCAGCCGCCCTTGACGCCGGGGACGGCGCCCTCGACCAGGATCAGTCCGCGCTCGACGTCGGTCTGCATGACCTTCAGATTGAGCGTGGTCACGCGCTCGACGCCCATGTGCCCTGCCATCTTCTTGTTCTTGAAGGTCTTGCCCGGATCCTGCCGGCCGCCGGTCGAGCCGTGCGAGCGGTGGGAGGCCGAAACGCCGTGGCTCGCCCGCAGCCCAGCGAAGTTCCAGCGCTTCATCGGGCCGGCGAAACCCTTGCCGGTCGAAGTACCGGTCACGTCGACATACTGGCCGACGACGAAGTGGTCGGCGGTGATCTCGGCGCCGACCGGGATCAGCGCGTCGGCATCGACGCGAAACTCGGCGAGCTTGCGCTTGGGCTCGACCTTGGCGACGGCGAAATGGCCGCGGTCGGCCTTGGTCGTGCGCTGCACCTTGCGCACGCCGGAGCCGAGCTGGAGCGCGACGTAGCCGTTGTCCTCCTTGGTGCGGTGGGCGACGACCTGGCAATTGCCCAGCCGCAGCACCGTCACCGGCACGTGCTCGCCGCTCTCGGTGAAAAGCCGCATCATCCCGATCTTCTGTGCGATCACCCCGGAACGCATTGCAAATCCCCTTCGCGCCTCAGAGCTTGATCTCGACGTCGACGCCGGCGGCGAGATCGAGCTTCATCAGCGCATCGACCGTTTGCGGCGTTGGATCGACGATGTCGAGCAGCCGCTTATGCGTGCGCATTTCGAACTGCTCGCGGCTCTTCTTGTCGATGTGCGGCGAGCGGTTGACGGTGAATTTCTCGATCCGCGTCGGCAGCGGAATCGGCCCGCGCACCTGTGCGCCGGTGCGCTTGGCGGTATTGACGATCTCCCGCGTCGAGGCATCGAGGATACGATGATCGAACGCCTTGAGCCGGATGCGTATGTTCTGGCCGTTCATGGTGCCTCGGATGACGGACGACAGACGCCGGACGACAGATGATCTATCGCCGTCGAAGTCGTCGCTTCATTATCCGTCCTCTGTTCTGTGTCGTCCGTCACTGCTACTCAACGATGCTCGCGACCACGCCGGCGCCGACCGTGCGCCCGCCCTCGCGGATGGCGAAGCGCAGCTTCTCCTCCATCGCGATCGGAACGATCAGCGTCACTTCCATGGCGATGTTGTCGCCCGGCATCACCATCTCGGTGCCTTCCGGCAGCGTCACCACGCCGGTCACGTCGGTGGTGCGGAAGTAGAACTGCGGACGATAGTTGGTGAAGAACGGGGTGTGGCGTCCGCCCTCCTCCTTGGTGAGGATGTAGGCCTCGGCCTTGAACTTGGTGTGCGGCTTCACCGAGCCGGGCTTGCACAGCACCTGGCCGCGCTCCACCTCCTCGCGCTTGGTGCCGCGCAGCAGGCAGCCGACGTTGTCGCCGGCTTCGCCCTGATCGAGCAGCTTGCGAAACATCTCGACGCCGGTGACTACCGTCTTCTGCGTCGGGCGGATGCCGACGATCTCGACTTCCTCGCCGACCTTGATGACGCCGCGCTCGATGCGGCCGGTGCAGACCGTGCCGCGGCCGGAGATCGAGAATACGTCTTCGACCGGCATCAGGAACGGCTGGTCCTTCGGACGCTCGGGTTGCGGGATGTATTCGTCGACGGCCTTCATCAGCGCCCCAATCGAAGTCTTGCCCAGCTCCTCGTTGTTGCCTTCGAGCGCCATCAGCGCCGAGCCCTTGACCACCGGAATCTTGTCGCCGGGGAAATTGTATTTGGAGAGAAGCTCGCGCACTTCGAGCTCGACCAGCTCGAGCAACTCGGGATCGTCGACCATGTCGACCTTGTTGAGATAGACGACGAGCGCCGGCACGCCGACCTGGCGGGCGAGCAGGATGTGCTCGCGGGTCTGCGGCATCGGGCCGTCGGCGGCGCTAACCACCAGGATGGCGCCATCCATCTGCGCGGCGCCGGTGATCATGTTCTTCACGTAGTCGGCATGGCCGGGGCAGTCGACGTGGGCGTAATGGCGCTTGTCGGTCTCGTACTCGACGTGGGCGGTCGCGATGGTGATGCCGCGGGCCTTCTCCTCCGGCGCCTTGTCGATCTGATCGTAGGCGGTGAATTTCGCCTGGCCCTTTTCCGCCAGAACCTTGGTGATCGCCGCGGTCAACGTCGTCTTGCCATGATCGACATGGCCAATCGTTCCGATGTTGCAATGCGGCTTGGTGCGCTGGAATTTTTCCTTGGCCATCGTTCGGCTCCTCGGCTGTTAGTCAAAATCTGGCATTGCGGTCGGGGTCCTCATGCGGCACCGGCTCAGGCGTACTTGGCCTGAACCTCGGCGGCGACCGCCTGGGGCACTTGCTCATAGTGGTCGAACTGCATCGTGAAGGTGGCGCGGCCCTGGCTCATGGAGCGCAGGTTGTTGACGTAGGAGAACATGTTGGCGAGCGGCACCATAGCGGTGATGACGTTGGCGTTGCCGCGCATGTCCTGGCCCTGGATCTGCCCGCGGCGCGAATTGAGGTCGCCGATCACAGATCCCGTGTACTCCTCGGGGGTGACCGCCTCGACCTTCATGATCGGCTCGAGCAGCACCGGGGCGCCCTTCTGCAGCGCCTCGCGCATCGCGGAGCGGGCGCAGATCTCGAAGGCCATTGCCGAGGAATCGACGTCGTGCGAGGCGCCGTCGACGAGGCTCACCTTGACGTCGACTACCGGGAAGCCGGCGAGCACGCCGGCGCCGAGCATCGCTTCGAGGCCCTTCTCCACCGCCGGGACGAACTCCTTCGGCACCGCCCCGCCGACCACGTCGTTCTCGAACTCGAAACCGACGCCGGGCGTGGTCGGCTCGGCGATGATCTTGATGCGCGCGAACTGGCCGTGGCCGCCGGTCTGCTTCTTGTGCGTGTAGTCGACTGTGGCCGGCCGGGTGATCTTCTCGCGGTAAGCAACCTGCGGCGCGCCGATATTGGCGTCGACCTTGTAGGTGCGCTTGAGGATGTCGACCTTGATGTCGAGGTGCAGTTCGCCCATGCCCTTGATGATCGTCTGCCCGGATTCTGCGTCGGTGGTGACGCGGAACGAAGGATCCTCGGCCACGAGCTTGGCGAGCGCCACGCCGAGCTTCTCCTGGTCGGCCTTGGACTTCGGCTCGATCGCGATCTCGATGACCGGATCGGGAAATTCCATCTTCTCCAAGACCACCCCTTTGTGCGGATCGCACAAAGTGTCGCCGGTGCGCACCTCCTTGAGGCCGGCCAGCGCCACGATGTCGCCGGCATAAGCCTCCTTGATGTCCTCGCGGTTGTTGGCGTGCATCAAAAGCATGCGGCCGACCCGCTCCTTGCGATCCTTGGTCGAGTTCAGCACCGTGGTGCCGCTCTCGAGCTTGCCCGAGTAGATGCGGCAGAAGGTGATGGTGCCGACGAACGGGTCGTCCATGATCTTGAACGCCAGGATCGACAGCGGCTCGGTGTCGGACGGGCGGCGCACGACCTCGTTGCCCTTGAGGTCGACACCCTTGATCGGGGGCACGTCGAGCGGCGAGGGCAGAAAATCGACCACGGCGTCGAGCAGCGGCTGCACGCCCTTGTTCTTGAAGGCAGAGCCGCACAGCACCGGGAAGAACGCGCTCGAGATCGTCGCCTTGCGGATGAGGCGCTTGAGCGTCGCCTCGTCGGGCTCCTTGCCTTCGAGGTAGGCGGTCATCACCTCGTCGTCGAGCTCGACCGCGGCCTCGATCAGCTTCTCGCGATATTCCCTCGCCTGGTCCTTCAGATCGGCGGGGATATCGATGTCATGGTATTTGGCGCCGAGCGTTTCGTCGTCCCAGACCACGCCGACCATGCGCACGAGATCGATGATGCCTTTGAACTGGTTCTCGGCGCCGATCGGCAGCTGCACGGCGACCGGCCTGGCGCCGAGCCGATCGACGATATCCTTGAGGCACTGGAAGAAATCCGCGCCGATCTTGTCCATCTTGTTGCAGAACACGATGCGCGGAACGCGATAGCGGTCGCCTTGGCGCCAGACCGTCTCGGTCTGCGGCTCCACGCCCTGGTTGGAGTTCGAGCACGCAGACGGCGCCGTCAAGCACGCGCAGCGAGCGTTCGACCTCGATGGTGAAGTCGACGTGGCCGGGCGTGTCGATGATGTTGAGCCGTTTATCGTTCCAGAACGCGGTGGTCGCGGCCGAGGTGATGGTGATGCCGCGCTCCTGCTCCTGCTCCATCCAATCCATGGTCGCGGCGCCCTCGTGCACCTCGCCCATCTTGTGGCTCTTGCCGGTGTAATAGAGAATGCGCTCGGTCGTGGTCGTCTTGCCGGCGTCGATGTGGGCCATGATGCCGAAGTTGCGGTAGTCCTCGATCGGGTGGGTGCGGGGCATGGGGGAAAATTCCTTCGCTCTCGCCGGCTTCACCAGCGATAGTGCGAGAAGGCCCGGTTGGCTTCCGCCATCCGGTGCGTGTCCTCGCGCTTCTTCACGGCGTTCCCCCTGCTATTCGACGCGTCGAGCAACTCGGCGGAGAGCCGCTCGGTCATGGTCTTCTCATTGCGGTCGCGCGCGGCGGAGATGATCCAGCGGATACCGAGGGCCTGGCGCCGCGAGGTGCGCACCTCGACCGGCACCTGATAGGTGGCGCCGCCGACGCGGCGCGAACGCACCTCGATCGCCGGCATCACGTTGTCGAGCGCCTGCTCGAACACGGTGATCGGATTCTGCCGGGTCTTGCCCTCGATCATGTCGAGCGCGCCGTAGACGATGTTCTCGGCCACCGACTTCTTGCCGGCATGCATCACCGAGTTCATGAATTTCGTGACCACGACGTTCCCGAATTTCGGGTCCGGCAGGATCTCACGCTTGTCTGCCCTGTGGCGGCGGGACATCTGTCTATCTCTGGCTCGTGTTTATCTCTGGCTTCAGCTCTTTACCTTCGTCCGGCCAGGCTGCTGCCGGCCACCGTTGCCTTCTCAACGCAAAACGACCCTACTTGGGTCGCTTTGCTCCGTATTTCGAACGCCGCTGCTTGCGGTTTTTCACGCCCTGCGTATCGAGCACGCCACGCAGGATGTGATAGCGCACGCCCGGGAGATCCTTGACGCGCCCGCCGCGGATCATCACCACCGAATGCTCCTGCAGGTTATGGCCCTCGCCGGGGATGTAGCCGATAACCTCGAAGCCGTTGGTCAGGCGCACCTTGGCGACCTTGCGCAATGCCGAGTTCGGCTTCTTCGGCGTCGTCGTATAGACGCGCGTGCAGACACCGCGTTTCTGCGGGCTCTGCTGCAGGGCCGGCACCTTCTTCTTCGCGTGCTGCGTTACCCGCGGCTTGCGAATGAGCTGATTGATCGTCGGCATCTCGCCTCAACTCTCCATTCCGGACTTGCGCCCGGCCTTCGCGCGCGAGCGGGAGGGGCCCGCGCAAAATAAATCGCGCCGTCCGCTTCCCGGCGCGGGAGGGCGCTCGAACTTTGCAGAGGATCGCGGTCGAATGACCGCGCTCGTGCGCTTTCGTCGATCTGACTTTCAGTAGTCAGAGGCAGCGTCTGAGCTTGCTTATGTCGAGGCGTCGCGCCGCATCCCATTACCCACGTGTGGGCGCCAAGAAAGCGAACACTCTCAATGGCTTACAGGGACCCGAACAGGCCGTTCCGACGGGCAAAGCTCACCGCCTGCCGAAAAGTGTTGCGTATCTATCGGCGCGAGTGCGCGAAGTCAAGTCAGTCACGGAAGAAAAGGGCGATGGCGCAAGCACATGCAAGGCGCGGATCACCCGTAGAAGTCGGCGACGCGCGCGCGGCTGGGCGTCGGCGCCACGGCCTGCGAATTGCCAATGATCGCCCGCAGGGCGGCAAGGCCGTCGGTCAGCGCCGCCGGCCCCGGCTGCAGGATCAGCGGCGACTTGATCTCGTGCACCGCGCCGCGCTGAACGGCCGGGAGGCAATCGAACCCTGGCCGACCGGCGACCTTCTCGGGGCGAAACTTCTTGCCGCACCAGGAGCCGATGATGATGTCAGGCTCCCGCTGGATGACTTCTTCCGCGGTCACGAAGCGGTCCTTGGCGGACTTGCCGGACCTGCGGTCGGCAAAGATGTCTACGCCGCCGGCGGCCTCGACCAGCTCCGACACCCAGCCGATGCCGGAGATCATTGGATCATCCCATTCCTCGAAATAGACCCGCGGACGCCGCGGCAATTGCGCGGCGCTCTCACGCGCCTTAGCAATCGCGGCGGCAAACTCGCTCGCCAAGCGGTCGGCGCGGTCGGCGGCGCCGACCAGCGCGCCGAGGGCGCGGATCATGTCGAGAATCTGCGCAACGGAGCGCTGATTGAAAGCGTGCACGTCGATGCCCTCGCGGATCAGGGTCGCCGCGATATCGGCCTGGAGGTCGGAGAAGGCGAGGACGAGGTCAGGCTCAAGGGCGAGGATCTTCGAGATGTCGGCGGAGGTAAAGGCGGAAACCCGCGGCTTCTCGCGCCGGGCGCGCGGCGGGCGCACCACATAGCCGGAAATGCCGACGATGCGTCGCTCCTCGCCGAGGAGATAGAGCGTCTCCACAGTCTCCTCGGTCAGGCAAACGATCCGTTCCGGCGGAAACATGGCGGCCGCTCCGCAAGGTCACAGGCAAAATAACACAGGCGCGGCCCAATTCGTCATTCCGGCGCAGAGCAATGCGACGAGCGCGGAATCCATTCGCACCATTGAGAAATATGAATTCCGGACTCGCCATTCGTGGCGATCCGGAATGACGGCAAAGCGAAGGGCCGCCGGTGGGCGGCCCTTCTGTCTCGTGTCGGCTGTGTCGGCCGCCGTCCGGCTATTCCGCCGCCGGCAGCGCCGCCGGTTCAGCGGCGGCTTCCGCCTTCATCGCCGCTTCCTTCTCCCGTTCGGCCAGGATGAGCCGGTCGCGCTTGATGGCGATCTCGCGCACCTTGTTCATCATGGCGCCGGTGCCGGCCGGGATTAGGCGGCCGACGATGACATTCTCCTTGAGGCCGTCGAGCGTGTCGGCCTTGCCGTTGACCGCCGCCTCGGTGAGCACGCGCGTCGTCTCCTGGAACGAAGCCGCGGAGATGAACGAACGGGTCTGCAGCGAGGCCTTGGTGATGCCGAGCAGCACCGGATGCGCGGTCGCCGGCTTCTTGCCTTCCTCCGCCGCGCGGGCGTTGACCTCGTCGAACTCGATCTTGTCGACCTGTTCGCCCTGGATCAGGTCGGTCTCGCCGGAGTCGTCGATCTCGACCTTCTGCAGCATCTGGCGGACAATCACTTCGATGTGCTTGTCGTTGATCGCCACGCCCTGCAGCCGGTAGACGTCCTGGATCTCGTTGACGAGGTAGCCGGCAAGCTCCTCGACGCCCTTGATCGCCAGGATGTCGTGCGGCGCCGGGTTGCCGTCGACGATGAAGTCCCCCTTCTCGATGATGTCGCCGTCCTGCAGGTGGATGTGCTTGCCCTTGGGAACGAGATACTCCCTCGGCTCCTCATCCTTGCTCGCCGGCTCGATCGTGATGCGCCGCTTGTTCTTGTAGTCGCGGCCGAAGCGCACCGTGCCGGAGATCTCCGCAATGACCGCGGATTCCTTCGGCCGCCGCGCCTCGAACAGTTCGGCCACGCGCGGCAGACCGCCGGTGATGTCGCGCGTCTTGGCGCTCTCCGTCGGGATGCGGGCGATGACGTCGCCGGCCTTCACCTGGCCGTCGGGATCGACCGAGATGATGGCGTCCACCGCGAGCAACGAGCGGGCGTCTCCGCCGCGGCTGAGCTTGAGGATCTTGCCATCCTTGCCCTTGATCACCAGCGCGGGGCGCAGGTCCTGCTGGCCGCGGACCGAGCCTGAGCGCCAGTCGATCACCACGCGTTTGGCGATGCCGGTCGATTCATCGAGCGTCTCGGTCATCGACTGGCCTTCGACCAGATCCTCGAAGGCGAGCGAGCCTTCGACCTCGGTGAGGATCGGGCGCGTATACGGATCCCATTCGGCCATGCGCTGGCCACGCTTGATGTGCTCGCCGTCGTTGACCTTGAGCCGCGCCCCGTACGGGATGCGGTGGACGGCGCGCTCGGTGCCATCCGGATCGAGCACGGCGATGATCAGGTTGCGACTCATCGCGATCAGGTCGCCGTCCGAATTGCGGGCCACGTTCAGGTTCTTGATCTTGACCGCGCCCTCGAAATTCGACTCGACGAACGACTGCTCCGAAATCTGGGCCGCACCGCCGATGTGGAACGTGCGCATGGTGAGCTGCGTGCCCGGCTCGCCGATCGACTGTGCCGCGATGACGCCGACCGCCTCGCCCATATTGACCGGGGTGCCGCGGGCGAGATCGCGCCCGTAGCACTTGGCGCAGACGCCGCTCGTCGTCTCGCAGGTGAGCACCGAGCGGATGCGCACCTCCTGGACGCCGGCAGTGACCAGCCGGTCGACATGCGGCTCCTCGAGCAACGTGCCGTTCTCGACCAGCATCTCGTTGCTCGACGGGTCGCGCGCATCCTGAGCCATGGTGCGGCCGAGGATGCGGCTCGCCAGTGAGGCGACGACCGTGCCGGCATCGATGATGGCGCGCACCTTGATGCCGCGCGAGGTGCCGCAATCCTCGTCGGTGATGATGCAGTCCTGCGCCACGTCGACGAGACGCCGCGTCAGGTAGCCGGAGTTGGCGGTCTTGAGCGCGGTGTCGGCGAGGCCCTTGCGCGCGCCGTGCGTCGAGTTGAAGTACTCGAGCACCGAGAGGCCCTCCTTGAAGTTGGAGATGATCGGGCTCTCGATGATCTCGCCGGACGGCTTGGCCATCAGGCCGCGCATGCCGGCAAGCTGGCGCATCTGCGCCGGCGAGCCGCGGGCGCCGGAATGGGCCATCATGTAGATCGAGTTGACCTGGTCTTCGGCGCCCTTCTCGGCCGCTGGCTTGGTGGCGGAGATTTCCCGCATCATCGCTTCGGCGATCTTCTCCGTGCACTTCGACCAGGCATCGACCACCTTGTTGTACTTCTCGCCTTGGGTGATCAGGCCGTCGTTGTATTGCTGCTCGAAGTCCTTGACCTGCTCGCGGGTGTCCTCGACGATTTTTCGCTTCGACGCCGGCACCACCATGTCGTCCTTGCCGAACGAGATGCCGGCGCGGAAAGCGTGATGGAAACCGAGCGCCATGACCCGGTCGCAGAAGATCACGGTCTCCTTCTGCCCGCAGTGGCGGTAGACCGTGTCGATCATGCTGGAGATTTCGCGCTTGGTCATCAGCTTGTTGACCAGGTCGAAGGTGACCTTGGGGTGCTTGGGCAGCACCTCGCCGAGGAGCACGCGGCCGGCGGTGGTCTCGAACTCCTTGCGCACGATCTCGCCGTTTTCGCCGACGCCTTCCCAGCGGTACTTGATCCGGCTGTGCAGCCCGACGGTCTTCTCCAGCAGCGCGTGCTCGACCTCGCTCATGTTGCGATAGAAGCCCTGCACGATGTTCTTCTTCTTGCGGTCGCGCTCCATCTCCTTCGGCGGGTGCAGCTCGAGCTTCCACTGGCCGGGGCCGTTCTCGATCATCAGCGACAGGTAGTAGAGGCCGAGCACGATATCCTGCGACGGCACGATAATCGGCGAGCCGTTCGCCGGATGGAGGATGTTGTTGGTCGACATCATGAGCACGCGCGCCTCGAGCTGCGCCTCGAGCGACAGCGGCACATGCACGGCCATCTGGTCGCCGTCGAAGTCGGCGTTGAACGCGGCGCAGACCAGCGGATGCAGCTGGATCGCCTTGCCTTCGATCAGCACCGGCTCGAACGCCTGGATGCCGAGCCGATGCAGCGTCGGTGCGCGGTTGAGCAGCACCGGGTGTTCGCGGATCACCTCGTCGAGGATGTCCCAGACCTCGGGCTTCTCCTTCTCGACGAGCTTCTTCGCCTGCTTCACCGTGGTCGACAGACCCTTGGCGTCAAGCCGCGAATAGATGAACGGCTTGAACAGTTCGAGCGCCATCTTCTTCGGCAGCCCGCACTGGTGCAGCTTGAGCTCGGGGCCGACCACGATCACCGAACGGCCGGAATAGTCGACGCGCTTGCCGAGCAGGTTCTGCCGGAAGCGGCCCTGCTTGCCCTTGAGCATGTCGGCGAGCGACTTCAGCGGCCGCTTGTTGGCGCCGGTAATGACGCGGCCGCGGCGGCCATTGTCGAACAGAGCGTCGACCGCCTCCTGCAGCATTCGCTTCTCGTTGCGGATGATGATGTCGGGAGCGCGCAGCTCGATCAGCCGCTTGAGGCGGTTGTTGCGGTTGATGACGCGCCGGTAAAGGTCGTTCAGGTCGGACGTTGCGAACCGGCCGCCATCGAGCGGGACGAGCGGGCGCAGGTCCGGCGGGATCACCGGCACGTGCGTCAAGATCATCCACTCCGGCTTGTTGCCGGACTGGACGAACGCCTCGATCAGCTTGAGCCGCTTGGCGAGCTTCTTCGGCTTGAGCTCGGAGGTCGATTCCGCGATCTCCTTGCGCAGGTCGACGCCCATCCTCTCCAGGTCGAGCGCCTTGAGCATCTCGCGGATCGCTTCCGCGCCGATCATGGCGGTGAAGCTGTCGGCGCCGTACTGGTCCTGCGCCTTGACGTATTCGTCCTCGCTCAGGAGCTGGCGGTCCTTGAGCGGGGTGAGGCCGGGCTCGAGCACCACGTAGTACTCGAAATAGAGGATGCGCTCGAGGTCCTTGAGCGTCATGTCGAGCAGAAGGCCGATGCGCGACGGCAGCGATTTCAGGAACCAGATGTGCGCCACCGGCGCGGCGAGCTCGATATGGCCCATGCGCTCGCGCCGCACGCGCGATAGTGTCACCTCGACCGAGCACTTCTCGCAGATGATGCCCTTGTACTTCATCCGCTTGTACTTGCCGCACAAGCACTCGTAGTCCTTGATCGGCCCGAAGATGCGCGCGCAGAACAATCCGTCACGCTCGGGCTTAAAGGTCCGGTAATTGATGGTCTCCGGCTTTTTGATCTCGCCGTAGGACCAGGACAGAATCTTCTCCGGGCTCGCGATCGAAATCCGGATCTGGTCGAAGACCTGAGCCGGCGCCTGCGGGCTGAAAAGATTCATGATCTCTTGGTTCATATTCTTCTCCGTCTGGAGTTATCTGATGACGGACGACAGACAGCGGACAGCAGATTAGATCTGGGCCGTCCCGTTGCCATGATCTGTCGTCCGTCCTCGGTCGTCCGCTTACTCCGCCGCCTCGGCGATCTCGCCGCCACCGCCGCGCTGCTGCTTGGAATTGTGCAGGTCGACGTTGAGGCCGAGCGAGCGCATTTCCTTGACCAGCACGTTGAAGGATTCCGGGATACCGGCCTCGAACGTGTCGTCGCCGCGCACGATCGCCTCGTACACCTTGGTGCGGCCGGCGACGTCGTCCGACTTCACCGTCAGCATCTCCTGCAGCGTGTAGGCGGCGCCGTAGGCCTCGAGCGCCCACACCTCCATTTCGCCGAAGCGCTGGCCGCCGAATTGCGCCTTGCCGCCCAGCGGCTGCTGGGTGACGAGGCTGTAGGGGCCGATCGACCGGGCATGGATCTTGTCGTCCACCAGGTGGTGCAGCTTCATCATGTAGATGTGGCCGACCGTCACCTTGCGGTCGAACGCATCGCCGGTGCGCCCGTCGAAGAGCGTCACCTGGCCGGAATGGTCGAGGCCGGCGAGATCGAGCATGTGCTCGATGTCCGCCTCTTTTGCTCCGTCGAACACCGGCGTCGCGATCGGCACGCCGTGGCGCAAATTGGTGCCGAGCTCGACCAAACCCTTTTCGTCGAGCGACTTGATGGTCTCCTCGTCGCCATAGACCTTGCGCAGCAATTCCTTGAGCGGCTTGAGGTCCTTCTTGCCATGATAGAGCTCGACGGCGTGACCGATCTTGAGGCCTAGGCCGGCGCAGGCCCAGCCGAGATGGGTCTCGAGGATCTGGCCGACATTCATGCGGCTCGGCACGCCGAGCGGGTTGAGCACGATGTCGACCGAGGTGCCGTCGGCGAGGAACGGCATGTCCTCGAGCGGCACGATCTTCGACACCACGCCCTTGTTGCCGTGGCGGCCGGCCATCTTGTCGCCGGGCTGGATCTTACGCTTCACGGCGACGAAGACCTTGACCATCTTCATGACGCCGGGCGGCAGCTCGTCACCGCGCTGCAGCTTTTCGACCTTGTCGAGGAAGCGCTGCTCGAGCCGCTTCTTCGATTCATCGTACTGTTTGCGGATGGCTTCGATTTCCGCCATCACCTTGTCGTTGGGCGAGGCGAACATCCACCATTGCGAGCGCGGATATTCTTCGAGCACCGCGCGCGTGATCTTGGTGTCCTTCTTGAAGCCCTTCGGTCCGGCAATGCCCTGGCGGCCTTCGAGAAGCTCGGCGAGCCGGCCGTAGACGTTGCGGTCGAGGATCGCCTGCTCGTCGTCGCGGTCCTTGGCGAGCCGCTCGATCTCTTCACGTTCGATAGCGAGGGCACGCTCGTCCTTCTCGACGCCGTGCCGGTTGAACACGCGGACCTCGACCACGGTGCCCTGCACCCCTGGCGGAACGCGCAGCGAGGTATCGCGCACATCGGACGCCTTCTCGCCGAAGATGGCACGCAGCAGCTTCTCCTCCGGCGTCATCGGGCTCTCGCCCTTCGGCGTAATCTTGCCCACCAGGATGTCGCCCGCGCGCACCTCGGCGCCGATATAGACGATCCCCGCCTCGTCGAGGTTCTTCAGCGTCTCTTCCGAGACGTTGGGAATGTCGCGGGTGATCTCCTCGGGGCCGAGCTTGGTATCGCGCGCCATCACCTCGAATTCCTCGATATGGATCGAGGTGAAGACGTCGTCCTTGACGATGCGCTCGGAGAGCAGGATCGAGTCCTCGAAGTTGTAGCCGTTCCACGGCATGAAGGCGACGAGCACGTTGCGGCCGAGCGCGAGCTCGCCGAGATCGGTCGAAGGACCGTCGGCGATGATGTCGCCCTTCTTGACCTGGTCGCCAACCTTCACCAGCGGACGTTGGTTGATGCAGGTGTTCTGGTTCGAGCGCTGGAACTTCTGCAGCCGGTAGATGTCGACGCCGGGCTTGGTCGGGTCGGGCTCGTCGGTCGCGCGGATGACGATACGCGTCGCGTCGACCTGGTCGACGACGCCGGTGCGGCGCGCAGCGATCGCCGCGCCGGAATCGCGGGCGACCACGCCCTCCATGCCGGTGCCGACGAAGGGCGCCTCGGCGTGGACAAGCGGCACCGCCTGACGCTGCATGTTGGAGCCCATCAGCGCGCGGTTGGCGTCATCGTTCTCGAGGAACGGGATGAGCGCGGCGGCGACCGAGACGAGCTGCTTCGGCGACACGTCCATGAAGTCTACCTTGTCGGGCGGAATGAGCTGGACGTCGCCGGCGTGGCGCACCACCACGAGGTCGTCGGTGAAGCGCCCGCGTGCGTCGATGACAGAATTGGCCTGCGCCACCGTGTAGCGCCCCTCCTCCATGGCGGAGAGGTAGATCACCTCGTCGGTGACCCGGCCGTCCTTGACCTTGCGGTAGGGCGTCTCGACGAAGCCGTACTTGTTCACCCGCGCATAGGTAGCGAGCGAGTTGATGAGGCCGATGTTCGGCCCCTCCGGCGTCTCGATCGGACAGATGCGCCCGTAATGGGTCGGATGCACGTCGCGCACCTCGAAGCCGGCGCGCTCGCGCGTGAGCCCGCCCGGACCGAGCGCCGACAACCGCCGCTTGTGGGTGATCTCCGACAGCGGGTTGGTCTGATCCATGAACTGCGAGAGCTGCGAGGAGCCGAAGAACTCGCGCACGGCGGCGGCCGCCGGCTTGGCGTTGATCAGATCCTGCGGCATCACCGTGTCGATATCGACCGAGGACATGCGTTCCTTGATCGCGCGTTCCATACGCAGCAGGCCGATGCGGTACTGGTTCTCCATCAACTCGCCGACCGAGCGCACCCGCCGGTTGCCGAGATGGTCGATGTCGTCGATTTCACCCTTGCCGTCGCGCAGATCGACGAGCGTGCGAATCACCGCGATGACGTCGTCCTTGCGCAGGATGCGCACGGTGTCCTCGGCGGTGAGATCGAGCCGCATGTTCATCTTGACGCGGCCGACCGCGGAGAGGTCGTAGCGCTCCGGGTCGAAGAACAGCGAATGGAACATCGACTGCGCGGTGTCGACGGTCGGCGGCTCGCCCGGCCGCATGACCCGATAGATGTCGAACAGCGCATCCTCGCGCGTCATGTTCTTGTCGACGGCGAGCGTGTTGCGGATGTAGGCGCCGACATTGACGTGGTCGATGTTGAGCAGCGGCAGCTCCTTGTAGCCCTGCTCGTTCAGAAGCTTGAGGTTCTTCTCGGTGATCTCCTCGCCGGCCTCGGCGTAGATCTCGCCGGTCTTGGGGTTCACCAGGTCCTCGGCGATGTAGTGGCCGATCAGCTCTTCGTCGGTCAGCCGCAGCGCCTTGAGGCCCTTCTCGGCGAGCTGGCGCGCCTGGCGCACGGTCAGCTTCTTGCCGGCCTCGAGCACCACCTTGCCGGTATCGGCATCGACGAGATCGTTGACCGCCTTATAGCCGCGCAGCCGGTTGGCGTCGAACGGCACGCGCCAGCCGTCCTTGGCGCGCTTGTAGGGCACCTGTTTGTAGAACGTGTTGAGGGTCTCCTCCCCGCTCATGCCGAGCGCGTAGAGAAGCGAGGTGACCGGAATCTTCCGCCGCCGGTCGATACGCGCATAGACGATGTCCTTGGCATCGAACTCGATGTCGAGCCAGGAGCCGCGGTAGGGGATGATGCGGGCTGCGAACAGGAGCTTGCCCGAGGAATGGGTCTTGCCCTTGTCGTGGTCAAAGAACACGCCGGGCGAGCGGTGCATCTGCGAGACGATGACCCGCTCAGTGCCGTTGACGACGAACGTGCCGTTGTTGGTCATGAGCGGGATGTCGCCCATGTAGACATCCTGCTCCTTGATGTCCTTGACCGAGCGCGCGCCGGTCTCCTCGTCGATATCGAACACAATGAGGCGCAGCGTCACCTTGAGCGGCGCGGCATAGGTCATGCCCCGCTGCCGGCACTCGTCGACGTCATATTTCGGAGCCTCGAATTCGTATTTCACGAATTCGAGCTGCGAGGTGTTGGAAAAGTCGGAGATCGGGAACACCGACTTGAAAACGGCCTGCAGGCCCTCATTGGGCCGGCCGCCCTGCGGCTCCTTCACCAGCAGAAATTGGTCGTAGGACGCCTTCTGAACCTCAATGAGGTTCGGCATCTCCGCGACTTCTTCGATTTTTCCGAAAAACTTCCGTACGCGCTTCCGACCGATAAACGTCTGCGCCATCATGTCCTCTCGCTCAATCGATCCATCGAGCCCGAGCCGGTTGCGGCTCGAGCCGTCATCTCGAATCCGGGGATTCGAGATACCAGGGCGATTAGGACGACTCTCCAGAGGGCCGCCATCCATCGCGACCGTCGGGACAGGCGTCGTACCGCCCTATCCTGCCGTAATTCGGCTAAGCGCCGAACCGTCTCATCACGCTTGCCGCACGCTTACTGCCGAGGGCGGGCATCGGGACGCCCGCGCCTCCCACTCTCAGCCTCTTCATGACCAGGGTCCATCAGGCATACGCAGGTCTGACGTCCAATGGCCCGGCCATCCACAACTGCAACCTTTCGGGGCTCCCGGCCTTGCTCATGGCACGCCGGGGGGCGTCTTTCGTATGTAAGCATTGCTTACTTAAGCTCAACCTTCGCACCAGCCTTTTCCAGCTGCGCCTTGATTTTCGCGGCTTCGTCCTTGTTGATCGCCTCTTTGACCGGCTTGGGAGCCCCTTCGACCAAGTCCTTGGCTTCCTTGAGCCCAAGGCCCGTGATCGCGCGCACTTCCTTGATCACCTCGATCTTCTTCTCGCCGGCGGCCGCAAGCACGACGGTAAACTCGGTCTGCTCCTCGGCAGCGGGAGCGGCAGCAGCCGCGGGGCCCGCTGCGACCGCAACCGCGGCGGCAGCGGAAACGCCCCATTTCTCTTCGAGGAGCTTCGCAAGTTCCGCCGCCTCGAGCACCGTGAGGCCGGAGAGATCGTCAACGATTTTCTGCAGATCAGCCATGACTTTAGTCCTTCGGTTCTAACCTTCGAGTTGAGGTCGTGGGTCAGGCGGCAGCCGCGCCTTCTTCAGCCTTGAAGGCATAGGCCTGGACGACGCGGGCGACCTTGGTGGCAGGGGCGATCACCACCTGCGCGATCTTGGTCGCTGGCGCCTGGATCAGGCCGACGATCTTCGCTCGCAACTCGTCCAGCGACGGCAAGGCGGCAAGCGCCTTGACCGCATTCGAATCGAGCGCAGTCTTTCCCATCGCTCCGCCGAGAATGACGAACCGCTCGTTCGTCTTGGCGAAGTCGACGGCGACCTTCGGTGCCGCCACGGGATCGCCGGAGAAGGCGATCAACGTCGGCCCCTTCAGCAGGGGCCCGATCGAGGCGACGTCACTGCCTTCAAGGGCGATCTTGGCGAGGCGGTTTTTCGCGACCCTCACGCTGGCGCCCGCGTGCTTCATCTGCCGACGCAGATTTTGCATCTGGGCCACGGTCAGGCCGGAATAGTGAGCAACGACGACGACCTTGGTGGTCTTGAAGACCTCGCCAAGGGCGCCGACGAGTTCGCTCTTTGCCGCGCGATCCACCAACTCTCTCCGGTTGGCGGCCCGTTGCTAGGGAGCCGCCGGGTTGATGCCGGCCGTCCACCCTCTCCCTGCTTGGCGGGAGATACAGGAAGACGACGCTTTACACCCTGCCCCCCGAAGCGCGTTCGCCGCTCCGGGCCATCGAGGTCAGAACCGAAGGGCAACGTGATTGCCCCGGTTCTTCGCCCGTCTATGCAGGCTTTGCGGATTAAGCCGTTGCCGGCGCCTGCAGTCTCGGACAGGACTACGCGCCCAAAACCACTAAGCTCCTCCGCTTCTTAGACAATCCGCGCAGGATAGGCTCTAAGAGGGACTCGCTCGCTGGTTTTCGAGAGGCGCATAAAGGCGCGCCGACAAACCGGGCCGGCACGCCCATGGCGGTTGATTTACCCACTTTTACCCACGCTTGCAAGGGGAGTTAATCCCTCTGCGGAAGCGTCCTTTCCGGCGTGCAGGACCTTATTGCGCCGGGGTGAACAAGCTTCCCGGCTCGACCTTCACTCCTGGCCCCATGGTCGAGGAAATGGCGACCCGGTTGATGAAGTGGCCCTTGGCGCCGGCTGGCCGCGCCTTCTGCACCGCATCAGCAAGGGCGCGGATGTTTTCGATGAGCTTGTCCTCGCTGAACGAGGCCTTGCCGATCCCAGCCTGCACGATGCCGGCCTTCTCGACCCGGAACTCGACCGCGCCGCCCTTGGCGGCCTTGACCCCCGCGGTGACATCCATGGTCACGGTGCCGACCTTCGGGTTAGGCATGAGGCCGCGCGGCCCCAAAACCTTGCCGAGGCGGCCGACGAGCGGCATCAGGTCGGGCGTGGCGATGACGCGGTCGAAGTCGATATTGCCCCCCTGCACCCGCTCGACCAGGTCTTCGGCGCCGACGACGTCGGCGCCCGCGGCCTTCGCCTCGTCAGCCTTGGCGCCGCGCGCGAACACGGCCACGCGGACGGTGCGACCCGAACCGTTCGGCAAGTTGGCGACGCCGCGCACCATCTGATCGGCGTGGCGGGGATCGACGCCGAGATTCATCGCCACCTCGATGGTCTCGTCGAATTTCGCCTTGGCCCGCTCCTTGACCATCTTCACCGCTTCCTGGAGCGGATAGAGCTTCTGCCGGTCGACGCCCTCGCGCAGCGTCTTCGTCCGTTTTCCGAGCGTGCTCATCGCTATTCCCTCACCTCGACGCCCATAGAGCGGGCGGAGCCCTCGACCATGCGTATGGCCGCTTCGATTGTATCGCAGTTCAAGTCCTTCATCTTCTGCTCGGCGATTTCGCGCACCTGCGCCTTGGTCACCGAGCCGGCGATGTCGCGGCCGGGGGTTTTTGAGCCGCCTTCGAGCTTTGCCGCCTTCTTGAGGAAGTGCGACACCGGCGGCGTGCGCAGCTCGAAGGAAAATGAGCGGTCGGCGTAGACCGTGATGGTGACGGGGATGGGGGCGCCCTTCTCCAGTTTCTGCGTCTGCGCGTTGAACGCCTTGCAGAACTCCATGATGTTGAGGCCGCGCTGCCCGAGCGCAGGCCCGATCGGTGGCGACGGATTAGCCGCCCCCGCCGGCACCTGCAGCTTCACGTATCCGGTGATCTTTTTTGCCATGCTCTGCTCCTGTTAGTGGTGCGGCTCCTGGCGGCTGGCGACCGCCCTCGCCTCCCACGGTTTTCGCATCGCGGACGACGGTCCTCCGACGTCGGACTACAGTTTCTCCACCTGCCCGAACTCAAGCTCGACCGGCGTCGCGCGGCCGAAGATCGACACCGCAACCTTGAGCCGCGAACGGCCTTCGTCGACCTCCTCGACCGTACCGTTGAAGGAGGCGAATGGGCCGTCGGAGACGCGCACCTGCTCGCCTACCTCGAAGGAGACCGACGGCTTCGGCCGCTCGATGCCTTCCTGCACCTGATGGAGGATGCGTTGCGCCTCGGCTTCGGAGAGCGGCATCGGCTTGTTGTCGGAACCGAGGAAGCCGGTCACCTTCGGCGTGTTCTTGATGAGGTGGTAGGCCTCGTCGGTCAGTTCCATCTTCACCAGGACGTAGCCGGGGAAGAATTTCCGCTCGGCATCCACTTTGCGGCCGCGCCGGACCTCGACCACCTTCTCCTTGGGAACGAGGATCTCCTCGAACACGCTGGAGAGGCCGCGCTGCTTCGCCTGCTCGCGGATCGAATCGGCCACCTTGTTCTCGAAATTCGAGTAGGCGTGAACCGCGTACCATCGGCTGGTCATGGCATGATGTCCGGGATCATGAGTCCGTGGCTCATCGAAACGCTCAGGAACTGAGGCCGAGCAGGAAGCCGACGCCGAACCGCATGATCTGGTCCGCTACCAGGAAGAAGATCGAGGCGATGAACACCATCACGAACACCATGATCGTGGTGATGGTAGTCTCCTTGCGCGTCGGCCAAGTGACCTTCTGCGCCTCGGCACGCACCTCCTGCAGGAACTTGAATGGGCTGATCTTCTGCATCGCTCGTGAAAACCAAATAATCATTCCCCGCCCGCCGTGAAGGAGGAGACCGCGATGGCGCGTCCTTTTTGGGGAATGTTCGTCGCGGAAGTCCGTCACCGGGCCGCTGACGATGGCAGCTTCCTACTGCCGGCGGCGCACAGCGTCAAGCGACCGCGTATCCGGCCTCACGCGCCGCGAACCCCGAAACCCCCCGACGCCTGATACCGCCCACCGGATTTTCAGCCCTGAGCGGCCTGAGACATAGGTGACAGACCGTACCGGACACATGGGTAACACTTTTCGCCATTTGGCGGGAGGTGTTGATGCCGTGGAAGGAGTGTTCGGTGACGCAGGAGCGTCTACGCTTTGTCGCCCGTCTTCTCGACGGCGAGGGCATGAGCGAGGTGTGCCGCGATTTCGGCATTTCCCGCAAGACCGGCTACAAGATCTTCAATCGCTATAGGGATCAGGGGCTCGAGGCGCTCACCGATCGCTCGCGCCGGCCGGTGCGCTATGCCAACCAGCTGCCGGACCAGGTGGAGCGGCTGATCGTCGATCTCAAGCGCGACAAGCCGCATTGGGGCGCGCGCAAAATCCGCGAACTGCTCGTTCGCAAGCTTGCCGGCGACGTGCGCCTGCCGGCCAGGAGCACCGTGCATGCGGTGCTCGACCGCCACGGCCTGGTCAACCGCGCCCGAATCCGGCGCAACCGCGCCAACGGCATCGCCGCTGTCGGCAGGCGCCAATCCCAACGACCTGTGGTGCGCCGACTTCAAGGGCGAGTTCAAGCTCGGCAATGGCCGCTACTGTTACCCCCTGACGGTCTCCGACCATGCGGCGCGCTATCTGCTGCTGTGCGAGGCCTTCGAATCGACCCGGGAAGCCCCGGTCATCGCCGCGTTCCAGCGGCTGTTCCGTGACCGCGGCTTGCCCGTCGCCATCCGCAGCGACAACGGGCTGCCGTTCGCCAGTCCCAACGGCCTCTACAATCTCTCCCGCCTCTCGGTCTGGTGGCTGCGGCTGGGCATCGCCATCGAGCGCATCAAGCCCGGCCATCCGCAGCAGAACGGCCGCCATGAGCGCATGCACCTGACCCTGAAGAAGGAAGCAACCCGCCCGCCCGGTCTCAACAGTCTGCAGCAGCAGGCCAGGTTCGATGCCTTCGTGCGCGAGTTCAACGCCGAACGCCCGCACGAGGCGCTCGCCATGAGATGCCCGGCCGAGTTCTACACCGCCTCGCCACGGCCCTATGACGGGCTGCCGGAACTCCAATATCCCTGGCATGACCGCGACATCCTGGTCACCGCCTGCGGCCGCATCTGCATGCACAGGAAAAAGATCAATATCTCCACCGTGCTCGCCGGTCAGAAACTCGGCATCAGGGAAGTCGACGACGGCATTTGGCTCGTCAGCTTCATGCACTATGATCTCGGCTATATCGACCTGGAGCAGAGGACCTTGCAGACCATCGACAATCCGTTCGGCACGAGATTGTCACCCATGTCTTAGGTACGTTCCGTCACCCATGTCTCCGGGCCGGACACCCAGGAAGTGGCAGGAGTGGAGGGACTCGAACCCCCAACCCCCGGTTTTGGAGACCGGTGCTCTAGCCATTGAGCTACACTCCTGGGGGCGCCGCAGCGCCTCGGCTGAATTTTTCATGCCCTTTGGTTGAGGCGAGCGCAAGTCCTCGCCTGCCGTCGCTGAAGCCGGCCACGAGACCGCCGCGGTTCAACCCTGCGCACGTCGGCTTGCCGACCGAAGCGCCGAGGGCGCGAAGGTTGGAGCGGGTGAAGGGAATCGAACCCTCGTCATAAGCTTGGAAGGCGTTGGCGCAGGGATAAAATACAACGTCCGTTCTGACACAAAGGCGGTTTTTATCCTCTTTGACAGCAAAGGGCTATTCCCTGTTGTCAGAATCGCCCTCGGATGTCTCCCGCCTTTCGAGCTGCCCCTCTTCCGCAAAAGCCTAGCGACTAACACGCCGTCGCCGTCTCAGGCGCGGTGCTTTCCATCGTCCAAGTACCAACCGCGTTCCTACCCACTCATACGAAAACCTCCTGGCCCGTTGCCATCGGACCAGGAGGCGAAAGGATTCGAACTGTGCAAAAACAGCGTACAGCTTCGGGTCGTTCCCCGCAAGCCCATCCGCATCTTTCGACCTCGGATGATCCATCGCTTCCTGAATTCCTGCGCCGCAGGCCGCACAGCCCTGTCGAGATTGCGGGGGATTCGCGATGAAAATCATTTCAGCCGACGAGCGGCTCGCTGAACTTCGCGGCGTGAAGGCGCTCATTGTTGGCCCCTCTGGCGTCGGCAAGACGTCGTTGCTACGGACAGTCGATCCAGCGCGAACGCTCTTTCTCGACATTGAGGCAGGCGATCTCAGCGTGCAGGATGTGCCGGTTGACACATTGCGCGTGGACGACTGGCCCACAGCGCGTGACATTGCCTGCCGTATCGGCGGTCCTAATCCAAGCTATGCTCCGACGGCGTGCTACTCACAGGCGCACTATGACGCCGCGGGGGGAGCGCTCGACAATCTTCATCGCTACGACACGCTGTTCGTTGACAGCATCACAGCGGTAAGCCGCCTTTCCTACCGCTGGTCAGAGCAGCAACCGGAAGCCTTCTCCGAGCGCACCGGCAAAAAGGACACTCGCGGCGCCTACGGCCTGCATGCGCGCGAGATGATCGCTTGGCTGAACCAGCTGCAGCACGCACGCGGGATGAATGTCATGTTTGTCGGCATCCTCGAGCGCGTCACCGACGAGTACAGCATGTCGACATGGCAGTTGCAGATGGAGGGCGCAAAAACCTCGCGCGAGTTGCCGGGCATCGTCGATCAAATCATCACCATGCAGTGGGTCGACTTCGGCGACGGCAATCCAGTGCGCGCCTTCGTCTGCACCGCACCGAACCCGTGGGCCTATCCGGCCAAAGACCGCGCCGGCCGGCTCGAGCAGATCGAGCAGCCGCACCTCGGCAACCTGATCGGCAAGCTCGTCGGTCCCGGCGAGCGCAACCCATTCGCCAGTTTACCCGAGCAAAATGCTCAAAACTGAAAGGAGTAGAGAAATGGACTTCAACGACGCGACCGGCAAGCAACGCAGCACCGATCTAATTCCGAACGAGACTATCGCGGTGGTGCAATTGAAAATCCGCCCCGGCAATGCCGGCCCTGACGGCATGCTGAAGCGTTCCAAGAACGGCGACTCGGAAGCCTTGGACTGCGAACTGAAGGTGATCGGCGGGCAATATCATAACCGCAAGTTTTGGGACCTGATTACTGTCGCTGGTGTAACCGAGCGACACGCCAAAGCCGCCGAAATCTCCCACGTCAAGCTGTGTGCGATCCTAGAGTCGGCGCGCGGCATCAAGCCGAACGATCTCAGCGAAAGCGCTAAGCAAGCTCGTCAGACCAATGGCTGGGCTGACTTCAACGGACTCTCCTTCATTGCCAAAATCGGCATCGAGAAGGGCCAGCCCAAGCCTGATGGTAACGGCACCTTCCCCGACAGAAACAAGTTGCTCGAAGTGATCACGCCGGACCGGCGCGACTGGCATCCGGTCGAGCAAATTGTGAAGCACGGCGGTGCGGCGGCTCCTGGCGAGACGACGGGCGCGGCTCCGACGCCGGCCAAGCCCGAACCAGCGAAGATCGAGAAGCCGCAATGGGCCCGGAAAGCGAGTTGACAGCGCGCGAAGGCGAATGGCAGCGGCGGGCAACCGCCGCGGCCATTGCTGCCGCCCGGCGCGTGGTAACGCGCGACTCGGCGATCGGGGCGAACACGCCGATCAGCCGCTTGTCGGATGTCGAATGGGGCTGGATCGTTGCCGCCGTGATTTTCGCCTGGATCAGCGTGCGCGCGGAGCAGGCGACGGCGGAGGGACTCGACGTTGAACGGGCGTTCCGCGAGGGGGCGGATAGCGCATGGGACGCGGGTGCGATTGCCGCGATCTTGCCGCAGCTCGCGGACACGTCCGGCATCGACACGAGCGTGCCGCTGGCAGAGTGGCCGCGCGAGACGATGCTGCATTTTCTCGTCACGGCGCTTGGCTTGGCGCGCAAGGCCATGGCCGCGCGCGACCGTGGACCCGGCATCACCCGCAAGAGCGACATGCCGTTGCCGGTGTGAGGCGTTCCGATGCTCGACTTCAACCGCGTCAACGTCTCGGCAACAGCGCTTAGCGTCGCGATCAATCAGTTGATCGAGGCCGCCGAACCGCCGGAGGAAAACATTCGGCGATATCTCGGTGCGTCGAGCGTCGGCCAGGAATGCCTGCGCCGTATCCAGTATGACTGGATGTGCGACGCCGAGCACCCCACGCGCCTGCGGGACATTTTCGCGCGCGGCCATTTCTTCGAGGAAGTGAGCCGTCAGCACTTGATCCGCGCTGGCTTCCGTTTCGCGCCGTCCGAGCAGCTCGGCTTCGTCGCCGCCGCCGGACTCTTTCGTGGCCACTCAGACGGCATCCTGATAGACGGCCCGAATCTGCCCGGTATGGGTTTCCCGTGCGTATGGGAGCACAAATGCCTCGGCGCTAAGGGCTGGCGCGAGATCGAGCACGACGGTTTGGAAAAGGCCCGTCCGGAATACGTGGCGCAAGTTCGGCTGTATCAAGCCTATTTGTGCGTCACCGAGCACCCGGCGTTGTTCACCGCGACGAACGCAGACACCTGCGAGCGACTGCATCTGCTGTTGCCCTTCGACGCAGCACGCGCGCAGGAAGCGAGCGACCGCGCCGTCGCCGTGATCCAAGCGACGCAGGCCGGCGAGCTGCTGCCGCGGGTTACTGACGACGCCGGCGACTGGCGCTGCAAGATTTGCGGCCACCGCGAGAGGTGCTGGAAATGAGCACGCTCGCGCCAATCGCCGACAAGCTCGGCAAGCTGGTGCGCATGCTCACGTCGGACCACGACGGTGAGGTGGTTGCTGCGGCGCGCTCGATCAACCGCGCGCTTAAGAGCGCTGGCCTCGATATTCACGTGCTCGCCGCCGTCATCGAGCACGGCGGCATGAACACCACAAAGCCTAACGCACCAATCTGGCACTCAGTGGCCTGTGAGTGCGCGGCGCATCCCGAGCGACTCCGGTCGGAGAAAGAGCGCGCCTTCATCGCCGACATGGTGATCTGGACCAAACTCCGCGGCGATCCGACCGAGCGGCAGGCGAAATGGCTGCGCTCCATCTACGTGCGGGTACGCGGGTGACCGAGAAGCCGAAGACATTCAGCGGCGATCTCGCGCATCTGCCGCAATCGTTGCTGCCGCTCACCCAGCAAAGGCGTTGGGTAGTGTGGCCGTGGGAACTGCGCAAAAGCAAAAATGGAAAAGAGAAGTGGACTAAGCCGCCGCGCCTGACGCGCGACCCAGCTTACAGCGCGCGCAGCAACGACCCCGATACCTGGGGCTCGTACGACGACGCGGTCGCCGCCGTGGCCGCTGGAGATGCCGACGGGATCGGCTACATGCTGCTTGGCTCCGGCATCGGCGCCATCGATCTCGATCATGTTGTCGCTGAGGATGGCACTGTTCGCTGGGCGGAACAGCTACAGACAGAGGCGGCAGCCGCGTATCAAGAGCGCACGGTCAGCGGCACCGGCTTGCGGATCATCGGCAAAGCGACCGGCCCGGACACTCATCGCAAATTCATTTTTGATCGCAAAACCAACGCCGGCATCGAACTCTACCGAAACGCGGCACGCTACATCACTGTGTCGGGACTTGAGCTCGGCGACTGCGTTGCACTGCCCTCCATCGACGATCTGATCGACACGCTTCTGGCACGGCACAGCGGCGGACCCACGCGCGCCGAAGACGACACGCTCGATTTTAACGCTACTGAGCGGCAGAAGCTTTTCGACTACGACGCTCTGATCAGGAACGGGGCTCCGGAAGGCGAGCGTAGCGAGGCCTTCGCCGCCGTCGTTTGGCACCTGGCCGGCCAGGGTTGGTCGGCCGAGCAGATCGTCGAGGAGCTGGCCAAACACCCGGGCGGCATCGGCGCGAAGTACGCCGATCGTCTGCTCACGGAAGTGAACCGCTGTTTCGAGAAATGGCGCGCGCAAAAGCGCGGCGCCGCTGGGGGCGATGCACCAGCGGGCGAGTGGCCACAGATTTTCATCGTTAAGGGTGAGCTGCCTCGCGTCGTCGACGAGGCCGAGGAGGCGCTGCTTGGCTCCGGCTGCGAGGTGTACCAGCGCGGCGGCCAGCTGGTACGGCCCCTCCTTCTGCCGACCATCCCAGCAAATGACGACTGGAAATTCACACCGCTGACGAGGCCGTGGCTGGTGGAGGCGCTTACCCGAGCAGCACGCTTCCTCAAGTACGACGCCCGCGGTAAGGGCTGGGTGCCCGCCGACGCGCCTGATGAGGTCGCCGACGCCCTGCTGTCGCGCGGCGGCAAGTGGAACATGCCTGTGCTCGCCGGGATCAGTAGAACGCCTTTCCTGCGCCGCGATGGCTCGTTGTGCGACACGCCGGGATATGACCCTTCGAGCGGCGTGCTCTTCAAACCTGGCAGCGACGGGTTCCCGCCGATCCCGCGTAAGCCCGCCAAGACCGATGCGCTCGAAGCCTTGGCGCTGCTCGAACGTTTGCTCCACGGCTTTCCCTTCGTGTCGCGCGCGGGCCACGCCGTGGCACTGAGCGCGATCTTGACCATGCTCGACCGGCGCTCGATGACCGCGGCGCCGCTGCACGCTTTCACTTCGCCGGCTGCGGGCACGGGCAAAAGCCTGCTGGTGGATGCCGTTGCGCTGCTGGCGACACGGCGGCCGATGCCGGTCATCAGCCAGGGCGGTCGCGGCAGCGAGGAAGAATTGGAAAAGCGACTGGGCGCCGCGCTGCTCGCGGGCGACCCGGCAATCTCGCTCGATAACTGCGAGCATCCGCTCCAGGGCAGCTTCCTCTGCCAACTGCTCACCCAGCAGAGCCTCAACATACGCCTGCTCGGCGTGAGCAGGAACGTCGAGACGCCGGTCAACACCACGCTCTACGCGACTGGCAACAACCTCACCGTCGTCGGCGATCTTACCCGACGCACCCTCATCTGCGGCTTAGACGCCCAGTGCGAGCGACCCGAATTGCGCACTTTTGCTGACGACATCAGGGACACCGTGCTCAGGGAGCGCGGCCGCTTGGTTACGGCCGCGCTGACCGTGCTGCGCGCCTGGCATGTCTCCGGCGAGCGCGTGGGCGTCGTTCCTCTCGGAAGTTTCGAAGGCTGGTCGTATCGCGTACGCGAGCCGTTGGTTTGGCTCGGCTGTGCCGACCCGTGCGAGACCGTCGCCAAGGTGCGGGAGGATGATCCTCGCCGCAATGCGTTGCTCACCGTGTTGGTCCAATGGAAAGACGCGCTCGGTACGGGCTCGGGGCACATCATGAGCGAGATCATCGCCGCTGCCGTCAATCGTTCGGACTTTCACAATGCCCTGCTGACAGTCGCCGCAGCGAGAAGCGGTAATGTGGTCAGCAATGAGCGTCTGGGACGCTGGTTCAAGTCAAACGAGGGCAAAATCGTCAACCGTCTCAATATCATCCGCGATGGGATCAAAAACGGTTATCCGATATGGAGGCTGAATGAGCTCAAATAGGAAAGTGGGGTTAGTGGGGTTTGAGGCTTGTTTATCCCTACGCGGAAACTGTCAGGGAGATAAAGTGACAAACACAGAGAGTAGGAGGAAACAACCCCAAAACACCACTAACCCCACTTGGTCACCAAATGGGTGAAAATTCTGCCAGTTCCTGATGACGACAATGGGCTTCCCAATCTTCAGCATCCGGCGGCGGGTGACCACGGCTACAGGGAAGACGAGCGAGTGGGAGAGAGTGCTCGTATCGGGCGAGCGGGACGCTTGCAACGACGTCGCACAGATGGCTAGCGGCCTACCGGGTCAATCGCGAGGAGTGGAACGACCGCAACCCGACGAGCACCTTTTGGAGGCTTAGCGGCATCGACCAGGAAGAGGATCACGGCCTTCTCCCGCTGCCCTGAAACGGCCCGAGGGGTTCTACTAGGGCAACAAGCTCGTGTCGGCCGCTTGGGTCCTGGCGCGGCTCGCCGACAAGGTCGCGCCGGAGCGCAGATCGGCAATGCCGAGAGGCATCAGGGTGGGGGTCAAGCAGACGCACATCGCCGTCAATGGCTGGCGGCTCGATACGACTGACCGTGGCTCGCGGCACCGAGCGCTCATGAACCCGGGGGGGTCGACGAAATTTTGAGATCAACCCCATGAAAGAGGATGAGACCAGTCTAGGGGGCAGGCGAGCACCAAAGTGCGGCGCGAGGACGCGCGCTGGCACACCATGCCAACGCCTGCCCATACGCGGCCGCACGCGGTGCCGCCTGCACGGTGGATTGAGCCCCGGCGCGCCACGCGGTGCCAAGAACGGAAACTTCAGGAATGGCGACTGGACTGCCGAGGCGATCGAGGAGCGCAAATGGCTGCGGTCACTCGTACGGTCGTTCGCCAAGAACGGGACAACCGAATGACGAACAAGACGAACAACTCACTTACGCCGGTGGCGCACCAGCCTGGAAGTCTGCCAGTCCGGGGCGACAAAATTTTTAAGGCTCGGGAGATTTCCAGATCGCGGCTGTCAAGAACACGATGCACTGCCCAAGGGGGAGGCAAATCGAGGCTAGGGCTGGAGGTGCTGGGCGTTGGCGAAACTCGGTCGGGTTATCCAAACGGCGAGGTTACACGGATCCGGGACGATTCGCGTCACGATACCCCGGCTGGCTTGATCGCCCGCACTGCGCGATACTACGTTACGGAATTCGTGGTGGCCTCGGCTGCGGTGGAGCGGGTTCATGCTCGATTTCGAGATCGGGGCCTCGGCGTTGCGTTTGTGGGTGGCGGCCGGGTCGGCGGCATTGCTGGTGGCCTGCTGCGCGACGACTTTCGTCCTGCCGACGACACGCGCGGCGGTCGCTCGCGCCATCCCTGCCGCGCTCGGCGCGGTGCTCGGCGTATCGATAACCTCGGCGTTCCTCGGCGGGTCGAGCAACACGAACTCCGAGCGCTTGGCTCTTGAGCAGCGTGCGGCTGAACTGGCGGCGCGCACGCTCGCGCCCGGCTCGCCGCTCGCCTGCCTCGATGCGCTGGTCGGGGAGAGCATCGATGCCGCATGCGAAAAGGCGATCTTCGCGTCGCCGGCAAGCGTGGCAGCGGCCACATCCTATGTCGCCGTGCGGCTCGCGCTCCTCTCCGATATTGCCGCCTATGCCGGCCGCGGCGGCGCCGGGATCAAGGCGTCGATGCCGCTGCGGCGCGGGCTCGAGACGGATCGGTTCGGCTTCCTCGCTCATGTGCTGGCGACGCGCGACAGCTGCACGAGTGAGAATTGCGAGACGCTCGCCCTGCTCGGCGATCCGAGCCACGTGCGCGCCAATCTGCGCGATGCGACATTCAATCATTATCTGGAACGCTATCTGCTGGCCTGGGCCAAAGCGGCCGAGCCTGCGATCACCGAAGCGCCGCAGGGCCAGGCACTTGGTCCCGTGGCGGCCCAGGCGAATCCGCCGGGCCCGCGCAAACTGCTCAACATCGGGTTTCCTAACGCGGCATCGATCCCACCCGTCAACATCATGAATCCCGAGCCGTCAGGACCGGTGCCGCCCGGCGTTGCTGCCGTGGCGGCTGCCAATCCGAACCCGCGGTCGGGCGCGCCGGCTTCGTCGCGCCGCTCGCACAAGCCAGCCGCCAAACCGCCGGCGCCTGCAGCCGCATCACCGGCAGCGTTGCCGCCGCAGCCATCGCCTGCGCCCGCGGCCGGCACGGCCCCGGAGCAGCCCGGTCCTCCCAATTCTCCTTCTGCGCCACCACCAGACGCGAGCGCTGGTCCCGCCGCCCGCGCGCAATGAGCGCCGCCTTGGTCGATCGAGGGAACTGGGTTGTGACGCTTCGTGTTCGCGACATGAACGCGGAGGTGCTCAGTTACGTCTACCTCAAATGATGGCCCGCACCTCCGCGAAGTGAGCAAACGGCTCACGCGCGACGATGCGCGACGCATCCGTGGCGAACTTCCGCACTTTTGCCCAAAAACCGTAGAACACTAGGGGCGCGTCCGGGGCGGGGTGGGGCTGTCACATGGCGGATCGTCCGGCAAGAGAAAAGATTCTGGAAGTGGCTGTTTCGGGAATACCACAAATCGCAAAGGTAATTGCCGGCTTTCCAATCGAGTTTCAGGAGGGAGCATTTGAGGTGGCTGAACGGAGGTACCATCAGACAGTTTGCGATTTAGGTTACGCGGAAGCCGATGCTCAGGGTTGGATTTCCTTGGTCATGTTTCGACTGCGAAACAAGGTAGCAGAGTTGAGCACGAAGAAGCTGGACGGTAGCGGGTCGGAGGCCGAAAGAGCGTTAAAATAAGCAAAGGCGGCTAGCAGCGAGGCAGCGACCAGCAAGCCGGCCTCGAAGCACAGCATCGCGACCTCAGAGCGACGTGTTGAGCAATGATTAACGTGTACACCGAAATGGCGCCTGATCGGTTCAAGAATTTCTGGAAGGACTGAAGGCAGGACCGTGAACCGGCCACGTACGATCCGGCGTGTGGATCGGACGATGAGATTTCTGGTGTTCATTTCGAACTTCATTCGCGAACCAATGAATGTCGATCTGAGTAATGGCGCAGGAGATGGGGCCAAGCCTTCGATCGGCATGGGGGTATCGGCATGGGGTATGAGGGATAGGTAGACAGGCTATCGAAGGGCGGTCGAAGGTCATTTCGCACGAACGATTGCCCTCTTCGGCTTGGACGGGGGCTTCCGACGATGTCGACCCTGATGCGCCGGGAATCCATTCGGACCAGCCGACCTTCGTCGGCAGCTGCCGGCAGCGTTGGGGCCGGCAGGTTGCTTACCTCTCGCAATTTCTTGGCCGCACCAGCCGAGCCCATCGGGGCAAGGCGAAGATCAACAACAAGCTGTGCAAAATCGGCGGGTTCGATCCCGACGAATTGGATTTGCCCCCAAAGCCGAAATGGATGCGGTGGCAGACGTTTTATCGAGCGGAGGAAAAGTTCGATCGGTACGGAGCTTTCCTTGACGAAGGGCTGATGAGGGTGGCCGCTCGACTTGGATTTCGATTTTAAACGGGAAAAATTCGCAAACTCGCCAAGGTAAGTTCGGCAACAAATTCCGATTTCTACCTCGCTCCGCACGGCCGGCTGAAACCTCTGGCTGCAGGTGGTTCGCCGGAATGGCTATCTGCAGGCACGTCGGTCACCACTGCGTGGTTCTACGGATGGTTGAGCCCACCGGCAAGGATCCGCATATGCTCGGTCACGCTTGCGGCTTTACGATCTTCCTTCAACTCGCTCTCTGATGATCTGTCGTGCGGCGGCAATGAGCTTTGAGCTGCTCAGTTCGGTAAAATTCCAACGGCCGTCAAGATAAATAATGCGCTCGGCAACTTCGAGCTGCTCGTTATCTATGGCCTGTGCAAACTCAGCCCACAATGCCAGCCAATCCACGTCACTCATAGGGAGGTCCTGCAGTTAGGACGCCGCGCTTCGAATGCGATCGTCGCATTAATCGCGTCTTCAGCCGCCCGCGCCCAACCATCCCCAGGTCAGCAGCACCCCCCAATCATGGTCGTTGGTCCAACAGTCACCATGGCTTGGCCGCCGATGGGAATGCCCGCCGCTGCCTCAAGCGTCTCGTCGGAGACTTCGCAGAAGAAATCTTCGTTGGTCTGGTCGAGTTCGGCGGCGGAGTTAGTGCTGTGGTTCATGGAGACTACCCCTCTTCGCTTGCTAAATGCTGCAGCAGTTCAGGCAGCTTGGCAACGTTGGCCGCGATCCGCCGGGCCTCGTCACCGGTAAGGAGCTTCGCCGCCGCGTACCGGCCCGGCTCCTCCTCGAAATAGACGTACGCGAGGGACTGGCCCGCATGATCCTTCATGATGAAACAGGCGTCCGTTTCTTCGACCGACCAGGGCGGCGGGGAAGCGGCGGCGTTTCTGCGGCTGTGCGAAGGCATTGCAGCGCCGCTATGGCGAGCCGCGCAAGCGCAAACGGCTGCGGTTCTAGGTGCGCCGCAGACCTGAGATGCGAGAGACCCCGGCAGTGCTTTGGCTGGGGCGTATTGCCGAGGTCTCTTACGGACAAAAAAAAGCCCCGGCCAGACGTTGGTCGGGGCTGCAAGAAGGAGCACCCGCCCAGTCTGCTGACAGCGCAAATTGGCATAGCCTCAGAACTCGCCGCAAACGTGCCCTAATCCGAACTTTTCACTTGGCACACGCCTAACCGGCTGATCCGACTCGCATTCTTTTTCGCTCGTGCGGTCGGCTACTGGACACGAGGAGGCGGCACACCCGAGCAGGGCAAAGGCCTGTTCCTGCAGGGCCGTTGGGCGGGCAAGCATCTGGATTGTACGGCGCTCGCCGAGCGGCAGCGCCACCTCGTTGATCGTCAGTGTGCCGAGCTGACCGATGAGATCGTGCCAGGCCATGATTGGGGTCCCGGTGCATTTCTCGACTGCCGCGGGAGATGGCTGTGCCGGCGCCACGATCGAGGCGCGTTCGCGGGCCTCTGGCTGATGATCAGCAAACAGGATCGGCGCCGGCGCGTTGCGCATGTGGTGCTCGACATAGTAGGCTAGCATACACAGGAAGACGTGCGCTTTCACGCGATACTCGAGCCAATGGTGCACGGGCCGCACCTGCAGATCGACACCTTTCAGCGTGCGGAAGGCCCGCTCGACCAGCGCCAGGTTCTTGTACGCCGCCACCGCGGCCTGGGAACCGATTTTGTCCGCCGGCAAACTGGTGCGGATCACATAGATGCCGTCGAGCCGCGCCTCGGCTGCGATCTCCTCCTGCCTGCGGTGGAACGTGAAGCGGCCATCGGCAGTATCGAGCGCGAAGCGCTTCTTCATCTTGTGCTTGTCGATCACGGCTCCGACCGCGAGCCCAATCACGCCGGCATCATGCTTTGCGGGCTTGCGTCGCACCTCATTGGCAATGCGGGTCAGCCGACGTTCGGTCGCCTGCAGAAGCTCCTCGCGCTTCCTCGCGCGCTCCTTGGCCAGCGCCGGATTGCGGCAGGCAACGAGCCGCTCGCCGGGAAAGTCGGGCGAGCTGATCTCGGCCAGGTCGCGGTCGTCAAACAGGGAGAACTGCAACGGCGCAGTGTCCGCGGCGAGCGCGGCGATCTGCGGTGCCCTCAGGCAGCTGATCCAATCGAGCCCGGCCGGCGCTAGCTCCTCGGTGCCCGAGCTTGCCTAATTCGGCATTTAATTTCGCCAGGAGTTCATCCACCATGCGTGGTCATAGTTCTTGAGGTTGATGTCGCCAGCCAGCTTGATCGCCGACAGTTGCGCGTGACGGTAGCGCACCACCTTCTCCGCCGCGCACGGCCTGCATGAAGGCCGCTTTGGCCCGCCGCCGCTCGACGCGATCCCCAGCCACTCCGCGATTTTGGCCTTGAAATGAGAGTGTCGGATGGCGTGCTCCATCGGTTTCAACGGCACCGCCTGCTCGCGACCACTTCGATGACAGTCTCGGTTATTCTGCTTCGACGTTGGCGTGAAAGTCGCCGACTTGTGACGTGCGTCACTTTCCAGCTGCTTGCTGCGCTGCATATTCAATCGGGTGACAACCGTGAGTGTGTGTCATGACCATAGCAAAATCGGAAGACATTCGGTGGATCGCCCGCGGATTGGACGACTCCGCCATTCTTTTGCGCGTACATGGCATCGAACATCTGGCAGATCAGCTCGATGTAGTGCGGGTAGCGCTGTCAGAATTCGGATACATCCGATGCGGACGGTCATCAACGCGGGACTCGTCTTCGAAATACCGGCTAAACGGCCGCCTGAAAAGAACGCGCGTCGGGGCGCCGAGGCCGGAGTGGCGTCAAGGATTTGTCTTGCCCAACAGCTCCGGCAAATTGGCGATGTTGGCTGTAACTGCCGCGCCTCGTCGCGCGTCATCAATCTCGTTGCCGCTCGCCGGCCGGGCTCCTCCTCGAAATACACATAGGCGAGGGACAGGCCGGCGCGATCCTTCAGGATAAAACAGGCAGCATTCTCCTCGACCACGGTCCACGGCGGCGGGAAGCGGCGGATTGTCATTTCTCGGCTTGACCACCTAGCTGTTTCTGCAGCCAATCCCGACTATCCCGCCGAGCGGTTTGCAGCAACTCCAACCCAGCTAGCAAATATTTGGCATGGGAAGCCGGGCTTCCATTGGTTTCAAGTTCGGCGATGAGCCTGCGTTGCTGCGCAATTTGGTTCTCCCCATTTGTGATCTGCTCCTCAGTTTCGGCTAAACGTTCTTGAATGACAGAACGATCCATGATCATCACGAAAGAGTGCCGTCGCAGGTCCGGGGCGGCATCCAACCGGGCTAAGCCTACCAGCGGTAGCCTCTCGGCCGCCAGGGATGAAGCGAAGGAGCCGGGGATCAGCTCGGCCGCAAGCGACTGGAGGATTGCGATGCGCCCCGCTGTTTCGACGCATCAGCGGCGCTCCTGCCGACATTGCGGTGTAGCGAACCGTATTGGTGATGCTGGCATGGCCCAGGAAGTGTTGCAGCCGGCGGGTATCCATGCCCTTCGCCGCCAAGGCATAGCCGGCAGAGTGCCGCAGCATGTGAACGTGAATCGGGAACGGCAACCCGGCGGCTTCACCGGCATGTTCGATCTTGCGCGCAATGCCCATGATGCGCCCTCCGGGAGTGGAACACGGGCCCAGCCTCCCTCGGGCGGGCTTGAAAATCAGTGTCACCAGATCATGGCAATGCTGATCCTTGTGGCACTATTCTGACTCTATTTCGGCTCTCACCTTTGGCCACCGGGTTCACTGCCTCAGACGCGCGGCCCGGCCGGGCTCAAGCCCCTGAACGCCAGCTGTGCTCGTTGGTTCGACTCCCCACGGTTAAGCCGCCTCGGTCTCGACCCCTGCGGCTCCCGAAGCCTCTAGACCAGCGTTTTCGAAGTTCGAATCATATCAGGCCGCCTTGTCGAGCTTATAGGCCCAGGTGTGAACGACGGGCTCCTGATTGAAATAGTCCATGGCAGCCATGATCCGATCCTTGAGTTCCTGTTTGGACGCGACGCGGATGTGGCGGAGGACGGAGCGGGCAAGTTTAGAGAAGAAGCCCTCGACGAGGTTGAGCCAGGAGCCGTGCTTGGGAGTGAAGGTGAATTCAAAGCGGTGCGCGGGTTGATCGGCGAGCCAGGCTTTGGTCTCTTTGGAGATGTGCGCGGAATGATTGTCGAGGATCAACTTGATCGCTGTGTGGGCCGGATAGGCGGCGTCGAGAAGCTTGAGGAATTCGATGAATTCGCGGCTGCGATGGCGATCCTTGACCAGCGCATGGACCTTGCCGGTGACGAGGTCGATGCCGGCCAGCAAGCTGATCGTGCCGTGACGTTTATATTCATGCTCACGTGCGAAGGTCGCATGCACGCCGGGCTCGGGCGGCAAGTCGGGGGCGGTCGTTGCGATGGCCTGTATGCCGGGCTTCTCGTCGTAGGAAATGATCGCCATCGCGTCGCTCAGCTTCTTCTTCGAGACGGCTGCGGCCTGCTTCGAGATTTCTCACTTGGCGATAAACGCACAGCACTTCGGCCATCTTCTCAGCAAAGTCAGGATCGCGCTGTTCCAGGTAGTATCGCACTTTGTGCGGTTTCACCTCTTCCTGGTCGAGGATCTTGCACACTGTGCCCTGGGCGAGGTTGGCGAGGCACGCATGTCCCTCCGCGGGTCCATGCTCGCGAGCGTGGCGGGCCAGAAGCCGCGTTGTCCACAGTTCGTGGGGATAGCCAAGTTCCTTCGCCTTCCGGCACGCCAACGACACCAGCCATGCCTTGGCCTCGGGAGTGATCGTCGGCTCTCTACCGGGGCGAGGGCGATCATCCAGCGCAGCCAGCGGGCCTTCGGCCACGGCGCGCTCGACGCAGCGCTGGACCGTTTGATGATGCAGCCCGAGTGCCCGGCCGACCGCAAAAAACGAGGGGTCTTCTCGATAGGCCAGCAATATCCGCGCCCGCTCCACCCGGCTCGCCGGTTCAGTGCGCGACTGCGCTATCGATCTCAACTTCGCCGTATCAGCTTCTCCAAGCGACAACTCAATCGCCCGCCGCCACGCTGCCATGACTTCTCATCCCGTTCTCTTGTGGGCACGCGCGACATATGTGGGAATCCGAAAACCAAGATGAATCCCCCCTATGACAACTGACAACTTTCATGGAATCGATCGTCTAGGTTGATCAAGGGTCCGAGCTTGCGCAGTTCCTCCTTGATCTTCACCAGCAATTCGTCGAGCGAAAAGGCCTCGACCTTGGCCTTGATGTCGCCGGCGAGCTTCACCGCGGAGAGTTGCGCGTGCCGGTAACGCGCCACTTTCTCGGCCGCCGTCAAGGCTTGCATCATCAGGCCATCGACCTGTTTTCAATCGGTCCGGTTTCCCATGCGTTCTTCGATCAGGGCACGCAGGTAGAAGTGCCGCATCACCCGCTCCATGATGTCGAGGCTGTCGAAGGATGCGGCAAAGTCGATCGGCGGGGCGAGGTCGGACAGTTTGCCGAAGTTACCGCCACCCGCCCGCACCTCGTCCTTACCGGCCGAAGGGTGCCCCCTCTCTAAGGGAACGGCTCCGCCTACCGCGCGCCGCGCGGCACAGGGCCTGACTTGAGTAAATTAAGCCCGCTGTGGCGCTGCCGGCAGTTGCGTGCGGGCCCGGCGGCCGTTAACCACGGCGACCTCAAGTTTGTCCACGTCCGTTGACAGCGCTCGCCGAAGTGTCCTACGTCGGCGCTTGGTCGCGAAGTTGATGGAGCCGGTCGCGACCAAACAAAATCCCGCCAGCATACTTACACGATGTCAAAACCGAGGCGCTCTTTCGACCCGACGGCTGCCAAAGCCGCAATCAGCATTCCGGCTGGCGCGCTGATGACTAAGCGCCAAGCCGCGGAGCTAGGAGGTAAAAAAAGAGCCGAGTCACTTTCCAAGCAACGCCGCTCCGAAATTGCATCGAGAGCCGCGAAAGCACGCTGGAAACACTATTCACGGTGAACAAAAAGCCCCCGTTGGCGGCTCGCGGTAAAGCCGCCCTGCGAAACCGATGCGCTGAATCAAAAAGGCCCCGACGCACGCCCGGCCAAAGCCTCCCTCTTCGATCAGATAACAACCGTCACCACTATCGCCGGGGGACGCCACGGCAATCTTGGTTGCCTATCGCCACGGCCTCAGAGCGCTGGTAGCCTAGAGGCAACAATATTCGCTGGCAGCTGTGTTATCGCTTCGGATATAGCGCCAAGGACATCGGACATGAGCGAGCGCAACGGGCAACTCAGCAAGGCAGATGGGGAAGAGATTGCGGTGCCTGCGTTAGCAGGTATGCGCTATCTGGCGCGGACCTCGCCGCCCATACCGGACGCGGCAATGCAGGAGGCGCACAGTCTGATCGAGGCCAACACCGAGAACGCGCGACATTAACTGAGCCGGCCGTGGGTTCGTTTCGGCTGCGATTGGCCATGAGCGCCGATAATTCGGCCGCACTAGCGCTCGGTAAACGCGACGCGCCAATCCAACATCGCATAAGCGGTCAACTGCGCCAGCCGGGGCCGGCGCGTTATTGCCATCTCAGTTCGGGAGCGCGCCTCAGGTCGACGCGGTGAATCCTGGTCATCGTCAGATCATCGAGGCGATCCTGATATGCCTTGAGGCAATCGGTCGAACAGAACCGCATTCGGTAGTAGCGATGGAGTATGAGGCCAAATGATTTTCGACAATGATCGCACCGCGCCGTTTCAGAAAGCGGCGCACGTCGTCGTTGGCGTTCCATGAATACCCCCCAGTGTCCCCGCTTACACGACTAACGCCAAAACGCTTCGCGAGTTACTGCGCGAACGTCAGATGGCGCGAATCACCTATTTTTAGGAACAGAGACCGATCAGTGTCAATCAGCCGAGCTGCTTGTGGATAAAAGCACCTCAGCGTTGCATAATGGTCTTCACCTGCAATGCATTTGTAAGGTAGGCCACAGCCCATACGGCACGCATGGTATGCGACTGGTAGCTATAACGAGCGCGAGCAAACCTAGCATCGCAATCAACGCAACCCAGCGCGCGATCAGGGCGCGCATCACCCCATGCATGGCAAGACCCCCGAGCTCGCCGCCCCCCAGCGGACGAATGGTTCAATTCCGTCCATCTTTGGAGGCGAAATAGGGACGGGAATGAGGATAGTACCGTCAGAATTTGTGACGAGGTCTGGCGCATCGCCGCCAACATCGCCAAGCTGCCGGAGCTGCTGCGGCGAACGTGACGCTCGACTCTTTCGGATTGGAGCCGCTATCAAGCGGCCACCATGTTGCGTCCGTCGTCCCGCCCCGGTGCCTTCATCGAACCTTGCCTTCCCCGTCCGGCCAAGCAGCCGCCGACCGGCCGGGGCTGGATTCACGAGATCAAGCACGACGGTTTCCGCATCCTTGGCCCAGCGCGCCGACGGCCGGGTGCGGTTGCTCACGCGAAAGGCACCAACCTTTCGAACCGCTTCCCGCAGATCGTCGCGGCGGTGATCCTGCTGCCCGTGCGCTCCTGCCTGATCGACGGCGAGGCCGTCGTATGCGACGACACCGGCCTCGCTGTATTCGATATGATCCGTGGATACCGGCACGACACCTCCGCCGTGCTCTGCGCCTTCGATCTGCTCGAAGTGGACGGCAAGGACCTGCGGCGCACGCCCATCGAGGAGCGCAAAGGCACCCGGGCGAAGCTTCTGAGCCACCCGCATGAGGGTATCGCCTTCAACCAGCACTACGACGGCGACGGCGCGATGATCTTCAAGCACGCCTGCGCGCTCGGCTGCGAGGGGCATCGTGTCGAAGCGGCTCGGCTCGGCTCGGCCTACCGCTCCGGCCGCGTCGACCACTGGCTCAAGGTCAAGAACCCGGCGGCACCAGCGGTCAGGCGCGAGGCCGAAGAGGACTGGAGCGGCAAACGCAATGGCCGATGATACTGCCACGCCAATATCGGACGCGACAGCAACCGATGACGACCTTCTTGAAAGGGTGAGACGCCGCGTCGAGGAGGCGCAGCAGGCGATCACCCAGCAAAAGGGCCGTGTAGTGCGCTTGAGGGATAAGCGCGCTGACCCGTCTCTCGCAGAAGAGACACTCGCGGTGCTCGAAGCAAACCTTAAGAGACTGCAGACGCACAAAGACTGGCTAGAGCTTGGCTACCAGGAGCGGCGGCAGTCCAAATAAATGGCGCGCCATGGTCCGTCGAGGAGACCGACGCCTAGTTTATCGTCCGCGAAGCCAGCGGGCGGGCGCTCGGATTGCGCTTCGAAAGTCAGAATGTCGGTCGCCACGATGCCGGCTCACATCGGAGCCGTTTCGGGCCAAGGGCGGAGTTGAGGGGGCTTGTCTGCCGGCGGGGACGGGGTGGGTCTCCCTACCGGCGTCTTGTGCTTCAGGGTCGCCTTTTTCATTGCCTTGACGATGGGCTTCTTTGCGGCCGGGCGAGCCGCGGTCGGATTTTCGTCAGGGGCGAACGCGACCAAGACGGGTGACGGCGGGTGCGGCGCGAATGCGACCATGTTCGTTAGACCGAGCAACAGGATGAAAGAGGGAATGACCCACATGCGCGCAAACTGGCTTCATCTGAGCAGCCGTTGAGTACCGACTAATGCTTCGGTAGGGTTAACAATCCCTTACTGGGGGAATTTCCCCAGTAGAATTCCCATCCGCTAGGCCGCCGATTATTTTGTAGATTTTCAGATCAGACCCCGGCTGCCGAAGAAGGTGATTACCTGGTTGGAAACAACCGGCTCACCCGGCAGGTCCGCAATCGGGATGTTGAAATAGCTGCCGATCAGGGAGCCGATTAGTAGGTACAGGCGGTGCGCGGACTGACGCCGAGGTTCAGATAGGCGTGGCGCAGCAAATCCAACACCGCCAACCCGATGAACAGGACGATCAAAGCGGAGATGAAAATAGAAAAGAAGCCGGGCGTCAGCGGCAGGTAATGGAATGGGCTCACGTGCATCGGCTAGGCGGTGCGCAGTATGTCATCAACGTCGCTCGCGTCAGACTTCTTAGCGCGGATGGCGCGCGTCGCCAAACCGAGCCGGTTGACCGGACCGAGCCGAGCCGCCCGGCGCTTGTCGCCTCTCTAGCCGAGGCACGCTATGCTACCTCTTGCTCGGGCGCGGGAACCAACGCGCGGAGGCTTCGACGTCATGCGTTTTCACACGCGAGCTGCGCTGTCTGTCACGACAATCGGATTTCTGGCCGCTTATCTAGCGACCACGGCCCTAGCACAACAGGAGCGGGTCGAATGCGTCAAACGCTCCGCCACTGCAACTCCGCCGCCGCACCCGGCATTCCCTGTATGAAATCGCGGTTCAGGGTGGCCCCAAGAACGGCAATATCGTCGAGCTCGGCTGGCTGGTTTCAACGGACCAGAACGGCGATGCCGATCCCCATATCTTCGTGTTCCATTGGAAGAACTGGCAGGGGACCTGCTACAATGGATGCGGCTGGCAGCAGTACAGCAACACCTATTATCCGGGGCAGAACATCGGCTCGTTGGTCGGGCGCGAGATCTACATCGGCTACGTATTCTGGAAGGGCAATTGGTGGGCTTGGTTCGACAACCAATGGATCGGCTATTTCCCCGGATCGGAATGGAACAACGGCTATACCAAGAGCGCGCTGATCCAATGGTTCGGCGAGGTATCTTCGGAAAACGGGGTGCTGCCCAAGACCCAAATGGGTGACGGCATATTGCCTCCGGCGCCCAAGGCGGCGCACATGCTTACGCTTTGCGACGTCGATGCCGCAGCGTGGATTTGTTGGTACCGCGACCAGCAATCCCTCACGGCAACGGTGCCGAACTATTATGATATTCAACACGTCGGCTTCGGCGACACGCGCTATGGAGGACCGGGACAATAGGAGTCAAAGCCTTCCCCCAAATCGAGTGGGTGCGGCAACAGTCGTCACCGCGGCCATCGACGGCGACTAGCTGCGCGCAACATGCCCCGCCTGGGGCGACGCGGTTAATTCACCCCCCGAATCGCTGGCCCTCGTGAATATCGAGCGTCAGGTTTATGTACTGGGCGCGAAGGCCCAGGCCGCGGCAGTAGTAGTACCCCAGCCGCCAGCACCCCCGATGCGCTCGCATGGCGCCCGCCGGCGCCGGTTGAAGTCAGCGAGACCGACTTGCGGGAGATCGCGCTGCGCGGCTATACCGGCGCAGCGTCCACGAACCGGAAGGCCAGGGAAGCGGCAGTCGGGGTCTTTGTCAGCGACAGTGCTTCAACCTCGCGACTGACAAAAGAGGCGGTTGCGGCGCAACGTCCTCGGTTGCGGCGCAACGGTTACAGCGTAACAGGAGGTTGCGGCGCAACGCCACCTGTGACGACGTTACAAAACATCGTCAGCCTCGGGCGCCGGAGCCTCCGCCTTCGCTGGCGTGCCCGGTCCGATCATTGCGCCCTGCGCCGGCCGCTTAACACTGAACCAGCGGCCGCCGTCGACCCGGATCACCAGTTCCTCGTCCTCGAGGATGACTTTGTTGTCCCTCCCAAGCATTTGACTTGGCGGAAAATTTGCCGTCGCGCCCCATCTCGAAGAGAACGGTTTTTGTTCTCCGTGATGAGGAGGATTTCAAGACGCCCAGCCATCTGTGGCGGGGTGGCAAGAGCTGCTTTCAGTGCTGATATGCCATGGTCCGCAACAATCTCATCCAGGCGGTAGCCTGCGGCCTCAGCCTGCGCCCGCTGGTGGGCGAGAGTCTGCTCGGCGGTGCTCACCCTGGCGTACAGGACGGTTCGGCCGTGCCCCTTCTTGTTGTCCGCATGGGCTCCGTCCTTTGGGAGCTTGTCCACAACGGGCAGACCCACCCTAGCGGACTGGACTTCGGGCATTTTTTCGAGGTTCATTAGCCCATACCCTTACGGATAATTCGAAAATAAAGTTGGACTCGACTAATTGTGGCGACGCGAAAAATAAGTCAATGGTAGTGCTGTGATGCTGTAGCGTCGTGGTGTGGTGCCGGTCCCTTCCCTCCCCGAGGGGCCGTAGAACAGCCCGCAAAAGCCCTGGGAAGCCCGTAGGAGAGCGATTCATGCCCAAGCGCAGCAGAACCCCGCCCCGAGCCGCCAGCCCACCAGCAAAGCCCCAGGGCCGACAAGGGCGGCCGGGCATCATTCACACCAGCGTCTACCTACCCGAGGCCCTGTACGAGGCGCTCCGGGAGGCGGCTTTCCGGGAAAGGTGCAAAATCCATGATATCGTTCTGGAGGGGATTCGGCTGGCCTTGGGTAAGCGGGGTCGGAAGCAGTAGGGGCCGACGGAGGCAAGCCAGATGGCGTGGAGAAGCCACGATAGCCAAACGGCCTTTGAAACGACTGACGAAGTATCGGCGCAACTTCGAGCCGCCGAACAGCGGATAAAGGAGCTTGAGGCGAAGGTCCGGCTTCTTGAGGACAGGGCAGACCGGGCCGAGAGATGGGTGTACAAAATCTGGGTTGAGATTGAGCAGAAATTCTTTGGCGGAGACGCGGTTCGTTTCTCGGAACCACCGTATGCCCAGGCAGAGCGGCTACAAACGGACGCGGAGGGGTTAGGGGCCAACGACGGAAGGACCCGAACGCTATCGGCTTGAAAGCCACAGGCTGTCAAAAAAGCCTCATCCCCCATTGGGGATCGAATTGCGTTCGGCCCGATTGCGTGGTGGAATTTGCCCCCGGCCCGGCGGCCAGGCGTGGAGTGAGTGCGATGAGTGATCGCGGTTCAGGCCCAACACAAGCGGTGGTTCCGCTTGCCCCAAAATTGACTGCCAGATCGGACCCTAGCGATCCGCTTGAGAAGGCGGGCCACTTGATTTTGGACATGGTTGGCCAGGCCGCCAGTATCGCTGAGGCAAATTACCAGCAGGCCGCCGAGATGAGCCGCAAGCTATCCGCTCAACTTCGAGGTGCTGAAGACCGGATACGAGAACTTGAGGCAATAGTCCGCCAACACGAGGACAGGGCGGATCGCGCCGAGAGATGGTTGCATCAGGTCTCGGTGGAGATTGAGCAGAAATTCTTTGGCAGGGAGGATAGTCGTCCCTCACAGCCGCCGTTCCCACAGGCCGTTTTGCGAAATCAGAAATAGTAGTGCGTGTCGCAGGACGGCGGGCAACAGGTGCGGGGAGTAGTCCATCGTTAAATGTTGTTCTGCCCAACTTACAAAGCTTGAAACATCGCGCCGTAGGCCGGGATACTCCGTCAGCGTCATTCCTCACTTTCTTCAAAATAGTCCAAATCAATACGCTTGATTTCTACCGTTCTCTCAATACGAACCCCGACATCGTATTGAATCATTAGCTTCGCAAGTTCCTCCCCATCAATCAGAATAATTCTTTGGGGCACCTGTTTGGAAAACGCAATCGCTGGCGTTGCGAAAGAACTTGTCGTTATAAAGACGCCTTTGGAGGCACCTTTGCCAGCAAGTGCTCCGGCAAACTGTTGGATCATCGGTCGGCCATTCGTATTACTCTTGGCGTATCGCTTCGCCTGAAGATAAATTTTATCAAGACCAAGCGGGTCCTCATTGATTAGCCATCAAATCCTTCATCGCCACTCCCACCAGTCCTTTCAGCGAGTGCCCCTTTTGCGCCGCCGTAATTCATCGCCAAAATCAAATCCAAAACCAGTTGTTCAAAAAAAGTAGGTGAAAGTTCAAAAATGCGCTCCAGCAATTGACTTCGGAGATTCTGCGAAATTTCCTCTTCGGCCGCTTGGATTGCTTCCTCTGGAGTCGCCGAGCCAATCGATTGGGGATGAACAGCTTCGCCCGACCCAGAATAAGTTTCTTCATCGGCGTGCTTGGAACGAAACGCAACAAACTCCGGAAACTGATCCAGAATACTAACGTCAATTCGCTTCGGATATTTTTGAAGCAGTTCTCGTCCTCGATCCGTAATGATAAAGTGAGACCGATTGGTCTTTTTGACCGCCCCTGCTTTATCAAGATAGAACCGTGCCCAATAAACGCGATTATGACGTGTTGTTTGTTTTCCGCTTGGGAGGAGTTGATGGCGCTCCTGTTCAGATAAGTGAAATTCGTCGGCAAGTGCCTTAATAGCTTCCCGTATATTTTTTTCTGCACCGTCTTGCCCATACGCGAGCAGGGGGCGCATCAAAGTCTGAAAATCGGGAACAGCCATTTTCTGGGTTTGCTGTTGCGGCAGGCAAAGATAACACGTCGAGCGAGTCCTTTATGCGCCATACGGTTCAACTATACCCCGCTTTCCGATCAGCAGTTCCAGTGACCAATTCGATCCGCCGCATCCGTTCCCCGGGTAAGCCGAGCGAAACAGTTGCGTACCGATCGCGTGCGTTCGGCAGTCATGCTGAAGAACAACAGTGCGACAGTATTAGATTCATACGATGAGCATGAGAACGACCTTTTTTGCTCTGCCAATTTCGCTAGTACGCTTTTCACTCTTTCACGCATTTTCGAGCCGCGGGCACTATGTTGGTATACTATGACCAATCGGTCTTTTTCAGTCGCCATCAACTCACACAATTCCTGGGGGAGGAGATAATTCTCATTATTGGAGCCGCTAGTTTTGATGCCTGTGTCCGGGTCCAAAAATAAATCTCCCGTCCGAGGAATATTGAGGAAATACTGTCTGCGAGCCTTGCGGTCCTGGGACAGGGTACGGCCGTGTTGGACCAATTGAGACTCCTCGATCCGAAGAAGGTGTGCGTATAATTTAGAGTTTGCCGTATTCCACGGCGAGGCATCTGTAGCCATTGAGTCCACCAGGAAATTTCTCAGGATTTCCCCTTCCTGAAGGTACTGAAAGACTGACCCTTTCCAATGGTCATGTGCATCGCCGAGATAGGTCAGTTTCATTGCGGGACCTCTTAGTGGTGCTTCCACCTGCATTAAGACGAGGGCTGGCGCTCTCGACCAACCGGCTTCCCGTAGGCACGGTGGTCTCCCGGAACCGGGGATGTGGCCGAGAAATCGGCAAATGTTAGCAGTAGCGCCGAGGGATACAAGTTGGCGGCTCGACCTGATTACTCGCCGTCGCAACCTCACGAGGGAGATGAACCATGTCACACAAGCCTGGCAGAATGGCGTTGGTCCTCATACTTGTTGCCACCGCAGTCAATATCTCAATCCTGATTTTCAACCTCTCCGTTCCATCTCGTGCCGCTGTCGCCGGGATGGATTATCAAGCTTTGATGAGCGATTCGATTTCAAGCAGGCGGTACAATCAGTCGTGCAAGCGTGCAGTGTCAACGTAGCTTTGGCCAAGGTCCGTTGCTAAAACGTCCCTGCTCAGAAACGATCCTGTTCCGCTGGCCGTCACGGTAGCCACCCCGGCCGCTCTCAAAACAATTTAATCGCCAGGTATCCGAGGAGGCCTATCGAGCTAACCGTTGCTATCAATGCGAGAGCTAGACCGGCCACTGGCCAAACGCGATCAAATTCTGCAACCGTGCTTGTCTCAGTTTGACGCCGTGCCATTTTTGGCTTTTCCCCATTTCGTGGCCCCGCGTCCGTTTTGCGTCATATGCTCTGAAAAGGAGAAAAGAAACAGGGCAAAGGAATAGTGAAGTTCGCTGATAGTTAGCGAGTGCTGACCGTGCGATTGTGTTCCAAGACGTCGCCTTCGTGGACCGATGACCTGTCAATTCCTGCGGTGCGTTTAGGCGGTCATCATCGCTTGGGTTCGTCGGACGAGAGAGCCTTGCGAACATCCGACTGAGATAGGCCGAATTGTCGAGCAATTCGCGACGGTGTCACCCCGGCCTTGAACGCGGCCCACACCGCATTCACCTGTCCCCGAGACAGCGACGCAGCAGCAGGTCGGATTTGTCGCTGATGAGTTGGTCTACCGGGCGATTTAGTCTGCTTAGGAACTGGCTCTGACGAGGCGGCAGGCGTGTTTGTGGGACCTGCCTCGGTCATCGGCATCGGTCTGCCACGCCGTTTAGCTTCCTCGGTTGCGGCCCGGAGCAGCCAGTCTAGTTCTTGGTCCTCCAGACACCGAATGGCCTTTGGCAAATCCTTCGGAAGAGCCGTTCGCCGCGGGGGTCGCCCGGTCACCGCATCTGCCGGTCTGTCGGACGAAGGACCGCCGAGCCTCTCGGTCGAAAACAGGTCGGGCGTTTGGTTCTTAATGGGATCGCGGCCCATGCCGAGGATATTGCCGCCCTCGGAAACGTAAGGCAATCCGAATCTGGCGAGCGGAGCCGAGCGGCGTCTAGATCATCAAGATCAATTCCAGTGCCAACCTAATGCCTAGCAGAAGGAGTACTCCCCAAAATACAACATTGATTAGCCGCCACGCGTCACCATCATCCAATCGCATTTCTCGGTCCCGGCATGGTGCGTAGGAGCAACGCCGCAAAGAGATTACAGGGGATTGTTCTACAGCCCTATGCGGCATTTTTTTGCTTTTCCTTCCAACAAATTCTGGCTATAAAGTCTAGTCGTTTCCACTCGGAGATTATTAGATGCCTAGGAAGTCAAAACGCCGTTCGTGGACATCATCGGACGTCCGCACACTGAAGACGATGGCACGAAAGAAATCGCGGGCGGCGAGTATCGCCCGGAGCTTAAAGCGCACTGAGGGCACTACTCGGCAGAAGGCTTTCAGCCTGGGGCTATCGCTCGATTCGCGTTCCTGATCTGGCAAGCCCGTTTTAGACGAAGTAAAGGCCCCGTCACGGTGCGGGGCTTTTTTACGTGGCAACGCAGCGTGGGCTTTTAAGCTTGTTCCAACTCCCTGCCCGGGATGAGCATATGGCGTCACCAGGTTCGTTTCACTGCCTACGGATGGCTTGAAGCAGAACAGCATCCTGTGGAATTCGAGGAAAGTCTTTTGCCCGCTCGTAAACCCTCCCACGTTCACGACATCAACGGTGTTTATGCCCATCCTTACGAGAGACGGGCGATGGGCGACGGGCGAAATGATGAGCCTTCCATTGTCTCAGGGCGTCGTTGCGGCGACGCTTCCGAACCCTTCTGCGGACTGATACGATACCAGCGCCGCCTATTTGCCACTACCACCCAATGAGGAAGTGTTCCAGTCGCATTAAGGAGATAGAGAGATGAAAAGGAAAATTACGACTCTCGCGTGCTTCGTGGTCTTAGGTCTCATGGCGCTTTCTTCACACGCGGTAGCGCAACAAAAAACGGCAAAGGAATGCCGGGACGAGTGGAGAGCCAATAAGGCCGCTAATCAGGCCAGCGGCGTCACCGAAAAGGCTTACGTAGCTCAATGCCGTGGCGAGGCTGCACCTGCTCAATCCACGGCCCCTGCTCCGGCTCCTACCGTTGCGGCTCCTCGACCCGCTACAGGTCAAAAGACGGCGAAGGAATGCCGCGAAGAATGGAGGGCCAATAAAGCCGCGAATCAGGCGAGCGGTGTTACCGAAAAGGCTTACGTAGCTCAATGCCGTGGCGGCGCTGAACCCGCTCAACCCACTGCGGCCCCGGTACCAGCGCCTGCTCCTGCTCCGACGGCTGCTCCGGCAGCACCTGCGCCAGCGCCAACGGTAGCCGCTCCTCCGGCCAGACCAGCTCCCCCTGCAGCCACCGCCGTCAGACCCGCTCCCAGCACTCCAACGGGTCCCGCCGGGGCGAACCAATTTTCAACCGAAGCACAAGCTAAGGCCCGCTGTCCCTCTGATACCGTTGTGTGGGTCAATTTGAAATCCAAAGTCTACCACTTCAGTGGAACCAAAGATTATGGGACCACAAAGCACGGCGCATACATGTGCGAACGTGATACCGCCGCGTCAGGAATGCGAGCCGCCAAAAACGAGACGCACCCGTGAACAAATTTAAGCTGTAAGTATCGGACTGAACGCCTCGGCTGCGGCGTGGGGACGGAGGAGTTGACTGCCCGTTTGAATGCTTATGAGGCTTTGACTTGGCCTCGTCCTACTGCCGGTTCGCCCATATATTCGGGCGATGCTCTTTGACTTGCAGCTATTGGGCAAACCTGACGCCGCTGGCAATGCAGACGTGATCGAAAATCGCACGCTTGCTGCGGCGTCGATAGAAGAGGCTGTCCGGACGGCAAAGGATATAGTCCTGAACACGCCAGTGCCCGGCATTTACGGCTTTCGCCTGTTGAGGAACGGCCTAGACGTCTTTCAATGGTTTGTAGAACAGAACGATGCCTAGAGGCCTTATAGTTGGAGGCCGGGAACGCCCCGCCCACATGATCGCCATCGCCGTCGTCGCCGAGAGCCAGATCGAGGTGTAACTTTGCGGATAGACACGGGCGGGAAACCGTTGCGACGAAATATCCGATGACCCCATCGAACACCCACCATCCCGCTGGAGCCGGATCATCGGATGATCTGAGGGGCTTGGAAATCCTATTGGTCGAGGATTCCTGGAGTGTCGGAGAAGCGATGAAGGACCTGCTTGAGCTTTTAGGAGCCCAAAGAGCGCCAAAATCGCTGGCCGCCAGGGTAGGCAAGCCAGCCCGCTCTCAGAATAATTTAATGACCACGTAGCCGAGAAGGCCTATCCAGCCAACCGCGGCGAGCATTGCGAGAGTTAGCCCGGCCAATGGCCAAACGCGGTGAAATTCTGCAAGCACGACACCTAATATCATTCCCTGTTTATTGTTCAGGACCCCTTACAGGGGGTGCTTTGATTGGCCTCTCGGCAACATCGAGTAACCTAGGAAATCAATCGCCACTGTGATGGCCATCACAATTTGGGTGATTGGGCGCTATGATATAATAGGAACTGTTCTACAGCCTCATGCGGCATTTTTTTCGCCTTTTCTTTCCAACAAATTCTGGCTACAAGGCCTCGTCGTTTCCACTTGGAGATTATTAGATGCCTAGAAACTCAAAGCGCCGGTCGTGGACATCATCAGACGTCCGCACATTGAAGACAATGGCACGAAAGAAAACACGGGCGGCGAGCATCGCCCGGAGCTTAAAGCGCACCGAAGGTGCTACTCGGCAGAAGGCTTTCAGTTTGGGGCTATCGCTCGATTCGCGAGCCTGATATCGGCAACCCCGTTAGACGAAGTAAAAGGCCCCGCCCCTGTGCGGGGCTTTTTTAATGCGCCAGCTTCGTCAGCGGCGGTCCGCAATTTTAGGCTTTACAACCGCATCAAGCCGGAGGCCGCCGACACCCGCCAGATTGATGTTGGCGCGTTGGCGCCGGAACGGGACGCGACCGGCTCGGTCCCGTCGGCGAATTGCGGATTTGGAACAAGCCTTGGGGTGACCGCCGGAAGGGAACCTGCCGAGAGATTGTGAGTTCTTAGGGCGGCGAACTCTCTTTATGCGTGAGGACGATCATCATGGCGAAATGGATTGATTACCGGCAACAAGTGGAAGAAGCCGCAGCACGGGTCGAGTGGTGTGAAAGGAAATTGTCGTACGAGCGCAAACGGCACAGGGCGCTTAAGGATCTGGCCGCCACTGAAGACTGGCTCGACGGGAAATTAAGCCCCCTTCCAAAGACGGAAGGCTCCGCAAGCGGGAGTTGACCTGGAGGGCGCCGCCAGGAGGCGCTCCCTATTCCGCTTTGCTGTTTTGCACTTCCGGCCATTGAGCCAGGCGCTCGCGTTGCGGGTGCGTTTCCGCCGCAGCAGCGCCGGTAGCTTGGCGATGTTGGCGGCGATGCGCAGGCCTCGTCGCGGGTGAGCAGCTTGGGCGCTCACGTCGGACGCCAAATCGGTTCATGTCCTCACTCGATCACCTCGTCGGCGACAGTGAGCAAATCGGGCGGTACGGAGACGCCGAGCGCTTTCGCCGTCTTGAGATTCGTCCAGTGGCCGGTGAGGATGATCGCTGCCCCGGTAATCACCAGCAAAGCCCCAAAGACTTTTTCTCCAAGGGCGATGATCACGGGCTCGCTCCTTGCTCCCTCAACGCTCCTGCTGCCGGTCGATGATGCTGAGTACCAGCTTCAAGTGCTCTCCGATGCGCGTTCCCCTGCGGCGCTGCAACTCCTCGGCTACGCGAGCGCGGCACAGCGCGCGGCAAGCGTGAGCCGCCTTGTCCTTCATACGCTGTTTTTTTCCTGCGCCCGGAAGAGCGCCTCGCAGCTGGCGAGGGCGACCCGCACCCCCTCCCGGACCGCGTCCAGGTCTTCCCCGGCGAGCGCGAGAACGTCGGCCAGGAAGGCTTCGATGCGCTGGACCATCGGGTTTCCCCGCCGTACCGCCTGTCAGCTTAGCGGATAGCCCTTCGCCGCCGAAGGCCCCGCGCCGGGCCAGAGAAGCCCGCTGGTAGTTTCTGGTGCCCGACGGCTGCGCACCAACTGGTTCGCCGTTTGCGCCGCCTCCTTGATGAGCGTGCCGCCGTGGCCGTCGGCGGCGGTGACAATCGGCGGCGATCGGATTTCGGCTAGGTTCCGGAGAAAGCCTGAAATTCGAAATTCAGGAAGCGCCATCAGCGACGGCGGTCCCAAGCCGAGATAGTGTTGCACATATTGGTCAAAGATGGGCTGCCGCTCGTCGAGTATGCCAACAAGCTTTGATACGAATGAAAATTGAAGCGCCTTGTCGCCCTGACGCCTCTTTATCTGAAAGAGCTTTTGAAGCGCTAATCGATGCGGTTCGTCGGGCATTCTCTCGCGGAAAGAAAACAGCAATTTGAAATATCTCTCTCTCCATTTGTCGGATAGACCGGCGGCATTAAGTCCATAATAGACCGAAAACTCACCCTGAATTCCTTTTCGGCGGCGAGCGAACCATCGGCAAGCAATTTGCGCACCTTCACGTATTTACTAGCCGTGCTAGCGATCTGGTCGGTGTCCTTCGCAGCATCTTTCAAGAGGTTAAACTCGATGTCATCCATTTCAGCGGCTCCGGTCCCGAGCCAAATGCATCACTTTTGCAAACGGTGCTCAATAGGCACCCGGTGTGGTCCGGCCAGCTTCAGTCCTTTCGGCGCAGCAGCTCCGGCAGCTTGGCGATGTTGGCGGCGATGCGCCGGGCCTCATTGCTATCGCGGTTTAGGCGGCTCCCGTTGATCGTGTAGCCGACCCGCGATGAAACCTCCGCCGCGTTGCGCTTCAATCCTAGCCCGATCAAACTTCGGCGGCTGGGGGACCGAGGCCGCGCAAGCGCCATCCCGGCCGGGGGGCGGCCTCGAAACCGGGAGGAAGCGGGGTCGCCCCGTCGGCCCCTTGACCCAGCGCGTTATTGCCGCAACAGCTTCGGCAGCCGATGTTCGCGGTGATCCGCCGCGCCTCGTCGCGGGTGACCAACTTCGGGAAAATGTCGGGGGTCCTACCTCTGTGCATTGCGATCCCCGTGACCTTCCTGGTGCGAGCGCGAAAGATCGCTGCGGTGGCGCGCACCCGGCTGTAGGTACCGGAGATCGACTAGCTTTGTGACGACTGCCAAAGACGCAAAAGGCTGCTCGAAGCGGATAACGCCGCCCATACGATTACCCCCAATGTCCCCGGCAGGTTGTTTTAGTGGCTTTTGCCGCAAATGGCTATCGCGGTCTGGGCCGTTTAGAACCGGGCTTACGCGAACCCGGAATCGCTTTCCGCAACAGGAAGTATTTCAAGACGAACTGCCCTTCGCGGGCGGCGAGTGGCCTGCTGCAAACACTGCATGCTATTTCGAGAGCGACGGTCTCCGGCCCCGCTTCGGCTTTGACGACTTGGTAAAGCGCGTTGCAGCTTGGGCAGCGGAAAAGCGGAGGTGCGTTGGGACTAGGCATAACGACGCTGCCGCGACAGACCGGGCCAACTCAAATCGTAGCTGACCGCGCATGACGGTAAGGTGACAATGCGCGCCGTGCGAGGAGGACGCAGGCCCCCGCTCCTCCTCGCAATCGACACCCAGGCGAGCGCCTGACCGTTTGCCTCCCTGACGATGAAACAGGCGTCCGTCTCATCGACGGACCCGGGCGGCGACGGCTCGCGTAGCAGCTCCGGGAGCTTGGCGATATTGGCGGCGATGCGCCGGGCCTCGTCCCAGGGTGAGCCACCGAACGGCGGGCCCCTTTCCGTAATCCTCGATCAGGTCGCCGGGCGGCGCAGGATTCTTGGGGGCATGCTAAGGATTTCACCCACGTTGATTCGCGATGGAGAGTAGTAAGAATGTTCAGTTGTGATTGTTGTCGTCGTTGCGGTCGGAAGCTCGGAGTTGGTGTCCTCTGTTGGTGCATCGTCGCGGCGACGATAGAGCGGCAGCAGCCCTACATCAGTCCCGATTTGCCACATCTTCCTGATGACCAAAGGGCCCCACCACCACCGCCGCCCATAACGATCGTGTCGACCCGTCGCGCGCCGACCGAGGCGAACCCACACTTCATTGCACGGCCATGGCCTCAGCGGTTCGCGATCTCTGCCGCCTATCGGTCCAACGCCGCGACCGACTAACGCAGCAGCTCCGGCAGCTTGGCGAAGTTCACCGCCATGCGCCGGCCCTCGTCGCGGATCAGCAGCTTGGCCGCCGAGCGCTGGCATGAGGACTGGTCTCTTGCCCGTACGCGAGGTTCATCTGGACAAAGCGAATGGGCGCGATCGGCCGTTGAAAGTGTCTTCCCCCGCGCGCGGGGGTTCAGAGATCGCGCACCACGGCCCATTTTTCGAGCGCGTCTCTTCCCCGTACGCGGGGGGGCCTTGGGCCGGTAGACGAAGAGAAGAATGCGCGCAGCGGGCATTCTTTAGGGTTTGCGTCGCGGAGGGCTAGGCGGGCTTTGACGCAGGAATGTCCGCGAGTTGACGCCAAACCTTCTTGCCCATGGCCTCAAAAAGACCAGCAAATTCCACCAAGTCGGGATCATCCCCAAGCAACAAGCAACCATCGTAATCTGAAAGTCCTTTCATCAGATGTCCATGAATCGCACCACCGCTAAATATGGTGACCTCATGTCCTCGCTCCATTAACGTCGCAGCGTACCAGCTGCTAACGTCCTTATGAGTGAGCACCACGATTTTCATGCTGGTTGCTTTCCGCCGCCCACCCAGTCGTCTTCTATTGGGCCACCTGATAAATAATTTTAGCAGATGGCCACTCTCGCCACCATCCGCGCCGCCACACTGCGCTTGCTGATCCATCCGCCGCGCCTCGTCCTTGGTCAGCCGCTTATTAATCCGATCGGCAGTGCGGCTCGTCGTCGTAGTGGAAATAGCCGAGCGCTTGGCCCGTGTCGCCGCTTCGGGGTCGGAAGAGGTCGTTCTTAGCCCGTCCAAATGCAGCGATTGCTTACGAAGGCAAATTTCACATCACCCCCTGTGCGGCGTGGTCGATGGCACTAACTGGTTCGCTGCTTGCGATCCCTCCTTAAAGGCAGGTAGTGCAAAATGGCTCGCCCTGTAGCGAGATGCTGCGAAATATGCTGAAATTCCATCCGCCAACGGGTTGGCCAAAGCGGACTAAGGGCACGTTCGGGTGGCGAAACGATGCGCTGCTGCAAGGCACGATTGCTCGTCGGAGCGACGACTTTGGGGCTGCTCACGTCGGTGGCGGCCAATGGAGCCGATATCGCCCTCTGTTCAATTGTCGAGAAGCCTGCGAACTTCAATCACCAGAGCGTCACGTTGCAGGGCACAGCCCTCGGGGTGAAGGAGACCACCTCGCATCGCGGCAACGACTACACAACGTTCAAACTGCAAGACCCAAGCGGCTGCGGTGCCGTCAACATCTTCACTTGGGGCCACCCCGCATTATCGAACGGCGATCAAGTCCGCGTGGACGGTGTGTTCGAGACCGAACATCATCAAGGCCGCTACACTTTCCATAACGAGGTAGAGGCGACTAAAGTTACTTCGGTGCCTCGGTAAGGATGTCGACACTCTGTTTCCGTATGCAGACTGCGAACAGCCCACGCACGAAAGCGTCGGTCGCGGCTTTCGTTGTACTCGTTGCGTCGAATGTTAGTGCCCTTGCGTGGGGCTACGAGGGCCACCGGATCATCGCCGAAATTGCCGAACAGTTTCTCGAACCCGAGCTGCGCACCGCGTTCGCGATCTTCTTGCTATCGAAAACCGCACCACCCTCGCGGAGGTGTCAACATGGGCCGACGAAATTCGACCGCAGCACCCCGAAACGCGGCGGTGGCACTTCGTAAGCATCCCGATCCATCCCAACGCCGGTGAGTCGTCGGGCTATGATGCTGTCCGCGACTGTCCGCAGCAGGAGTGCGTAGTTGCGAAGATCGACGAGTTCGAGCGCGTCCTGGCCGACCCACAAGCTTCGGGACGCCAACGGCTCGAAGCGCTCAAATACGTGGTTCATTTCATCGGTGATGTCCACCAACCGCTTCATGCCTCAAACAACGACGACCGTGGCGGCAATGATGTGGCGGTGACGTTCATGGGCCAGCAGGCAAACCTGCACGCTGTTTGGGACAGCGGCATCATTGGACCGGCGGTGAAGGGCGATGAGCGCGCCTACGCCTTGCTGCTCGCGGGGGACATCACGCTGGTCGAACGCCAACAGTGGTCGGCGGGCAATGCCGTGTCCTGGGCAAACGAGAGCTATAGTATTGCGGTGCACATGATCTATGGGCAGCTGCCGCACAGCGGAACTCTGCCCGATAGTTACGAGACCGAAGCCCTGCCTATCGTAAATCAACAACTTAGTCGCGCTGGCGTGAGGTTAGCTATGGTCCTGAATATGTGTCTTCGGTGATGTGGCCGCCAACGCCGAACGGTCTCGGACCTCGACGCGTAAAAGAGGGCGAGCTGACCGACATCTGAGCGGGGTTTCTCCGACCTTGTCTCGGGCAATGCGGTCCGTATTGTTCATTCAGAACGCAAGTGCCGCTGTGCGTTCCCTGCCTGTAAGTCCACGACGAAACCGAGAACTGATGATTGAAAACGCTGGCACGTTTAAGGTCACGAGATCGGTGGCGATCTGAGTCCCGTCACGATAGCTGTGAACAAGCTGAGAGGTCGCGGGATGGTAACCGACGTTGGGAGGTAAGTAGTCCCCGACCTTGTCCGGCTTTGTACTCGCCAAGTGAGGAAGGCGGCGCAGTGCTACGTAAACTGCGTCTTTGAAAACATTGAACGCCGTTCTGTTCGGCTGTTCTGCTTGATGATGGTAGGGGCCAACGGTCGCTAATAGCACCTTGCAATAGCCGGATAGAAGCCGCGCATGTTCTCATTGAGTTTGTGAATAAGTTTCAGTGCCAGTCTCTGCTGGAACGGGGTCATGCCGTCGGGCTGTTCGCCGACGGAGTGAAAAACATCGTGCATCACGTCAATGGCGAGTAGCCAGAATGGGTCATCTACACTTTTGAACAAATTTGCAATGGAGGCCAGCGCCTCGTAGACGATCTCAACTAGCGTTTCCAACACATCGTGCCTGTAGATGGCTGGGTTCGATACGAACAGGGCTTGATATCTCGTCTCTGTCACCGAGGCGAGTAGTTTATTCGCCATTTTGGTCGCGAATCTCACGGCGAAGGTCATTTGGGTCGTGACACGATGGTCGTACTCGTCCCCCTTTTGAAATTTGTAGGCGGTCATAAAGACCGAGCTGTAGAACCTTTGTATACTGTACGCTGACTGCGCATGATAAATATGCCCTTCTTTGATCAAAGTAGCATAACAACGCTCTGCTGCGTTGTTGAATCGACTCAAAAGAAGGCCAAGCGTGGCGTCGCTGGCCGTCTCGAAAAAAGTGTCGAAGGGATCGTAGGCAATCAAAATGAATGGGTCCGAGAAGAGACTTTCTGAAAGCAGGGGGGCCGTCCCAAATCCGTGATAACCGATCTCGCGAGTCATCATGCTGTCATCGCGAATGATTGCTTGGTGTGCTATCTCGCGGACGAATTGTTCGGCGGCACGCGAGTGCAGCCGTTTCGCGCTAAGGTCCTTCAGCACCAGCGCGACTCTCCAAGGGGCTCGTGTCACCAAGGTGGCACAAAATAGAGGGTCGGCAACGACCCGCAGCAAAGTAAAGGCGTAAGAAGCACGCTCGATCTCTTTACGGTAGATGAAATCGAAGAAAGCTGTGGTGTCTCGTTGGTGTTCTCCAAATGACGCGGCCTTTATAACGATGGGCAAACTCCAACCGAGATCGTCTACAAGGTCCGTGTGATCGGTCTCGCTCGCCGCTGATAACAACGTTGCTACGCCGCGCGCAAACTCTACCATTCGGCGGGGCCGCACGCGCAAGGGCCGCACGATGGCCAACACAACTGAACCGTAAGCAACGACAAACAGCGTGGTTGCTAGGATTTCCCAAACGATTGCATAGCCCCAAGGGCGGCCATGTAGGACGGGGAAATTTGGTACGAGCGCCGCTATCACAGTGGCTCCAGCAGCAGCAAAGACAACAATGTATAGAAGACGAACAGGGAGATATCGCGCACTCAGTCGAAAGCGATAAATCGGCCTTAGAAGCTGCTGAACAGCAAGTGTGAATGCGAGCGCGCCGACTGCTGCCCCTGGGCTGAAATACACGGAAGCAGGTGCAGCTGGATCATAGTTGCACTGGCCGAGCCACGATAGGCCTAGGCACGCATGCATTTGAGGTCACGCTCCCAGGCGCGAGATTTCCACGCCACCTCAAATGAGGCAATGGGCTACCGCGCGGTGTGGAGAGTATCCCAAGATGCCGGGTATGATTGGCCTCCCACTTCGCTGTTCGATGCGGTGTCTCCCGTTAACTCCGCCAGAAGTCCTTGAACCGCGTCGGCGACCTTTGTACCCTGCTTGGTGTCAAATGGTGCTAGGTTTTTCCTTTACAATTTTGCTGCGCTTCGCGAATCCAACTCCTGGTCGGCCTTTCTCATTCACAATTCGTTCAAATTGGAGTGCTTCTATGCCGGTGTTGCGACCAACCTGCCGCTGCGTAGCCGATAAGAGGTACAGAATGTCGCTGATCTGACGTCGATGCCACGGCTTCCATTTGACTTCCCCCGACATCAGACCGATTACCTTGGCAAAGTCACCATAACGCATTGTTTTATCAGCAATCTTAAGCGCGCGGAGCACAGCAACTGCAGCTGCCGCACATTCCAACCTAGCCTGAACATCAAGTACCTTCATTGTCGCCTCCCATGGCTGTCATCCTGCAATGAGGCTCTTGAGACTATCACTCTTCCACTGCACGGTCGCGGCGAATACAAAGGGTCGCTCGTCTAGGTGGCGCTTGAGGAGCGTAGCGCTGCCCAGTACGTCGATCAACTCGACTGACGCTCCTTCACGCTTCACTGGCGCTTGCAAGTGCGCGGTAGACGCTTCCACGACCAATTCCAAAAGCGCTTGCGATGTGCGCGACTTTCTCACCCTGTCTGAAGAGGCGAAGCGCATCTTGGCCCTTCGCCGGTTCTGTGGGTTAGCGTCGCCAAAAGTTCCTTGAAGCGCATCCGCCCTCGTGTCGTGGTCCCTGTTGCTAGACCGTGTTCGCGCCGTCCAACTGCAAGCTGACATGGCCGTTCCATTTAGCCTCAATTTCTTTTGCCCGACGCCGAAGGCCGTTAGAAGCATTGAGTAGAAAGAAGGCGCGCGGCGATATTCGGTGCCATCGGAGAACGTCAATTCCCCTAAAACCTTCGCGCCGAAGTCGGCTTGCCAGTACCTGAATTTGCTGATCATGTTGCTGGCGAAAATAGTGATGGTACACGATAAGCGTGCGGCCCTTCTCACCAAGTTGCACAAGTTCCCGAAATTGGACGCTTTTTCCTGCGCGGCGGCGCGTGAGGCTAAAACTTCTAGGCTCCAGTCCGTTGTCGGGATCAACAAAAACGATATCGCAGCCTTCTAGGTCCGCTTTGACCTTTTGAAACCACTTCTCACGCTCTAGAGGGCGGTAACTATACGGCGTTACAAGACATGGTATCTGATCGCACGCAAACCGCGTTCCGACTGGGAACAGTTTGTGCAGTGAGGCAACAGTCCGTTGTTCGCTCCTCACCATCGAGCGCAAGCCGGAAAAGAGAGTAGGATCAAACTCCATCCACTTTTCAGGATGTTCCAGGTAGCGGATGTGTCTACCATCGCCATTCTTTTCGTCTGGAAAGAGCCACCACGCGACGCCTAATCCCTGTCCGCCTGCTAAATGTCGCAGAATGGCAAGTTTTATGTAGTCGCCAATGTCGCCTGCGTATCGGTCTTGCACAGAGCACCTACCCACGCCAAAAGTCCGCTCACTTGCCCAGGCGGCGCAGCAGAAGCTTAGCGCCGCCCGACAGCCCACCAACTCAACTGAAGGTCTTTCCCGCTTGACCAAATGGAAGAGCCCTTTCCCGCGACTACTTGGCTTCATGAAATTCAGTCGGCATTCGGTATGAGCACATTTTCGAGCAGTCAATAGGCCAAACAACCACCAAGCAACAGGGGACAGTCTCATGCTTTTAGTCTTGCTAAACGTGCTGATCATTGTCGTTATCGGCGCACTCCTCTTCTATCTGATCGATAAATTCGTGCGCGACGGACGGCTGGCAAATCTGCTCAAGATTCTTGTGGTTTTGATCTGCCTTGCGGCAATCCTGCAGCGATTGCTGCCAGTGCTTGGTATAGGATTTTAGGGGGAAGGAAAGCGGTAAATCACTCCTCGCGTGGTGACCTCGACGGGGGCGACTATTCGTGCCCGTCTTGACCCTGCGGACGTGCAGGGTGGACGTTCCGAAGTCCATCTGATCCCAGCGAAGGTCGACCAGCTCGGAAGCCCGTAGGCCGTGCCGGTAGGCGACGAGGACTATGGTGGCGTCTCGGCGACCCCATTGGTTACCCTTCGCCACTTCCTTTGAGCCGCTCGACCTCGGCCTGCAGCTAGGCCGTTCTTGTCTTGAGTAGAACAGCGCGCCGAGCGGGCAGCTCGGGCCGTCTTCCCGGTGATAGTCGGCGACCGCTGTCCCGTTTGGGAGCGATATCTGAGGGCGAAAGCCGCAGCTACAGCAACCACCAGTTGTGACAAGGGCAACACCTAATGAACACCTAATTAGGTGTTGGATTGTTTGTGCGATCCGGCGCCAATTTCAAGAAAAGACCCACTTAAAAAACAGGACTGCCAACGCCACAACCAACGTGAAGGTCGAGCCTTCACGGCGAAACTGGCCGATCCCAAACTCCACCTTGGCCGCCTAAGCCTACCTTCTGCTGGTGGTTTTTTTACGAACCCAGCGTGATTCTCAAAGGCCGCAATATTTTCCCAGCCGTTGAATGCGGAGGCATCAATCAGCAATCTAATCTTCCCATACCGGCTGATAATAGAATCGACCTGCGGCGTAATTTGGTGGAAGTCGTCAGCATTCAATTTCTCTGGTGCCGTAATCCTCAATACGTTGTTAGAAACAATGTCTGTCTTGATCATATGATACCTCCTGCAGTGTAAACCGGACGCACCTCGTGCAGAAAAAAGGAATGCAACTACATGAGGATGTGAAAGAACGGCGGTATAGTGGTCTCCTGAACCAGAATGGAGGACGACAATGTTGAAATTCATTGAGGGCCTACCACAAGACGTATTGGGGATCGCAGCCCTGGGCAAGGTAACGCACGAGGACTATCGCGGCACGCTTGTCCCCAGGGCTGAAGCAATGATGGCCCATGGTCCGATTAGGCTCCTTTACGTCATCGGGGAGGAGTTCATAGGCTTTGAGCTTGAGGCTCTGTGGGACGACGGCGTATTCGGAATGAAGCATTGGCACGATTTCAGCGAGATCGCCGTGGTGACCGACCACGCTTGGCTGCGCGCCATGGTCAGCATGTTCAAGCCCTTCTTTCATGGAGAAGTCCGGCTCTTCCCGCTTTCCGAATTGCCTGCCGCGAAAGCGTGGATCACGGAGGCGAGATGAACCGGTTACACGACGAATCCCGCCCGACAATACTTCTCAAGCGCGGCGCGAAAAACGCGGTGGCAGCGTAGCCGGTCACGCGGAAGACGGATCGCACTAGCGCATGATCCTTACATGAACGGACGCACATCCCTAGCAGTTGCGACATAATTACTTGATTCATGTCAATGCTGGACGCCGTAAAAGGGTGACTGGCTTGATCCGTTGTACCTAGTCGACGGTAGAAGGAACCGCGTCATGGCCCAGAAGGAATCCCACATCGAACGCACGGAAAAATTCTCGTCGCCGAACCTGATGCCCACCGAGTTTGCCGAGATGGGAAAGAAGCGCATTGAGGAGCTGGTCAATAGCCAGACGGAGTTTCTCGAAAAGCTCCAGGAGATGAATCGTCAATGGTTAGATCGCGCCCAATCGGAAACAAATCTTGCTTCCGAGTTTGCCTCCAAATTGACAGCAGCGCGTTCCATCCCAGAAGCGATGGCGGCTTACCAGGAGTGGGCCAGCCGGCGGTTTGAAATGATGGCGGAAGACGGCAAGCATCTTTTCGCCGATGCCCAGAAGTTCATGGAGGCGGCCACCCGCCTGCTGCCCAACACCTCGCTGCTTATAGGCGGTGGCGGCTCCAACACGTAGTCGGCTGAGCGAATGCAGTGGAGGTGATCATGCCACCTGTCGCCCTCGTCCACTCCGGTGACACTGTAGTGCCGCGAGCGGGAAGAATCGTGGCCGAAGGGAAGACTGCAGTTCAGGACTCGTCTTCCGACACTGCATTCCAGGTTCTCGACCGTGCGGCTCATGCGGCCATTTCCCACGCCACGTTGGGCCTATCGCCGGCCGCGCTGGCAGCAGCTTTTTTCGACTGGTGGGGACATCTTGCGTTCTCGCCCGGCAAGCAGGCCGATCTGGCGCGACAAGCAATCGCCGGAGCCGCGGGCAATTTGGCCTTTGCCGCTCAATCCGCGTCCGGCTCGTCGGGCGACCCATCCGAGCGCGCATTGCCGCACGATGATCGCTTTCGTGCGCCGGACTGGCGAACTTTTCCGTTCAACGTCTACGCTCACAACTTTTTGTCGATCGAACGCTGGTGGGAAGCAGCGACAACGGATGTGCGCGGCGTCAGCCAGGGCCATGACGACATGGCAAATTTCACGGCGCGGCAGCTCCTCGACACCGTCGCTCCCTCGAATTTCATCGGGACCAATCCGGAGGTCCTTGCGCGCACGCGCGCCGAGTCGGGCGCCAACCTGGTGCGCGGCTACGCGAACTGGCTCGCAGACTTGACGCTGGCGCGAAGCGGCGCACCGCCGCGCGGCACGGAGGCATTTAAGGTCGGCGAAACAGTGGCGGTGACGCCGGGCAAGGTCGTCCTGCGCACGCGTCTTGCGGAAATCATCCAATACGCGCCTGCAACCGACCGCGTCCGCCCGGAGCCGATCGTGATCGTGCCGGCCTGGATCATGAAATACTACATCCTCGACCTGTCGCCGGCGAATTCTCTGGTCAGGTTTCTCACTCGGCAAGGCTTCACCGTATTCATGGTTTCCTGGAAGAACCCGGACGCCGAGGATCGCGACGTCGGCTTCGACGATTATCGAACTGAGGGCGTGCTTTCAGCGATCAAGGCGGCAACTACGATCACTGGCGCACCTAAGGTGCACGCAGTCGGCTATTGCCTCGGCGGAACACTGCTCGCAACTACAGCCGCGGCCATGGCGCGCGACGGCGACGAGCGGCTGGCGAGCCTGAGCCTGTTCGCCGCCCAGGTCGACTTCACCGAGGCCGGCGAGCTGATGCTCTTCATCAACGAGAGCCAGGTCGCGTTTCTCGAAGACATGATGTGGGAGCGCGGCTACCTCGACTCTAGGCAGATGGCCGGGGCGTTCCAGCTATCGCGATCGAACGATCTAATCTGGTCGCGCATCATTCACGACTACCTGATGGGCGAGGAGACCTTTCCAATCGATATCATGGCCTGGAACGCCGATGCGACACGGATGCCCTTCCGCATGCATTCGCAATATCTGCGGACGCTTTTTCTCAACAACGACCTCGCCGAGGGTCGGTTCGAAGTGGCCGGGCGGTCAGTGGCGCTGCCCGACATTCGCCTGCCCCTCTTCGCCGTCTCCACGGAGCGCGACCACGTCGCCCCGTGGCACTCGGTCTTCAAGTTGCATCTTTTGACCGAGGCTCCGATCACTTTTGTCCTGACAAATGGTGGACACAACGCGGGCATATTGTCCGAACCGGGACACTCGCTTCGGCATTTCCGCATGGCCGTGCGCGAGCACGGCGAAACTTATAACGATCCCGACAGATGGCTTGCCGAACACGCGCCGCATGAAGGTTCATGGTGGCCGGCATGGACTGCGTGGCTTGCCGCGCGATCCGGCGAGCCCGTCAAACCGCCTCCGCTCGGAAATGCGGCAGCCGGCCTTACGGCGATCGAAGATGCGCCAGGGCGCTATGTCTTCATGAAGTGAGCAACTGGTGACGGCGCTAGCCTATTGCGGCCCCAGACAATTGACGCAACAGCGAAGTGTAAAATGGATGTGCAAGGCAAGGTGATCGTAATTACCGGTGCGGCACAAGGGCTTGGTCGGAAGATGGCTGAGATTCTGGCCGGCCAAGGCGCGGATCTCGCGCTAGTCGACCTTGATCACGCAAAACTCCGGGAGACTGTGCGGCTTTGTTCGCGGGGCAAAGTCAAAAACTTCCCAGCTGACGTGACCGACGAGCCGGCTGTCGAGACACTGTTTCGACGCATCCACGCCGACTTCGACGGCATCGACGGCCTTATCAATAATGCCGGCGTAATCAGCGATGCGCTCTTGGTGAAGGCGGCAAACGGCAAGGTTCAGCGGAAAATGTCCATGGCGGAATTCGACAAGGTCATCGCCGTCGACCTCAGGGGCGTCTTCCTGTGCGCGCGCGAGGCCGCCGTGCACATGGTCGAGAGCGGCCGCGGCGGCGTGATCATCAACATTTCCAGTATCTCGCGCGCCGAGAATGTAGTGCAGACCAATTACGCCGCCGCCAAGGCCGGCGTCGCCGCCATGACGGTGACGTGGGCCAAGGAACTCGCGCGCTACCATATCCGCGTCGCCGGCATCGCTCCGGGATTTTCTGAGACGCGCTTGGTGACGACTATACCGCCGAAGGTCAAAGATAAGATCGTCTCGACCATTCCGTTGCGACGGTTCGCGCGGCCCGAGGAGATTGCGCACGCCGCGCTCTTCATCCTGCAGAACGACTACTACGACGGTCGGATTCTGGAGATCGATGGCGGATTGCGGCTATGACCAAGATGCGGCCATCACGACACCCCTTTTCGGAGTAAGCACCATGAACCAGCGTGAGATCGTCCTGTGCAATTCCGTACGAACAGCAATCGGAACCTACGACGGCAGCCTCAAAGCTGTGCCAGCGGCGGAGCTGGGTGCAACGGTCGTGCGGGCCGTGTTGACGCGTTCCAAGCTCAAAGGCTCGGATGTGGATACGTTGGTGATGGGAAACGTCGTCCAGGCCGGCAACAAGATGAATCCCGCCCGGCAATCAGCCGCAGCCAAGGAGACCGCCATGAAGGCGCTCGTCTATCAAGGACCTGGTAAGAAGGCCGTTGAAGATCGTCCGAAGCCAGACATCGCCGCGCCGACCGATGCCATTGTCAAAATGGTCAAGACGACCATCTGCGGCACCGACCTGCACATTCTTAAAGGCGACGTGCCGACTTGCGCGCCCGGCCGCATCTTGGGTCATGAGGGCATCGGCGTAGTCGATAAGGTCGGCGGGGCAGTCACCGCGTTTCACGTCGGCGATCGCGCAATCGTGTCGTGCATCTCGTCTTGCGGAAAATGCGACTATTGCCGCCGCGGCATGTATTCGCATTGCGTCAATGGCGGCTGGATCCTCGGCAACAAGATCGACGGCACCCAGGCCGAATACGTCCGCATTCCGTTCGCAGACACCAGTCTTTATCACATTCCCGCAGGCGCGGACGAAGATGCGCTCGTCATGCTGAGTGACATCCTGCCCACCGGCTTCGAATGCGGCGTGCTCAACGGCAAGGTTCAGCCGGGCTCGTCCGTCGCCATCGTTGGCGCCGGCCCCATCGGGCTCGCCGCCTTGCTCACGGCGCAGTTCTATTCGCCGGCCGAGACTATCATGGTCGATATGGATGATAACCGCCTGCAATTATCCTCCCGCTTCGGCGCGACAGCGATCATCAACAACAAGGACGGCAAGGCGGTCGAGAAGATCATGAAGATGACGGCGGCCGCGGCGTCGATACCGCCATCGAAGCGGTCGGCGTGCCCGCGAGCTTTATCACTTGCGAGGATATCGTGGCGCCCGGCGGCATCATCGCCAATATCGGCGTGCACGGGGTCAAGGCGGACTTGCATCTGGAGCGCCTTTGGGATCGTAACATTGCGATTACGACCAGGCTCGTCGACACCGTCACCACTCCGATGCTGCTCAAGACTGTGCAGTCGCACATGATCGATCCCAAGCGGCTGATTACGCATTATTTCAAGCTCGACAAGATCATGGATGCCTACGACACGTTCGGAGCGGCGGCCAAGACAAACGCACTCAAGGTTGTCATCGAGGCCTAAGCGCGGCGAAGGTGAACAGGCTGCGGCCTCGCCAGCAACGCCGGCTATCACATTCTGGGTTGGAATTCACCTCTTTCTGACTGGAAATCATGGATGATGAAGGGCCGCCGAAGCGCAGATTGCCGGCATCGTGCTCGCGGCCCGCGTGCCGATCATCCTGACAAGCCGCGCCGACAAGACGCTCGCACGGCTCGGCTCATGCGCAATTGCGCTGCTGCTGGCGCGCCACAAGACGGAGGTGAAGTCTTGACGGACGCCATCCTGGTCCTCAACGCCGGCTCATCGAGCATCAAGTTCTCGCTGTTCCCGGGCGAGCAGCGGCCGACGCGCCAAGACCTCTTCTGTGAGGGCGAATGCGCGGGCCTGGGGGACCGGGTAAATTTCACCGCCAAAGACGGCGCCGGGGCGCCGCTCCTCGATGAGTATCTCAATCAGGGCGCAACCTGCGAAGATGCGCTTGCAGCGCTCTTGCACTGGATCGGAGATCGCTTCCCACAGCACCGTCTGATCGCGGCGGGGCATCGCGTAGTGCATGGCGGCGCACTCTATAAGGGACCGGTACTCATCGACGCTGAGGTCATCGCTGAACTGACCCGGCTAGTTCCGCTCGCCCCTCTCCATCAGCCGCATCACCTCGCTGCCATTGCGGCGCTTTCAAAACTCCACCCGACCCTGCCGCAGGTCGCCTGCTTCGATACCTCCTTCCACCACACCCAACCAGAAGTCGCCGCCGCCTTCGCTCTGCCGCGCCACCTGACCGACGATGGAGTTCGGCGCTACGGGTTCCACGGTCTGTCCTACGAATACATCGCAAGCGTCCTGCCCGAGATCGCCGGCTCGACAGGCGCCGAGGGGCGCGTCGTGGTTGCCCACCTCGGTAGCGGCGCCAGCATGTGCGCCATGAAGCAGCGCAAGAGCGTCGCCACCACGATGGGATTCACGGCGCTCGATGGGCTGGTCATGAGCCGGCGCTGCGGCAGTCTCGACCCTGGCGTCGTGCTCTATTTGATGGAGGAGAAAGGCATGACGGCCGCCGCCATTAGCGACCTTTTGTACCAGTCGTCAGGCCTGCTCGGCGTTTCCGGCTTCAGCGACGACATGAAGACTTTGTTGGCGACCGATAAGGCGCATGCAGCCGAGGCTGTCGACCTGTTCGTCTACCGCATCTGTCGCGAGCTGGGATCGTTGGCCGCCGCTTTGAGCGGGTTTGATGCCCTCGTTTTCACCGCGGGCATCGGCGAGCACGCTCCTGAAATTCGCCGTCGGGTCTGCGAGAAAGCGGGCTGGCTCGGGCTGGAAATCGACGAGGCGGCAAATGCAGCAGGTGGCCCGCGGATTACAAAAGGCGACAGCAAAACATCCGCCTGGATGATCCGGACGGACGAAGATCTGATGATCGCGCGTCACACCTGGCGCCTCGTCGGCGAAAGCAAAGCGCGGGGGGGCGGCCAGTATGATGCAAAATCAAGTCATGACAAAAACCCCAGTCGCCGTACCGGCGCCGACCGACACGACGGGACTCACTGAAGTGGAAGCCGTTACATACAAGAATGATCATCAGACCGGGGCCGGAAATGGGCTAACGTTGAATGAGCGTGTGTAAATATGGAAAACAAAACCAGTTTATCGAATCTCGGCGTGGTCGTCTCGGTGCGCGGCAGCGTCGTAGACATTCGATTCGATGAACATTTGCCGCCGATCTACTCGGTACTGCTCACGGGACCGGAGAAGAAAATCGTCATCGAAGTTCTGGCGCAGCAGGATGCGCATCACGTGCGCGGGATTGCGCTGACGCCCACGCAGGGTCTCGCACGTGGCATGACGGTAAAAGATACAGGCGGTCCGTTGAAAGCGCCCGTGGGCAAAGCTGTTCTTTCGCGGATGTTCGACGTATTCGGCAACACGATCGATCGCGAAGCGGCCTTGTCCGATGTTGAATGGCGTTCGGTGCATCGGGCTCCGCCGTCGCTGGCGCGCCGTTCCACCAAGTCGGAAGTCTTCGAGACCGGCATCAAGGTCATCGATGTCCTCGTGCCGCTGGAGCGCGGCGGGAAGGCGGGCCTTTTCGGCGGGGCGGGCGTCGGCAAAACGGTGCTGCTGACCGAAATGATTCACAACATGATTGGTCATCACGAGGGCGTCAGCATTTTTTGCGGCATTGGCGAACGATGCCGTGAGGGCGAAGAGCTTTACGAAGCGATGAAAGAAGCCGGCGTGCTGCCGAACATGGTGATGGTCTTTGGCCAGATGAACGAGCCGCCAGGCGCGCGGTTCCGCGTGGGGCATGCGGCGCTGACGATGGCCGAGTATTTCCGCGACGACGAGCACCGCGATGTGCTGCTGCTTGTCGATAACATTTTCCGCTTCATCCAGGCCGGCATGGAGGTATCCGGCTTGATGGGCCAAATGCCGTCGCGGTTGGGCTATCAACCGACCATGGGCACTGAGCTGTCAGGGTTGGAAGAGCGCATTGCCAACACGGATACCGGCGCTATCACCTCCATCCAGGCGGTATATGTGCCAGCGGATGATTTCACCGATCCGGCGGCGGTACACACGTTCTCGCATCTCTCCGCGTCGATCGTACTCTCGCGCAAGCGGGCAAGCGAAGGACTTTTCCCGGCCATCGATCCTCTACAATCCAGTTCCAAGATGGCGACGCCGGGCATCGTCGGCGAGCGGCATTACGGCCTGGCTCAGGAAATCCGGCGGACGCTCGCGCAATACGCCGAGCTCAAGGACATCATTGCGATGCTTGGTCTGGAGCAGCTCTCGCCGGAGGATCGCAACTTGGTCGTCCGCGCCCGCCGATTGGAGCGTTTTCTTACCCAGCCCTTTTTCACGACCGAACAGTTCACCGGCCTCAAAGGAAAGCTTGTCAGCCTCAAGGATGCGCTGGATGGTTGTGAGCGTATTCTGCGCGATGAATTCAAAGACTCTTCGGAAAGCGCCCTCTACATGATCGGGACCATTGACGAAGCGAAAGCACAAGCAAAAGCCGTCCCGCCCGCAGCCCCGGCCAAACCGGAGTCAACCGCTGCCAAGTCAGGACCGAAGAATGCCGCCGGGTTGGGAGCTAAAGTCACGTCCGAGCCGCCGCCGAATGCCGGGGCGAAACCTCCACCCAAGCTCGAACATGCGGGCGGGTCTCATAAATCTTAAGGTGCTCCTGCCGTTCCAGGTTTTTGCCGATAAAACCGGCGTGTCTCGCATCGTCGCCGAGACGTGCGACGGTTCGTTTGGACTGCTGCCTCACCAACTCGATTGTGTGGCAGCGCTTACGCCCGGGATTCTGACCTACGAGACAACATCAGAAGGCGAAGTTTTCGTGGCCGTAGATGAAGGGGTGCTCGTCAAGACCGGTCCGGACGTACTCGTGTCCGTGCGCCGAGCGATGGGCGGAACGGACCTCGGCCAGTTGCGCGAAGCGGTGGAGCGAGAGTTTCTGACCCTGGACGAGCATGAACAAAGCGTGCGCTCAGTGCTGGCAAAAATGGAAGGCGATCTCATACGGCGCATGGCGAGCCTTCACAATGACTGATGAACCGCAAAGCAAGATCGCGAAACCAAATCCGTCGCTCAGTCAGGAGGTCGGCGCAAAAGCGGCGCGCAAGCTCAAGGCACGGCGCAAGTCCGCGCAGGGCGTCTGGTTCGGCCTGGGGATGATGGGGCTGATCGGCTGGTCGGTGGTGATTCCAACGCTGCTCGGGGCGGCGCTCGGTATCTGGCTGGACCAATATTATCCGGGCAAGCATGCCTGGACACTAGCGCTGATGATGGCCGGGCTCGCCATCGGCTGTTTTAATGCGTGGCATTGGGTGGCCAAGGAGGATAAGGAGATTCGGGACGAACAGGAGAATAACAATGAATGATTTTTTGTTTTTGGCACCGCCATTGGCGGCCGGTCTACTGCTAGGCGCGTTTTTCTTCGGCGGCCTTTGGTGGACGGTTCTCAGGGGCGTTTCGTCCCGACGGCCGGCGCTTTGGTTCTTCGGCAGCATACTGCTCAGGATGAGCATTACGCTGGTGGGATTTTATTTTGTCGGGGGCGAGAATTGGAAGCGGTGGCTGCTGTGTCTCCTTGGCTTTGTCCTGGCACGCCTCGTTGTGAAGTGGCTGACCCGCCCGCCGATCCAACACCGCAGCCCCCAGGCACTGGAGACCAGCTATGCGCCTCAGTCCCGATGACATGATCTTTTGGCAGCACGGGTATCTCAAACTCAACGGAACGATTGTTTTCACATGGACGCTGATGTTCGTGCTGGCTGTCGGCTCAAAACTCGTCACGCGCAATCTGTCCACGGAACTGAGACGTTCCCGCTGGCAGAATCTGCTGGAGATCGTTGTCACCGGCATCGAGAAGCAAATCGAAGATGTCGGCCTCCGCCACCCAAAGAAGTATATCGGTTTTCTGGGCACGCTTTTTCTGTTTGTCGCGTTAGCCAGCCTATGCACCGTCATTCCCGGCTATGAGCCGCCGACGGGGTCGCTCTCTACGACCGCGGCGCTTGCGCTGTGCGTGTGGGTGGCCGTGCCGTTTTTCGGCATCGAGGAGCAGGGATTGGGCGGCTACCTCAAATCCTATGCGGAACCGACAATCATTATGCTGCCGTTTAACATCGTCAGCGAAGTGTCGCGCACGCTGGCACTGGCGGTCCGTCTGTTCGGCAACATGATGAGCGGGACGATGATTCTCGCCATTTTGCTGACCATCACGCCCTTCGTCTTCCCGATCGCCATGAGTGCGCTCGGTCTGCTCACCGGCATGGTGCAAGCCTACATCTTCAGCATCCTGGCCGCGGTTTATATCGCGGCCGCCACGCGCAGTCGCAAGTCCAGGCCTGGACCGGCACAAGACATTAAAGCATGAACAACGACAACTAGAGGGCACACTATGGATAACATGACGCTCATTGCGATTGCTTCAATCGTCACCGCCGGCCTGACGATTGCCCTGGGGAGTATCGGACCTGCGCTTGGCGAAGGCCGTGCGGTCGCCACGGCATTGAGTTCTCTGGCGCAGCAGCCCGATTCCGCAACGACGATCACACGCACGCTGTTTGTTGGGCTGGCCATGATCGAGTCCATTGCGATCTATTGCTTCGTGGTCTCGATGATTCTCATTTTCGCCAATCCGTTCTGGAATCACGTCATCGCCCAAACCCCAGGTAAGTAATTCATGCTCATCGATTGGTTCACCGTCGGTGCGCAGGCGCTCAACTTCATCATCCTGGTGTGGTTGCTGAAGCGGTTTCTTTACAAGCCGATCCTAAACGCCGTTGACGCGCGGGAGAAGCGGATCGCTGCGGAACTCGCGGACGCTGACGCAAAAAAGGCCGAAGCGCAAAAGGAGCGCGACGAGTACCAGCACAAGAATGAAGAGTTCGACCAGCAGCGCGCCGCACTCTTGAGCAAGGCGACGGACGAGGCGAAAGCTGCACGTCAGCGGCTTCTCGACGATGCGCGCAAGGCAGCCGATGCCCTGAGTGCCAAGCGACAGGAGGCACTGCGAAGCGACGCCCAAAACCTCAATCAAGCCATCCGTCGCCGGACCCAGCAGGAAGTATTCGCCATCGCGCGAAAGGCACTGACGGATCTTGCCACGACAAGTCTGGAAGAGCGCATGAGCGAGGTGTTCACCCGTCGCCTGCGCACGATGGACGGCAAGGCGAAAGAAGGAATTGCCGCGGCCCTCAAGACAGCGTCCGAGCCTGCCGTCGTGCGCAGCGCGTTCGACCTGCCTGAGGCGCAACGCGCGGCAATACAAAAAGCTGTCAATGAGACCTTCTCGGCTGAAGTTCCCGTCCGGTTCGAGACCGCGCCCGACGTGATCAGCGGAATAGAGCTCACGACGAATGGACAGAAAATTGCCTGGAGCATCGCGGACTATCTCGCCTCTCTGGAAAAGGGTGTGGGTGAGCTTTTGAAAGAAAATGACAAACCTGAAGCGAAAGCTGAGCCAAAACCTGAACCCAAAGTCACGCCGAAGACCAAGGCCAAAATTGCGTCCAAGCCGGAAGAATCCAAGCCCGAGACGAAGCGCCTATGAGCACTGAGCCCGAAAGCTTGCAGAGTATCTTCGACCGCACGTTTTCTGGGATCAGCCAGGTGCGCGAAGCATTCGCACCGCAACTGACACCGCGGGAGGTGGGCACGATCACCAGCATCGCCACCGGCATCGCCAAAGTGTCTGGGCTCCCTGCTGTTGGCTTCGAGGAGTTGGTGAAATTTCCCGGCGATTTGCTCGGCATGGCTTTCAACGTTGACGAGGCTGAAATCGGCGTCGTGTTGCTGGGCGAATACTGGCATCTGAACGCCGGCGATGAGGTCGAGCGCACGGGTCGGGTGATGGATGTGGTTGTCGGCGACGGCTTGTTGGGGCGCGTCATCGATCCGCTTGGTCGGCCACTCGATGGTAATGGACCGGTGGCCGCCAGCGAGCGCCTGCCCATCGAACGTACGGCACCGCATATCATGGATCGCGCGCCGGTGACGGTGCCTCTCCAGAGCGGGCTTAAAGTCATCGATGCGCTCATTCCGGTCGGGCGCGGCCAGCGCGAGTTGATTCTCGGGGACCGTCAGACGGGCAAGACCGCCATCGCGATCGACACCATCCTCAACCAGCACGACCAGAATGTGTTGTGCGTATATTGTGCCATCGGACAGCGCGCGTCCGCCGTCGCGAAGGCCGTGGCGACCCTGCGGGAAAAGGGCGCGATGGATCACACGGTCCTCGTCGTAACCGAGGGCAACGATCCACCGGGTCTCGCCTTCATCGCACCTTACGCCGCGACCAGCATCGCGGAGCATTTCATGGAGCAAGGCCGGGACGTGCTGGTTGTGTATGACGACCTCACACATCATGCGCGCGCCTATCGGGAGCTGTCTCTGTTGCTGCGGCGCCCGCCCGGCCGCGAAGCTTTTCCCGGCGACATTTTTTACATTCACGCGCGACTGCTCGAACGTGCGACGCACTTGCGCAAAGAGCTCGGCGGTGGCTCGCTTACGGCGCTGCCCATCATCGAAACCGAAGCGCAGAACATTTCCGCCTATATTCCAACCAACCTGATATCCATCACGGATGGGCAGATCTATCTCTCGCCGTCACTGTTCGAATTGGGCGTGCTGCCTGCCATCGATGTCGGCAAGTCCGTTTCGCGCGTCGGCGGCAAAGCGCAACGCGCGGCCTACCGCGCCGTGGCGGGTGACCTAAAGCTCGCCTACGCGCAGTTCGAGGAGCTTGAGACCTTTGCCCGGTTCGGCGCCCGGCTGGATGAAAACACCCGCAAAATCATCGAGCACGGACGGCGCATCCGCGCCTGCCTCAAACAGGCGGAATGCGCACCGGTGTCCGTACCTGCACAAATCGCCGTCCTATTGGCATTGACCGCAGAACTGTTCGACGGCGTGACTCTCGACCAGATGCCGGACGCCGAGCACGCCGTCCAGAAGGCGGCGGCGAACATCCCGGCGGAAGTGTGCGCGCGATTCGAAAGCGCCGACAAGTTGAGCGATGAAGATCGTAATATGATCATCGAAATCGTCCGCATGGCGCTCGCTCCTTTCCAACCCAAGGGGGAACCCAAAGCCGAAGCCACACTGACGCCGGAAGCCAAGGCCGAGCAAAAGTCTGGACCTGCGTCCAAGGCCAAGGCCACATCCGAGTCAAAGCCGGAATTGGAACCCAAAGCCAACGCCGAGCCTGATGGCGGGCCCAAGCCGGACGCTCCAATGAAGCCCGCGGCGGAAATCAAGAAGAAGTCATGAGCGACACCACGGAGAGCCTTCGCCGAAAAATCAGCAGTGCGGGAGACCTTCAATCCGTTGTCCGCACGATGAAAGCCCTGGCCGCATCGAGCATCGGACAATACGAGAAATCGGTGCACGCGTTGGCCGATTACTATCGGACCGTGGAGCTGGGGCTGGGAGCATGCTTTCGGGAAAACGAGCCGGCGGCCGCGATGGCGGAACCGAACGCACCAACCCATGCCGGCGCGACAAGGGCGATCGTTTTCGGGTCCGATCAGGGACTGGTGGGGCAGTTTAACGACGTAGTGGCCGATTATGCGATCAAGGTCCTCGCGGCTCTGCCCGGCAAAGCTGAAGTCTGGGCGGTCGGCGAGCGTGTTCACGCGCGTTTGGCGGACGCGGGCCTGCCGCTGATCGGACTCTTCACCGTGCCGAACTCCGTCCAGGCCATCACCCCGCTCGTCGGGGAGATTCAAATTGAAAGCGAAGCGCATCGAGACAAAGGTGAGAATGCCGGCCTTTGGGTATTCCATAACCGGCCGCTGTCAGGCGCGCTCTACGAACCGGTTAGCCAGCGGTTGTTGCCGCTCGATGCGCAATGGCAACAAGGTCTGGCCAAAATCCACTGGCCGACCACCAACTTGCCCGAGGTCATGGGCGGCGGCAGTGCAACCTTGCGCTTACTTATCCGCGAATATCTTTTCATCTCGCTCTTCCGGGCCTGCGCCGAATCCCTGGCCAGCGAGAACGCGAGCCGCCTGGCGGCAATGGAGCGCGCGGATAAAAACATCAACGATCTGCTGGAGCAGCTTCACGGCTCCTTCCACCAGTTGCGCCAGAGTAGCATCGACGAAGAACTTTTCGACGTGATCTCTGGCTTCGAGGCGCTGGTTGGATCGCGGTAGTAACCACGTCGGAAAGGCTGGAAATGAAAATCGGTTCAAAAGACTTTCGCGTGAGGGAGGGAGACGAAGTCAACCTCAAAAAACTCAATTTGAAACAGCAGCTTCTTTACATCCACTCGCTATGCCCACGTCCAAGCTTACGTCTCACGAAATTTATATAGGAATAACAATCACATAGGTGTTCGCACTTTTGTCTCGACCGGCGCGCCAGATAAATGGTTGACCGGCAACTCGTTTTGTATCGATGCCAATAATCCGGTTGCAGCCTCCGCACTAAAATCGCCACCATGTCGCCACCGGATGGGCGCGACTTAGCGAGACGCTTCCCCATCGGTCTCCACCCTTCCCCACCGCGCTCGCCTGGACCGATCAAAGACCCGCCGTGCAATCTGAATTCTGCTTTCCCTCAGGAAGAGGGGTTTTGGTTTGGTCCCAAGTTCGTCATCGTAATCTGTTCCCAGAGTTTAAGCCGCCGAGAAAGTTCGTCAGCAACGATCATTTGGGACTCCTGGCGCCTCATTAAGCCTTTTGTTACTGCTGCACGGCTTCACAAACTGCGGGTACCACGCGCTTCTGCGCGGCGTTCCAACTGTGGTGGTATGTCGCAACTGACGTATGTTTCAGTCAAAGACCCGCAGTCGCGACCCTGTTCTCGGGAAGCCCCACCAGTTTGCGAGGTCCATCGCGGGAGCCACGGGCTCACAGCGTACGGGTCAGACTAGGTCGGGTGGACAAACCTATTGACGCAAGAATTGCGAATTCATTCAAGGCTGCTCTTTGCGGAGGGCAGCCTTGATTCGCGGACTGATGACCGACGATGAGTGGGCGTACTTCGAACCGTTCCTGATCCATCGCGGCGGCGGCCGGCCGCCACGCAATCATCGCCGCGTGCTCGACGCGGTGTTTTGGTTGATGCGAACCGGCGCACCATGGCGCGACCTGCCGGAGGGCTTCGGCAACTGGAATTCGATCTTTAGGCAGTTTCGGCGGTGGGCCGACAGTGGCGTCTGGGACGTGATCCTGGAAGGGCTCGCGGGAAGCGGAGTGTCGGACGCCGCGCTGCAGATGATCGATGCGACCATCATCCGTGCGCATCATTGCGCAGCCGGTGGAAAAGGGGGGCCGAGCGTAACGCGCTCGGTCGCTCGCGTGGCGGCTTCTCAACCAAAATCAACGCCCGCACCAATGCCGAGGGTCTGCCGATCGGCGTTGTGATTACGCCCGGGCAGGCACACGATGTCACCGCGTTTCCGGCCTTGATGCAGGAGATCGACTGCGATCCGGAACAGATGCTCGGTGACAAGGGCTACGACAGCGAAGCCGTCCGCAACGACATTGAGGAACGTGGTGGTGAAGCCGCAATCCCCAGCACTGCAACCCGGAAAATACAGCATGCCGTCGACAAGGCTCTCTATGCCCTGCGCAATCGCATCGAGCGCTTCTTCAATCGTGCGAAGAACTCACGCCGTGTCGCCACCCGCTACGACAAGCTGATCGAGAGCTTCGCCGCCTTCGTGCTGCTTGCCTGCATCCGAATCTGGATTAAGTTTGTCCACACGACCTAGTCCTCGCTGATCCACTCTACTTGGAGGTCGGGCCCCTGCGTCATCGTCACGCTGGCATCGATGGCACTGCTAGTGTGGTAATTTGAGCCGCTAGTGGTGAGACTTCAATCAAATGCATCCGCTGTCGGCGGCCTAGAAGCGCGGAAATCGCGGGCATTGATCGGATCATCCGTTGGAATCGCACCACTAGGATGCCTTGCCGTGAGCTTGGGGAGAAAGCCTATGAGGCGGCGTGAGGTCATCGCGCTCATTGCCGGTGCAATGGCGGCCTGGCCGCTTGTTGCGCGCACGGAGACAAGCCGCCGTGTCGGCCTCCTCTTTACCCCCAGCGCGCAAGCGGCCAAGGCGTTGGGGTCGCTCGAGGCCATAGCTCAGGGATTGAAGGAACACGGCTGGATCGAAGGGCAGAACATCACCTTCGAGGATCGTTATGCTGACGGCAAACAGGATGCCTTGCCAAAGCTCGCCGCGGAATTGGTGCGATTGCGAGTCGATGCCATCGTGGCCGAGGGCACGCCGGCAATGCAGGCCGCGAAAGATGCCACCCAAACCGTCCCTATCGTCGGGCTCAGTAACGATCCGTTGGCGAGCGGTTTCGTTTCGAGCCTCAGCCGGCCAGGCGGGAACATCACCGGCATCGGTCTTTTGTCTGCGGACTTGGCCGGCAGGCGCCTCCAACTGTTGAGCGAGATTGTCGTCGGCCTCGCACGCGTTGCCGTCTTGTTGAATCCCGCAAACCCAAGCCATTTCGCCTTGCTCAAGCAGACCCAAGCCGCAGGGCCGTCGCTCAAGATTGAGGTTCACGTCGCGGAAGCGCGGACCCCGGATCTCCTTGAGCGTGCCTTTGCCGCGATCAGCGCTGCGCAGACCGGCGCTCTGATAGTGTTGCCAGACTCGATGTTTTTCGGCGAGTACCCGCGCGTGGTGGCATTCGCCGCAACGGAGCGTCTGCCGACGTTGTTTTCGGAGAAGCAAGTCGTCGAGGCCGGCGGCCTTATGGCGTACGGCCCGAGCATCCCTGCCGCTTACCGGCGATTGGCTGCCTACGTCGACAAAATTCTCCACGGCGCCGATCCAGCCGAGTTGCCGGTCGAGCAACCGACGACGTTCGAGTTCGCGATCAACCTCAAGACCGCCAAGACGCTCGGCCTCAGCATCCCGGACAAACTCCTGTACACCGCCGATGAGGTGATCGAGTGATGATCTGATGTCGGTCATTGCGTTGAAAGAGAGATGCGTTGTGCGTCACAGCAAAATCGGCGTCCGATGACGGGTATGGGTCGCTTCACTTGATCGACAGAGGTGCGGGGCAGTCGGTGCTACCTCGCGCTATTCATCGAGAGGGACAGGAGCATGGGTAAGGTAAGCTATGTTGCAGATTACACCGTGCCAAAATCGGTCGGCGCCGGCCGCAAGCTCATGCACAACCACGTCGAACACACAATTGACACGCCGTGCGGCGTCAACGGCTTTCGCTCCTGGACTGATACCGAGGTGCCAGCCGGTTTTGTGAAATGCCCCTGCGGATGGTCCGGGTTACCCCACTACGCGGATCGTGGATACGTGAAGGTCATCAGAGGCAAGCGCGCTAGTGGCAGTTGGTGACAAATCGAGCAATAGCAAAGCCGAGATGACAATCGCTCGCCCTGCGCTCTGACTTGCGCTAAGCTAAGGCGCTCTGTTGCACACTGGGGCTCCCCTCGGTGCGTAGAGCCCTTCCTGAAATGACTAGGCCCCGCCCGGCCGCGGGGCCTTTTTCGTGCTTGCACCTTTGAGTGTTGGACCGGAAAATGGCTCGCAAGGGCGACCCCAAGTCAGGGACGCGGGGTCATGACCAATGCGACATCGGCAACATCCCCCCGGCATTGCAATCCTGCGAGACGCTACCGGAAGGCTGGCCCTGCTTATCAATGGACAGCGCTCAGATCGCCGCGGTCAAGGTCAGCTAGCACTGTTGGCCTGTCTCCTCGACAACCTGGGTCGAGCGATCCCCTATAAGCGGCTGTTTACAGTGATCGGGCGCAAGTCTGACAATGAGTACACCCGGCACCTATTGCGCCAATATATGTTGGTGCTCAGGGAAATACTGCTTGCAAACAAAGCGCCCTTTGTCATTGCGACAATCAATGATGTCGGGTACGCGCTTTGCGAGATCGCAGAAAATCCGCGCCATACTTCGAGGACTAGGAGGAGCACGGCGTGTCGCGTTTAGGGAACAACGTGCGACAGTGGCGCACCGCGGCCGGGTTACCCAAACTGCCATTGCGAAGCGATCTGGCATGAACCGCTCCTATCTCAGCCATTTGGAAAGCGGCCGCCGCAACCCCACACTTGCTACGCTCGAACGCCTGGCGAAAACTCTTAACGTGGCGCCAGGGTCCTTTCTTTGAACGGCGGCGGGCCTCTTTTTGAGTTGGAGGCCCTGCGGCCGGCAACCCCCTCGCCCGGCGTCGGGACGGCACCGCCCGCTGCGTTCGGAACTTCCGACGCCGGTTAGCGTTATGTGCTTGCGCAACCCGATCCTGTCTCCATGAGATCGATTGCGTGCAGTGAACCCCCTGGCCCCGGCCGTGCCAGCCGGGGCTTTTTCATGCTAGCTCGCCCGGCGCTTCTGACTTGCGCTAAGTTAGGGCGGCTTTGTGCAGGGAATCGTTAGGGCATCCTATTGCACAGAGCGTCTCGATGGCCGACCGGCCCCGCGGCAGACAGCGGGGCCTTTTTCGCTCTGAGGCCCGATCTATGAAGGTCAAGACCTTCGTCGGCACCGACGCGCCAGAGGTAGACAGGCAGGTCAACGACTGGCTGGCCGAATCGAAGGTGCAAGTGCGCCGGACCAGCACCGCGTTCCATCGCTTTCGAGACAGGGGCGAGGACGCCCTTACCGGACGAACGGTCGCCCGTCATGGCGTCGGTATAGCTATTTCCGTTTGGTACGACGAACACCCTGCCGAATCGCAAATTAGGACTTGGTGGTCTGGCAAAATAGGTCAGAGGGCCCGGAGGTAGGACAGCGCCCACGCAATAACGGCCGCTAGAACGCCTTCGGTTTCGCGGGCCGCGACCCGGCCCTTGTGCCGGCGAACACACCTCGCGGAAACCCTCGGCACCGGCGAGCACGATCAGCCCTCATTTTACCGCTGCCTTTGGCCAGATATTGGTCCCGGTTGGCCCGATGCCGACCTCCTGTACTATGACTTCGCCGTCTTTGGCCCAGGCATAGTGCGGTGAGTTGGCGGGGACGATGATGGTAGTTCCCGGTCCCAGCGGCTTCATCTTTGACTCGTCATATTCAGTGCCCGCTCCTGCGTAGTATGTTCCCGAAATGACTGTGACAAGGCGCTGGTCGGGATGAGTGTGGGGGACCGATCTTCCACCACCACCGTATTTGGCAAATATGGCGTACATTCCACTGGCTGCCGGATTGCCAGCGATTACTGCAACTGTCACGTCAGGAAATGGGGTCGGATTCCATTTTAATGTTTCAGCCGGAATGACGGTCGGTGCTGCTGCTTCTTGGCCACCGGCAGATGCCGCAACAGTTATAGACATGACACAAGCAGCAGAAACGGCCGCTAACCGCGTGCGGTGCGCCATTGTTCCTCCTCCCGATGTTCGCGGCAATCCGGCGGACCTCATTCTTACTTCCCGCCGCACTGACCCGGCTATAAAAATCGTTCCAACACCTCGAGGATGGCCGTCACCCCCATCATCGCGGCGGCCAATGTATTCCAGTTACTCATCTTTCGCAGATCGTCTGCCAGGATTGTCACCTTGTCCAATGCATCTTGGCCAGGGCCGATCCTCGTCAACCGGCTCATGGCCGAGGCAATCCAGAATCCGGCCGAAAGGCACGTCGCCAGTAGTACAACAATCTCGACATAAGCCTTCATGGTCTTCATGATGATGAAGCAGGCGTCCGGTCCAAGGCGGCGGCAAGCGGCGCGACGCCGTTGGTGCTCTCCCGGTTGCCACAAACTAGTCCCCGAACACCCACAGCCACGCCAGTCCCGCTAGGACGACAACGGCGACGACGGCAACCAAGGCGCCGAACACGCGCACGGCGTTGGTGTGCCCGTAACGCTGTAGCCATAGCAGCGGAAAGCGGCGGGGAGGCACCACGGCGCGCCCTCTAACTGAGATTTGGGGTGACTGTGACAGGTGTCAGCAAGCGCGCGCCGAGCGCATCGCGGTAATCCCTCGCGCGCCGTTCCGCGGCCGGTCCAGCGAAGATCGCGACATAGCAGCCGCCATCATCGTCGAAGTATTCGACGCGCCATTCGCCGGAGGTTATCCGGTCTTCAAAGACCTTGATTTCGGATTCAATCGGCATGGTCCGCCTCAACGCCGATTTCAGCCAACAATCAGCGCGCCTGGAAGATAGTGCCCCTGGCGTCCAAATCCGAATCAGAAAATGCGACCAATCGTCAAACATGCAACAGTGCGGGGGGCGCTTTCTGCTCCATCTCGACAGCGGGCGTTTCTTCGCCAATTGCGCCCGCGGGGCCGACCTCCCGCTACGCGATCGCTCTGGCAGTTGGGGGATGTTTGCCAGTTCTCAGTCGATCACCTCATCGGCGCGGGTAAGCAGCGCGAGTGGAATATCAAGACCAAGCATCCTCGCCGTCGACTGATTGATGACTAGTGCAAACTGTGTCGGTAGCTCGACCGGCAGGTCGGCAGGTTTGGCCCCCTGGAGAATGCGGTCAACTAAGGTCGCCGCGCGACGCTGCATTTCGGTCAAGTCGACACCGTAGGAGATAAGGCCACCCTCCGTGACGAAACCGCGAATAGGATAAACCGCCGGCAAGCGGTACCGAGCGGTGAGCGCGACTATCAGATCACGGCGCACCATGGCAAAGAGGTCCGACATGACAATCACACCTCCGTCTGGCTGCCGCGCGAGCCCTCGCAGGGTCGCTTCGATGTCAGCGTGGTTGTGAACCGGGGCTTCAAATACTTTCATGTCTAGGGTGGCGGCAGCGGCCTCAATGGAGCGCATGTACAATGGATAATACGGTGCTGTGTCGGGGTTGAAGATGACAGCAGCGCGCCTTAACGTCGGCGCGATCTCTTTGAGCACCTGCAACCATTTGCCACCGATTTCAGGCTCGAAAATAGTGATGCCGGTCATGCTGCCGCCCGGCCGTTCCAGGCTCTTTACTAACCCTTGCGCGACTGGATCAGTAACCTGCGTAAATACGATTGGTACGCTGCGGGTCTCGCGCACGATGGCATTCACCGCCGGCGTCCCCGTCGCAAGAAATACGTCAGGTTGGAGGTCCGTCAGGTCCTTTGCAAAGCTCTGGATCACGCCGATTTCGGCGCTGCTCCAACGGACGTCCAGCCGAATGTCGCGACCCTCCGCCCACCCGAGGCTTTGGAGTCCGTCTCGGAATGCTGCGATCTGCGCCTGAGCCTCCGGATCGCTCTCTGGCCAGACCATCAACACTCCGATTCGCCGCATCCTCTCTGGCTGAGCACGCGCAGCGAGCGGCCAAGCAATTGCGCCGCCAAGCAGCGCAATGAAATCACGCCGTTTCATGTTGTCTGTCCAACGGTGAGGTCAGTTGTAGCGGGAGTTTGATGACTTTCTTTTTTGGCTCGTTGTCTCGCAAGTTGCGATTGCGCCCTCCTGCGCCACCGCCATTCGCGCCGGAAAAATACTCTTGTACATTGCGTTGACGGGCAAGGCCGATGACGCGCCAAAGCAGTTTTATTTTTTCAGGTTCCACATTTGGAACTCCCGCAGAAAACCACATCGTGCCCGAAGTGAGCACGTAGAGAACCGCAGCTGCCGCTATGGCGCCTACGACCTGGGCGAGGATGGAATGAATATCAGCCGCGCACTCACTGTCCTAGCATGCCCTCAACGCCAGCCGTGCTCGATGGCTCAATTCGCCACGGTCAAGCGGTCCTCGGTTCTCGACCCCTGCGGCTTGCGCGGCCAAACGAGGGGGCGAGCATCGCTAGGGACCTGAACGCTGCCTTGAATGCGTCCTACGATGCGCTGCGCGGCCGGTCTTTAGCTCCCTCTGCTCGAAGCGGCGGGAGTGGCGAAGGACCTGACTTAGATTTTCTCAACTCGCTCTCTTATGATCTGTCGTGCGACCGCAAGCAGCGTTGATCTGCTCAGTTGAGAAAAATCCAATCGGCCGTCAAAATAAACAATGCGCTCGGCAACTTCGATCTGCTTGTTATCTGTGGCTTGTGCAAACTCAACCCACAATGCAAGCCAATCCACGTCAGACATATTGACTACGCCCAAAGCGCAAACGCGCCAGCATACCGCGCCGACGCGCCATTGGAAACGACCGCCGCCCGGACTCCAGACCGGTGACTGCAAGCCCCGCCCAAAGAAGCAACCAATATGGGCCGAAACATTCAACGTTACGAGTTTATACGGAGCCGCAAAAATGGCTGGCCGAAGTGAAAGCGACTATCGGGAAGTGGTATTCGAGCGCGAAGGCAAAGAGCCGCTGCATGGTTTCATGCGGGTTGACCGCGGAATGGTGATCGTCAGCGGATATGGCCGGCATAAAGAGAGGCGGGTTGGCTCTTCTCCGCCGGAGTTGATCGCCCGATTGCTCCTTTCGGAGTTGGCGAATGCCGCGCGCGGAGAGGCGGACCAAAAAACGGAATGACCAGAAAAGAATTGAAGCTGAGCAACTGGCGTCGGTGACCCCGTGCTCGGGTGCTTCGATTCGCCAGGGTCAAGCCGCCCTCCGTTTCGACCCCTCCGGCTCGCGCACCACTTCCAGGTCGAGGATCGGGCCAAGTTTTGTCAACTCAGTCTTGATCCGCGCCAGTAGCTCGTCGAGCGCGGCGTTTTCCGCAACCCTGGCGTTGATGTCGCCGGCGAGCTTGATCGCGGAGAGCTGCGCGTGACGATAACGGGCAACCTTCTCTGCCGCCCCCAGGGCCTTGAGCATCAGGGAATCGACTACTAGCGAAGGCGGTGCTCGCGGGCGCGAACAAGGGGCGGGGAGCCGATCAACCCTACGCCATTTACGATGAAGGACGGCGCCGAGAGAGCCTCACTCCGCGGTTGCTTCAGTCCATCACCACATCAGCGGTGTCTCGGACAGAAGAACTTCGACACCTTTGCCCACTGTTTCATGTGCGAATGGTCGCGTTCCGCTTTTGGTCGCGGGCCGGGCCTACGATGACTTTGACAACGGGAAGCTTTGAGAGTTCGGGCCCGAACAGCGCGATATGGCGCTTTTTTCGCGCGTCGCGCTCGCAAGTGAATATGTACTTGATCGGCAGCGAGACATAGCCCGGCGTGCCCTTCATCTTGTCGTCCGTTAGCTTCGTCGCTGCCATCGCAACGATCCGCACCTCTCGCTCTTCCGCGAAGCCACGATGCTTGATGCTCACCGCTGAGGTCACAAAGGGTGTGAAAAGCTGCGTCGGGTCGAAGTCCTGCCTTCGCAACACGGCGTCGATGACCTCTTTTGATTTGTCGACTAGCTCAAAGAACGACGCCGGCAGGGAATGTGAGTCCGTGAAGTAGTGAACCTCCGATAGACCTATATACCAATTGTTTCCCAGGACTTTGTTTGCTGTGCGCAGGGTCCATAACTGAGGCAGCGCAAAACTACAAAGACGCAACCGATAGGACTCGCGCGCGTTGGGCTAACGGAAGGGAGGGGTGCCCCCCCAACCCTACCCTAGAGGCGCAATACGCTCTGGCGGCACACACAACGGCACCATCAGGGTCGCGGGAGTTTTACACAGTCCAAATCGCCCGGCATCGTCTCGCAACCATCCCGGTAATGGCCTAGATTTTTCGCGTAGTGCCAACCTTGGGAGGGCATCATGTTTCTGCGCACTTTTACGCGCTACTGCGCGGTATCGCTGATGTGCAGCGTTCTGACTTTCGCGACCGATTCCGGCCATGGCTGAATGGAGAATCGCGCCGGTCCCGTGCATGATTCACGCAAGGATTTGAAACGCTTGATTTGAAGAAGGCGAAGGCGTGCTCGACGAGCTACACGTCTGACAACCAATTTCGAAACGACCTCTTAGCTTTTCACGACATAGTCAACTGGAACCTGTGGAGGACACCGATTTCGGAAAGCGCACGCGCCTGACGCGATGGACCTCCCAGCGAGAGGGCGTCTCAGGTTCTTCATCGCCGGGCATTTCCACGCCAAATTCCGCAGCGGGCCCAAGCACCATCTGGCGGCGCCAGATATTCGCTTGCGGATATTGAGCGCGCAAAGGATCAATCGCGGCACGCCATTGAATGCCGCGTGGGCGCGTCAACCAGTAAATAGTCGACTGTTTGGGTAGCGCAGTTTCGCCGCCCACGTGGGCATACAGCCCGCCGTGCCCTTGCTCCATTAGGGCAGCGACTTGGTCATGTGGTGCCTGCATGTGGCCGACAATCGCAAAGGCATTAAGCGGGTCAATCGCCCACGAACCCTCGAGCATATACCAATCCTCATAGCCGGGAAGATTGTCGAGCCAATGGACCGGTTCGATCTGAAATGATGCCGCGCTAATGAATCCGGCCGGCTTCGCTGCGGCGAGGTCGCTCTGGAAACGCATGAGCGCCTCTTCATAGATCTTGCGGTCGACGTGCGAGAACGGCCGATGCCAAAACAAGTACGCGAGCATGTCGACAGCCTCCATTGCTACGATAACGTGTCAACGCCACATCACCAATTACAGTATCGCCGACCGCAGTCACGATATAAAGGCTGCATTGGTCGCAGGTGACACCTGGCTGGTATCGGATGGATAGCTCAATCCTGCTGGGCGCATTTTGCACACCGTCGCCCGACGTGGCACGCGCCCAGGCAAAGGCAATCGATGCCGACATCATGGCCGGCAAGACCGTGGGTCCGCTCGCGGCGTCCCCGTCGGCATCAAAGACCTGGTCTACACAAAAGGCATCAGGACCACGTCTGGATCGATTATCTACAAGGACTTTGTGCCGACCGAGGATGACATGGTCGTCGAGCGCTTGGTTTCGGATCGGACCTTTCGGCGCATTCGTCACACATGACACGGTACTCGCTCATGCCTCGGAAATGAGGCCGCCGCTGATATTGGGCGCGAGCATTAACCGCGGGTAGCTGGAGGCTTACTTTTTGGCAATCCGTTCGGTCCGAACGCGCGACAAGTGACGCGCCTGAAAGAGGATGCCGGTCGCCCACGAGCCAGAGCCGGCGGCCGTCGATCCATTGACCATTCTCAAAAGGGGAATCAAAGGCCCGGCACTCGCCGTGCCGGACTCACAGATGAGGGTTTGCCGACTTACGACTCCCGCCCCCCAACATCGGTCATGTACTTTTCGTACTCGTCTCGGGAGATCAGACCGCCTTCGCGTTCGACACGAGCGCGATCCTTCGCCGACAAGAAGATCTGTACGTCATCAACGCGCTTCCACGGCGCAAGCGGTGTTTCGGATGTCGAACGCGGTACGAAGGCGGACGTTTGAACCTTCTCGTAGCGGTGTACGTAGCGCGGGCAATTACGGAAAATTTCGCTGACAGCCACCCTAACTACCAACTGCGCCTCGGCGTATTCTCGCAGCAGCGGATCGTTGTCATCGACGCTCGCGGTGCCCTGAACGCGCAGTCGGTGTGGCTTTTCGAAATTGACAAACAGCATGCCCACTTGGGGGTTCCCGAGCAAGTTACCCATCGAATAGAACATGCCGTTGCCGTCATAGCAGGGAAACGCGAGGGTCTTGCTGCCGAGGACGCGAACGAATCCTGGATCGCCGCCCTTGTAGGAGACAGTAGGTCGTCCCTGGTGATCTATGGTTGACAGAAAGAACATGTCGCGGCTTTCGATGAAAGCCTTGTGTTCTTGCGGAATTTCCGTCAGCACCACGCGCGTTTCAACATTGTCAGCAAGCCGCCGCGTGTCGAAGCGATCCTGCAATGAACGATGAACAGGTCCATACAATCGGCTCATGCGACACCTTTTCTAACTGTGAAAAACAGGAGAGGATGCGCCGCGAGAATTGCGACATGACTGCAAACTGCGGGGTTGAGGTCACCTCACGAGACTACAACAGAACAGGCTTACGACCTAATCACCGAGCTGCCAGCTCATCGAGCAGCACCTTGGCATCTTTCAGATCGAGCGTATCGAAGCCTTCGGTGAACCAGCCGTACACCGGAGCGAGAAGCTCGCGAGCCTCCTCCCGCTTGCCCTGATCGCGCCAGAGCCGCGCCATGCTAATTGCGGAGCGCAGCTCGAAGAGCTTTGCACTCTGGCGCGTGCGACCGCAATCGCCTCATGAAAACTAGCCTCGGCACCTGCTAAATCCCCAATAGACATCAGCAATTCGCCGCGCATGCGATGCAATTCTGTTTCGTAGACCCGCTCGTTCCTAATTTGCATCGAGGCCTCTGCTTCAACGAGCTGCCTCAAACCCTCCTCTGGTTGCCCCGCTTTGCCGTAAGCATCGGCCAGTAAGGTTAGCATGAAGGGGACACCCACTTCGGCCCCCGAGGATCGCCACAGCGACACGCCTTGCTGCAGTTGAGTGATACCAACTTCCGGCTGCCCGAGTACCGCAAGACACCAGCCGCGAACCATCGTTGCCAGTAGCTGGAACATGGGAAACCCATACTCGGTCGACAGCGCAATGGCCTTCTCGGCACGCTGAAGGGTCTTATCCACGGCCTGGCCGGTCCAGTGGCTAAAGAATAGACCCAAGGCATATGTCTGCGAAAACGGATGTGCGATTGCGAGCGCCTCGTTGAGGGCCTCAGCATCCAGCGCGTGGGCGCGACCAGGTAGCCGAGGTACTCAAGGCCGACGGAGAAATTTGTCAGGATACCTATATAAGGATCCTCGGCAAACAGAGTTCCGAAGAACTCTCGATGCGCACGAGCATTCATCACAAGGCATCGTTCGTAGACATTGCAGCCGGCGACGAACTCACCACGCCACATGTGAGCCATGCCACGCATGAACAGCGCCATCAATTGGATGGCATCGTCGTTTCGTGCTTCACCGATCCGATGTAGCTCATCTGCAACCGCGAGAGCCAAACTCAAGTCGTTTCTCTGGCAGAGGCGCAATACGAACTGGCCGTAAAGCACCGTCACGAATTGCGATGGTAAATTCAATTGTTCACAGAGCTGTCGTGCTTGAGTAGTGTTCTGATCGACTTCGGGAGCCGCATAGCCTCTCGTTGCGACTAGTGCGGGTTGCAGCGCAACTCGTAAGTCCAACTCCAGCTGCTCGCGCGATTGCCCCTCGGGCAGGTTACTGAGTAAGTCCAATCCGCTTTGGAGCTGAGACACCGCCTCGATCATTGCTGAACGCGCGACAGCGCGTTGGCCTGCTTTCAGCCGATAGTTAATCGCCTTCTCGATCAGACCACCTTCTGCGCAGTGATGCGCTACGAGCTCCGGCTGCCCCTCCACGATCTCGGTAAACCGGCTCTCCAGTGTTGTGGCAATGCGCGCATGTAGCTGCTGGCGCCGACTGCGAAGCAGTGTGCTATAGGCAGCGTCCTGCACGAGCGCATGCTTGAACGCGTATTCTGAGTCGGGCGGAGTTCCTCGTCGAAAGATGAGCTCGGCGCTGGCTAGCTGTTCGAGGGCTTCGTTCAGCTTCTGCTGCGGCATTCCCGCGACCGCCCTGATTAGTTCATAAGAGAACGAACGCCCAAGCGCGGCGCCGATTTGTGCCACCCCGCGCGTTGGAGCGAGGCGATCAAGGCGAGCAAGCAGCGATGCATGCAGCGACGTCGGGATCGCCAGTGATGCCACTGGTCCCGCTGCGGCGTAGTGGTCTCCTGCTTCGGTGACAATACCGCTCTCCACGACAGTCTTGGTCAGCTCCTCGATGAATAACGGCACCCCGTCGGTGCGGTCGATGATCTGATCAGCAATGGTCTTGGGCAGAGCCTTACCGCCGATCATGAAAGCGATCATCTCGGCACGCTTCTGGCGCGACAGTCTATTCAGCGTGAGCATCGTCACATGAGGGCGCCCGATCCACGGAGGCGTGAACTCCGGCCGGAACGTGATAACCATCAACACCCGAAGCCTCGGCACTCGATCGATGATGAGGTCGAGGGACTCGCATGTCGTAGGATCACTCCAATGCACGTCCTCCCAAACCATCAGTACGGGCTGACGTGCCGCCAGCCCCTCGATCTGCGCCACTTGGGCCTGAAGTGTCTTCTCCTTCCGTTTCTGGGGGCTGAGCTCGAGAGGTGGGTAGCGGTCGCGCGCCGGAATCGCCAGGAGGTCCGCCAAGAGAGGAACCACCTGACCCAGATCATTGGTTCCTTGGGCGAGGACTGCCTCCAGCTTTTCGAGCCGCTGCTCGGCCGTATCCTCGCGGCGGAAGCCTGCCGCCCGTTCTAGCTGCGCGATGCTTGGATAAAGTGCGCTGTCCTGGTGATGCGGCAAGCAGAAAAAGCGTAACCGCGTGTGTGGCTCTCCGCCGAGCCGCTCCACGATAGTTTGGGCGATGCGCGACTTGCCGATACCGGGTTCACCCGAGATCAGCACCACGCCACCGTCGCCGTGCTTCGCCTGCTCCCAGCGTCGCAGGAGCAGATCAACCTCCTCCTCGCGGCCGACCAGCGGCGTTGTTGCGGTGCGCAGCGCCTCGAAGCGGCTCTCCACCGAGCTCGGGCGCAGCGCCGCATAGGCGCGTACCACCCCCTCTATGCCCTTGAGCTCCTTGGCCCCAAGGTCCTCCAACTCGAAGAGGTGGCCAAGTAGCCTGCGCGTGCTTTCGGCAATGACCACCATGTCCGGCGTGGCGATGCTCTGGAGCCGCGCCGCCAGGTTTGGGGTCTCTCCGACGATCGCCTGCTCTTGCGCCGCGCCTGAGCCGACTAGGTCGCCGACCACGACCAAGCCAGTGGCGATGCCGACGCGCGCTTGCAGCGGCGTGCTCGTTTTGAGCGACCCAATAGCCGCGACGAGCTCTAAGCCTGCCTTCACTGCCCGCTCAGCATCGTCCTCGTGCGCCCTGGGGTAGCCGAAGTAGACCAACACGCCGTCGCCCATGTACTTCGCTACGAAGCCACCAAAGCGCTGCACAGTCTCGGCAACGCATTTCTGGTACGCGGAGATGATCTCGCGCAAATCCTCGGGGTCCACGCGCGCCGAAAGTGCTGTCGAACCGACGAGGTCCGAGAACATCACCGTAACATGACGACGCTCGGCGCTGTCTTCCTGCGTAACATGCGGTACAATCGGAGGCGCGGGGTTAGACGGACCTTTTTCGCTCCCTTGGCGTTCCGCTATCGCTCGAAGCAACTGACGCCGATGTCCGAGCGACGCGACGCCGAGTTCTTTCAGGTCTTGGTCCGTTAGATCACGTAGGACGGCAAATGTGATGTCGTTCTCGACAAACCCCTGCGCGTATTGCCCAAGAGCGAGCGCTTCGAGCCAATCCGACACCTCCTTGATCGCTAGCTCACTCACGGTGATAGCTCATTCAGCAGGGCCTTGGCCTCCTTCAGATCAAGCGTATCGAAGCCTTCGGTAAACCAGCCGTACACCGGAGCGAGAAGATCACGAGCCTCATCCCGCTTGCCCTGATCGCGCCAGAGCCGTGCCATGCTCATCGCGGCGCGGAGTTCCCAGGATTTTGCCTGCTGCCGACCAGCGACGGTGAGCGCCTTTTCGAAATACTCTTCCGCTTTTGCCCTATCTGGCTCGGTTGTCATCAGCGCGATTTCTCCGGCAATGCGATTGATCTCGGCCTCATACCATTTTTCCTTGGTGCTTTCCGCTGCCGTCATTGCTTCGCCAATGCAGCGCCAGGCGTCTTCGATTTTGCCAAGTTCGGCATACGCTGAAGCCAGGGATGATGCGAACCAGGGTATAAAGAAAGTCGCTCCGGTAGCCTTCTCTGCGTCTATCCCGCTGGTAATCATTTGAACAACGTCTGAGGATTTTCCTTTCAAGGTCAGCATTCCACCTCGCAGTATTCGTCCTAGTGCGTCCCATAACAATGTGCCCTTCGCTTCCGCCAAGGCCACAAGTTCATCAACGAGCAGGTTCCCCATCACGTAATTTCCGCAGCAGATATGGGGTAGCATCGCGGTAACTAGCGCACCCATCAATGTTGCGGCTTGACCGATCTCACGCGCGTCACTAAGCGCGCGGTGCGAACCCGTAAGAGCTGCATCGGGATAACCGAGCAGCCACAAGGCCCATGACCGATAGGATAAGGCATGCACCCCGGCATCCAAACCAAACCGCGTCGCCAGCGGTCGATGTTCGGCAGCATCGTAAAGCGCAATCGCCTGTTCGAGGTGCGCCCGTCCTTCCACGATGTCGCCCGTACACAGCAAAGATATACCCATGAAACGATGTGCCATCAGGAGCGAGGCGTTCGTTCCTTGCTTCTGAGCGAGCGTCAGAACTTGCGCGGCAAGCTCACGCATTATGTCGCCTTTGAACGCCACGAAGTTCGCGGCCCAGAAACCATAAAGGACCGAGAACAACAGCAGTGGATCTTCGGGAGGCTCTCCCAGGGCTTCAGCTTGTTCGATCAGCAGACGTGCTCGCTCCAAAGCTACCTTGGTTTCAGGCGCGGCCTGCCCCTTAACGTGCATGAGTGAATTGATGAGCGCTATCTGAAGTTCGATCTGTTCATGACGCAGCGCAGGTGTTGGGGGCAACGTCGCGATCTGGTCTATTGCATGGGTGAGTTGTGTCACCGCCTCCAGCAGGGCCGAGCGAGCCAGAGACCGCTGCCCCGCTTTTCTCCACAACCCTGCTGCTTTCTCGATCAATCCGGCTTCGGTGCAGTGTCGCGCAAGAAGTTCAGGTTGGCTCTCAGCAATGTCCGCGAACTGACCTTCCAACATTTCTGCGATGCGAGCGTGAAGAGCGCGTCGCGGCTCGCGCAGCAACGAGCCGTAGGCAGCGTCTTGTACTAGCGCGTGCTTGAACAAGTAGCTGGCGTGGGGGGGCGTGCCTTGCCGGAAAAGCAAGCCTGTCTCTATCAGGCGGACGAGCGATGAGGCTAACTCAGGTCCCGGCCTTTTCATCACGGAAGATAAAAGCGCGTGTGAAAACTCTCTTCCGATGGCCGCGCCGATCTGCGCGACCTCCTTTGCTGGCCCAAGCCGGTCAAGACGCGCCATCAAAGAGGCCTGCAAGCTCGCTGGGACTGCAAGTCCTGGTGATGGAATGCCGGAGGCTACATGCTGCGCTGCGTCTTCGCTTCCCGCTTCCAATACAGCTTTGGTCATTTCCTCCACGAACAGAGGAATACCGTCCGTGCGCTCAATGATGTCCTGCCGGATGCTCGCAGGAATGAGCTTGTTCCCGACGACATTGTCGATCACTGTCTCGATGTCGCGTTGCGCCAACCGATTGAGGGTGACGGCAGCCACGTATGGTCGGCCAATCCAAGGCGGATCGAACTCTGGACGGAACGTCACAATCAACAGCACACGCAAATTCCGAAGCCGGTCAATGACCCTGCAGACGACTTCGAGGCTCGTGGGATCGGCCCAATGTGCATCCTCAAAAATCATCAGCACCGGATTCGAGCGTGACAAGGCCTCTATTTGCGACTCAAGTGCTTCCAAAGTCTTCCTTCGGCGCTGCTCGGGCGTCATTTCGAGCGCCGGGTAACGTCCATCGTTCGGCAGCGACAACATGTCGGCTAACAGTGACACGTCCTGTGCAGAGGTCGAAGTTTGAGCGAGCAGAGCAACGAGCTTGTCGAACTTCACTTGTGCGGTATCGCTGTGAGCTAGGCCGGCTGCCCGTTCCATCTGACCGATGACCGGATAAAGAGCGCTGTCGGTGTGCTGCGGAGAACAGAAATACCGCAGGCGCGCGTGCGATTCGCTTACTACCCGTTCCATAAGCCCAGCAGTCAGCCGCGATTTGCCAATACCTGCTTCGCCGGACAGGAGCACTACTTGGCCCTCGCCAGCGTTCGCCTTTGACCAGCGCCGCAGCAGAAGATCGAGTTCTTCTCCCCGACCCACAAGCTCGGTCAATCCGCTTGCGTGCAGAGCCTCAAAGCGGCTTTCGACTGAAGCCGGTCGCAATGCAACCCAAGCTCTCACAGGAACCCCTATGCCCTTGAGGTTTTGTCCGCCGAGGTCTTGGAGATCAAAGAGATTGCCTAGGAGCTTTCGGGTGCTCTCAGCGATGACCACCGCGTTCGGATCGGCAATGCTCTGGAGCCGGGCCGCAATGTTCGGCGTCTCACCGACGACCGCTTGCTCCTGCGCAGCACCCGATCCGATAAGGTCGCCGACTACAACCAATCCAGTAGCAATACCCACGCGGGTTTGCAGGGCAGTACCGGATTTCAAGTCCCCCACCGCCCGGATCAACTCCAACCCCGCCCGTACCGCCCTCTCGGCGTCATGCTCGTGCGCTTGCGGATAACCGAAATACACAAGCACGCCGTCACCCATGTACTTCGCTACGAACCCGCCGAACCGCTTCACAGTCTCGGCGACGCATTTCTGGTAAGCGGAAATGACGAAGCGCAGGTCCTCAGGGTCCATACGTACCGATAGTGCCGTCGAACCAACGAGGTCGGAAAACATCACCGTTATTTGGCGGCGCTCGGCAACGTCATGCGAAGCGACAGCGGGGGCCGCAGGCGCACTTTCGGGCTCGGGCGTGCGTTTTCCGACGCTGTCTAGCTCGCCGATCGCGCGCAGCAGCAGACGCCGATGACCCAGCGACGCTACGCCAATCTTTTCAAGGTCCTGATCAGTCAGATCAGGCAAGATGACAAAGCCGATGTCGTTCTCGGCAAAGCGCTGGGCGTATTGTCCGAGGCCGAGCTTCTCCAGCCAGTCAGCGACCTGCTGCATTGCGGGCAGCGCCCCTGATTAGCGGGCTTCATCCGCCCGCATCGGCCAGACTACCTGACAAATCCCCAGCGCAGTAGGCGCACCCGCGTGCGCCTGCGGAGGACCTTTCAAGAGCTTTGCGATACCGCTGCCCGCCCTGGCGAGGGCCGCCCATGCGTCAGACCGATGACCGGCCCCCCCCCAGTCGTCATCACCGAGGCCGCACCGGCGGCCTTGGCCGGCGTAAACACAGGCCGCAGCCCCAGCCCCATCGTCAATTGTCGGTCTGGCTCGGTCACCGAACCGCGCCGACAGAACGACCGACCGGTTTACTTCTTCGCCCAGGCGGCGAAGGCGTCGGCGAACGCACTGTCTCCGGATGGGCCTTTTTCCATCGCCAGGATGGCGCGACCGCCATTGGCGTAGACGATCGGGATGTCGAACCAGGAACGCTCTTTGAGGAGTTGTACGTTGTGCTGCACGTCGGTGTCCGCCGCGGACAGCCCGATGAGGAAGAATCCATTGGTCACCTTGACGGCGAGTCCCGAGAGCGGGGTGCCGCGCGCCTGCTCGGCCTGCTTCATCAGGATGCCGGGTACGTTGGCGATGCCGCCGCCGGGAAAGTCCGCCGGAAGATTGAACACGATCTCGATCGTGTGGCTGGCCGCCACCGCCTTGTCGGTATTGCGGCGTAGGGACCATGTCACGGTCATTCTGCGTTCCGGGATTTCCACGTCCGCGCGCAGCGCAGGCTCGGGCTCGAACCCAGAGGCCGGCGACACTGTCTCCGTTCGCCAGATGGCCGAACCGACATAGCGTCGGCCCTGCTGATCGTTGGGGTCCTCCTCGTAGAAAACGATGCGCTGCGCCACTACCGGCGCCGTCTGCCCATTTAGCGCCGCCGCGCCTGTCGCCTGTCCGGCGTTTTGCTCCTGCGGAAGAAGCCCCGAGAATTTTGGCTGGGGTGACGGCATTTCGTGGCTGGCCTGGGTCTGCGGCTTCGATTCGATATGGCTGAGGTGTTGGTAAAGTCCGGTGATCGTGGACCACTGCCAGTTTATCGTCGCCACCACGCCGGCGAGGATGCTCAGCACTGCGAGAAATTGCGCCATGCCTCCATAGGAGAGCGGCCGACGCCCGCCTTCGTATTCCGATTCCGCCAGCACCGATGCCGCGGTGGCGGGGGGTGAATACCGTACAGGTGGTGAGGACGGAACCGACTGCTCGTCGTCGAGCACGTAGCCCGGTTCGAGATAGTGCTCCCCCGTATGGTAGTCGACCGAGTTCAGGTCCTCAGGCGGCTCGAACCGAGGCGAAGGTGAGGGAGAGTCCCCCGAGGCGTTTGGCGGCGCCTCCGGCTCATAGGCTTCGCGAGTCTGGCGCGCGGTTTGCGCCGCCTTGGCGGATGCCGCGCCAACCTCGCCGACCACGTCGCCAAAATCCTTGACGCCTCGTTTCCTCAGTGACGATCGGCTGCTTAACAACCGCTCGCGCGCACTAGGTACGGTCCATCCTGGGCGCGGCATATCGGTCGGGGGTGGATTGTTACGGTCCCACCGCGGCGCCTCGGAAGCGCGCCGAACTTGCGGAACAGCCTCAGGCGTGGGTGGCCGCGAGGTAGCTGCGCGCGAGTCTGCTTGCTGCTTTGCTTGCGATTCGTTGTGCGACTTGCGCGTCGCCTCCGCCTCGACCTTGCGGATCGCCTCCTCAAGCGCAAGGCGCTCCTTTGTGATCTGCGCCTCTAAGAGCGCCGGCTGGTTCGAGCGCAGTTGCGCGACGAGCGCGTTGCGCGCCCGTTCGTATAGCGCCCGGCGCACCTCCCCGGTGCTACTGTCCAGCCTCTCGACGGCGCGGGCGATGAGCGGATAATAATCGGTCATGGGCTGAGGTTACGCTCGGTTTGCGGCGATTTTCACTCAGATTCGGGCACGAGGGGAAATTCGCAGCCGACATGCGGTTGAAGCGCCAGCCGCCCAGCGCGGGCCGCCCATGCGCCAGGCTCGGCGGATCGTTGCCCGCAGCCTCCGCGCCCGAAAATGCACCAGCGGGCCAAGCACGGGGCCGCCCTTGTTGGCCGGCGGCTGCCGCTCGGCGGCGGGTTGCGCGCCCGCCCAGCCTCCGCTTCGAAACCGCGCCAGCCGCCTCCACAAGGGCAACCTCAAGCCCTGAACGCCAGCCGGGCTCGATGGCTCAATTCGCCACGGTCAACCGCCCCGGGTTCTCGCCTGCGGCTCGCACGCAACCTCCCACTCGAGGATCGGCCCGAGCTTCGTAAGCTGGTGCTTGATCCGCTCTAGCAATTCGTCGAGCGTAGCGCCATCGGCTGGACCGCTCTTGAGTTCGCCGGCGATCTTCACCGCGGACAGTTGCGCGTGACGATAACGGGCAACCTTCTCTGCCGCCCCCAGGGCCTTGAGCATCAGGGAATCGACTGCGTTCCAATCGGTCTGGTTTCCCATGCGCTCTTCGATTAGGGCGCGCAGATAGAAATGCCGCATGACCTTTTCCATGATGTCGAGGCTGTCGAAGGATGCGGCGAAGTCGATTGCCGGGGCCTTTTGGGCGAGTTCGGCACGGGCGGCCGCGATCCTCTCGGACTTTTCCCGTTCGAGGGTCTGCTTGTTTCTCGATCCTTTGATGCGGCCAGGCATGTTCAGCGGGGAAAGGTAAATGTGTCCGTAGGTTAGCAGATTGGCGATATTCAGATTCACCTTAGATTCGGTTCAGATTCGGGTTTCTTGTCCGGCGTTGCGCAGTCAGCGTCGAACACGCTCTCATCGGGCGTTACGCATCACAGCCCTTTGCTGAGCGTGCGATCAAGGTAGGCGTGCAGAGCATCGCGTAGATCGTAGGTACCGTTACGCGCATCAGGTTTCAGCAATCCTTTTTGGATCAGCACGTCAATCTCCGTTTCGCGCAACTGAACCGTCACGCACCGCAAGCCCAGCCGTCGCCGCTCTCGGTGATTGCGCATCCGATTGGCGGCGGCGGAAGGGGTGTTCGGCGCCGGTGGAGTAATGGAGATTTCCGCATCCTGCGACATGTACAACTCTCCTCCATCGCTCCGACCCGCGAGACTTGGGTGCGGGAAGGCTTGGCGAAGCCACTGAAGCGCTTCGTGTCAGCTTTCTCCCCAAAACGCGCTGGTGGCCACCGCTGAGCCAGCGCGAGGCCAATTCAGTGGCGGATGGTCAAAGACGGCGAATTGCTCAAAGGTCCGCGGGTTCACCATCGAGCGTTTTCCGCTGCTTCAGGGACCAAACCTTACCTGATTCTCATGGAGGCTGGCCGACGAAAGCAGTTCGGCCGCGCTGCGCCGGAAGGCGCGGCATCCCCTTCGAGGTTTGCTGCGCCGGCAACCCACGAAAGTGATAGGCTCGGTCAGGCGCGGGGCCGGGTCTGCAGCCCGTCACACCTCTCGACACCGCCGAGGTGCTGCTCCGCGCCGACCGTTCGTCGGCGGTGGGATGGCGGTGGTTATGCCGTTGGAGTTCGTTGCAAAGCGCAGGTGGGATCGTAGACACAAGCTGTTACGGAGCCTGGGGCTCAGATACCCAAACGATGGCGAACTGCGAAAACTAGCAGAGCTTGCGAATGTTGACGCTGACAATTGCTCGATTTTCGGCGAACAAATTCGCTCTCTCATACTCGACGCTCATCTGAGCGATTCGTCGCTTAGAGGACTATCCAAGCCAAAGATCAGAAATTTTCTCACTAATGTTGCAAGTCAAGCGCAACAGCTGAGCGATAGTTTAAGAGCCATAGACGTGGGTGCTCGCGGGTCGGCAGAGCATGCTGGATTTCTACTTGAAATGGAGCTTTGGAAAACTCAATCGATTTTGCTGCCTGAGTACGTCGCCATACTCGGTGGTCTAAGCGACGCCGCAAAAAGGGGAGCATCGTCTATCAAATCGAAGCGTGGTCAAAGGAACTTGGCGTTTAATCAATTTATCGAAGGGCTTTTGATGGCTGCATGGCAGCGCCGAGGGCAGTGGACGCTCTACAGATCGGGGGAAAAGACATGGAAGGGCACCATGCTGGAGGCTCTGAAAATCCTGCAGCAATACCTGCCACCACAGTTTTTCCCGGGCGGAGTATTAGGCCGCTCGGCTGACTACGCAAGATTGAAACTCAAACAGCACATCACAAAGAACCAAGGTTCGCGACGCTAAAACTTTGTGTCTTGTTGCGCACTATTCCGTGCCCATGTCACCTCCGAAGCTCGCGATGACGCGAGCGTAATCGCCGGGGCTATCCCGGACGACAACGGCGAGATGACCATGGGTGACATTGCGCTGGCATATACCGTCGCCGAGGCATGCGCTATCGCGCGCACGGGCAAGACGGTTTTATACGAAGCAATCAAATCGGGTGCGTTGCCCGCCTATAAGCGCGGCCGCAGGACGTTGGTGCGCCCCGCTGACCTTCGGCACTGGGTCGATCGGCTTCCACTCATCAAGACAAAAGGCGCTCGGGTGCGCCGGGAGGGCACGTCATGACGGCCTTCACCGAGCGCGGGGCCCGGCGAAGCACGGGACGCGCTACAGACGCGCAAGCTCGAGTCGGCACGCCTGAACAGCGCTACGCCGACCTGCTCGATGCGCAAGAATTTCATCGGATAAAAAAATTTGTCGCCGCGTGCCGGCGACGATGGCCAGGCGCGGTGATCGTGCTGCGGCCGAACCAAGGGGGCGTGCCAGCAGGTGCAAAGTGCGCCGCCTACTCAGAACCCGCACCGGAAAGGACCTGATTATGAATCAGGAATTTGACGACGACCTAAGTACGCCGACCGAAGCCGACCTCACTAGCTGTTATGGCAACAAGTACTTGTCGGCCGAAGAAGTCGGCGACCGCAAGATTCGCACCAAGATCGCGAAGGTATGGATGGACGAGTTACAGCGGCCGAATGGGAAGAGCCAGAAACGGTTCTTGCTGGGCTTCACGACCGTCGACAAAGCATTGGTCCTCAACCAGACCAATAAAACCACGCTCGTCGACGCACTCGGGAAGAACCCTGCGGATTGGATCGGCGCCGAGGTCGGGCTCCTAACGGAGCCGACGATGATGTCGGGTAAGCCGACCCGCGGCGTGCGGATGCGCGTGCTCAACAATCCGTTGGCGAGAAAGTCGGGCGGCGGTGCAGCAGCACCGGCGCCGAAGCGAGGACCCACGCCGCCGGCGCCAGCCGCCGCGGACGCAGCACCGTGGCCGGACGAGCCAGGCGATCCCGGCCCGGACGCGATGGACTTCGGCGAGGCTGCCGAATGAACTGCATGGGCTGCGCCGTGTCTCTCGCGGCGCAGTCCGTCACCCATCGAGGGCGCGGCCGTGGCTGATGATCTCGACGAATTCGAGGAACTCCCGGAACACGAGCCGTCGTGGAGGCTGCTGCATCGCGCAACAGTGTGCCGCAAGCGCCTTCTTGCGGCCCGCTATTCGCCGCTTCCGGTCAACGGCAAAGCGCCACCCATCGCCGGATGGCAGGACATCGAGGCGACCAACAACATCATCAGCACCTGGGAACACAAGTACGGCGATGCGACAAATACCGGAATTCTGACCGGCAATACCCCAGCGATCGATATCGACGTTTTAGATCCCGCCGTTGCCGATGAGCTGCAGCAGATCGCCGAGCGGATGATAGGGACAAGCGCCGTCCGCACCGGGCAAGCACCCAAGCGCGCCATGTTATTTCGGACGGATGAGGCGTTCGACAAGCTCAGCACGCCGATCTTCACCTCACCCGATGGCGGCACGCATAAGGTCGAAATACTGTGCCGCGGCCAGCAGATTGTCGTCTACGGCCTCCACCCGGATACGCACGCCCCCTATACCTGGCGAGGCGGGGAACCGGGTCCGGAACTCAAGCGTGACGCGCTACCGCTGCTAAGCGCCGAGAAGGCGAACGAATTTATCGTAGCTGCCGCGCGTGCATGAGCGCCCATGGCTGGACGCCCAAGAAGAAACCGAATGGCGACGCCCGCAGCAGCACTTGGAGTGCCAGTCCCGGTGAGCGCGAGCGGGCATATGCCCATGCTGCGCTTGACGGCTGTGCGGACGAGGTTGCCAAGGCCGCGAGTGGCGAACGAAACGATACCCTCAACAAGAAAGCGTTCCGGCTTGGCACAATGGTTGCTCGCGGCTGGGTCTCATCCGCCGAGGTATTTGACGCGCTATTTGCAGCTGCTTCAGCATGCGGCCTCAGCGATGACGACGGCGAGGAAGCAACCCGCAAAACACTGAATTCCGGCCTCGACGACGGCAAGGAGTTTCCGCATCCCGACCTGCCCCAGACCTTCAGGAACGAGGCGCGCAGCAGCAATTCCTGGAAGTACCACAACGGCGAGGTGCCGGCCCCACCGCCTTGGCTCATCAAAGGCGTTCTTCCGCGAACCGGTGCCGCTATCATGTCGGGCCAGTGGGGGGCGTTCAAAACGACCGTCGCGCTAGACCTCTCTGTCTGCGTGATGCGCGGTCTGCCATTCGCTGGCCGGTACATCGTCAAGCGGCCTGGCGCCGTCCTTTATCTTGCGCTTGAGGGCTCGGGCATGCTGCTAACCCGCTTGTCAGCCATTGCAGCAAACCACAGTGTTACCAGCCTGCTTCCATTTGCATATCGTGACGACTGTCCGGCACTCACCGACAAAAACGCTGCTGAAGCACTCTGCGCTATCGCACGCGAAGCAGCCGTCGATCTCAAGCGCAGGTTTGATCTGCCAGTCTCCCTGATCTGGATCGACACACTGATTACAGCAGCAGGCTTTGCCAGCGGCGAAGACAATGATGCGGCTGCGGCTCAGAGGGTAATGACCACATTGAGGAACACATCTCAGCGGACGGGTGCCCTCGTGGTCGGAATAGATCACTTCGGCAAAACACTCGAAAACGGCACCCGCGGTTCTTCTGCCAAGGAAGGCGCTGCCGATACTGTGATCGCCGTATTGGCCGATCGGGAGTTGAGCGGCGGCATCATGAACACCCGGCTAGCCGTGCGCAAGCAACGCGACGGCGTGTCCGGCTTTGAAATACCCTTCACGGTGCGGCTAACGGAAATCGGGTTAGACGACGACGGTGATCTTGTTACCGCCCCGATCATTGACTGGCAGGTACCACAACAAGCTGCGCAAGGCGGCACCCGCTGGACGCCATCGATGCAACTGCTGCGCCGCGTCTTGATGACCGTACTTGGGGACTTTGGGCAAAAGGTCCGGCCGTTCCCGGACGGCCCAGAAGTGTGTGCCTGTAACCTCGACTTGGTGCGCGCCGAATTTTACCGACAATACCCGGCGGATGGCACCGACCAGCAAAAAGCCGAGGCACGGCGCAAGGCCTTTGGTCGCTCCGTAAAGGAATCAATTGCCCGCGGCGTGGTGATCACCCGCGAGGTAGACGGTGTCCAGCTCACTTGGCTCGCCACGTTGGAGGGCACCAATGGTTAACGATGCCGGGACGGACGGACGCGAGAGCGGGACGGGACAGGACACACCTAAGGTGTGTGTCCATGTCCCGCCCTGCTTCCTGCTACGCCCCGCGGGACATGCCGGGACATTGTCCCGTCGTGTCCCGCTGTCCCGCATCGGGCATTTTGGGTCGTGGCCGTGGGTGCCCCCTGCTTGGCTAGCGCTTGGGGTCCTGAACCAACACGGGAGTCCGCCTGACCGGCCGGCATCCGCCAACAGGGGGGGCTCACCACAGCCTGAACGAGATGGAGTTGCGGTCATGACCGTTGCTCTTTCTGGTCGAAGAAGACTCCCGAACAGGCGAGAGCACACGCTCGTCAATTTCGCGACCTCCGACGGCTTCACGTACACTGCTGGGCTTGGTTACTTCGACGACGGCGACCTCGCCGAGATATTCCTGAACGCCGAGAAAATTGGCACTTCGATCGAAACCGCTGCCCGCGATAGCGCCGTCCTCGCGTCCCTCGCCTTGCGCACGGGGTCGCGCCTGAAACCATCCGGCGCGCGCTCACACGAAACACCGATGGCTCCGCGTCTGGGGCCCTCGGTATCCTGCTCGATCTGCTTGCCGAGCAAGAGACTGCACGTCGGGAGCCGAGTGCATGAGCCGGCCGCGTCGCATTCCCAATCGGGGTGACGTTGCGCCGTCGGCAGTTGCAGAGTTGCTCGGCCTGTCACTTGGCGACTTCAATTCTCGTGAGGGAGCACTCAGACGGCGCGGGTTCCCTGAGCCAGACCCAACTACCGGCCTTTACTGCATCGAAGCTGTGGAAAGGTGGCGGCTGCTGCGCCATCCGCAGCTATTCCCCGAATTGACGGGAAGCCGCACCGCGGCGCACGCTGATGCGGTCTTCAATGAGCGGCTGAGGCGGCTCAATGGGTAGGATCAAGATTCCCTATTACACCGTCATTGCTGGGCGCGGCTATTGGCGCCCAAGCCGTAAGATGCGTGCGCTCGGGTTTCAGATCGTTCGCTGCGGTGCAGACGGTCCCGAAGCCTGGACGATTGCCGCAGAGTGGAACGGTCGCTGGCAGGTAGTGCGGAAGGGCGAGACGCCCCCTCCCCTCAATCTCGACCGGCTCTCGCGTGACGAAGCGGAAGCGGCGCGGCGCTATCCCCCCGGGTCGATAGGCTCGGCATTCCAGGTCTACATCCGAACCCCCGAATGGGCCACTCGCGCCTATCTGACGCGCGACAAAATTTGGTGGCCGGCCTGGTTTCGGATCCGGGACATGTGGGGCGACGTGGCACCGGACACGATCACATTCGAAATGATGTCGCGGTGGCGCGCCGTCCTCGAGAAGAGGCATGGGCGCGGCGTCGCACACAAAACCCTGCGGGTGTGGCGCACGTTCTGGAAAATAATGCTCGGCATGAAGGTGGCGCGAACCGCTGACCCGTCAACGGGTGTTCGCAATCGCGCGCCTGCGCCGCGGTGGCAGCGTTGGTCGGAAGGCGAGGCGGCGCGCCTTGTGAAGTCGGCATGGCGGCACGGCTATCAGGGCTTGGCTTGCATAGTGGCCGTGGCGTGGGATACGCAATTTTCGCCCGTAGATGTTCGCACGCTCACTGAGAGGCATCGCGCCAGTATCGGGGGCCGACTTGTGTTCGACCGTCAAGCGGACGGCCGCGCGAAGACCGGCCGCGCCGCCATCGGAACCCTATCGGCGCGCACAGAGCGGCTCGTGTGTGCCTATCTCGCGGCTTTGCAGATCGACCTGCACCCCGACGCCATCCTGTTTCGCACGAGGTCAGGGGGCACCTACGGCCGGGAGACCCTCGGGCACGATTTCGCCGCCGTACGCGCCCTGACCTTCCCTCACGACAAACGCCGCCTGATGGACATGCGCCGCTCGGGCGTGATCGAGGCAATTGCAGGCAACGCAGGGCCGCTCGGACTGTCCGCTAAGCTCGCCAACTCGATCGGTCGATCGAATGCGCTGCACAAGACCTACGCACCGGTCGACATCGAGGCCGTACGCAACACGGATGCGGCACGATTGAGAGGGCGCCAGCGGATGCGCATGGTGAACGAAAGCGGGGCAAAAGTCTCAAAACAGCACCCGGGTGGAGTCTCAATTTTCAAACCGAACAGCGCTAAGTAATTGAAAAGATTGGAGCGGGTGAAGGGAATCGAACCCTCGTCATAAGCTTGGAAGATATCTGCAGCGATCCCGCATAAGGGCGCAGATCACGCATGATGGTTGTAAAGGCTTCATTTTTGGCTTATGTCATAAGCCGGATCGGGGCACATCCCGCACCGGAAAGTATAGCGTGGGGTCCCTATGGGGTCCCAGCGCAGACGAGGAACGAACATGGGATCCGCTGTACAGTATCCGCCCGAATGGCGAGCGCGATTCTATGAGGAGCGCCGGCGGGCGAAGCAGGCTGCCGAGGTCTTCGCCCGGATCTGCCGCGAGGACCCGCGCCGAGGACCTCGCCCCCGCGGCACAATGGCTCCACAACGAGGTCGACGCTTGGCGCCTGGCAATGACCTTGGTGGCGAAGCTGCCGCGTGTCAGCCCGGAAATCCAAAACGCCTTCGTCTCAATCTGGATCGAAAGCAAGCACATTCCGCTATCGGTTGGTGATCGCCGCATTACCGCTGCCGGGCTGCGCGTGCTCATGCCCGGCAACTATGCTGGACCACCGATAACCCTGTACCGCGGCGCCATCAGCGTCGAGCGCCGGCGTGGCACTTACGGCTTCTCCTGGTCCACGGATCTCGACACTGCGCGGACGTTCGCTATTTCCAACGCGCATGCCATTCCGCAGGTCGATGCAGCACCGCTGCGAACACAGGGCGTGCTGCTGCGGACGGTGGCGCCTCCCGATGCAGTGCTGCTGATTCGCCCACCGGAAGGCTACTACGACGAAGGCGAAGTCATCGTCGATCCGTTCCGTCTCGACAAGGTCGCACTCGTCGAGCGGCTCAATCCCGAGGAATAGTCATGAAGCTCACTGCGGCGACGCTTGCCGAACTCGGCCCGCCGAAAGGCCAGTCCGAGGCCATGGTGTTCGATGACGACATGCCTGGATTGGCATTGCGGCTGCGCGCCAGCGGCACGCGCACCTGGGTTTACCAATACAAGGTTGGCCGGCAGAATCGCCGCGTCACGATCGGCGACGCCGGCGTCATCTCGCTGGCAAAGGCGCGCAAGACCGCTGCCGATCTCCACGCCCGTGTTCGCCTCGGCGGCAATCCCGCGGGCGATAAGGCCGAGAGCATCCGCCGCGCCGCCGATACTATGGCGGCGGCGTTGGGCGCCTATATCCCGTACCAGAAAGCGCGGTTGAAGCCACTCAGCCTGACCCAGGTCGAGCGCCACCTGCTTAAGCACTGCCGCCCACTGCACCAGCTGCAGCTCGCCAAGATCGACCGGCGCACCGTCTCCCTGCGTATGACCGCGATCGCCAAGTCATCAGGTCCGGTCGAAAGCAACAGGGTGAGGGCGAGCCTGGCGGCCTTCTTCGCCTGGGCGATCCGCGAGGGATTTGCCGACACTAACCCGGCCGCCGGCGGCAGCAAGGCCCCCGAGAAGTCGCGCGACCGTGTGCTCGAGGATGCCGAACTGCGGTCTATCTGGAAGGCGACCGCGGATGGTCGTGACTACTCGGCGATCGTCCGTTTGCTGATGCTCACCGGCTGCCGGGTCGCCGAGATCGGCGGCCTGAAATGGTCGGAGGTCACCACCGATGCCATCGAGCTGCCGGCCGCGCGGACCAAGAATAAGCGGCCGCACGTCCTGCCACTCTCGTCTGCGATGCGCATGATCCTCGCCGGCCGGCCGCGCGGCGATTCCGAGTACGTCTTCGGACGTGATCCGCAGCGGCCGTTCACCGGCTGGAGCGTGAGCAAGGATCGCCTCGACCTGCAGCTCGGCGACACGGTCGAACCGTGGACCCACCACGATTTGAGGCGCACGACGGCGACGCGCATGGCCGACATAGGTATTGCCCCGCACATCATCGAGGCTGTGCTCAACCACGTTTCTGGCCACAAGCACGGCGTCGCCGGAATCTACAATCGCGCGACCTATGAGCCACAGAAGCAGCGCGCGCTCGATGTGTGGGCCGAGCACCTCCTGGCGATCGTCGAAGGGCGGTCTGTGACGGAAACGGTGGTGCCGTTGCGCGCCTGAAAGAGCGGACCGGACCGGCGAGCCAACGCCGGGCCGGCCCTGACCAAGATCATGAGGTTGTTTCATGAGCAAGGCTGCCGACAAGACTAGCACACCGTGGATTTTACTCCGCGATGCGAAGGACCTCGTCATCAGGACCTGCGAAGCCCCCAGTCTAGCGGAGCGGATGCTGATCCGATGGCTGGAAGCCGGCGAGGTGCAGTGGCGCTGTTTAGGCCTGGAAGGCCGGAAGCAAGACTTTGATCCTGGTGAAGGTGACGCAGAGTTCTGGCAGGTTTGGCGGGAGGTAAAGCCGGGGATTCGAATAGGGCAGCTGGAGATCTTCTGGTCCGAGAGCTGGGCGCGGCGGAACGGTCAGTACGGCTATGCAGCCTACCGGATTGAGCTCGCTAAAACAGATCTCGACCGACTGTTACCCAGTGGCGCCGAGCAAACATTCAGCCCGGTCCAGAAGAAGAGCCCCAGGAGTTGGCTTGTAGACGAGGTGGGGCAAAGACGCGCGGCGGGTAATGTCCCGGAAGGGCGGGGCGCTCTCACGCGATTCTCACGGCAGCTTGCCGAACAGATGGCCAAAGCGGTAGATGTGACTCACCCGTTGGCGTCGCGGAGTATTGAGAATCGTCTCCGCGAGTTTGAGCTTTGGACGGAGCCAAAGCGGAAGTCGCCCGAGCGGTAGTGGTGCGGCGCAGACTGCTTCGCACAACATTCGCACAACTTCGCACAAAAATACTTATTGAAGCGAACTAATCGATCTGCCGTTCTCCGCGGAACGTGCGCCGCTGTGCGCTAATCCGTGGAGAACCGCCGTTATGGACGACAGAACGAAACCCCCCACCTGGCTCGACTTGGAGTCTGTGGTCCCGCTCCGGGCCCCGGCGCGCGAGCGCGATGCAGAACGAATCACGAGCCTCAGCGAAGACACGCTGAAGAGACGCTATCCAGATCTGATCAAGCACCTCAGTGATCGACGGCGCGGCATGAAATTGCGCGACGCTCTAGCGATCGCGGACGGCAAAACCGCCTAATCCAAATAAAGGCCGAAACCGCGGTTCGCCGCGGTCTGTCCGTTACGCGGGCACCGATGATGGCGAACCCCCGCCCGGCGCGCATCTCCATCCGGCGCCAGGTGGGGTCGGAACAGAGATGGAGCCGGCCTCGGCAGGGATAAGCCGCCGAGACCGGATCGAAGGAAGTTGGTTGAGACTGCGGCCCGCTAGACGGACAGGGCCTACGGGTAAGCTCAGGCTTCCCGTGCTGTTTCTCATCGTTAGGTACTAATTTTCACGGGACACAGCAATCGCTGCGCCCTGTTTTACACCCGTGAAAAAAGAAGCCAACCGCGCGGCTTCAATGCCGTGCGAAGGCACTTAGACGAGAAAAGGCGCCCACCCGGGCGCCTTTCCTCATTCCCCGATCCATCACTGCCAAGCAAACGGAGTTGGTAGATGCTTTCTAGACCGGAAACCCCCAACACACAACGCGATGATCCTCCTCGACAGCGGTGCCGAAATCCACGGTGTCGCGGTAAGCTCAAGCTGCCGACCTATCGCCCACTCGATGCATTCTGTTGCCGCGGCTGCTTCGACCAATTCTATCGATCGCGCTGCCGCGTCTGTGAGCGGCCGATCACCCGAAAGACCGAGCGCCGACAGCTGTGTGGGAGCCGGAAATGCCAGAGCGAATTCCGAGCCCACAGGGAGCGGTTTTCGAGTACCAGGTACTCCAACCCCACTTTCGTCACCAACGGCGCCGACCTTCACTTTCAGGTCGCTGAAGAGGACGTAAACTATGTTGGAATAGAACACATTACCTGGCGCCGCCGGCGCCGTCCAGCTGCACCGTCAGCGGTCAGACGATCGCCAAGTCGGACTGGGGTCCGCGCCGGCGCCAGGATCTCGCAGCCAGGTGGAAGCTCGGCCTGGTCGAGGTCGAGCCGACGACGAAACTCGCTGCCACGGTGTTTGGCGTGAGTGTGCCGCTCGTCAATGAGGCGATCGGCGATATCGAAGCCGGCGGTACCGAGCTCAACGGCACTACGGCGATCCCGCCCATCGATCCCATCTGGGCCAGCATGTCCGACGCGTTCGTCCGCCATCACCTGCTGCGTCGATCGCGTCACTGCCTGAAACCTAAACCGGCGCCGGTCGTGCGATGGCCGGCGCTAATTCTGAATCTTGCTAGAGAACTCCCGAAAGGAAAACCGGAATGACTATGCGACCCATACCACCCGAGATCACGATGGCTGAAACTTGCTTTGTCGAGAAATGGAACCTTGAGCGCGCCCGGAAATATGCTGAAGAACATGAGCTCGTGAGAGTGGAGGAGGAGTCCTACGACCCGGACGGCAAGGGTCTCGTCACTATCACGTTCTACAAAGACCATTCTGCCGTTATTTACCGCAAGGACCATGGCGACATCTTCGGCATCCAGCTCACCTACGATGTCAATGTCTTCCTCAAATCCGACAGACTTGGCAAACTCGACTTCCCTCAGTGAACCCTGACCGGCGCCCGGTTGTGCGATGCCGGGCGTCGTTCGCCGGCGTAAATGCCGGCGGCGTTCGAGGGCGGCGAGACATCCAACTGATCCCCATCGGCGCCGGTCGGTAACGGCCGGCGTCAAACTTTTAAGAGAGGGCGCCGGCGCAAATGCCGGCGCTTTCATTTTGGAGTCGTGTTTCATGATCGATCGTCCCGTAGCTAGCAGAGAGAGGCTGCCGAACCGGCGCCCTAGCCGGCAATTCGTCTTCACTTGCAACACCCAAAAGTACGCCGCGACCGTGTCGTTCTTTCCGGACGGACGGCTCGCTGAGATCTTTCTCGGCAACGCAAAGGGTGGATCACACAGCGACAATGCCGCGAAAGATTCGGCTGTCGTGTGCTCGATCGCGCTCCAGCATGGCGTACCGATGGACACAATTCGGCACGCCCTGCTCCGCGACGGCCGCGGTGTCGCTAGCTCGGTGCTCGGCGCTGCTCTCGACCTTATCGCCAGCGATGGAGACGTGTTGTGTCGATGAATAATAATCCTCCCGCCGGCGCGCTTTTGGTCGATCCGCCGTGGCCGTTCAGGACCTATTCGCCGAAAGGTGAAGGTCGTTCGGCGGGGCAGCACTACCGCAGTGAAATGACCCTCGAGGAGATCCAAAAATATCCGGTTGCCGATATGGCTGCGACGACCGCTTGGCTGTTTTTGTGGGTACCGGCACCGCAAACACTGACGATCTTTGACGTGATGTCGGCCTGGGGCTTTGTCTTCTCTGGATTAGGGTTTGCTTGGGTTAAGACCACCAAAAGGCCACTCTGACCCCACTCTCGGTGATAGCGGCGCCGGACGCCAAGAGCCCCTGGCACATGGCGCTTGGGCATACCACTCGAAAGAACACTGAGCTGTGCTGGCTTGGTCGGCGTGGGAACCCAAAGCGCCTCGACAAGGGTGTACGCGAGCTCATCGTTGCGCCGGTGCGCGAGCACAGCAGAAAGCCCGACGAAATTTACGAGCGCATCGAGCGCTTCTGCGCCGGCCCCTATCTCGAACTGTTTGCACGGCAACGGCGCAACGGCTGGTTCTCTGACGGTAACGAGCTCGACCGCTTTGCGAGGGCATCATGATCCCTAATCCGCGCACAACTCCTGGCGCTTTAGCCGTGACCGACGGTCACGACACAGCGGGCTACGTCATCGAGCATGACGGTTCATTTTTCGCGTATGGCGCCGACCAGATCCTGATCGGTGAGTTCCCGACCCGGCGCGCGGCCGCGCGCGCGATTCCAACCAAAGAAAACACGGAGCCGGCATCGTGAAAGCCCCGACCAGATGGTACGAGCGGCATCCCGAGCGCGCGGCTAAACAGGCCAACCTTGAGCGCGAAGCTACTGCACTACTTCGAGCAGCCGATCGCCGCGCACGACGATCGAACCCGAAACCCTCATCACCATCACCGACATCAACGTTGAGATGGATTCCACTGGCGGACCTGGCGCGCGTCTTGCGCCGGAAGGAGCATGCATTGCGATCATGATCAACAAAATGCCCACCACGCGCGGTTCGCAACCGGGTGCGCGGCAGGCAAGTCATTCAAATCACCCCCAATTGAAAGGCGCTCAAGATGAGCTCTTCTTCGAAGAAAGCGGCCGACATCGGTCCGCTTGAAATTCCCGAAGCGTTGAAACGTGTCGAGGCGGCGGCAGAAGCCGATCCGACAGAGAACAAGTCGAAGATCGTGTCGGGGACTACTCCTCCGGAGTCGCCCGATCCGTTCAACGCCAAGGCATTGCGCTTGCCGCCAGCGTTTGAACAAAATGCTGGTGTCCGCAAGGTCATCAGCACAATCCCCGTGCGTAAGCCTCACAGTCAAGAGTGGATCCGCGTCCATCCCGGCGAGGATTTCAGCGATAATTTCGGCGTCATTATTCTCAAGGATGACAACGAATATTACCTCCTCCATCCGGCACTCGTTGGTGCGTATGAGAACGAGATGACCCGGGTGCGGATCTTCGTCTGCATGTCCATGAACAAAACTTTGTTTCTGTGGGCAGCGAAATTGCCTGGTAGCGGACACAAGAACGCCGATAGCTGGAACAACTCCGCGATCGAAGCCGCCGAAGCGGCGATGAAGCGTAAGGTGAGGGTGCAATCGAATCGGGCCCTCGGCGCTTACGAGTACTTCTTCTCCGACAACCCTACGCCGGAGAATGACCCTGTGTGGCCGGCCGACCTGACGTACAACGAGATGCTCCGCATCGCGTTCGTGAAGCCGGGTCGGTTCATCGACAGCCACAACCACGAAGTCATTCGACTTCTGCGGGAAGGCTGACCAATGTTGCCGTATCGATCCGTCATCCTCGGCGACACCGAGTACGAGTTCGGCGGTGTCGACGGCAACCTCCTCCGGCCCGTGTGTGCGGTCTTCAAGGACTTCGCCACGGGCCGGGAGTGGCGTCTGCGGCGCGGCGCGTTCGGCGCCGCCCCGCCCTTCTCGACCGGGCCGGATACTCTGTTCGTCGCCTACTACGCCAGCGCGGAGATAAACTTTTTCCGCGCCCTCAACTGGCCAACGCCGGCGCGTATCCTCGACCTATTCACCGAGTTCAGGAATCTCACCAACGGGTTGCCCGTAGAGAGCAACAAGCTAATTCACGCCCTCGAATATTTCGGCCTCGACACTATCGGAGCGCACTACAAGGCTAGCATGATCGAGCTGATCCTGCGCGGACCGCCTTGGTCGGAAGAAGAGTGGCAGGCCATTTTAGACTACTGCGCTGGCGATGTTTACGCACTGGAGCGTCTACTGCCGGCTATGTTGCCCTACATCGATCTGCCGCGCGCGCTGTTCCGCGGCCGTTATATGGGCAACCTGGCGGTAGTGGAAAACTTTGGCGTCCCTGTCGACGTAGCCCTCCTCTCACTTGCTCGGGAACATTGGACCGACATTCAGGATGATCTGATTGCGGACATTGATGCCGATTACCGCGTGTATGACGGTCGCACCTTCAAGGAGGATCGCTTCGAAGCTTATCTTGAGCGCCACAACATCCCCTGGCCACGCCTCGAAAGCGGCCGTTTAGATTTGGACGACTCCAAACGACACGTCTTTCGCGAGATGGCAAAGATTTACCCAAACGTTTCACCACTGAGAGAGTTGCGGCATGCGCTTTCGACCATGCGCCTCTTCAGCGATTTGACAATCGGAGAATACGGAAGAAATCGCGCCTTGCTCAGCGCATTTGGCTCGATAACCGGTCGCAATCAGCCGAGCAACGCCAAGTTTATTTTCGGTACCAGCACGTGGATTCGCGGGTTCATTAAGCCGCCGCCGAGACACGGCATCGCTTACATTGATTGGTCGAGCCAAGAGGTCGGCATCGCCGCCGCCTTGTCTGGCGACAAGAACATGATGGCCGATTTTGCCGCCGGTGACCCGTATATCCAGTTTGGGATTCGCGCGGGTCTATTACCGGCGGGCGCTACCAAAACAACGGCAGAGAAATCTCATCCCGGTGTGCGCGATATGATCAAAGCGTGCGTGCTCGGTGTTCAATATGGGATGGGACCAGAGACGCTAGCGTTTCGGATCGGCAAGTCGACCATCACGGCCCGCGGTCTCATCCGCGCTCATCAGGACCAGTATCAAAAATTTTGGGGAATGGCAGAGAGCGCCGTCGCCTGTGCGATGCAAGGACAGCCAATCGGTACGGTGTACGGCTGGAATGTCAAGGCTGGTCCACAGGCAAGGTGGCGCTCATTGATGAACTTTCCAATCCAAGCCAACGGCGCCGAGATGATGCGGTTGGCCTGTTGTATGGCAATCGAAGCCGGCATTGAGGTTTGCGCTCCGGTGCACGACGCATTTCTGATCTGCGCACCGCTTGATCAGCTTGACGCCCGCGTGGCGGAGATGAAGTTCATTATGGAAGAGGCGTCACGCATCGTGCTCGACGGCTTCACGATCAAGGCCGATTGTCCCGAGTTTGATGAGAGCGGCAAGTTGTTGGAGTTTCCGCAGATCGTGCGCTATCCGAACCGATACATGATCAAGCGTGGCGTTGGAATGTGGACCAAGGTGATGAAGCTCCTTGAGCGGTTCAAGGAACAAGAACGCAGCGAGGTTGCGTAATGAAGGACAATGTTTTCAATGCCAAAGACCTCCGACTTAGGCCGGAGCAGCTAAAGAATCTGCGGCCCGTAGAGACGGGCGTCGCCAAGCCAAAGCGGTCAAAGCGTGAGTTCGTACAGATCACACGCGAGCAATCCGAGCGCCTCGACAAAGTTAGCCATACCGCCGAAGTCGTTTTCCGGCATCTCATGTTCCTCAATTGGAAGTCGCCTGGTCGGACCATTTATCTAGCCAACGGTGCTCTATCCCAAAAGGGCGTCAGCCGGTACGCAAAGTGTCGGGCACTAGATGAATTGAAGAAGGTGGGGCTCATAAAATTGAGGAAGCGGACCCGTAAATCACCGGGGGTCATCATCCGCTGACTGTTGCGCTGGGCGCACACCCCCATGTGCGCTGGGCGCAACAGATTTTGGCAAACTGTTGCGCTGGGCGCCCATACGATGCCCCCTCTCTCTTAGAGTCTGTCTTTATCTATCTACCTATAATAGAGGTATCTAGGTAAGAGACTCATGGATGGATAAAAAGTACACACTGATGGGTGAAGACTTCTTCCGAACGATGATGCGTCGGGAGGATGAACGGAAGCGACACCTTGTGAGAGGTGACCCATGGGGCAGCCACGGTGATGGCGGTACTTCGAACATCGTGTCGCACGAGCGTTGCCGGCGAGAGCAACGCGTGCAGAGACAGGCCGACAAGCCGACAAAACGGCGACGTAGTTGCGGTGGGCGGCGCAGCTGCGTAAGGCTCAGGAAGCGGCCGCAGCTTAAAGCAGTGGCCGCACCGAAAGGAAGATAGGAAGTTGCCTGAGCTGGTAGTGGCGATCAAAAATGTCAGCTGACAGTTGCGTAAAAAAGCAGCTAATTGTTGCATCTCTTGTTCGCCGGGACAAGACGCAAGCTCATGGATCTCATTTGGTAAAGGATGCTCTCTATCGCCCCCACCAGGCCGGATATGATCTCAAGCCATCAGCACCGCATCGATTTCGAAAGGCGAATTTCGGCGGCATTGTTTCGTGGAGCAAGAGATACTAAGCCGGTTGATCAGTGTGATCGCGAGGCTAAGCAGATCACAGAGTGTTTGCTAGCCGCTGGGTTGTTCAAGGAGGTGGTGATCGAGTTGGATGTTTAGATCTTCCTTGAGCAACAAATAAACAAACCAAAACGGAGGTGATAGAAATGAAACCGGTCCTGTATTGACCGGTCACCATCTTACCGTGGTGGGATCTCGCCGGGGTCCTGGACCATGTCACCCTCCGATGCGGGTGGCGCCCCACAGCGCGGTAGCCCTAGGCACAAGTATTTCTATAGGTGCAACAACAACAATAGGATATAAAATGTAGCCAATGGCACAGTTTTCTCTAACGAGGGAGGACGTTGATGGATGACCTCTTTTCGATCAACGCCGCCGCCACGCTTCTTGAATGCGACCGGCAAACGATCGTCCGAGCATTGCGCCATACGCCGCCCGACCACGGCGAGGGCAGGGCGCGACGCTGGCGTATGTCAACGATCTTTTGGGCTATGCAGGCGCATGTACAGAAGCGATCGAAACCTTCGACGAACCCCATCAACTATGGAGGCTTCGCCGACCTCGACGCCGATCTCGCTAATGATCGGGCAACCCTGCCGCTGTTTGCCGCCTTCAATACCGCGTTCGCAATGATGGAGGCTGAACCAAGTCTCACCAAACGCCGCCAAATTGCAATTTCTTTCGCGCCGAAGATGATCAAGAAATGCATTGAGGCCTATTGTGCCCATTATCACGCCGAGGGCTGCTTTATCGACCCTGATACGCGGGCCCTCGATTGCATGTGGTGGCGCTTGATGGAAGCCTTTGAAGAACCTTGCAGGTGGACGCCCGAGGAGGTTCGTAAGGCCTTCCGCGTATATGAGGATGATGAGGCGTAGGTGGAGACCGGCCGGGCATAGCCGGGAAGTCCGGCGCGTCCTTATCGCCTGGGTTGGCGCGCTTGCACGCCTCGAGGCTATTAATGATTTGCGGTTTGCCCCGTGCTCAGAAATCCCCCTCTGCCTTCCCGCTTGCGCGGTAATGAGCGGAACAAGCTCTATCCTTTCCTCAACCCGAGAAGGCGCTCGATCTTGCCGATGAGGCGGTCGAGTTCGACCGGCTTAGTGTCGTAATCGTCGCAGCCAGCCTCGATCGCCTTTTCGCGATCGCCGCTCATCGCACGCGCCGTGAGGCCGATGACCGGCACGCCGCGCGTGGCATCGTCGGACTTGACGCATCGGGTCGCTTCCCATCCGTCCATGATCGGCAAGCTCATGTCCATCAGGATGATGTCGGGCTTTTCGCGCCGCGCGGCGTCGACCCCTTGTTTTCCATCGACCGCGAAAATCACCTCGAAGCCGCGGCGGATGAGCCGGCGGGATAGCATGTCGCGACTCATTTCGTTGTCCTCGACCAGCAAAACCTTTGTCATGCCCCCCTCTTATCCCGCTGTCCGCCTGCCTCAACTTTGCGCCGCTGCCACGCGCGTCGGCCGGCGCCGTACCGCCTCGCCGATGGCTGCGGCGATATCGACCCTCGTTGCCGTTGCTTTCTCCAACACTTTGCGCGCCTGCTGCAGAAGGCGCTCGCGCTCGCCCGCCGTGAGTTGCTTCGCCGTGACCACAATGACCGGTATCTCGCGCCATTCGGCGCGGCCGGCAAGCGCGTCGAGGAACGCGAACCCGTCCATTTCCGGCATCATCAGATCGAGCAGGATGACGGCCGGCGGCGGGTTATCGCCGAGCCAGGACAACGCCAAGCGGCCGTTCGCGGTCTCAGCCACCGCAATGCCCATTCTTTCGATCGTGTGCCGCATCATATCGCGGGTATCGGCATCGTCCTCAACGACCAGAACCGGCCCGTCGCGGCGGACGAGGCGATGGATCAGCGCCGTCAGCCTCGCCCGGTCGACCGGCTTGGTCAGGACATCGACGGCGCCGAGCGAAAGGCCGATGCCGCGCTCCGGAGCGACCGTGACCATGACGACGGGAATGTCACAAAGATCGGCGTCGGCCTTGAGCGCACTCAGCACATCCCAGCCGTCGGGTTTGGGCATCATGACGTCGAGCGTGATCGCATCCGGGCGGATCGTGCGCGCGAGACTGAGAGCCTCGTCGCCGCTCGCGGCATGGATCAGGCGGTATCCGGCGCCCTTCAAGTTGGCGGTCAGCAGCTCCCGCGCCGCCGGATCGTCGTCGACAATGAGCACCGTGGCGGCGTTGTTGGCGTCTGCGGTGATGCGCGGGGCTGCCGCTGGTGCGATTTGCGCGCGGCGCGTAGGCCTCCTGCACCGGCGTTTCGACAAAGACGAGCCAGCCGAGCGGGGCGACCGGTGCCGAGGCGATCAGCACTTTGTGCCCGGCGAGGTCTTCGGCCTCCTCGATCTGCTCGCCATCGTTGCCGGCTACCTTGGCGCGGGCGCTGCGCACCTGGGCAAGCTGCGACATGTCGGTGTTGCGCAGCACCAGGCTGATATCGGGGTGGGCGATGAGCCGCCCGGCGGCATCGACCACGTATGCGCGCCCGTGCCCGGAAAATTTGATCTTCGACAGCACGTCCCAGATGAGTTTCAGGTTGACCTGGGCGATGCTCACGCCGGTGTCGCGCCGCGTGCCGGCGAGCGACAGCGTCATGTAGGGCTCGGATTCGCGGCGGAAATAGACCGGGCCGTAGTAGACCTTGTGCGCCACCGCCTCGGCGAAGCTCGGCTCCTTGGACACGTCGTTGCCGCTGCCGACCACTTCCATGGCCAGCCGCGACACCTTCAACTGCTCGTGGCCGCTGGAGTTGATCTCGGCGAGTTCGGTGATGGCCGGCACCTGGCGCAAGAGCCGCAGCGCATCGAAGCGCCTCTGCTCGAGCGTGCCGGCCGACCAGGGCAGCTGCGTGGTCCAGCCGACCTGGCTTTCGATTTCGCCGATGAATTGCCCGATCTTGCCGGCCGCGGCCTCCGCCTGCTCGCGCTGAATGCGGACCAGCGAGGCCTTCTGCTCCTGATACGAGAAATAGACGTCGAACGCGCCGTTGGCGACGAGCGCGAGGCTGACTACGGCGACGAACAGCGCAACGTATTTGATGAACAGCCGGCTGCGCACGATCGATGTGCCGGCGGCCGGCAGCGATGCCGCCCAGGCGGGTCGCCAGCCCGCGAATTCCTCCGCCGCGATGATCGGCAGCGCTCTCATGCGATCGTCCGCTAGCCCTTCGCGCCTTGTGCGAAAGCAAATACCGGGCTCCCGTCTTCGCGAATACAAAGGCGGAGCGAGTACGCCTTCGCGCTCATTCTATCACCTCGTCCGCCAGCGCAAGCAGGGTCGGCGGCACATCGAGGCCGAGCGCCTTCGCGGTCTTGAGGTTGAGCACGAATTCGAACTTTATCGGCGCCTGCGCCGGCAGGTCGCCGGGCTTCTCGCCCTTGAGGATACGATCGACGTACGTGGCGGAACGTCGGAATATATCCAGCGTGTCAGGCGCATAAGACATCAGGCCGCCTTCCACAACCGATTGGCGATACGGATGGATTGCAGGAACGCCATGTTGCGCCACCGACGTCAAGATCGTCTGACGATACGCCAGCGTAAACGTGTCCGGGGCAACGATGAGACCGCCGGGTAGCGGCGCGGCCAACTTCGCCACCTCGTTTTCAATTTCAGCCGCAGAGGCTACCGCGGCCCGTACAACCACCGTGGGGAGAATCCCGTTTGTCCGCCGCGAAAGACCTCAGGTACTCGTCGTAATAGGGATGATCTGCCGGCCTGAACATCAATCCGACACGCGTCATCTTGGGCGCTATTTGTCTGAGCAGGTCCAGCGATTTGCCGAACAAGGAAAAGTCGACGAATGAAAGACCAGTGACGTTGCCGCCGGGGTGCGCTAAGCTTGTGATCAGACCCTGATCTACCGGGTCGTTGACCACCGCAAACACGATGGGGACCGAGCGCGTCGCCTGTTCCATGGCGGCAGTGCCCGGAGTGCCATTGGCAATCACAACGTCCGGCGCAAGCCTCACAAGTTCGGCGGCGTAGTCCTTGAGACGGCTCGCATCGCTTCCGGCCCAACGCACGTCGACCCTTAGATTGCCGCCCTCCGACCATCCCAATTCCCGCAAAGCCGCCCGCAGCGCGGCGATGCGCGCTTGCCCGAGCGGATCGCTTTCGGCGTTGCTCATCAGCACGCCGAGCCGCCGGGGCCGCTCTCGCTTTTGCGCCCGCACGCCAAACGGCCAAGCGGCCGTCCGCGCCGGCAAGCAACGCGATGAATTCCCGCCGCCTCATTTTCCCGCACCGGCCAGTAGATCGCGTCAGACTATAGCACGGCGCGCAGCGAGACCTATTCCGCGCGTCGCAGTTACCCAGGTCGCTCAGATCGGCTTAGAGTCATCTTCGACGTTTTGGGCGCCGGTCACTTCCGCAGTTACTCCGAAAACCGACATTCTGGGCCATTTTCGGACTTATACTGCTTTAATCTCGTCGGCGCGGGCAAGCAAAGTCGCCAATTGTTGCGACCCGACAATAGCGCAGTCGAAGGCGGCTTAATCGATCACCTCGTCGGCTAGCATTTGCATCGAAATCGGCACCTCAATCCCAAGCGCCTTGGCAGTTTTGATGTTGATGACCAGCTCGAACTTGGTTGGCTGGATACGGGAAGACCGGCAGGCTTCTCACCCCTGAGAATCCGGCCGGTAAGGATTCCAGCTTGGCGGTACGACTTACCGAACGAAGGCCCATAGCTAATCAAGCCGCCGGCAGCGGCAAATTCGCGAAATTGGGACATCGTGGGAACCGAATTGCGTCGCGCCAGCGCAACATTTTGATCACGGCGCTCCGCAAACAAACTGTCGGCGGTAACTGTGAGCGCGCCGGCCCGCAGCTGGACCAGCGTTGCGAAAACTTCATCGAGATCACGTTCGCTGCTGGCCTTCAAAATATGCAGGGGTAGCCCGAGTACCCGAGCGGCTTGTTGTATTTGCGCCAACTGGGTATCGACGCCTGGCCGGGTTGGATTCACAAGCACGGCGACTGATGTTGCGGACGGCACTAGTTCGCGCAGGAGTTCAAGTCGCTTTGCTTCAAGTTCGGCGCTAACGGTGGTCACTCCCGTTACGTTTCCCCCGGGACGGCTGAGGCTCGCGACCAGAGCAAGCTGTACCGGATCGGCTGAGTTAGCGAAGACAATCGGAATTGATACGGTCGCGGACTTTGCAGCCATTGCAACAACCGGACTGCCCGCCGCCACGATGAGCGATACCTGGCGGTTAACCAAATCTGCCGCGAGTGCCGGCACCCGCTCGAGATGTTCTTCTGCCCGGCGGTATTCAAACGCTACATTCCGACCTTCAGCATAGCCCGTCTCGTTCAGACCTAATCGGAAGTTGGGCAGGCGGAAAGCGTTATCGGTATCTTGCGACCCGCTGCTAAGCCACCCGATCACCGGCACCCGCGGTTGTTGCGCTCGGGCGGCTAGCGGCCACGCCAGTACTGCACCACCGAGCAACGTGATGCATTCCCGCCGTCTCATGGGTCGTTCCCCGGGGCCAAGAACGACACCTTACCACATCCCTACCACATCAACGCATTAATAGCCGTGTTGTGCATCACAGCAGGGTCGTCACTGACTTCTGAAATGGGTCAATCGCGTCGAATGCGGTCCGCGCGCTTCAGCGGCGCATGTCCGTTGCTCCCCGAAAGCGACAGTCAGCCACCAAAATGCGTCGCCGTCGTTAAGGGCCCAGGCCGTATGAAAACGAAATCTAATAATAACCGGACTCATGCAACGCAGCAAATACTGTCCGTTGCGGTAGGGACGCGAGTTTCATCTCGCGCCCCCCGCACAGAACCGTACGTGCGGCTTTCCCGCATACGGCTCCCACCTCGGGTGTGTGACGGCAAAGCGATCACTCGGCCAAGGGTGAAGAATGATCGGTTTTGGAAGCCAGTCATCCACCAGCTGCGTCATCCGTGCCCACGTCACCCGATCCTTCTGACTGCGACGCCGCAACGTGCGCCGCCAAAGATCAGTGACATGATGCCGGAACACCTCTAATGCCTGACCATTGGTTGGCACGGCGTGATAGTTGAAGTAGCCGCGGACAACCCGCTCCAGCCACCTCCCCTGCTCGAGGATTGGCTGGTGCATGCGCCGTCGCATCTCCTGCTTGATCTCCTGCAACTTCGCCCGCATGCGGTCGGCGCGGGTTTTCCGTTGGATCTGGAATCTTCCCGCACGAGTTCTTGTTGCAGATGAAGGTGAAGCCCAGGAAATTGAAGGTCTCCGGCTTGCCGAGCCCGCGCCGCTTGCGGCGCTCTGCCGCAAAACGTCCGAACTCGATTAGCCGGGTCTTCTCAGGATGCAGCGACAACGCAAACTCCCGCAACCTTTCGCGCATCTCGTTGAGGAAGCGCTGGGCGTCGCTCTCGTGCTGGAAGCCGACAATAAAGTCGTCGGCATAGCGCACGATGATCATATCACCCGCGGCAGTACGCCTTCGCCAGCGTGCGGCCCAGAGGTCGAGCGCGTAGTGCAGGTAGATGTTGGCAAGCAGCGGTGAGATCACCGACCCTTGCCCCGTCCCCCTGTCACTGACCTCGACGACCCCGTCTTCCAGGATGCCCGCCTTCAGCCATTTCTGGATCAGGCGGATGATGCGCCGGTCGCCGATCCGGTGCTCCAGGAAACGGATCAGCCATTGCTGACTAATCGTGTCAAAGAACGACCGGATGTCGGCGTCCACGATGAAGCTCACCTTCTTGCCGTGAATCCCGACACAGAGCGCATCCAGCGCGTCATGCGCGCCGCGACCGGGCCGGAATCCATACGAGAACCCGAGGAAGTCCTCCTCGTAGATCGCGTTCAGCAGCGCGACCACCGCCCGTTGGACGATCTTGTCCTCCAAGGCTGCGACCGCGAGCGGGCGCTGCTGACCGTCCGGCTTGGGGATGTATACGCGCCGGGACGGCAGTGCCCGATACGCTCCGCGTTGGACCCGTCGCTGCAAGTCCTCGATATTGTGTTCGAGGTCTGCCTCGTAGTCCTTCCACGTCCGCCGATCCACGCCGGGGGCTGCGTTCTGCGCCAGCGCGTAGAACGCCTCCTCCAGCAGTTCAACGGTGATGTGGTGGAAGAGCGCGGTGAACCTCTCCTTCTTCCTTTCCCTTGCGGCCTTCCGTATGCGTTCCTGCGCCTGTGACACGTTTGTCCGGCTCTGCGTCCGGTGCGTGCTTTGCTGGCCCGCATTCCCCTTGGTCCCCGCCCTTTGCTCCATCGGCTCCGCTGCGGATTGCTCCGCTTTGTTCGCCGACTTCCCAGCTACTATGGCAGGGTCCGACTTCTCGGGTCCGTTCATCATCGGCTACGGCTCCTCGCCTTCCCGATGCGGGCCGGTAACGGCAACCCCCTCCGTTCCGGTCAGCCCCGAGACCTCCCAGCTTCCGATGCGATCCTGTTGCACGTGATGTGGCCTTAGACCCCGGCAGGGCGTCAGCACCTCGCATGACGGTGCCGCACATGTTGCCTTCAAGCGAATAAAAACTCTCGGCCCCTGCGATGTCTGATCTTTCGAGGCTCAATCCCACACCCCATGCAATTGCTGTGTACGCTTCGCAACCGCTGTCGCCAGCAGCCACGCAACACTCGCTACCAAGCGGGTGCTACCCCTTACTTGAGCCGGACTTTCACCGGCTGGACCGCACCAGCTTCGGCTGGCGCACTTATTCGATCACCTCGTCGGCTAGCTGTTGAATATGCAACGGCACTTCGAGCCCGAGCGCCTTGGCGGTCTTGAGGTTGACGACAAGCTCGAATTTGGTCGGCTGCTCGACCGGGATATCACCGGGCTTCGTCCCGCGCAGAATCTTGTCGACATAATCGGCCAGCGCGCCGGAACAGAGCTGGGTAGTCTGGTCCGTAGGACATGAGGCCTCCGGCTTGGACAAAATCGCGGCCTGAGAAGATAGTCGGCAGCCGCGTGCTGAGCGCAAGCGCGGTGATGCGCATGCGGTTGGCGGTAACGAGAGCATTGTCCACGACGTAAAGTGCGTCCGCTTCGGCCTTGAGCGCCTCGAAGGCGGGCGCAATATCCTCTGCTCGCCGGATTTCGTGTGGCGCGACTTCGAGGCCGAGCGTGCGAGCCACGGCCTGAGCCTCGCCGCTCTCCAGCACGGCTGCGGGATAGCCGGCATCAAACATGATTGCCAACCGGCGCAGACCGGGGACAATCTCACGCAAAAGTTCGAGCCGCTTGCCGGCAATATCGGTCGCTTGGAGCGACAGTCCAGTGACGTTGCCGCCCGGGTGCGAAAGGCTCGCGACGAGGCCGCTGCCGACCGGATCGACCGCGATTGCAAAGACGATGGGGATGTCCGGGGTCGCCTGCTTGAACGCTGCGACGGCGCCTCCATACGTGACAACGACGTCGACCTTCTGCCGCACGAACTCGGCCGCGATCTCGGCGACACGCTCCGGGCGTCCCTCCGACCAGCGATACTCGATTGCGACGGTGCGACCCTCGATCCAGCCGAGTTCACGCAGTCGCTGCACAAAAGCAGCAGTCCATGGACTCCAGAGCGAAGCGTCCGAGCCCAGGAAGCCGACCGTCGGCAACTTCCCCGTTTGCTGTGCGAGGGCACCGAACGGCCACGTTGCCGAAGCACTGCCGAGAAGCGTGATGAAATCACGTCGTCTCATCGGCTTCCTCCGCGTATGGCGAGGACCATACCCTAGCACATCGTGGACCGGGACTGTGGCTCGCATCGCAGGAGACGGGATCGCGACAGGGCGGGGCAAGCTGCAGGTCCGAGCCGCTCGTTAGCTACCGGATCAATCGACAACTCTCCGGGTGGAATCTTCCTCCACTGATGATTCGCGCCTTCGGGGCGCACGGCCAAAAACAGACATTAAGCTGTTGGTCGGGTAGGATCGTGGCGCGGACCGGGCTTCGAATGATGCCGACGTTTCCACGATCCCCCCTAACATTCCGTAAGGCGAGTTTTCCCCGTTACGGCTGAAAGGCTGGCGTATCAGGCGGGACCTTCCCGACGCGTCAATCAGCTTAAGCCTGCTCCCGGCATACGCTGCCCTACGATCGGTTTGTCTTCGCCCTTCGTGCTTCAACATTGATCCGCCCAGAGTCGGATCGGTCGACGCGATACTGCACCGCCATGCGGTGGAATACTCCACCTACCCCAGGGGCCCTCGCTCGGGTCCGGGTTATAGTGTCCCGGTCCGTCATCACTTAATCGGCCCCATCCGCCCCACTCGCGGGCACATCGCGATTTCACCGTTTGGCTTATACGCGATGCCTTCGCTGTGCGGGAGCGCCTAGGCGACCCGCGAGTGGTTCCGAGCTTTCGCTGCACATTCTTTCCTGGCATGCCGTCCCCTGCGACCCCGGGGAATCCGAACACCGTCAGTTCCAGACAGCGATGTCGGCATGGCCTTCGCCGCGAATAAACCGGCTTGGCACTCCCAATGATCCCGCAATCCGTTTCACGCGGGAGGTGAATTTCGGGGCTACTTAGTTCGCACATTCGCTACGGCCTGCCAGGTTGCTCGCCCCCCTGTACGGATCAGACCGATATTCAGGTCAGCCCCCGGGGGCTTTTACTTCCAGGCTTTCAACAGGTCGGTCTCCCTTCTCGTTGCTGGATATAACTACAACAGCGACTGGACCTCCTCTGTTGGCGGGACTCTCACCCGCTAGAATGACAGCTAGCTTCGCTGCACTCATTCGATCACCTCGTCGGCGGCGACCGCAAGAGTTTGCGGCCGACGGTTCACTGGCCGACCTTAATCATGCTCACTACGGTCGTAATATCTTCAAAGGCTCTACTGTGAGCGTTACCTTTGAGCTTAGTCAAATCAAACGCCTCTACGTTTTCTTGCGCCAGCTCACTTTTGTACGGCTCCTGCGCTGGATCGATCGCACCAATGCGCGCAACGCCTCCCCCAATTGTCTTTGAAAAATTGAGCGCGATATCGTCTTGAGATGCAAACAGAAGAAAGCGCGGCCTAGACTTTCCCATTCCTTGAATTTCCCTACGAAACATATCAACGCCGACGTCAGGCGCGACTAGCATCACGTTCCTAACTTTTGCTCCAATCTTACCCCTCCGGCTCGCCATCCCGCGCAACGCTTCGAGCGTAACCAAATTGCCCATTGAGTGCGCAACGATGTTGATTTCTTTTACATTCGGATTGGCAGCCAGCATTTCGATAAGTTGTTCGAGCGCGTAGCGGGAAGAGTTCGCGCTCTCGCGATCATATGTGTACGCAGGCAGACTCAATTCCCCGCGCGAAGGCCATGTAAACAGAACGGGAATACCTGGCGCCTTCGCATCGTGAACGACTTGTGCAAACCGGTAAACGGCATCATCAAACCGGTTGTTGAAGCCATGCACGAAGATGAGCGCGTTTCTGCGACCGGCCGGCTTTGCCGCGGCGGACACGGCGGCGGAGAGTTGCTGCTTGTCGAGATAATTCGCCGAATGAGTGACGAAATCGCGATTAGGATCACCAGGAAGGGACGCGGGCCAGTTGATTTCGCCACTCTTTCGGGAGTTGTCAGGCGGAATTGAAACGGTAATAGCAGCATAGGATACGTCCTCCGCGCGCTCCCCATTGAACATCTCGCCCGCATCCGCAATTGAGCGTTGTCGTGTTGTGGCGACAAGCACATTCACCCGGGATGTGCCTTCAGCAGATTGTGCGACGGGCACCAGTACGCCTTGAGCCGGCCGGCCGGCGCAGGCGCCCAATACGATCGCGAGGCTGATACTGGCCGCCGTAATGAGTTCTTTTTGGAACATTTTTACTCAATACTTTTTTCTACGGCTTACACCTTCAAGGATGCCAAAACGCGCGCGGCCAACTCGAAGGTCCGTCACATTCCGCCGTTGAAGTGAATTTTTTCTTGCGAGTTTCCAAATTTACATCGCCAAGCCACGAAATACCGTCTCCGAAAGGCAACACCCTGCAACCGAATTGGTGAGCGGGCCTGCCGATGTCCGTTCAGGGTCTTGGCTGTGTGAAAACGCTGCGAGTCGCAAGCTCGGAAGAAGAAACGTTCGTTTAAACGCGCGTCATGCGCGACCAGGGTCGAACCGGCGCCAGGTCAAGCTATGTCCGCTCGTCTGCAAACGCTACCTAAATGGTGAGCCGCTAAAAAAGCGACGAGAAGGGCCAGGAGCAGTCATCCTACCCGTTCAATCTTAGTCGGTCAGCGTGAGCTATTTTGCTCAGACTTCGCACTGAGAACGGCGAAACCTATCAGAAATGCCGCCGGCATTTTTTGCGCGTTCGTACGCTGCCTGCATTAACGGGAGGAAATCCATGTTCCATAAACTGGTAATTGGCGCGCCCGGCGCTTCTGGGATGTAATGCGCGAGCGGTTGCAGGAGTTCTCGCTGTCGCTCAATTCGGAGAAGACCCGCCTGATCGAGTTTGGTCGCCATGCGGTGGACAGACGCGCCCGGCGCGGGCTCGGAAAGCCGGAGACCTTCAAGTTCTTGGGGTTCACCCACATCTGCGGTCAATCCCGACGGGGCAAATTCCTCCTTAAACGGAGAACCCGGCGTGATCGCATGCGGGCAAAGCTCACGGAGATCAAGGAGGAACTGCGACGGCGGATGCATCAGCCCATTCCCGAACAGGGACAATGGCTGGCGCAAGTGGTGAGGGGCTTCTTCGCGTATCACGCCGTGCCGACCAACTTCCCGGCATTGCGCGCCTTCCATCACCACGTCACGGTCTCATGGCTGCGCACGCTACAGCGCCGCAGCCAGAAGGATCGCACGACGTGGCAGCGGATCGCGAAGATCGCATCCGACTATCTCCCGCAGCCAACAACCCTTCATCCGTGGCCGCAGATGCGCTTTGCCGTCACACACCCAAGGTGGGAGCCGCGTGCGGGAATTCCGCTCGCGCGGTTCTGTGCGGGGGGCGGTCGGTAACGACCGTCCCTTGTACGTTGCGGGTTGCTTAGTAAATAAACACGTTTGCTGAGCAGCAAGGAGAACGGTGAGCCTCTTGCGTCCCTTTGGCGAATGAGCCTGTGCGGTAGATTAGGCCCCGTTTTTCCAAGCTCCGCTGTTCAGACTGGACGGTATCCTGGGACGCGCAAGAGCGTAGATCCTGTGTACAAGGTTGCTCGAAGCGGAGCTCGTGCTGCAGAGACGAGATGGAGGGATAAGACAGTGATCGACGGAATATTGGGTATCGACGTTTCCAAGAATACGCTCGACGTGAGCATCTCCAGCTGCGGCAAGGTGCGCACCAAGAGCTTTGCAAATACATCTGACGGGTGGCACCATCTTTTGGATTGGCTGGTCGCCCAAAAGATCCGACGAGTTCACGCCTGTCTGGAATCGACCGGGCGCTATAGTCTTGGCATCGCGTGTGCGTTGTACGAGGCCGGTCATATTGTCAGCATCATCAATCCCGCTCAGGTTCGAGACTTCGTGCGCACCAAGTTGGGTCGAAACAAGACCGACGGGATCGATGCGTCGCGCATTCGTGAGTATTGTGAATTGTTCAAGCCGTTGCCATGGGCGCCGCCTTCGGAGGCGCACCGTCGGTTGGGTGAGTTGCAGACGATTCGGAGTGGCATCATCGCGGGTCTGACGGAATGGAAGAATCGCAAGAACAGCGGCATTGTCGACGCGGAGGCTCAAGCCCTGGCCGATGCGACGATCTTGCACTTCACGAGCCAGATCGGAGCGGTCGACAAAGCCATCGCACTGGCGATCGAAAATGATTCCGACCTGCGATCGAAACGCGATCTTCTGCTAAGCATCAGTGGCGTCGGTGATACTTTGGCTGGCGTCGTGTTGGCCGAATTGCCTGGTCCGAATGTACTGCACTCGAGCGGCGAGGTGGTCGCCTATGCGGGATTGAACCCGCGGCAGCATCAGTCGGGAACGTCTGTCGATCGAGCGACACGTATCTCCAAGATTGGCAACGCTGTTCTTCGCGCTGCACTATACATGCCGGCCCTATCCGCCATGCGGTACAATCCCGCAATTGTGGCGCTAGTAACTCGGTTGAAGTCCCGAGGTCGCCTCAAACCCAAGCAGATTGTCGTGGCCGCGATGCGGAAGCTGTTGGTGCTGTGTTTCGGTGTTCTAAAAACGGGCAAACCTTTCGATCCCGCAATAGCGATGGGCTGTTGAGCCATATCCAGGGATCGATCGCATGCAGGATCTCGGTTGGAGGCGGAGGTGGGGGTCATGCCCCGCAGCACGAAGGGGCGCGCGGCAGCGCGCGGGCTTGACGCCCGCCTCAGCCTTCAACACGCTTCATGCCTGCTGGAGATGCTTCACTCAAAACAGCTCAGGTCAATCAAAATGCTGCTTGACAGTAATCACGGTATCTACCGCGAACAGGGCGGGGCAAGCTGCAGGTCCAGCCATGTCCGCAATGCCCCGTTAGCGACGGTCGGCCCGAAAAAGGTGGCCTGTCGTGAAGGGCCAATACCGGACCAATCTAGCGCGCCACGATTACTCAGGCAGACCCGCTTTTCTCAAGCCATCCGTCAAGATGGCAAGATCCTCGGCACGGCGAAGCGGCATTTGCTCCTTGAGACTGGAAAGACGAAGCGTTGGGTCCAGCTCACGCAAACGGACTATAGACATCTCTGGGCTCGGGGATCGGCTTCCAAGCGCGACGCTTGCGACAACTATCCTTGCGGCCGGGAGGTAGCCAGGACGTTCCCGCAATGCCCGCTCCGCCCATGACAGCGCGTCATCAAATCTGCCACAGAAAAAATGAGCGTAGGAGCCCACACTCCACCACGCGAAAGACCAAACATCGGCAGGACTTAACTTAAGCGCGCGTTCGACGTCAGGCAGGGCGAGTTCCGGCTCACCGCGCCAGACATTGATCCAGCCTTGCAGGCCGAGAGCCGCTGGGGAGTTCGGGTTGAGCATGCGTGCACGTGCGGCTGCATCCGCCGCAACATCGAGGTCGCCTTGAAGATAGGCGAGCCCAAAGCCGGCCACGATCAGGACAGTGGGGTCCTCTCTTCCTAGGTCGAGCGCTCGTCGCGCGAGCCTTGCGCCTTCAATGGACTCGATCGCAGGATCGGTGCGCCAACCGAATGACTTTGCCCAAGTGTAGCACTGCGATGCCAGCGCGTACGCCATAGCCAAGTTAGGGTCGAGCTTTATTGCTTGTAGAAAGGCTTGCAGCGCCTCCGCGTTGGCTTCCCTAGTTAATTGTCTTTCGATCGCGAATCCGTGCGCCATGTACTCCCATGCAGTGGACGCGGGCTTGCGCGTCACGCGCCGGCTCTCGACCCGGAGGACCGTCGGCTCGATCGCGCCCACGACGCTTGCTGTCACTTTGTCCTGGAGATCGAAAGCGTGTTCGATCCCGGCATCGAAACGATCAGCCCAGACGTGTGTGCCTGTAGCGGTATCAATAAGTTGACCGGTGATGCGAACGCGGTCAGCCGTCTTGCGCACGCTGCCTTCGAGAATAAAGCGCACTCCGAGTTCGCGACCGATCTGCCTCACATCGATGCCACGCCCTCGGTACTTGAAGCTAGAATTGCGCGCGACTACGGACAGCCATTGGATGCGGGACAGTCCGGTGATGATTTCCTCGACGATCCCATCCGCGAAATGCTCCTGGTCCGGATCGTCGCTCATGTTGTCAAAAGGGAGGACAGCTATGGACGGATGGGCCGCGGCCTCTGGGGCGGGCTCAACCGTAGTCCGATCGACCGAAGTTGGCGATGGTATGCCAAGCAGACGATATCCGCGACCCGGGACAGTTACGACGCAGCTCCCGACCGTGCTCCCGTCGTCGAGAGCCTTTCTCAGTGCGGATACATGGACCTGAATATTATTCTCCTCGACCACCCGGTCCGGCCAGACCCGAGCCATAAGATCGTCTTTGGTGACGACCTCGCCCTTCGCCGAAGCAAGGACGACAAGGATGTCGACTGCCCGACTTCCGAGCGGGACCTGCTTTCCGTCGCGCAGCAGGCAGCCCCGCGCTACGTCCAGGCAGAATGGGCCGAAATTGATCGAGCCGGTCATCGTTGGGTACTAAGGTCAGCGAGTTCAGAACAATTAAGGGCTTACCAAGGACCTTAAGGCGAAATCGGTTTAGCGTCCAGAACGCTAACGGATCGCAGGTGCGGCTCAGTTTTCCGGAGGTTTGGGTAGCCGCTCCAGTCGACACACCTCGCCCAGGAGGGCAACAATGAAACATCTGCCATTTATTGCAGCCTTCGCAACCGCGTTGAATATAGCTGGTGCAGCAGCGGCCGAGCTTCCCAGCTATGAACTGATGGGCTTTCCGATCACGTCGCACCAAATTGCGATTTTGGGATCGGCTAGTGTTCAAGAGCGGTCGCCTGTCCCTACACCCTCGTTAAACGGTATGCCGGCTTCTCCACATCAGGTGGCGGTCTTAACGGCGCGCCCAAGACCAACCGAGGAGCTGGCATCTACGCGCTAGAGAAGCTCACTGTGCTGACCGCTCTAGTCCTCATGTGCTCGGTTACAGTTACGCCCGATCTTGGGGAATGCACCCCCGACAGTGCGACGGCCGTGATGCGCGTGCCGGCTGAGTTTGGAAATCCGTCCACGTGCTTCATGCACGCGCAGGCCTACCTTGCTCAAACCTCGTTTGGACAGGACCTCGGCCGTTAAGGTCATCTGCGTGCGAAGCGAAACGGTCGCTGCTTCAAGACAAACTCGATGACCAGCGGCGGGGCTGCCGCATGTCTGTTGTGGGTCAATGAACGAAACCGCTCGCGCGGTAGGGCGCTTGGCGGCGGCGGCACGGCAATAGCCACACGGTAACGGGACGGATCGTCCTGTCTGATGATCGAGGGGTCAACAACCTCGGTTCAGACAGGAGTATCCCATGACCGATGAGTGCATCAGCCCGTTGCGCCGGCGCATGATCGAAGACATGACGGTCCGCAATTTCGTGGTCAAGACACAGACCGATTACATTCGGCGGGTCAAGAGCTTTGCCGTTTTTCTTGGGCGCTCGCCCGATACTGCGACCCGGGAAGATGTCCGACGCTACCTGCTGCATCTGGCATCGAGCGGAATGGGCGCGGCAACCGTCAACGGCACTGGCTCGGCGCTGCGGTTTCTGTTCGACATAACGCTCGATCGTCCCGACATTGTTAGACATCTGCCGGTTGCGCGCGAGCCGCGCAAAGCGCCGGTCATCTTGAGCCCGGAGGAAGTCGCCCGCATGTTGGCGGCGGCACCTGGCGTCAAGTACAAGGCGGCGCTGAGCGTGGCCTATGGGGCGGGTCTGCGGGTGTCCGAAGTCGTTGCGCTGAAGGTGAGCGATATCGACAGCGCGCGGATGATGATCCGGATCGAGCAGGGCAAGCGCCGCAAGGATCGCTACGCAATGCTGTCGCCGCGGCTGCTCGACCTGCTGCGCGATTGGTGGCTGGTTTGCCGCTCGCGGGGCTGGTTGTTCCCGGGCCGCGATCCACTCCAGCCGATCACCACGCGTCAGCTTACCCGCGCCTGCCACACGGCTGCGCAGGCGGCCGGGATCGAGAAGCACGTGTCTCCGCATACGCTGCGGCACAGCTTTGCCACCCATCTCTTGGAGCAGAATGTCGATGTTCGCGTGATCCAAGTGCTGCTCGGACATACCAAGCTCGACACGACGGCGCGCTATACGCAGGTCGCGACCAATACGATCCGCAACGTCACCAGCCCGCTCGATCATCTCATTGGCAAGATCAAGAAGGACGAGCCGCCCGCTTGACGCGCGGCGCTGATGGCCCGTCCAGTTCTGGAGGTTGCGGACATCTTCCGCGACCACGGGCCCGCTTGGCGTAAAGCCAATGCTGGCCATGTGAGCCTCGGCCAGTTGAAGGTGATGTCGGCGATCGAGAGCTGCCGCACGGCGGCTCTCGGCGGGCATGTCATGCGCTGTGAGGACTGTTCGCACACGGCGATCGCCTACAACAGTTGCCGCAACCGGCATTGCCCCAAGTGTCAGGGCTCGCAGGCGCTCGCGTGGATGGAGGAGCGCAAGGCCGAGCTGTTGGCCGTTCCTTACTTCCACGTCGTGTTCACGCTGCCGGCGCGGATCGCCGCCATCGGCTACCAGAACAAGGCCGTCATCTACGATCTCCTGTTCAAAGCTTCCTCGCAGACGATGCTGACAATCGCAGCCGATCCCAAGCGTCTGGGCGTCAAGATCGGCTTCACCTCGGTGCTCCACACCTGGGGCTCCGCGATGACCCATCACCCGCATGTGCACATGATCGTGCCGGGTGGTGGGATATCGCTCGACGGCACACGCTGGATCGGCTGCCGTCCCAAATATCTCTTGCCGGTGAAGGTACTGTCGCGGCTATTCCGCCGCCTGAAGCTGGAGATGCTCCTCGCCGCGCACGACGCCGGTCGCCTGCAGTTCTTCGGCGATCATGCCCACCTCGCCGACAAGACCGCGTTCAAGGCCTATCTCGCGCCACTGCATCGGACCAAGTGGTTCGTCTACAGCAAGTGGCCGTTCGCCGGCCCCGAGCAGGTGCTGGCCTATCTGTCCCGCTACACGCATCGGGTCGCGATCTCCAACAGCCGGCTCATCGCCGCCGACGCGACCGGCGTCACGTTCAGGTACAAGGACTACCGGATCAAGGGGCCCGGCCGCTACAAGACCATGACGCTCAAGCCGGACGAGTTTATCCGCCGCTTCCTCATGCACGTCTTGCCAAACGGGTTCCACAGGATCAGGCACTACGGTCTGCTGGCGAGCGGCACCAAGACCGCGACCATCGTACGGGCGCGTGAGCTGATCGCTGCGGCGGCACCTGCGCAAACCGCGCACCAGCCGCAGCCTCCCGATAGCGCCGCGGCGACAGACAAGCCGACCTACCCGTGCCCGTGTTGCGGCGGTCGCATGAACATCATCGAGACCTTCAAGCGCGGCGCGACGCCGCAATACCGACCGCCGCCGCCAACCGCGATCAGGATCGATACATCATGATCACGTTCTCCACGTCACAGATTCAAAATGTCGATCTTTCTCACGCGGTCGTCGATCCGCCACGACGACGCTCGCGCAAATCCACGCTTACGATCTCAACTTGTGCACCGATCTTCATTGCTCAAGGCGGACACTTACGCTCGCAGCGCCCCGTTCATGCGCGGCAACGTCGTCGACCAACGCACTCATGGGTGTCGGCTGCCATCAGCCAGTTCGTCTGCCGCGCGCAAATCCCCATAGCGCCCGCGGCACGACCGCCTGCCACTTCCCGCGGTTTCGTTCATTGAAGGCTTTCGGACGCCGGCCCCGGTGCACGCCGCGTCGTCGCGATCGGCCGGCATCCGAAACCCTCAACATTACGCTCACGCCGGACGAGTTTATCCGCCGCTTCCTCATGCACGTCTTGCCAAACGGGTTCCACAGGATCAGGCACTCGGTCTGCTGGCGAGCGGCACCAAGGCCGCGACCATCGTACGGGCGCGTCGAGCTGATCGCTGCGGCGGCACCTGCGCAAACCGCGCACCAGCCGCAGCCTGCCAACAGCGCCGCGGCGACAGACAAGCCGACCTACCCGTGCCCGTGTTGCGGCGGTCGCATGAACATCATCGAGACCTTCAAGCGCGGCGCGACGCCGCAATACCGACCGCCGCCGCCAACCGCGATCAGGATCGATACAATCATGATCACGTTCTCCACGTCACAGATTCAAAATGTCGATCTTTCTCACGCGTCGTCGATCCGCGACGACGACGCTCGCGCAAATTCACGCTTACGATCTCAACTTGTGCACCGATCTTCATTGCTCAAGGCGGACACTTACGCGCGCAGCGCCCCGTTCATGCGCGGCAACGTCGTCGACCAACGCACTCATGGGTGTCGGCTGCCATCAGCCAGTTCATCTGCCGCGCGCAAATCCCCATAGCGCCCGCGGCACGACCGCCTGCCACTTCCCGCGGTTTCGTTCATTGAAGGCTTTCGGACGCCGGCCCCGGTTTACGCCGCGTCGTCGCGATCGGCCGGCATCCGAAACCCTCAA
>CAWHZA010000081.1:0-270880 GCA_963833665.1 uncultured Alphaproteobacteria bacterium | reverse complement strand
CTTCGCTGTATGAAGCTCAGGGTCGCTATCCTGATGCTGAACCCCTGTACAAACAGTCGCTGGCGATTTTTGAAAAAATTCTCGGCAAAGATCATCCCAATATCGCGACGTCTCTCGGCAATCTCGCAGAGCTTTACCGGGTCCAGGGGCGCTATGCCGATGCTGAACCACTCTTTAAGCAGGCGATTGAAATCGAGGAAAAAGCATATGGCCCCGATCATCTCGGGGTTGCAACGTCGCTCAACAACTTGGCGGGGCTTTACAGCGATCAGGGTCGCTATTCTGACGCCGAGTTGTTGTACAAGCGGGCACTACGGATCCGAGAACACAGGCTTGGATCACGTCATTTCGATGTCGCGCTCTCGCTCGGTGACTTAGCAGAGATCAACCGAATTCAAGCCAGATACGCCGATGCCGAATCGCTGTACAAGCGATCGCTGGAAATCATGGAACAAACCGTCGGTCCGGATCATCCCGACGTAGCACTATTGTTGAACAATTTGGCCGAGCTCTATCGGTCGGAAAGCTTGGACGACGACGCCGAACCTCTCTTCACTCGATCTTTGGCGATCTTGGAAAAATCGCGCGGTAAGGCACATCCGGAACTGGCGTCAATCCTGAACAATTTGGCTGCGCTGTACAAATTCCAAGGCCGGTATGGCGATGCGGAACCGCTATACCAAAGATCCCTGGAAATTGCCGAGAGTAGTCTGGGCCGCAATCATCCGGACGTTGCAAACACATTGAGCAATCTGGGCGCGCTCTACGAAACTCAAAGTCGGTATGCCGAAGCGGAGAGCATGTTCAAAAGGTCTTTGGCGATAGTGGAGGGCGCTTTTGGGTCGGATCATCCCGATGTCGTCGGCAGGCTGAGCAACCTTGCGGTAGTGTATGAACGTGAAGGCCGCAATGACGAGGCCGAGCAGCTGCTAAAGCGGTCGTTGGAAATATCCGAACGGCTTTTTGATCCGAGCAGTCGCGTCGTGTCCCAGAGCTTGAACAATCTGGCTGAGCTATATCGAATCGAAGCACGTTATGCTGATGCTCTGCCGGTGGTGAATAGAACCATCGCATTGAAGGTCGCCAGCAGGGCAGTCGCGCTCGGAGTTCTATACGGGGCGCAAACGGAGAGCCTCGTCGCGCCGAAGGAAGCCTTGGAGACCAGCTACGAGGTCGAACAACGCTCCAGGTCATCGGCAGCAGGAAAGGCAGTTTCGACGCTTGCGGCGCGATTTGCAGCGGGCACCGATGAGCTCGCACAGTTGGTGCGCAAGGATCAGGATATTACCGCGGAAGCTGAACGCCTGAATAAAGGCATCGTCAGCGCCGTCTCCAGGCCCCCAGCCGAACGAAATGCCGCAGCCGAAGCCCAGATGCGCAGGCGCGTTGAAGAAATAAAGTCGGAGCGCGATAGTCTTGAAAGCCAATTAAAGCGGCGCTTCCCCGACTACGTTGCACTATCGAACCCACAACCACTATCGGTATCGGAGACACAGGCGCTACTTGCCGACGACGAGGCCCTCGTCGTGTTCGACCTCGGCGCTCTCAGCTACGCGTGGGCGATCACCAAGGATCGGGCAGGCTGGCAGCAACTCTCGATCAGTGCCGCGGAGGTCGCCAAGGAGGTAGCAACTTTGCGCGCGGCGCTCGATCCGGAGGGGTTCAAGCCTTTTGACGCAAATCTTGCGTATTTGCTGGATAAGCAGGTACTTGAACCGATAGAACACCTCATTTCCGGGAAGACCCGGCTATCCTTTGTCGTCGACGGCGCACTCACGAGCCTGCCTCCCCAGGTACTCATCACGCATGACCCAGCAGGAAAGAATTTGGCCTCGGTAGATTGGCTTATCCGGGAGTATTCGATCACCGTCCTGCCATCCATCGCAAGTCTGAAAGTGCTTCGCACGAAAGGTGGCACGTTAGCGGGCCTGAAGCCGATGATCGGATTTGGCGACCCGGTCTTTCACAGAACCGCCCGCAACGAGGCGAGTCAGAAGGTTGCGAAACTCAACAGAAGCCTGGCCAGCTTCTATCGCGGAGCGATTGCCGACACCCAGTCGCTTGCTGAGGCGCTACCCTCACTACCCGAGACTGCTGATGAACTGCGTGCGGTTGCGAAGCAACTCGGAGCGTCGTCTGAAGATATCAGGCTTGGGGAGGCGGCTAACGTCCCGAATGTCAAACTTGCGCCGTTGGACAAGTATCGTGTCGTCTATTTCGCCACCCACGCGCTGGTCGCTGGTGAGGTCGAAAGGTTTGCCAAGGCTAAGGCCGAACCTTCGCTCGTTCTCTCGATTCCTGCAAAGCCCACAGAAGGCGACGACGGCCTGCTGCGGGCCAGCGACGTTGCGCTGCTCAAAATGAACGCCGATTTCGTTGTACTTTCAGCGTGCAATACCGCAGCGGGGGAGAAAGCCGGTGCGGAGGCGTTGTCAGGTTTGGCACGCGCATTTTTCTATGCAGGCGCAAGATCACTGCTCGTGTCGAATTGGGAGGTAGACAGCGAAAGTACAGTAGCGCTTATGACCAAATTATTTGATGCACTGAGAGGCAACTCTCATCTTTCGTATGCGGAGGCACTTCGTCTGTCGATGCTGCAGATGATTGACAAGCCGTCGAGACCCGAATGGGCTCAGCCCAAGTTTTGGGCGCCGTTCACGGTGGTCGGTGAGCCCGCAAAGAACTAGCTGTGCTCACGCGCACTTGAGATCCTTGACCGGCTTACGATTGCCGCAGCGCGGTACAAATGAACTGGGCATCAGCTTTCCATCAGGGTGAACGCCTTTCAAAGGAAAGGTCTCATCTCCTTGCGGGTCCCAAATGGACGTATCCCATTTGCTGCCGGAACGCTTAAGGTCAAAAACTACCCCCTCGGGCTTGCCGCGGCGCTTCGAATCAATAAGGGCATAGTAAGCTTTCTGCTTGTCGTCGGGTGCTACAAAAATAATATCCGTCGTATGTCGCATTGAAGCGAGACGCGCCGTATGGACGCGGTCTCATCCTTGTTTCGCCCTTCAAAGATTATTTTTGGGTCGTTGCATATCAGCGCTTCCAGTCCATTTGCCTGGTTTCCGAGGAAAAAGTCGATATCTTTGGCGGCTACGGCAAAATTCAGACCTTCTGAATCGGTCGCACGAAAGGAATTGACGCCAACAATCTTTCCATCGAACGAAAGAAGAGGGCCGCCGGAGTTTCCAGGGTTGATCGGGGTCTGAGTCTGAATCACCGTGGCGCGGTGCGTGTCGCCGGGACCGGTCGACCATTGGTAGTCGGGCCTGATTTGACTGACGATTCCTTTGGTGAAGGTCCAGCGCTGGCCCTCCGGGTGGCCGATAGCAGCGACGTCGGCGCCGACCTCGAGATCCGTTGAAGAAATTTGCAGGGGCCGCACGGTGCGGCTCGGCAAGGAACGCGGGCGCACCAGCGCAAGATCGCGTTGAACATCGACCTTTATGACCTCACCCTCCGTGACTTCATCTTGCGCCGGCTTTCCGCTCGGATCAGAGGGTTTGAATACGACTGTCACCTCCTTCTTGTGGTCGATCACGTGGAAGTTTGTCAGGATGACATTGTCCTGAAGCAAGGAGCCGGACCCGAGCGCTTCCTTTGTCATTATCGATACAACCGAAGGCGCATCGTCGCGGAACAAGCTTATATCTTGCGCGCCGCGCGTGCGCGGCACCGAATCTTCGAACCGCATTGTCAGTGCTTCGGCTCGGCGCAAGCCGGTAAATGCAGTGCTACCTACCGCCGGGACTGGGAGCGGCGATTTTTGCGCGGCGCCCGGGATTGAAAGCTCGGCGCTTGGCATCTGCAGCGGCTGTTGCGCGGTCGCATCTTGCCAGCCGACAAAAAGCCCGATTGCGATCATGGGGCACAGCCGAAAGAGACGACTTTTGATCAATCGCACTACATGCATAACACAGCCCCCTACGAGCGATATCTATCCGCGATTTGTAACTAAAAGTTCGTGTGGCCGCAATACGTGGCGGACTACACTCGGCGCGGAGGAAGCGAGACGGTTGATCCGTCTGTACAATTCAAAAACATGTCACACGAAACTGCTGGAGATCCGCATATAACGCCTCCCGCGTCCCCGTTTCTTCGCCAAGACCTCACATCACTACGCCCCGCGCGCGGGCGAGGTCAAAGCGGGCAATCATCGGCGCCGGCTCGTAGCGGCGACCAACTCAGGCCGCGCCTCGACGGCGGACGGCACAGCGTCGGCTCTGACTGTCGCAACGAACCGAATAGTTGATACGTCGACTACGCGTTTGCCTGCCGGCGCGGGCTCAGGGCGCGGGCGCCAGCGAGCACGGCGAGGGCGAGCAGCGCCGGCATGACCGCCAGCGGCAGGCTGACGGCGGCGACCGCCGCGGCCCCGGCCCAGCCGATCGAGGAAAACGCCTCGGCAAAGGTCGCGACCCGCGACGACACCTGGCGGCGGCGAAACTGGCTGCGCTTGGCCTGGCTGCGGAACCAGAGCTGGATCGCGGTCGCGGCGGCGGCGGTGATCACGATCGCAATTCCGGTGACGAGCGCGTGCCACAGCGAGGCCGCGGCGAGGACGACGACGAGCGGCGCGAACACCAGCGCGATGATGCCGAGCACCGCCTCGACCTTCGCGCGCAGGATCGCGCGCGCCGCAATCGGCGCGGTGGCGACGAGGTCGGGCGCGTCCTCGCCCGAGATCGTCAGCCAGGCGAGGCCGCCGGCGAGCTGTCCCGCCGCCATCACCAGCACTGGAACGAGCAAATTGAACGCGCCGCCGCCGCTCGAAAAACCGCGCCACAGCAGGACCGCCGGCGGCACCAGATAAAGCATCTGCATCAGCGTCTGCGACACGAGCCAGGGGTCGCGCCGCAGCAGCGTCCACTCCTTGCGGCGCAGCGCGCGGCGCGGCGAGGTTTGGCGAAAGGCGACCGCTGGGCGCGCATGGCGCGCCGCGGAGCCGACAGCGCCGGCCGCGGCCATCGTGTAGTCGGCGAAGCGCGGGGCGACGATCGCGATGGCGCCGGCAAGCAGGACGGCGCCGGCGAGCAACAGCGCCGCGAGCGCCGCGCCGTCGCCGAGCACGGCGCGCGCCGGCCACCACGCGACGCTGCCGACATCGGGCGCGAGCGCGAGCACGGCTGACGACCGCAGCACGTCGCCGCGCGACAAGGTTCCGTAGGAGAGGATCGCCGCCACCTGCGCGCCGATGACAAAGACGGCGCCGACCACGGCGGCCACGACCTGCGCGACGAGCCGCGTGCGCTTCGGTCCGCAGGCGTGGAACAGCGCGGCCGTGAGCACGACCGCGAACGCCGCCGCCGCGGCGCCCATGGCGGCGATCACCCCGTAGGCGCCGAGCCAGCGCCAGCCGCCGCGCACGACCAGCATATCGATGAACGGCACCGCGAGCGGCAGCGCCGTCAGCGCGACCGACAGCGCCACGGTCGCAATACGCACGGCGAAGAACCTGTGCACCGCGACCGGCGAGGCGAGGATCAGATCGAGGTCGGCGCGTGCATAGAAGGCGCGCGTCATCGATTCCATCGCCTGCGATGCCATCAGCAGCCACGACAGCAGCAAGCTCGCGGTGATCGCCACCAGCATCGGCTTGTCCGCGGTCGCGCCGGCAAAACGGCCGACCACCGAATAGGCGACCGCGTGCATCAGGATCACGAAGACGGCGAAGCCGATGGCGACCTTCCACTGGCGCTCGCGCCGGCCAGCGGTCATCATCGCGATCCAATCGCGCCAGGCGAGCCGCGCTTCGTGCCGCGCAAACCACAACGCGGTGCCGGGTTGGATCATGGAGCGACGCTTGCCTTCACCGTCATCCTGAGGTGCGAGCGACAGCGAGCCTGGAAGGATGCGGCCGAGCCGCCCGGGCTCATTGGGAACGTCACGCCGCGGCCGCCGAACTCGGCGACGAGCGCGAGGAACGCATCTTCAAGAGTCGCCGCGCCGCCGCCGGCGGCGCCCGCGTCGTCGGCCATGCGCCGCGCCTGGCGGTGCAGCTCCTCGAGCGTGCCCTCGGCGATGAGCCGGCCGTGCGCGATGACGCCGATGCGGTCGGCCATGCGCTCGGCGACTTCCAGGATATGCGTGGTCATGATGATGGCGCCGCCAACGCGTACGCGTTCGCGCAGCACGTTCTTGACCTGCCGCGCGGAGCCGGCGTCGAGCCCGGTCAGCGGCTCGTCGAGAATGATGACGCGCGGGTCGTGCACCAGCGCGCCGGCGAGCGCCACCTTCTGGCGCATGCCCTTGGAAAAGCCCTCGCAGCGCTCATCGGCATGGGCGGCGAGATCGAGCCAATCGAGCAACTCCTGTGCACGCCTCTGCGCCAGCGCCGGCACGACGCCCCACAGCCCGGCAACGAATTCCAGATATTCCCGCGGCGTGAGCTTGTCGTAGATCATCGGCTCGTCGGACATCCACGCCATGACCCGCTTCGCCGCCACCGGATCGGCGAGCGCATCGATGCCGGCGACGCGGATCGCGCCGGCGTCGGGCCGCGTCAGCCCGGCGATCATGCGCAACGTCGTGGTCTTGCCGGCGCCGTTCGGTCCGAGCAGCGCATAAAACTCGCCGGTGCGCACGGCAAGGTCGAGACCGTCGACCGCAGGGCGCTCGAAGCGTTTGACGAGGCCGCGGATTTCAAGGGCGCATGGCGGCAAGGGTGCGAGCATTGCCGTGTTCCATCATCGTGAGACGAAAAAAGACGGAAAACGGCTTAGTCGAGAGAGGTTTCGGGGTCGTAAATCGGCGGCCGCGTTTTTTGCGGCAGGGCGCGCACAGCGCTCAGCCGCCGGCGTTATAGGCGGCGACCGCCGCCATGTTGACGATCTGGGCGTCGTTGGCAGCGAGCGAGACGATCTGCACCGAGCGGTCGAGGCCGACCAGCATCGGGCCGATGACGGTCGCACCGCCGAGCTCCATCAACAGCTTGGTGGAGATCGAGGCCGAGTGGAACGCCGGCATGATCAGCACATTGGCCGGCCCGGAGAGGCGGCAGAATGGATAGGCGTCGCGCAGCTCCATGTTGAGCGCCACGTCGGCGGCCATGTCGCCGTCGTATTCGAAATCGACGCGCTGCTTGTCGAGGAGCTGCACCGCCTCGAGCACGCGCTGCGAACGCTCGCCCGGCGGCTGGCCGAAGGTCGAGAAGGCGAGCAGCGCGAGCCGCGGCTCGTAGCCGAGCGAGCGCGCGACGTGCGCCGCCTCGATGGCGATCGCGGCGATGTCAATGGCGTCCGGCATCTCGGTGACCGCGGTGTCGGCGACCAGCACCGTGCGGCCGCGCGCCAGAACGAGCGAGACGCCGATGACGCGATGGCCGGGCTTGGGATCGATGCAGCGGCGCACGTCGTCGAGCGCGACGGAGAAATTACGGGTGACGCCGGTCACCATGGCGTCGGCGTCGCCGAGCGCCACCATGCAGGAGGCGAAATGATTGCGGTCCTGATTGACCAGGCGCTGGCAGTCGCGCTGCAAAAAGCCGCGGCGCTGCAGCCGCTCGTAGAGATACGCCGCGTAGGCGGCATTGCGCGAGGACATGGCGGCGTTGACGATCTCGATGCGGCCGCCGAGCTCGATGCCGAGCGCCAGCGCCGTCTCGCGCACACGCGGCTCGCGGCCGACCAGAAGCGCCGTGCCCAGCCCCTGGTGCACGAAGCTCGCCGCCGCGCGGATCACCTGCTCCTCCTCGCCCTCGGCAAAGACCACGCGCCGCGGCTGCCGGTGCAGGCGCTCGTACACACGCTGCAGCACGCCGGCGATCGGATCGCGCCGCGTGCGCAATTGCTGCCGGTAGGCGTCCATGTCGACGATCGGCCGCCGCGCGACCTTCGAGTCCATCGCCGCCTGCGCCACCGCCGGTGGAATGGACGAGATCAGCCGCGGATCGAACGGCACCGGAATGATGTAGTCGGGGCCGTATTTCGGCCGCGCGCCGTAGGCCACCGCCACCTCGTCGGGCACGTCCTCACGCGCCAGCTCGGCCAGCGCCTGCGCCGCGGCGATCTTCATCTCCATGTTGATCGCCCGCGCGCGCACGTCGAGCGCGCCGCGGAAGATGTAGGGGAAGCCGAGCACGTTGTTGATCTGGTTGGGATAGTCCGAGCGCCCGGTCGCCATGATGGCGTCGCTGCGCACGGCGGCAACGTCCTCCACCGTGATCTCGGGATCGGGATTGGCCATGGCGAAGATGATCGGCTTCTCGGCCATCGCCTGCACCATGTCCTGCGTCACCGCACCCTTCGCCGAAAGGCCGAAGAACACGTCGGCGCCCACGAGCGCCTGGGCGAGCGTACGCGCCTCGGTCTTGACCGCAAATCCCGACTTCCACTGGTTCATGCCCTCGGTGCGTCCTTCATAGATGACGCCCTTGGTGTCGCAGAGGATGAGGTTCTCCGGCCGGAAGCCGATCGCGCGCAAAAGCTCGAGGGAGGCGATGCCGGCGGCGCCGGCGCCGTTGCAGACGAGCTTCGTCGTCTTGATCTCGCGGCCGGTGAGCGCCAAAGCGTTGATCAGACCGGCGGCGGCGATGATGGCGGTGCCGTGCTGATCGTCGTGGAAGACCGGGATGTCGAGCAGCTCGCGCAGCCTCTGCTCGATGATGAAGCATTCCGGCGCCTTGATATCCTCGAGATTGATGCCGCCCCAGCTCTTGCCCAAGAGCTTGACGCAATCGATGAATTCGTCCGGATCCTCGGTCGAGACCTCGAGGTCGATGGAATCGACGTCGGCGAAGCGCTTGAACAGCACCGACTTGCCTTCCATCACCGGCTTGGCGGCGAGCGCGCCGCGGTTGCCGAGGCCGAGAATAGCGGTGCCGTTGGTGATCACGGCGACGAAATTGCCCTTGGTCGTGTAGTCGTACGCGCGCGTCTCGTCCTCGGCGATGGCCAGTACCGGAACGGCGACGCCGGGCGAGTAGGCGAGCGAAAGATCACGCTGCGTCGCCATCGGCTTGGTGGCGACGACTTCGAGCTTTCCCGGCCGGCCCTGGCTGTGAAACAGCAGGGCCTCCTGGTCGGTAAAGGTCGGCCGCTGCGTGCGGTCGCCGGTTTTCGGAGCCATTTCAATTCCTTGCTGATGACGAGGGCGGTCGGCGCGGGAACAGGCGCGCGACGTTAGCGGAAGCGACGGCCTGTGCTCAAGAGATCGTGTGCGCCGCGGCACGGGGCGGGCCGGGCGGTGCGCGGGTCAAAAAAGCGTCATCGAAGCCACTCATTGAAACGCGATGCGTCAAAGACTCGATACGGCAAAGACCCGACAAGGCGAAGACTTGACGCGGCGAACGCTGGCGCATCGAAAAAATACTTGGGGCATGAAATACTTGGGGCATGAAATACTTGGGGCATGAAATACTTGGGGCATGAAGATACTTGGGGCATGAAAACTGGGGCATGACTTGGGGCATGAAAACACTTTGGGGCATGAAAACGCTTTGGGGCATGAAAACGCTTTGGGGCATGAAAACACTTTGGGGCATGAAAACGCTTTGGCGCATTGAACAAGCCGGTGCGGGGTAGTAATGCGTCCCTCGGCGATACGATCCGCAGCCCACCGACGTCCGCATGATCAGGTTCCTGCTTCGCTTCATCGGCCTCTGCCTGCTGGCGACCGCCTTCGTCTTCTTCGTCTATGACGGGACGGAATCGATCGCCAACCAGCGCCTGCTCTACACGAACGTCGAAAAGGCTTGGGCCATGGTCGATCAGAACAGCCTCAATGGCGCCGAGGAATGGGTGAAGCAGCGAGCCTTGTGGGCCTGGGACCCGTACCTGCAACGCCTGGTCGACCTGCCGGCCTGGGTCGTTCTCGGCTTCGTCGCCATGATCCTCATTCTCCTCGGCCGCAAGAAGAAGCCGCTCATCGGCTATGCGCGCAACTAAGCGCGCCGGTGCGCGCGCTTGGCTACAGCCGGGATGGCGACGCTTCCTCTTCGGTTGCGCTGTCGTCGTCCTCCTGCTGCTGGCGCTCCCCTACCTGCTCGCCCCACTGTACCGGTTCGTGCAGCCGGTCTCGACGCCGATGCTGTGGCGGTGGGCCACGGGAGCGCGCGTCGAACGCATCGTCGTCCCGCTCGACCGCATTTCCCCGGCACTGCCGCTCGCCGTCATCATCGCCGAAGACGGCACCTTCTGCCGCAATCGCGGCATCGACCTCGGCGCGATGCGCGAGGCCATCGAGCAGGCCGACGACGATTTCGGCGGGGCGCGCGGCGGTTCCACCATCACCCAGCAAACGGCCAAGAACCTGTTTCTGTGGCCCGGGCGCAGCTTCGTGCGCAAGGCGCTGGAAATCCCGCTGGCGCTCTGGATCAACCTGGTCCTGCCCAAGCGGCGCATTCTCGAAATCTATCTCAACATCGCGGAATGGGGCCCGCACGGCGAGTTCGGCGCCGAGGCGGCCGCGCGCTGGGCGTTCGGCAAATCGGCACGCGATCTCACCGCGCCGGAGGCCGCGGAACTCGCCGCGGTCCTGCCGAACCCGGTACGCCGCAGCGCCCGCACGCCGACCACCATCGTGCGCCGGCTTGCCGGCGTGTACGAGCGCCGCGCCGCCGCTCACCCGGCGTTCGACGCCTGCGTCCGCGCCCACTAGCGTCACCGAAGGCGTTCCTCTATAAGCCCGCTTGCCGCCGTTCCGGACCGCGCCGAAGCGCCGGCTTGCGCCCGGTCGGGACGCGATTTGAGCGAACGTGAGGAGAGACGGTCATGGCCGTGCCGAAGAGGAAAACATCGCCGTCGCGGCGCGGCATGCGGCGATCGGCGGATGCGCTGAAACGCCCGACCTATATCGAGGACAAGGATTCCGGCGAACTACGCCGCCCGCATCACATCGACCTCAAGACCGGCATGTATCGCGGCCGGCAGGTGCTGGACAAGAAGACCGAGGCGTAGAACGCCATCCGCCCGCGCCTGCACGGTGGCGAATGGGGCAGGAGGCGGATAGACTAAGACGACTGTCGGCGGATCGGCTTCTTCGCCAGCCAGGCCCGCCCTCGCCCTGTCATGAACGCGTACGATTCGCATAAGGACGCGCGCCATGTTTGTTCTGGGCTTTCCGCTGCTGCTCATTCCGTTCGCCGTCTACAACATCATCGCCTTCATCACCCCCGGCGTGAGCTGGACCGCGACGGTGACGACCGTGCACATGATGTCCGGGCAGGATTGGGTGCTGACCTGGGAAGACATCATTGTCGGTTTCGCCATTCTGCTCCTCGCCGTCGAGATCATGAAAGCGACGCGCATCGGGATCAGGACGATCATCGACCACATGCTGGCGATGGCGTTGTTCATCGTCATGCTGGTGGAATTCCTGCTGGTGGAGCGGGCCGGCACCTCGACCTTCTTCCTGCTGCTGATCATCAGCCTGGTCGACGTCCTGGTCGGCTTCACTGTCAGCGTCCGCACGTCGCAGCGCCAGGTCGAAATCCAGGCCGAGGGGCCCGCCTGAGGCGGCAAGGCTCCGCCGGTCGCAGCAAAAAGCCGATCGGTTCAGAGAGCGCGTGACAGCACGCGCCGCGCCGGCGTCGGCCATTGGCCGAGCGCGCCAAAGGCGGCGATCGCGTCTGCAGGCTCGGCGCGACGCCGGGCGCGCGTCTGTGGGGCCTGCAAGCAGCCGGCGATCAGGTGAGCGACGAAATCGGCCCGCGGGGTGCAAGCCGGCCGCGCCGAAGCCGCACCGCGGGCCGGCGCGATGGGAACGAGCGCCTGGCTCATGGGGCGTCTGTGCCGGATTGAGACGGTCGAACCGCTTCGAGCCTGGCGCGCGCAAGCCGCGCGCCGCAGCGCCGGTCCAATTCGGCCGCGAGATTTCCGATTTCGTTAAAGTATCCCCGATAGTTTCCCGCGCGAACCGGCCGTCTGCCGTCGCCATCTGCGGACTGCAGCCCATGTCAAAGAGGCGACCGTGAGCGGAAACGGTCCGCAAGATGCGAGCCCCGGCGAACCAATCATGCCGGCCGGAGCGGCACACAGCATCCCGTCAGGCCCGAACATCGCCGCCAAGCTCGACGCCGCCGACATTCTCGCCTCGGTGGGCGCGGCGCTCTATCATTGGGACATCGAGAGCGACGCGCTGGTCTGGAGCCCGAACGTCCTCGACGTGCTGCGCGTCGCGGACGTCGCCACGATCTCAACCGGCCGCCGCTACGCGCAGTTGCTCGACGCGGCCAATGTGCAGGCCCGATTCGATGCCGTCATGCAGACCGACCAGCGCGACGAGGGCCGCGGCGTCTTCTTCCAGACGGAGTACTGCATCCGCCCCGATTCCGGCTCCGGCGCCAAACTCTGGATCGAGGACAGCGGCCGCTGGTTCGCTGGCGCCGGCGGCCGGCCGGCGCGCGTGCACGGGACCGTGCGCGTCGTCACTGAGCGCCACGAGAGCGACAGCCGGCTCAGCTATCTCGCCTACCACGACAGCCTTACCGGCGAGTTGAACCGGCATCAGCTGACGGTGATCCTGGAGAAGACGCTGGGAGAGGCCATGCGATCCCATTCCTCCTGCGGGTTCCTGCTGGTCGCGATCGACAATCTCGGTCGCATCAACGATTCCTACGGCTTCGATATTGCCGATGAGGTCATCGGTGCGGTCGCCAAGCGCATCCGCGGCCGGATGCGCGGCAAGGATTCGCTCGGCCGCTATTCCGGCACCAAGTTCGGTATCGTGCTCACCGAATGCACGCCGGACGACATGGCGACCGCCGCCGATCGCCTGCTTGCCGGAGTCCGCGACGAGATGGTGCCGACGGCCGCCGGTCCGGTCGCCGTGACGGTAACGATCGGCGGGGTGACGGCGCCGCGTCACGCGCGCAGCGTGCCGGAGGTTCTGGCCCGCGCCAAGGAAGGAGGCGCTCGACGCGGCGAAGGGCAAGCGGCGGGGCTCATTCTTCGCCTATCGGCCCAATCTCGAGCGCGACGCGCTGCGCCGCGACAACATGCGCGCCACCGACGAGATCGTCGCCGCGCTCAACGAACGGCGCATCTTCCTTGCCTACGAAACGGTGGTGGCGAGCATCACCCGGCTGCCGGCCTTCTACGAATGCCTGATGCGGGTGCGGCGCACCGACGGCACCCTGCTCGGGGCGAGCGACGTGGTGCCGGTCGCCGAGCGCCTCGGCCTGGTGCGTTTCCTCGACCACCGGGTGCTCGAGCTCGTCGTCAGCGAGCTCGCCGCGGCGCCGGCGCTGCAGGCGAGCGTCAACGTCTCACCGGCCTCGACCACCGATCCCGATTGGTGGGCGGGGCTCGATTCGCTGCTGCGCACCCATGCCGGCGTGTCCGAACGCCTGATCGTCGAAATCACCGAGAGCGCCGCCATCCACGACGTCGACGAGACGCGCGGCTTCGTCGCCCGCCTCAAGGATCTCGGCTGCCGCATCGCCATCGACGATTTCGGCGCCGGCTACACCTCGTTCCGCAACCTGCGCAAGCTCGGCGTCGATATCGTCAAGATCGACGGCGCCTTCGTGGAAAATCTCATCCGCTCCGAGGATGATCGTGCCTTCGTGCGCACGCTGATCGATCTCGCCCGGCGGCTCGGCCTCGCCACCGTTGCCGAATGGGTGCAGGACGAGCACACCGCCAAGACGCTGGAAGCCTGGGGCTGCGAGTATCTGCAGGGCGCGCATGTCGGCCTCGCCTCGCTCGAGCGGCCGTGGCTCGCCAGCAGGGCGCAGGCGGTGTGAGCCGACAATCATGCCGTCATGGCCGGAGCCGTTCCGGCCATCAACGTCTTTGACTCGGCCCAACCCTCGTGCGGCGAAGGCAATCCCGTCTGAATTTCCCGCTGTCTTAATTCGCTTGCGGGCAATAAGCTCGCAAGCACTTCTCTAACGTCTCAATTACTGGGTGGTCCAATGACAAAAGTCGACGCAAAGCGAAAAAGGGAACCGAAAGAGCGTGATCCAGAGCAATTCCAGCAATTCATTGAAGCCGCTCGAAAGCGGGGCATGAACGAGAGTCTGGAGGATTTTGCAGTTAGGTTCGGCAAGAGTGTGCCGCCAAAGCCAAATATATCGTCCGGGCGATGAGCGAAGCCCAGGTTGGGATGAACCTGATGACTCCGGATGAGCATCGGGCTCGAGCTGCGCAACTGCGCACGCAGGGAACGGCGCGGGCGGTGGAGGTTGCGGAGGGCCACGAGCTCGCCGCGCGCGCGATCGAGATCAGGGACGCGAGGGCGCAGACCGCTGGGTCCGTGTTTGTCGTATCGTCGCGGCGATGAGCACCGATGACGAGAAATGCAAAGAACTCGCTGACCTAGTGCAGCGCGATCTGGAGCGGGCGATCTTTGGCGATCCCGCTGCGACCGCGAACCAACTTCCCGGACTCCGTCTGCGGGCTCAGGATGTGATCGCCGAGTGCAACCGGCAGCTTCGCTTCGCCAGACGCGCCCAGGTGGCGTTCGTCGTCGACACGGCGCACCCGGGACCGCCGATCCGCTACGAAACGCCGAACGAAGGCCTACGCGTCGAATTGTCGTGGCGCCAGGCCAGCATCGTGCACGAGCACTGGCCGCTGCGGCTGTCCAAGGTGCTGTCGGCGGAAGCCGCGGAATTCGTCCCGGCGAGCGGGTTGTTCGGTGAGTGGGTGCCGAAGCAGCTGCCGGCGCCGCCGTACGAACTATCGCCCGACGACCTGGACCCGAGAGGGAGGTGATGCCTTCTGCACGGCGAGCGTAGCGGGCTCAGCTCCCGGTTTCGGAAGCGCCCTATTTTTGGGCCTAAAACGCATCGTTTTGCACGGCCATAGGCATCCGGATTTGACCTCCGAGAAGCCGCCGTTATCGCCGCGCCGAATGCCGGCTTCGCGGAACTTGCAGAAGTAGCGCCCGACCGTCCGCTCGCAGACATCTGCCGCAAGCATCGTCGCCGTCATGGCCGGACTTGTTCCGGCCATCCACGTCTTTTGCAATGGGCAGGCATTTAAGACGTGGATCCCCGCGACGAGCGCGGGCATGACCAGTCAGAGCTCTTATTTGCGCCGAGTTTGCCACTGGATTCCCGCTGTCGCGGGAATGAGCGAGAAATAGCTCAGCTGCCGCCGGGGCCCTTCTCGCTCAGCCGGTCGACCTTCTTCTGCATCTCCTCGAGCTGGCGCTTGAGGTCGTCGATGTCGCCGGTCTTGGACGCCGGCTTGCCCGGCTCCGCGGCAGCCTCGCCCGCCTGCGCCTCGCGCCGGGCGAAGGGCGCGAACATGGCGAAGGCGCGCTCGAACATGTCCATGTTCCGGCGCACCTGCTCCTCCAGCGAGGGGAAGGCGCCGACGCCGAAAGTCTGCGCCAGCTGCTGGCGGAACTTCTCCTGCTCGCGGGTGAGCGACTCGATCGAGACTTCGAGATAGCGCGGGACCAGCATCTGCATGCTGTCGCCGTAGAAGCGGATGAGCTGCCGCAGGAAGGCGATCGGGAGGAGATTCTGCCCTTCCTTGTTCTCCTGCTCGAAGATGATCTGGGTCAGGACCGAGCGGGTGATCTCCTCGCCGGTCTTGGCGTCGTAGACCACGAAATCCTCGCCCTTCTTGACCATGGCGGCGAGATCTTCGAGCGTGACGTAGGTGCTGGTACCGGTGTTGTAGAGGCGCCGGTTCGCGTACTTCTTGATCGTGATCGGCTCGGCGGTCTTGGTCATGGACTCGGGCATCAGGCGGGAACCGCTGGCTATCTGCCGTCAAAATAGGCGCTTTCCCCGGTCGCGGCTACCGTTTTGTGAGACGGCGCGGCGGCGGCGGACGGCCGGGCATGGCAGCACTGCCGCCGCAGCCGCCTTGTCGGCAGGCGCCCCCGTCACTATGACATAGGTCAAAGACGCCGCGGCGAGCCCGCGCTTGAATTGCCTCCAGCATCAGCCCGAAAGGACCTGCCATGAAAGACGACATCGTCATCGTCGGCGCGGTACGCACGCCGGTCGGCGCATTCAACGGCGCGTTCGCGTCGCTGCCCGCCCACGATCTCGGCAAGGTCGCGATCAAGGCCGCGATCGACCGCGCCGGCGTCGAGCCCGCGCGCGTGTCGGAAGTGATCCTGGGGCAGATCCTGCAGGCGGGCCAGGGCCAGGGACCGGCGCGCCAGGCTTCGATCAATGCCGGCATCCCGGTCGAGGTCCCGGCCTGGAGCGTCAACCAGCTGTGCGGCTCGGGGCTGCGCGCGGTGGCGCTCGGCTATCAGGGCATCGTCAACGGCGATTCCGAGATCGCGGTCGTCGGCGGCCAGGAGTCGATGAGCATGGCTCCGCACTGCGCGCATCTGCGCAGCGGCGTGAAGATGGGCAACTTCGAGATGGTCGACACCATGATCAAGGACGGCCTCTGGGACGCCTTCAACGGCTACCACATGGGCAATACCGCCGAGAACGTTGCCCGCCAGTGGCAGATCACGCGGCAGCAGCAGGACGAGTTCGCGGTCGGCTCGCAGAAGAAGGCCGAGGCGGCGCAGAAGGCCGGCAGGTTCAAGGACGAGATCGTCCCGGTCACCATCAAGACCCGCAAGGGCGACATCGTCGTCGACGCCGACGAGTACCCCAAGCACGGCACGACGCTCGAGGCGGTGAGCAAGCTGCGCCCCGCCTTCGACAAGGAAGGCACCGTCACCGCCGCGAGCGCCTCCGGCATCAATGACGGCGGCGCCGCCATGGTGCTGATGAAGGCGAGCGAAGCCGCCAAGCTCGGCAAGACGCCGCTCGCGCGCATCGTTTCCTGGGCTCAGGCGGGCGTCGATCCGAAGATCATGGGCACCGGACCGATCCCGGCGTCGCGCGCCGCGCTCAAGAAGGCGGGATGGACCGTCGGCGATCTCGACCTGATCGAGGCCAACGAAGCGTTCGCCGCCCAGGCCTGCGCCGTCAACAAGGATCTCGGCTGGGACACCGGCAAGGTCAACGTCAACGGCGGCGCGATCGCCATCGGCCACCCGATCGGCGCCTCCGGCGCGCGCGTGCTGGTCACGCTGCTGCACGAGATGCAGAAGCGCAACGCGAAGAAAGGCCTCGCCACGCTGTGCATCGGCGGCGGCATGGGCATCGCGATGTGCGTGGAGAGATAGAGGACGGACGACTGACGACAGGCGACGGACGAAGGAGGACCGAGGTACGGAAATATCCGTCCTCTGTCGTCCGTGATCCGTCGTCTCACCAAAAGAAGTTCACAAAGGGAGGAAGGCATGCCACGCGTCGCAGTAGTGACGGGGGGAACGCGTGGGATCGGCGCGGCGATCTCCAAGGCGCTGAGCGGCGCGGGCTACAAGGTCGCCGCCAATTACGGCGGCAACGACGAGGCGGCGCAGAAGTTCAAGTCCGAGACCGGCATCGCCGTCTACAAATGGGATGTCTCCTCGTTCGACGCCTGCTCGGCCGGCCTGAACCAGGTCGAGGCCGATCTCGGCCCGATCGACGTCCTCGTCAACAACGCCGGCATCACCCGCGACACGATGTTCCACCGCATGAAGCCGGAGCAGTGGAGCGAGGTGATCAACACCAATCTCGGCTCGCTGTTCAACATGTGCCGGCCGGCGATCGAAGGCATGCGCGCGCGCAAGTTCGGGCGCATCATCAACATCTCCTCGATCAACGGGCAGAAGGGTCAGATGGGCCAGGCCAACTATTCGGCCGCCAAGGCCGGCGAGATCGGCTTCACCAAGGCGCTGGCGCAGGAGAGCGCCAAGAGCGGCATCACCGTCAACGCCATCTGCCCCGGCTACATCGCGACCGACATGGTCAAGGCGATGCCAAAGGATGTGCTCGAGAAGAACATCCTGCCGCTCGTCCCGCTCGGCCGCCTGGGCGAGCCGGAAGAGGTCGCACGCTGCGTCATCTTCCTCGCCTCGGACGACGCGAGCTTCATCACCGGCTCGACGCTGACCGCGAACGGCGGCCAGTACATGGTTTGATGTTCGGCCTTTATTCGGGCTCCCAGCCCTTCGGCGCCAGCTCGAACTGCGCGAAGTCGAAGCCGGGCGCGACCGTGCAACCGACGAGCGTCCACTCGCCGAGCGTTTCCGCCGCCTGCCAGGCGTGAGCGGGCACAACCGCTTGCGGCCGTTCGCCGGCGGTGAGATCGCTTCCCAACGTCACGCGCTCGCGCGCTTTCGTCTCCAGCGCGATGTCGAGCCTGAGCGGCGCGCCGGCGTACCAGTTCCAGACTTCCGCGGCGTCGGTGCGATGCCAGTGCGAGCGTTCGCCGCGCGCGAGCAGATAGTAGATCGCAGTTGAGGCGGTCCGCCCAGCCGCACCCTCTCCCGCTTGCGCGACCGGAAACACGAGCGACGCATCGCGGAAGGTCTCGCGGAAATGCCCACCCTCCGGATGCGGCTTGAGATCGAGGAGCCGGATTACGTCGGCGGCGGTGAGGATTGCCTTCAAGAGCGGTTCTTGCGCTCGCGGATTTCAGCAAAAACCTTCCACGCCGGGCTGCCGGCAAGCCCGAGCGACTGTGCGACTTCGGGTATATCGGCGCGCAGGAACGGATTGGCCGCCTTCTCGGCGCCGATCGTCGCCGGAATGGTGGGCTTGCCGGCGGCGAGGAGCCGGCTCACCTCTTCGGCGCGCGCGGCCAGCGCCTTGTTGTTCGGCTCGATGGTCTTGGCGAAGCGGACGTTCGCCGCCGTGTATTCATGGCCGCAATAGAACTGGGTGTCGTCGGGGAGACCCCGCAATTTGAGCAGCGACTGCCACATCATTTCCGGGTTGCCTTCGATCACGCGGCCGCAGCCGATCGAGAACAGCGTGTCGCCGACAAAAGCGAGCTTCTCTGCCGGGAAGAAGTAGGAGATGTGGCCGGCGGTGTGGCCGGGGGTCTCGATCACCCGCCCTGCGAGCGCGCCAACTTTCACGGTGTCGCCCTCGCCGACGGTTTCATCGACCAGCGGGATGCGCTGCGCTTCGTTGCGCGGCGCGACCACCCGGCATTGGTGCGCTTTCTTCAATTGCGCGATCCCGCCGGTGTGGTCGCCGTGATGGTGCGTCACCAGGATGTCGGTCAGGCGCCAGCCTGTCCGCTTGAGCGCCGCTTCGACCGGCGCCGCCTCGGGCGCATCGATCGAGGCGGTCGCGCCGCTTCCCGGATCGTGGATGAGCACGCCGAAATTGTCGGTGAAGCAGCCGAAGAGGTCTGTCTGTACGGGCATCTCGACATCGCCGTTGTGGGCGCGAACGTCGCCGCGGCCCGAAATCCATAAGTCGCGCCCGCTAGAGTAGGCGCTCCCCGCCAGCCGCCGCAAGGTCGGGGTCATGGATTCGGGGCTTGCGCTTTCGGCGCGCCCCGGAACGACGCAGAAAACGTGCTATTTTGCCGCCATGGACGTGGTCGATCTGCGCAATTTCTACGCCCAACGGCTCGGCACGGTGGCCCGGCGCTTCGTCAGCCGCGGCATTCGCGCGCGCTGGACCGACACCAGCGCGTTGCGCGTCCTCGGCATCGGTTACGCGACGCCCTATCTCGGCCTGTTCCGCGAAGAGGCCGAGCGCTGCCTCGCCATGATGCCGGCGCCGCAGGGCGTCGTGCGCTGGCCTTCATCCCGCCCGGCGCTTGCCGCCCTGGTCGAGGAGGACGATCTGCCGCTCACCGATTCGGCCGTCGATCGCGTGCTGCTCGTCCATGCGCTCGAAGCATCGTCCGACCCGGTCGGGCTGTTGCGCGAGGTGTGGCGGGTGCTGTCCGGCGGCGGCCGGCTGCTCGCGGTGGTGCCGAACCGGCGCGGGCTGTGGGCGCGCATGGACACGACTCCGTTCGGCTACGGCCGCCCCTATTCGCGTTCGCAGATCACGCACCTCCTGCGCGAGACCTGGTTCACGCCGACTGGATGGGGCGAGGCGCTCTACGTGCCGCCGATCGCCCGCGGCTGGTTTCTGCGCTCGGCGGTGGCCTGGGAACGTACCGGCGCGACGCTCTCGGCGCCGTTCGCCGGCGTGCACATCGTCGAGGCGACGAAGCAGGTCTATCGCGCCATCCCGGCCCGGCGCGAGCGGCGCCGCTTCGTGCCGTCGCTGCAGCCGGTGCTCGCCCCCGCGCCCGGCGCCGCCGCGCTGTCTTCGCGCGACCAGCTCCTCAGACCGGCCACGGCTCGCTCGTGACCGCCGCCGCATCGGCGCCGACCAGCTCGCCAAGGCTGTCGAGGCGTGCGCGCGCGAGCGCGGCGATGAGCGCCGCCTTGATCTCGGCGACGAGGCTCAGCCCGCGAAACACCAGCCCCGAATAAAGCTGGACGAGGCTCGCGCCGGCGCGGAATTTGGCGAGCGCCGCGGCGCCGGAGTCGATCCCGCCAACGCCGACCAGGGGAAAAACCCCTTCGACGCGCACATAGGTCTCGGCCAAAATCCGCGTTGCGAGCGGCAACAGCGGCCGGCCCGACAGGCCGCCGGCCTCGTGCGCGGTCACCGCGTCGCGAAGGGTCGCGGGCCGCGCCAGCGTCGTGTTGCCGACGATCATGCCGTCGACCCGGCGCGAGCGCGCAATGTTGACCACATCGTCGAGCACATCGAGCGAGAGATCGGGCGCGATCTTCAACAGCACTGGGGTCGGTCCCGCATGCTGCGCCACGCGCTCGCGCGCATCGATGACGCGCGCCAGAAGGTCGTCGAGCGCCTTGGCCTGCTGCAGCTCGCGCAGGCCCGGCGTGTTGGGCGAGGAAATGTTGATGGTGACGTAGCTCGCCACGGCGGCGAAGCGCTCGATCAGCCGCACGTAGTCGGCGACACGGTCGAAGGCATCCTTGTTGGCGCCGACATTGATGCCGACAATTCCTTCGGCCCCTCCTGCCCCGCGCGCCGGAGCCCGCGCCCGCGCCGCCAGGCGCTTGAGCACGGCATCGGCGCCCTGCGAATTGAAGCCGAGCCGGTTGATGACGCCTTCGTCGGCGTCGAGCCGGAACAGGCGCGGGCGCGGATTGCCAGCCTGCGGCAGCGGCGTGATGGTGCCGACCTCGACGAAGCCGAAACCGAGCCGCAGCAGCGCGTCGGGCACTTCGGCATTCTTGTCGAAGCCCGCGGCCATCCCGACCGGGTTGGGAAAGTTCAGGCCGAAGGCGCGCACCGTCAGCCGCTTGTCGCCGCGCGCAGCCGGCGGCAACGGGGCGAACTTCAGCATGCTGATCGCGAGAGCGTGGGCGTCTTCCGGGTCGAGCGCATGCAGCAGGGGCCGCGTGAGCCGCTCGAAAAAGCCGATCACGGCTCGAGCTCCGGAAAGAGGTGGCGGCCGTCGGCCGCGCGGGGGAGCGGCCGCGTCCAGCGCACCGCCGTCAGCGGCAGCGGCCCATAGAGGTGCGGGAAGAGATCGCCGCCGCGGGATGGCTCCCATTTGAGCGACGGGCGGAGCGCGTCGGCGTTGACGGCGACGAGGAGGAGATCGGATTCTTGGGCGAAATGCTTCGCCGCGGTCTCCGCGACCTGGCCGGCCGTGGAGAAATGAATAAAACCATCGCGCGCGTCGGCTGCGCTGCCGAGAAACACGCCGCCGGATGCGGCTGCCCGCCACGCTGCCTGCCCGCAGATTTTGTAGATTGTCGCCACCTGTGCGCCTTCAAGCCCGGCGCGCGAGGCTATATCGGTGCCATCCGACCGGTTCAAGGCGCGTCACCACGCACGCCCACGAGCACGCACAAATCACACGCGGCGCAGCGCCCACCGAGCCAGGCCCGGCGCCGGCCCTTGAGCCTGCAGGCAATAAATTCCTATTATCCAACCGGAGTCCCAGCCCTCTCGATGCGGCGCCGGCGGGAATGCCCATGCTCACCCACGCGCAGGTGTGGTCGGCCATCGATCGCCTGGCGGCCCGCGCCGGCCTGTCGGCCTCGGGACTGGCGCGGCGCGCGGGGCTTGATCCGACCACGTTCAACAAGTCGAAGCGCATAACGGCGCAGGGCCGCGCGCGCTGGCCCTCGACCGAATCGATCGCCAAGGCGCTGACGGCGACCGCGACGCCGATCGACGCCTTTCTCGAGCTGATCAATCCGAGCGGCGCCGGGGCGACGCGCGCCGTGCCGCTCATCGGCTTCGCCGAGGCCGGTGCCGGCGGCTATTTCGACGACGCCGGCTTTCCGGTCGGCGAGGGCTGGGACGAGATCGCCTTCCCGGCGGTCAGCGACGAGCACGCCTACGCGCTCGAAGTGTCCGGCCATTCGATGGAGCCGGCCTACCGCGACGGCGACGTGATCCTGGTGTCGCCGGCAGCGCCGATCCGGCGCGCCGACCGCGTCGTGGTCAGGACGAGGAGCGGCGAGGTGCTGGTGAAGGAGCTCAAGCGGCGGACGGCAAAATCAATCGAGCTGCGCTCGCTCAATACCGAGCACGCCGACCGCACGCTGGCGGCGAGCGAGGTGCTCTGGATCGCGCGGATACTTTGGGCGAGCCAATAATCCGCGGTCCGTCATCCTGAGGTGGCCGCCAACGGGTCCGGCCCAAAGTGGCCGGCCCGATGACAGGCTCTGCGGCCCTCGAAGGATGCGCCCGGCGCGCCCGGGCCGTCGCCCTTCGAGGCTGCCCCCGATCAAGTCGGGGGTCGCACCTCAGGTGACGGCAAACAGGAAAGCTACGCCGACCGCGCGAGCGCGCCATCGATCATATCGATGGTGTTCTGAATCCCGTAGGCGGCGGCGAAGGAGCCGAAGCGCGGGCCCTTCTCCTGGCCGAGCAGCACCTGGTAGAGCATGTTGAACCAGTCGAGCGCGACGCCGGGCTTGCCGTCCTTGGCCTTTTTCTTCTCGTCGAGGAAAGGCTCGCGCCGCCCAACCTCGTAGACCACCTCCTGGACCGCCGGCGCCGACGCATCGCTCGGAAGCTGTGACAGCGCATCACGGAGATCGATAAGCGCGGCGCGCTCGACCGTGGTCGGCTCGCGGAATTTCTTCGCCGGCTGCACGAAATCGCGGAAATAGTGGATGGCGTAATCGACCAGCGCGGCGAGATGCGGATGCGTCTGCCGCGTCACGCCCGGCCGGTAGCGGCCAATAAAACCCCACAGCGTTTCGGCATTCTCGGCATTCGAAGCGGTGACGAGCGAGAGCAGCATCGTGAACGGCACCGGGTTGTCGGCCTTGGGCGGCGCGCCGGCGTGGATGTGCCACACCGGGTTCGCCAGCCGCTCCTTCGGGCTTTGGCGTTCGCAGGCCTCCAGAAATTGCTGATACTCGTCGACGTGCCGCGGGATGACGTCGAAGTAGAGCCGCTTCGCCGCCTTCGGCTCGCGGTACATGAACAGCGACAGGCTCTGCGGGCTGGCGTAGCGCAGCCATTCGTCGATGGTCAGCCCGTTGCCTTTCGACTTCGAGATCTTCTGGCCGTTCTCGTCGAGAAAAAGCTCATAGTTGAATCCTTCCGGCGGCACGCCGCCGAGCGCGCGGCAGATTTCGCTCGAGAGCTTGACCGAATCGATCAGATCCTTGCCGGCCATCTCGTAGTCGACGCCGAGCGCGAGCCAGCGCATCGCCCAGTCCGGCTTCCACTGCAGCTTGCAGCGGCCGCCGGTGACCAGCGTGGTCACCTGCCCGCCGCCGTCGGGGTCCTCGTAGGTGATCGTGCCTGCCTTGGCGTCGTGCGCGACCACGGGCACCTGCAGCACGGCGCCGGTCGCCGGCGAGATCGGCAGGAACGGCGAGTAGGTCTGCGCCCGCTCCTCGCGCAGCGACGGCAGCATGATCGCCATCACCTGATCGAACCGCTCCAGCACCTGGAGCAGCGCGGCATCGAACCGCCCCGACGTGTAGCAGGCGGTCGACGACATGAATTCGTAGTCGAAGCCGAACTGGTCGAGGAAGGCGCGCAGCCGGGCGTTGTTGTGCGCGGCAAAACTTTCATGCGTGCCGAACGGGTCGGGCACCCGGGTCAGCGGCTGGCCAAGATGCTGGGCCATCATCTCCTTGTTGGGGACGTTGTCGGGCACCTTGCGCAGCGCATCCATGTCGTCGGAGAAGGCGATCAGCCGGGTCTTGACCGTCTCGCCGGTGAGCACGCGGAAGGCGTGGCGCACCATCGAGGTGCGCGCCACCTCGCCGAAGGTGCCGATATGCGGCAGGCCCGACGGGCCGTAGCCGGTCTCGAAGATCACCTCGTCCTTGGGCTTGCGCTTAAGCCGCGCGACGATCTTGCGCGCCTCCTCGAACGGCCAGGCGTGCGACTGCCCGGCGAGTTCGCGCAGGGGCGTCACGTCGTCCATGGGTACGGCGGCCATCGTCATTGCTTTTGCGCGCCGGACACTAGGAAGCGCGCGATATCCCGTCAAACTTCCATGGTCAAAACGGGTTGATCGGGAAGTAGCGCAGCCACAGATCGGTGAAGCTCCCCCTCTCCCACAGCCGGAACAGCGCCCAGTTGAAGGCCTGGCGGAGGAGATCGTTGCCGCGTTTCACGGCGATGCCGATGCCCTCGCCGAAGAAGCGGCTCTCGAGGAACGGGCCGCCGCGGAAGACGCAGCAGCCACCGGAGTCGGAGCCGTTGAGCCAGAACGCCAGAGAGATGCCGTCGCCGAACAACAGATCGACGTCCTTGTTGCGCAACGCCGCGCGCGCCGTGTCGGCGTTGGGGTAGGCCCGCACCTCGGCCTCGGTGAACATCGCCTTGAGGTAGGCCTCGTGCGCGGTGCCGGCGATCACCGCGATCTTCTTGCGCTCCAGCCGCTCCGGCAGCACGTCGTTGATCGGGCTGTCGAGCCGCGCCACGAAACGCGCCGGCGTGCGGTAGTAGGGATCGGTGAAATCGGCGCGCTGGCGGGCCTCGGCGGTGGGGGCAATCGAGGCGATCACGGCGTCGCCGCGATTGTCGTTGAGGGCGTCGAACAGACCGCCGAAGTTGCGCGCCTGGATGGTGCAGCTGACCTTGATCTCGTCGCAGATGAGGCGGGCGAGATCGACGTTGAAGCCGGCCGGGTTGCCGTCGGGACCTGAATAGTCGAACGGCGGATAGTCGGCCTCGGTGAGGAACCGGATGGTCTGGATGCGGGAAAGATCGGGCCGCTCCGGCCGGCGGCGCGGGTCCCAGAAGCCGGGAACGACCAGACCCGGCGCCGGAGCCGGGGCCGGCGCAGCACTCTCCGCCGCGGCCGCCGGGTAACCGCCGGGGGCCGCGGCGGCCAGCGCGCAGACAAGCGAGGCGAAAAACCACAGCGCCCGTGCCTTTGCACTGCGGCGCATGCGACATGAAGTCGTTCGAGATGGCATCGGATCGCGATACTTTGGCTTCCCGGCCCGCTTAGCGGGCTCATGACGAAAAGTCGAGCCGGGTGCGACGTGCAAGCGCACAGCCGCAGCCGCAGCCGCATCGAAGGAACCACGGCGAAAGCGGAACCAAGTCGCCTCGGCGGCCATTTTTCCTGAGGAGCGGTAGCGAAAAAGCGATTTGGCGATGGCCAAAACAGCGACCCGGCAAAGCGCCGCGACCAGACGAAGGGCCGCAACCCGCAGCGCGCCGCGGCGGAAGCCTGCGCGCGGCCGGAAATCGGCGCCCGGCAAAGCAGCGCGTTATTGGTCGGCCCGCGTGACGAAGGAGAGCGACGCGCTCGACCTCGAAGGCGGCGTCTTCAGCCTGAAGGACCCGAAGCGTATTGCCGCGTCGCTTAAGCGCTCGGCAGAGCGTAGCCATCGCCGCAAGGCGGAGCCGTACCGCTCCGCGCTCTCGATGCTCGTCTTCTACATCAACCGCGCCGGCAAGAAGCTGCCGGCCAGCCGGCGCCGCACGCTGGAGCGGGCGAAGAGCGAATTGCGCCGGCAGTTCGGGCGGGATAGCGCGCGGTCCGGGGGCCGGAAAGCATTCCGCCAAAATTTTTCAGCAAGGACCGGGGCGCTCGGAAAACCGCGAGCGCAATCGATTTCGACCTGGGGCGATTGATTTCGGCCTCAATCGGGATGACGCGAGGAACGTCACTTCAGCGCGCTTCCTAACGCGCCTTGTCGGGCTCGGGTGTCCGCTCAGGCACAATCGAGGGCGCGCGCTCCGCCAGTTCGCGTTCGCGCTGGCGCAGCCACTCCTTGGTTTCCTGACGCCGCTTCGCCGCCTCGCGATGGCCGACGTAATCCGGTTCGTAGGGCAGCACGATCTTCGACATGGCGAGCATCCGTTTTCCCTCCACGGGGATAAGCATGGCGGCAATTGATTAGTTCCCCGTTTACGAACCGCCCGAGGCGGGGACAACGACCGGGTGCGGGGACCGCTTTTGGGGCTCACCCGCAATGCGTGGCACTGCCGCTCGAATGTCAGGCCCGGCGCACAAGCGGGCCTTGCGCGACTGAGCGATCAGTGCCTGTCCGGCAACAGGCCATCTATCTTCTTCGCGATCTGGTGAAGCTTGTAATTCAGCCCCTCGTCGGCCACCGGGACGGCGTGGTCAATGACAGCGCGGAATTTTGGATAAAGCGGGGCTACCTTGGCGAGCTTTTGATCGGAGTACATGTCGTCACCGGCGGGCAACAGATACAGCGGGGGACTATTAGCCGGCATCAAGAGTGCCTCGTAAGTAGAGACGCTCATCATAAATCTTATGAAAGCTTCTGCATCACGCAGCTTAGCGTCCGCCAGCCGCGGATAGAGAAAATACATATCGACCCACGCTACCGGCTTCGCGCCTTCATCGGCAAACGGCCAGGGCGCGACATCGAGAACTTCCTTGCTGAGGCATTTATCCTTCGTGCACGACTGGACCATCTCGCTGAGCGCATAATAAGTATCCTCAGCATACCCCACGAACGCGCTTCCCTTGCCCCACGCAAATTGGCGGGGATAGAAGCCTTCGCGCAAGTGATAGTCCTGGTCGCGGCCAAAGCCGGCAGGCTCCATCTCCACGAAGCTCCGCAACACAGCAGTTGCGTAGTCGTCTGGACGATCAGGATCGAGATGTCTGAGTGCGTCTTCAGCCGATCCATAGTGTGCGACCAAGATGGATAGATAAAGTTCGCCCAAGGTCGACGATCCCTTCAAATCCATCAAAAGATTGGCGCCAATGCTTTGAAAAATTCGCCGCGCGTCGGACGGACCGGTAATGGTACCGAGCTGTGAGACATCCTTTCTGTAGACGAGAAAATCAGTGCACACCCAATGCGGAATGCCAAACTGTATTCCGTTGGAGCTGGCAATCTGTTTTGCAAATGGAAGAGGAACTCCAGCCGAGACGACAACGGTCTGCGATGGCGGCTTCGGATTGCGATGTTTCAGGAAGTCATCGAAAAAGACTGAATCCACCTCGTATACATCAGCGTCGGCTGCCAGTATCCCGGTGTTATCTGTGGCGTAGTAGCTATCCCTGTTCATCTGAATCTGCAGATTGAGACCGGGACATCCGGCCTGGAATAACTCCTTCATTCTCCACGCCATTCCCTCGACATTGGGGACGTAGGGATACATCTCCACACGCAAGGTTCTCGCATTGGTGTCTGAGCAGTAACGCTCCTCCGCGGAGGCGCGAAATCCAATCGCCAGGGTACGGCCAGGAGTGCGAAAAAGACCAGCTTGCGTGCCATGATGCGCCCCGTCAGACGCCGACCGACATAGTGAACCGCGCGCGAGCCGCCGTTCAGCTCCATCCTCGTCGTCGACAGCGGAACCGCGGCACCGCCGCTTGCCAAGCCTTTGGAGTGGTAGCTCGGCTCACCCACGGGCTCACCTGTCTAAGGAGCTGTAGCTTAAGTAATACGTTCCCGGCATGCAACCTGTAGTTAATGCCAATGGCGTGAGTTTCCACGCGAACTGCCATCCCGACGGCGCGCCGCCGCTTGCGCAGCGGTCAGTGTAGCTCACTTGCGATGCAGCAACCGCCAACGCGCATGCAAGCATCGAGCCGCCGAAACAGCCTGCGGGTCATTCCAGTCGCGCAGCATAACCCGCGGCGCGAAACCATCGAGGGATTGCACTCGCCAAAGACTTTGTGAATGATACTGAAGCCAAAATGGAGCCAAAGATCGGAAAAACTCGATTTGCGGGCGTAGTTCAGTGGTAGAACGACAGCTTCCCAAGCTGTATGTCGTGGGTTCGATTCCCATCGCCCGCTCCAAGATTGCAACGTCTGACGAAAAGGACGGGCGCTTCGGGGGAAGTGTCGAGAGGGAGCGCTTCGAGGACGTATCTACAGGACGGGTACTTCGGGGGAAGTACCGGCGAAGGGGCGAGGCTGGGGGAAGAAGATGAATCAGCAAAGCCGGCGGCGGACGGGATGGAGCTGGTGGTATCTGCTCTTCGTCGTCCAGGCCGCCGCGGTGGTGTGGCCGCCGCTTTATAACCGGGTCGAGCCGTCCTGGATCGGCATGCCGTTCTTCTACTGGTACCAGCTGCTTTGGGTGATCATCGGCGCCGTGCTCACCGCGATCGTCTACTTCGCGACCGAGCACTAGGCGCGACGCCTCGCGGCGGCTGATCGATCAAGGGGAAAATTCGGGGGGACTGCCGTGCAGGAGGTGAACTGGACCGCGCTGATCATTTTCGTGCTGCTGTTCGCCTTCGTCACCTGGCTCGGCTTCGCCGCCGCCCAATGGCGCAAGGGCGACCTCGACCTGCTGCACGAATGGGGCCTGGGCGGCCGGCGCTTCGGCACGGTCATCACCTGGTTTCTGATCGGCGGCGACCTCTATACCGCCTACACCTTCATCGCCGTTCCGGCGCTCGCCTTCGGCGCCGGCGCCATCGCCTTCTTCGCCGTGCCGTACACGATCGTGATGTACCCGATCCTGTTCCTGGTGTTCCCGCGGCTCTGGCACGTGTGCCACAAGCACCACTACATCACCGCCGCCGATTTCGTGCGCGGCCGCTTCGGCAACCGCTGGCTGGCGCTCGCCGTGACGATCGCCGGCATTGTGGCGACCATGCCCTACATCGCCCTGCAGCTGGTCGGGCTGCAGGTGGTCATCGGCGGGCTCGGCGTCGGCGGCACCGGCTACGCCGGCGACCTGCCGCTGGTCATCGCCTTCATCATCCTCGCGGCCTTCACCTATTCGAGCGGGCTGCGCGCGCCGGCCTCGATCGCCATCGTCAAGGACATTCTGATCTACATCACCGCGGCCGCCGCCATCATCGTCGTGCCGCTGCAGCTGGGCGGCTTCGGCAAGATCTTTGCTGCGGTGCCGCCGCAGAAGCTCCTGCTGGCGGCGCCGGGGGCCAACACCACCGGCGCCTACGGCATCTACGCCACGCTCGCGCTCGGCTCGGCGCTGGCGCTCTTCCTCTATCCGCACTCGCTCACCGGCATTCTGAGCGCGAGCAGCGGGCATGCCATCCGCCGCAACGCGGCGATGCTGCCGGGCTATTCGCTCATGCTCGGGCTCCTGGCGCTGGTCGGCTTCTTCGCCATCGCTGCCGGCGTCGCCAACCTCCCCGACTACACCGACGGCTTCAAACAATTCGGCAACAATTTCGCCGTGCCGGCGCTGTTCCTGCACAGCTTTCCGGCCTGGTTCGTCGGCATCGCCTTCGCCGCGATCGGCATCGGCGCGCTGGTGCCGGCGGCGATCATGTCGATTGCCGCCGCCAATCTCTACACCCGCAACATCCACCGCGAGTTCATCAACAAGAATCCGACCGACAAGCAGGAAGCGCAGATGGCGAAGTGGGTGTCGCTGGTGGTCAAGTTCGGCGCGCTGATCTTCATCATCTTCGTGCCGTCGCAATACGCCATCTACCTGCAGCTCCTTGGCGGCATCCTGATCATCCAGACGCTGCCGGCGGTGATGCTCGGCGTCTATACCCGCTGGTTCAACGATTGGGCGCTGCTCGTCGGCTGGGCGATCGGAACCGCCGCCGGCGCCTGGATGTTCGTCGCCGCCAACCTTACGCCGAACTACCCGCTGGCGTTCGCCGGCTACACCTTCCCCGGCTACACGGCGTTCTACACCGTGATCCTGAACCTCGCGATCGCGGTCGTGCTCTCGCCGCTGTTCAACGCCATGAGCGCGCGCTCGGTCCCGCTCGATAATACGGTCGCGGCCGACTACCACGCCTGAGGCATCAGAGCCGCGTGACGCGCGCGTGCAGCAGTGCCGAACGGCCGCGGCGCACCTCGGCCGCGCAGCGCGCGATCGCATCGGGCACCCCGGCGGGATCGCTGACCTTCTCGGCATGGGCGCCGAACGCTTCGCCGATCTTGCTGAACTCGACCGGCGCGAGCTCGGCGTGGAAGGCGCCGGCGGTGGTCGCTTCTCCGTCCGGATAGACGCGCAAGGTCGCCGCCTTGACCGCCGCCCAGCCGGAATTGTCGAGCACGATGGAAAAAATCGGCAGCCCGTACTGCTGCGCGGTCGCGAACACCGAGCACGGCCCGCCGAAATAGAAGCTGCCGTCGCCGGTCACCTGTACCATGAGCCGGTCCGGCGCCGCGAGCTTGGCGCCGAGCGCCATGCCGCCGGACCAGCCGAGGCCGGCGCCGCCGGTCGCCACCGTCGTGTTCGGCAGCCGGCGCGGAATCTGCATCAGCACCGCCGGCGTGTTGCGCACCGCCTCATTGAAGATGATGTCCTCGTCGTCGAGCACCTTGGCGAGCTCCGCCATCAGATAATGCGGATTGATGGCGTCGGGCTGGCCCTTGTCCGCCGCGAGCGCGGCGGCGCGGGCAAGGCGCTCCGCGCGCGCCGCCTTGAGGCGCTCGAGGCGCTGCGCTGCGGCCGCGGCAAAGCGCGGCGTCGCTTTCGCCCGAAGCTCGGCCAGGAGCTGTTCGAGGATGCGGCCACTGTCGCCCTGGAGCCGCAAGTCGCCGGGGAAGGTCCACATCGGCGAGCCGGCCTTGAGCACGTCGACGTCGATATGGGCCCAGAACGATTGCTCGCTCGGCTGCGCATCGGCGGGGAACCACGGCACGTCGACATCGACGAGCATCCCGACGTCGGCCTCCGGCAGCGCCTTGTCGGGCGCAAAGCCGGCGAAGCACGGGCTCAAGTGGCCGATATTGCTCCAGGTGCTGCCTTCAAACACGGCGATGCCGGCGAACTCCGCGACCTCCGCGATCATCTGCGCGGCGCGCGCGTTGCGGCCACCATAGCCGGTGATGAGAATGGGATTTTCCGCCGCGATCAGCCGCTCCGCGAGCGCGGCGACGAGTTTCGGGTCGGCGCCGCCGCTCGTCATCGCGCCGAACCGCTCGGCGGAATAGCGGCGGATTTCGTCGAGCGCCCACGGCTGCGTCAGCGTCTCCCGCTGCATCATCAGATAGACCGGGCCGCGCGGCTCGCTCTGCATGATCGAATGCGCGCGCCGCAGCACCTCCTTGACCACGACGCCGGACGGAAGCGTCCATTCCCATTTCAGATACGGCCGCACCAGGCTCGCCTGGTCGAACGGCTCCTGCACCCAGTGCACATGGGTGTCGCGCGTACCGACGAGCTCGTTGTGGGAGGTGTAGGGCGCCTTGCCGGCCATCAGCAGCACCGGCAGGCGGCTGCGGAACATGTTGTGCATTGCCGTCGCGGTATTGGCGGTGCCGACATCGACGTGCACCAGCACGCCCTGGCCGCGGCCGGTGACCAGCGCATAGCCCGCGGCCATGTGCGCGGCGGTGTTCTCGTGCGGGCAACGCACCACTTTCGGCGCCGGTTCGCCGCGCTTGGCGCGGTGCGCCATCTCCTCGATGATCGGCGCATGATCGGTGCCCAGGTTGCAGAACAGATAGTCGATGCCGATCTCGTTGAGCCCTTCGAGCAGGTAATAGGCGGTCGGGAACTCGGCAACGTTGGTGTTTCGGGCAGGCCGCGTGTCCATGATCGAGCAATCGCTTTCGGTTGAAGTCTTGCAGAGTATAGCACCGTCAGATGACGCCGGACGTTCCGCGCCGGGCGCACCGCGATGACGCTCGGAGTGGATTCGTGGGGCTCGCCGCGTCGCGCGGGCCCTAACGGTCGCCTGCATCGGAACCGCCGGATGGCCGGCAAACCGCCGCGGCTCCAGCCGTGGAACTTTCACTCACCCTCGCGCCGCCGGCCGGTAACCTTGACGCGCGATACGGCCTCCGATCCGAAGTTCGTGTCGAAATTGCTGCGGATAGGGCGGCACGTTCGAACTCTCGCCACAATAGCAAGGAATCGTTAGTCCTCCGAAGGGGAAAGGGTGAGGGATCATGAAATGGCTAGCTGCCGTGGTCGGCGCGCTTGCGTCGGCCCTCGTTATTACTACGGCTTTCGCGGACATTCGCGTCGTCAATGACCCGGGGGGCGAAGTCACATCCTACCTGCGCAAGTACAACGCGATGCGCACCTCAGGTGAGCGGCTTGTCATCGACGGCCCGTGCCTGTCGGCCTGCACCTTGTTCACCGGCCTGCTCCCGCACGACCACGTCTGTGTGACCAAGCGCGCGGTGCTCGGCTTTCACGCGGCGTCCTACTACGACGACGCGAGGCGGTCGCTGGTGCCGACGCGGACCGGCACGCGGCTGGTGATGCGTCTCTATCCCCAGGAGATCCGCGACTGGATCGGGCGGCACGGCGGCCTCACGCCGCACATCATCGCGCTCCGCGGCCACGAGCTGCACGCGATGTACGATTCCTGCCGTTAGCGCGCGAGCCGTTAAGGTAAAACTGGCCGTCCGCAAAGGACTCAGTTTCTGCCCAGCGCAGCTGCTCAGCTTTGAAGCGGCTGCGCTCGCTTTCGCCGGTCCCCGCGCACCACCTGCACGGTTGTCGCCTGCGCCGTCCCGGCTTATTTACCGGGTGCGCTCCCTCGCCAACTCACAGGCGGCAAGGGAGATAAAGGCGATCGATGCGCGAGACTGTCGCACCAAGCCTGACATGGCGGCCGATATTCATCGCCGGCGCCGGCGCCATCGTGGCGCTCGCGGGCACGGTGCTGCTCTGGGCCCATTACGGCGCCACGGTGTTCTTCGAAACGATCCGGGCGGGTCTTGCCGCGTGCTTCGGCTGACGGAGTGCCCCTCTTGAACCTGCCAGAACGATCTCTTCGCGCCGTGTCGGTGCTCGGGGCGTTTCTCTGCGGCCTCGTGCTGGTCTTCGGCGCCATCCTGTTCGTGACCAGCCATCCGTCGTCGACCGGGCCGGCGCTCGCCGCCGTCGGCGGCCCGTTTCATCTCGTCGACCAGGACGGCAAGGCGGTCAGCGATGAGGCCATGAAAGGCCGTCCGTTCCTGGTGTTCTTCGGCTTCACCCATTGCCCGGACGTTTGTCCGACGACGCTGTTCGACATGTCGCAGATGCTGCGCGCCCTCGGGCCCGACGCCGGCCGTATCGGCGTGTTGTTCATTACCGTCGATCCGGAGCGCGACACGCCCGCGGTGCTCAAGGACTATCTGTCGAATTTCGACCCGCACCTGCGCGGCCTGACCGGCGACCCCGCCGCGGTGAACGCCGCCCTCAAGGCATTTCGCGTCTATGCCAAGAAGGTCCCGCTGGAAGGCGGCGAGTACACCATGGACCACACCGCCGTCGTCTACCTCATGGACAAGAACGGGCGTTTTGTCGCGCCGTTCAACATGAAGCGGACGGCGGAGGCGGAAGTCGCCGATTTGCGCGGCTACCTCTGAAGCTACTTCTCCGGCCGCGTCGCTTGCGCGCTTTGCCGCGCGAGCAGGCGGGTGCTCCAAGCGGCCACTGCGCCGGGCGGCGCAATCTCCATCAGCGGCAGGAAGTCGAGGAACGGGATGTAGCAGACCTCGGCGAGCGAGAACTGCTCGCCGACCAGATAGGTCTTGCCCGCGAGCTGTTTGTCGAGGATCGCGAGATGCTTCTCGATCTCGCCTTTGGCCTCCGCCATCGCCGCCTGGTTCCACTTTTCCTTGGGCAGGAAGCGCTTGGGAAACATGATCGTCCCGGCGTGGCGCGAGAGCTGCAGGTCGCACAGCTTCATATGCATGTCGACCAGCGCCCGGCCGCGCGCGTCGGCCGGCGCCAGCGGCGGGCTTGGCCGCGCTGCTTCGAGATAGTTGAGGATCGCGGTCGACTCGTAGAGCACGAACCCGTCCTCCTCGAGCGTCGGCACGCGGCCATAGGGGTTGAGCGACAGATACGGCTCTTCGCGGTGCCGCCGCGCCGGCATGTCGACCACGACGAGCTCGTGCGGGATTTGCTTCTCGGCAAGCGCAATGCGGACCCGGCGCGAATAGGTCGAGAGCGGGTGGTAGTGGAGCTTGATCGCCATGGCGGCGTTTCCTCGAAAACACGAACCAGATTTTCGCGAAAGCGCAGACGAAAGTCGGCCGAGGATCTGCAACCCGCCAAAACTCGCCGCGCTTCGAGCGGCACAATATCCGCATCGGCCGGGATCGCAAGCAGAGCGGCCGCCGCGTTTCCTTAACGAAGCGATGCGACCATGGGCAGACGGCGGCTCGCCCGGCGTTCCGGCTTGCGCATGTTGTCGGCCGCATTGGGCTCTGCCGCGAAGCCACGGCGCGGCGATCGGCGCGGCGCGTGACGCTGCCGTCGCCCCGATTGACGAGGAATGCGGTGCAGCTACGGAAGCTTTTCTACCAGGCGGGCAGGGCCGCGGCGGGATTGCTGGTCGTCGTGTTCGCCATGACCGGCGCCGCAAAGCTTGCCGATCAGATCGTGACCTGGCTGACGTTTGCCGTATGGCAGCCCTTTACGATCGCCGACGCCTTGCGGTTCTGGGGGATCCCGGTGCCGCAGGCCCCGCAGCTTCTCGGACTCGCGCAACTCACCGATGCCGTCCTGTCGTGGCCCGGAATTCCGGCGTACCTCGTGCTCGCCGGCGCCTGCCTTTTCATGTTTGCAAGGATCGATCGCGAGCTCGGCAAACTCTCGCGCAAGTCTGCTGGCGCACATCCTCAACGTCCGTTTGACGTGATCGCCGGGACGTCCGCAGTCCGGCGAACAACGGAAGTGGCGCGGAAATAGCCAGGACGATGAAAGATAAAGGTCGACGGAGTCAGCCGCGGATTATGCGCTTCCCGGCAGTCTGAAAAATTGCTACCCTTCCGGGTTAAAGAGCGGAGGAGGAGGTCATGAGACTGAAATCTACCGGAGTGATGTTGGCGATTTCACTTCTTCCGCTCACGGCGAACGCACAGATAACAGTGCAGATGTCCGACATTCGATGCGACCAATATTTGGCCATGCCGGCGTCGCAGCAAGAGAAGTTCTCTGCATGGATGAGCGGCTGGTTCAGTTACCAGACCCGTACGCCATGGGTGGATTTTCTGCAATACCGACAAAACATCGCAAATGTAAAAGCTTGGTGCGAAAGATATCCCGACGAAAAAATAATGACCGGTCTGAACAAAGCGACGGGCACTCAGGAATAGTCAAGGACGCCGGAGAGGGGCCATGAGACGCAATGTTCTTGTCATCGCAATTCTTGTCATCGCAGCGGCCTTGGTGAGCGTAGCCACGCTGCCTGCCGTGGCGCAAATCAAGATGGATATGAACAAAATAACTTGCAAAGATTTGCTCAAGTACAGCTCGGCTGACCGAACGTTCCTGCAATACTGGATGAGCGGCTACTACAACGCGGCTGCCAACAACGACGTGCTCGACTTCAAGCGCCTGGAAGCAAATACCGCAAAGGTTCTTGCGTATTGCAAGAAGAACAGGTCGCAGACGGTGCCGAACGCCATCAACAGAAACGCAAGCTAGTCTGGCGCGGGTTCCGATCGAACTGAATCAGTGCCGTCATTGCGAGGAGCCCCGACGGGCGACGAAGCAAGCCATTGCTCCGTGCGCCAGCCCCTGGATTGCTTCGCGGAGCCTGTCCTCGGGCCGGCCATTTTGCGCCGGCCACTTCGGGCCGGACCCGTTAGCTCGCAATGACGGGTCAATCTGATCGGAATCTGCGCGGACCAGATTGATACTTTCGATGCGCTTGGGGATTCTCTGCGGGCTCGCGTGTGAGTCCGAGGAATGCACGAGCGATGGGGCATCCGATTGAGCGCCGCCGACGGCAGCGAAGTCGAAGCCGTGGCGGCTAATCGCAACGGCCCTGGCGCGCGATATATCCGCCGGGTCCTCGCCTTAAAGCGGGGACGAGCGGCTGTGAATAGCCGTTCCGCCGTCGCTATTGATCGATGCCGCCGGCGCTCTGCGGGATCAGCCGCATCAACTCGGCCTGCCGGCGCGTTCCCGTCCTGTCGAAGATGTGCGCGAGGTGCGTGCGCCTGCGGACGCAAGGGGATGACCAGCACGCTCAGCGGCCGGCGCCCGCCGCCGCGCGACAGATGAACACGGCCGCTGGCCGTTCCTCCGCCATGGGCGGCGGTGTCGACGCAACCCGCGATCGCCTTGCGCAACGTGCAGGTCTCGTCGGTTCTCCCGGCGTGCACGATGCCGCAACCATGCCCAGTTCATCGATCTCGTCGGAGTCATGTTCAGCGCCGGCCAGATCACCTCGAGCTACGTTTCCGCCGGCGGCAGCGGGACGCTGACGGTATCTAGCGGCGGGCAGGTCGTGGCCGGCATCGAGTGTGCAGGCACCTACTCGGCGGGGAATTTTCACATCAGTTCGGGCATCGGCGGCACCGTCAAGATCACAGATCCCGGTGTCGTCGACGGCGGCAGCGTCCAGTTCGGCAACGGCCAGGCCCCACCCGCGTGCATGATTTCGCCCTCCACGAGGTCTGCCCCCGACCCCGGTAGATTGCGCGCGGTGCTCGCGCGGCGTTGACGCGGGCCCGCCGCGCCCCTATAAGCGCCTTTCGCTCAAAAGCCCGTTCGGGAGTCATGGCCAACACAAAATCCGCCAAGAAGGCGGCTCGTCAAATTGCCCGCCGTACCGCGATCAACAAGTCGCGGCGCTCGCGCGTGCGTACCGCTCTGCGCAAGGTCGAGGAAGCCGTCGCCGCCGGCGATCGCGCAGGCGCGCTCGCCGCGATGGCTGCCGCCGAGCCGGCGCTCGTTCGCGGGGCAAGGAAGGGCGTGCTGCACCGCAATGCCGCGCAGCGCAAGGTCTCGCGGCTGACCCGCGGGATCGCGAAGCTCGGGAAATAGACCGCGCGGCCGCCCACCGGCAAAATTTTATTTTCGCGGCCGGTGCCGAAAAACGCCCACTTTTGATAGATTGACATCTCGCTGTTGCATTATTGTCACTTAAAAGCGCAAAAGTAAGCGCTTGTAGTACCCTGCTCTTCTTACCGGCCGTGAAGCGCACGCGCGATCCGCGTTTCATGCGCGCCTTTGCGTGGATTTCCGCGTGACACGGGAGGGTGACCCGTCCGCCGCGTGCACGAGAATTCATTCCGACTGAACGGGTTAATGGGGACGATTTGGCGGGGGTCGCAATTCCCCGGGAATCAAAAGCTTCCAACTCTATTTGTTGCGCGCCGCTTTACCGCCGCCACAGACACGCCAAATCATGCGCTGAGTCAAAGGTTTGCGGCCCTGCACCGGCGCGCGTGAGCTAAAACAGTGAGCAGATAAGCTCTTTTTTGTGTTGCAGGCGAAACACGAACTGCTACTTTTCAATTCCCTTCGGCCTACGAAGGTCATTCACAAGCAGGTACGATGCAATCTCATTGAAAATGAGAGCGGGGGAAGTGCGTCCAATCAAGTTCAGTAGAGTTTGTGTTGGCTATCCGGTTTGGGGCAGTTCCGCCGCCTGAAGTGGCTTGTGTTGAACCTTGTTGGCCCGAGTAAATACTTGAGGCAGCGGCCCGACCGCCCGCACAAGGCACTTATCAGGGTAGTTCAGCCGTCCGAGCTCAGAACGATGGGGAGGTGGGGCATGGCGACGATCCGCCAATCGCTGCAAGCAGCCAGAATGTGCAGCCGGCGCGACGATGGCCGCGAGCGTGCGTTCATGCTCCCCTCGGTACCGGCCTGCGTTTGCGTCTTGCTCACCGCGCCAAGCGGCTGAGCAATCCCTCCGGCCGGCGTCCGCGCTTCAACCGCGCGCGTGTGTTCGACCGGCCGCCTTCCTCGAAAGTTCGTTGCGTCTCCGTGATTTGGGCAAGGTGAGGGTGTCCTCGCCTGAGTTGCTCGCCTTTGGGGTGCCTTCCTCCAAAAAAGCAGGCCGACGATGTCGAGCACGGATCAGGAGCGCTGGCAGAAGGTCAAGGAGCGCCTGCGCGCCGAACTCGGCGAGGACATATTCACCAGCTGGTTCGCGCGCATGGAACTCGAAGCCGTTGACAAGGGCGCGGTACGATTGTCGGTGCCGACCCGCTTCCTGCGCAATTGGATCCAGGCGCACTACAGCGAGCGCGTACTGAGCAACTGGCAGGCCGAAGATTCCATCATCACCCGGCTTGAACTCAACGTCCGTTCGGCCGCGATCCGCCCGCTCCCGGTGAAATCTAAACCGGCGCAACTGCCGCCGCAGGTCCGCGAGCTCAACGCGGGCAGCCATAACGGCGTCGAGGTTCGGGCGAGCGTGCCGTTCATGACCGTGCACGAGGCGCTCGGCGGTTCGCCGCTCGACCAGCGCCTCACCTTCGAGACGTTCATCGTCGGCCGCTCCAACACCCTCGCCCACGCCGCGGCCAGGCAGATCGCGACCAGCCGGCGCGGCGAACCGCTGATGTTCAACCCGCTCTACATCCACGCCGGTGTCGGGCTCGGCAAGACCCACCTGCTGCAAGCGATCACCTGGGCCGGCAACAGCAGCGACCGCAAGGTGCTGTATTTGACGGCCGAACGCTTCATGTACGGCTTCGTTTCGGCGTTGCGGACGCAGACGACGCTTGCTTTCAAGGAAGCGGTGCGCGCCATCGACGTCCTCATGATCGACGACCTGCAGTTCCTGCAAGGTCGATCGACGCAAGCCGAGTTCTGTCACACGCTCAACGCCCTCATCGACGCCGGCCGTCAGGTCGTGATCGCCAGCGATCGCCCGCCCGCCGATCTCGAGAGCCTCGATGACCGCGTCCGCTCGCGCCTCGCCGGCGGGCTCGTGGTCGAGATCGGCTCGCTCGGCGAGGAATTGCGGCTCGAAATCCTCAAGAGCCGGATCGCCGCCGCCTGCCACCATCATCCGGGGTTCGAAGTGCCCGCTCCGGTGCTGGTCTTCATTGCCAGATCGGTGACGCACAACGGCCGCGACCTTGAAGGCGCCGTCAATCGCCTGCTTGCCCACAACAAGTTGACCGGCCAGCCGGTAACGCTCGAAATGGCCGAGCGCGAGATGCGCGACCTCATCCGCCCGGTCGAGCCGAAGCGAGTGCGGATCGAGGACATCCAGCGCGTTGTCGCGCGCCAATACAACGTCAGCCGCGCGGACCTGCTGTCGTCGCGGCGCACCGCCAACGTGGTGCGCCCGCGCCAGGTGGCGATGTATCTCGCGAAGATCCTGACGCTGCGCTCCCTGCCTGAGATCGGCCGGCGGTTCGGCGGCCGCGACCACACCACCGTGCTCCACGCGGTGCGCAAGATCGAAGCGCTTGCCGGCAACGACAGCGCCCTCGCCGAGGAGATCGAGTCGCTCAAGCGCCAGCTGCAGGACTGATCCGAAGGGCGGCGGCGCCGACGAGCCGCCGCCACCGCGGGACCAAGCTCCAACGTTTCTGCGTCCGCCGTTTAACCGGTGCCGAGCCGATTGCCGCCGAAGACTGTGGAACCCCGGGAAAAGGCGTTTCCGACGGCGATCCGCCCTTGCCGAAAACGGAGCGGCGCGCCACCTTCGCTACCCCATTTGTGAACGGATGCCGCGATGAAGGTCACCGTAGAGCGTTCCGAGCTGCTGCGCTCGCTCGGCCACGTCCATCGTGTGGTGGAGCGGCGCAACACCATTCCCATTCTCGCCAACGTGCTCGTCCGCGCCGACCGGGCGAAACTCGCGCTCAAAGCCACCGATCTCGATCTTGAGGTGATCGATGCGGTCGCCGCCGAAGTGGGGCCAGGCGGCGCGACCACGGTCCCCGCCCACATGTTCTACGACATCGTGCGCAAATTGCCCGAGGGCGCCCAGGTCGTGCTCGAATCTTCGAGCGACCGCGCGGCACTGTCGATCCGCGCCGGGCGTTCGCGCTTCACGCTGCAGACGCTCCCCGAAAGCGATTTTCCCGACCTCGCGCCGGGCGAGATGACACACAAATTCGTGCTCAAGGCCGCCGATCTCAAGCGGCTGATCGACAAGACGCAGTTCGCCATCGCGACCGAAGAATCGCGCTACTACCTCAACGGCATCTATCTGCACGCCGCCGGCACGGCCAAGGCGCAGACGCTGCGCGCGGTCGCGACCGACGGCCACCGCCTGGCGCAGACCGAGATCGACCTGCCGGACGGCGCCGCCGGAATCCCCGGCATCATCGTTCCGCGCAAGACCGTAGGCGAGGTGCAGCGCCTCATCGAGGACGGCGAGGCGGAGGTGGCGGTCGAAATATCGGCGGGGAAGATCCGCTTCACGGTCGGTGAAGTGATCCTCACGTCGAAGCTGATCGACGGCACGTTTCCGGATTACGCGCGCGTCATCCCGCTCGGCAACGACAAGGAGCTGGTCGTCGACAAGAAGGAGTTCGAGGCCGCGGTCGACCGCGTGTCCACGGTTTCGAGCGAGCGCGGCCGGGCCGTCAAGATGTCGCTTTCCGGCGGACGGCTGCTGCTGTCGGTGACCAATCCCGATTCCGGCAGCGCCACCGAGGAGCTCGAGGTCGAATACGAATCCGAGCCGATCGATATCGGCTTCAACTCGCGCTACCTGCTCGACATCGCCGCGCAGATCGAGAGCGAAGCCGCCGTGCTCAAGCTCGCCGATCCCGGTTCGCCGACGCTGATCCAGGACAAGGAGTCACGCGGCGCGCTCTATGTGCTGATGCCGATGCGGGTCTGAGGACGACGGCCGGAAGCTGCAGTCGGGAAGCTGCAGTCCGGAAGCCGCAAATCGGAAGCCACAAGGCGGAAACTCCGATATGGCGGTCGGAGCGGCCCACGGCCCGGTTGCGACATCGGAGCGCTTCCGTTCCGGCATCGCCCGCTATTCTGGTTCCCGTTCTGATCTCCGCCGTCCGGCGTCTGGTTTTCCGGTCGCTGACCTCCAACCTCTGATTTCCGGCCCTCCACGTCCGACTGCTGATGATCCGCCGCCTGACGCTGACCAATTTCCGCAACTACCGCGCCGCGGCGCTTGCGACCGCCGACAGGCCGATCGTGCTGTTCGGGCCGAACGGCGCCGGCAAGACCAATCTGCTCGAGGCGATCTCGTTTCTCGCGCCCGGCCGCGGCCTGCGCCGCGCCACGCTCGATGATGTGGCGTCCCGCGAAGGGGACGGCTCCTGGGCGGTTGCCGCCGAAGTCGAAGGCGCACTCGGGCTCGCGACGCTCGGCACCGGGCTCGAGCGCGCGCTCGAACAGAGCGAGGCGCCGTCGCGCGCCTGCCGCATCGACCGAGAGCCGGTCGGTTCGGCGGTCGCCTTCGCCGACCACCTGCGCGTGATCTGGCTCGTTCCGGCGATGGATACGCTGTTTGCCGGCGCGCCGTCGGAGCGGCGCCGCTTTCTCGACCGGCTCGCGCTCGCGGTCGACGCCGAGCACGCGGGCCGAGTGAACGCGTTCGAACGCGCGCTGCGCTCGCGCAACCGCCTGCTCGAGGAAAGGCTGCCCGACCCGCAATGGCTCGACGCCGTCGAGCACGAGACGGCGGAGCTTGCGGTGGCGGTCGCCTCGTTGCGCGCCGAGACGGTGAGTCGCCTCGCCGCCGTGCTCGCGGACCGGCGCGGCTCGGCCTTTCCCCCGGCGGAGATCGCCCTGGACGGCTGGATGGAAAAGCTCATCCCGGCCCATCCGGCGGTCGAGATCGAAGAGCGCTACCGCGCCGTTCTGCGCGACAACCGCGCGCGCGATGCCGCCGCCGGGCGCACGCTCGACGGCCCGCACCTGACCGACCTCTCGGTCGTGTACGCCGACAAGGGAATTGCCGCCGCCGATGCTTCGACCGGCGAGCAGAAGGCGCTGCTCATCGGGCTGGTGCTCGCGCATGCGCGGCTGATTGCGGCGATGACGGGGTTTGCGCCGGTGCTGCTGCTCGACGAGGTCGTCGCCCATCTCGATCCGTCGCGACGCCGCACGCTCCATGAGGAACTCACACAGGTCGGCGCGCAGGTGTGGATGACCGGTGCCGACCCGGCACTGTTCGCGGAGGTCGCGGGCGCGGCCAGCATGGTGGAAGTCAGCTCCGGCCGGCTTGAACCCAGATCCCGCTAAGGACGGAGCGGGGATACCGCTCCACTTTTCGGACGGCCGGCGCTGGCGGTCCGGGAACCAGAGTGCGAGGTCGCCTCTTATCCCCAAGAAGCCGGAAATGTCGGTTGCGGAACGAGGTGCAACAACAATGTCGGTTGAGGCGGAAGAACGTATTACCCGCAATCTCATCGCGGCGCTCGATCGCCTGCATGAGGATTTGGACTGCGTGGAACTTTGGACCGCCGCGCTGGGTTGCTTTGCCTACCCCGCACCCGAATACGAGCCCGGCGGGCAGTACATGCTGCCGCCATTCGGCCAGCCGGGGCCGCAGCGCGCCGGACGATAGCTGCCCAGCGCGACCGGTTTTGCGGTCGCTTGTCGTGTGCCGACCTCTCCCTGGAAGGGCCGATAAACTGCCTCGACCGGAGGCGCGAAAGCGCGCGCCGGCGCGGCCCGCCGAGGCCTTGCGGAGGGGGGCTCGGCCGGCGCCGGTCGCACTGCGGCAAAACCTTGAAAAATGCCAATTCGACAATATCTTAATCCCGATCACTTTGCCCTGTAAAAGCCCCCGCTTTGGTGTACAACGAAAGCGTGATTCAATTCCTTTCTCGCAAGCGATTCGCAGGTCCTCCGCATGGCCGAAGCCATCCGTAAACCACCCCCCATTGCACCCTCCGACTACGACGCGGAATCGATCAAGGTGCTCAAGGGGCTCGATGCCGTGCGCAAGCGGCCGGGCATGTATATCGGCGACACCGATGACGGCTCCGGCCTGCACCACATGGTCTACGAGGTCGTCGACAACGCCATCGACGAGGCGCTGGCGGGCTTCGCCAAGGACGTGGTGATCACGCTTAATCCCGACGGTTCCTGCACCGTGCGCGACGACGGCCGCGGCATCCCGACCGACATCCACAAGGGCGAGGGCGTGTCGGCGGCCGAAGTCATCATGACGCAGCTCCACGCCGGCGGAAAATTCGACCAGAACGCCTACAAGGTTTCGGGCGGCCTGCATGGCGTCGGCGTTTCCGTCGTCAATGCGCTCTCGGCCTGGCTCAAGCTCACGGTCTGGCGCGACGGCCAAGAACACTTCATGGAGTTCCGCCACGGCGAAGCCGTCGCGCCGCTCGCGGTGGTCGGCGCCGCCTACGACAAGCGCGGCACCGAGGTCACGTTCCTGCCGTCGAAAAAAACGTTCACGATGTGCGAGTTCGACTTCGCGACGCTGGAGCACCGGCTGCGCGAGCTCGCGTTCCTCAATTCCGGCGTCACCATCGTGCTCTCCGACATGCGCCACGCGGTCGAGAAGCGCGAGGAGATGCGCTACGAGGGCGGCGTCGAGGCGTTCGTCAAATATCTCGATCGCAACAAGACGCCGCTCATCCCGCAGCCGATCCTCATGAAGGCCGAGCGCGACGGCATCGGCGTCGATTGCGCGCTGTGGTGGAACGACGGCTATCATGAGACGGTGCTCTGCTTCACCAACAACATTCCGCAGCGCGACGGCGGCGCCCACCTCGCCGGCTTCCGCGGGGCACTCACCCGCCAGGTCACCGGCTACGCCGAATCCGGCGGCGTCGCGCGCAAGGAGAAAGTCGCGCTCACCGGCGACGACTGCCGCGAGGGGCTGACCGCGGTTCTTTCGGTAAAAGTGCCCGATCCAAAATTCTCCTCGCAGACCAAGGACAAGCTCGTCTCATCCGAGGTGCGCCCGGTGGTCGAAGGCGTCATCAACGACATGCTCAAGGCGTGGTTCGAGGAGCATCCGGGCGAAGCGAAGGTGATCGTCGGCAAGGTGATCCAGGCCGCGGCGGCGCGCGAAGCCGCGCGCAAGGCCCGCGAGATGACGCGGAAAAGCGCGCTCGGCGTCACCTCGCTGCCGGGCAAACTCGCCGATTGCCAGGAGCGCGATCCGGCCAAGTCGGAACTGTTCATCGTCGAGGGCGATTCGGCCGGCGGCAGCGCCAAGCAGGGGCGCAACCGCGAATTTCAAGCTGTGCTGCCGTTGCGCGGAAAAATCCTCAACGTCGAACGCGCGCGCATGGACAAGATGCTCTCGTCCGAGCAGATCGGCACGCTGATCACCGCGCTCGGCACCGGCATCGGCACCGACGAGTTCACGGTCGACAAGCTGCGCTACCACAAGATCATCATCATGACCGACGCCGACGTCGACGGCGCCCATATCCGCACGCTGCTGCTGACCTTCTTCTACCGGCAGATGCGCGAGCTCATCGATCGCGGCCATCTCTACATCGCGCAGCCGCCGCTCTACAAAGTGACCCGCGGCAAGTCCGAGCAGTACCTCAAGGACGAGCGGGCGCTCGAGGATTATCTGATCGACACCGGCCTCGAAGAGACGGCGTTGCGCCTGTCCTCCGGCGAAGTGCGCGCCGGCAATGACCTGCGCAAGCTCGTCGAGGAAGCGCGCACCATCCGCAACCTGCTCAACGGTCTGCACAGCCGCTATAGCCGCAAGGTGATCGAGCAGGCCGCGATCGCCGGCGTGCTGCATCCGCGGGTCACCGGCGATCCGGTCAATGCCGCGGCGGCGGCCGAATACATCGCCCGGCGGCTCGACGCCCTGACCGAAGAGACCGAGCGCGGCTGGACCGGGCAATTCAACGAGCACGGTTTTCAGTTCGAGCGCACCTTGCGCGGCGTCAAGGAAGTCGCGGTGATCGACCAGGCGCTCCTCGGCTCCGCCGATGCGCGCCGGCTCGATGAATTCGCGCCAGTGCTGCAGCAGCTCTATCCGCGGCCGACGCCGCCGGCGACGCTGCGGCGCAAGGACGAGGAGACGCCGATCCACGGGCCGGTCGGCCTGTTCGAGGCGGTGACCGGCGCCGGCCGCAAGGGCGTCGCCCTGCAGCGCTACAAGGGCCTCGGCGAGATGAACCCGAGCCAGCTCTGGGAGACGACGCTCGACACCCACGCGCGCTCGCTGCTGCAGGTCAGCGTCAAGGAGATCGACGAGGCCAACACCATCTTCGACGAGCTGATGGGCGACAAGGTCGAGCCGCGTCGCGTGTTCATCGAGCAGCACGCGCTGACTGCAAGCGTCGACGTTTAGTCGCACGCCTTCCTTCTCGCTGCCAGGATGTTAAAATGACCAACTTGATGGTCATTTAGGTCAAATTGAGCAGTACGGGCCCGTTCGTCACTAACGCGCCCGCCGTTGCGCGAGACAGGACGAAGGCGTCGACGTCGTCGCGTCACCTCACGACCCCCCTCCCCGACCCTCCCCCACAAGGGGGGAGGGAGCGGTCAGAACAGATCGAAATATTCGTTCTGCTCCCAGGCGGTGACGTCGCCCACCGTCTCGCCGCCGGCCTCGGCGGTGAAGCGCGCGAACTCCGCCTCTTTGAGGCGCGTGTAGTAGTCGATGAAACCGGCGCCGAAGTCTTTTCTGAAAGTCGCGTCGGCGCGCAGCGCAGCGAGCGCTTCGCCGAGATTTTTCGGCAAGGCTTGCGCCTTGGTCTCGTAGGGCGTGTCGGCCGAAGGTCCGGGATCGCGGCGCTGCGCGATGCCGTCGAGGCCGGCGTGGATCTGCGAGGCCATGTAAAGATAGGGATTGGCTGCCGGCTCGCCGACGCGGTTCTCCAGGCGCGTCGCCGGATCGCCTCGCTCGCCGAGCACGCGCACCATCACGCCGCGATTGTCGCGCGCCCAGATCGCGCGATCGGGCGCGAGCGTGTAGGGCCGGTAGCGCTTGTAGCCGTTGACGGTCGGCGTGGTGAAAGCCGCGGCCGCGTGCGCGTGCGCGAGCAGGCCGCCGAGGAAATAAAGGCCGGTCGCGGAAAGTCCGTCGCGCTCGCCGCCGGCGAAGGCATTGACCTTGCGGCCGCGCTCGAGGAGCGACTGATGCAGATGCCAGCCGCTGGAGAACAGATTGGGCAACGCCGGCCGGCACATGAAGCTGGCGAAAAGACCGTGGCGGCGCGCGATCTGCTTGGTGGCGGCGCGGAACAGCACCATCGTGTCGGCGGCGGCAAGTCCGGTCTGCGGGCGGAAGGTGAACTCGCACTGGCTCGGGCCCAGTTCGACTTCGAGCGAGCGCAGCGGCATGTCGAGCGCAACGACGCCGCGCCAGATCGGCGCCAGGGCGGCATCGAGCTGATCGAAGCGCGACTCGGTCAGATACTGGTAGCCCTGATTGAGCAGGCTCACTTCCGGCGCGCACGGCGGCCAGGTCGCATCCTCGGGGGCAAGCCGCGGGTTCTCCAGCTTGAAGAGATGGAATTCGACCTCGAGCCCGGCGCGGAAATCGAAGCCGGCCGCCGCAAGCTTCGCCAAGGCGTCGCGGAGAATCTGCCGCGTCGAGAACGGCACCGGCTTGCCGTCCGCGAAGAAGATGTCGCAGAGAAGCCAGCCGGTGTTCGGCGCCGAGGGCAGCACGCGAAAGGTGACCGGGTCGGCGACCATGAGGAAATCGCCGCCGCCCTGCATCTCCGCCATGCCGAAGCCGCCGCCGGCGGTGAACACCGGATAGACCGTCTTGTGCGCGGTGTCCTTGGCAAGGAGCGTCGTCGTCATGGTGACGCCGCTCGCCATCGCCGCCAGCGCATCGGCGGCAAGGAGCGTCTTGCCGCGCAGCACGCCGTGCTGATCGGCGAAGGAGAAGCGCACCAGTTCGAGCTTGTTTTTTTTGATGGCCTGCGCGGCGTCTTTCGCGTGGCGCTTCTGCTCGCCGGTCCACAGGCCGTGGTGCTCGACGAAGCTCATCGCGGCAGGGCGGCGGCGCGAGGCCATCAGGCGTCGTCATTCCGAGGCGTCGGGCAGCGGCGAGCCCGGAATCCACAATCACGAACCGGGCTTATGGATTCCGGATGCCTCGCGGAGCCTGTCGTCGGGCCGCCCACTTCGGGCCGGACCCGTTGGCTCGGCTCCGGAATGGCGAAGAATTCACCGCCCATTCGCCCACGTCTTAGTCTTTCGCCGATCCGCGTCCGTGCGCTGCCAGTAGCCCTGCCAGTCGCCGGCCGGACCGATGCCGTCGACGCACGCCGGGCCGGTGATCGTCGCCGCTTGCGCCGCGTCGAGCACCATCATCGGCCGCGCGCCGTTGCCGGACGGCTCGAGCGCCTGCCGCAACAGGCGGCGGTAGGCGCTGATCGCCTTGTCGGACGTGCCGAGATGCTCCTGGGTGCGGTCCTGGATGGCGCCCATGGATTCGCAGGCCCATTGGTCGTGCACGTTGATGTCGGCGCCCATGCCGGTATAGGTCGCGTGCTCCTGCTCGTGCGCGTCGAAGCCGTAATCGTTGCTGCTGTTCTTGCGCGGCACGTAGTCCGGCAGCTCGTAGAGCTCGAGCCGCTGGCGGCGCATCTCGTCCTTGTCCACGGCGGCGCCGAACGAGGTGAAGATGGCGTACCAGTAGTGCTTCACGTTATCGATCGGCACGTGCCATTGCGAGATCGTCATCTCGCGGCTCATCGGGATGATGAAGGCGTTGGGGAAGATCAAGTTGGTCACGCGCACATGCGCCTTCGCGTCGCTGATCTGGCGCAGCGTGATCAGCCGGAAGCCGTAGTCGGTCGGCTCGATCTCGATGCGCGGGCGCGGAAAGTCGCGCATGATCCTGGTCATCGGCATGTCCGAGTCTTTCGACTTGTCGCGGAACATCCGGCCGTAGCCCCTGTCGGGATCCTCGTCCTCGAAGAAGCGGTGCAGGAACGAGGTGTGCACCGGGTCGATGCCGACTTCGAGCGACTGCAGCCAGTTGCAGTCGATCATGCCCTTGAAGGCGAAGGTGTGGGTCGACGGCGCGACGAAGCAGTCGAAGTGCGGAAAGGCCGGCGGCTCGCCGGGGCCGAGATAGGCGAACAGGATGCCGCTCTTTTCCACGACCGGGTAGGATTTCTGCTTGATGTTGGCGCAGAGGTTGCTGTTGTCCGGCTCGGCCGGCGTCTGCAGGCATTTGCCCTCGACGTCGAACAGCCAGCCGTGGAAGGCGCAGCGCAACCCACCGTCCTCGAGCCGGCCGTAGGCGAGATCGGTGCCGCGATGCGGGCAATGGCGGCCGATCAACCCGTAGCGGCCCTTGTCGTCCTTGAAGGCGACGAGATCCTCGCCCATGAGGCGGACCGGTTTCACCGGCCGGTTGCCGGCGAGTTCGTCGACGAGCGCGGCCGGCTGCCAGTAGCGCCGCAGCAGTGCGCCGGCTGCCGTGCCCGGCAGCGTGCGGGTGATGAGATCGTTCTGCTCCGCGCTCAACATCAGCCGGCTCTCTTCCTCGCCCCGAGTGGCGCGCGAGATGAGCGCCTCGGAGCGACGGTTGGCTCTTATACGATGATCGCCGATCCGCCGGAAGCGAAGCGACTTCATGGCTGCGAAAGGCGAGGCTCAGTGCCCCGGCAGCACCAGGGCCTTCGGACTCTTCGGCAGCGTCGCCTTCGAGATGACGATGCGGGGAATATTCGCCACCTCGACCGGCCACTTCTCCTGCGCCCGTCTGACGAACCGGTCGAGCGTATAGGGATCGAAGAAATGCATGGGGATGATCACCGGCGCATTGAGCGCGGTGAGCACCTCGATCATGCCGTCGAGGTCGAGCGTGAAATGGCCGTCGACCGGCGCCAGCACCACGTCGAGGCGGCCGATCTCGTCGAGTTGCTGTTGTGTCAGCGTCTGGTGGAGATGCCCGAGATGGCCGATGCAGAGATTGGCGATCTCGAACACGAAGATCGAATTGCCGTGGCGCTCGGTGCCGCCGCCCCAGTCACGGATGTTGGTCGGCACGTTGCGCACACGCACGTCGCGGTATTGCAGATCGTGACGCGCTGGCTCTTGCGGGCTCGGCCCCCAGCCGCGCAGCACGTACTTGATCGCCGGATCGGGCGTGTCGGTGTAGTGGGTGTCGTGAGCGTGGTTCATGGTGACGATGTCGGGCATGACCGGCGGCCGCAAATAGTCGTTGTAGTCGGTCACGATACGAACGAGCTGCGGGCTCTCGATCACGAAAGTAGAGTGCCCGAGGAACGTCAGCCGCACGTCGTCGGCCTTGAGCTCGGCGAATTTGAAAGCTGCGGGCGAGCTCGGTGGCGACGAGGCCGGGGCAGTTGCTCCGCATTTCGGGCTTGGGGACCGGCGCCTCGGGGGCCGGTTGCTCGGGCGCCGGCAACGGTGCATCGGGCGCCTGCGCCAAGGCCACCGTGGACAAGGCCCAGAGGACAAATGCCGTCACGGCAAGATGCTGGATGCTTGCCGGCGCAGATCGGCGGAGGCGATTCAAGTCATCACTCTTTCGGCGAGCATTCCGGCAGCGCCATCAGAAACGGCAAATGAGCATGGATTATGGCGCAAAATTTTTCCGCGGCCGCCTGTTCATTTTACGCTCATTCCCGCGCAAGCGGGAATCCGGAGCAGGCACTGTAGTTGCGCCGCGTGTGACGGATCGCCGCTCGCTCGGGAATTTGCGCGGATAGCGCCGAGGATCACTGCCCGGACGTAATTATCCCGCGCGCGGTGACGACGACCCATTGGCCGTCCTGCCGCTTGATCGCCTCGACGCGGCCGAGGCCGGGAAGCGAGGCGCCGGTCGTGACGACGAACATCCCGCCGTCGCGGCTCGCGACCAGAGCCCGGCCGCGGCGCACATCCTGCACGATCCAGCCTTCCAGGAGCCGGTCGGTGATCTTCGGCTCGGTGCGCGCCGCCTCGGTCGCGCCGATCGCGCCGGTTGCTTCCAGCGCCGTGGCCATCGCGGCGCTTTTCCTTTCCAGCCGATCGACAGACTCGGCGATGTGCGTGAGCTTGGTCGCCGGTTCGCTGCCGGAGCGCTCGACGCGCTCGAGCCGGTCGGCGATCTTGGCGACCTGGCTGTTGGCGCTGCGGGTGGCGACGTCGAGACTCGCCTTCATCGCCGCAAGCTCGACCTTCATGGATTGCAGCAGGCCGGTGTCGGCCGTTGCGGACTTCGCCGGCGCCGGCTGCCAAAGCGGCGCCAATCCGGAAGCCGACAGCGATCCGGCCAAAGCGCCCAGCGCAGCGGCAAGGGCGAACCCGGCGGCGAACAGCGCAAAACGCGAAGGCCGCAACGTGGCCGCAGCCTTCGCGACGGTGAACCGCGCACCGGCGTCCTCGCTCGCGGTCGCGCGCGACATTTCGATGAATGCTGCGACGGCGGGCGGCATCGCCGCGTCGCTCGCGTCGAGCTTGGGCGCGTCGACGACCGGCAGATGCTTGTCGGCCGCTCGTTCGACCGGTTCGCTGGACGGCGGCGCGCTGCCGGATTCAGCCGAACCCGTGGGGAGCGCGGGAGAGGTGTCGGGCTTGCCCTCTTGCGGGTCGGCCATGTCGGATCTCCGGATTGCGGTCGATCCGTCGGTAGCCTCGTTTAGTTAGTAATTCGTTAGCGAAGCGCGTTTGTGCCCAGTGCCGCGCGGTTCTGATCGGCCGATCAGTCTGCCAGGCCGTTCTGGCGGGCGAGGTCCTTGAGCGAGACCTCGGGGCGCGCGCCGAGGTGCTGGATCACCTCGGCGGCGGCGAGCGCGCCGAGCCGTCCGCAGGTGCGGTCGTCGGCGCCGCGGGCGAGTCCCGAGAGGAATCCCGCCGCGAACAGATCGCCAGCGCCGGTCGTGTCGACCACGCGCTCGACCGGGAACGCCGGCACCGCCTCAATGCCATCGGGACCGGCCACCAGGCACCCCTTCTCGCTGCGCGTCACCACTGCGACATCGATGTCGGCGCGCAGCGCCGTGACCGCCGCATTGAAATCCGCGGTCTGGTAAAGGCTGTGCAGCTCGGCCTCGTTGGCGAAGATGAGATCGACCGTGCGCGAGCGCATCAATTGCAGGAACTCGTCGCGCCAGCGATCGACACAGAACGCGTCGGACATCGTGAGCGCGACCTTGCGCTCCGCCTCATGTGCGATCTTTGCCGCCTTGAGGAACGCATCCTTGGCGTCCTTGGGATCCCACAGATAGCCTTCGAGATAGACGACGGCGCTCGCTGCAACCATCTCCGCGTCGACGTCGTTCGGATGCAGATTCTGCGCGGCGCCGAGATAGGTGTTCATGGTGCGCTCGCCGTCCGGCGTCACCAGGATGTAGCAGCGCGCGGTCGACGGGCCGTCCGCGGCCGGCGGCGTCGTGAAGGCGACGCCGGCGGCACGGATGTCGTGCGCGAAGGCGCGGCCGAGGTCGTCGTGCTTGACCTTGCCGACGAAGGCCGCGCGCGCACCGAGCGAGGCCACGCCGACAATAGTATTCGCGGCCGAGCCGCCGGACGTCTCGACGGTCGAGCCCATCGCGTCGTAGATCGCCTGCGCGCGCGCCTCGTCGATCAGCGCCATCGCGCCTTTGCGCATGCCCTGCTTGAGCAGAAAATCCTCCTCGGTGCGGGCAATGACGTCGACGATCGCATTGCCGATACCGAGCACGTCGTAGCGGGCGGGTGGCATTGGAAGGCTCTTTTTTGGAGGAAACACGCGATGGAGGCGGCACTATAGCGAGCGCGCCCATGCTGGCAATGGCGCGAGCAACGCGAATAAGCGCGCCTTGGACTATTTCGCCGGGAAAAGACTGACCTCTTCAAAGAACCGCTGCGCCGCCGGGTCCTGCTCCAGCAAGACATGATTGTTGCCTTGCAAGGCGACAAACCTGGCGCCGGGAATCCCGGCCGCGAGCTGGCGTCCCGCATCAAACGGTACTTGCGCGTCGCCGCGCGCATGGAGGACGAGCGTCGGGGCCCTCACCAGGGCCAACAGGTTGCTGACGTCGATGGCCCCGGTGGTCTCGTAATAGCGCGCCGCGCCTTCAGCCGAAGTTGTTTTTTGCTGCATCTCGTTGAACGAGTCCACCTGCTCCTTGGTCGCATTCGGCATCATCTTGGCGGCGAACATCTGGCGAAGAGAGGGGTTGTCCGCGCCCCATTCGAGCCGCATCAATGTGATCATCGCTTGCCGCCTCTCACGGTCTTCGACGGAACGCTTGAGCGCGCCACGTGCAAAGCCGCCGCAGAGAATGAGGTGCGAGACGCGCTCCGGATGGCGCACCGCATAGGCAATCGAGACCGCGCAGCCCTGGGAATAGCCCAGCAAAGGGAAACGCTCGACGGCGGCGGCATCGACCACGGCCGCGACATCATTGACCCAGGCGTCGAGCGATATATCGGCAACGTCCCAATCGGAAAGTCCGGTGCCGCGCGGGTCATAGCGTATCAGCCTGTGCTCGCGCGAAAGCCCGACAAAGAAATGACGCCAGATCGGACTCTCCCAATCGTATTCCAGATGGTTGAGCCAGTTGCCGGTCTTCACCAAAGGAGGACCTTGCCCGCTGAACGCATACGCAAGCCGCACGCCGTCCGCCGTACGGCAGTAGCGAATCTCCTGCCGTTCGTCGGAAATTGCCAACCCGTCGCCCTGGATGGCGAAGGCTTCGACCGGCTCCGGGATGTTCTTGAGGTGCTGCGGTGCCAGACTGCGGTAACCCAGCGCCAGCTTGTTCTGCACCTGATCGTAGGCCTGCCGGGAAATGCAGACACCGCCGCGCTCGGCGATTCCTTCGAGACGGGCCGCGATGTTGACGCCGTCTCCGTAGAGATCATCGCCCTCGACGATCACGTCGCCGAGATGCACGCCGATGCGAAATGCCATCTGGCGGTCGCCGCGCGAGCCGCCGTTGCGCGCCGCCATGGTCCGCTGGATTTCGGCCGCGCAGTCGACGCTCTCGACGACGCTGGAAAATTCCGCCAGCAGGCCGTCGCCCATCAGCTTCACTGTCCGGCCGCGATGCTTGGCGATCGCAGGGTCGATCACCTCCGAGCGATGCTTGTGCAGCAGGGCGAGCGCGCCCGGCTCGTCCTTGCGCATCAACCGGCTGTAGCCGACCGCGTCGGCGGCCAGGATCGCGGCCAATCTGCGTTCCACCAAAGCCTCACTGCCGTCTTCCGGCGCCAACGGGCGCCGCCCCCTCGTCCCCGCGCAATTTAACAGAGAGACAGCGGCCTTGCACGATTGCGCCTCGCCGTGGCATGTCCGGGCGCGATCTGCGGAGAATTTCTGCATGGCCTTTCAGGAACGGGTCTTTTCGGGCGTGCAGCCGACGGGCAACCTGCATCTCGGCAACTATCTCGGCGCCATCAAGCGCTTCGTCGAGCTGCAGGACCGCTACGACTGCCTCTACTGTGTCGTCGACCTGCACGCGATCACGGTATGGCAGGAGCCGGCGGAGCTGCCGCACGCCATCCGCGAAGTCACCGCGGCGTTCATCGCCTGCGGCATCGATCCGACAAAGCACATCGTGTTCAACCAGAGCCAGGTGGCCGAGCATGCCGAGCTCGCCTGGATCTTCAACTGCGTCGCCCGCCTCGGCTGGCTCAACCGCATGACGCAGTTCAAGGAGAAGGCCGGCAAGGACCGCGAGAACGCCTCGGTCGGCCTCTACGCCTACCCGACGCTGATGGCCGCCGACATCCTGCTCTACCGGGCGACGCACGTGCCGGTCGGCGAGGATCAGAAGCAGCACCTCGAACTGTCGCGCGACATCGCGCAGAAGTTCAACAACGATTTCGGGCGCTCGATTCACGAGCGCGGCTACGGCGCCGCGTTCTTCCCGCTGCCGGAGCCGCTGATCACCGGCGAGGCGACGCGCGTCATGTCGCTGCGCGACGGCAGCAAGAAGATGTCGAAGTCGGACGCGTCCGACTATTCGCGCATCAATCTCACCGACGACGCCGATGCCATCGCGCAGAAGATCCGCAAGGCGAAGACCGATCCGGAGCCGCTGCCGAGCGAAGAGGCTGGCCTGAGGGAGCGCCCCGAGGCCGACAATCTGGTCGGCATCTATGCGGCGCTCGCCGGCACCACCCGCGCCGGCGTGCTCGCCGAGTTCGGCAACGCGCAGTTCTCGACCTTCAAGTCGGCGCTGGTCGATCTTTCCGTCGCCAAGCTCGGGCCGATCAACGCCGAGATGAAACGGCTGCTGCGCGATCCGGTCGAGATCGACGCCGTGCTCGCTGCCGGCGCCGCGCGCGCGCAAAAGCTCGCCGCCGAGACCATGAAGGCGGTCAAGGATATCGTCGGCTTTGTGCGCTCGTAAGGACGGCTAACGGCCCTGCCGCTCCGCATCTGTTCATATGGAAATGGTTTGGATTGTTGACAGCTCGTGCGGCGGCGCAGCGCGCGTTTCAGCTGCCCGGCGCTGCCGCCGGCCGCAGCTGTACCGGCACGCCGTTGAGGATCGACTGCCCGACCAGCGCCTCGACGTCCTGATCGTCGGTCCAGTCGTTGACCGAGACGCCGGCATGGGCGGCAGCGACATGCTGCCACGGCGCGCTCGCCGCGTGACCCCAGCCGTGCGGGAGACTCACCACACCGGGCGTCATCTCGTCGCTCACGCGCACCGGCACCGGTCCGCAATGGACCCGGCTCTCCAGGATCGCGACCTCGCCGTCGCGCACCTGGGCGCGCGCCGCGTCTTCGGGGTGGACGAGCAGCATGCAGCGTTCACGGCCCGTGACCATCGCCGGCACATTGTGCATCCAGGAATTGTTGGTGCGCGGATCGCGCCGCCCAATCAGCAGAAGCTGCGGCGGCGGGCGTTCGATTTTTTCCAGTTCTGCAAGCGCCGTCATGATCACGTCGGGAGCAAGCCGCATGCGCCCGTCACGGTAGCGCACGCGGCGCGCGACCCCCGGCTCGAGCGCCCCGAGATCGGCGCCATGCGGCATGGCGGCGAGCCGCTTCAGATTGAGGCCGCGGGACCACGGCAGGTAGCGGTCGCCGTGCGGACCGAGGCGCAGCAGCATGTCGATCGTGGTGTTCGGCGTCCAGCGCAGGCCGAGGCGGCGAGCCAAGCGGATGATGCGGTCGACTACAAAGAACCCGCTCGCCCCGCCGCCCATCCGCTCGGCGATCTCCAGCAGGATCTCCCAGTCGGCGCGCTCGCCGGCGCCCCGCGCGACCACCGGCGGGGCGAAGCGGGCAAAGTTGCGCGCCGCGACATTCGGCAGAAAGGCCTCAAAATAGTCCTCGGCGAAGGTCCAGGCCGGCGGCAGGATCACATCGGCGTGCCGGGTGGTCTCGTTCACGTAGACATCGACCGCGACCATGAATTCGAGCTTCTCCAGCGCCCGCGACAGCCTTCGGCTGTTGGGCACCGAGAGGACCGGGTTGCCGGCGTAGACGAAAAGCGCGCGCACCTGCCCGTCGCCCGGCGTCTCGATCTCGTCCGCCAGCGTGTTGGCGGGCAGGTCGGCAAAAACCTCGGGGAGCCCGCGCACGCGGCTGCACCAGCGCCCATGGCCGTCGCCGAGGGCGAGATGGGGGGCTACCGCCGCAATCGCGATCGGCGGAGTCGGGAACGTGGCGCCGCCGACCGCGCCGAGCCGTCCGGCGGCGAGATTGAGCACGTCGGTCGCCCAGGTGCCGAGCGTGCCGAAGCGGCTGTTGCAGACGCCGACGCGGCTGTAGGCGACGCTCGATGGCGCATCGGCAAACTCGTGCGCGAGCGAGCGGATGGTTTCCGGCGCGACGCCGGTCTGCGCCGTGACGCGCTCCGGCGTGAAGCTTTTGAGCCGCTCGCGGACCTGCGGCCAGCCACGCGCGACCGCGGCAATGCGCGTCTCGTCCACGCGTCCGGCGGCCACCAGAGTCTGCGTCATCGCCAGCAGCAGGGCGGCGTCGCCGCCCGGCCGGATCGGCACCCATTGGTCGGCCTCGCGCGCGGTCTCGGTGCGGCGCGGATCGACCACGACAATGCGGCCGCCCCGTTCGCGGACGGTGCGCAGCCGGCGCCGTACGTCGGGCGCCGTCATGAAGCTGCCGTTCGACACCGCGGGGTTGGCCCCGACGCAGAGGAAATAATGCGTGCGGTCAATGTCGGGCACCGGGGTGACCAGCGACGACCCGTAGAGATGAAAAGACGCCGCGAAGCGCGGGCTCGTATCCTGCGAGCCCGCGCTGAAGTAGTTGCGGGTGCCGAACGCGTGAACGAAACCCGCCCGCAGCAGCAGGGCGCCGTGGTTGTGGATGATCGGGTTGCCCAGGTAGAGCGCGATCGCGTCGGCGCCGTGGGTGGCGCGCAGCGCCTTGAGCCGCGCGCCGACGATCGCGAACGCTTCCTCCCAGCCGATCGGCTCGAACTTTCCTTCCGCCGTTTTTCGCATCGGCGAGCGCAGCCGGTCGGGATCGTGGTGCACGTCGGCAATCGCCACGCCTTTGGCGCAAATAAAGCCGTGTGACAGGGGGTCTTCTTCGTCGCCGCGCACCGACACGATGCGGTCGCCTTCGAGCTCGAGCGCAAGCCCGCAACTCGCCTCGCAGAGCGTGCAGCCGCGGAACACCCTGCGCCGGCAGCCCGTCATCCGCTCACCTTCGCCCCCGCCGTTTTCCGCGCTCGACGCCATCAATGCCTCGACAGCACGGGGATCACGTAATCTCCGTGACTGCGGGGGCAGTGCTTGCGCCGCGGAAATGCGCGCCTCATCGCCCGGATTTCTCACCCGAATAGAACTCAATCGGGCTGCGAAAAAGCAAAAATCGGTCGTGCAGCATCGACTTTTAGGTCGATGCGAGGAAACGCCGCGATGTCGACGGAGTGTAGCGCAGAACGCTTCGCTGCGAAATTGCCCATGACCCCGCAACGACCGGCTTGTCGGACGACACACCGCCATGCCAGCATGATTCGCTTGTGGCGTTATGTCTTTTATGCCGGAGAAATTTCATGCCCCGCAGGCGCCGCAGCTACGAAGCCGGTCATCAGCCAAAGCTTCTCGTCGTCATCGACGACACCGAGGAGTGCGATCGCGCCGTCTACTACGCGAGCCGGCGCGCGGCGCGCATCGGCGCCAACGTCATCATGCTGCGCGTCATCGAAACGCAGGACGCCAGCCAGCAATGGCTCGGCGTCGCCGACATCATGCGCGCGGAGGCGCACGAGGAGGCGGACGCGGAGCTCGCCAAATACGCGACGCGCGCCAACGGCATCGCCGGCATCACGCCCGAGCGCGCGGTGCGCGAAGGCGACAAAGCCGAGGAGATTCTCCGGCTGATCGACGAGGACGAGGATATTTTCATCCTGGTGCTTGCCGCGAACACCAGTTCGGAGGGGCCGGGTCCGCTGGTGGCGACAATCGGCCGGACCGCCGGCGACTATCCGATCCCGGTCGCCATCGTCCCCGGCCACCTCAGCGACGAGGAGATCGACGCGCTGTCGTAAGCCGAGCGCGCTGCCGGGTGGAAAGCGCCCACGGCACAGGGACAGGCCCGGAAAAGCGAAGGCACACTTGAACTTCCGGTCAGAATTCGCCACGTGTTACAATATTCAAGGCTGTCACGGCCCGGCCGCAGTGGCCGAAAGAGGCGACGGAGAACGCGATGTTCATCCAGACCGAAGCAACGCCCAATCCGGCGACGTTGAAATTCCTGCCCGGTCGGGCGGTGCTCGAAAAGGGAACGCTCGACCTGCGCAGCAGCGAGGAGGCGGCGCAGTCGCCGCTCGCCGAGCGACTGTTCGCCATTCCCGGCGTCAGCGGGGTATTTTTCGGCTCCGATTTCATCACCATCACCAAGAACACGGGCGAATGGCAGCAGCTCAAACCGATGATCCTCGGCACCATCATGGAGCACTTCATGTCGGGGGCGCCGCTGCTGACCCACGAAAGCGCCGAGGAGACCGGCGCCGACGAGTTCTTCGATACCGCCGACGCCGAGACCGTGGCCACCATCAAGGAGCTGATTGAAACGCGGGTGCGGCCGGCCGTCGCCAATGACGGCGGCGATATCACCTTCCGCGGCTTCAAGGACGGCGTCGTCTACCTCAACATGAAAGGGGCCTGCGCGGGCTGCCCATCATCGACGGCGACGTTGCGCCACGGTATTCAGAACCTGCTGCGTCATTTCGTCCCCGACGTCGTCGAAGTCCGGCCAATGTGAGCCGGCGCGTCAAGTCCTTCCGCCGCGCGCCGCGGCGTTCGTTGCCGAACCGGGCCGGGTGATTGCCGATGCGTGTGCTCGCCATCGATACGGCGCTCGCCGCCTGCTCGGCGGCCGTGCTCGATACCGATGACGGCGGCATCGTGGCGAGCCAAAGCCTGCCGATGACGCGCGGCCACGCCGAAGCGCTGATGCCGCTGCTCGTGCGGCTGATGCAGGATGCCGGCATGGCTTTCCGCGATATCGATCGGGTGGTGGTGACGACGGGACCGGGCAGCTTCACGGGCTTGCGCGTTGGCATCGCCGCCGCGCGCGGCATCGCGCTCGCGGCGGGGAAGCCGGCCGTGGGCCTGTCGACGCTCGCCGCCTATGCGGCTCCGCATATGGCCGCCGACGAAACCGTGCCGGTGGTCGCCGCGATCGACGCGCGGCATGCGCACGTCTACCTCCAGGTTTTCGGCCCCGGCGGGCGCACGCACACCCTGCCGCGGCTCTCGCCGCTCGCCGAAGCGGTGCGGGCCGCAGCAGCGGTGCGGTCCTGCATCGTCGGCTCCGCCGCCCAATCCGTCGCCGCCGCTCTATCGGAGATCGACGCCAAGCCGGCAGTCGTCGATGCGCGCGCGGCACCCGACATAACCTGGGTCGCGCGCATGGGAGCAGTCGTGCCGGAAGGAAAATCGCCGCCGAAACCGCAATACCTCCGCGCCCCCGACGCGCAGCCGCAAAACGCCGCACGACTCCCGCGCCGATGATGAACTTCGTCACGCGCCTCTTGAGCCGGTCCGAGCCGACGATGTCGGAGGCGCGCCAACGCGATGCCGCCGCCATTGCGGCCTTGCACGCGGCGTCGTTTCAGCGCGGCTGGGGCGAGGACGAATTTCACCGGCTTCTCATCGACCGCGCGGTCGTTGCGCATCGCGCCGTGATCGGCCGGACGATGGTCGGATTCATCCTCTCGCGCATGGCCGCCGGCGAAGTGGAAATCCTTTCGGTCGCCATCGCACCGGCCTGGCGCGGCCGCGGCTTCGCGCGGCCGCTCCTCGATCTCCACCTGCGCCGTCTGGCCGGCCTTGGCGTCCGCGCCGTGTTCCTCGAAGTGGACGAACACAACGAACCGGCCTGCCGGCTCTACCGGAACGCGGGTTTCTCCGAGGTGGGCGTGCGTAAAGGCTACTATCAGGAAGGCGCGTCGGCCCTGGTGCTGCGGCGTGACCTCGGCTGACGGGTCGGCGCAAACGCGGTATGATGCCGGCACCGGCCGGAGCGGCCAGGATTCGCGCACCTGAGAAAGGTTCGAAGTCGAAACCGAGCGGAATGAAGGGTTCACGGAAACTCTACATAAAATCCTTCGGCTGCCAGATGAACGTCTACGACTCGCAGCGTATGGCGGACACCCTGGCGCCGGACGGCTATGTCGAGACCGCAACGCCCGCGGACGCCGATCTCGTCATCCTCAACACCTGCCACATCCGGGAGAAGGCGGCGGAGAAGGTCTATTCCGAGCTCGGCCGCATGCGCCGCTTGAAGGAGGCCGCCGCCGGCGAGGGCCGCAATGTTATGATCGCGGTGGCCGGCTGCGTCGCGCAGGCCGAAGGCGAGGAGATCATCCGCCGCGCGCCGGCCGTCGATCTCGTCGTCGGATCGCAGAACTATCACCGCCTGCCGGCCCTGCTCGCGCGCGCCGCGCGCACTGGCAAGGTCGTCGATACCCAGTTCCCGGTCGAGGACAAGTTCGACGCGCTGGCGCCGCCGAGCCCGGCGGCAACGCGCGGGCGCGGCGTCACCGCCTTCGTCACGGTGCAGGAAGGCTGCGACAAGTTCTGCACCTTCTGCGTCGTTCCCTATACGCGCGGCGCCGAGATTTCGCGCCCGGTGAGGAAGATCGTCGCCGAGGTCGAGCGGCTGGCCGATGCCGGCGTGCGCGAGATCACGCTCATTGGCCAGAACGTCAACGCTTACCACGGCGGGGGTGAGGATGGGCGAAGCTGGCCGCTGGCGCGGCTCATCGCCCGCGTCGCCGAGCTCCCGGGCATCGAGCGGTTGCGTTACTCCACGAGCCATCCGCTCGACATGACGGATGATCTGATCGCGGCCCACCGCGATCTGCCGCGGCTCATGCCGCAGTTGCATCTGCCGGTGCAGTCGGGCTCCGACCGCATTCTCGCTGCCATGAACCGCCGCCACACGCGCGCGGATTACGTGGACGTTGTCGCCCGCCTCAAGGCGGCGCGGCCCGATCTTGCGCTTAGCTCCGATTTTATCGTCGGTTTCCCGGGCGAGACCGAAGACGATTTTGCCGCCACGCTCGGCCTCGTCGCCGAGGTTGGTTATTCCAGCGCGTTCTCGTTCAAATACTCGCCGCGGCCGGGCACGCCCGGCGCCGACATGGATGAGCAGGTCGAGGAAGAGGTAAAATCCGAGCGCCTGCAGCGCCTGCAGCAGGAGATCGACCGCCAGCAGGCCGCTTTCAATCGCAGCTGTCTCGGGCGCACCTTGTCGGTGCTGTTCGAACGGCCGGGCCGCCACGGCGGCCAGCTGGTCGGCCGCTCGCCTTATCTGCAACCGGTGCAGGTCGAGGCGCCCGACACGATGCTCGGCCGCATCGCCGCCGTCACCATCACCGAAATCGCCAGCAACAGTCTGTTCGGCGCGCTTGCGCAAGCGCCCGCGCGAGAGCCGGCCTTCGCCGGCGCAGGAGCCTGAATGCGAACGCCTGAGATCGAGGAATCGCTCACCGTCGCCGCGGACAACACCGCACAGATCGCCCTCACCTTCGACGACAACCGCCTCGCCTCCGCGCTGTTCGGGCAATACGGACAAAACCTCGCGCTCATCGAACGCCGGCTGGGCGTGGTCGCGACCTCGCGCGGCAATCAAGTCACGCTCGAGGGCCCGCGCGAAGGCTGCGAGCAGGCGCGCCGCGTGCTCGAAGGCCTCTATGAGCGGCTCAAGCGCGGGGACGAGCTGGTGCAAGGCGACGTCGACGGCGCCATCCGCCTGGCGATTTCGCAAGGCTCGCTGTTCGACTTCGACCCCGCCGCGGCGCTAGGCGGTTTTGCGGAGATCAACCTGCGCAAGCGGCGCGTACGCGCGCACACGCCGGCGCAGGACGCCTACGTTCGCGCTCTCAAGCGCCACGCCCTCGTCTTCTCCACCGGTCCCGCCGGCACCGGCAAGACCTGGCTCGCCGTCGCCCACGCCGTGCAATTGTTCGAGCGCAAGGAGGTCGACCGCATCGTCCTGTCGCGGCCGGCGGTGGAGGCCGGCGAGCGCCTCGGCTTTTTGCCGGGCGACATGCGCGAAAAGGTCGATCCTTATCTGCGGCCGATCTACGACGCGCTCTACGACCTGATGGACGCGCGCATCGTCGAACGCGCGCTGCAGACCACCGAGATCGAAATCGCGCCGCTCGCCTTCATGCGCGGCCGCACCTTGTCGCATGCCGCGGTCATTCTCGACGAGGCGCAGAACACGACGGCGATGCAGATGAAGATGCTGCTTACGCGGCTCGGCGAGAACAGCCGCATGGTGGTCAACGGCGATCCGAGCCAGGTGGATTTGCCGCCGGGGCAGACTTCCGGCCTCGCCGAAGCGGTGCGGCTGCTGGAAGGCATCGACGGCATCGCGCACGTGCCGTTCACGTCCGCCGACGTGATCCGCCACGAACTCGTCGCGCGCATCGTCGAGGCCTACGACAAGGCCGCGGCGGCCAAGCGCGAGCGGCGGGAATGACGCAGGCCTTGCGCAAGCCGCGCGGCGCGTTGGCAATCGACATGATGGTCGAGTCCGATCGCTGGCGGCAAAGCGGCGATGCCGCGGCGCTCGCGCGCGCGGCGGTGATCGAAGCCGCCGCGGCGCTGTCCACAGCGCGGGCGGAGCTTGCTATCGTCCTCACCGATGATTCGGCAATGCGAGCGCTCAACCGCATCTGGCGGGGCGTCGACAAGGCGACGAACGTGCTCTCGTTCCCGACGAAGCGCGCGGGTGAAGGGCCGCCACTCCTTGGCGACATCGTTCTCGCCTACGACACCATCGCGCGGGAGGCACGCCGCCAACGAAAGCCCTTTGCGCATCATGTCGCCCATCTGGCCGTCCATGGTTTTCTCCACCTTTTGGGCTACGATCACGAGCAACACGCGGATGCCGAGGCGATGGAACAGGCCGAGCGCGACATCCTGCGGCGGCTGGCGATTCCCGACCCCTATCGGCGCCCGGCCAAGGCCTGAAGCCGACGCCTGACACCGACAACCCCCCTTGCCCAGAGCCATGTCCCAAGCCCCCCACCGCAGCGAATCGAGCGAGAGCGAGCATCGACGCCTTCCCATGGTCGTGCCGCAGCCCGCAGAGCCGCACGATGGCTGGCTCGTGCGCGTGATGCGCATCCTGTTCGGCTGGAGAGCGGCCGCGACGCGCGCCGATCTTGAACTCGTGCTGACTGGAGAACAGCGCGAATCCGGCTTCTCGCCCGCAGAAGCCACGATGCTCAAGAACATCCTCGCCCTGCGCGAGTGCAGGATCGAGAGCATCATGGTGCCGCGGGCCGACATCGTCGCCGTGCAGCAGGGCATCACCGTCGGCGAGCTGGTCAAAGTGTTCGCCGGCGCCAGCCATTCGCGTCTCGTGGTCTACAACGACGCGCTCGACGATCCGACCGGCATGGTCCACATCCGCGACCTCCTGGCGTTCATGGCCGCGCGCGCGACGCTCGATCCGGCCGCCGCCAAAGAACGCGAGCCTGCGCTGCCGGCCGATCTCGATCTTGCCAACATCGATCTTTCGATGCCGCTGACCGCCGCCAAGATCGTCCGCGAAATCCTCTACGCGCCGCCGTCGATGCCGGCGCTCGATCTGCTCGCCAAGATGCAAGCGACGCGCATTCACCTCGCGCTCATCATCGACGAATACGGCGGCAGCGACGGTCTGGTCTCGATCGAGGACCTGGTCGAGCTGATCGTCGGCGACATCGCCGACGAGCACGACGAGGCGGAGACGCCGACGGTGACGCGCCAGAGCGACGGCTCGTTCCTCGCCACCGGGCGCGCGAGCCTCGAAGATGTGCGCGCCGTGATCGGCGAGGAGTTCGACGTCGGCGACGCGGCGCAGGAAGTCGATACGCTCGGCGGCTATCTGGTCATGCGCGCCGGACACGTGCCGGTGCGCGGCGAGCTGGTGCCGGGTCCGGCCGCTTTCGAGGCCGAGGTGCTCGACGCCGATCCGCGCCGGGTGAAGCGGGTGAAAATCTATCGCCGCAAGGACCGCCGGCCCGGCGCGGCACGCGACCTGCCGAATGCGCTGCGGCCGTCCGTCGCTCGGGCGCCGGCGGCGCGCGAAGATGCCGGCCGGCCCAACCCGAACTCTCCACCGACGCCGTGAAGCCGAAGGACGTCGTCCACGCGATCGTGCTGGCGTGGGGATGGCGACGTTGGCTGATCGCCTTCGCCGCCGGCGCTTTGTCGGCGGCGGCGATGGCGCCGCTCAACGCGTGGCCGGTTCTGTTCCTGACCTTTCCGGTCCTGGTCTGGCTCATCGACGGCGCCGGACTGGGCCGCTGGGGCGGCATCACCGTCGCGGCGACGACAGGCTGGTGGTTCGGCTTCGGCTATTTCCTCGCCGGCCTCTACTGGGTCGGCTACGCCTTCCTAGTCGATGCGGCGACCTTCGGCTGGCTGCTCCCGATCGCGGTCATCGGCCTGCCGTCGATGCTTGCGTTCTTTACTGCGCTCGCTGTGGCGGTGGCGCGGATGCTATGGACGCGGGGTGCGCTGCGCATCCTCTCTCTCGGTGTGGCGCTGACCGCGACCGAATGGCTGCGCGGCCATGTGCTGACCGGTTTTCCCTGGAACGCCTTGGGCTATGCCCTCACCTCCCCGCTGGCGCTGGCGCAGGGCGCCGCGGTGATCGGGCTCTGGGGCCTCACCTTCATCGCGATCGTCGTTTTCGCGAGTCCCGCGACGCTGATCGACGAGCGTGCGGAAACGCGCTGGGCGTGGCTGCCGCTCGCGCTCGCAATCGCGGTACTCGCCGGCCTCGGCGGCTTCGGCGCATGGCGCCTCTCGCGCACGCCGACGCAACTCATCGAAGGGGTGCATCTGCGCATCATGCAGCCGAACCTGCAGCAGGACATCCGCTTCAATTACGCCGCCAGGCAGGAGGTCATGAACCGCTACGTCGAGCTGTCCGACCGCGCCTCGGGCCCGCAATCGCACGGCGTGCGCGACGCGACCCTCCTGATCTGGCCGGAATCGGCGTTTCCGTTCTTCCTCACGCGCGAGCCCGACGCGCTCGCGCAGATCGCGCAACTGCTGCAGGGAGGTACCGTCCTGATCACCGGCGCAATGCGCCTCGCCGAGCCGGTCGATCCCGCCGATCCCGCCGCCTACAATTCGATCTACGTCATCGACCGCGAAGGCTCGATCGCATCGCTCTACGACAAGGTGCATCTCGTGCCGTTCGGCGAATATCTGCCGTTCCAGCGCTTTCTCGAAAAACTCGGCCTGCAGCAGCTGACCAAACAGCGCGGCGGATTTTTTAGCGGCGATCGTCGCCGGCTCATCTCCGTGCCGGGGGCGCCGCTCGCGCTTCCCCTCATCTGTTACGAAATCATCTTCCCGGGGGACGTGATGGCCGAAGGGCAGCGCCCGGGCTGGATCGTCAACGTGACCAATGACGGCTGGTTCGGTATTTCCAGCGGCCCTTATCAGCACCTGCAGCAGGCTCGCGTGCGCGCGATTGAGGAAGGCCTGCCGTTGGTGCGCGCCGCCAATACCGGCATCTCCGCCGTCGTCGATCCGGTGGGGCGGATCGTCAATTCATTGCCGCTCGGCCGCGAGGGCGTGATCGATTCGCTGCTGCCGCGGCCGATCGGCGCGACGATCTACGCGCGTGTCGGCGATCGCCCAGCCGCCATCATCGTCGCCGTCGCGCTGCTCGCCGTCATTCGTCGTCGACTCAAGCCGAACTTTAAGAAAGTCTGACGATCTCCGCACAACTGGAATTCGCCGCAATTGCGAGCGCTGATATGCGGCCCGGATTTTGTTTGCGAGGCGGCGATGGCGACCTTGGATGCGCGCTGCGGTGCAGTCGCAACTATCACGCGTAGAATATCACCAGAAAATACTCAGGGACATTGCGATTAGTCGTTGTTTTTGCATGATCTCGTGTTGAAGATCACGCGCGATACGGGCATCCGGCCAGTATTCAACGCGCGAAATTTGATATCTACAGCCATTGCGCTAAACAGGGATATAGAGGAGCTGGGTAGATGATGGCCAAGAAGGCGCCAAATCCAATTGATAAGCATGTCGGTAGCCGCGTACGCATGCGGCGCATGATGCTGGCGATGAGCCAGGAGAAGCTCGGCGATGCTCTTGGCCTGACCTTTCAGCAAGTGCAGAAGTACGAAAAGGGCACCAACCGCATTGGCGCCAGCCGGCTGCAGCAGATTTCGCACATTCTCCAGGTACCGGTGTCGTTCTTCTTCGATGGCGCGCCGATTATTGCCGGCATGCCGCGGGCGGAGGGCGTGAGCGAGGCGCCGTCGCCCGCTTACGTGTCCGATTTTCTCGCTACCTCCGACGGCCTGGCGCTCACCAAGGCATTCATGCGTATCGACGATTCCAAGCTGCGGCGGCGCATCGTCGACCTCGTCGAGCAGATCGCCGGAAGCGGTAAGCGCTGACGCGCCGTTGCCGCCGCGCCGGCGCGCGGCCCGCCCATTTTTCGCCCACATCTTGACCGGGCGGGGGGTACGCTGCAACAACCCTCCCATTGGTCAGCACGGGTTGCCTGCTGGAAGGCGCATGGGGGCGCGCGGCCTCGACCTGACCAGGATGCTCGCCGCCAGCCAGCAAGCTTTACGAGGGGAGTGCTTCGCAGTGCAACGTTCAAACTACCTGTTCACGAGCGAGTCGGTTTCGGAAGGACACCCGGACAAGGTGTGCGATCAGATTTCCGACGCGGTGCTTGATGCTTTTCTCGAGAACGACATCAAGCTCGGCATCGCCGATGAGAGCAAGGTCAACACCCGCCTCGGCTGCGAGACCCTCTGCACCACCAACAAGATCGTGATTGCCGGCGAAGGCCGCGGCCAGGCGCCGCTGTTTCGCAAGCACGGCGACAAGGCGGTGGTCAATCGCGAATTGATCGCGGAAACCGCGCGCGCCGTCGTCAAGGATATCGGCTACGATCAGGACGGGTTTTCCTATTACGGCGCCGACGTCGAGGTGCTGCTGCACGGACAATCGCCCGACATCGCCATGGGCGTCGACGCCAAGAGGAAAAAGAACGGCGAAGAGGAGGGCGCCGGCGACCAGGGCATGATGTTCGGCTTCGCCTGCACCGAGAGCGAGGTCTACGAGAAAGGCTCGTTCATGCCGGCGCCGATCTACTTCGCGCACAAGATCCTCAAGGTGCTGTCGGAGAAACGCCGTTCGGGCGCGCTGTTCGACCTGCAGCCGGACGCCAAGAGCCAGGTCACCGTGCGCTACGTCGACGGCAAGCCGGTCGGCTGCACCAAGGTGGTGGTTTCGACGCAGCACAACGCACAGACCCGCAACGGCAAGAAATACACGCCGGGGATGGTCAAGGAGCTGATCGGCGACGCGGTCGAAGAGGCGCTGCCGGAAGGCTGGATGCCGAAAAAGGCGAGCGACTTTCTGGTCAACCCGACCGGCAATTTCGTCATCGGCGGTCCCGACGGCGACTGCGGCCTCACCGGCCGCAAGATCATCGTCGACACCTATGGCGGCTATGCCCCGCACGGCGGCGGCGCCTTCTCCGGCAAGGATCCGACCAAGGTCGACCGTTCCGCCGCCTACGCCGCGCGCTACCTCGCCAAGAACGTGGTCGCCGCCGGCCTCGCCGACAGCTGCACCATCCAGATCGCCTATGCGATCGGCGTTGCCGATCCGATGTCGGTCTATGTCGACACCCACGGCACCGGCAAGGTCGAAGAGGCGAAGCTGCAGAAGCTACTGCCGGAGGTGTTTCCGCTGCAGCCGACCGCCATCCGCCGGGCGCTGAAGCTCAATCGGCCGATCTATCGGCGCACCGCCGCTTACGGCCACTTCGGCCGCGCGCCGGAAAAGGACGGCGGCTTCTCCTGGGAACGCACCGATCTCGCCGACACGCTCAAGCGCGGCTTGCGCTGAGGCTCCGCTCGCCGATCAGTGACGAAAGCCGTTGGCTCTCCGGCCGGCCGTGTACTGCAAGGGGGATGACGCGGGTTCGGGCACGCTCTCGCCCTGATTTCTGTAACTGCGGATTTTGTCGCGCAACGAGCGGATGGAGATCGCAAGGAGGCGGGCCGACCGGGTCCTGTTTCCTTGATTGTCTCTCAACGTCTGCAGAATGAACTCGCGTTCGACCAGGGCGAGTGTATGCCCGACCAGGCGTTCGATGCAGGCGCGATCGGCCGCCGAGAGCTCGGAGGGGCGGATCGATGGACGCTCGGGCGTCCTTTCGATTAAGCGGCGGCTCGGCATCATTGTCTCCCACGACATCGGAGTGATGCCCCCCAGGGAACAGCCTGATTCGACGTGGTTAATAATCCGTTACGGCACCCGTTGCGGGCGTGATGCCGCTGGTTTCGCCGGCCGTCGCAAGTGACGCACCCCGCGCCCCCGAACCCATTGACCCCGATTCGCCCGCGCTTCGACCAGCTGCGCGATCGGGGGCCATGCCGGCGGGTGCCGACGATTCGCGCGCTTTCTGCGATCGGACGGAAACGGAACAAACCCGCGAGGCACGAATTGGCGAAAAGAAAACAAACGGAACAACTGGCATGAAAGCGATTTTGGGCTGCGCCGCACTGGCGCTCGCCGTCACCGCCGCGACTGTTTCCGCGGATGCAAAAGGCTGCATCAAAGGCGCCATCGTCGGCGGCGTCGCTGGACACGTCGCCGGCCATCATGGCGTGTTGGGAGCGGCCGCAGGCTGCATTGTCGGTCACCACGAGGCCACGAAGCACGAGAAGGCATTGCAATCGTCGCACGAGCAACGCTGAGAGGCGTTTTGCTTCGCCCTGCTCCACGCGCGGACCGGCCGGCTGTGCCGGCCGTTTGCGTCTTTGCTATACCGGCGGGAAACGCGGACGGCCGCGACCGCACGGCCGCATCGGCTGATGGATGTCGAGCTTAACCGCGCGCGGACCTTCTTCGGCCGCCGCAAGGGACATAAGCTGCGCAAGCGGCAGGCTGAGCTTTTCGACACGCTGCTGCCGCGCCTCGCCATCGATCTTTCCGGTCCCGCTCCGACCGAGCTCCGCACGCTTTTTCCGGTGCCGGTCACCGGGATCGAGCTCGAGATCGGTTTTGGCGGCGGCGAGTCGATGATCGCGCAAGCCCTTGCGCGGCCGAGCACGGGATTCATCGGCATCGAGCCGTTCGCCAACGGCATGGCGAAGGCGCTCGCGGCGATCGAACGCGAATCCCTGCCGAATGTCCGCCTGCACTTCGAGGAGGCCGCGAGCCTGATCGCATGGCTTCCCGACGGGTCGATGGGGCGCGTCGATCTGATCCATCCCGATCCCTGGCCCAAGCGCCGCCATTGGAAGCGCCGCTTCGTCCAGGACGCGACCGTCACGCAGCTCGCCCGCATCCTGCGTCGCGGCGGCGAATTGCGCTTCGCCACCGACGTCGCCGACTATGCCGCCTGGACCCTGCAGCGCCTGCTCCGTTCCACCGCATTCGACTGGACGGCGCAATCCGCCGACGATTGGCGCAAACCCTGGCCCGGCTTCATGACCACGCGCTACCACGCCAAGGCGGCACGCGAGGAACGACTATCGTGCTTCCTGATTTTCCGCAGGGTCTGACCGCAGAGCGGTATGAAATTTGATTGTCCACCTGCCTTGCCCAGGGACCGTCCCGGCTCAGACAAGCGCGTCGGGAAACGTTGCGCTTCGCAATTGGCCGCGACGCGGGGCGGCAATGCGCTCAGCAGCGCGCATCGCCGGCACTTCCACTTGAGCGGTTTGCTGGTGTGCGGCTTTTGCCCGGCCGACTACACGATCCGCGACCCGACCGTCATACCAAGAGCCAAGCAGACGATGAGATCAGTTTTCATTTGTTTGGCCGGGCTTCGAGCGCCTTGACGGCCTGAAGCATGGGCTGTGGCGAGTTATGGATCAGTCCACCGAATCCCTTCTCCAATTCGAGGAGCATTGCAATGGCGCCCCCTACAGCGAGCGCGCACAGCGTCAGGATCATCACTGATGTAAAGTTGCGCGGCGCGAACAAGCCAAAACTGGCGAAAAGCAAGGTCAGCCAGAAGACCAGGAGAGCGACGAACGCTTTTGGAGTTCCCTGCCCAACCTGCTGCGCCAACAGCCAGCCCGTGTCGCCGATCTTGGCGGCAAGCGTCATAGCTTGTCCCAGCCACCATCGGTCGCGGGGGTCGGCGGGATTCAAGGCAAGCAGCGAATCCTCAAGCTGTTGCAGCAGTTCGTATGTCGACGAATTGCCGAGATCGACATCCGCTAGATGTTCGGGGAACAAATCGGCACTCTTGCGTTCAGCGTATCGCCGCAGCGTCTCTCGAGCTGGTTCTGTCTGCGACCCGTATCGGCGCAATATGCGGTCAAGTCGCAGGATTTCCGCCGACAGCGCCGTCACCTCCCCGCCGCGCGCAATGAACAAGTTGTTTGCGTTCGAAATCAACAGCCCAAGCACCAGCGCCGAAATCGTCGCAACCACTGCCATCGACATCGAGACGAGGTTTTTGGTTTCGTCGGTCACGTGATGCGCTGGCAGGCATTGTCTTGCGGTCCAGCCGGCAAATGCCCCTGCCAGGATTACCGCGAAGACGACAAGCCCGATGAATAGTGGATTTTCCATGATCCAGGTTCCGTCGCAGAGCGTTCAAGATGTTGGATTGGGGACGGCGAAACAACCATTGCCGAGGGGGCATTTTCGCAATCGGCACAATAGCAGTTGGCGACTGCTCCGTGAAAGCAGCCCGAGCCTTTATTCAATCATTGTGCCTCGACATCAAAGCCGACAATTATCTGCACGTGCAATGCGTCCTCGCCAGCAGATTTTGGTACTGAAGCAGCTCGACGTATTAGCCGGAGTCGAGACTCACTCCGGCCTATTGGTTCTGCCGCACCTGCCAGAAGCGGACCACGCGTTGCGCCGTCGATTTCGACAGCCGGCCGAAATTGGCAAGGGCGGCATCGAGGCCTTGGCTCGAGGTGCCCGTTCGGTCAGGGCGCGCCATGATCAATGCCTTCACCGTCGCCCAGCTCAGGCCGGCGGCTTTGCACATGATCAGGACCGGATCGGGCCGCTCTCCGTCCATGAGCCGATCGGCGACGGGGATCGGCACCTTGGCGAGGGCCGCCAGCGCCGCCACCGCTTCCTCGTACTTGCCCTCGCTGCAGAATGAAGCGAGCGTCGCCTCGGTGAGGCGCCCTGCCCGATCGAGGCTCAGCACCGTGCGCTGGGCGGCAGCGTAGTCGCGCGGCGCCACACGCGCGCCGACCTCCTGCGACACCCTTGCCAGCACCTGCTGGATTTCCGCCTTGAAGTCTGGCTTGGCCGAGGCGAGCAGGCGCTTGTGCACGACCGCCGTCGCCTTGGTCAGCAATTCGCGGAACATCGGTGCGGGAATATCCGGCCGCAGCCCGACCTTCTCGGCAAGGGTGCCGTCCTTCTCGGCGCGCTCGATCAAGCGCGAAAAGCCGGTCTTGGAAATGCGCGCGCCGCGATTGTCGGCGATGCGGAGCGCGACCTCGCGATCGCCGCGCCGCACCAACTCGTCGGTGACCGCCTCGCCGAGCGTCGGGCGCGCCGAAATGGCCTGCAGATGCGCCTGACTCTTGGTTCGCGCGACGCCGACAAGGTCGTCCTCCGGCAGGCGCGACGCCAGCTTGAGCACCGGCCCGGCGACGGCGATGTCGTCGTCATGAGCGAGCCGGCGCAAGACGTTGACCGGCGCGTTGCTCACCGGTGCAAGACGATTTGCCAGCTCGGCGCGCGCCTTCGCTTCGATCTCCTCGATCAAAATCCCGAACACGTCGTCGAACAGGCCGACGTGCTGGTCGTTGTAGCTGCGGGCTCCATCGAGAAAGAGCGCGGTGATGCGCCGGAGCGTCTCCACGCGCTTTTGGCGGGAGCCGTGCTGGACGACCTCTTCGAGTTCGGGGATCAGCGAGAGGCTGGCACCCATTTTCCAATCCATGAAATTCGGCGAATGGCGCGGTGCCCGCGACCAAGATAGTGCGCCAATCATGAAGGAAATCTTGCCGCGGAAACTCGCGCCGCCATGGTCGGCTTGCGGTGCGTCGCGGCCGTGCGGCACCCTTGCAACGGCTGGCGAAAGCGCTATATTCACGGCGTCCGTCATGGATACCTCATAACGGTCGGTTGATCCGAACGGTCTTGAGAGTGGGCCCCCCGGGACCCGCTCTTTTTTGTTACTTGAGACCGATCGTTGCTCCGGCGGACGCATGTTTGCAGAACGCTTAAGTCGCGAACCGCATGGACGAGAGTCTGATGACGTTTGCCGACGAGCCGCGGCTCATCACCGAGCCAGGGCGGGCGGCGCGCGTCGCCTTGATCGCCGCGCCGGCGCTGGCCGCGCTCGGCTATCGGCTGGTGCGTGTGCGCATTTCCGGCGCCGCCGGGCAGACGGTGCAAATCATGGCCGAACGGCCGGACGGCACGATGACCATCGAGGACTGCGAGTTGGCGTCGCGGACGCTCTCGCCGGTGCTCGACGTCGCCGACCCGATCGAGGGGCCGTATCGGCTGGAGATTTCCTCGCCGGGCATCGACCGTCCGCTGGTGCGGCGCTCGGATTTCGACCGCTATGTCGGACATGTGGCGCACGTGGAGATGCTGGTGCTCGTCAACGGCCGCCGGCGGTTTCGCGGCGAGCTTGCCGGCACCGACGGCGACTGCGTGCGTCTGCGCCGCAGCGATGCCGCCGCCGGCGAGCCGCTGGAAGTCCTGCTGCGCATCGACGACATGATGGAGGCGAGGCTTGTTCTCACCGACGCGCTCATTGCCGAGTCGCTGCGGCGGAGCAAGCAGGAGGAGCGCGCCGCCCGGGCGCGCGGACGCCGTGACGAAAACAACAACCCGGAGCCGCATCGCCCGGACCAGACGAACACCAACACCGTGCCGGCGCAGGCCCGCCGCGCAAGGACAGCGCAAGGAGAGTGAACCATGGCGACGGTAAGCGCCAACAAACTCGAACTACTGCAGATCGCCGACGCGGTCGCCCGCGAAAAGGCGATCGACCGCAAGATCGTGCTCGGCGCCATGGAAGACGCGATCGCCAAGGCCGCGCGCTCCCGCTACGGCAGCGAAACCGACGTTCACGCCGAGATCGATCCGAAGAGCGGCGAGCTGCACCTGTCGCGCCACATGCTGGTGGTGGAGGCGGTCGAGAATCCGGCGTCCCAGATCACGCTCGACGATGCCCGCCGTCATCACCCGGCCGCACAGATCGGCGACACGATATCCGACAAGCTGCCGCCGCTCGAATACGGCCGCATCGCCGCGCAATCGGCCAAGCAGGTCATCGTGCAGAAGGTGCGCGAAGCCGAACGCGACCGTCAGTACGAGGAATACAAGGACCGCATCGGCGACATCGTCAACGGCATCGTCAAGCGGGTCGAGTACGGCAACGTCGTCGTCGACCTTGGCCGCGGCGAAGCGATCGTGCGGCGCGACGAGATGCTGCCGCGCGAAGTGTTCCGCAACGGCGACCGCATCCGCGCCTACATCTACGACGTTCGCCGCGAGCAGCGCGGGCCGCAGATCTTCCTCTCGCGTACCCACCCGCAATTCATGTCGAAGCTGTTCGCACAGGAAGTGCCGGAGATCTACGACGGCATCGTCGAGGTGAAGGCGGTGGCGCGCGATCCGGGATCGCGGGCCAAGATCGCGGTGGTGTCGCGGGATTCCTCGGTCGATCCGGTCGGCGCCTGCGTCGGCATGCGCGGCTCGCGCGTGCAGGCGGTGGTCAACGAACTCCAGGGCGAGAAGATCGACATCATCCCCTGGTCGCACGACATCGCCACCTTCGTCGTCAACGCGCTGGCGCCGGCCGAGGTCGCCAAAGTGGTGCTCGACGAGGAGCGCGAGCGCATCGAAGTGGTGGTGCCTGACCAGCAGCTCTCGCTCGCCATCGGGCGGCGCGGGCAGAACGTGCGGCTCGCCTCGCAGCTCACCGGCTGGGACATCGACATCCTGACCGAGCAGGAGGAATCCGAGCGCCGCCAGGCCGAATTCGAAAACCGCACGCGCATCTTCATCGATGCGCTCAACGTCGACGAGGTCGTCGGCCAGTTGCTCGCCTCGGAAGGCTTCAATTCCGTGGAGGAGCTCGCTCTGGTGGACGCCAAGGAGATCGCCGGCATCGAGGGGTTCGACAACGACACGGCGCTCGAGCTGCAGACCCGCGCCCGCGACTACCTCGCCAAGATCGAGGCCGAGTTCGACGCCAAGCGCCGCGTGCTCGGCGTCGAGGACGCGGTCAAGGACGTGCCGGGCGTGACCACCGCCATGCTGGTGCGTTTCGGCGAGAACGGCATCAAAACGGTCGAGGATTTGGCCGGCTGCGCGACCGACGACCTCGCCGGCTGGACCGAGCGGAAGGACGGCGAAACCGTGCGCGAACCCGGCATTCTCGACGGCTTCGAACTCTCGCGCGAGGACGCCGAGGCGCTGGTCATGCAGGCGCGGTTGAAGGCAGGGTGGGTTGCGGAGGCCGATCTCGCACCACCGGCCGTTGAAGAAGCCCCGCTGCCCGAGGCGCAAGCCTGAGCGGCGGCTGAAGAGACAAGAGAGGCGCATGATCGACGCCGCGCGCGACATCGAACTGGACACCGGACCGCGCGCACCCGAACGGGAGCGGCTATGCGTCGCGACTCGCACGGTGCGGCCGGTCTCCGAGCTGATCCGGTTCGTCATCGGACCGGAAGGCGAGCCGGTGCCCGATCTCAAGCGTAAATTGCCGGGCCGCGGCATCTGGGTGACTGCAACAAACGGCGCCCTTGGCGAGGCGATCAAGCGCAAGGCGTTCTCCCGCAGCTTCAAACGCGAAATTCGCCTGCCTGCGGACCTCGTTGCCCGGACCGAACGGCTCCTCGAGCGCGCCGTGATCGATGCGCTGGCGATCGCCGGCAAGGCCGGTCTGGTGGCCGCCGGCTTCGGCAAGACGGCTGCGGCGCTGGAGCACGAGAAGGTCGCCGGCCTGCTGCACGCCGCAGAGGCCGCGTCCGACGGGATCCGCAAGCTCGACGCGCTCATGCGCCGCCGGTTCTCCGGTAAGGCGCCGGCCGTGGTCCGATTTTTGACCTCGGCGCAATTGGATTTGGCATTGAGCCGCCCAAATGTGATACATGCAGCCCTGCTCGCCGGCCCTGCGAGCGAGACTGTTTTGGCGCGCTGCCGGCGCCTGGAACGGTTTCGGACCGGCGATCCGCCCCCGAAGGCCGCAGAGGCTGCGCCGGACTTAGCCGGCGAGGGAACTGAGCGCGTATAGAAATGGAAGCGTATGACTGAGACGATCAAGAATGCCGGCGAAAAGCTGAGCGTGACCTCGACGAAGACGCTGACGCTCAAGCGTGGCGGCGTCGAGCAGGGCGTCGTGCGCCAGAGCTTCAGCCATGGTCGCAGCAAGGCGGTCGTCGTCGAGAAGGTAAAGCGCCGTATCGCCGGTCCCGGCGAGGCCAAGCCCGAAGCGGTGGCGCCCGCCGCTCGCGGCGCTGTGCCCAAGCGCGGCATCGTCACCGCCAAATCGCCGGCGACGGCACCGTCGGCCACGCCGGCGCCCGGCACCGCTGCCCCCTCGCCCAAGCCCTCCGGCGTCGTGCTGCGCACCTTGACGGACGAGGAGCGGAGCGCCCGCGCGCACGCGCTCGCCGACGCCCGCCTGCGCGAGGCCGAGGAGCGCAAGATCGCCGAAGAAGAGGCCCGCATTCGCCAGAGCCGCGAGGAAGTCGAGCGCTCGGAACGTGCGAAGGCGGAAGCGCGCAAACGCGACGAGGAAGAGCGCCGCAAGCACGACGAAGAAACCAAACGCAAGGCCGACGAGGTCGCCAAGAAGCGCTTCGGCGCCGATACTGCGACGGCAGCGAAGCCGGGCGCGCGCCCGGCGCTCGAAGCCGACGAGGAGGAAGCACCGCGGAGCATACGCCGCGGCAGCGCGGCGCCGCGTCCGACGCCCGCCCCCAAGCCGACCCGCACTGCCGCGGAAAAGCGCCGCGGACGGCTCACCGTCGTCACCGCCCTTTCCGCCGATGAGGAGCGCGAACGTTCGGTCGCCGCCTTCCGCCGCCGCGTCCAGCGCATGACCGGGCATCGCGACAGCGAGCCGAAGGAAAAGATCGTCCGCGAAGTGACCATTCCTGAGACGATCACCATCCAGGAGCTGGCCAACCGCATGGCCGAGCGCGCCGTCGACGTGGTTCGGCTCCTGATGAAACAGGGCCATATGGCGAAGATCACCGACACGATCGACGCCGATACCGCGCAGCTCCTTGCCGAGGAACTCGGCCACACCGTGCGCCGCGTCTCCGAGGCCGACGTCGAAGAAGGCATGTTCGATGCCGCTGACGATCCGGCGAGCCTGCTGCCGCGCGCGCCCGTCGTCACCATCATGGGCCACGTCGACCACGGCAAGACCTCGTTGCTCGACGCCATCCGCTCGACCGATGTCGCGGCCGCCGAGGCGGGCGGCATCACCCAGCACATCGGCGCCTACCAGGTGACCTCGCCGTCGGGCGGCCGCATCACCTTCATCGACACGCCCGGCCACGCCGCCTTTACCGCGATGCGGGCCCGCGGCGCAAAAATCACCGACATCGTGGTGCTGGTGGTGGCTGCCGACGACGGCGTCATGCCGCAGACGGTTGAGGCGATTCACCACGCCAAAGCGGCGAAGGTGCCGATCATCGTCGCCATCAACAAGGTCGACAAGCCGGACGCCAAGCCCGAGCGTGTGCGCACGGAGCTGCTGCAGCACGAAATCCAGGTCGAATCGCTCGGCGGCGACGTACTCGAACTCGAGGTCTCCGCGAAGCAAAAACTCAACCTCGACAAGCTGCTCGACATGATCGCGCTGCAGGCCGAGGTGTTGGAGCTCAAAGCCAACCCGAACCGTGCGGCCGAAGGCACCGTGATCGAGGCGCGGCTTGACCGCGGCCGCGGACCGGTCGCGACCGTGCTGGTGCAGCGCGGCACCTTGAAACCCGGCGACATTGTCGTGGCCGGCAGCGAATGGGGCCGGGTGCGCGCACTGGCGTCGGACACCGGCCACCCCGTCATCGCCGCCGGGCCGTCGATGCCGGTGGAGGTGCTTGGCTTCAACGGCACGCCGGAAGCGAGCGACCGGCTCGGCGTCGTCCACTCGGAAGCGCGCGCGAGAGAGATCGCCGATTACCGCGCCCGGCAGAAACGCGAGAAGATGGCGGCGCGGCAGACCGGCATGCGCGGCTCGCTCGAGCAGATGATGAATCAGCTCAAGGCCACCGGGCGCAAGGAGTTCCCGCTGTTGATCAAAGGCGACGTCCAAGGCTCGGTCGAAGCCATCGTCGGCGCGCTGGAGAAGCTCTCGACCGACGAAGTGGCGGCGCGGATCATCTTTGCCGGCGTCGGCGGCATCACCGAATCCGACGTGACGCTGGCCGAGGCCTCGGGCACGGCGGTGATCGGGTTCAACGTGCGGGCGCACAAGGAAGCGCGCGAAGCCGCCGAGCATGCAGGGATCGAGATCCGCTACTACAACATCATCTACGACCTGGTCGACGACGTGAAGAAGGCGATGTCCGGCCTGCTTGCGCCGACGCTGCGCGAGACCATGCTCGGCAACGCCACGATCCTCGAAATCTTCAAGGTCTCGAAGGTCGGCAACGTCGCCGGCTGCCGCGTCACCGACGGCGTCGTCGAGCGCGGCGCCAACGTCCGGCTCATTCGCGACAACGTGGTGGTCCATCAGGGCAAGCTGTCGCAGCTCAAGCGGTTCAAGGACGACGCGCGCGAGGTCGTGGCCGGCCAGGAATGCGGCATGGCCTTCGAGAATTATCACGACATGAAGGTCGGCGACGTCATCGAGTGCTACCGGGTGGAGAGCGTGCAGCGGACGCTGTGAGTTCGAGGCTCCAGGTCTGCTCCCGCCGCCATTGCCGGCCCGGACCGACCCGGCAATCCATGAGGCCAAGTCGATTTTTTCAAAGTTGGACATGAATGCCCGGGCCAGGCTCGGGCATGACGAGCAGATAAAAATGCCCCGCCATCATCATCGCGAACAATCCGCCGGCGGCTCGCAGCGCCAGCTGCGCGTCGGTGAATTGATCCGCCACGAGGTCGCCGAGATGCTGTCGCGCGGCGACGTGCACGATCCGGTCATCGAGGCGCACATGATCACGGTGCCGGAGGTGCGCATGAGCGCCGACCTGCGCCTCGCCACGATCTACGTCATGCCGCTCGGCGGCCGCAACGAGGAGGACGTGCTTGACGCGCTCGAGCGCAACAAGCGCTACATGCGCGGCGAAATCGCCCGCCGCGTTAACCTGAAATTTGCTCCCGAGATTCGCTTTCGCATCGACGAGCGATTCGACGAAGCCGAACGAATCGAGAAGCTTTTGCGAACACCCGAGGTCCGCCGCGATCTTGCCGGCGAAAAGGACGAGTAATGGCCGCGCCCGCATTCCCGCCGCTCGCCGGCTCTCCCGCACCTGCGGAGCAAGAGCGAATGGAGGAGCGAGCGAAACAGAAGAAACGGCACAAGCGCGACGTGCACGGCTGGATCGTGCTCGACAAGCCGGTCGGCATGACCTCGACCCACGCCGTGTCGGTGATCAAGCATTTGTTTACCGCAAAGCGCGCCGGCCACGCCGGCACGCTCGATCCGCTGGCCTCCGGCTGTCTGCCGGTCGCGCTTGGCGAGGCGACCAAGACCGTGCCGTTCGTGGTCGACAGCCGCAAGGCCTACGTTTTCACCATCTGCTGGGGCGAGGAACGCGACACCGACGATGCCGAAGGCCGCGTGACGGCAACGAGCGAAGTGCGGCCCGACGCGGCGGCGATCCGCGCCCTGCTGCCGCGCTTCACCGGCACGATCGAGCAGGTGCCGCCGCGCTTCTCCGCGATCAAGATCGCCGGGGAACGCGCCTACGATCTCGCGCGTGAGGGCGAGACCGTCGAGATCGCGCCCCGGGCGGTGACGGTCCACCGGCTGGAACTCGCCGAAACCCCGGGGCCGGGTCATGCCGTCCTTACCGCCGAATGCGGTAAGGGCACCTACGTGCGCGCGCTCGCTCGCGATCTCGGCCGCATGCTGGGCACCTTCGGCCATGTTTGCGCCTTGCGCCGAAGCCGGGTAGGCCCGTTCGGCGAGCGCGAGATGATTTCGCTGGAACGGCTTGAATCTTTGTGCCATAGAGCGGCCGCTGGCGAGGGTCACCTCGCCGACATACTCCTGCCGATCGAGACCGCGCTGGACGACATCCCGGCGCTGGCCGTGAGCCCGGCAGATGCGGCGCGGCTCCACCGGGGCCAAGCCGTCTTGTTGCGCGGACGGGATGCGGCCGTTTTCCGCGGCATGGTCCAGGTCGCTTCGGGCGGTCAGGTGGTGGCCATTGCCGAGGTCGACCGCGGCGAGATCGTCCCCAGGCGCGTGTTCAATTTAGCCGGCATCGCAGGTCGAGCCGGCAGACGAGAAGGTTAGTGCCGATGTCGATTACCACCGCGCGCAAAGCGGAAGTTATCAAGACGTATGGCGCCAAGTCCAGCGACACGGGCTCTCCCGAGGTACAGGTTGCCCTGCTCTCCGAGCGGATCAACAACCTGACCGATCACTTCAAGACCCATATCAAGGACAACCACTCGCGGCGCGGGCTGCTCAAGCTCGTGTCGCAGCGGCGCCAGATTCTCGACTACCTGCGGCGTACCAACGAGGGCCGTTACAAGGAGCTGATTGAACGGCTGGGAATTCGCCGTTGAGACGTTCGCGCGCGGAAGAAAACCCGCGCGCTCCGTGGCGGAGTGCGTAAGACACCCGCCCACTTGCCCGGCAGCAACGCTGCCAATCATCGCGACGGGCGCTGCCCGTACGCATCGCCGGAAGGTCCGGAGGCCATGGCAGGATCGCCAGACGCTGACAGGCTTTGCAGCCCTGCTGCGCCGACAGCGTCTCGCCGTCTTGCTTATGGCTTTCGCTCTTCCGCGAAAACCATGAAAGACAATCGCAATGTTCGATATTCACCGTGTGCAACTTGACTGGGGTGGCCGCAAGCTCACGCTAGAGACCGGCAGAATGGCGCGCCAGGCCGATGGCGCCGTGCTCGCCACCTACGGCGACACCAGCGTGATCGCCACCGTCGTCGCCGCCAAGCAGCCCAAGGAAGGCATCGACTTCCTGCCGCTCACCGTCAACTATCAGGAAAAATTCTACGCCGCAGGCCGCATCCCCGGCGGCTATTTCAAGCGCGAAGGTCGTCCGACCGAGAAGGAGACGCTGACCTCGCGGCTGATCGACCGGCCGCTCCGGCCGCTGTTCGCCGACGGGTGGCGCTGCGATACGCAAGTCATCATCACCACGCTGTCGCACGATCTGGAAAACGATCCGGACATCGTGGCGTTGGTCGCGGCCTCCGCCGCCCTCACCCTTTCCGGCGCGCCATTCATGGGCCCGGTCGGCGGCGCCCGCGTCGGCTTCATCAACAACGAGTACGTGCTCAATCCGCAGATCGACGAGATGACGGAGAGCGGGCTCGACCTCGTCGTCGCCGGCACGCAGGACGCGGTGCTCATGGTCGAGTCCGAGGCGAAGGAACTCACCGAGGAGATCATGCTCGGCGCGGTGATGTTCGGCCACCGGCACTTCCAGCCGGTGATCGAAGCCATCATCAGGCTGGCGGAAAAGGCGGCCAAGGAGCCGCGCGAGCTCACCCTGCCGGAGAATGCGGCGCTCGAGAACGAAATGCGTGCGCTGGTCGAGCAGGACCTGCGCGCGGCCTATGCGATCCCGGAAAAGACGGCGCGCCACAAGGCGATCGACGCCGTCAAGGAACGCGTACTCGGCCACTTCAGCCCGCAGGGCGCCGAGAGCGCGAAATATCCGCCGCTGCAGGTTGCCGGCGTGTTCAAGGAGCTTGAAGGCAAGATCGTACGCTGGAACATCCTCGACACCGGCACGCGCATCGACGGCCGTAACGTGAAGACGGTCCGGCCGATCGTGTGCGAGGTCGGCGTACTGCCGCGCACGCACGGTTCGGCGCTGTTCACGCGCGGCGAGACGCAGGCTCTGGTGGTGGCGACGCTCGGCACCGGCGAGGACGAGCAGTTCGTCGACGCGCTGCAGGGCACCTACAAGGAGACGTTTCTGCTGCACTACAATTTCCCGCCGTTTTCGGTCGGCGAGACCGGCCGCATCGGCGCCCCCGGCCGGCGCGAGATCGGCCACGGCAAGCTCGCGTGGCGCTCCATCCATCCGGTATTGCCGGCGCATCTCGAGTTCCCCTATACGCTCCGCGTCGTCTCCGAGATCACCGAATCGAACGGTTCGTCGTCGATGGCGACGGTCTGCGGCACCTCGCTCGCGCTGATGGATGCCGGCGTGCCGCTGAAGCGGCCGACCGCGGGCATCGCCATGGGGCTTATCCTCGAGGACAAGCGCTTCGCCGTTCTCTCCGACATTCTCGGCGACGAGGATCACCTTGGCGACATGGACTTCAAGGTCGCCGGCACCGAGCGCGGCGTTACCTCGCTGCAAATGGACATCAAGATCTCCGGCATCACCGAGGAGATCATGCGCATCGCGCTCGCCCAGGCGCAGGAAGGCCGCATGCACATCCTCACCGAGATGGGCAAGGCGATCACCCGCCACCGCGCCGAACTCGGCGAGCACGCGCCGCGCATCGAGGTGTTCTCAATCCCGGTCGACAAGATCCGCGAGGTCATCGGCTCGGGCGGCAAGGTGATCCGCGAGATCGTGGAGAAGACCGGAGCCAAGATCGACATCTCCGACGACGGCACCGTGAAGGTCGCCTCGGCCAAGGCCGAAATCGATCAAGGCGGCGCTCAACTGGATCAAGTCGATCACCTCGGAGCCCGAGGTCGGACAGGTCTACGAGGGCACGGTGGTCAAGGTCATGGACTTCGGCGCGTTCGTGAATTTCTTCGGCGCCAAGGACGGCCTCGTCCACATCAGCCAATTGGCGCCGCGCCGGGTGCAGAAGACGACCGACGTGGTCAAGGAAGGCGACAAGGTGAAGGTCAAGCTTCTCGGCTTCGATGAACGCGGCAAGGTGCGGCTGTCGATGAAGGTCGTCGACCAGGAGAGCGGCGAAGACCTCGAGGCGAAGCAGAAGGCGGAGGGCGAGCAGGGGCGCGAGGCGGCCGCCGCGGGCGGCGCCGCCGAATAACGCCCGCCCGTCGTCACTGAAAGGCACAACACGATCGCAAAAGGCGGCCGCGCGGCCGCCTTCTTTATTGCGCATGGCCGCAGCGGCGCGTTTTTCACTCGCAGCGCCGGGCGCGCGAGCCGACAGCCGCGAACACACGAAACCAATTTAGCTAAATATCGCGTCGTTAAGCGCAAACCGACGCGCTGTGATCGCGGTCACGTCTTGGCGCGCCTCGATGCGGTATGCGTGAGGTGGTGAGGGCGACGTGGACCAGAAGGAGGTCACCATGACGACCCTTATGCAAAGGACGCGCTCAAGGATGGTTCGCTGGTTCAGGCAGATTACGAGGCCCCACAAGGCGCCGTACCGCTGGTACGAGCCCGACGACAGCGGCGTGTGAATCGATCGGGCCTCGCGACCTTTTCCATCCCTGAAGGCCGGCTCTTCAGGCAAGTCCCAACTCAGTGAACGAAGCGCCGTAATGATCGGCGGCGTCAGGCGCGAAGCAGCAGAACACGACGCGTTCGATGCCGCGGGCCGATGCGGCGACTTCCGCGGCGACGGTGCCGACGGCGATGCGCGCGGCGCGATCGGCCGGGAAGCGGTAGACGCCGGTCGAGATCGCCGGAAAGGCAATCGACGCAAGCTTGTGCGCGGCGGCAAGATCGAGCGCGGTGCGGTAGCACGACGCCAGCAGGTCGTCCTCGCCCTTGCGGCCGCGGCTCCAGACCGGACCGACGGCGTGGATCACATGCCTGGCGGGAAGCCGATAGCCGCGCGTGATCTTTGCCGAGCCGGTCGCGCAGCCGCCCAGCGTCCGGCACTCCGCCAGCAGTTCCGGCCCGGCGGCGCGGTGGATGGCGCCGTCGACGCCGCCACCGCCGAGCAGGGTGTGGTTCGCGGCGTTGACGATGGCGTCGAGCTTGAGTGTGGTGATGTCGGCCACGCAGACTTCCAGTCGGGCGGCGCCGACTTCGGCGGTGATCAGCGGTTTCGCCTCGGCCATGGCGGCGAGCCTATCACGCCCATTCGGCCTGCGCCTCGGCGCGCAGATCGACCGTGCTGCGCACGCCGATATCGTCGAAATGATCGTCGAGGAAGCGCCGCGCGGCGCGCTTGCCGTTGAGCCGCAGCATCTCGAAGTAATCGTAGTCGGTCGACATCTTGCCGACGGAGTCGAAGTGGGTGCCGACCGGCTCGAGCACGATGCGATGCACATTGATGCGCCGGTATTGCCCGGGCCCGGTGCCGCGCGGCAAGCGGCCCTGATCGATCAGGCGGGCGACGAAATCGATGGCGCGGTATTCGCCGATCAGCGAGGAGTTGAAGGTGATCTCGTTGATGCGGTTCATGATCTCGGGCGCCGACGTCGGCGTGCGTTCGCGCACCAGCGGATTGATCTGCACCACCAGCACGTCCTCGGTCGTGGTGGTACGAAAAAATGGAAAGATCACCGGGTTGCCGAGATAGCCGCCGTCCCAGTAGGGCACCCCGTCGATCTCGACGGCGCGGAACAAGAGCGGCAGGCAAGCCGACGCCATCACCGCATCGGCCGTGATCTTCTCGCGCGGGAAGATGCGCACGCGCCCGGTCTGCACATTGGTCGCGGAAACGAAGATCTGCAGATCGGAGCAAGCGCGCAACGCCTCGAAATCGACGAAGCGTTCGATCAGATCCTTGAGCGGATTGATGTTGAGCGGGTTGACGTCGTAGGGCGAAAAATAGCGCGACAGCGCATCGAACCAGGCCTGAATCGGCGTGCCTTCGAGCGGCATGAACGACAACAGGCGCTCCATCACCGCGCGCTGCAGCGCCGGCAGGTTGCCGTTGCTGCTCGCCGCGCGCCAGAAATCGGCGAGCCGCTTCTGCGCCTCCGCGCGCCCGCCGCGCACCAGACCGTCGGCGAGGAGCGCCGCATTGACCGCGCCTGCCGAGGTGCCGGAAATGCCTTCGACGCTGAGCCGCTCGTCGCTCAGGAGATGGTCAAGCACGCCCCAGGTGAAGGCGCCATGCGCGCCGCCGCCCTGCAGGGCGAGATTGACGCGCTTGGTCTTCTGCGCGCCTCGGGCATCCGCCGCGGCGCCGGGCAGCAGCGAGCTGAGAAGCTTCTTCATCCGCCGGTCATTCCGCGGCACGCGCCGCGCGTACGCGGAAACCATAACCACGACCAGCGAGGCTTTTGGATTCGCAGCATGGGATCAAGCCGTGGTGATTATCGGATTCCGGGCTCGTCGCCCGGCCCCGGAACGACGCGTCATGCCGCCGTCCAGCCCCCGTCGATCGAAATATTGGCGCCGGTGATCGACTTCGCCGCATCGGAGCAGAGATAGACCGCGAGCGCGGCGATCTCGCCGACGGCGACGAACTCCTTGGTCGGCTGCGCCGCGAGCAGCACGTCGCGCTTGACCTGTTCCTCGGTCAGCCCGCGCGCCTTCATCGTGTCGGGAATCTGCTTCTCGACCAGCGGCGTCCACACATAGCCGGGGCTGATGGCGTTGACGGTGATGCCGAAGGTCGCGGCCTCAAGCGCGACCGTCTTGGTGAGGCCGGCGAGACCATGCTTGGCGGAGACATAGGCGACCTTGAACGGCGAGGCGACCAGCGAATGCGCGGAGGCGGTGTTGATGATGCGGCCCCATTTGCGCGCCTTCATGCCCGGAAGCGCGGCGCGAATGGTGTGGAACGCGGACGAAAGATTGATGGCGATGATCTGGTCCCATTTCTCGACCGGGAATTCCTCGATCGGCGCGACGTGCTGGATGCCGGCGTTGTTGACGAGCACGTCGAGAGAGCCGAACGTCTGCGCCGTTGTACGCACCATCTCGGCGATCTCGGCCGGCTTGGTCATATCGGCGGGCGAATAGAGCGCCTTGACGGCGTATTCCTTTTCGATGCCGCTACGCTCCTGTTCGATCGCGGCCTTGTCGCCAAAGCCGTTGATGGTGACGTTGGCGCCCTCGGCGGCAAGCGCGCGGGCAACGGCCAAGCCGATTCCCGAGGTCGAGCCGGTCACGAGCGCCGTCCTTCCTTTCAGCATGCCGGTCTCCCAAATTCGCGAGACGCCTTGATCGAAAGCGCGGTTTCTCGTCTGACTGTCCCGCTGAGCGGCGACAATGTGGGAGGCTTCTTACTGCAGCGCAACATAAAAAGTGGCCGGGTCGTCACGTTTTCGCGATGCCGGCCGAACCGATACAATGCGGGAGACTCAAGCATGAAGCTCTCTCGCGCCCGCCGGGCATGACCCTTCGCTGCCGGGAAGTCACGATGCCGCAGTCCGTTTTTCCGGCGCCTGACCACGACCACGGACGCTGCGCCAGCGCGGCCATCGCGCACGCGGAAGTGCTGTGCGCCGCCCGCGCGCAACGGCTCACCCCGATGCGCCGCCACGTGCTCGAGGCGCTGCTGGACAGCCACCGCCCGCTCGGCGCCTACGAGATCATCGAGCGACTTGCCCGGCATGGGCGTCCGGCGCCGATCACAGTCTATCGCGCGCTCGATTTTCTGCGCGACAACGGCCTCGTCCACCGCATCGAGAGCCGCAACGCCTTCGTCGCCTGCGTGCACAATCACGGCGGCGACGACCTCATCGTCTTCCTCATCTGCGAACGCTGCGATGCGGTCGGCGAGGCGCCCGGCGGCAACGTAGCGGAAACGCTCAAGGCCTCCTCGCGAGCGGCCGGATTCGTGCCCAAGAGCCCGGTGATCGAGATTGCCGGCATCTGCGCTCATTGCCGCGAGCGATGAGGGCTTGCTTTGCGCTCGGCCGGCGGTCTTTGTCGCACCGACATTGTGCGCAGTGCCGATGCGTTGAAATTGAACTGAACTCGTGCAGCATTCCCCCCAATCTCGCCCGCTTGATCCGCTCGCGATCGCACTCACTGTCGCGCTTTGCCTGATCTGGGGATTCAATCAGGTTGCGGTCAAGCTCGCGATCCATGATATCCCCCCGCTGATCCAGTGCCTCATCCGCTCGGTCACCGCCACGGTCCTGGTCCTCGCCTGGACGCAGTTTCGCGGCATTCCCTTGTTCAAACGCGACGGCACCTTGCTGGCGGGAATTATTGCCGGGGTGTTGTTCGCCCTCGAGTTCCTGCTGATCTACCGCGGCCTCCTTTACACAACGGCGACCCGGGCGGTGCTCTTTCTCTACACCGCGCCGTTCCTGGTCGTGCTGGGCGCGCGCTGGCTGGTAAAGGGCGACCACTTCCATCTGATGCAATGGTTCGGAATGGCGTTGTCCTTCGCGGGCATCGTCATTGCCTTCGGCCTGCCGACGCCGGCCGCCGATCCGCATCAGATGCTGGGCGATGTCATGATGGTCGGGGCGGCGGTCGCCTGGGCGGCGACGACCCTCGTGATCAAGGTGAGCAGGCTCAACCAGGTCAGCTCCGAGAAGACGATGCTTTACCAGCTCGTCGTCTCGGTGCCGCTTCTCGCCGCCGGAGTCCTCGTCTTCGGCGAGCATATCGATGTGATGCCCTCGGCCGTGGCGCTCGGCGCCCTCGCCTATCAGGCCGTCTGGGTGGTGTGCGTCACCTATATGGCCTGGTTTGCTCTGATCGTGCGCTATTCGGCATCAAGACTGTCCTCGTTTACCTTCCTGACCCCGTTGTTTGGCGTCGTGGCCGGCCACATGGTCCTCAACGAGCCGCTCTCTCCGCCCTTTGCCTTGGCGGTGGCGCTCGTCGCCATCGGGTTGGTGCTCGTAAACCGGCCGCGGTGAGGCTATATCCCGGTCGACCAAACCCCATGATCACGGCCATTGCGCATACGGCAGGACGGTGGTTATGGGTTCCCGCTTGCGCGGGAGCGACGGACAGGCCTGCCGGGCAAAGGACCAGGTAACGAGATGATGGAATTCTCCGGCCCCGCCGCACGGCATCAAACCGTTGCCGTCGACGTGGGCAAGGTCACCGTCGGCGGCGGCGCACCAGTCGTCGTGCAGTCGATGACCAATACCGACACCGCCGACGTGCAGGCGACGGCGCAACAGGTCGCGGCGCTGGCGCGCGCCGGCTCGGAAATGGTGCGCGTGACCGTCGACCGCGACGAGGCAGCGGCCGCGGTGCCGCACATCAAGGAACGGCTGCTGCGCATGAACGTCGACGTGCCGATCGTCGGCGATTTCCACTATATCGGCCACAAGCTCCTTGCCGATCACCCGGCCTGCGCCGAAGCGCTCGACAAGTACCGCATCAATCCCGGGAATGTCGGCTTCAAGGAGAAGAAGGACCGGCAGTTCTCCGCCATCGTCGAGACCGCGATCCGCCACGACAAGCCGGTGCGTATCGGCGCCAACTGGGGCTCGCTCGACCAGGAGCTGCTGACGCATCTCATGGACGAGAACGCGAGCTCCAACGCTCCGGTCGATGCGCGCGACGTGACGCGCGAGGCGATGGTGCAATCGGCGCTGCTGTCGGCGGCACGCGCCGAGGAGATCGGCCTGCCGCGCTCGAAGATCATCATCTCGGCCAAAGTTTCGGCGGTGCAGGACCTGATCGGCGTCTACGGCGAACTAGCGCGGCGCTCGGACTACGCACTGCACCTCGGCCTCACCGAGGCCGGCATGGGCTCGAAGGGCGTCGTCGCCTCGTCGGCAGCGATGGGCGTCCTGCTGCAGCAGGGCATCGGCGACACCATCCGCATCTCGCTCACGCCCGAACCGAACGGCGACCGCACGCTGGAAGTGCAGGTCGGGCAGGAGCTGTTGCAGACGCTCGGGCTGCGCACTTTCGTGCCGCTCGTCGCCGCCTGCCCGGGCTGCGGCCGCACCACCTCGACGACGTTCCAGGAGCTTGCCGCGAGTATTCAGCAATTCATCCGCGACTCCATGCCGGGCTGGAAGACGCGCTATCCGGGAGTCGAAGGTCTCAACGTCGCGGTCATGGGCTGCATCGTCAACGGACCTGGTGAGAGCAAACATGCCGACATCGGCATCTCCCTTCCCGGCACCGGCGAGCAGCCGACCGCGCCGGTCTTCATCGACGGCAAGAAAGCGGTGACGCTGCGCGGCCCGACCGTGTCGGCGGATTTTCAGAAGCTCGTGATCGATTACATCGAGCGGCGGTTCGGCTCCGGCGGCGCGGGACGAACGGCAGCGGAGTAAGATCAAGCGACGCGCCATGCGCCGCATTTCCTCAGACTGGACCTTCTTCTACAAGCGGGTCTTTCCGGTCCTGTGGTTCGGATTCCTTGCTGTGTTTGTCGGCATCGGCGTCGTCAACGGCCAAGGCCTTTTCATTGTGATCGTGCCGATTGCCATGATCGGGTTCGGCTACTTCGTCATGCAGAAGCTGGTGTTCGATCTCGTCGACGAGGTCTGCGACGACGGCGACGCGCTGGTGGTGAAGAACCGCGGCCAGGAGCAGCGCATCGCGCTCGCCGACATCAAGAACGTCAACTATTCCCCGTTCATCAGTCCGCCGCGCGTCACCTTGTCGTTGCGGCGGCCAACGGTCTTCGGCGAGCAGATAGCTTTCTGCGCCCCGGTCCGCCTCGTGCCGTTTTCCCAAAGCCCGGTCATTGCCGATCTGATCGAGCGTGTCGACCACGCGCGCCGGCATCACGCCAAGGGTGGATAGCTGAAATCAGCTGACTATTGCCCGCGCACCAGCCGTTGCACCAGATCGTCGAGCTGGTCGAGGGTACGGTAGCGGATCGTCAGCGTGCCGTGATCGTCGTGATGATCGATGCTGACGACCAGTCCCGTGGCATCGGAAACGCGCTTTTCGAACGCCAGCGTGTCGGCGCTTTTCGCAGCCGACTTGCGCGCGCTGCGGCCGTTCCCGCGTTTTTGTCCGTTCTGCTGCGCGCGCTCGCGCGCGAGCGCCTCGACCTGGCGCACGTTGAGGGCGCGGGCGACGATCTCTTCGGCGAGCGCGTCGGCGTCCGGCGTGCCGATGAGCATGCGCGCGTGCCCGGCGCTGAGCCTGCCGCCGCGGATATGGGCCTTGACCGCATCCGAGAGCTTCAACAGGCGCAGCGTGTTGGCGACATGGCTGCGGCTCTTGCCGACGATGCGGGCGATCTCGTCCTGGCTGTTGTCGAATTCGTCGATCAGCGCGCGGTACCCTTCCGCCTCCTCCAGCGCGTTGAGGTCGGCGCGCTGCACGTTTTCGATGATCGCGAGCTGCAGCGCCTCGGCATCGGTCGCCTCGATGACCACCACCGGCACCTCGTGCAGCGCGGCGCGCTGCGCCGCGCGCCAGCGGCGTTCGCCGGCGATGATCTCGAACTCATCGTCGACGCCCCGCAACGGCCGCACGATGATCGGCTGGATGATGCCGCGCTCGCGCACTGAAACGGCGAGTTCCTCGAGCTCGGCGTCGGCGAACGCGCGCCGCGGGTTGCGCGCGTTGGGCCGCAACGCGCCGGTCGGCAGCCGCCGCTGCCCGCGCGGCCGCTCGACCGAAGTCTCAGTGCGAACGTCACCCATGAGCGCGGCAAGGCCGCGCCCCAATCGCGACCGTGCTGCTTCTTCCGCCATCGCGGCCTCCCCGGCCTCCCGGGTCACGCCGGCGATCCGAATATTTGTTGGGTCATGCTCTACTCACAACGTGACGATTTGTTTGTTCAGCCGGCGCACAGTTCTTTTTCGCGCTGGATGATCTCGGTCGCGAGCCGCAGATAGGCTTCGCTGCCGCTGCATTTGAGATCGTAGACCAGCACCGGCTTGCCGTAGGACGGCGCCTCCGACACCCGCACATTGCGCGGAATGATCGTGTCATAGACCTTGGGTCCCATGAACTCGCGCACGTCGGCGACCACCTGGCCGGAAAGGTTGTTGCGCGAATCGTACATCGTCAGCACCACACCGTGGATGGTGAGATCGGGATTGAGCTGCTGGCGCACGGTCTCGACGGTCTTGAGCAGTTGCGACAATCCTTCGAGCGCGAAGAACTCGCACTGCAGCGGCACCAGAATGGAATGCGCCGCCGCCATCGCGTTCACCGTCAGCAGATTGAGCGAAGGCGGACAGTCGACCAGCACGTAGCTGAAATTCACGCGCCCCGGCGTCGACGTGTGCAAGGCCGTGAGCGCGCTGCGCAGGCGGAAGGCGCGGTCGCGCGCCTGCGCGATCTCAAGTTCGAGGCCGGCGAGATCGAGCGTCGAAGGCGCAAGATGGAGCCGCGGCACCGCTGTCGTCACGATCGCGTCGCGTAACGGCGCCTCGCCGATGAGAACGTCGTAGGTGGAGTAGCGGCGGTTGCGGCGATCGATGCCGAGACCGGTCGAAGCATTGCCTTGCGGATCGAGATCGACGACCAGGACGTCGGCGCCGATCGCGGCAAGCGCGGTGCCGAGGTTGATCGCCGTCGTGGTCTTGCCGACGCCGCCCTTCTGATTGGCGACTGCCAAGATCCGCGGCGGCTTGGCCGGCGCCGGGGTCGGGCGATGCGGCGCCGAGAACGAGAGCACGCGCGTGGACTCATCCGAGGATGACGTATCGCTCATCGCTGCCGATAAACCTCTGTCAGGGTTAATACGACGTAAACCGAATCGCGCTCAGGCGCCGGCCGGACACTTCGGTTCGAGACCACGCACGACCACTATGCGAGCTTGCGGGTCAGTCCGACTCACTTCGAGGCTCGCGCGAATCTTCCAACGTTTACCGGCGTCGGTCAATTCGCTGGCAGCCGCCTGGCCCTTGGGAAAGAGACCCGAAGCCCCCCGCTGCAACAGCGGATACGCGCTGGCGAGGAGGTCGACAAGGGGAGCAAGCGCCCGCGCCGTCACCACCTCGAGGCCTCCCGGGGCGTTATCAACAAAATCCTCGATCCTGGCGGCGTGGATCACCGCCGGAGCCCCGGTTGCCCTTCTCGCTTCGCGCAGGAAGGCCGCCTTCTTGGCGTTGCTTTCAACGAGGTGGACCTCGGCCCCCTCGGTATCGGCAAGTGCGCAAGCGATCACCAGGCCGGGGAAGCCACCCCCGGAGCCGAGGTCGACCCATCGGCGTGCCTCTGGCGCCAATGCGAGGAGTTGCAGCGAATCGGCGACATGGCGCGTCCACGCTTTCGCTTCCGTCGAGGCAGCGATCAGGTTGATGCGCCGCTGCCAATCGAGGAGGAGCGCGACGAAGCGGTCGAGGCGCGCCGCTGTTTCACGTGAAACAGGCGTCAGCGCCAGCGCCCGGCCGCGATCGGCCAAGAGATCCGCTTCACTCCCGGAAATTTTCCGCCAAGGAGGTTCGCGCCCGCCCTTCCCGCGGCGTCGGCGCTGATCGGCCGCCATCACGCCGCGCCGCGGCTGCGCTTGCCGCCTTGCCGACGCATATGCGCGACCAGGAGCGTGAGCGCCGCCGGCGTGACGCCGTCAAGGCGGCCGGCTTGCCCAATGCTGCGCGGCCGATGGGTTTTGAGCTTGTGGCGCACCTCGTTCGACAATCCCGGAAGCACTCCGTAATCGATGTCCTCGGGCAGCACGAGGCTCTCGTCGCGGCGATAGGATTCGACATCGGCCGCCTGGCGGGAAAGATAGACCTCGTATTTCGCGTCGGTTTCCAACTGCTCGGCGATTTTCGGGTCGAGGCCGCCAAACGCCGGCCAGATGCCAGCAAGATCGCCGATGCCGATAGTCGGGTACGACAGCAGCTCGAAGGCGCTGCGGCGGTGGCCGTCCTTGCGCAGGGCGAGGCCGTGCGCCGTGGCCTCGGTCGGCGTGAGCGTCAGCGCCCGGGCCATCGACCGCGCGCCGTCAAGCGCCGCCATCTTGGCGCGGTGCACCTGCGCGCGCTCGCGGCCGACGTAGCCGAGCGTGATGCCCTTGCCGGTGAGCCGCTGATCGGCGTTGTCGGCCCGCAGCGTCAGCCGATACTCGGCGCGCGAGGTGAACATGCGATAGGGTTCGGTGACGCCGCGCGTCACCAGATCGTCGATCATGACGCCGAGATACCCTTCGGCGCGATCGAACACGATCGGCGCTGCGCCGGCGGCGCACGCCGCGGCATTGAGGCCGGCGACGAGACCCTGGGCGGCCGCTTCCTCATAGCCAGTGGTGCCGTTGATCTGACCGGCGAGGAAGAGGCTGGGAACGCGCTTCGTCTCCAGCGACGGATCGAGCTCGCGCGGATCGACGTGGTCGTATTCGATCGCGTAACCGGGGCGCACGACACGCGCGCGCTCGAGGCCGGGAATGGAAGCGACGAGCTTGAGCTGCACGTCCTCGGGCAACGACGTGGAAATGCCGTTCGGATAGACGGTCGTGTCGTCGAGGCCTTCGGGCTCGAGAAAAATCTGGTGCCCGTCGCGTTCGCCGAAGCGCACGATCTTGTCCTCGATCGAAGGACAGTAGCGCGGGCCCCTGCTCTTGATCTGGCCCGAATACATCGGCGAGCGGTGAACATTTGCGCGAATGATCTCGTGCGTCGCCGGCGTCGTGCGGGTGATGCCGCATTCTACTTGCGGATTGGCGATGCGCTCCGTCAGGACCGAAAAAGGTTCCGGCGGCTCGTCGCCCGGCTGCCGCTCTACCGCGGCCCAGTCGATCGTGCTGCCGTCGAGCCGTGGTGGCGTGCCGGTCTTGAGACGGCCGAGTGCAAGGCCGGCGCGCGCCAGCGTGCGTGAGAGACCGAGCGCCGGCGCCTCGCCAACGCGTCCCGCCGGAATTTGCCGTTCGCCGATATGGATGAGCCCGCGCAGGAAGGTGCCCGTCGTCAGCACCACCGCCCCTGCCCCGAATTCGCGGCCGTCGGTCAGGCGTACTCCGGTGACACGCCCCAAAACGAGAAGATCGTCCACCTCCCCGGCGACGACCGTGAGGTTGGCCATCGATTCGATCGCCGCCTGCATCGCCGCGGCATAGCGCTTGCGGTCGGCCTGGGCACGCGGGCCGCGCACCGCCGGGCCCTTGCGGCGGTTGAGCACGCGGAACTGGATGCCGCCGGCGTCCGCCACGCCGCCCATGAGGCCGTCGAGCGCGTCGATCTCGCGCACGAGATGGCCCTTTCCGAGCCCGCCGATGGACGGATTGCACGACATGGCGCCGATGGTCGCCGGCCGCTGCGTGATCATGGCGGTGCGCGCGCCCATGCGCGCGGCGGCGGCAGCGGCTTCGCAGCCGGCATGGCCGCCGCCGACAACGATCACGTCGTATCGCGCTTCGATCGGCATCTTCTGTGTTCCAAAAGCGCGGTGGTTCTAGCCAACCCACCATCGCCGGTCAAAATCGCCGCGACCAGCGGGTGTTTCACGTGAAACGAAGCGCGCTCACGCAAAGCGGTCGTTAACCACGTTTGTTAACCATTCATTAACCAATCATTTACCAATGCAGAAATCGCGGAAAATGACATCGAGGATGTCCTCGACATCCACCCGCCCGGTCAGTCGGCCAAGCGTCACCGCGGCGGCGCGCAGTTCCTCCGCGATCAGCTCCTCGCGCCCGGAAGGGCCTTCGGCCAGGCAGTGATCGAGCGCGGCGACGGTCTCCTCGAGCGCCCGGCGATGCCGCGCGCGGGTGACGATCGCCGACTCGGTGGTGGCGAAGTAACCCCTCGCATACGCGGAGAGCGCGGCCATGAGCGCGTCCACGCCGGTTCCCGTCAGCGCCGAGATCGCGAAGGTCGGCGGCCGATCCGCGGTGGGTCGCGATGCACGGCTTTCGCACCGCTCGTCCCCAACCAAATCCGCCTTGTTCGCCACGACCCAAACATCTGAGCCAGCGGCGTATTTGGGTTTATCCCCAGCAGCTCCGCCATCGGCCGATACGTCAGTGACCCACAGAACGAGATCGGCGCTCTGCGCCCTCTCCTCGGCACGACGTACGCCCTCACGCTCGACCGGATCGTCGCTCTGCCGCAGGCCGGCGGTGTCGAGGAGCGTTGCGGGGTAGCCGTCGAGATCCATGTGGACCTCGATCACGTCGCGCGTCGTCCCCGGAAAGGGCGAAACGATCGCCGCCTCGCGCCGCGCCAGCCGGTTGAGCAAGGTCGACTTTCCGGCGTTGGGCGGCCCGGCGATGGCGATGACAATCCCGTCGCGCAGCCGTTCGCCGCGCCGGCCGTCGGCGAGCGCGGCGGCGATCTCATCGCGCAGTCGCGTGACCGACGCCAGCGCCGGACCCACGAGATCCTCTGGCACATCGCCTTCGTCGGCAAAGTCGATCCGCGCCTCGACCAAGGCGAGCGCTTCGATCAGGGTACGGCGCCAGGCCTCGGCACGGTCGCCGATCAGGCCCTTGAGCTGGCGGAACGCCTGCCGCCGCTGCGCCGGCGTCTCCGCCGCGATCAGGTCGGCAAGGCCTTCCACGGCGGTCAGATCGAGACGGCCGTTCTCAAACGCGCGGCGCGTGAACTCGCCCGCCTCCGCCGGCCGGCACCCTTCGATCCTTCCGAGCGCGTCGAGCACCGCGGCGACAACCGCGTGGCCGCCGTGAATTTGCAACTCGGCCATGTCCTCGCCGGTCTCGCTGTGCGGCGCCGGGAACCAGAGCGCCAGCGCCTCGTCGATGACATCGCCGTTTTCGGGATCGCGCACGCGCGCGAGCGCCGCCTGGCGCGGCGGCGGCACGCGGCCGATCAGCTTTTGCAGCGCCGCGCGCGCCTGCGGACCGCAAACACGCACCACCGCAATCGCCGCCGGCGGCCGGCCGGAGGAGAGGGCGAAGATCGTGGGGCGCAGTCGGGCCATTGACGGAACGCCAGAACTCAACAAAATGCAGGATAGAGCAAAGCGCTCCCACTATCCCTCGTCGCCCGTCGGCGCCACCGCGCGCCGTCCGCGACGCCACGGGGCGTTGCGCTGCCATTCGCCGGCCATGATGCAGCCGAGCGGCACGATCTCATCGACAATCTCGGCGAGGCCGTAGTGCGCGATCTGGCGGCGCACCGTCGCGGCGCTCTTGTAAGCGCCCGGCAACTCGGAGACATCGGGAATGCCGCTGAAGAAGCGCACGTCGATGCCTTTTGTCTGCTCCGCCACCAACTGGCTCTCGGTTTTCCCGGCATGGCGCCGGATATACGCCGTGCGGCTCAAATTGCGGCCGGCGCCATGCGGCGCGAAGCCGAGCCCATTGTCGGCGTTGCGTCCGCGCGCGATCAGGATCGGCTCAGCCATGTTGAGCGGGATCAAGGTCAGCCCGCTGCTGTCAGCCGCGAAGTCGGACCACGCCGGCGTCGCGCCCTTGGCATGATAGAACAGGCCGTCCGACTTCCTGAAAATGAAATTGTGCTCGTTCCAGAACCGGTCCGCGACCTTGGCGCCGAGCGCCTCGGCGACACGATCGTGAATCGCGAAGTGGTTCGTCTTGGTCCACGCGCGGATCCCCTGCAGCGCCGCCCAGTAGGCCTCGCCCTCGCGGGTCTCCGCCGGAATCCACGCGTTATGCCGCGGCGTCTGCGGCGAAAGTTTCTGCCGAAATTTTTCGGCTACCGCCATGCCCGCCTTGTAGAGCAACGCTCCGGGCTTGCGCGAGCCGTGATGGGTTACCAGCGCGACATCGCCCGTGGATTTGATCCGGCCGACAAAGAAAAAATGATTGCCGTCGCCCTGGGTCGCGAAGTGCTCGATGGCGTCGCTCACGCGCTCTTTCAGGAACGCGTTGTTTGCGAAGGCCGACAGCACATCGGCCGGCGGCCGCAACTGTTCGCCGCGCGGCCGGCCGCCACCGCCGAAATGCGAGAGCCGCATCGCGGCATCGAGCGCCGCTTTCGGCGCGAGGTCGCGAAAGATTGACACCGCAAGCGAGCAGCAGATGTCGGCCGAGTGCATGCCCGGATGAATTGCATTCTCGGCCGCGACAACGCCGCCGACCGGGATGGTGCCGGGCGCAGAGCCCGCCGGACAGGCGTCGGGCATGACGGCGCCGGCGCGCACGGTTGGCACCCGCATGAGCTCGGTCATGTGCTGCTCGACGGCGGCGATATTGGCGATCTCGTCGGCGTCCTCAGGCGCGATGTTCAGCCGATGGGCCAGCGCACCCGCGGCACGCAGCGTCGCGGCAGGGGCGGGCAGGTGCCGGTCGACGGCGGCGCGGATCTCCGCTTCGACGGCGCCGGTGCGGCGCGCCTGCTCGGCGGCTGCGATCGCGGCGCCAAACCAGCCGCCCGGCTTATAGCCCCAGGCCAGCAGCGTCTTGCCGGTGATCTCGTCCACGTTGGCGGTCCTTTACCGTGGATGCACCGGCGCGCCTTGCGCACGAGGTCAAGCATTCAGTTCGTCACGGCCTTATATGATGGCAGACCAGCGCGTCCCCAAGGCGTGCGGGCCGGAGCCGATTGGCAACGGCCGCCCGCGCCTGCATCCATTTGCGGACGATTTCGTTATCCTACGCCGTTCCCAACAACCTCGCGTGAGTCGTGCCCATGGCCTCGCCGCAACCCGCCGCCTCCGCCGACCACCAAAACCGCCTCGCGCGCGAGACGAGCCCCTATCTTCTCCAGCACCAGCACAACCCGGTCGACTGGTGGGCCTGGGGACCGGAAGCGTTGGCTGAGGCGAAGCAGAGCGGCAAGCCGATCCTCCTCTCCGTCGGCTACGCGGCCTGCCACTGGTGCCACGTGATGGCGCACGAGAGTTTCGAGGACGACGACACCGCGCGCGTGATGAACGAGCTCTTCGTCAACATCAAGGTCGACCGCGAGGAGCGCCCGGACATCGATCAGATCTACATGGCCGCCTTGCATCATCTCGGCGAGCAGGGCGGCTGGCCGCTGACGATGTTTCTCACCCACGACGCCGAGCCGATCTGGGGCGGCACCTACTTTCCGAAGTCGTCGCGCTACGGCAGGCCCGCTTTCGTCGACGTGCTGCGCGAAGTGGCGCGGATGTTCCGCGAAGAGCCGCAGAAGATCGAGCAGAACCGCGCAGCGCTGATGGCGCGGCTCGCCGCGACGGCGCGGCCGAAAGGCAGGGCGGTCATCGGCGCCGCCGAGCTCGACAACGCCGCGCTGCAGCTCGGCGGCCTGATCGATCCGGTCAACGGCGGCACGCGCGGCGCGCCGAAATTCCCGCAGGCGGCCCTGTTCGAGCTGTTGTGGCGCGCGGGGCTGCGCAGCCCCCGCCCTAACCCTTTCCCGCCAGCGGGGGAGGGAAGGGAGGGGGCGCGCTTCTTTGCTGCGGTGGAGATCACACTCGACCATATCTGCGAAGGCGGCATCTACGACCACCTCGGCGGCGGCTTTTCCCGCTACTCGGTCGACGAGCGCTGGCTCACGCCGCATTTCGAGAAGATGCTCTACGACAACGCCCAGCTCCTCGAACTTTTGGCCATCGCGTACCAAAAGACCGGCAAGCCGCTCTATCGCCAGCGCGCCCGCGAAACGGTGGAATGGCTCAAGCGCGAGATGACGAGCGCGGACGGTGCGTTTTCCGCCTCGCTCGACGCCGATTCCGAAGGCGAGGAGGGCAAGTTCTATGTCTGGTCGTACGATGAGGTGATGCGCGAGCTCGGCGTCGAGGACGGCGTGTTTTTTGCGCGGCACTATGACGTGACGCCCGCGGGCAATTTCGAGGGCCACAACATCCTCAACCGCCTCAACCCGCAGCCGCGCAGCGACGACGACGACGCGCGGCTCGCGGCGCTGCGCACAAAACTTCTCGGCGTCCGCGACTCGCGCATACGGCCCGGCCTCGACGACAAGGTGCTCGCCGACTGGAACGGGCTGATGATCGCCGCGCTCGCCAACGCAAGCCTCTTGTTCGCCGAGCCATCGTGGCTCGACACCGCCGCGCGCGCGTTCGCCTTCATCGCCCGCGCGATGACGCGCGGCGACCGACTCGGCCATTCCTGGCGCGAAGATAAGCTCAAATTTCCCGGCCTCGCCTCCGATTTCGCCGCGGTGATTCGCGCTGCGTTGGCGCTCTACGAGTCAACCGGCCGGCCAAGTTATCTCGAGCGGGCCCTGACGTGGCAGCACGCGCTCGATCGCGACTACGCAAACGCCGAGACCGGCACGTACTATCTCACCGCCGCCGACGCCGAGGGCTTGGTCATCCGCCCCGCCGCCACCGCCGACGAAGCGACACCGAACCACAACGCCGTCGCCGCGCAAAACCTGATCCGTTTGGCGTTGCTCGCCGGGGACCAAAGCTGGCGCGAAAAAGCCGACCGGCTGATCGCGGCGATCGCGCCGCTCGTCACCGAGAACCTCTACATGCACGTGGCGCTCCTCAATGCCGTCGACCTGCGCCTGCGCGCCGCGGAAATCGTGGTGACCGGCGAAGGCGAAGGCGCCGAGGCGCTGCTCGCCGCCGCGCGCGCGCTGCCGGCTCTCGACCGCATCGTTTTGCACGCCCGTTCGCCGGAAAGCTTGCCGCGGGCTCATCCCGCGCAGGAGAAGGTGCGAGCGGCAAGCACGGCGCAGGCCTTCGTCTGCATCGGCGAAACCTGCTCGCTACCCGTGACCGACCCGGCTGGTCTCATTGGCGCGGTCGAGTCGACGCGGCGTAACTGAACGCACGAACCGTCGGCGCGATTCATGCTTTCTCGGCGCTTCGCAATGCGCCGCAGGCAGACGCAACCGATTCGAGTGCTTTCAGGTATTCATCGAGTCGAAGAACTCGCCGTTGTTCTTGGTGTTGCGCAGCTTGTCGAGCAGGAAGTCGATGGCGTCCATCGTGCCCATCGGATTGAGGATGCGGCGCAGCACGTACATTTTCTTGAGCTGATCCGGCGGCACCAGCAGCTCTTCCTTGCGCGTGCCCGAGCGCGTGATGTCCATCGCCGGGAAGGTGCGCTTGTCGGCGACCTTGCGGTCGAGAATGAGCTCCGAATTGCCGGTGCCCTTGAACTCCTCGAAGATCACCTCGTCCATACGGCTGCCGGTGTCGATCAGCGCGGTGGCGATGATGGTGAGCGAGCCGCCCTCCTCGATGTTGCGCGCGGCGCCGAAGAAGCGCTTCGGCCGCTGCAGCGCGTTGGCGTCGACGCCGCCGGTGAGCACCTTGCCGGACGACGGCACCACGGTGTTGTAGGCGCGGCCGAGCCGGGTGATCGAATCGAGCAGGATCACGACATCGCGGCCGTGCTCGACCAGGCGCTTGGCCTTCTCGATCACCATCTCGGCGACCTGGACGTGGCGCACCGCCGGCTCGTCGAAGGTCGAGGAGATCACCTCGCCCTTCACCGAGCGCTGCATGTCGGTGACTTCCTCCGGCCGCTCGTCGATCAGGAGCACGATCAGGTAGCACTCCGGATGGTTGTGCGTGATCGAGTGGGCGATGTTCTGCAGCAGCACTGTCTTGCCGGTACGCGGCGGCGAAACGATCAGGGCGCGCTGGCCCTTGCCGACCGGGGCGACGATGTCGATGACGCGGGCCGAGAGGTCCTTCTTGGTCGGATCCTCGTATTCCATCTTCAGCCACTCGTCGGGATAGAGCGGCGTCAGGTTGTCGAAGTTGACCTTGTGGCGCGCCTTCTCGGGGTCCTCGAAATTGAGCGAGTTGACCTTGAGCAGGGCAAAGTAGCGTTCGCCTTCCTTCGGGCTGCGGATGTGGCCGTCGATCGTGTCGCCGGTACGCAGGCCGAAGCGGCGGATTTGCGAGGGCGAGACGTAGATGTCGTCCGGCCCCGGCAGATAGTTCGCCTCGGGCGAGCGCAGGAAGCCGAAGCCATCCGGCAGCACCTCGACGACGCCCTCCCCGACAATATCGGTCTCGCGCGCGGAGAGCTGCTTGAGGATGCCGAACATCAGCTCCTGCTTGCGCATCGTCGAGGCGTTCTCAACCTCGAGTTCCTCGGCAAACGACACGAGCTCCGCCGGAGTCTTGGTCTTGAGTTCTTGGAGTTTCATTTCCCGCATACAGAATGTCCTATGGAAATCGGCCAGCGCAGCAGTGAAGTGGCAGGGTCGCTGGCGAGAAAAGGCCGCAGGTCTTGGGCTGCAAGGGCTTGGGGCCCGGTCCCTGATGCATTATCCGGCTCCATTCCTGGAGCCAGAAACTCAATTGCATCCGCCTACGTTCGGTGGGATGGCGCGAAGATAGGAAAAGACTGCACTTCAGGCAAGTGCCGAGACACACTTTGCACTGTTAACGCGCTTGGCTCAGAACGGTTTCAGCACCACGAGGATAACGATCGCGATCATCAGCACCGTGGGTACTTCGTTGATAAACCTGTAGAATCTTTGCGAGTGGGGGTTGCTGTCGGCGGCGAATCCCTTGACCCAGCGGGCGAACAGGCCGTGCACCGCGGAAAGGGCGAGGACAAGCGCGATCTTGGCCCAAAGCCACCCTGAGGCGAACCAGCCGTAACGAGAATCAGGCCCGAGCCAGGCGAGCCAGAGCCCCAGCGCGATCGCCGCAATCATCGCCGGATTGATGATGCCGCGCAGCAGCCGGCGTTCCATGACCTTGAACGTTTCCGACTGGACCGAACCTTTCTCGGCCGCGCAGTGATAGACGAACAGCCGAGGCAGGTAGAGCATCCCCGCCATCCAGGCGATGACGGCGATGATGTGGAAGGCCTTGAGCCACTCGTACACGGCGTTCTCCGTCCCCCGGACCGCGCTGGTGCGCCTAGGCCGCGCCCTTGCGCACGCGCTCGATCAGCCGCTCGACATGGGCGATCGGCGTTTCCGGCTGGATGCCGTGGCCGAGATTGAAAATGAACGGTCCCCCCGCCAATGCCTCGAGGATCGCATCGATCGAGCGGTCGAGCGGTGCGCCTCCAGTGAGAAGCGCCAGCGGGTCGAGATTGCCCTGGACCGGCCGGCGCGCCTGGACCTGATCGCGCGCGAAGCCGAGCTCCACCGTCCAGTCGAGCCCGATCGCATCGACTGCGACCGCGTCGAGATAGCGTGGCAGCTCGGTCCCAGCGCCGCGGGGAAAGCCGATGATTCGTGCGCCGGGAATCTGCTTGCGGACCGCGGCAACAATGCGGGCACAGGGCTCGATGCACCATTTGCGAAACTCGCCGGCCGGTAGAACTCCCGCCCAGGTGTCGAAAATCTGCGCCGCATCGACGCCGGCCTCAAACTGCCGAACCAGATAGCTCGCCGAGGCCTCCACCAGCAGATCGATGAGCATCGCGAACGCTTCGGGATGCCGATAGGCAAACAATCGCGCCGGACCCTGGTCCAGCGTGCCGCAACCAGCGATCATATAGGTCGCGACGGTCCAAGGAGCGCCGCAGAAGCCCAACAGCGCGACGGCCGGCGGCAAATCGCGCTTGACCCGCCCGATCGCTTCATAAACCGACGCCAGCCTCGCGTGATCGATCGCCGGCCGTAACCTCCTCAGCGCCGAAGGGTCGGCAAGCGCGTCGAGCCGCGGACCTTCGCCCTCGGTAAAGCGCACCGACTGCCCGAGCGCATGCGGCACCACCAGAATGTCGGAAAAGAGGATGGCCACATCGAAGCCGAACCGGCGAATCGGCTGCAACGTCAGCTCCGCCGCAAGCTTCGGATTGAAGCAGAGATCGAGGAAGCTTCCTGCCTTTTGGCGGATAGCCCGGTATTCCGGAAGGTATCTGCCCGCCTGCCGCATGAGCCAGATCGGTGGAACTGGCTCACGCTTGCCGGTCAAGACCCGGAGCAGGGGGGTTGTCGCCAGTCTTTCCGTCACCCTTCTTCCTCAATAAAATCTAATCTAAGAATTTGTTGTAGTGGTTGGACGGTTGATTGGACTCATTCATTCCTGCGCACATTCCATCCACCGGTCCCCCACATATGCCCGCTACCATCCTTCGGCTGGCGATCGGGGTGAATCGAAGCAAGCGTCGGCCCTGCGACCGAGTTTTCCTCATCGATGACGACGAGTATCCACATTTCAACGGTGGCCGCGACCGCGGTCGCGTTTGAAAGCGGCGCGGCACGAATGTGGACGACCTGGCCGCATTCCCACCCATGGTTCTTGCGCTCTGCCGCAAGCCATGGCCTTGTCCCCAGAGATCGGCAGGTTATTCAATCCTCCTCATGGTGCACGCGGCCGGCTATTTCCATCTCCATCTGATCTCCGATGCAACCGGCGAGACATTGATCACGGTCGCTCGCGCTGCGGCGGCGCAGTACGCGAAGGTCACGCCGGTCGAGCACATGCATCCGCTCGTGCGCACCCAGAAGCAGCTCGACCGCGTGCTTGCCGAAATCGAGGAGCAGCCGGGAATCGTGCTCTATACGTTGCTCCAGGAGAACCTGGTCGCTCGGCTGGAGCAGAAGTGTCGGGACCTCGGTGTGCCGTACCTGTCAATCCTCGGTCCGGTCCTGCATCTGTTCCAGGCCTATCTGGGTGCCGAATCGACGCACAAGGTCGGCGCCCAGCACACCCTCAACGCCGAATATTTCCGCCGCATCGATGCCCTCAACTACACGATGCTGCACGATGACGGGCAGCTCACCGACGACCTTGAGGAAGCCGATGTCCTGCTGGTCGGCGTGTCGCGCACGTCGAAGACGCCGACCTCGATCTATCTCGCCAACCGCGGTGTCAAGACGGCCAATGTGCCCTTGGTGCCGGGCGTGCAGTTGTCGCCGGGGATCGAGCGCCTCAAGCATCCGCTGATCGTCGGTTTGTACGCCTCGCCCGAGCGGGTCGTGCAAATCCGTCAGAACCGGCTCCTGAGCCTGAAGGCGCACCGCGACGACGACAAATACATCGACCGTGAGGCCGTGGCCGAAGAAATCGCCGCCTCGCGGCGGCTCTGTGGCAGGCACAATTGGCCGCTGATCGATGTGACCCGGCGCTCGATCGAGGAGACCGCGGCGGCGATTCTCGCGTTGCTCGGCGAGCGGCGCCGGCACATGGCCTCGTGACCGATGCCGTTCTGGCGCGACCGCGATCCGCTGGTGCTGGCGTCGCGGAGCGCTGCGCGCCGGGCATTGCTCGAAGCCGCCGGCATTCCTCTCGAGCTGCAACCCGCGGACCTTGACGAGCGGGCCCTCGAAGCAGGCGGCGCGGCGCTTGCGCCGGGCGCGGTCGCGCAACTTCTTGCGCGCGAAAAAGCCGCCGCAGTGGCCCGCGCGAAGCCCGGCCGGCTCGTTCTTGCTGCCGATCAGGTCGCAGCCCTCGGCACCCAACGCTTCTCGAAGCCGGCCGATCGAGCCGCGGCCCGGGCACAATTGCGCGCGCTCTCCGGCCGCAGCCACGAGCTTCATTCGGCGATCACCTTTGCCCAGGATGCGGCGGTGCTGTTCGAGCATGTCGAGGTGGCGCGGCTGACAATGCGGACGTTTTCGGAGCGGTTCCTCGACCTCTATCTCGACGCCGTCGGCAGCGCGGCGACCGCAAGCGTCGGCGCCTATCAGATCGAGGGCCTCGGCATCCAGCTGTTCGAGCGGATCGACGGCGACTATTTTACCATCCTCGGTCTGCCGCTCCTTCCGGCGCTGGATTTTCTGCGGCGGCGCGGATGCCTGGTCGCATGAGCCATCGCCCCTTCGTCCTGTGCCTGACCGGCTCCCTCGGCATGGGCAAATCGACGGCGGCAAAGTTCTTTGCCGAGGCGGGGGTTCCGGTCCACGATTCCGACGCCGTGGTGCATGCGCTCTATGAGGGCGAAGCAGTCCCGTTGATCGAGCGCGCGTTCCCCGGGTCGACCGATGGCGGTAAGGTCGATCGCGGCAAGCTCGCCACGATGGTGCTCGGGAATGACGCCGCGCTCGGCCGGCTCCAGGCCATCGTGCATCCGCTGGTCGCGGCGGCGCGGGACGCGTTCCTCGCCGAGGCGCAGGCCCGCAACGCACCCGTCGTCGTCCTCGACGTGCCGCTCCTGTTCGAGACCGGAGGCGAGCGGCGCTGCGACGCCGTCGTCGTGGTGTCGGCGCCGGCCGAGCTGCAACGCCAGCGCGTCCTCGGCCGCCCGGGGATGACCGAGGACAAGTTCGCCGCGCTTCTCGCCAAGCAGATGCCGGATGCCGAGAAACGCCGGCGCGCCGACTTTATCGTGGATAGCTCGCAGGAGCTCAACGATGCCCGCGCGCAGGTACGCGACATTCTGCGGCTTGTGCATAAAAATGCGCGAGGGCGACGGTGATTCGTGAGGAATTGCCGCAGCTCTCCGCCGGCACATTGGCCGGGCTGGCGGGCCAAACGGACCACCTCTCAAGGTTGGCATGCGCGAGATCGTGCTCGATACCGAAACCACCGGCCTTGATCCGTTCGCCGGGCACCGCGTGGTCGAAATCGGCTGCGTCGAGCTCATCAACGGCATCCCCTCGGGCCAGACGTTCCACCGCTATCTCAACCCCGAGCGCAGCATGCCGCCGGAAGCGCTTGCGGTTCACGGCCTCGATGATCAGTTCCTCAAGGACAAGGCGTTCTTCGCCGAAGTCGTGGACGACTTGATCGCTTTCCTCAGCGACGCGCCTCTGGTCATCCACAATGCCGCTTTCGACATCGCCTTCCTCAATGCCGAGCTCGAGCGCACTGGGCGGCCGCTGATCGCCCGCGAGCGCATGGTCGATACGCTGCTCATTGCGCGCCGCAAGCATCCCGGCGCGTCAAACCGCCTCGACGATCTCTGCGCGCGTTACGCGATTGACAGCTCCCGCCGTACCAAGCACGGAGCGCTGCTCGACGCCGAGCTGCTCGCCGAGGTCTATGTGGAGCTGATCGGCGCGCGCCAGGCGACGCTCATCCTGTCGCAGTCGGTCTTGCCCGGCCGGGGGCTCGGCGAACCCATTATCGTGCGCGAACGACCCATGCCGCTTCCTCCGCGTGTGACCGCCGAGGAGCGCGCCGCGCACCGGCACTTCATCGCCACTCTCGGCGACAAGCCGATCTGGCTCGATTACGTCAGCCTGGGGTGAGCGGCTGCGACGGCGGTGAAGCCTGCGCCTGTGCCATCCGCTGGCGGTAAAGAGCGACGAAATCGATCGGATCGAGCAGGAGCGGCGGGAAGCCGCCGTTGCGCACCGCCGTCGCGATGATCTCGCGCGCAAATGGAAAGAGAAGACGCGGGCACTCGATCAGCACGACCGCCTGCATGCTGTCCGCCGGCACGTTCTGGACGCGAAAGATGCCGCCAAAAATGAGCTCGAAGCTGAACAGCAGCGTTCCCTGCGACTCCGCCTTGCCTTCCAGCCGCAGCGAAACCTCGACGTCGGTCTCGCTCGCGGGCTTGGCGTCGACGTGGACTTGGACGTTAAGCGTCGGCTGCTGCCCCGTAGGCGTCAGCGAACGGGGCGCGTTGGGATTTTCGAACGACAGATCCTTCACGTACTGCGCGAGCACGCCAATCTGCGGCATCACCGCCTGCGGCTGTGGACCGTTCGTCGCTGCCATGCTCGCCTCCGGCCCGACCCTCGTTAAGGCTTGGCTAACACAGGCATAGCAGGCGAACAATGCTGCCGGCTGATGCCGCTGCATGACCGCACGGCGCAGCGGCTGGGCCGCCGGCCTGGACGATCAAGCCATTTTGCTCTTGCAACGTTGGCGCGGCGGCTCGGATCGTTTAGACTCTCAGCGGCATGGCCGTCGCGCGGCGACCCTCTGGATGGCGCCCCGTGCGTGCCTACATAGAGCGGGAACCGGACTTTCCCGTGGATTCGTCGCTGCGAACCGCCGCTGGGATGCGCCGATCCGCACTTCGCGCCGCCGAAAGAACGTGAAACGTGTTCGACATCTATACCATCATCTTCCTGGCGCTCGCGGTGTTCATTTTCCTGCGGCTTCGCAGCGTGTTGGGACAGCGCACCGGCCGCGAGCGGCCGCCCTATGATCCGTATTCGACACGCGATGCCGTGCGCAGCTCGGCAAATGACAAAGTCGTGACCCTGCCGCCGCGTCCGCCGGAAGCGGCAACGCGGCAAGCCGAGCCGGCGCCGCCGCCGGCGGACCGCTGGAAGGGCGTCGCCGAAAGCGGGTCGAGCATCGCCGCCGGCCTCGATGCGGTCGTCGCCGTCGATCCAACCTTCGACGCCGGGCATTTCATTACCGGCGCGCGCACGGCTTACGAGATGATCGTGACCGCCTTTGCCGAAGGCGACCGCCGCCAGTTGCGCAGCCTGCTCTCGCGCGAGGTCTACGAAGGTTTTGACACCGTGATCGGCGAACGCGAATCCCGCGGCGAGACCGCCGAGACCCGCTTTGTCTCGATCGATGCTTCGAAGATCACCGGCGCCGAGGTGCGCGGCCGCGCGGCGCAGATCATCGTCCGCTTCGTCTCCAAGCTCATCTCGGTGACGCGCGACAGCTCCGGCGCGGTGATCGAAGGCAACGCCGAAAAGGTCACCGACGTCACCGACGTGTGGACGTTCGCGCGCGACGTGTCTTCGCGCGATCCGAACTGGAAGGTTGTCGCGACCGAAGCCGGGCAATGAGGGGCAATGGCGGCGCGTCGTTCCTTCCTGCACCTTGCCCTATTGCTGATCGGTCTCGCCGGCGTGACGGCGGCCCGCAGCGCCGAGCGCGAGCCGATCAAATTTCCCGACGCTCAGTACGAGCCGGTCGACTGGACGAAGCTCGACGGCTGGGCGAATGATGACCACGCCGCCGCTTTCGCGGCTTTTCTCACGAGCTGCCGGGCGTTGAACGGCGAGCGGCGGCCCGGCCGCGAGACGGCGATCACCGAGGAACTCAAAAACGTCTGCCGGCGGGCGTTCGCGGCCATCCCGCTCGAGGAGGACGGTGCGCGCAAGTTCTTCGAGGACAATTTCCGGCCGCTGCGCATCAGCAAACTCGGCGACAGCGACGGCTTCCTCACCGGCTATTATGAGCCGATCATCGAAGGCTCGCGCGTGCCGACCGGCGAGTTCACCGCCCCGCTGTTTCGCCGGCCGCCCAATCTCGTGGCGTCCGGCCGGCGCAAGCTCGGCGATCTCTTTCCCAACAAGGGCGTGAAGGTCGGCCGCCGGTTCGGCCGGCGCAAGATCGTCCCCTTCTATACGCGCGGCGAGATCGAGGACGGCGCGCTGGACGGCTGGCGTCTGGAGATCTGCTGGCTGCGCAGCCAGCTCGATGTGCTGTTCGCGCAGATCCAGGGATCGGCGCGCATCCGCCTGGAGGACGGCACCATTCTTCGCATCAACTACGATTCGCACAACGGCTGGCCGTATACGCCGGTCGGCCGCGTGCTGATCGAGCGCAACATCATCCCCAAGGACGAGATGTCGATGCAGCGCATCCGCGAATGGATGGAGGCGCATCCGGACGATGCCAAGGACGCGCGACGGCAGAACAAATCGTATGTCTTCTTCCGCATCGTCGATCTCGCCAGCGAAGACGAGCCGATGGGCGCGCAGGGCGTGCCGCTGGTGCCCGGCCGTTCGATCGCGGTGGATCGTGCGCTGCACGTGTACGGCACGCCGTTCTTCATCAGCGCCGATCTGCCGATCGCCAATGAAAAAACGGCGACGAAATTTCGCCGTCTCGTCTTCGCCCAGGATACCGGCTCGGCGATCGTCGGTCCGGCGCGCGCCGACATCTATTTCGGCGCCGGCGCCGAGGCGGCGCGCATCGCCGGCCGCATCCGCAATCCCGGCGCCTTCGCGATGCTCCTGCCGCGCGCGCTCGATCCGGCGTTGACGGCACGCGATCAACCGCTGCCGCGGCAGCGTCCTGCCACCTTTGCGCAGCTCGACTTCGGCGCCATGGCCGATCCCACGGTGGACGAGGTGCCGCTGCCGCAGCCGAAGCCGGCCGCTGCGGTGGGGCCGGCGCCGAAGCCGAAAGCGCGGCGCATGCCATGAGCCGGCGCCGCCAATTGAGCGAGGACGAGCGCGCGCTGTGGACCGGTTTTGCGCGATCGATCAGGCCGCTCCACGGGCGGCAGGCACCCGCCGAACCGCCGGTCCCCGCCAGCAACGAAGCTGCGGACGCCGCGAACGATGAAACTGCGCCGCCCGATCCGCCTCCCGCGCCGGCGGCGCGGCTGGACCCGCCGCCGCAAAAAGCTTCCGCTCCACTCGTTCCGCTCGGCCGGCGATTGCGGCAGCGTGTGGCCCGCGGCCGCGAATCGATCGATGCGCGGATCGATCTGCATGGCATGACGCAGAGCAGAGCTCACGCGGCATTGCTGCGCTTCCTGCGGCAGGCCCAAGCCGACGACGTGCGGATCGCGCTCGTCGTCACCGGCAAGGGAGCAGCCCGGGCCGACGGTCACCACGGCGGCGAGCGCGGCGTGCTCAAGCGGCAGGTGCCGCTATGGCTGGCGCTGCCGGAATTCCGTTCCTTGGTCGTCGGCTTCGAGGACGCCCATATCGGGCACGGCGGGCAGGGCGCGCTTTATGTGCGCCTGCGGCGAGCCCAAAGAACGGATCGTTAACGATGCCGGCGGAATGTCGGGCTGATGTCCGACGCTGGCCACTCTGGACCGCAACCCGCAGCGCCGCCTACGGCGGCAGATGCGCACGCTCTCGCCCAGGTCGAGAAATGGATGGCGGTGATCCGCGAACTCCGCGGCACGCCGCGCGGCGGCTGGCCCGATGAGAACGACGCGCCAATGGCGCGCGACGACGGCTAGCCGCAAATCTTATCACTAGGCGGTGTGCCCACAACTCGGGATGCCCTATCCCTGGAAAGCCGACATGGGTGCGGACATCGCAGCACGTCGGCCAAGCGCCAACAAGCGACATCCCTCCGTTGTGTTGTCAAATCCTCCCGCAGCAGTCCAACACAACGCGATCGGTTACGACTGTTCACTTTGGAACGCCGTGCTGGAGCATGTTACGATGGCGCAAAAACGGGCGCCGCATGGTTTACTCTGTTCTTGGGCACGCAGCAGGTAAGGGAGCAGAGTTATTAGAGGGGTCTCTTCGCCGTCCGCGAGCGGTGCCCATTATTGTCCTTCTTGTTTGGGCCTGTGCCGTATTACCCAATCTTACTCTGCTTTCGTTCATCTGGGAGGAAGGCACCAACGCTGAAATCGCGCGGGATGTTCTGGCGCATGGCCATTTTCTGGTGCCCATCGTCTACGGCATCCCCTGGCTTGAGAAACCGTCACTGTTGCCCTGGTTGATTGCAGGCGTTGCCGCCGTTACTGGCCAAGTGAACGAATGGTCAGCGCGGCTATCAGCGATGATTTCGGTCCTGCTCACCGCCTTAATGGTGCAAGGACTCACCCGACGCTACGCCAGCTTGCAGGCCTCGTTGTTTGCCGCACTGTGTTTTTTGTTCGCTCCATTGCTGTTGCAGAAACTAGCGATCGCCGAGCCCGATACGTTGATTACGCTGCTCTCCTTTGCGGCGTTCCTCGTGTGGTGGAACGGCATTGCCGCGGGCGGCGTGTCAATTCTGCGTTGGATTGTCTGTGGATTGCTGCTTGCAGCGCTCGTCATGGCCAAGGGCCCGCAGCCGGCGGGATTTTTCGCCTTGGGCACGGCGGCTTATCTGATGGTTGAACGTCGATGGCGGGACCTGCCAGGCTGGCTCCTGTGCATGATCGTTCCTCTCGCTGCCGCCATCGCCTGGGGCGTTGCTGTTTACCAAACCGGCGTGGAAGCGACTTGGCTCTCATATGCAAGACTGACGACGCCGCCCACGCTGCACGGCTACATTGCCAGCAATAGCTACAGCGCTGTCAGCCTCATCCTGCAAATGCTGCCGGCGACGCTCATCCTGCCCTTTGTCGTCTCTGCGCGGCGTCAAGAACCGACGGGGCTAGCCACTGCGCTGTTGCTTTATTCCAGCGTTTGCCTTGCGGCTTTGATGGTATGGCCGGGTTTCAACCCGCGCTATGCCATGCCGATTGCGCCAGCCCTGGCCGTGCTCGCCGGATGGGGATGGGATTGGCTTGCAAAATCAAATTATTTTTTGTTTCGGTGGATCGCAGGTACGATGCTTTGCGCGTTAATCGCTTACCGGCTCGTTCTGGTGGCCGTGATTATGCCGGTATTCTCCGATCGCTTTGGCGCATCGCGGAATGACGGCATGATGCTCGAGCGCGCCATGGACGGAGACCCCGCTCCCGCGTATTGCTTCGGCCTTAGCACCAACCAACTGTTTTATGTGCGGAGGCCGTTACGGTGCCTTGATGAAGCAGGCCAGAAATCACTAAACCCGCCAGCCTGGCTGTTGATTCCAAGCCCCACCGTAGCGCCGTTCGCGCGGCTCAGGCCCGATCTCGAAGTCCGGTCGGTAGTCGAAACGGGTTCGGGACCGCAACTGGCCGCCGTGCGCATCGACAAAAAGTCCGGCGAGAAATAACGAGGGGAATTACAACATGAAACCCGCGTGACAACCGGCCGCTGTCCGGATGGGGGTTACGAGGCGGAAAAAGCTATTTTCGGCAAATGTCGTCAGCTTTGGCCCCGAAAGCGGACATCGGCGTGTACATTTGGCTAAGAGCGCACGCCCCGGAACACAGCGACGCGCGCGGGGGCTTTCCAGCTCACAATATGAATCGGCTCAAGTCGGCATTCTTGGCGAGGTCGCCGACGTGCTTGTCCACGTAGCCGGCGTCGATCTTCACCGTCTCGCCCGAACGGTCGGGCGCCGTGAAGGAAACATCGTCGAGCACCCGCTCCATCACCGTCTGCAGCCGCCGCGCGCCGATGTTCTCCACAGCTCGAATTCACCGCCACCGCCATGTCGGCGACCGCGTCGATGGCGTCCTCGGAGAACTCGAGCGTCACGCCTTCGGTCGCCATCAGCGCGATGTATTGCTTGATCAACGACGCCTCGGGCTCGGTCAGGATGCGGCGGAAGTCGTCGCGCGTGAGCGGTTTTAGTTCGACGCGGATCGGCAGCCGGCCCTGCAGCTCGGGCAAAAGATCGGAGGGTTTCGAGATGTGGAACGCGCCAGAGGCGATGAACAGGATATGGTCGGTCTTCACCGAGCCGTGCTTGGTCGCGACCGTGGTGCCCTCGATCAGCGGCAAGAGATCGCGCTGCACGCCCTCGCGTGACACGTCGGCGCCGATGCGGCCGTCGCGCGCGCAGATCTTGTCGATCTCGTCGAGGAAGACGATGCCGTTGTTTTCCACGGCCCGGATCGCTTCCTGGGTGAGCTGGTCGCTGTCGAGCAGCTTGTCGGATTCCTCGTTGATCAGGATCTCATAGGAGTCGCGCACGTTCACGCGCCGGGTCTTGGAGCGCCCGCCGCCGAGCTTGCCGAAAATATCGCCGATCGAGATCGCACCCATCTGCGCGCCCGGCATGCCGGGAATGTCGAACAGCGGCATGCCGCCGGAGGCCTGCACCTCGATTTCGATCTCCTTGTCGTTGAGTTCGCCGGCCCGAAGTTTGCGGCGGAAGGTTTCCTTGGTCGAGGCGCCGGCGTTGGCGCCGACGAGCGCATCGAGCACCCGATCCTCGGCCGTCTGCTGGGCGCGCGCCTGCACGTCCTTGCGTTTCCTTTCCCGCGTCTGGGCGATGGCGATCTCGACGAGGTCGCGCACGATCTGCTCGACGTCGCGGCCGACATAGCCGACCTCGGTGAACTTCGTCGCCTCCACCTTGAGGAACGGGGCGCCGGCGAGCCTGGCAAGCCGGCGGGCAATCTCGGTCTTGCCGACGCCGGTCGGCCCGATCATCAAAATGTTCTTCGGCAGCACCTCTTCGCGCAGCCGCTCGTCGAGCTGCAGCCGCCGCCAGCGGTTGCGCAAGGCGATGGCGACCGCGCGCTTGGCGTCGGCCTGGCCGACGATGAAGCGGTCGAGCTCGGAGACGATCTCGCGCGGCGAAAAATCGCTCATGCGTCGCGTACCATGAGGAAAGCGCGGCCGTCAGGCGTATCCACCAGACCGTCTTTGTGGAATCCGGCTTTTTCGTAGGCTCTGATGGCGCGTGCGTTGCGCGGGTCGGGGTCGGTCACGGCGCGCGGCGTGCCCGCTTCGTGCAAGCTGTCGACAAACATGCGGATCAGGGCGGAGCCGTGGCCGCGGTCGATCATGTCCTCCTCGCCGATGAACTGGTCGATCCCGCGCGTTCCGCCCGGGTGCTCGCCCAGGCCGTTGTCGGGCCACGCGGTCGGGTCGTAGCACTGCAGATACGCGAACGGCCGGTCGCCGAGCGTGACGACAAACTGGTCCATGGCCGGGTGATCGAGGTCTCCGCTGATCAGAGCCAACTGCTCCTGCGGATCGCCCCACCATTGCGCGACGTGCGGCATCGCCAGCCAGCGCCGAATGATCGCAAAGTCCATGGCCGTCATCGGGCGGAACGCGTAGACGTGAGGCGCCATGCTCAGGCGCCCTTCAAGGTCTCGATGGTGACATTGCGGTTTGTGAACACGCAGATATCCGCGGCGATGTCGAGCGCGCGGCGCACGATCGCCTCGGCGTCGAGCGGCCCATCGAGAAGGGCGCGGGCGGCGGCGAGCGCGTAATTGCCACCGGAGCCGATGCCGGCAATGCCGGCTTCCGGCTCGAGCACGTCGCCGGTCCCGGTGAGCACCAGCGACACGTCCTTGTCGGCGACGATCATCATCGCTTCCAGCCGCCGCAGATAGCGGTCGGTGCGCCAATCCTTGGCGAGCTCGACCGCCGCGCGGGTGAGCTGGCCGGGATATTGCTCGAGCTTCGATTCCAGCCGCTCGAACAGGGTGAAGGCATCGGCCGTGGCGCCGGCGAAGCCGCCGATCACGTCGCCCTTGCCGAGCCGGCGTACCTTCTTGGCGTTGGCCTTGACGATGGTCTGCCCGATCGAGACCTGCCCGTCGCCGCCGACGGCGACCGATCCGTCCTTGCGGACGGTGAGGATCGTCGTGCCGTGCCAGAAGCCGGATAGGCCGGTTTCGGGGGATACCATGCGCTGGAAGACCTTGGTTCGAGGCATGATCTAGGATTTGACCACCGACAATGCAATTGCGCACGGCCGTTGGCGGAGCGCACAAAGCCCTGATACAACGCACGCGGCGCGCGCCGGAGAACTCAGATGCGCAAGGCGTCCGTGAAGCGGACCACCAAGGAAACCGACGTCGAGGTCGCAGTCGATCTCGATGGCACCGGCGCGGCGTCGATCGCGACGGGGATCGGCTTCCTTGATCACATGCTCGACCTGCTGGCGCGGCACTCGCGCGTCGATATCAGCGTCAAGGCCAAAGGCGACCTGCACATCGATCATCATCACATCACCGAGGATGTCGGCATTGCGCTCGGCCAGGCGGTGAAGCAGGCGCTGGGCGACATGAAGGGGATCAGCCGCTACGCCGACGTCCACGTGCCCATGGACGAGGCGCTCACCCGCGTGGTGATCGACATTTCCGGCCGGCCGGTCCTGGTGTTCCAGGTCGAGTTCGGCCGCGACAAGGTCGGACCCTTCGACACCGAGCTAGTGCAGGAATGGTTCCAGGCCTTCGCCATGAACGCGGCGGTGACGCTGCATGTCGCCACGCTCTACGGCGGTAATGACCATCATATTGCCGAATCCTGCTTCAAGGGTTTGGCGCGGGCGCTGCGCGCCGCCGTCGCCATCGATCCGCGCGCCGCGCATGAGGTGCCTTCGACCAAGGGCACGCTCGGCGGGTGACGCGTTGCCGACGCGTCGACCGTGGAGCAAACAGAAATCGGCACGTTTGGAACAAAAGCCATGTCGATCTACACCGTCCATGAACCGCCGCTGCGCGCGGCCGAGACCATGCCCGATCCGGACCGGTTCGCGTTCGTGCGCGATGGGTTTTCGGTTTGGGCGTTTTTGTTTGCCGTTCTCTGGATGCTCTGGCACCGCTTGTGGCTCGTGCTGCTGGCTTACGTCGTCGTGGTCGCGGGCATCGAGACCGCGCTGCGTTACGCCGGCTTTTCCGGTCCCGTCCTTGCCATCGTCGCGGTCTTCATCTCGCTCCTGGTCGGCATCGAGTTCGAGCACGTTGCGGCGCTTTGCGCTGGCGCGGCGCGGCTGGAAAAATGTCGGCGTGGTCAGCGGCAGCGATCTTGAAGAAGCCGAGCGCCGGTTCTTTGCCGCCTGGACGCATGAGTCTCCGGTGAAACGTCCTATTGCGCCCACTGGTGCCGCCGCGCCGGGCACGCCGGCCACGGCGCCCATTCCGCGCCCGCCACCATCGTCCAGCGTGATCGGCCTCTTTCCCGAACCGGGAGTGGACCGGTGAGCGTTGCCATTGTCGATTACGGTTCCGGCAACCTGCACTCGGCGGCCAAGGCGTTCGAGCGCGCGGCGCACGAAGCCGGCCTCGACCAGCCGATCGTCGTGACCCGCGATCCGGATGCGGTTGCCTCCGCCGACCGCGTCGTGCTTCCGGGCGTCGGCGCCTTTGCCGATTGCCGCCGCGGTCTCGATGCGGTCGACGGCATGGTCGCCGCGCTCGAGGAGGCCGTGCTCGAAAAGGGCCGGCCGTTCTTCGGCATCTGCGTCGGCATGCAGTTGCTGGCCGAGCGCGGGCGCGAATACGAGGTAACGGAGGGCCTCGGCTGGATCGCCGGCGAGGTCAATCGCATCAAGCCGAACGATGCGGGTCTGAAAATTCCGCATATGGGCTGGAATACGCTCAACATTTCGCGCGAGCACAAGCTGCTCGACGGCCTGCCGCTCGGCCCGCAAGGGCTGCACGCCTATTTCGTGCACTCGTTTCAGCTCAAGCCGTCGCGGCCGGCCGATCTGGTGGCGGAAGCCGACTATGGCGGCGCCGTCACCGCATTTGTCGCGCGCGACAACATCGTCGGCACCCAATTCCATCCGGAGAAGAGCCAGAAGCTCGGCCTCGCGCTGATCGCGAACTTCCTGAAGTGGAAGCCGTGATCCTCTTTCCCGCGATCGACCTAAAAAACGGGCTCGCCGTTCGCCTGGAACAGGGCGACATGGCGCGGGCGACGGTGTTCAATCGCGACCCAGCCGAGCAGGCGCGCATTTTTGCGGCGCAGGGCTTTCAATATCTCCATCTGGTCGATCTCGATGGCGCCTTTGCCGGACGGCCGATGAACGCCGCGGCGGTCGAGCGCATCCTCGCCGCGGTGCAGATACCGGTGCAGCTCGGCGGCGGCATCCGCGACCGCGCCACCATCGAGGCATGGCTCGGCAAGGGCGTGACGCGCGTCATCATCGGCACCGCCGCCGTGCGCGATCCGGCGCTGGTGAAGGAGGCCGCCGGCGCGTTTCCCGGCCGCATCGTCGTCGGGCTCGATGCGCGCGACGGCAAGGTCGCGGTCGACGGCTGGGCGGCGACGTCGGAGCTTTCCGCGTTCGAGCTTGCGCGCCGCTTCGAGGACGCCGGCGTCGCCGCCATCGTCTACACCGACGTGGCACGCGACGGGATGCTCAAGGGGCTCAACCTCGATGCCACCATCGCGCTCGCCGACGCCGTTTCGATTCCAGTCATCGCCTCGGGCGGGTTCGCCTCCATCGACGATGTCCGCGCATTGTTAGCGGCGCGTGCACAAAAACTTGCCGGCGCGATCGTCGGCCGCGCGCTCTATGACGGCAGGCTCGACGCGGCGGAAGCGTTAAATTTGATCCGCACGGCGCGGGCGGCGTGACATGTTCAAGGTCCGCGTCATTCCCTGCCTCGACGTGAAGGACGGCCGGGTCGTCAAGGGCGTCAATTTCGTCAACCTGCGCGATGCCGGCGACCCGGTCGCGGCGGCGATCGCCTATGACGAGGCGGGGGCGGACGAGCTCACCTTCCTCGACATCACCGCGAGCCACGAAGATCGCGCCATCATGCTCGACGTGGTACGGCGCACCGCCGAGGCCTGCTTCATGCCGCTCACGGTCGGCGGCGGCGTGCGCACGATCGAGGACATCCGCACGCTGCTCGCCTCGGGCGCCGACAAGGTGTCGATCAATACCGCGGCGGTCGCGCGCCGCGCCTTCGTCCAGGAGGCGGCGGAAAAATTCGGCGATCAGTGCATCGTGGTCGCCATCGACGCTAAGAAGGTGTCGAAAGCGGGCGAGGCGGACCGCTGGCAAATCTTCACCCATGGCGGACGTAAGCCGACCGGGATCGACGCCCTCGCTTATGCCAGCGACGTGGTTGCGCTCGGCGCCGGCGAGATCCTCCTCACCTCCATGGACCGCGACGGCACGCGGCAGGGTTTTGACCTCGGGCTCACGCGCGCCATCGCCGACAGCGTGCCGGTGCCGGTCGTCGCCTCGGGCGGCGTCGGCACGCTCGATCATCTGGTCGAGGGCGTCCGCGACGGCCACGCGAGCGCCGTGCTCGCCGCCTCGATCTTTCATTTCGGCGAACACTCGGTGCGCGAAGCGAAACAGTACATGGCGCGCGCCGGCCTGCCGATGCGGCTCGATCCTTAACCGTGCTGCTTCGCCCAGGCGAGCGCGTGTTCCAGCCGGTCGTTCCCCCAGAACAGCTCGCCGTCGGCCGTCGAGAAGCTTGGCGCGCCGAACAGGCCAAGCCGTTGCGCCTCTTCGGTCTCGGCCCGCAGCCGCGCTTTGTTGTCGTCCGACAGCGCGGCCGCGAGCACCGCCGACGGCTCGACGTTGAGCTTGGAAAGAATGGCGCCGATGGTTTCGGTGTCGTCGATGCGCCGCCCGGCGGCGAACTCCGCGCAAAAGACCGCGCGGCAAAACTCCTCGCCCCATTGATCGGCCAATCCGACCAGCGCCACCCGTGCGGCGAGCACGCTGTTCTGCGGAAACGGTTCGGGCCGGCGCATCGGCGGCAAGGAAAGCCCGGCACAAATCCTTTCCAGGTCGCGCCACATGTTGCGGCCCTTGGCGGGAAAGAGGTTGAAGGGCGAGGTGGTCCAGCCTTGCGCCTTGAAGATCGGCCCCAGCAGGAACGGCCGGAACTTGACCTCGACGCCGGCCGCGCTCGCGAGCGTCCGCAAGCGCATCGCCGCCGGATAGGAATAGGTCGAGGCGAAGTCGAACCAGAAATCGAGGGCAGGCGCGGTCATGGCGCCATTCTAACGGCGCGAGCGAAGGTGCGCGAAGCCTTGATCCAACAGACGACCGTGCCGCCCGCCTCTCCCCTGGGGGTTCGAGAGGTGCTAAGGAGGCGCGGCATGGCTGCGTTCACCCTTCACGACCTGGAAAAGCGCGTACAGGAGCGCGCCAAGGCCAGTGCGGAGGTGTCCTACACCCGCAAGCTCATCGACCGCGGGGTGAGCCATTGCGCCAAGAAGCTCGGCGAGGAGGCCGTGGAGGCAGCGCTCGCCGCGGTCGGCGAGGATCGGGATCACATGATCGCGGAGGCGGCGGACGTGCTTTACCACCTGCTCGTGCTGCTGCACGCCCGTGGCATTTCGCTTGCCGAGGTCGAGGCTGAGCTCGACCGGCGCACGCGCCAGTCGGGCCTCGACGAGAAGGCGGCACGCAAGGGCGGCTGAAGGGCAGGGAATGGAGCAACGCACGCAGCCGGATGTTTTGCCCTATCGCGTGTTCTCCCGCGCCGAGTGGGCGACGCTGCGCGCGGATACGCCGATGACGCTCGAGCCGGAGGAGATCGCGCGGCTGCGTTCGCTGCATGACCGCCTCGACATGTCCGTGGTCGCGGAAATCTATCTGCCGCTGTCCCGGCTCCTTTCGCTCTACGTCGCCGCGACCCAGCGGCTGTTTCGCGCCCAGCAAGGCTTCCTCGGCACCGAGGACGCCAAGGTGCCTTACATCATCGGCGTCGGCGGCTCGGTCGCGGTCGGCAAGTCGACCACGGCGCGTGTGCTGCAGGCATTGCTGGCGCGTTGGCCGAACGTGCCCAAGGTCGATCTCATCACCACCGACGGCTTTCTTTATCCCAACGCGGTGCTTGCCCGCGAAGGCCTGATGGAGAAAAAGGGCTTTCCGGAGAGCTACGATCTGCCGGCGCTGTTGCGGTTCCTGTCCGAAATCAAAGCCGGCCGGCACCCGGTACGTGCGCCGGTCTACTCGCACCTGATCTACGACGTCATTCCGAACCAGCAGATCGAGATCGACCGGCCCGAGATCCTCATTGTCGAGGGTCTCAACGTGCTGCAGGCCGGGCGCCTGCCCAAGGACGGCAAGGCCGTGCCCTTCGTCTCCGACTTCTTCGATTTCTCGGTGTATCTCGATGCCGATGAAAGCGTGCTGCTGTCGTGGTACGTCGACCGCTTTCTCGCCCTGCGCGGCACCGCCTTCGCCGACCCGAAGTCGTACTTTCACCGCTACGCGCAATTGTCCGACGCGGAGGCGATCGCCACCGCGACTTCGATCTGGAACCGCATCAACCTGGTCAACCTGCGCGAAAATATCCTGCCGACCCGGCCCCGCGCCGATCTGATCCTCAAGAAGGGCGAAAGCCATGAGGTCGAGGAGGTCGCGCTGCGCCGGCTGTGAGGCAGCGCCCGCGTTGAGGGGTCCGCGACAGCGTCCGAGCGAAAACGAAAGATCCTTACGCCGCCAGCGCGGCGGCGCCGCCGGCGAGCGCGGCGCTGAGACGCTCGCGGTCGAGCGGTTTGACCAGGAAGCCGTCCATGCCCGCGGCAAGGCAGGCATCGCGATCCTCGGCGGAGGCGTTCGCGGTTAGCGCGAGGATCGGCGTGCGCGGCGCCTCCTGCTCGGCCTCGATGGCTCTGATGCGGCGCGTGGCCTCGATGCCGTCCATGCCCGGCATGTGCAGGTCCATGAGCACGCGATCGTAAGGCGTGCCGGCCGCACGGGCGGCAAGAAATGATTCGACGGCCGCCACGCCATCGGCGGCCATCGTCGGGCGGTGGCCGAGCTTGGTGAGGAGGGCGCGCGCGAGTAGCGCGTTGATCTCGTTGTCCTCGGCAACAAGGATCGAAAGGCTGCCGTCCGTGCGCACTTCGCTTGGCGCCTCCTTGGGTTCGGGCGCCGCCGGCTCGAAGGCGTCGTCCGCGGAAAAGCGCGCGGCGAGCGAGGTGGCGCGCACCGGCCTGATCAGGTAGCTGGTGAAGCCGGCTTCCTTCAGCGCCGCGAGCTCGGGGCGCATCGCCGGCGTGACCAGCACGATCCGCCGCGGGACCGTTGCGGCGAGGCGCGCCAGCACTTCGCTTTGCGCCGTGCCCGGCGCGTGGTCGACCAGCACCGCGCTCCACGGCCGCTCCGGCAGCAGGGCGGAAGCGACCTCATCGTCGGGCACGATGGCCGTTCGCGCGCCCCAGCGCTGCAGCCGCCGTGCGATCAGAGACGCCTCGATTGCCGCCGGGGCGACGATCAGCACGTCGTGGCCGGCAAGGTCGGGCACAGGCAGGCCCGGCTCGTCGGTATCGCCGAAGCGCGCGAGCGGAATGCTGACGCGGAAGGTAGCGCCCGCTCCGGGAATGCTCTCGATCGCGATCGTGCCGCCCATGCTCTCGATGATCCGCTTGGAAATGGTCAGGCCCAGGCCGGTGCCGCCGTATTTTCGTGCCGAGCCGCCGTCGGCCTGCTCGAACTCCGCAAAAATCCGTGCTTGGTCGTCGCCCGAAATGCCGATGCCGGTGTCGCGTACCGAGATGGCAATCGCGTCGGGTTGCGTATCCGGCTCGACGATGATCGAGACGCCGCCGCGATCGGTAAACTTGATGGCGTTGCCGGCGAGGTTGAACAGCACCTGGCGCAGCCGCGCCGCGTCGCCGACGACGCGCACCGGCAGACGCTCGTCGACGTAGCAGCAGATTTCCAGTCCCTTCGCCTGCGCGCGCGGCCCGAGCAGCTCGACCGCCTCCTCGACGAAGGCCGCAAGGACGAACGGCCGCGCCGCGAGATCGATCCGCCCGGCCTCGATCTTGGAGAAATCGAGGATCTCCTCGATCAGCGACAGCAGAGTCTCCCCCGACGTGCGCACCGCCTTGAGATACGCCGCCTGTTCGGGCGTGAGCGGCGTGTCGCCGATGAGGTCGGCCATGCCGAGAATGCCGTTCAGCGGCGTGCGGATTTCATGCGACACCATGGCCAGGAAGCGCGATTTGGCGCGGCTCGCCGTTTCCGCCTGATCGCGCGCCTCGGCGAGCGCCCGCTCGGCCAGTACGCGGCCGGTCACGTCACGGCCGACGCTTTGCGTCTCGCTGGCGGAGCCGGCCCGCACCGCGACCTCGCGCCAGGCGATCCAGCGCGCGCCTGCGGGCGCGGCGATCTTCTGGTCGTAGATGCGCGTGCCGTCGGCGAGCGACGTGGTTTCTCCCTGTTCCTCGACCGGAAGCGCAAACGCGGTCGCCAAAATGTCTTCGCGCGTGCGGCCGGCAAGCGCACAGAAGGCATCGTTGGCATAGGTGATGGCGCCGGCGCTGCCGCGGCGCACGATCACGTCGCCCTGGGTCTCGAAAAAGCTCTTGGTGCGCTCCTGCGCTTCGCTGATTTCCCAGTTGCGATCCGCCGCCTCGTCGAGACGCGTTTCCATGTCGCGCAGCTCGATCTTCATCTGGCGGATGCGCGAAATGAGGATGCCAATGCCGCCGCAGGCGGCACCGAGCAGCGCCGACACGCCGATGGCGAACGTATGGGGATCGTAGTGCGCCCCGGGTGAGGTCGCCCCGGAAAGGAAGCCGAACGCGGCCGCAAACGACATCGACGCGATGGCGACCGAGCGGACGGCGAGCGAGAGCAGGCGGCGGCTGAAAACGGCGGGTTTTGGCAGATGGCCGCGAGGACGCATGGTCCCTTTCCCGCCTGGTACGCTGCGCGGCCGCCGCGGAGTTGGGCGCGATCATGCGCCGGCCGCGTCAATGCCGCTGTATCGCGATGGATTGAGGCGCATTCTGACCTATGAACCTTGCGCATCCCTTGCCGGCAGCAGCGGCGATTGGAGCGAGGGTTGATGCTTTGTTAACATCGCGCCAATGATCGATGACCCACCGCCCAATCGATGGCCCACGGTCAATCGGTGCCAAAATCATGTAATGCCAAGTCAGTCGGTGCCAAACTCAATCGCTGCCAAAGTTAGTCGACTAAGACCAATGCAACGCCTTTACGCTGCCCTGCGGGACGGCCGGAGAAAATCGGATGGATAAGCTGGTGAATTCGAAGCGGTCGCGGGGGGGCGTCGCCGCGCCGTCGCGGGCCGTCCGCCCTGCGCGCGAGGAAGCCGAGGACGCGGTACGCACGCTCATCCGCTGGGCCGGCGATGACCCCGACCGCGAGGGGCTTCGCGGCACCCCGGGCCGGGTCGTGCGCGCCTATGAGGAGTGGTTCGCCGGATACAAGGACCATCCGCGCGACTATCTCAAGCGCACGTTCGAGGAGACCGGCGGCTACGACGAGGTCGTGGTGTTGCGCGACATCCGCTTCGAGTCGCACTGCGAGCACCACATGGCGCCGATCATCGGCCGCGTGCATATCGGCTATCTGCCGCGCAACCGCGTGGTCGGGATCTCCAAGCTGGCGCGGCTGGTCGAGGTCTTTGCGCGGCGATTGCAGATCCAGGAGAAGATGACCGCCGAGATCGCGTCGTGCCTCGACACCGTGCTCAAGCCGCACGGCGTCGCGGTCGTCACCGAGGCGACGCATCAGTGCATGACCACGCGCGGCGTGCACAAACCCGGTGTCACCATGGTGACGAGCCGCATGCTCGGCGTCTTCCGCGATCACGCCGAGACCCGGCACGAATTCCTGTCGGCGATCGGCATGCGCGGCGCCGGCGGCGTGGTCAACGGCTCCGGCTGAGGCCGTGGCGCCACCGCTCGGCGCGACGTCGAATGCCTCCTGTGCGGTCTTTGTTGAAACGAGATCTTGTCAGATGGGCGGGCGGCCGCTTTCCCCGAGCATGCGCTACGCCGCCCGTCTGATCTCATCCGCAAGCGCGCGGTAGGACAGCGCCTCGGCGAGATGCACGCGGCCGACTTTTTCCGTGCCGTCGAGGTCGGCGAGCGTGCGCGCAACGCGGAGTACGCGGTGATAGCCGCGCGCCGAGAGCCGTATCGCATCGACTGCTTCACGCAGCAGCGTGAGGCCGCCGGTATCCGGCCGGGCCACGTCCTCGAGCACAGCGCCGGAGACCGCGGCATTGGTGCGCAGGTGCGGCAGCCCGATCGCGGCATAACGCGCGGCCTGCCGCTCGCGGGCGAGCGCGACCCTTTCGGCGACTTCGCGGCTGCCTTCGGTGGGCGGCGGCAGGATGAGGTCGGCGGCGGTCACCGCCGGCACCTCGATGTGCAGATCGATGCGGTCGATGAGCGGGCCGGAAATGCGCGCCTGGTAATCGGCGGCGCAGCGCGCATTGACGCCGCGGCGGCAGGCGTAGCCGGGCTCGCTGGCGTGTCCGCAGCGGCACGGATTCATCGCCGCGACCAGCATGAAACGCGCCGGATAGGTGGCCCGATGGTTGGCGCGCACGATCGACACCTCGCCGGTTTCGAGCGGCTGGCGCAGCGCGTCGAGAGCCTGCGCCTGGAATTCCGGCAGCTCGTCGAGGAAGAGCACGCCATGGTGCGCGAGCGATATTTCGCCCGGCCGCGCGTGCAAGCCGCCGCCGACCAGCGCCGGCATGCTCGCCGAGTGATGCGGGGCGCGGAACGGCCGCCGGTTGGTGAGCGCGCCGCCTTTGATCTCGCCGGCGACGGAGGCGACCATCGACACTTCCAAAAGTTCGGCCGGCGCGAGCGGCGGCAGGATGGAGGGAAGCCGCGCCGCGAGCATCGACTTGCCGGCGCCGGGCGGTCCGACCATGAGCAGGTTGTGGCCGCCGGCGGCTGCGACTTCGAGCGCGCGTTTGGCGCTTTCCTGGCCCTTGATGTCGGCGAGGTCGAGCGCGACGCCTCCTGCCTCGAGGATTTTCGGTTGCGGCCGCGAGAGCACCTGCGTGCCCTTGAAGTGGTTGGCGAGCTGGATGAGCGAGGACGCCGCGACGATCTCGATCTCGGGGCTCGCCCACGCCGCTTCCGGCCCGCATGCGGCCGGGCAGATCAAGCCCTCGCCGCACGCATTGGCGCCGATGGCGGCGGGAAGGACGCCGGCGACCGCGGCGATCGAGCCGTCGAGGCCGAGTTCGCCCAATACCGCGAATCCCGACAGCGCGTCGTGCGGGATGGCGCCGATCGCCGCCATCAGCCCGAGCGCGATGGGCAGGTCGTAGTGGCTTCCCTCCTTGGGCAGATCGGCAGGAGCGAGATTGACGGTGATGCGCCGCGCCGGCAGCGCCAGCCCGGACGCGATCATGGCCGAGCGCACGCGCTCGCGCGCTTCGGAGACCGCCTTGTCGGGCAACCCCACGACGGTGAACGCCGGCATCCCCGGCGCGACCTGCACCTGCACGTCGACTGGCCGGACCTCGACGCCCTCGAACGACACCGTGGAGACGCGCTGGACCATGTCCGACCCTGCCCTCGGCCGCACAGTAGCTGAGGCCCATGAGTTCCGCAAGAACATTTAGAGAACGAACCCGAGAGAGTCCCGGGCAAAACCTGGCGCTCAGCGGTCGACGGCCTCCAGCAGTTCCCGATGTACCGCCTCGAGAATTTCGTCCGAAAAACGCTGGTTGCCGACCGCCCGGGCCAGCGTGACGGCGCCGACCAGTGCCGCCATGGTGGCGACGGCCTTGCGCCGGCGCGCCGCCTTCGAGCGCCCCGGAATAGCTTCGGCAAGAATGTCGAGGAAGGGCTGCAAGCCGTCGGCGAACGCCGCGTGGACTGCCTTGCCGCCACGCGCGGCATCGGAGCCGAGCGCGGCAAAGGCGCAGCCCCGCGCGGGGTCGTCGCGGTGCGTCGGCGTGAGGTAGTTCGCGAGCAGCGCCGCGTAGGCGCCCTTGGGCGAACCCGCGGCAACGCGCTCCCACTTGGCGGCGGAGCGCGCCAGTGCCCGCCGGCTTGCCTGTGCAGCGAGATCGTCCTTGGAGGCGAAGTGGCCGTAGAAGCCGCCATGCGTCAGATCGGCGGCCCGCATGATGTCGGCGACGCCGATGCCGGCAAAGCCCTTGGCGCGAAACAGCACGCCGGCTGCATCGATGATGCGTTGGCGATTCTCGGCGGCTTTCTCCCGGCTCACTCTCATGCTGCAGCCCGGCCATGCGCGGCGCACGGTTGACAAGTTATATGACGCCCATCATCAATACGCAAGAATGATGATGATCATCATCTAACGTCCGGGAGAACGGTGACGGCCATGGTGTCATCTGCGCTCGCCGCGGCGCTGGCGCGCCGCAACATCCACTACGGCTGGATCGTCGTCGCCGTCACCTTCCTCACCATGCTGGTGACCGCCGGGGCCATGGGCGCGCCCGGCGTGCTCATCGTACCGCTCGAGCGCGAGTTCGGCTGGGACAACGCGCAGATTTCGAGCGCGCTGGCGCTGCGCCTGTTGCTGTTCGGCGTGTTCGGCCCGTTCGCGGCGGCGTTCATGAACCGCTTCGGACTGCGCCGCGTGATGATCTGCGCGCTCGCTCTGGTCGTGGCCGGCTTTGTCGCCTCGCTGGCGATGACGCACGTATGGCAACTGGTGCTCCTCTGGGGCGTCGTGATCGGCGTCGGCACCGGCCTCACCGCGATCGTGCTCGCCGCGACTGTCGCGGCGCGCTGGTTCACCCAGCGCCGCGGGCTGGTGGTGGGCCTTCTCTCGGCGAGTTCGGCGACCGGGCAACTGGTATTCCTGCCGCTGATCGCGGATTTGACCGAGCGCTTCGGCTGGCGGATCGCGCTCGTCTTTGTCTGCGGCCTGCTGGCGGCGGCTGCCCTCGCCGCGCTGGCGCTGATGCGCGACCGGCCGAGCGATCTCAATCTGCCGCCCTACGGCGAGAGCGCGGTGCTGCCGCCGCCGCCGGCCGGTGCCGGCCTCATGTCACTGTTGACGGCGCCGCTTGAGGTACTGAGCGATGCGGCCCGCGTGCCGCTGTTCTGGGTGCTGTTCGGCACGTTCTTCATCTGCGGCCTGAGCACCAACGGGCTGATCCAGACGCATTTCATCACGCTCTGCGGCGACTACGGGCTGACCGCGGTGAGTGCGGCGAGCGTGCTCGCCATGATGGGCGTCTTCGATTTCATCGGCACGATCGGCTCCGGCTGGCTCGCCGACCGCTACGACAATCGCTGGCTGCTGTTCTGGTACTACGGGCTGCGCGGGCTTTCGCTGCTCTATCTGCCGTTCACGAGCTTCACGTTCTACGGCCTCTCGCTGTTTGCCGTGTTCTACGGCCTCGACTGGATCGCGACCGTTCCGCCCACGGTAAAGCTCACCGCCGACCGTTTCGGCCGGGAGCGCGCCGGAATGGTGTTTGGCTGGGTCTTTGCGGGCCATCAGATCGGCGCCGCGACGGCGGCCTTCGGCGCCGGGTTTTCGCGCACGGAATTTGCGAGCTACCTGCCGGCCTTCTTCGTCGCCGGGATGCTGTGCCTCGTTGCAGCGATGCTGGTCCTGACCATCGCCAAGCCGTCGTCGGCGGGCGCCGTCGGCGCCGCGCCAGCGCCGGCCCGCGGCTAGAGCATGATCCGGAAAAGTGGAAGCCGATTTTCCGACAAGATCATGCTCAGCTGAGGAAAGCTCTTATTTCCGCTTCGCCTCGATCTTGTCCCAGATCAGCGCCGCGATGTCGGGGCCGCCGAGATTCTTCACCGCGCGGATGCCGGTCGGCGAAGTCACGTTGATCTCGGTGAGGAAGCCGTCGATCACGTCGATGCCGACGAAGAGCAGGCCGCGCTCGCGCAGCGCCGGCCCGAGGCGGGCACAGATCTCGCGTTCGCGCGGCGCGAGGTCGGTCGCCTTGGGCACGCCGCCACGCACCATGTTGGAGCGCAGATCGTCGGGCGCCGGCACGCGGTTGACCGCACCGGCAAATTCGCCGTCGACCAGGATGATGCGCTTGTCGCCGTCCTTCACCGCCGGCAAGAATTTCTGCACTACCCAAGGCTCGCGGAACATCGTAGCGAAAAGGTCGTAGAGCGAGCCGAAATTGAGATCTTCGCGCGCCACGCGGAAGACCGCCTCGCCGCCCTTGCCGTACAGCGGCTTCATCACGACGTCGCCCTGCTCGGCGCGGAACGCCTTGATGGCCGCCAGATCGCGGGTGATCAGCGTCGGCGGCATCAGCTCGGGAAACTCGGTGACGAAAATTTTTTCCGGCGCGTTGCGTACCTGCGCCGGATCGTTGACGACCAGCGTCTGCGGCTGGATGCGCTCGAGCATGTGCGTCGTGCTGATATAGGCGAGGTCGAACGGCGGATCCTGCCGCAGCAGCACGACGTCGAACGACGCGAGATCGGCGGACCGCGGCTCGCCGAGCGAGAAATGGCCGCCGGCAACGTCGCGCACCTCGAGCGCCTGCACGGTCGCGGACACTTTGCCGTCGCGCAGGACGAGGCGGTCGGGGGTGTAGTAGGCGAGGCGATGGCCGCGGGCCTGCGCCTCCAACAGCAGCGCGAACGTCGAATCGCCGCGGATGTTGATCCGCTCGATCGGGTCCATCTGCACGGCGACGTTCAGGCTCATGGATCGATGCGCGCCCCCGGCGATCTCGTCGTCAACGTCTACGCAATTTTGCCGGCTGTCGCCATGGCGCGCGACGGCATTCAGCGGCTCGTGTCGAAGGCGTTGGCGATGTGCCGCGGCATCTTGCCGGGCGCAACCAACATGACGTCGAAGCTGATGTAGCGCCGGGCATCGTCGGGATGGTGAGCGAGCCAAAGCTCGGCGGCCGCTAGAATGCGGCGCCGGGCACGCTCGGTCACCGCTTCCGCCGCGTCGTCGATGCGCTCGCGCGCCTTGACCTCGACGAAGACGAGCGCGTGGCGGCGCCGGGCGACGATGTCAATCTCGCCGAACGGCGTCTTCCAGCGCCGCGCCGCGATGCGGTAGCCCTTGGCGATGAGGAACATGGCCGCGCGGCTTTCCGCGGAGAGGCCGAACTTGAATGCCGCGACGCGTTCCTGCCGCGGCCCGCTCCGGGGATTGGACGGCTCAATCCGCTGCGCCATGATCCGCCTTCCCATCCGCTTCCTTGGCGAGCGCCAGCGCGCGCTGGTAGATCTTGCGGCGCGGCAACCCGGTTGCTTCCGCGACCTCACCGACGGCGTCCTTCACGGAGACGCGGGCGAGGGCTTGCCGCAACAGTAAATCCGCATCGCTGGCGCTGGGTTGCTCCGCGGCCGGCGGTCCGACGACCAGCACGAACTCGCCGCGCAGTTCGCCGCTCGCGGCGCTCTCCGCCAGGGCAACGAGGTCGCCGCGCCGGACTTCCTCGTGCATCTTGGTGAGCTCGCGGCACAGAGCGGCCTCGCGGGCGCCGAGTTCGGCGGCGAGGTCGGCGAGCGTCGCGGCGATCCGCGACCCGCCTTCGAACAAAATGAGAGTCGCGGGGATCCGGGCGAGCGCGGCGATGCGGCTGCGGCGCGCCGTTTCCTTCGGCGGCAGGAACCCGGCAAAGAAAAACTGATCGGTCGGCAGGCCTGACACGGTCAAGGCGGCGAGCAGCGCTGAGGCCCCGGGTACGGCGGTGATCGCGGATCCGGCTTCATGGGCGGCGCGCGCGAGCTTGTATCCGGGATCGGACACGAGCGGCGTGCCGGCATCAGAGACAAGCGCGATGGCGGCGCCTTCCGCCAAACGCCGCAGCAGCTTCGGCCGCGCCGTCTCGGCGTTGTGGTCGTGGTACGGCGTCAGCGGGGTCGCCATGGCGTAGCGGTCGAGCAGCCGGCGCGTCACGCGCGTGTCTTCGCAGGCGATCAGGTCGGCGCCGGCCAGCACAGCGAGCGCGCGCAAGGTGATATCGCCCAGATTGCCGATCGGCGTGGCAACGATATGCAAGCCGGGCGCGAGCCTGGGCACCTCGACCAAATGGCCGGCGACGGTGTAGGACCGTTGCGGGCGGTCATCTCGACCGGGCGGGCTCGAAAGCGCATGCTTCATCGTCGTCACCTTAACGCCGGGCCGCGCGGCCGTCATGGTTCTGAAGGATTCCTTATCCTTTCCATTCGGTTAACCATTCGCCGCCAGAATGACAGATTGGCGCCGCCCTATGGGCTGCGGCGCTGAGGCGGCCGTGAGGAGAACCGCAGTGTCCGCGGAATTGCCGGTTCTGCCGTCGGCCGCCCTGCCGTCGCGGCGCCGATCCGTTGCAGGCCTGCTGGCGACGGCGGGCGCGTTCCTGGCCGGCTGCTCCGGCAACTCGACCTTCTTCCAGTCGATGCCGACGCCGCAGACGCAGCCGCAGACGACGGAGGCTCCGCCGCCGGGACCCGGCGGGACGGTCGGCGCCGGCGAAGTCAAAGCCGCTCTCATCCTGCCGGTTTCGGCGACCGGCAATGCCGGGATCGCCGGCCAGGCGATGCGTAACGCCGCGGAAATGGCGCTCGCCGAGTTCAACGCTCCCAATGTCCAGCTTCTGGTGAAGGACGACGCGGGTAACACCGACGCGGCGCGGCAAGGGGCGCAGCAGGCCCTCGACGAGGGGGCGGCCATCATCCTCGGGCCGCTCTTTGCGCAATCGGTCAGCGCCGTCGGCCAGGTGGCGCGTGCCCGCAACGTGCCGGTGATCGCCTTCTCGACCGACGCCAACGTCGCCTCGCGCGGCGTCTATCTCTTGAGCTTTCTCCCGGAATCGGATGTCGCGCGCATCGTGCAATATGCCGGCTCGGCCGGGAAGCGGTCCTATGGCGCGCTCATCCCCGACAATCCATATGGCACCGTGGTCGAAGCGGCGTTCAGGCAGGATGTCGCGCGCCGCGGCGGACAGGTGGTCGCGATCGAACGCTACCCGCACGACAAGACGGGCATGGCCGGGCCGGTGAAGAACGTCGCACAGGCGGCGACGCGGGTCGACGCGATCTTCATTCCCGACAGCGGGGATGTTCTGCCCGACGTGGTCCAAACGCTGACGGCGAACGGCGTCAATACGAAGAAGGTCCAGCTTCTCGGCACCGGGCTCTGGGACGATCCGCGCATCTACTCGGTCCCGGCGGTCGACGGCGGCTGGTACGCGGCGCCCGATTCCGCCGGTTACCGCAACTTCGCGCAGCGCTATCGCGCCCGCTACAAACAGGACCCGGTGCGCACCGCAACGCTCGCCTACGATGCGGTCGCGCTGATCGCCGCCCTGGTGAAGACCCAGGGCCCGCAGCGGTTCTCGCCGGAAACATTGACCAACCCTTCTGGCTTCTCCGGCATCGACGGGCTGTTCCGTTTCCGCGCCGACGGCACCAACGAGCGCGGTCTCGCGGTGCTGCGCGTCACGTCGTCGGGAGCGCAGGTCATCTCGCCCCCACCGCGCAGCTTCGGCTCCTCAATCTGACGATGCGCGGCGAAGCGGCGGAACTTTGCTCGCCGGTGCATCGCTCGCGATCTACGTCTTGATCATGCCGCGAGGTCGGCGACGACCGCATCAAGCACGGGAAATCCGGCCATCGACACGCGCAGGCGGCCGGCGGCGGTCGTTTCGATCAGGTCGTGTTCGCGCAGCGCGGCGATGCGGTCCGGATCGAGTGTCCGGCCGGCGATGGCGGCGTAGCGTTCCATGTCGATGCCTTCGGCGAGCCGCAGACCCATGAGCAGGAACTCGTCGGCAATTTCCTGGCGCGTGAGCAGGTCGTCGGTGGTGAGCCCGTGCCCGCGCGCCTCGACCTGCGCGAGCCATGCCTCGGGGCGTTTCTCCGTCGCGGTGGCGTGGCGCTCGCCAGCAATGTCGACGCGCCCGTGGGCCCCGGGCCCGACGCCGGCATATTCGTGCGCCCGCCAGTAGATGAGATTGTGCCGGCACTCGCCGCCGGACCGTGCATGGTTGGAAACCTCGTAGGCGGGCAGGCCGTGCGCGGCGCAGACCTCCTGCGTCGTGTCGTAGAGAGCGCGCGCGACGTCCTCGTCCGGCGTTTTGAGTTTGCCGGCCGCATGGAGCGCTGCGAACGGCGTCTCCTGCTCGATGGTCAGCTGATAAAGCGAAAGATGCTCGCCGGCCTCGGCGAGCGCCCGCCTCAGCTCGCTCGCCCAATCGCGCGGCGTCTGCCGCGGCCGCGCGTAGATAAGATCGAACGAATAGCGCTCGAACACGCCGCGGGCGACGGCGACCGCGTCGAGCGCCTCGCGCGCCGAATGCAGACGCCCGAGCTCGGCCAGCGCGCCGTCGTCGAGTGCCTGCACGCCGAGCGATACGCGATTGACGCCGGCGGCGCGGTAGCCGAGGAAACGCGTCGCCTCGACGCTCGTCGGATTGGCTTCGAGCGTCACCTCGGCGCCGGGCGCGATGCGCCAATGCCGCGCGACGGCATCGAGCACCGCGGCAACCGTCGCCGGCTGCATCAGCGAGGGCGTGCCGCCGCCGATGAAGATCGTGGAGACGGTCCGGCCCGGCACGCGCGCAGCAATCGCCGCGATCTCCGCCGTGAACGCGCGCACGAAGCGCGCCTCGTCAATGCCGGAGTGGCGGACGTGACTGTTGAAATCGCAATAGGGACATTTGGACAGGCAGAACGGCCAATGGATGTAGACGCCGAACGCCGTTTCGCTCGCCGCTGCCGGCGGCGTGGTTGGCGCGGCGCTCACGGTCGGCCTGCTCCCGGATCGCGCCGCGATCCGGCTTCCGCGGCCGACGGGGGACGAGAACGAAGGCAAGCCTCTGCGAGCTTGCGAAAGGCGCGGGCGCGGTGCGACAGCCCGAGTCCGCGCGGCGGCAGGCCGTGCTTCTCCTCGCTCGACATTTCGCCGAACGTGCGCGCATGCCCGTCGGGCAGGAAAATCGGATCGTACCCAAAGCCCTTGTCGCCCCGCGGCGGCCAGACGAGCGTACCGTCTACGCGGCCCTCGAACTCCTCTATGTGGCCGTCCGGCCAGGCAATGCTCAGCGCGGACACGAAGTGCGCCTTGCGCTGCTGCGGCGTCGTCGCGCCGCGCTCGCGCAATCTTTCTTCGACCAGTTCCATGGCGCGGCGGAAGTTCCGGTCGGGCCCAGCCCAGCGTGCGGAATGGATGCCGGGCTCGCCGCCGAGCGCGTCGACCGCAAGTCCGGAATCATCGGCAAAGGCCGGCAGTCCCGAGGCCTTGGCGGCGGCTTCGGCCTTGATGCGCGCGTTGGCGCGGAAGGCCATGCCGGTCTCTTCCGGTTCCGCAAGGTCCAGTTCGCCCGCCGATGTGGCGTCGATGCCGTACGGCGCAAGGAGGTCGCGCATCTCCGTGAGCTTGCCGGGGTTGTGCGTCGCGATGACGAGGCGGCCCGCGAGCGGACGATGAATGACGGACGACGAATGACGGATGCCGCCGGGCGAGGAGCCCTTCAACGTGTTATTTCCGGCCATCCGTCTTCCGTCACCTGTCATCCGTCGTGCGTTCACATCACCGCCATCTTCTGCAGGTCGATGAGTTTTGCGACGCCCTTGCGCGCCAGCGCCAGCAAGGTTGTGAGCTGCTCCTCGGAGAACGGCAGCTTCTCGGCGGTCGCCTGCACCTCGACAATGTTACCGGACCCGGTGAGGACGAAATTGGCGTCGGTCTCCGCTTGTGAATCCTCGGCGTAGTCGAGGTCGAGCACCGCGACGCCAGAGCACACGCCGCAGGAGATGGCCGCAATGTGGTCGCGCAGCACCTCATGCTCGATCATCTGCCGCGTCTTCATCCAGGCAAGACAGTCGTAGAGCGCGATCCAGGCGCCGGTGATGGAAGCGGTACGGGTCCCGCCGTCAGCCTGGATGACGTCGCAGTCGATGGTGATCTGCCGTTCGCCCAGCGCCTTGAGATCGACTACGGAGCGCAGGCTGCGCCCGATCAGGCGCTGAATTTCAACGGTGCGGCCATTCTGCCGGCCGGCCGAGGCCTCGCGCCGTGTGCGTTCGAGCGTGGCGCGCGGTAGCATGCCGTATTCGGCGGTGATCCAGCCGCGCGCCTGCCCCTTGAGCCAGGGCGGCAGGCGGTCCTCAAGCGTCGCGGTAACCAGCACATGCGTGTCGCCGAACCGGACGAAGCACGATCCTTCCGCGAATTTAACCACGCCGCGCTCGAGCGAGACCGGGCGCAATTCGTCGGGCTGTCGGCGGCTCGGCCGCATAAAATTCTCCCTCGCTGCGGCGCCGGCGCCGCACGAGCCAAAGCAGATGGTGCCCCGTCTTGTACGGGCGGGCGGGAGAACCGACAAGGGTGCCAGGGGTCGCCGAGGCGTTCGCGTGCCGAGGCCTGCGGTCCTTGCGCCGTCCTATGCGGCTTGAAACCGAGGCGTCAAATGGACAAATCTTGCGCCAGCACGGGAGTTCACCTTGGCCAGCCACGATCTGCCATTGGTCGCGAGCCAGCTGAGCTTGGCTCAGCTCAACGAGCGCTCGCGCGAGATCTTTCGCCGGATCGTCGAGAGCTATCTGGCGACCGGCGAGCCGGTCGGCTCGCGCAATCTGTCGCGCATCCTGCCGATGACGCTGTCGCCGGCTTCGGTGCGCAACGTCATGTCCGATCTGGAACAGCTCGGCCTCGTCTATGCGCCGCATACCTCGGCCGGGCGGCTGCCGACTGAGTTCGGGCTGCGTTTCTTTGTCGACGCCCTGATGCAGGTCGGCGATCTGACCGAGCGCGATCGCAAGGCGATCGAGGCGCAGGTCGCCGGCTCGGGTCAGGCCAAGTCGGTCGAGTCGGTGCTGACCGAAGCGTCTGCGCTTCTCTCCGGGCTCAGCCGCGCCGCCGGCGTCGTGCTGACCGCGAAATCGAACCAGCGATTGAAGCACATCGAGTTCGTCCGGCTCGAGCCCGAGCGCGCACTCGTGGTTCTCGTCGCCGAGGACGGCCAGGTCGAAAATCGCGTTCTCAACATCCCGGTCGGCCTGCCAACGTCGGCGCTGATCGAGGCCGGCAATTTCCTCAACGCCCGCATCCGCGGCCGTACTCTGCCCGAGGTCAAGGCCGAGATCGAGCGGCGGCTCGAGGAGGGCCAGGCCGAGCTCGATGCGCTCACTCAGAAGATCATCGCCGCCGGCCTCGCCAGCTGGTCGGGCGGCGAAACCGACGAGCGGAAGCTGATCGTGCGCGGCCAGGCGCATCTGCTCGAGGACCTCAAGGCGCTCGCCGATCTCGAGCGCGTCCGGCTCCTGTTCGACGATCTGGAAACGCGCCGCGACGTGATCGACCTCTTGGGCCGGGCGGAGCAGGCCGAAGGCGTGCGCATCTTCATCGGCTCGGAGAACAAGCTGTTCTCGCTCTCGGGTTCCTCGACCATCGTCGCGCCCTACCACGACGCGTCCGGCCACATTGTCGGTGTCCTTGGCGTGATCGGCCCGACCCGGCTCAACTACGCGCGCATCATTCCGATGGTGGACTACACGGCCAAGGTCGTCAGCAAGCTGCTGGCCGGCTGATATCGCGCTATCGGCGGCCGCCGAAGTTCCCGTGGGCTGATAGCCAGCCCATTCCCGGCGCTTGATTTTTGTGGTTTGACGCCTGATATGCCGGGCAGCGAGACCATGGGAATGGATATGACCGAACAGACCGCGCGTGCTGAGGACGCCGCGGCCCCGGCGGAGGCCGCCCCGTTAGCCAATCAGCCGGGCCCGACTCAACCCGATCCGGAAGCGCATGCCGCCGAGCTCAAGGACAGGCTGCTGCGCACGCTGGCGGAGATGGAAAACCTGCGCAAGCGCACCGACCGCGAAATCGCGGACTCGCGCGCTTACGCCGTCGCGGCATTTGCGCGCGACGTGCTGGGCGTCGCCGACAACATGCGCCGGGCACTCGACGCGATATCGCCGGAACTGCGCGCAAGCGCCGAGTCGGGCGTCAAGGCGCTGATCGAGGGCGTCGAGCTGACCGAGCGGGAGCTGCAGAAAGCGCTGGAAAAGAACGGCGTGAGCCAGTTCACCCCGCGCGGCGAGAAGTTCGATCCCAATGTCCACCAGGCGATGTTCGAAGTGCCCGACGCGGCGGTGCCGGCGGGCAGCGTCGTCGAGGTCGTGCAGCCCGGCTACATGATCGGCGAGCGCATGCTGCGGCCGGCGTTGGTCGGCGTGTCGAAGGGTGGCCCAAAAACCGCTCCCGCACGCGGGCAGGCCGCCGTCAACGACAACGCAGCAAAGGCCGCCAAGGATTCTTGATACCGATCCGCCGAGATCATTGACTATCATTCCGGCGCGCCGGCCGTTGCCGGCGAACCGGGAAATCCTTGATCGCAGCCTTCGCTCGGCTTTCGGAATCCCGAACTGCGCGGTTGCTCAGACCGCGAGATCGCTCGACTGGATCTTCTTGACGCCGGCTTCGTTCATGTCCGCCCACGCCTTCGCCAGCGAGCCGCCGACGTCGATGCCGCGGCACGCGTCTTCCACGACATAGGTGGTGAGGCCGGCGTGGCGCGCGTCGACCGCCGTCCAGGCGACGCAGAAGTCGGTCGCGAGCCCGGTGATAAACACGGTATCGATGCCGCGCTCCTTGAGATAGCCGCCCAAGCCGGTGTGGGTTTCCTTGTCCGCTTCCAGGAAGGCCGAGTAGCTGTCGACCTCGTTGTGATAGCCCTTGCGGATGATGAGCTCGGCTTGCGGGATATTGATGTCCTTGGCGATCTGCGCGCCCTCGGTTCCCTGCACGCAATGGTCCGGCCACAGCACCTGATTGCCGTAGGCGAGCTTGATCACCTCGAACGGCTTCTTGCCCTCATGGGTGGATGCAAACGAGATGTGATGCGGGGTGTGCCAGTCCTGCGTCATCACCACGTTCTCGAAGCCCTTGGCGATGCGGTTGATCACCGGGATGATCTGGTCGCCTTCCTTCACCGCCAGGCTGCCGCCAGGCAGGAAACAGTTCTGCACGTCGACCACGATCAGCGCGCTTGACGCGGTGGGCTTGATCTTGTCGGCGGCGAGCACTGCGCCGGTCCGCCCGAACACCGCTTGGGCCAGCGTCACGCTGGCCAGGCCGATGAGTACCTCACGTCGCTGCAAATGGAGCATATTCCCCTCCACAGGATGTTCGCGCCCGGCTGGGCAACTGATTTATTCAAGCCCGATGCCGGGCTTTGCGCAATAGGGCGTATTTGGCGCGTTCGCCCTCGCGGCGGCCTGGATCGCCGGGCTCACTTCGGCTGAACGCTGTCGCGGACGGCGCGCAGCCGCGAGAGCGTGCTGGTCCATGCGTCGGCGCGTGCGATCCCGGTCATCTGCAGAAACCCGCCGCTGCCGAAACGCAGCCATTGCACCACCATCAGATCGGCTCCGCTGCGCGCGTCCTTGGCTTCCGCCATGGTCTGATATCCCGATTGTCCGCCGATGCGCAGCGGCTCCGACATCGTGATGCGGACATCCCTGATTCCGCCAATCTCGGCGAACGAGGTTCGGGCGAAACTGCCGCGGTCATCCGCTTCCGCCGGCCCGCCGGGCGCAGCAGCGATCAGCAGCCGCGCGTCGAAACTGCGAGCGGCTGCCTCCTTGGAAGAGTCTTTCGCAGCTTCCTTGGAGTCCTTCGCTTCCTTGGGTGCTTTCGACGCTTCTTTGGAGGTCTCTTTCGGACCGTCCTTGGAGTCCTTCGCGTCCTTGGGCTCTTTCGGTGCCTCCTTGGAAGTGTCTTTCGGAGCTTCCTTGGAGTCCTTTGCTTCCTTGGGCTCTTTCGGTGCTTCCTCGGATTCCTTGGAAGTGTCTTTCGGCGTTTCCGCGGCGGCCGCGCTCAAGACCAGGGCGCGGCCTGGAAGGACGGCGTCGACGCGGAAGCCGGCGAGGTCGCCGACCGTAAACGGCAGGAGTCCAAGCTGCTCCTGCTCGGGCACCTTCTGCCGCACCGCCAGCGTGGCGAGCGCGGTCCGCACGATGTTGTTGGGATAGGCGGTGTCCGACTCGGGAACCTGGACGCTGACCAGTGCGGTGATGTCGCCGGACGCCAACACCAGAAGCCATTTGCGATAGCGTTCCTTGCCGGCCACCTGCCGGCCGGTCAGAAGAAACCCCTTGCCGGCGTCAAGCCGCATCGGCTCGCGCTTCTCCAGGGTGATGCCCTGCTTGCGCAGCTCCTCGGTGTCGAGCGTCTTGTCGAGCTGCGAATACGCCGCCGCTGGCAACGTCGCGATCAGTATGGCCGCATTCTTTTCTGGATCGGCGAAGCCGGCAAAGGCATCGCTGATGACCATGCCGGTCGGCGGCACAAGGCCGATGCGTGAGCCTGGAGGGAATGCGGGCTCGGCCGCGCGGGACGGCGTCGCCAGGACCAACGACAGCAACAGAACTGCCAAGCCGGCGCCGGCCGTGATCGAGCGGAAACGTCTGTTGCGCATCGTGTGGAGCCTCTGCAGTGGGCACTTATCCGCCGGCCCGCTCGGCTGCGGGAGCTGTAACCCGGCGCATAGTGAGATTGATCCGTCCCCCCTGCCGGAGCAAGGTCGATGTTCCGGCATAGATCCGATCGACGCCGTGGAAGGCAAGCCGCGCGCCGCCGCCGAGAACGACGACGTCGCCGGAATTGAGCCGGAAGGAGCGGGTAGGGTCGCGGCGTTGTCGTCCGCCGACGCGGAACAGGCACGAATCGCCAAGCGAGATCGAGACCACGGGAGCATGGAATTCCTGCTCGTCGCGATCCTGGTGCAAGCCCATTTTCGCGGTCGGGGCGTAGTAGTTGATGAGACAGCACTCTGGCGCGTGCGCGTATCGCGCAACCGCATCCCATATGGCGGCGACCGGAGCCGGTATCGGCGGCCAGGGCCGGCCGGTCTCCGGATGCATCGGCTGATAGCGGTAGCCGCTCTCGTCCGAGGTCCAACCCAGCGGCCCGCAATTCGACATGAGCACGGTGAACGGACGGCCGGATTTCGGCATCCGCGGCGTGGCGAGCGGCGCCGTCATCAGGACCTCTTCAATCGCCGCCAGCACCGCCCACTGGCGGTCGCCGTCGAGATAGCCGGGATAGACGCGCAGTCCGGTGATGTCTGTCGTCGCGTCCATTTTTGCGCTTTCATTCCCTACCAAGAAGCGCCCCAAGAGCGTGCCAAGAGCGCGCGGTCGGCGGAGACGGCCTATACCTGCGCGGATCGGCAATCAACCCGTGGTTCACCGTGGAGGCGCGGTCCGAAAAGCCCCACCGCTGGCGCGCGATTGTTTAATCCTGGCGCATCGCTGCGAGGGAATCTTGTCTTGCGGCCTGATCACGCCCTCCTATATGAGCCAAGGGAAATTGCCCGGAAATCGCGCCGGGTACGGTGAGAACTGAAGGGGGTCGGGGAGGGGCGCCGTTGGGGCCTACCCGACCTGCCGCTAAGGAGAGGAATAATAACCATGGCCAAGGTCATTGGGATCGATCTCGGGACCACGAATTCCTGCGTCGCCGTGATGGAGGGCAAGGCGCCCAAGGTCATCGAGAACGCGGAGGGGATGCGCACGACGCCGTCGATCGTCGCTTTTACGGACGAGGGCGAGCGGCTCGTCGGTCAGCCGGCGAAGCGCCAGGCGGTGACCAATCCCGAGCGCACCATTTTTGCAGTCAAGCGTCTTATCGGGCGGCGCTACGACGACCCGATGGTGGAGAAGGACAAGAAGCTTGTCCCCTACAAGATCGTGCGCGCCTCGAATGGCGACGCCTGGGTCGAGGCCGAGGGCAAGAGCTATTCGCCCTCGCAGATTTCCGCCTTCATCCTGCAGAAGATGAAAGAGACCGCCGAGGCCTATCTCGGCAGCAAGGTCGAGCAGGCGGTCATCACGGTGCCCGCCTATTTCAATGACGCGCAGCGCCAGGCCACCAAGGATGCCGGCAAGATCGCCGGCCTGGAAGTGCTGCGCATCATCAACGAGCCGACCGCGGCGGCGCTCGCCTACGGGCTCGACAAGGGCAAGACCGGCACGATTGCGGTCTACGATCTCGGCGGCGGCACGTTCGACATTTCCATTCTCGAAATCGGCGACGGCGTGTTCGAGGTGAAGTCGACAAACGGCGACACCTTCCTCGGCGGCGAGGATTTCGACATGCGGCTGGTCAACTATCTGGCCGACGAATTCCAGAAGGAGCAGGGTATCGACCTGCGCCGCGACAAGCTCGCTTTGCAGCGGCTCAAGGAATCGGCGGAGAAAGCCAAGATCGAGCTTTCCTCGACGACCCAGACCGAGATCAACCTGCCGTTCATCACCGCGGATGCCTCGGGACCGAAGCATCTGACCATGAAGCTTACCCGCGCCAAGTTCGAGGCGCTGGTCGACGACCTGGTGCGCAAGACGATCGAGCCGTGCCGACAGGCGCTCAAGGATGCCGGTCTCTCCGCCGCCGAGATCAACGAAGTGGTTTTGGTCGGCGGCATGACCCGCATGCCCAAGGTCCAGGAAGTGGTGAAGCAGCTGTTCGGCAAGGAGCCGCACAAGGGCGTCAATCCGGACGAGGTCGTGGCGGTCGGCGCGGCGATCCAGGCCGGCGTCCTGCAGGGCGACGTCAAGGACGTGCTGCTGCTCGACGTAACCCCGCTGTCGCTCGGCATCGAGACGCTGGGCGGCGTGTTCACGCGGCTCATCGATCGCAACACCACGATCCCGACCAAGAAGAGCCAGGTGTTCTCCACCGCCGAGGACGGCCAGACCGCGGTGACGATCCGTGTGTTCCAGGGCGAACGCGAGATGGCGGCCGACAACAAGATGCTCGGCCAGTTCGACCTCATCGGCATCCCGCCGGCGCCGCGCGGCATTCCGCAGATCGAGGTGACCTTCGACATCGACGCCAACGGCATCGTCAACGTCTCGGCCCGTGACAAGGGCACCGGTAAGGAGCAGCAGATCCGCATCCAGGCGTCGGGCGGCCTGTCCGAGGCCGACATCCAGCGTATGGTCAAGGATGCGGAAGCTCACGCCGAGGAGGACAAGAAGCGCAAGGCGCAGGTCGAGGCGAAGAATCACGCCGAGGCTCTGGTCCATTCGACCGAGAAGACGCTCGCCGAGCACGGTTCGAAAATCGGCGACGGCGACCGGCGCGCGATCGAGAACGCCATCGCCGACCTCAAGGAAGCCTTGAAGGGCGACGATGCGGACGCGATCACGGCGAAGACCAATGTGCTGGCGCAAGCCTCCATGAAGCTCGGCGAGGCGATGTATAAGCAATCGGCCGAGCAGCCGGCTGGCGACGCCGGAGCCGGCCCGGACGGCAAGAAGGAGGACGTGGTCGACGCCGAGTTCACCGAGGTGGACGACGACAAGAAGAACAAGAAGTCCGCTTGATCGGGCGGAGGCGCTTCAATGCCGCTACGGTCCGTCAGAATTGCACCCCCGGACGCAAGACGGGGGTGCACGTTTTTGGCGGTAGGCGTCTCAGCTCGAAATGATTGGACGTCATCGGGTGGGGAGTGATGGTCAAGCGCTGCTACTACGAGACGCTTTCGATTGAACGCACGGCGAGCGACGGCGACATCAAGGTCGCCTTTCGCAAGCAGGCGATGCAGTGGCACCCGGATCGCAATCCCGGCGACAAGGACGCCGAGCATCGTTTCAAGGAATTGAATGAGGCCTACGAGGTCCTCAAAGACCCCGACAAGCGCGCGGCCTACGACCGTTTCGGCCACGCCGCCTTCGAGCACGGCGGCATGGGCGGCGCCGCGCATGGTTTCGGCGCTGATTTCGGCACGACGTTTTCCGATCTGTTCGAAGGAATTTTCGGCATGTCGGCCGGCCGCGGCCGCGGCTCCGGACGCGAGCGCGGCGCGGATTTGCGCTACAACATGGAGATCACGCTGCAGGAGGCATACGCCGGCAAGGCCGCGCAGATCCGCATCCCGACCTCGGTCACCTGCGAGGCGTGCTCCGGCAGCGGCGCCAGGTCTGGTACCAAGCCGAAGGCCTGCCCGATGTGCGCCGGCCACGGCAAGATTCGCCACTCGCAGGGCTTCTTCACCCTCGAACGCACCTGTCCGAACTGCCAGGGCCGCGGCCAGGTCATCGACAATCCGTGCGGCTCCTGCGCCGGCTCGGGCCGCGTCACGCGCGAGCGCATGCTGTCGGTCAATATTCCGTCCGGAGTGGAGGACGGCACCCGCATCCGCCTGGCCGGCGAAGGCGAGGCGGGCGTGCGCGGCGGGCCGGCCGGCGATCTCTACATCTTCCTTTCCATCGGCGCGCATCCGTTCTTCCAGCGCGAGGGCGCCGACCTGCACTGCCGCGTGCCGGTCTCGATGGTGACGGCGGCGCTCGGCGGCGACTTCGAGGTGCCGACGATCGATGGCGGCAAGACCCGCGTCAAAGTTCCGGAAGGCACGCAGTCGGGCTGCCGCTTCCGCCTGCAGGGCAAAGGCATGCCGGTGCTGCGGGCGCGGCAGACCGGCGACATGTACGTGCAGGTCGCCGTCGAGACGCCGCAGAATCTCAGCAAGAAGCAGCGCGAGCTGCTGGCCGAATTCGACCGCCTGTCGTCGGAGGAAACGCAGCCCGAGGCGTCGGGCTTCTTCGGCAAGGTCAAGGAATTTCTCGACGGATTGAGCGCGAGCCGCGCGAATTCCGCATAAAGGTCCCGATCCGGGGCCCCGCTGGCCTTGGGTCGGTGAATGTTCTAGAACAAGCATTGTTTGGTCGTATGCGATTGATGCCATGCCGCTCCCGGCCCTGCAGAAATTTGAACGAGGGATTGAGCGCCAGCTCCGGCTTCTGGAGGTCAGGAAGATCGTCATCGAGCGCAAGATCGAACGCCAGATCCGCGTGCTCGAAGAGAAGCGCGGCGGCATCGGCAAGAAGATCGAAGAGCAGATCCGGCAGTTCGAGCGCAAGCGCGGCATTCGGATCGATGACGAGGTGCGCTTCATCCGTTCGTGGATCGAGCGGCCGCTGACGATCGGCGCGGTGACGCCTTCGGGAAAAATTCTGGCGCGCACCATGGCGCGCTATGTCGATCCGGACAGCAACGGACCGGTGGTCGAGCTCGGGCCGGGCACCGGCCCGGTGACCGAAGCGCTGGTGCGGGCGGGTGTCGCGCCGTCGCGCCTCGTTCTCGTCGAGTTCGACGCGAGCTTCTGCCGCATCCTGCGTTCGCGCTTCCCCGACGCGACGCTGGTGCAGGGCGACGCCTACAGTCTGCGCCGATTGCTGGAAGCGCTGCTGCTGCAACCCGCCGCTGCAGTCGTTTCCGGGCTGCCGCTGGTCACCAAGCCGCTCAAGATGCGCTTGCGGCTCATTCGCGACGCCTTCGATCTCATGCTGCCCGGCGCGCCGTTCGTGCAGTTCACCTATTCGGTTGCCTCGCCGCTGCCGCGGCGCCTCGGCGGCTTCTCGGTGGAGGCCTCCGAGCGCATCTGGATGAACATCCCGCCGGCGCGCGTCTGGGTCTATCGGAAGCACTGACGGCGGACGACAGACCTCGGCATCCGACATTCCATGCGTCCGAAAATCCTGATCATCGCCGCCTCGCTACGCGCCGGCTCGCACAACGCCCGGCTTGCCGCGCTCGCCGCCAAGGAGCTCACGCTCGCCGAGGCCGACGTCACTCGCATTTCCCTCGCCGACTACGCGTTGCCGATCTTCGATGCCGATCTGATGGCTGACAGCGGCCTGCCGCCCCCCGCGATCGAGCTCAAGCGCATGCTCACGGCGCATCGCGGCGTGTTCATCGCCACGCCGGAATACAGCGCTTCGGTGCCGCCGCTCCTCAAGAACGCGATCGACTGGATGTCGCGCGGACACGAGCGCGGCGAGCCGAGCTACGCCGCGTATAAGGGCCGCGTCTTCGCCGTCGGGGCGGCTTCGCCGGCGGCGGCCGGCGGCTTGCGGGCGCTGATCGCGCTGCGGCAGATCCTGGAGCTCGGCTGCGGCGCGCTCGTCATCCCCGAACAGCTTACCGTCGGGCGCGCCGCCGAGGCGTTCGACGACATGGACAATCTCAAGGATGAGAGCCAGGCGGCGACGTTGAAGCGCCTCGCGCGCCGCCTCGTCGAGATGGCGGCGCTCATGCCGCGAGGGCCGGAGTGAAACAGGCAGAAGCCACGCGCCTGCAGCCACGCGACCGCCTGATCGTTGCGCTCGACCTGCCCTCGGTGGAAGCAGCGCAGGCCATGGTGTCGCGGCTGGGCGATGCGGTATCGTTCTACAAGATCGGCTATCAGCTCGCCTTCGCCGGCGGGCTTGGCTACGCGCAGGCGCTTGCCGGCGCCGGCAAGCGCGTGTTCCTCGATCTCAAGCTGCACGACATCGGCAACACGGTGGCGCAAGGCGTCAAGAGCGTGTCGCGGCTCGGCGCGAGCTTCCTCACCGTGCACGGCTATCCGCAGACCATGCAGGCGGCGGTCGAAGCGCGCGAGGGGCTGTTGCGCATCCTCGCTGTGACGGTGCTCACCTCCTACGACAATCGCGACCTCAAGGCGGCGGGATACGCCGCGAGCGTACCGGAGCTCGCCGCCGGGCGCGCGGCGCAGGCGCGCGAGATCGGGGTCGACGGGATCGTTTGCTCGGCGGAGGAGGCGGCGAGGCTCCGCGCGATCATCGGCCCGAAGCTCGCGCTGGTGACGCCGGGGATTCGCCCGTCCGGCAGCGACCGTGGGGATCAGAAACGCATCATGACCCCGACTGCGGCCATTGTTGCCGGCGCGGACTATCTGGTCGTCGGCCGGCCCATTGTCGCCGCGGCCGATCCCAGGACGGCGGCGGAGGCGATCGTCGGGGAAATTGCGCAACAGGCGAACAAGGAGAAATGATATGGCCAAAGGCTACTGGATCGGACGCGTCGACGTCGCCAACGAGGAGGGTTACAAGCCCTACTCCGCCGCCAATGCCGCGATCTTCCGCAAATACGGCGGCCGCTTCGTGGTGCGCGCCGGAAAGTTCGAGGGCGTCGAGGGCGCGAGCCGCTCGCGCAACGTGGTGATCGAGTTTCCCGATTATGCCACCGCGCTCGCCTGCTATCGCTCGCCCGAATACCAGGCCAACATCAAGGTGCGGCTGCCGCACGCGACCGCCGACATCATCGTGATCGAGGGCTACGACGGCCCGCAGCCGTAGGCTCGCTCTCCCGCAAGCGGACCGACGCAGGGCGCGTGTTGCTGGCGTCCGGCGGCCCCGCTATATCCGCGGCAACCGGAGACCAGTCCCGATGTCGGCGGCGAATTCGGACATGCGCGTGGTGATCGCCGGCGCCGGCGGGCGCATGGGGCGCACGCTCATTCATGCGATCGCGGCGACGAAGGGCGTCGCGCTTTCCGGCGCTGCCGAGGCCGCGGATTCCGCCGTCATCGGGCGCGACGCCGGCGAACTTGCCGGGCTGGGGCCGAACGGGATCAAGGTCGTCAGCGACGTGGCGCCGCTGCTTGCGGCCGCCGACGGGCTCATCGAGTTCACCATTCCAGCCGCGACGCTTGCCTTGGCCGAGCTGACCGCCGCCGCCGGCATCGTGCACGTCATCGGCACCACCGGCCATTCCGCCGAGGAGGAGGCGGTGATCGCCAAGGCGGCGAGCCGCGCCACGATCGTGAAATCCGGCAACATGAGCCTCGGGGTCAATCTTCTCGCCGCCCTGGTCAAGCGCGTCGCCAGGACGCTCGACGAGAACTACGACATCGAAATTCTGGAGATGCATCACAACAGGAAGATCGACGCGCCGTCCGGAACCGCGCTCATGCTCGGCCGTGCCGCCGCCGCCGGCCGCGGCGTCGATCTCGGGCAGCGTTCGGTGCGCGGCCGCGACGGCATGACCGGTGCGCGTTGCGCCGGCGATATCGGTTTTGCGGCGCTGCGCGGCGGCACTGTCGTCGGCGAGCACAGCGTGATCTTCGCCGGCCCGGCGGAACGCGTCGAGCTCACGCACCGCGCCGAGGACCGCATGATCTTCGCCCGCGGCGCCCTGCACGCGGCGCTGTGGGCGCGCGGCAAGAAGCCGGGACTCTACTCGATGGCAGACGTGTTGGGATTGGGCGATATCTGACTTGTTCCGTGATCCCCACTTCGCGCGCACCTCGGGATGATGGGAAAACAGTAGAAGGAAAACCGATGGGTGAGCGCATTCTCGTCCTCGTGCGTCATGGCGAGAGCGAGTGGAATCTGAAAAATCTGTTCACCGGCTGGCGCGACGTCGGTCTGACCGAAAAGGGGATCAGGGAAGCGCAAGCGGCCGGGCGCAGGCTGAAGGCGCAAGGCCTTCGCTTCGATGTCGCCTTCACCTCGGCGCTGGTGCGCGCGCAGCACTCGCTCGATCTCATGCTCGATGAGCTCGCGCAGAAGAATATTCCGGTGCTCAGAGATCAGGCGCTCAACGAGCGCGACTACGGCGATCTGTCGGGCCTCAACAAGGACGACGCGCGGGCGAAGTGGGGCGCCGACCAGGTGCACGTCTGGCGCCGCTCCTACGATGTGGCGCCGCCAGGCGGTGAGAGCCTCAAGGATACCGCGGCGCGCGTCCTTCCCTATTACATCGAGGAGATCCTGCCGCGCGTGCTCCGCGGCGAGAACGTGCTTGTTTCCGCACACGGCAATTCGCTGCGGGCGCTGATCATGGTGCTCGAGCGCCTCTCGCCGAGGGAGATCGTGGCGCGCGAGCTGGCGACCGGGGCGCCCCAGATCTACCGGCTCAACCCCGATGCGACCGTGGCGGAGAAGCAGGACCTAGCGGCCTAGCAATCTATTCGATCGTCACCCGCGGGACGGGCACCCCGCTGACCCGCGGGTCCATAGCCTAATCGCCGCTGGTGCGGCGCTGCCGCATGTTTGCCGGGTCAGCCCGGCAATGACGAGAGGTGCGCCAACCGCGGGAGCGTCTACGCCGCAGCGGCCATCTTGCCCGCCTCCCAGCCGAGCATGGCGCGCTTGCGGGTGAGGCCCCAGTGATAGCCGGTGAGCTCGCCGGCTTTGCCGATGACGCGGTGGCAGGGCACGACGAAGGCGAGCGGGTTCTTGCCGACTGCGGCGCCGACGGCGCGCGCGGCCGTCGGTGAGCAGACCTTGCCGGCGATGCCGGAATAGGTGGCGAGCCGGCCCATCGGTATCCTGAGGAGCGCCTGCCAGACCCGTACTTCCCAGTCGGTGCCGATGAGCACGACGCGCAGCGGCTGCTCCGCCTGCCACAAGGTCGGATCGAAGATGCGCCGCGCGATCGGCGCGGTCCGCGCCGCGTCGGCGACGTAGCTCGCCTTCGGCCAGCGCGCTTTCATTTCCGCGAGCGTCGCTTCCTCGGCGCCGGGATCGGCAAAGGCCAGCCCGGCGAGCCCGCGCTCGGTCGCCATGACCAGCGCATTGCCGAACGGCGACGGATGGAACGCGAACCGCACCGTGAGGCCCTCGCCGCCCGATTTCCACTCGCCGGGCGACATCGCTTCGTGGGTGACGAAAAGGTCGTGCAGGCGGCCAGGGCCGGATAGGCCGACCTCGTAGGTGGCGTCGAGCACGCTCGCCGAATCGCGCAGCAATTGCCGCGCGCTATCGAGCGTGAGCGCCTGCAAGAACGCCTTCGGCGTAATCCCGGCCCAGCGGCGGAACAGGTGATGCAACTCGGTCGGGGTGACGCCCGCGGCCTCGGCGATGGCCTCGATCTCGGGCTGCTCGCGCCAGTGGCCGCGGATATGGCCGATGGCGCGGCGCACCACGTCATAGTCGGCGGCGGCATCGGCGAGCGGGGTCAAGTCGGTCAATCGATCGGGCGACAGCATGGATGCCTCCATCATTCTGCTCCCCATCTAGGCCGCCGCCAGCACCGCAACCACCCGATTTCTGGAGAGGCGAATGGCGAATAGCGAGGAGCGAATGGAACGGTTCCCCGCCATTTGCTCGGACCATTCGCCATTCGGGCTCGTTACGGCACCGTTCGCGTCGGCCCGCGCTTGGCTTCGCTCAGCGCGGTCGAAAGCGCGCCCGCGAAACTCGCCTTTTCGTCCGGCCCCAGGCAGGCGGCGATCGACAATCGCCGGCCGTGGGAGATCAGGAACAGACGTTCGATGCCGAACTCCTCGTGGGCGACGCGCTCGAGGCGCACCCACAGCGGGTTGAGGGTCCATTCCCGCACGCTCCCGCGATGGCTGACCTTGCGCACGGTGAGTTCCGAGGTCGTGACCGTCACCTCCTCATAGGCGCGCGCCGCACGATAGTTGATCCGGAACGCCCAGTAGATCAGCAGCACGTCGAGGCCGAGGAAACTGAAGACCGGCCAGGCGCCGATCAGCAGAAACATCACCCCGGCGACGAAGCTCACGCCGCCGATGCCCAGCATGAGTACGAGGAAGCCGGTTGAGCCGAGCGAGCGATGCGGCGTGATGGTCGCCGAAAAGATGGTGGGTTCGGGAACTGCTGCGTTGTCGCCGCTCATGCCTCTCACTATACGGGAAACATGGCGCGCAGGACCACCGGACAAGGGCTCAAGGCCGCCCGCGCGGGCAGGGCGGCGCAGCTCAAAAGCGGCAAGGCGCAGGCCAAGGCCGACACGAATGCCGCCCACGGCGAACTGCCGCAATGGTCAACGGCAGAAATCGCTGAAGCGTTCCGCCGCTTCGCCGCCGCCAATCCGGCGCCGCGCGGCGAGCTTGAGCACATCGACCCGTTCACCTTGCTGGTCGCGGTCGTGCTTTCCGCGCAGGCGACCGACGCCGGCGTCAACAAGGCGACGCCGGCCCTGTTCAAGCTCGCCGACACGCCGGAGAAGATGATCAAGCTCGGCGAAGCGCGGGTGCGCGGGCTCATCAAGACCATCGGCCTTTATCGCACCAAGGCGAAGAACCTGATCGCGCTGTCCCGCCAGCTCGTCGCCGAGCACGGCGGCAAGGTCCCGCACGACCGCGCCGCGCTCGAAGCGCTGCCCGGCGTCGGCCGCAAGACCGCCAACGTCGTGCTCAACGTCGCCTTCGGCGAGCCGACCATCGCCGTCGATACCCACATCTTCCGCATCGGCAACCGCACCGGGCTCGCCGTCGGCAAGACGCCGCTCGACGTCGAGATGAAGCTGATGGAAGTCGTGCCCGAGCGCTACCGCCTGCACGCCCATCACTGGCTCATCCTGCACGGCCGGTATGTCTGTGTCGCGCGCCGGCCGCTCTGCGAAAAATGCCTGATCGCCGATCTGTGCAAATGGCCGGGGAAGACAGTGAGTGTTCCCTCACCCGCGGCAGTCGCCGCAAACCCGCCCGCAATGACGCGAGGGGCTGGCGTGCCCAATGGCTGACTTGCCGTGAATCTGATTGTCGAACGAATTGCGGCCAGCGCTTGATGACTTATTGCGCAGCCATCGGCCACGAATTGAAGCGATAGTTGATCCCGGCCTTTAAGCTCTGGACGCCACCGATGCCGCCCTGGGTGCACCACGGGCCGCCGGCGCCGGCGGCCGAGGGTGGCAGCGAGCCGCACGCCGCTACCGTTTTTCTCAGTCCCAGGTATTCATACTCGGCCTTCAGACTCCAACTCTGATTGAACGCCCATTCGACACCGCCGCCCGCGGCGAGACCCCAGACATTCTTCGCCCCGGAAAATGAAAACGGCACCGCAGTTGTTACGGCGCTCCCGGGACTGAACTCCGACACGGCTACCCTGCTCACCGCCGCGCCGAGTTTCCCATAGAACAACGTGTGGGCGCCCCCCAGCCACTGTAGGTTCAAAGTGTCGGCGGTCACGCCCAGACGGCCGGTAATGGTGGCAAACCAATTCCCAGCCTGTGTAGAAAAGAACACATCGCACGGATTGGCCGCGCTCCCAAGGGAGTACCGCCGATAAAGGGCAACTGACCGTTCCCTTTGAGGTGCAAATATCCATACTCGCCCTCGATCCCGGTCACGAGTTTTCCAAACTCCCAATTGTACCCGGCGGTACCGCCGCCAATGAAGCTCGGCTTCAGGCCATAGGTCGCGAAACAGCCGGCGTCAGTCCCGGACCAGCGCCGAAATTGCACCCCGTGACGGGCGTGCCAGGCGGAAATGGTCCGACAGTCCCAGGATTGGTCGCGTCCGGGTTGGACACGGAACGGGTTCCTGCGCCACCTGCGAAGCCGCCGAGATAGAAGCCTGTCCAGCTGAAGGCGGGGGGAGGGGCCGCCGCCGGCGCTTTCAGCAGCATATCGGCTGCGAGAGCGGGCGCTCCGACAAACGCGCTCACAGCAACGATTGCGGCGAACAACTTCTTCATACGAGCGCCCTCAGCGTCGGAACCCAACAACCTACCATAGCCTCGGTCAATCAGCTCGCCTGTGGCCGCCTTGCTACAGTGAAGAAGAATGTGGTGCGCAAATCGCTTAGCGATGCAGCGCACCAATTCCGCCAGGACCTGCGGCCGCTGAGCTCCGGCGAGCGCGGCCGATCAAGCGCTCGATATCGGCGATGTCGCTGATCGGATCGGGGATGGTCTCAAAGGCGGGCGGCGGCAGCGCCGCCCGCGCACACGGCACTTGCCTCCGCGAGTGTTGTCGGCCGGTACGCCGCTGCGCTCACGCCGACAGCTTGCTCGACGGCGGCGCTACCCGTTGCTGCCAAGCTTTTCCGCCAGCTCGCGCTCCTGGTGCGCGACTTCCGGTCCGAAATCTTTCGGCTCGTGGACCTGGCGGATCTCGATCACGTCGTTGGCGCCCGCCGGGCAGCGCTTGGCCCACTCGATCGCCTCGTCGCGCGATTTCACCCGGATCATCCAAAAGCCGCCGACCGCTTCCTTGCTCCCCGGAAACGGCCCGTCCGTCACCTTCGCCTTGCCGCCGGCAAACGAGACGCGCGCGCCGGCGGACGGCGGCATCAGGCCGTCGAGCGCCAGCAGCACGCCGGCCTGCTGTAGCGCCTCATTGTACTCCCCCATTTTCTTGACGGCCTCCATGTCAGGCATGAAGTCCGGCGCTATGGGTTTGCCGTAGACTTCGGGAATCATGATCATCATGAAGCGCATGTCTCTCTCCCTGTTAGAAACGTCCGCGCAGCTCGGATAAGCGAAGCGATATCCGGGATTTTTGCTTGCGCGTAGCGCCGCGCTTACGCCGGCTGCTTGTGTGCCGGACCCTATCAGGGCGGCGGCGATGGGGATCGGCGCGCGGTTATCGCATCGATGCTGTCTTCACGGCTGCAGATCGAACGCCGGCCGCAGGCTGCCGTCCATGTAGAACGGCACCGACGAGTGCAGATGGACGATCTTCCACGCCCCGTTCACGCGATTGACGCAAATCGTGTCGCGCAGCCAGAAGCTCACCGGCCGGCCGGCGGCCTTCGGCGTTCCCGACATGCGCAGGTAGCCTTGCGTGTAGGCGATGTCGCCGCTGATGGTCAGCGAGAAGTCGCGCGGCTCGAGGTCGATCGGTCCTTCCCAGCTGTCAAGCCATGCCTGCTTCTCCTTCACATCGACGCCGCGATGATACAACGGCGGCGCCAGATCGCAGATGATCGCATCGTCCGTGTAGGCGGCGGCGATCGCTGCGGCATCCTTGTCGTGATGGGCTGGGCCTGACGCAACGCATCCAACAGCGCCAGGATCTCGTCCTCGTCGCGCGAAGTCGCTTTGCGCAGAGGTGCGGTTGTCATGGTGTCTTCTCCTTCGGCTGGGGTGGGCGAAACAGCAGTTCGAGATAGTGGCGCAGATGATCGAGGGAGGCGATCGCGATCGTGGGGTCCTGCGTCGCCTTCGCGAGGACAAAGGCGCCCTGAATCACCGCCTGGGTGTGGAGCGCGAGACTGCGTGCGGTCCAGGTCCCGGCCGCGCCGTATTGGCGCATCGCCGCCGCGATGTCGGCCTCGAGCGTTGCGGCGTGCCCGAGGATGGTTTCGCCGCAGGCATCGCGGATGGCCGGATGCGTCTCATGGACTTCCTGCACCGTGGTGCCGGCGAAGCAGGTGAACTCGCGCGGCTCGCCACGGATGAGCGCCTTGCGGAAATCGACGTAGGCGAGCAGGCGGTCCAGCGGATCAGGCAGCTCGCGGTAGGCGGTCGCGGCGAACAGGTTGGCCGTCGTCGCACCCCACCGCTCGACGGCGGCGAGCGCCAAGTCTTCCTTGCTGTCGAAGTGATGAAAGAAGCTGCCTTTGGTGAGGCCGGCGGCGGCGCAGATGTCGTCGACGCGCGCCGCCGCATAGCCTTTGGCGCGGACAACGCTTACCGCCGCGTCGACAAGTTTGATCTTGGACTCGTGCTCGTTCTCGGCCATGTCATACCTACCAGTCGGTATGACCGATACCGACTAGACGGTATGCTGTCAAGCCTCACTCCCAGAGGAAAAAGGGATAGACGGCTCCTCTCCCCGTGGGGGAGGGGGCGTGAGGTGACGCGAGAGGGGACGCCTGCGCCTTGCTATGCGACCCCCCCCGCAAGGGGGACGGGAAGTACGACGCTCCAACAGGGCAGCGGATGAAAAGTCAGAACAAAAAGTAACGCTGCGCCATCGGCAGCGAGTCGGCCGGTGCGCAGGTGAGGAGCTCGCCGTCGGCGCGCACCTCGTAGGTTTCCGGATCGACTTCGATCGCCGGCGTGGCGTCGTTGTGGATCATGCTCTTCTTCGAGATCTTGCCGCGCGTGTTCGCCACCGCGACGAGTTCTTTCCGGATGCCGAGTTTCCTGCCGAGGCCGGCCTTCACCGCAGCCTTCGAGGCGAATACGACGGAGGATGCCGTGCGCGCGCCGCCGAACGCGCCGAACATCGGCCGGTAATGCACCGGCTGCGGCGTCGGGATGGAAGCGTTCGGATCACCCATCGGCGCGGCCACGATCGAGCCGCCCTTGATGATGCAATCGGGCTTCACGCCGAAGAAGGCCGGCGACCACAGCACGAGATCGGCGAGCTTGCTCTTCTCCACCGAGCCGATGAGCTTCGATACGCCGTGGGCGATGGCCGGATTGATCGTGTATTTCGCCACGTAGCGTTTCACCCGCGCGTTGTCGTTGTCGCCCTTCTCCTCCTTCAGCCGCCCGCGCTGCGTCTTCATCTTGTGCGCGGTCTGCCAAGTGCGGATGATCACCTCGCCGACCCGGCCCATGGCTTGGGAGTCCGACGACATCATCGACAGCGCGCCGATGTCGTGCAGGATATCCTCGGCGGCGATCGTCTCCTTGCGGATGCGGCTTTCGGCAAACGCCAGATCCTCGGCAATCGACGGGTCGAGATGGTGGCACACCATCAGCATGTCGAGATGTTCGTCGATGGTGTTGCGCGTATAGGGCCGCGTCGGATTGGTCGAGGACGGCAGCACGTTCTTGAGCCCTGCGATCTTGATGATGTCCGGGGCGTGGCCGCCGCCGGCGCCTTCGGTATGCAACGCGTGGATGGTGCGGCCCTTGAACGCCTTGATCGTGTCCTCGACGAAGCCGGATTCGTTGAGCGTGTCGGTGTGGATCATCACCTGCACGTCGTAGTCGTCGGCGACGGCGAGGCAGCAATCGATCGCCGCCGGCGTCGTGCCCCAGTCCTCGTGCAGCTTAAGCGCGCAGGCGCCGCCCTTGATCATCTCCTCGAGCGCCGCCGGGCGCGAGGCGTTGCCCTTGCCGGCGAAACCGAGATTGACCGGGAAGGCATCAGCCGCCTGGATCATCCGGGCGATGTGCCAGGGACCGGGCGTGCAGGTGGTGGCGAAGGTGCCGTGCGCCGGACCAGTGCCGCCGCCGAGCATCGAGGTGACGCCGGACATCAGCGCGTCGTCGACCTGCTGCGGGCAGATGAAATGAATGTGGGTATCGAAGCCGCCGGCAGTAAGGATCTTGCCTTCGCCGGCAATGATCTCGGTGCCCGGCCCGATGACGATGGTGACATTAGGCTGGATGTCGGGATTTCCCGCCTTGCCGATCGCGGCGATATTTCCGTCCTTCAGCCCGACGTCGGCCTTCACGATCCCCCAATGGTCGAGAATGAGCGCGTTGGTGATCACGGTGTCGGCGGCGCCCTGCCGGTTGGTGGTCTGGCTCTGCCCCATGCCGTCGCGGATCACCTTGCCGCCGCCGAATTTCACCTCCTCGCCGTAGGTGGTGAAATCTTTTTCCACCTCGACGACGAGATCGGTGTCGGCGAGGCGGACGCGGTCACCTTTGCTCGGCCCGAACATATCCGCATAGACGGAGCGGCTTATTCTCGCTGGCATGATTTTCTCCGTAACAAACAATCCCCAATGTTATCCCCAAACACATTCCCGCCGCGCCGTCCCACGCTTTAGCTTGCGGCCGGAAGAAAGTGCGCTATCATCATTTCAAGATTGCTCGTGGTTGGTTCTGCCAGACGCGAGTGGTCGCCAAGATCAGGTTGGCCTGGGTGCTGCGGTCGCTACCGGCACCGCACCGAGCGCGGATTTGATCCTGGTTCCCAGCGAAGGTAGCAGCGCTGAGAATGTGACGGGCGGGCTTGCGCAAGCTCGCCCGTCATGATTTTTGCAGCCTCCCCATGATCTCCTGGCGGAAACCGTAGACGGTGCGCGCGCCGGCGAGCGCCACCAGGTTGACCTCGCGCGTCTGCCCGGGCTCGAAGCGCACCGCGGTGCCGGCGGCGATGTCGAGGCGCATGCCGCGGGCCTTCTTGCGGTCGAACTTCAGCGCCGGATTGGTCTCGAAGAAATGATAGTGCGAGCCGACCTGGATCGGCCGGTCGCCGGTGTTGGAGACCGCGACCGTCACGCCCTTGCGGCCTTTGTTCAGCTCGATCTCGCCGTCCTCAATGAAATATTCGCCGGGGATCATGAATTGGCCTTTCGCTGTTCGTCATTTCGGTACGACCTGAAGGGTGGGGCCCGGAGGCATGCCCACCGTCCGAGAATATGGATTCTGGGCTCACCGCGGCGCGGCACCCCGGAATGACGGGACCGGAGTGACACGAAGGGAATCATCGTATCGGTTCATGCACCGTGACCAGTTTGGTGCCGTCCGGGAACGTCGCCTCGACCTGGATATCGGGGATCATCTCGGCGATGCCGTCCATCACCTGCGCCCGCGAGAGCACGTGGGCGCCGGTTTCCATCAGCTCGGCGACGGTGCGGCCGTCGCGCGCGCCCTCAAGGATATAGTCGGAGATCAGCGCGACGGCTTCCGGATGGTTGAGCTTGACCCCGCGCTCGAGCCGGCGCCGCGCTACCATCGCCGCCGTGGCGATCAGCAACTTGTCCTTCTCGCGCGGAGTCAGGTGCATCGTCGTCCTCTAGTTCAGCCACAACCGCGGCAGCGGCGCGCCGCCGAGCGCCATCAATACGCGGACGAGATCGCGGTGCAATGCCGCGCCATCGACGGCGACGAGACGCGCGGCCGCGATCCCATTCCAGGCGGATGCGCCGACCTCGCCGGCAAAGCTGTCGTTGCTCGCCCGAACCGCCGCGACGCTGGCCTCGTCGCCCGGAATTTTGACGACGCTGGCGATAGCCACGCCGCCATCGGCAATGGCGCGCTCCGCCAGCCGCGGCGCGATCGCGCCGCCGAGACGGATGGTCTCGGCGAAAACGAGCGTGCCGTCCACTCGTATGCGCCAGCGGTCGAAGCAACTGCCGGACGTGACGGTCTCGCCCATGGCCGAGCGGCCGAACACGACGGCTTCCGCCAAGAGCAGGCTCGCGCCGCGGGCGAGCTCGACGTCGATGGTGCGGGCGACCCGCATCCGGTCGAACAGGATGGTCTCCTGCGGCACCCAAGCTAACGCGCCCCCGGCGCCGACCTCAAGCTTCACGTCGATCGACGTATCCGGTCCGAGCGAGCGGTAGACTTTTTCCGCGGCCGCGGTGGTAACGGTCAAGGCGGCGCCGGCGCCGACCTCGATGTCGATGGCGAAGCGGTCGCCGCCGGCCATGCCACCGGCGGTGTTGACGATGACGGCCTCGAGCGCGTTGCCGCGGTCGGCGTTGGGGAAGCGGACCCGCAGCGAACCCGCCTCGTGCACGCGCGCTCGCCGGCTCGCCCCGGATGCGGCGGCAACCGCAAAGGCGAGGCGTCCAACCGCGCGATTGCCGGCGAACACGTCATCGCGTGCCCGCGTCCCGACTGCCAGCTCAGGTGACATCAAATCGCCATCGCCCGTCGCAGCGCCCCTTCGTCCAGGTTGTCGCGGTCGCAGGCGTAGACGATGGCGCCGCGTTCCATGACGGCGAAATGGTCGCCGAGTTCGCGGGCAAAGTCGAGATATTGCTCGACCAGCACGATTGCGATCCTGCCCAGCCCGCGCAGGTAGGTGATGGCGCGGCCGATGTCCTTGATGATCGAGGGCTGAATGCCCTCGGTCGGCTCGTCGAGGAGCAGGAGACGCGGCCGCATCACCAGCGCCCGGCCGATGGCGAGCTGCTGCTGCTGGCCGCCGGACAGGTCGCCGCCGCGCCGGCGCAGCATGTCCTTGAGCACCGGAAACAGCGAGAACACGTCGTCGGGCACGCTGCGCTCGTCGCGCTTGAGCGGCGCGAAGCCGGTCTTGAGGTTCTCCTCGACTGTCAGCAGCGGGAAGATTTCGCGGCCTTGCGGCACGTAGGAGATGCCGCGCCGGGCGCGCTCCGGCGGCCGCAGCGCGGTGATGTTCTCGCCCTCCCAGGTAACGGTACCGCGGCTCACCAGATGCAGGCCGGCTAGCGCGTCGAGCAGGCTCGTCTTGCCGACGCCGTTGCGACCGAGGACGCAGGTGACCTTGCCCGGCTCGGCCTTGAGCGAGACCGCGCGCAGCGCCTGCGCGGCGCCGTAGTGCAGATCGATGGCGTTGACGTCGAGCATTCGCCCTTCACCTTCCCAGATACACTTCGACCACGCGCTCGTTGGCGGAAACCTGGTCAATCGTGCCTTCGGCGAGGACCGAGCCTTCATGCAGGCAGGTGACCTTGACGCCGAGATCGCGCACGAACGCCATGTCGTGCTCGACCACCACCACGGTGTGTTCGCGGGCGATCGCCTTGAGCAGCTCCGCCGTCTGCCGTGTTTCCGCGTCGGTCATGCCGGCGGCCGGCTCGTCGACCAGAAGCAGCTTCGGATCCTGCGCCAGCAGCATGCCGATTTCGAGCCATTGCCGCTGCCCGTGCGAGAGGCTCGCGGCAAGACGGTCGCGCACCGCGGTCAGGCGGATGATGTTCAACAGCTCGTCGATGCGGCGGCGCTCGTCGGCAGTTTCGCGCCACCACAGCGCCGAGCGGGCGCGGCGGTCGGATTTGAGCGCGAGCTCGATATTGTCGAAGACGGTGTGGCTCTCGAACACCGTCGGCTTCTGAAACTTGCGGCCGATGCCGAGCTCGGCGATCTCGGCTTCGTCGAGCCGCGTGAGATTGTGCAGGCCGTCGAACATGACGTCGCCGGTGTCGGGCCGGGTCTTGCCAGTGACGACGTCCATCATCGTGGTCTTGCCGGCGCCGTTCGGGCCGATGATGGCGCGCATCTCGCCGGGCTCGACGGCGAGGGAGAGATTGTTCAGCGCCTTGAAGCCGTCGAACGAGACGGTGACGCCGTCGAGGTAGAGAAGTGCGGCGGTCAGCGCTTCCATCGCCTCATCCTCATTCCGCGGGAAGCGGTTCGGTGACGCCGTCCTCGGCAGCCGCCGAAGCGCGGTCGCGCTGCAGCCCGGTCCAATGCCGGAACGTGCCGACCACGCCGCGCGGCAACAGCAGGGTCACGCCGATGAACAGGCTGCCGAGCATGAACAGCCAATACGGCGCGAGCACTCCCGAGGTGAAGAACGTCTTGGCGTAGTTGACCAGCACGGCGCCGATCACCGCGCCGGTGAGCGTGCCGCGGCCGCCGACCGCCACCCAGATCACCGCCTCGATGGAATTGCCCGGCGCGAATTCGCTCGGGTTGATGATGCCGACCTGCGGCACGTAGAGCGCGCCGGCTACCCCGGCCATGCAGGCGGAGAGCGTGAACACGAGGAGCTTGTAGGATTCCACGCGATAGCCGAGAAACCGGGTGCGCGCTTCAGCATCGCGGATGGCGATCAGCACCTTGCCGAATTTCGAGGTGACGATGACGCGGCACAGCAGGAAGGCGAGGATCAGCGCCACGCAGGAGATCGAAAACAGCGCCGCGCGCGTCGTCTCCGCCTGGACGTTGAAGCCGAGAATATCCTTGAAGTCGGTCAGGCCGTTGTTGCCGCCGAAGCCGAAATTGTTGCGGAAGAAGCCGAGCATGAGCGCAAAGGTGAGCGCCTGGGTGATGATCGACAGATAGACGCCGCTGACGCGGCTGCGGAAGGCGAACCAGCCGAAGACGAAGGCGAGCACGCCCGGCACCAGCATCACCATCAGCACGGCATAGGGGAAATACTGGAAGCCGTACCAGTAGACCGGCAGCGCCTTCCAGTTCAGGAACACCATGAAGTCCGGCAGGATCGGATTGGCGTAGACGCCACGAGTGCCGATCTGCCGCATCAGATACATGCCCATGGCGTAGCCGCCGAGCGCAAAGAAGGCGCCGTGACCGAGCGAGAGGATGCCGCAATAGCCCCAGATCAGATCGATCGACAGCGCGAGCAGCGCATAGCAGGCGTATTTGCCGAACAGCGCCACGAGGTAGGTCGGCAGGTGCAAGGCCGACGATGGCGGCGCCACGAGATTGAGGGCGGGCACGATCACCGCCAGCGCCGCGATCACGATCACGAACGCCACCGCGCCGCGGTCGAGCGAACGGATGAGGAAGTGCGAACTCATCGTCAGGCTTCCACCGCCCGGCCCTTGAGCGCGAACATGCCGCGCGGCCGCTTCTGAATGAACAGAATAATGAGCACGAGTATCGCGATCTTGCCGAGCACGGCGCCGGCATAGGGTTCGAGGAATTTATTGGCGATGCCAAGCACAAACGAACCGACGAACGTGCCCCACAGATTGCCGACGCCGCCGAACACCACGACCATGAAGCTGTCGATGATGTAGCCCTGGCCGAGATTGGGGCTGACATTGTCGATCTGCGACAGCGCCACGCCGGCCATGCCGGCGATGCCGGAACCGAGGCCGAAGGTCAGGGCGTCGATCCGGCCGGTGCGGATACCCATGGAGGCGGCCATCGGCCGGTTCTGCGTCACCGCCCGCATCTCCAGACCGAAGCGGGTGAAGCGCAGCAGCGCCAGCAGCGCGATGAACACCGCGAGCGCAAAACAGATGATCCATAGCCGATTGTAAGTGATAGTGATGCCGCCGACGTCGAAAGCGCCGCTCATCCACGACGGATTGCCGACTTCTCGGTTGTTCGGGCCGAAGCCGGTCCGCACCGCCTGCTGCAGGATCAGCGACAGCCCCCACGTGGCCAGCAATGTTTCCAGCGGCCTGCCGTAGAGGAAGCGGATGATGAAACGTTCGATCAATATGCCGACGGCACCGGCGAACAGAAACGAGAGCGGAATGGCGATCGCGAGCGAATAATCGAACAATCCCGGGTTGCGCGCGCGGATCGCGTCTTGCACGACGAAGGTGACATAGGCGCCGAGCATGACCATCTCGCCATGGGCCATGTTGATCACGCCCATGACGCCGAAGGTGATGGCGAGGCCGATGGCGGCGAGCAGCAGGACCGAGCCGAGGGAGATTCCGTACCAGGCGTTCTGCACCGCCTCCCATAATACGAGCCGGTTTTTGATCGCCCCGATCGTCGCCGTTGCCGCCTTCATGACGGCCGGCGAGGTGTCGGCGGGAAGGCTGGAAAGGAGCGCGAGTGCGTCCTGGTCGCCGCGCTGGCGGACGATGTCCACGGCGGCAATCTTTTCTTCTTCGCTGCCTTTGTCGCCGGCCAGGATGACGGCGGCCCTGGCCTCGGTCAGCGCACGCTTGACCCGCGAATCCTGCTCCTTGGCGAGTGCGGTCTCGAGCGTCGGCAACGCGTTCGCCGCCCGCGATTTGAACACGGCCTGCGCCGCTTCGTATCGCGTGCCGGGATCGCCGGCGAGTAGCGTCAGGCCGCCGAGCGCCGCATCGATCGCGCCACGCAGCCGATTATTGACGCGCACATTGTCGAGATCGGCCGGCGCGTCGCCGGCGATCGCTCCTCCGGTGGCGGCATTCGTCAGCTTGCCGGATTCGTCCTTAATATAGACCGCCTTGCTCTCGGCGCTGAACATCAAGCGGCCGTCCTGCAGCGCCCGGATGATGGTTTCGGCGCGCGGGTCGCCGCTTAAGGCGACCGCGCCGATGCCGGCGCTGGTCTCGCTGAAATCGTCGGTGGTGAAATGGGCGAGCGCCTCGTCAAGGCTCGCGGCATGCGCCGAGGCGCAACCCAGCGCGAAGCTCAAGCCCAATAGCAGAGCGACGAGGCAAGCTCGGCTGTAGCGCATGGCGAGGTTCCCGGCCCCGATGCGGGGAGGCGGCACGACGCCGTCTCCCCGCACGTTCATGGTCAAAGTGTCGGCGCGATCGTCATCCCGCGCCGCCGCACTTCTGCGTAACCTTGTTGAAGTTGCCGCACTTGAGCTTCACCCAGTCGGCCTCGAGGTCTTTCGATCCTTCGAGATAGGGCGACCAGGCGGCGCCGGGCACGAGCCCCTTCGTCTTCCACACCACGTCGAACTGGCCGTCGGGGCGGATTTCCCCGATGAACACTGGCTTGCTGATGTGATGGTTCGGCAGCATCGTGGAGACGCCGCCGGTCAGGTTCGGCGCCTCGATGCCCGGGAGCGCCTCGATGACCTTGTCGGCATCGGTCGATTTGACCTTCTCGACCGCTTTAACCCACATGTTGAAGCCGATGAAGTGTGCTTCCATCGGATCATTGGTGGTGCGCTTCGGGTTCTTGATGAAGGTTTGCCACTCCTTGATGAAGGCGGCGTTCTTCGCATCCTTGATCGACTCGAAGTAGTTCCAGGCGGCGAGATGGCCGAGCAGAGGCTTGGTATCGAGACCGGCGAGCTCTTCTTCGCCGACCGAGAACGCCACCACCGGGATGTCAGTCGCCTTGAGGCCCTGGTTGCCGAGTTCCTTGTAGAACGGCACGTTGGCGTCGCCGTTGATCGTCGACACCACCGCCGTCTTCTTGCCCGCCGAGCCGAAGGCCTTGATCTTGGAAACCTCTGTCTGCCAGTCGGCGAAGCCGAACGGCGTGTAGTTGATCATGATATCCTCGTCCTTGACCCCCTTCTGCTTGAGGTAGGCCTCGAGGATCTTGTTGGTGGTGCGTGGATAGACGTAGTCCGTGCCTTCCAGCACCCAGCGCTTCACCGAGCCGCCTTCCGAGCCCATCAGATAATCGACGGCCGGGATCGCCTGCTGATTGGGCGCGGCGCCGGTGTAGAACACGTTGCGTTCGCTTTCCTCGCCCTCGTATTGCACCGGATAGAACAGGATACTGTCGAGTTCCTTGAACACCGGCAGCACCGACTTGCGCGACACCGAGGTCCAGCAGCCGAACACGACGGCAACCTTGTCCTTGCTGATCAGCTCGCGCGCCTTTTCGGCGAACAGTGGCCAGTTCGAGGCCGGATCGACGACCACGGCTTCGAGCTTCTTGCCGAGCACGCCGCCCTTCTTGTTCTGCTCCTCGATGAGCATGAGCATCACGTCCTTCAGCGTCGTTTCGCTGATGGCCATGGTGCCGGAAAGCGAATGCAGAATGCCGACCTTGATCGTATCGTCGGCCCAGGCGGGCAGCGCCGCCGAAAGCCCGAGGGCGAGACCGGCCGCGGCGGCTAGCCAACGACCGGCCCGCGGCCGCCAAGCGACCGCGTGAGTTGTTTTGAGCATCGCGATGTCCTCTGTTAGACGCCCGTGGACCGGCCCGGCACCGCCACGCACAACCCAATTCGCAAGGAGCGTGCCAAACGGTCGTGCCGCCTAACGCATTGTTTCTTAGGTGCTATTGCCGACAGTGCACGGTAAGCCTATGCGCTGCCCGCTTAATTTGAATCCGAACCGCGGCTTGCCGTTGCCTATACATTAGGCAGCGATAGGAAAATTGCGTGCCGGCTGGTGATGCATTCTTAGGCAAGCTTCGTCATTACCGGCCCGGCTCTCGGGCGGCATCGATTTGACATCGACGGCGAAGCGACGCTTCGATGAAGAGGTGAAGGGGACGACGCCGTGGCCAATTTCGTCAGCCGGTGGCAATTCACCATCGAATGGGGACACTGCGATCCGGCCGGTATCGTTTTCAACAGCCGCTTTTTCGAGTTTTTTGACTGGGGCACCTGGACGCTTTTTGCAGCCGCGCTGGGCACCAAGCCGCCGGATCTCGCTGCCGCTTTCGGGATCTTGGGTCTTCCACTGGTCGATACCGGCGCGCGCTTCCTCGCCCCGGCACGGTTCGGCGATGCCGTCGAGCTGACTTCGGAAGTCAGCGAGTTCCGCCGGTCGAGCTTCGATGTTGCGCACCGGCTGTTGGTGCGCGGTGAACTCGCGGTCGAGGGCCACGAGACCCGCGTGTGGGCCGTGCGCGACGCGACCGATCCCGCCGTGATCCGGTCTAGTCCCGTTCCCGCTGAAGTCGTTGCGCGGCTGCGCGAGCCGTAGCGGCGTGACCGCGGCGCAGGGTTGGCGGCCAGGCCGTTTGAATGGCGCGGTGGATGCTGGTATGAAGGCCGCTACAAACAGAAAAGCGGTTGACGCTTTCGCATGGCGCGCATTCTTCAGCTCACGCTCAATGGCCGTGCACGCAGCGACGCAATTCATGACAATGTGCTTCTGCTGGATTATTTGCGGGAAATCGTGGGGCTGACCGGAACGAAAACGGGGTGCGACGGCGGCGAATGCGGCGCCTGCACCGTACTGGTCGATGATCAGCCGCGATTGTCGTGCCTCACGCTCGCTGCAATGGTCGGCGGCTGCAGGGTCGATACGGTCGAGTCGCTGGTGACCGATGGGCGGCTGTCCGCGGTGCAGCGCGGGTTCCACGAAAAGCTCGGCGCCCAATGCGGCTATTGCACGCCGGGATTCATCATGGCTTCGGCCGGACTGCTGCGGCGCAACCCGCATCCGAGCGAAGACGAGATTCGCGAAGCGCTCGGCAGCAATATCTGCCGCTGTACCGGGTACGTGAAGATCATCGAGGCGGTGACCTATGCGGCCGAACTTCACGCTGCAGGAGCGCCGCCGTGAATGAGATCGTGCCGGTTCGCACCATCGGCGGCTACGTGCCGATGGTCGACGGCCCGGAGAAGGTCTCCGGACGCGCCAAATACACCGCCGATCTTGCCGCGCCGGGAATGCTCGCCGCGCGCATCTTCCGCAGCCCCTATGCGCACGCCGAAATTCTCGAGGTCGACGTTTCCGAGGCGGCGAAGCTTCCGGGCGTGAAGGCGATCGTCACCGGCGCCGATTGCGACAAGACCTTCGGGGTGCTGCCGATCGCCCGCACCGAGCACCCGCTGGCGCGCGACCGGGTCCGCTATTGCGGGGAGCCGGTCGCCGCCGTGGCCGCCGTCGACGATGCGACGGCGAAGGAGGCGCTGCGGCGCATCAAGCTCAAGGTCCGCGAGCTGCCCGCCTACCCGAGTGCGCGGGCGGCGATGGCGCCTGACGCCATCGACCTTCACGGCCACCGCCCGAAGAACATCGAGCGCGACGTTTTTTTTGAGCTTGGCGATGTCGCCGCCGCCTTCGCCGCCGCCGACCTCGTCCGCGAAGGCACCTACAATTGCGCCGAGGTGTGCCAGAACCAGATGGAAATGCACGCCGCGGTTGCCGACTACGACGTCGAGCGTGACCGCATGACCGTCCACGCGTCGACGCAGGTGCCCTACTACGTGCACCTCATGCTGTCGCAGATACTCGGCATGGACATGTCACGCATCCGCGTGGTCAAGCCGTATGTCGGCGGCGGTTTTGGCTGCCGCACCGAGACGCTCAACGTCGAACTGATCGCGGCGCTGCTCGCGCACAAGGCCGGCGGCTGCGTGCGCCTCGTGGTCAATCGCGAGGAGACGTTCATCACCCATCGCGGCCGCCCCGAAACCGACATCCGCCTCAAGATCGGCATGCGCAGGGACGGCCGCATCACCGCGGTGGAATGCGAATGCGTCCAGCGCGGCGGCGCTCATTCCGGCTACGGCGTCGTCACCATCCTCTACGCCGGCTCGATGCTGTACGCGATCTACGATCTGCATAACGTGAAGTATGTGGGCCAGCGCGTGCTCACCAACACGCCGCCGTGCGGCGCCTTTCGCGGACACGGCACGGTCGACATCCGTTTCGCCTTCGAAAGCCTGCTCGACGAGATGGCGCAGGCGCTTGCCGTCGATCCATTCGCACTGCGTCGTGCCAATCTCCTCACCGCGCCGGCCTTTACCGACAACGACCTGATGGTGAACAGCTACGGCCTGCCGGAATGCCTCGACTGGGTCGAGGCGGCGAGCGGCTGGAAAGCGCGCCGGGGCAAGCTGCCGCGCGGCAAAGGTCTGGGCATGGCCTGCTCGCACTACATCAGCGGCGCGTCGAAGCCGGTGAATTGGACCGGCGAGCCGCACGCGACGGTCAAGCTCAAGCTCGACTTCGACGGCTCGATCGTGCTGCTCACCGGCGCCGCCGAGATCGGGCAGGGCTCGTCGACCATCCTGGTGCAGAGCGTCGCCGAAGTGCTCGGGCTTGATCTCTCGCGCATCCGCATCGTCACCGGCGACAGCGACGTGGTGCCCAAGGACAACGGCTCCTATTCCTCGCGCGTCACCTTCATCGTCGGCAACGCCGCGATCGACGCCGCGCGGAACCTCAAGGCGGTCCTGGTCGCGGCCGCGGCGCGAAGGCTCGAAGCGAAGCCCGAGGAGATCGAGTGCCTCGGCGAACTCTATCGCGCCGGCGCGCAGGACAAGGGCCTCACCTTCAACGAGGTGGTCGCCGAGGCGCTAAAGGATTCCGGAACCGTCATCGTCGGCGGCACCTATTCGACCATTCCTGAATCGCATGGCGGCAAGAAATATCGCGGCGCGGCGATCGGCGGCACCATGGGCTACAGCTACTCGGCGCAGGTCGTCGAGGTGAGCGTCGACGAGGAGACCGGCGTGGTCACGGTCGACAAGGTCTGGGTGGCGCACGATTGCGGCAAGGCGCTCAACCGGCTCACGGTCGAGGGCCAGGTGCAGGGCTCGGTGTGGATGGGCATGGGCCAGGCGATGAGCGAAGAGGCCGCCTATCACGGCGGCCTGATGCTCACCGCCAACATGCTCGACTACCGCGTGCCGACGATCCAGGATTCGCCGCCGATCGAGGTCGGCATTGTCGAGAGCAACGACCCGCACGGGCCGTTTGGCGCCAAGGAAGCGGGCGAGGGCTCGCTCGCGGCGTTCCTGCCGGCGCTGACCAATGCCATCGCCGATGCCACCGGGCTGCGCTTCAACGACCTGCCGGTGACGCCCGACCGGGTCTTTGCCGCGGTGGAGAAGCGCGCGCGCGGACGCAAGTCCAACGGCGGCGCTTGATGGACGCGCTGCCGTCCTTCGACCTCATTCGCCCGCGCACGCTCGACGAGTTGATCCGCGCCCGCGCGCAACATTCGGGCAGCAGTCTCCTTGGCGGCGGCACCGACCTGATGGTGAATATCCGGCGCGGGATCGTCGCGCCGCCGGTGCTCGTCGAGATCAACGGCGTCAGCGAACTGCGCGGCATCAAGGCGGACGCCCATACGCTTGAGATCGGCGCCGCGGTGACGCTCTCCGATCTTGCCGCGCATCCGGAAATGGCGCGCCACTACCCGGTGGTGGCGCAGGCGGCTGCGCATATCGCCGGCCCGACCCACCGCAACATGGGGACGGTCGGCGGCAATCTCGCCCTCGACACCCGCTGCATCTTCTACAATCAGAGCGAATGGTGGCGGGCCGCGAACCATCACTGTCTCAAGACCACCGGCGAGATTTGCCACGTCGCGCCGAAGAGCCGCGGCGTCTGCTTCGCCACTTTCAGCGGCGACCTCGCTCCGGCGCTGCTGACGCTCGACGCCGAGATCGATATTGCCGGACCGGCCGGCCGCCGGACCATGCCGCTTGCTGATCTCTATATCGGCTATGCGCGCCAGGACGAGCCGGTCACGGAGACGCGCGGCGACGGCAAATTTTTCCTGTCGCTGCGCCCGGGCGAGATCATCACCGCGGCGCGGGCGAAAAACACGCCCGGACTGCGCTCGGCCTACGACAAGATCCGTATCCGCCGCTCGATCGAATATCCGGTCGCCGGCGTCGCCGTGGCGCTGCGGCGCGAGGGAGAGAGTCTCGCGGATCTGCGCGTCGCCTTCACCGGCACCAATCCGCGCCCGGTGCGGCTCGCCGGCACCGCCGAACTCTGCGGCGGCGCGCTCGATGCGCGGGCCTTCGCCGGGCTCGACGCTCTCGTGCGCGACCAGATCATGGCGATGAAGACGACGTTCACGCCCGGCCATTACCGCCGGCGCGTTGCCGGCGTTCTGGCGCGGCGCCTGGTGCAGCGGCTGTTCGACGCGTTGTAGGTCGCTTCGCGCCGTCGCCGTACCCTTCGACGCTCATCGCCGTGCAACGCGCGCGTCGGGGTGACGGTATCAGCCCTCGAATTCCCGCAGCTTGAACCGCTGAATCTTTCCCGTGGCGGTGCGCGGCAGGTCGGGCCGGGTATCGATCCAGCGTGGATACTTCCACGGTCCGGCGCATTCCTTCACGTGCACGCGGAGCGTCTCCCTGAGATGCTCGTCCATGACATAGCCGTCGCGCAGCACGATGAAGGCCTTCGGCTTGATCAGGCCATCGGCATCCTCCTTGCCGATGACAGCGGCCTCGAGCACCGCCTCGTGCGTAGCGAGCGCGGCCTCGACCTCGAACGGCGACACCCACATGCCGCTCACCTTGAACATGTCGTCGGTGCGCCCGCAGTAATGATAGTAGCCGTCGGCGTCGCGGGAGAACTTGTCGCCGGTGTAGGTCCATTCGCCGGCAAAGGTGCGCCGGCTCTTGGCGCGCTGGTTCCAGTAACCCTCGCCGGCGGTGGGCCCGCGCACGACCAGCTCGCCGATCTCGTCCACCGTCGCCTCTCGCCCCTGCTCATCGACGATCTTGAGGTCGTAACCGGGAACCGTCTTGCCCGTGGTGCCGTAGCGGACGTCGCCCGGCCGATTGCTGAGAAAGGTCTGGAACATCTCGGTCGAGCCGATGCCGTCGAGGACGTCGACGCCGGCGGCGCTCTGCCAGCGCTTGCCCAGATCGGCCGGCAGCGCCTCGCCGGCGGAGACCGCAAGACGCAGGCGATCGGAGCCGGCGCCGCGCTTCATCTCCTTGTGCGCGAGCATCGACGCATAGAGCGTCGGCACGCCGTAGAAGATGGTTGGTTGGTGGCGGCGCATCACCTCGAACGCCGCCTCGGGGGTCACGCGCTGCGGCAGCAGCACGGTGGTCGCGCCGACCGACAGCGGGAAGGCCATGGCATTGCCGAGGCCGTAGGAGAAGAACAGCTTGGCCGCGGAGTAGACGACATCGTCTTCGCGGATGCCGATCACGCCCTGGCCCATCAGCCGCGCCGCGGCCATGAGCGTGGTGTGCACGTGCTTGACGCCTTTGGGGTCGCCGGTCGATCCCGACGTGTACATCCAGAAGGCGACTTCGTCGGAGAGCGTCGGGGCCACGAACACGGCGGCGCTCCCGCGCGCTATGACGTCGGAAAAGTCATGCACATCGCGGCCGGAAAATGCTGCGGTCTCGGTGGCGCCGGCATCGATCAATATGACGGTGCGCAGGCGCGGCAGCCGATCGAGAACCGAAAGGATCGTCTTGGCAAGCGGCGCGGCGACCACCAGAGCCGCGGCGCGGCTGTCGACCAAAATGTAGGCGTACTGCTCTGCGGTGAGCAGCGTGTTGAGCGGCAGCACCACATTGCCGGCCCGTATCCCGCCCCAGAAGGCGACGGGAAAATCCACGTTGTCGTAGATGAGGAGCGCCAGGCGCTCTTCCGGCCGCAGCCCGAGACTTTGCAGCGCCGCGGCGAACCGGCACGTTCGCTCCTGCAGCTCGGCGTAAGTCAGCGAATGGTCCGGGTCGATGAAGGCGATCTTCTTGCCGAACCCGCGCGCGACCGGCGCATCGACGAAATCAGCGGCGGCGTTGTACGGCTTTCGCCGCAACAGGTCTTCCAACATCGAACGACGGCCCCTTCCTCGCGGTGCTGCTGCCGCGACCGGGGCGGACTACGTCTGCATGCGCTCTCAAGGGCGCCAACAAGCCCGCCTCAACCCGTGGCCATGATAGGCATTTGTCACGTGCTGACAAATCGAATGCCTGCCGGTTTCGTGCCAGCAAATGCCGGCATTGTTCCAGCAGCGGCAACGCTCCGTGGACGACAGATCAGCGGTCGGGGTCGCGCTATTCGCGCGGCGTGAACAGGGCGGACGGGAAATCCGCGGCGGAACGATAGTTCGTGCGCTCCGGACGGAAAGCCGCTTGCGCGGCCGGATCGGGCTCCACCACCCGCCGATAAAGATGCCAGGTCGAATGGCCGAGCACCGGCATGACTACGGTGAGGCCGAGGAAGCAGGGCAGCGATGCGACCAGCAACAAGCCGGCGACGATCAATCCCCACAGCGCCATGGTGACCGGGCTCGCCGCGACCGCGCGCACGGACGTGAGCAGTGCGCCCGCGGCGCCGACGTCGCGATCGAGCAGCAGCGGAAACGAGACCACGCTGATGGTCAGGACCAGCGCGGCAAACAGGAATCCGACGCCGGTGCCGACGATGATGAGGCCCCAGCCCGCCGGCGTGAACAGCACGTCGTCGATGAACTGGCGGATGGAAACCGGCGCGGCGTAGCCGAAATAGGCGACATAGATCGCCTGCGCGACCGCAAGCCAGACGAGGAAGATCGCCATGAGCAGAATGCCGAGCGCGACGATGGCGCCAAGCGAGCGCGAACGCAGCACGTCGAGGGCGTGAGTTGAAGCGGTATCGAGTCCGGCCTCGCGCCGGCGGCTGAGCTCGTAGAGGCCGATCGCCGCGATCGGACCGATCAGGGCGAAACCGGCGGCCAGCGGAAACAACAACGGCAGCATCGTGTAGCCGAAGGTCAGCGAGACCAGCATGATGCCGAGCAAGGGATAGATGATGCAGAGAAACACGGCGTGGCTCGGCATTGCGGCGAAGTCGTCGAGACCGCAGCGCAACGCCTGTAAAAGGTCGGCAGGCGCAATACGGCGCACCGGCTGCACGGCCTGCGTGCCCGCACCGACGAGAACGTGGGCAGTCGCCATCGTCACCTCCTCGCGTTTCCAGATGAGCCGTGCGGTACGCGATGAGGCCGCAAAGCGTGCCCGCCTGCCAATGCGCTGATCGGCGGCTCAGACCCTTGAGGTTGAGCCTGTAACGCCGGAATGGCGAGGAGGTTCGCTTCACAATGCGGTGTGCGCCGTTCCCGAATTGGGTGCGGCCCAGGTGGCCGAGAGGAAAAGGCCCGTTGCGGGGCCTTTTCTTCTCATTTCATCGGGCGCGCCGCCGTTTTGTTGAAGGGCCGCGCCCGTTGTTCGCGGCCGCTCAGAACAGGCCGGAGAACACCCAGTAGAGCGTCCCGGAAATGATCATTGCCGCCGGCAGCGTGAGCACCCACGCCAAGGCGATGTTGCGCACCGTGGCAAACTGCAGCCCCGAACCGTTCGCGGCCATGGTGCCGGCGATGCCGGAGGACAGGACGTGCGTCGTTGAGACCGGCAACCCCAGAACATCGGCGGCGCCGATGGTCGCTGCCGCAGTGATCTCGGCGCAGGCGCCCTGCGCGTAGGTCAGGTGCGTCTTGCCGATCTTCTCGCCGACGGTGATGACGATGCGCTTCCATCCCACCATCGTCCCCAGCCCGAGCGTGATCGCCACCGCGACCTTCACCCAGTTGGGGATGAATTTCGTCGCCTGATCGAGCGACTGCTTGTAGGTGTTGAGCGTCTTGATCTCGTCCGGCGACAGCTCGCTCGCGCTGTCCTTCATCAGGAAACGGATGGCCTCCGAGGCGAGGTACATGTCGTTGCGGGCGTTGCCGACGGCTTCCGCCGGCATCCGCGCCAGCGACCCGTATTGATTGACCTGGGCGGCGATGTTGCGCACCAGGACCGCCAATGACGGATAGGTTCCCTCGTTGAGGGTATGGCTGGCGACGTAGGCGGTGACGGCCGGGCGCGGATCGCCGAGGACGCTGTGCCCTGCCGCCTTCTGCTGGATGACGGCGCTCGCCGCCTGCGAAGCCGTGACGAACCGCTGCACTTGGCTCTCCGGCAGCGCGCGATTGAGCGCGTAGGCCGTCGGCACTGTGCCGATCAGGATCAGCATGATCAGGCCCATGCCCTTCTGCCCGTCGTTGGAGCCGTGGAAGAAGCTGACCAGCGTGCAGGTCAGGATGAGGATGCCGCGGATCCACCAGGGCGGCGGCTGTTCGCCCTTCGGTTCGGCATAGAGCGCCGGAATGCGGACGATGGATTTCAGCAGCAGCAACAGAGCGGCGGCGAGGGCGAAGCCGAACAACGGAGAGAGCAGCAGCGCTTCGCCGACCTCCTTCGCTTTCCCCCAATCGACCCCCGACGTGCCGCCGCGGCCGTGCAGCAGCGCGTTGGCGATGCCGACGCCGATGATCGAGCCGATCAGGGTGTGCGAGCTCGATGCCGGCAGCCCGAACGACCAGGTGCCGAGATTCCAGATGATCGCCGCGATCAGGAGGGCGAAAACCATGGCGAAGCCGGCGTGGCTGCCGACCTGCAGGATCAGCTCGACCGGAAGCAGCGAAATGATGCCGAAGGCGACCGCGCCCGAGGAGGCGAGAACGCCGGCGAGGTTCCACACGCCGGACCAGACCACCGCTATATTCGCCGGCAGCGCGCGCGTGTAGATGACGGTCGCCACGGCGTTCGCGGTATCGTGGAAGCCGTTGACGAATTCGAAGCCGAGCGCGATCAGGAGCGCGACGAAGAGGAGCAGGAACGGCAGGTAGTTCGTGACCTTCGTGCCGGCCGCATCGACGTCGGAATAGATGCTGTAGGCAACGAACAACAGGACGGCCGCAACGATGCCGCCGAAAATAATGCCGGTTATCGGGTTGATGGCGCCGCTGAGGTCAGGTCCCTTGCGCGCGGGTTCGATCGAGCCGGGTAACGCAATGTCGGTCATGGGACTCCTCGTCGCTCAGAGCCCAACTCTGCGCACCGTTTGTGACAGTCCGATGAAGACCCTTCGGCGCTCACCACCGGCGCGGGCGGAACAGAGCGGTGATGGCTCCGATAATGAGGATCAGGGCGACGAGCGGAAGCCAGATCAGAAGCGCACCGAACAACAACAGGCCGCCGGCCGCGACGAACACGGCGATCACCAGCAGCAGCAGCGCGCCGCCGAGCGGGCCGATGCGCGTGACAAAGACGCGATGCGTCCCGCCCATCTCGACATATGAAGGGTCGCGCCGCGCGGACCGCGTGCGATCCGGCGGGATGATCTCGGGCTCTACGCGAGGCCGTTCTGGTGTTTTTCCATCGTCCATGATGGCGGATCGACTTTCTGCGCGCCCGGCGCGCCACGAATCTAAGCGCTGCCGCGGCAATGACAACCGGACTCCCGGGGCAACGGCCGTCGCTGGGCGCGATCAGCGCGGGAGGGTGCGGGGGTGGCGGTCGTGCAGGAACTTGGCCAATTGCTCGCGCAGACTCTCGTCGCGCTCGCCCTTGTGGCCGAGGATGATCGCCCGCTCGAACAGTGTGTGTTGCAGTTCCTGCGGCCAGTTGCTCCACAGGTCGGCGGCGGCGGCGCCGAGAACCACGAGGTAACGATCGGGGTTCTCGTTTCTGTCGCCGCCGAGGTGATCCGATGCATCGTTCATGGATAATCCGCGCCCGCCGGCGTGCCGGCATTTGCATTTCGCGGCATTTGTCCGCGCCGGGGGAGAACGGCTACAGCCGACTTAATGTTCCGCCGCCAGATCTTGGCTGCAGAGGGGGAAAACGGAGCGGCGCGGTGTCAACATTAAGGCTGAAACGATCCCGCCTGCGCTTGCTCATGACGGCCGGGCCCCGGCGTGCTAGCGTTTACGCATGACGGCCAGCGGTCTTGACCTTCGTCGCGGCGCGCTCGTCGGCGTGGCGGTCATGGCTACCCTCTGCGGCGCCGCGCTCGCGGCGGAGGACGCGCCGACGCCGGCGCCGGCCCCAGGCGATGCCGGGAGCGCCATGATCGGCACCTGGGAATTCTCCAACGCCGATCACGACAGGGTGTGCCATTTCAACTTCCGTGGCGATGCCGTAGCCGGCGGCAGCAAGCTCGACATCGACCGGAATTGTCCGAGCTTGTTTCCTTCGACAAAGGACATCGTCGCCTGGTCGCTCGACAGCTACGGCGCACTGCGCCTGCTCGACGCCCACGGCAACGCGGTGATCGAACTTACCGAGGCCGAGAGCGGCATCTACGACGGTTTTGCTCCCGGCGAAGGCCGCTACGTGCTCCAAAGCGCAGCCACCCCGCCCATGCACACCGCCGAGGACATGGTGGGCGATTGGGCGATCGCGCGCGGAACCGGCAAGCCGATCTGCGTGCTCACGTTGGTGAACGATCCGCCGGGGGGCGATACTTTGGCGCTCAAGGTCAAGCCCGGCTGCGATGCCTTCGTCGCCCGTTTCGGCCCGACCGGCTGGCGGATGAACCAAGGCGAACTGGTCCTGCTCTCGGCGCGCGGGCAGACGTGGCGGTTCGAACAGAACGACGCCAGCACCTGGCAGCGCGTGCCGGAAGGCGCCAACCCGGTCCTGCTGGTCCGGCAATAACCAAGCCGATTTGGCCGCGCCGGCCGCAAGCCCTCTTCGCCGTTAGCCATACCTCGGCGGTGCCGAGCCATTGGCCTAGGGCGTGGTGCATCCCCAGGCGGGTCGGGTCAGGCACGCTCAACGCCCGCGTGTGCGCCGGCTGGGCAACCCGCGCCATGCGCAAAATCCCAGGAATGAGCGTGATATATCGCGAGTGTGGGGATAATGTCACACCGCGGCTCGGGTTCCGATGCTATATTCCGCCCGCGCTTGAAAACGCGAGGGGGCGAGAATGGTCGCGAAGACATATTGGCTTGCGGGTTCGGCGCTAGCGCTGCTTGTCGCCGCAGGGCCCGCAATGGCGGCCGACTTGCCGGTGGCGCCTGTCTACAAGGCGCCGCCGCCAATGATCGCGCCCCTCAACTGGACCGGTTTCTACCTCGGAGCCGGCAGCGGTTTTGCGGTATTCAACGCTGATACGTCGGTGCAGAACCCCGCGGGCGCGCCTCTGTTTGCGACCTCGACGCAGGGCGGCAAGGGCTGGTTGGCAACAGGCTACGTTGGCTACGATTATCAAATCAGCGACCACATTGTCGCCGGCGTGCTCGGGGACTTCGACTTTGGCAGCGTGACCGGCGGGTATTTGGACCCGGCCACCGGCGGCACCGGCACGATGAAGGAAAAGTACTCGTGGGCGGCCGGGGGCCGGCTCGGCTGGCTGGTCTACCCGGAGTTCCTCGCCTACGTCAGCGGCGGCTATACCCAAGCGCACTTTACCGGCTTCAGCCTGAGCAACGGAACGACGCTGGCGGCGCACAATTATAGCGGCTGGTTCGCCAGCATCGGCGTCGACACGACGTTCCCGCTGCTGGGCAATGGCTGGTTCTTCCGGTCGGACTTCCGCTATTCGCAATATGGTAGCGCTACTCTGGCGGAGGTGAACGCGGCGGGTGCCGTCGTCGACCTTCAGTCGATTCGTCCCGCAGTCCAGGCGGTCACCGCCGGGCTGATCTACAAATTCAACTCCGGGGTCACGACCGCTCCGGGCGCGGGGTTCTCGTTCGGCGACTTCCTCAGGGCGCCTCACGGACCCTCGCATTGGACCGGATTGTACGTCGCCGGCGGTGGCGGCTATGGCACGTGGGCGGCATATTCGACCGCTCTGTCGTCGCCGGGCGGCGTTCCCCTTGCCAGCACCACCAATGGTGGACGCGGCTGGTTCGGAACAGTCAACGGCGGATATGACTATCAGCTCACCGACCGAACTCGTGGCGGGCGCATTCGCGGATTTCGATTTCGCGAATATAAGGGGAACCTTCCAGGATCCGAATCCCGCCGGCTCTCTCGCCGGCTCGATGTCGGAACGATCGTCATGGGCGGCCGGTCTCCGCGGCGGCTGGCTCATCACGCCGACGATCCTGAGCTACTATAACGTCGCCTTTTCGCAGGCGAATTTTTCCGGCGCGAATATGAGCGGGGTAGCGACGCTGGGGTCGCATACTTACAACGGCTGGTTCCTCGGCAGCGGCCTGGAGACCGCGCTGCCGTTCCTGGGCAACGGCTGGTTCGCGCGTGTCGAGTATCGCTATGCGACCTACAAGAGCGCCAACATTTCGGAGGTGGCTGCGAGCGGAGCCGTTCTGGACGTCATTACGGTCAATCCCGTCGTGCAGACTGTTCGGACCGAACTCGTGTACAGGTTCTAATCGCCCGCGCGCTATCGTCGGACGAATATTCGGAAGGTCGCGACCGCACCATGCCGCATGGGCGGATGTGGACGCGCGTGAGCGGCGCCCGCCGGCATCCGCGCTCCGAGCGTGAAGCATGAGCGAGGCCGCTGCAGCCGCCGCCTTCAACACCCGGCAGATCGGCTATCTTCCCGGCGTGCTGGGCTTCGACTGGGTCGAACTGCGCAACGGCTATGCGTTCGGCCGCTTCGAGATCGCCCAGCAGCATCTGGCGCCGAACGGCTATTTGCACGCCGGTTCGGTCGTCGCGCTTGCCGACACCGCGTGCGGCTACGGCTGCTTCATGTCGCTGCCTGAAGGCGCCTCGAACTTCACCACCGCCGAACTCAAGGCGAATTTCATCGGCACGGCGCTCGAGGGGCGCCTGACTTGCGAGGCGCGCCTGGTGCACGGCGGACGCACCACGCAGGTCTGGGATGCCGAAGTGAAAAGCGAGGCGAGCGGCAAGACCATCGCGCTTTTTCGCTGCACCCAGATCATTCTCTACCAGGCGCGTGGCGCGTAGGACGAGTAAAGTTAACAATGGGCATCTTGTGCACAAGGATGATTGCAGTCGCCGACAGTTCGAGCGCGCGTTTGACCACCTCGCGCGGATAGACCGGCGCATGGTCGACGGTGCCGACCTGCTGCAGCTCGTCGGCGATGAGCTGGTTGCGCTTGTCGAGGAACAGCACGCGGAACTGCTCGCGGTCGGCGAAGGCCTGCGCGCCGCGGCAATAGTCGAGCACCGCCGACCACGACGAGAGGACCGGCCGCTTCTTCACCTCGCCGCGCAGCAGCCGGCTCGCTGCGGCCTCGACGATCTTGAGCTCGGTGATCGAGGCCTCGCCCATACCCTTGACCTCGGCGAGCCGCGCCGCCGGTGCGCGCGATCACTTCCGCGAACGAACCGAAGGTCGCGATCAGCGTCTTGGCGAGCGGCTTGACGTCGCGCCGCGGCAGGGCGCGGAACAGCACCGCTTCCAGCAGCTCGTAGTCCGAGAGCGCATCGGGACCGACGGCGCGGAAGCGCTCGCGCAGGCGCTCGCGGTGGCCGTGATAGTGCGGCAGCGCTGCGGCGGGGTCCCGTTCACTCTCGCGCTTCTTTGCGTCCATGGGTTTTTGTATCCATGGGATCGAACGCGATGTCGCGATCGTGCCGCCGCGTCGGCGCGGCAACGCTGCCAAGGATGACCGGATCAGCGCATTTTGCAATCGTCTCGCGCGAGGCGCCGGCGCGCGCCGGGCTCACGTGGGGTAGGGCGGCCGGGTGTATCCCTTGGGCGAGAGGGTGAAGACCTCGACGCCGGTGTCGGTAACCCCGACCGAATGCTCGAATTGCGCCGACAGCGAGCGATCGCGGGTCACCGCGGTCCAGCCGTCGGAGAGCACTTTGACGTGCGGGCGGCCGAGATTGATCATCGGCTCGACCGTGAAGAACATGCCGGGCTTGAGCACGATGCCTTCGCCCGGCCGGCCGACGTGCACGATGTTCGGCTCGTCGTGGAACAGCTGGCCGAGGCCGTGGCCGCAGAAATCGCGCACCACGCTCATATGCTGGGCCTCGACGTAGGTCTGGATGGCATGCCCGATATCGCCGGTGGTGGCGCCGGGCCTGATCACGGCGATGCCGCGCATCATCGCTTCGTAGGTCACTTCCAGCAGGCGCTCGGCGCGGCGCGGAATCTCGCCGATCGAGTACATGCGGCTCGAATCGCCGTGCCAGCCGTCGAGGATCAGCGTCACGTCGACATTGACAATGTCGCCCTCGCGCAGGGGCTTCTCGACCGGGATGCCGTGGCAGACCACGTGATTGATCGACGTGCAAGTCGCCTTGCGGTAGCCGCGGTACATGAGCGTTGCCGGCAGGGCGCCGTGGTCGTGGCCGAACTCGTAGACCAGCCGATCGACCCGCTCGGTGGTGATGCCGGGCCTGATCTCGCCGGCGAGCATGTCGAGACATTCGGCCGCCAGCGCTCCCGCCTTGCGCATGCCGTCGAACGCGGCGGGGCCGTGAATCTTGATCTGTCCGGTCTTGCGCAGCGGCGCGAGGGCCGCGTCGACATAGGTCATGACGCTCTGGAGGTTCAGCCGCAACGAAAGCGGCCGCGAGCCGCCGCTCGACCCGCAATGTAAGCATGCGCGCGTCCAACGCAAGCAATCTGCGACCGCTGCAGGAGCGCCCGCCTGGAGGCGCAATTTACTCGTCGATGATCGGAACGGGCGCGGCGATCTCGATGCCGTTGAGGTTCACATTGCAGCGCCACGCCAGCATCTGCACCCCTTGCCCGCGCGCCACGTGGAAGGCCGCGGCAAAGGCCGGGTCGATGTCGCGGGCGACGGCGAAGCGATCCGCGGACGCGATCTGGATGACGAACAGCACGACGGCGCGCGCGCCGCTTCCGATCGCCGCGGCGAGTTCCTCCATGTGCTTGGCGCCGCGGTCGGTCACGCAATCGGGAAATTCGGCCACACGCGGCTTGCGCATGAGGTGCACGTTCTTGACCTCGAGGCAGCAGGGCCGCCGCGATGGGCTTTCGAGCAGAAAATCGACGCGCGATCTGGCGCCGTATTTCACTTCCGGGCGCACCGACGTGTAATGGCGCAGCTCCGGAATGAGCCCCTCTTTGAGGGCCTCGGCGACAAGCGTATTGGGCTGCTGGGTGTTGACCCCGACGAACTCGATGCCGCTGCCGAGGTCAGTCTCGACGAGTTCCCACGTTAGCGGGAGCTTCCGCAACGGATTGTCAGAACCGGACAGCCACACCCGCGAGAACGGCCGGTCGAGGCCGGTCATGGCGCCCGGATTGGCGACATGGACCGTGGTCATCTCGCCGCTTTCGAGCACCACGTCGGCGAGGAATTGCTTGTAGCGGCGGGCGAGCGTGCCGGGGATGAGGGTTGAACTGTATCGCATCACAGCACATCAGCGCCGGCGGCAGGCGACGGAGGCGCTTTATGCTCGGGATCTAGGGTTGATGCCGGAGCCCGGCGACCTTTGTTACATCGCCATGCCGCCATCGACAAGATAGGCCTGCCCGGTAATGTAGCTCGCCTCGTCACTGCTGAGGAAGAGTGCGAGCCACGCGACCTCCTCGGGCCGCCCCAGCCGGCCCATCGGCTGGCGCGCGACGAAGTCCTGGCGCACGAGATCGGGCGAGCGCCCGGTCTGGCGCGACTGCTCGGTGATGCGCTCCTCAAGCGAGGGCGATTCGATCGTTCCGGGGCAGATGGCATTGCAGCGGATGCCCTGTTTGATGAAATCGGCGGCGACAGCCTTGGTGAGGCCGATGACTGCGGCCTTCGTGGTGCCGTAGACGTAGCGGTTGGGAATGCCGCGAATCGACGAGGCCGTGGAGGCGATGTTGACGATCGACCCGGCCTTCTTTTCCAGCATGGCCGGCAAGAAAGTCTTGATTGTACGGTGCATCGATTTCACGTTGAGATCGAACGAAAATTCCCAGTCCTTGTCGCTGCAATCGAGCACCGTGCCGTGATGCACATAGCCGGCGCAGTTGACAAGAATATCGAGCGGCCCGAATTCGCGGCCGACGTCTCGGCCGAGCGCGTCGATGTCGTCCTGCGAGCGCGCGTCGAGCTTGCGCAGCTTGGCGCGCAATCCCTCAAGCTTGTTCGGGTCGAGATCGGTCGCGATCACCTTGGCGCCTTCGCCGGCGAATTTCTCCGCGATGGCGCGGCCGATGCCCTGCCCGGCGGCGGTGACGAGCGCGACCTTTCCCTGCAGCCTGCCGCTCATGCGCGCCTTACGCCTTTTGCCCGTTCAACGCCGCGAGACTTGTGCGCTGCAGGCCTTCACTATCGAAATTCTCCGGCGCGAGCCAGCGCTCGAAGTTGCGCTTGCGCTCCGGCCATTCGCCGTCGAGCATAGAGTACCAGGCGTTGTCGCGGTTGCGGCCCTTGGCGATCATGTACTGGCGGAACGTCCCTTCATAGACGAACCCGTAGCGCAGGGCGGCGCGCCGTGAAGCTGCGTTGAGAGCGTCGCATTTCCACTCGTAGCGCCGGTAGCCTAGAGTCTCGAAGACGTAACGCGCCAACAGGTATTGGGTTTCTGTGCCGAGCGGCGTGCGCTGCAGCGCCGGCGAGTAGAGCACATGGCCCACCTCGATGACCCGCATGTCCGGCACGATCCGCAGCAATGTCACGTAGCCCACGGCGCGATCGGCGGTGTCGATGATCGCATAGGCATAAGGGTCTTGCGACGCTGCGCGCTCGCCCAGAAAAGAGGAGAACGCAGCCGCGTCGGCGAACGGCCCGTCGCGCGCAATATAGGTCCACACGTGATCGTGCCCGGCGAACGCCGACCACAGGTCCGTAGCGTGCGCAAGCGCGAGCTTCTCCAATCGTCCGTAGCGGCCCTTGAGCGTCACCGGGCCGGGACGCGGCGCCGGTGTCGTCTTCGCGACCGGCAGACCGACCGGCTGGCCGGTTCGCGGATGGGCTTCGAAGGCGGTCAAGACGAAAGCTTCTTGCGGTCTTCGCGGAAGAACCTGTTCAGCTCCGCATTGGAAATCAGCCCGGCGAAGCCGTCGAACCGGCCTTCCTTCGCGATCGCGGTCGCGGTGCGGACGAAGGCGTCCATCGCCACGCGCGCCAGCGAGCCGCCGACACTGATCCGGCGCACGCCCATCGCGGCGATATCGTTCACCGTGAAGCCGAGCGCGCCGCCGTTGAGGAAATTCACCGGCGTCGGCGCCACCGCCTTGACCACCGCCTCGATCTGCTCGCGCGTGGCGATGCCCGGCGCGTACAGGCAATCGGCGCCGGCCGCCTTGTAGGCCTTGAGCCGGCGGATAGCGTCGTCGAGGTCGGGCACCCCGCGAATGAAGTTTTCCGCGCGCGCGGTGAACACCACGTCGCCGCCGGCGCTGTCGATGGCGGCACGCGCGGCCTTCACGCGGGCGACCGCGAGGTCGAGGTCGTAAAGCGGCGTCGTGCTCTTCGGCGAATCCTCGATCGACAGGCCGGCCACCCCGGTTGCGATGCAGCGGGTGACGTTCTCGGCGACGCCGCTCGGATCATCGGCAAAGCCGTTCTCGAAATCGCCGTTCACGGGAATGTCGGTCGCCTCCACAAGCTCGCGGAAATGCGCCAGCACATCGTTACGGTTCTGTGCGCCGTCGGGGTGGCCTTGCGCGTGGGCGTGGCCGGAACTCGTCGTCGCCAAAGCCTTGAAGCCGAGGCCCTGGAGATAGCGCGCGCTGCCGACATTCCACGGGTTGGGGATGACGAAGCAGCCGGCCTCATGGAGCTTGCGAAACGTCTGGCGCTTGTCGGCGACGGAAGGCCGAAGATTGTCCATCGGAGGCCCGCTGGTCAGTGATTGTCGCGCGGCACGTACTTCTGCGCCACGTGCTGGTATTTCACCGCCGGCTCAAGCACCATGCCTTCGCCGAGCTGATCGACCATGGCACGCTGGATCTCCTGCCACGGCGTCTGGCTCGGCGGATAAGGATAGCCGCCGTTCTTCTTCAACGTCGCGCGCCGCGACTCCAGCTCCGCCGGCGGTATCAGAATGTCGGCGGTGCCCTTGTTGAGATCGATACGGACGCGGTCGCCGGTCTTGAGCAGCGCGAGTCCGCCGCCGGCCGCCGCCTCGGGCGAGGCGTTGAGGATCGAAGGCGAGGCCGACGTTCCCGATTGGCGGCCGTCGCCGATGCATGGCAGCGAAGTGATGCCGCGTTTGATCAGCGCGGCCGGCGGCTGCATGTTCACCACCTCGGCTGCGCCCGGGTGGCCGATTGGCCCGGCGCCGCGCATGAACAGGATCGTGCGTTCGTCGATCGCGAGCTTCGGATCATCGATGCGATGGTGATAGTCCTCGGGCCCGTCGAACACCACGGCGCGGCCTTCGAAGGCATTCGGATCCTTCGGGTCGTTGAGATAGCGCTGCTGAAACTCCTCGGAGATGCCGCTCGTCTTCATGATCGCGGAATCGAACAGATTGCCGCGGAGCACCTTGAAACCCGCCTTCGCCCGCAGCGGCTTGTTGTACGGGCGGATGACCTCTGCGTTGGTGACCTTGGCCTTGGCGACGTTCTCGGCAACGGTCTTGCCGTTGATGGTGAGCGCGTTGCCGTTGAGCCGGCCGGCCGCGAGCAGTTCGCTCATCACCGCCGGCAGCCCGCCGGCGCGATAATATTCTTCGCCGAGATATTCGCCCGCCGGCTGCATGTTGAGGAGGAGCGGCACATCGTAGCCGACCGTCTCCCAGTCCTCGACCGTGAGCTTGACGCCGACATGGCGCGCGATGGCGACGAGGTGAATGGGCGCGTTGGTCGAGCCGCCGATGGCCGAGCAGGCGACGATCGCGTTCTCGAATGCGGCCCGGGTGAGAATGTCGGAGGGCTTGAGGTCTTCGCGCACGATCTCGACCGCGCGCCGGCCGGTTTCGTAGGCGATCTGCCCGCGCTCGCGATAGGGCGCCGGGATCGCGCCGCAGCCGGGGAGCGACATGCCGAGCGCCTCGGCCATGGCGTTCATGGTCGAGGCGGTGCCCATCGTGTTGCAGTGACCGATCGAGGGCGCGGAGGCGGCGACGATGTCGATGAACTGCTTGTAGTCGATCTTGTCGGCGGCGAGGTCCTGGCGCGCCTGCCAGACGACCACGCCCGAACCGGCACGCTCGCCGTCGCGGTAGCTGTCGAGCATCGGCCCGCCGGAGAGCACGATCGCCGGCGTGTTGACCGTTGCCGCGGCCATGAGGCAGGCGGGGACGGTCTTGTCGCAGCCCGTGGTCAGCACCACGCCGTCGAGCGGATAGCCGTAGAGCACCTCGACCAGGCCGAGATAGGCGAGGTTGCGGTCGAGCGACGCGGTCGGCCGCTTGCCGGTCTCCTGGATGGGATGGACCGGAAATTCGAAGGCAAGGCCGCCGGCGTCGTGAATGCCCGCGCGGACGCGCTTGGCGAGCTCGAGATGATGGCGGTTGCACGGGCTCAAGTCGGAGCCGGTCTGCGCAATGCCGATGATCGGCTTGCCTGACGTGAGCTCGGCGCGGGTGAGGCCGTAATTGAGATAGCGCTCGAGATAGAGCGCCGTCATGCCCGGATTGTCGGGATTGTCGAACCACAATTGCGAGCGCAAGCGCCGCTGCTGCGCGCCCTGCGAACCGTTACCCTTGGCCATTACTGTCTCCCGGACATCCTCACCCACCGGGCGAACATATGTCGATTGCCTTTGCCGAACAATTGGGCTGAAGTGCCGCGCGGCGGGGCAGGGTGAGGGGCAGAAGCATGCTGCAAACCGTCGCGGCTTTCGATCGCATCGGCGAGGAAAACGCGTTCGCCGTGCTCGCACGTGCGATGCAGCTTGCCGCGCAGGGCCGCGACATCATCAATCTCGGCATCGGCCAGCCCGACTTCCGCACGCCGGATTTCATTGTCGAGGCGGCGGCCAAGGCGCTGCGTGACGGCCATCACGGGTACACGCCGGCGGTCGGCATCCTGCCGCTGCGCGAGGCGGTCGCCGCCGATCTCCACAAGCGCTTCAAGGTCGGCGTCCAGCCCGACGCGGTGATGATCTTCCCTGGCGGCAAGCCGACGATGTTCATGTCGATCCTGATGTTCGGGGAGCCGGGCGCGGACATTCTCTATCCCGACCCGGGCTTTCCCATCTACCGCTCGATGATCGAGTTCACCGGCGCGCGGCCGGTGCCGGTGCCGATCCGCGAGGAGAACAATTTCGCCTTCTCCGCCGAGGAAACGCTGAGCCTGATCACGCCGCAGACGCGGCTGCTGATTGTCAATTCGCCGGCCAACCCGACCGGCGGCGTGACGCCGAAGTCCGAGGTCGACAAACTCGTCGCTGGGCTCGAACGCCATCCCGACGTCGCCATCATGTCGGACGAGATCTACGACCACATGCTCTACGACGGCGAGACCCACGTCTGCCTGCTGCAATATCCGTCGATCCGCGATCGGCTTATCCTGCTCAACGGGTGGTCGAAGACCTACGCCATGACCGGCTGGCGGCTCGGCTATGCGGTATGGCCGGGCAAGCTCTACGACTACGCGCGCAAGCTCGCGGTCAATCTGCATTCCTGTGTCAATGCTCCGACCCAATATGCCGGGCTTGCCGCGCTCACCGGTCCGCAGGATGCGGTGGCGGCCATGGTCGCCGAGTTCGACAAGCGGCGGAAGGTCGTGGTCAAAGGCCTCAACGGGCTGGCGGGCATGTCCTGCGCCACGCCCAAGGGTGCGTTCTACGCGTTTCCCAACATCAAGCGCACCGGCTGGAAGGCAAAGCCGCTTGCCAGCGCGCTGCTCGAAGACGCCGGCGTCGCCCTCATCGGCGGACCGGATTTCGGCGTGCTCGGCGAAGGTTATGTGCGCGTGTCCTACGCCAATTCGACGGAAAACATCCTGCGCGCGCTCGACCGGATCGGCGATTTCTTGGCGAGCCGCAAGGCGGCGTAGTGCTTCCGCTCATTCCCGCGCGAGCGGGAATCCAAACAGCTCGACAAAGCCTGGGTCCCCGCTTTCGCGGGGACGAGCGAAATGCGAGTGCCATCACCCCTTCTGCGTCAGCTGGAAGCCGACGACGACCACGACGAGCCCGATGAGCTGTGAAACGCTCGGCACCTCGCCGAGCGCAAGAAACCCGACCAACAGCGTGAACGGCGGAACGAGCGAGGGAAACAGCACCGCGCGTCCGGCACCGAGGAGCACGACTGTGCGGGCGAACAGGTAGGTCGCGCCGGCGCCAGTAAGCGCGCCCTGCACGACGGCCTGCATCAGGTTTTCGAGAAAGCTCGAGGCCAGCAAATTGTCCCAGCTGAACAGCAGGATCGGCAGTCCGGCGAGCGACAGCACGCTCGTGATCGCCGCCGCGCGCAGCGGCGCGATCTGCCACCGCCGCACCAGGATTCCGAACGTGGCAAAGAAGCATCCCGCCAGTACGAACAGTAGATCGCCGAGGACGCCCTGCGCGCCCATGGTGCGCAGCGCCTCGCTGCCGATCACGGCAAGGCCGACAACGATCAAGAGCGCGCCGGCGATCCGCCGCGGCGGCAGCGGTTCCTTCAGCACCAGGCGGGCGAGGATGAGGCCGCCCAGTGCCGCGCAGGATGGCTGGATGATCCCGCCGTGGCCGAGCGGAACAAACACGTAGCCGATATAGGCCAGGAGCGCGAGCGGTAGTCCGCCGAACAGCGCGAGCGCGCTCGCGCGCCGCCACCCCAGCCCGCCGAGATCACGGAAGCCGTCGGCGGCGACGACCGGCAGTAGCGCCAGGCCTGGCCAAACGAAGCGGTCGAGCGCGATGACGAACGGCGAGAGGCCGGCCTCAATCCCCTGGCGCGCGGCGACGAAACCGAGCGCCCAGAAAAAGGCGGCGCCGGTGCCGCACAACAGACCCAGTGCCGCGGAGCGCGGAGAGGGCGCGCGATCCATTCAGGCGCGCGAGCAGCGGGGATCAGGCACGTGCGGCAATGGTGTGACGGTCATCGCGTTTCGCTGCGCGCACGTTCCGCGCCAGCCAGTAGCCGCCGAACAGGACGATGCCCCAGAACAGATTCCCGGACAGCATGTTCTGCAGGAACGGCAGCGCGGCGATGTAGCACTTGAGGAGCCCGCCGGCATTGGCCGCGTACATCGGGCTGAAGGCCCATACGGCGAAGTTCGTCACCAGGAAGAAGCTCAGCGAGGACGACACCAGGACCGGGGCGATCATGACCGGCCGGCGCCAGCGGCTCGACAGCCAGGCGGCGCAGGCCGGCAGGGCGAGGGTCCCATAGACGGCTGCCATGATGCGCAGATCGTAGAAGCCGAGCCAGGCATCGGCGAGGATCATGCCGGCGAGCGGCACGACAACGGACAGGGCGCGCACGCGCAGCACGCTCGCCGCGAACAGCGTGCTTGCCGCGACCGGCGTGAAATCGGGCGCATGCGGAAGGAGCCGCGCGGCGATGTCGAGCCCGACGAGTTCCGGCGACGACGGCCAAGTCTGTCCGCAACGCGCGCCAGGCGCGGAAGGTATTCGGCAAAGTGGAGAGCATCGGCCTCATTTCTCCTGTTCTGTGGCAAACCGCCAGAGGACCTGGTCCTGCGCTTGCAGTTCGAAAGCGGCAAAGCTTCGATCGCCGTAGGCGCCGTTGACCCAATACTGCCAGTTCTTCTTGCCGGCGCCGCCGCCCTGGTTCTGCACGTCCTCGATCTTGGTGAGGGCGGCCGACGCGCCGGAGCCGGTATAGCTGAACGAGATCCCGTGCGAACGCGACGTTGCCGCTTTCATGGCGTCAAGCACGGTGTTGCCCTTCGACCACGCCAGGTCGCTGATCGTCTTGGCGACCCCGTCGCCATAATCGACGGTCAGGCGGACGGTATTCTCTTCGGCCGCCGTGGCGGAAACGATCGCCGGGCCGCCGCCGAGAATGAGCAGCACCGCCGCCAGCCGCGCAATGTATCGGGTACTGTCCCGCAGACCGAGCCAATTCGTCATCGCGTCCCTTCGATGCGTACGGCGCCTCGCGCCACCACGGCGAGGCCGCATGATAGCCCGTGGCGCCGCGGTTGCACAGACGAAGGCCGGTTGAACGCGCGTTATCAGCCGAGGGCGTCGGCTTCGGCGTCATTGAGCAGATCGAGGCCGCCCGCAGCCACGACCTGGCCGGCGTCGAGCCGCACGACGCTCGTAGCGATCCGGCGCAGCTCTGCCGCGTTGTGACTGACATAGATCATCGGTACGTGGGCGTCGTCGCGCAGCCGCGTCAGATAAGGAAGGATCTCACGTTTGTGGCTGCTGCCCAGCGAAGCGAGCGGCTCGTCGAGCAGGAGGAGGTGCGGGTGCATCAGCAAGGCGCGGCCGATCGCGACCCGCTGACGCTCGCCGCCCGACAACAGGCGCGGCCGCCGGTCGACCAGGTGGCCGATTTCCAGGAGCGTCACGATGCGCTCGAATTCCTTCGGGTTGGCCGCGCGCCCGCTCATCCGCCGTCCATAGTCGAGGTTCTGGCGGACGCTGAGATGAGGAAACAGCCGGCCTTCCTGGAACACGTAGCCGATCCCGCGTCGGTGCGGAGGGACGTTGATGCGGTCGGCGGCGTCGAACAGCACCCGGTCGTCGAGCGCGATCGAGCCGCGATCGGGCGTCAAAAGGCCGGCGATCATGTTTGCGATTGTGGTCTTGCCCGAACCCGACGGTCCGAACATCCCGGTGACGCCGCCCGCCGCCTCGAAGCGCGCGGTGAGCTTGAACGTGCCGAGTTCCCTTTCCACGTCGACGGCCAGCACGCTCATTCCCCTTGAAAGCGCATGCCGGCGCGGCGGGCGAAAAATTCCGAAGCAATGACCGCAGTGAGCGCCAGCACGATCGCGACCAGCACCAATCCCGCTGCCTTGGCGTCGCCGCCGGGAACCTGCAGCAAGGTGTAGATCGCCGCGGAGATCGTCTGCGTTTCGCCGGGGATATTGGAGACGAAGGTGATGGTGGCGCCGAACTCCCCGAGCGCCCGGGCAAAGCACAGCATCAGGCCGGCGATCACGCCCGGCAAGGCGAGCGGCAGGGTGATGGTCAAGGAACACCAGCGGACGGCTGGCGCCGAGCGTTGCGCCGGCGTCCTCGAGCCGGCGGTCGATCGCCTCGAGCGCGAGGCGGATCGGGCGGACCATGAGGGGAAAGCCCATGACGCCGCAGGCGAGCGCGGCGCCGGTCCAGCGGAACGAGAAAACGAGGCCGAAATACTCCTCCAGGAACGCGCCAATCAGTCCTTTGCGTCCGAAGGAGATGAGCAGCAGGTAGCCGGTGACCACTGGCGGCAGCACCAGCGGAAGGTGCGCGATGCCGTCGAGCAGGGCCTTGCCGTAGAACTGTGTCCGCGCCAGCACCCACGCAACGGCGATGCCGAACGGCAGCGCAAAGACGGTCGCGACGATCGAGATACGCAGCGACAGCAGCACCGCGGTCCATTCGTCGGGAGAAAGGTGGAACACAGCCCTTCCGACTCGTCATGCGCGGAACGCGCAGAGCTTTGTCACGACGTTGGCTTTATCAGAAAACTGAAACCGTAGCCCTCGAATATCGATCGGGCGGCCTGTGTGCGCAGGAACGCCAAGTATTGCGCCGCTTCCGGCTTGGCATTAACCGTCAGCGCAACGGGATAGATGATCGGCGGATGCGAGTCGTCGGGAAAGACGCCGACGACCTTCACGGCGGGTTCGATCTTGGCGTCGGTCTCGTAGACGATGCCGAGCGGGGCCTCGCCGCGGGCGACCAGGAGGAGCGCGGCGCGCACGTTCTCGGTCATCGCCAGCTTCGGCTCTGCGGCTGCCCATGCACCGAGCTTCTCCAGCGCCGCCTTGGCATAGAGGCCGGCGGGAACTGCGCGCACATCACCGACCGCGATCCGCCCCTTGCCGGCGAGACCGGCCAGATCGAATCCAGGGGCAATCGTCACGTTGCCGATCTTTGTATCCTCGGGGGCGATCAGCACGAGCCGGTTGCCGAGCAGGTTGACGCGCGTGTCGTCCTTCACGAGTTTCTTCTCCACGCCGTAGTCCATCCATTGGAGATCGGCGGAAACATAGACGTCGGCCGGCGCGCCCTGCTCGATCTGCTTCACCAGGGCCGAGCTTGCCGCATAGCTCGCGAGCACTTTGATTCCAGTCTTCTTGGTGAAGGCGGCATCGAGGTCGTCGAGCGCGTTCTTCATCGAGGCGGCGGCGAATACGGTGATGACTTTATCCTGTGCCGCCGCGGCCGGCGCCGCGGCCGCAATCACCAGAGCCGCGGCAAGAGCCGCCACAACAAATCTTCGCTGGAACACGGCGATTCTCCATAGTTCGGCCGTGCGCAAACCGCGCGCGACAATGCGAACATTCAGGTGCACGAGCGCCTTGAGAACCGCCGTTCCAGGCTCGTCCGGCGCGCGCCCAGCGCGCCGTTCGTCCATCAAGCATAGCAACCGGAGAAGCGGACGGCAAAGCCACGCCGCCGCTCATGGCGTCCGCCGGTCGCCCGCTGATCGGGCGGCGTGCTATGGTCCTGGTGGATATGAGGGTTTCCATGGCCGACGAAGGGGCCGGCGAGGGCGAGTACGACTACATTATCGTCGGCGCAGGTTCCGCCGGCTGCCTCCTCGCCAATCGGCTGTCCGCCGATGCCGGGCGGCGTGTGCTCGTGCTCGAAGCGGGCGGCCGCGACAATTGGATATGGTTTCACATTCCGGTCGGTTACCTGTTCGCGATCGGCAATCCGCGGTCGGACTGGTGCTTCAAGACCGAGGCGGAGGAAGGCCTCAACGGCCGCCGCCTCGACTATCCGCGCGGCAAGGTGATCGGCGGCTCGTCGTCGATCAACGCCATGATCTATATGCGCGGGCAGGCCGCCGACTACGATCATTGGCGCCAGCTCGGCCTTGCCGGCTGGGGGTGGGACGACGTGCTGCCGTATTTCAAGCGGCACGAAAATCATTTCATGGGCGAAAGCGACGCTCATTCCGTGGGCGGCGAGTTGCGGATCGAGGCGCCGCGCGTGCGCTGGGACCTCTTGGACGCGTTCCGCAAGGCAGCCGAGCAGGCCGGCATCAAATCGGTGGCGGACTTCAACACCGGCGACAACGAGGGCTGCTGCGCCTTTCACGTGAACCAGAAGCGCGGCCGGCGCTGGTCGGCGGCGCGCGCCTTCCTCAAGCCAGCGCTCCATCGCCCCAATCTGCGGCTTGAGACCGGTTGCCTGGTCGAAGCCGTCGTGTTCGATGGCCGCCGGGCCGCCGGCGTGCGCTGGCGGCGCGGCGGCGAGCTGCGAACCGCGCGCTGCCGCGGCGAGGTGATCCTCGCTGCCGGCTCGATCGGATCGGCGCAGATCATGCTCCTGTCGGGCATCGGCCCGGCGCAGCATCTGCGCGAGCACGGCATTCCGGTCATCGCCGACCGGCCCGGCGTCGGCGCCAACCTGCAGGATCACCTGCAGCTCCGCCTGATCTACAAGGTCGACGGCATCACCACGCTCAACGAGCGCTATCACTCGCCGCTCGGCCGCGCGAGCATGATCGCCGAATATGCGCTGTTCCGGCGCGGCCCGCTGACCATGGCGCCGTCGCAGCTCGGGCTGTTCACCCGTTCCGATCCCGACCAGGATCGCGCCAATCTGCAGTACCACGTTCAGCCGCTTTCACTTGAGCGCTGGGGCCAGCCTCTGCACGCGTTTCCCGCGTTCACCGCGAGCGTCGCCAATTTGCGGCCGACGAGCCGCGGCACCGTCCGGTTGCGCTCGCGCGATCCGGCCGAGAAGCCGGCCATCAAGCCGAACTATCTGTCGACCGACGCCGACCGCCGCGTGGCCGCCGGCGCCATCCGCCTGACGCGCCGCATCGTCGCGCAGCCCGCGCTCGCGGCCTTCCATCCCGCCGAATATTTGCCCGGCGCTGCCGCTGCCGACGACGAGCCGTCGCTGCTGAAGGCCGCAGGCGATATCGGCACCACCATCTTTCACCCGGTCGGCACCGCGAAGATGGGCCTTGCGAGCGATCCTTCGATGGTCGTCGATGAGCGCCTGCGCGTCGCCGGAGTGGAGCGGCTGCGCGTCATCGATGCCTCGGTCATGCCGACGATCACGTCCGGCAATACCAACGCGCCGACCATGATGATTGCCGAAAAGGGCGCGGCGTTGATCCGCGCCGACGCCGGGCGGCCGGCGTGATGAACGCAATCGCGCGCACGGCGACCTTGCTGGTCGATCCTTCCGCCGGCTGGACGCGGGTCGAGAAGGAACCGGGCGATGCCATCTTTCTGCTGAGCGGCTATGTTGCCGTGCTCGCTCTCATCCCGGCTTTGGCGGGCTTCATCGGCGCGAGCCTCATCGGCGTCATCGTGCCGGGAGGCGATGTCGTGCGCGAGCCGATATTCGATGGACTGTTCAGCGCGGTCCTCGGCTACGCGGCAACCTTCGTCCAAGTCCTTCTCGTCGCGCTGCTGATCGACGTGCTGGCGCCACGGTTCGGCGGCCAGCGGAGCTTTGCCAACGCGCTCAACCTCGCGGCCTATTCGTTCACCCCGGTGTGGCTCGCAGGAATTTTTTTGCTGCTGCCGGGGCTGCGCTTTCTGGGCTTCACCGCTCTCTATGGCGTCTATTTGCTGACGAAGGGTCTGCCGGTGGTGATGAAGTCGCCGGCAGAGAACGCGAAGCGCTATGCCGCGGCGGTCGCGGTCTTCGCCGTCGCGCTGATGATCCTCACCGCCCTCGCGCAAAGCGCGCTATTCAGCCACCCGCGCGCTTGAACGCTCGCACGCCTACGGCGCCGTCAGCACGGCCCGGCACGCGGCGGGGAGCTCCGCGAGCGTGAGCGGCGGCTTCGGCGGCTCCGTTGGCGGCGCCGGATGCACGACGGCATCCGAGAACCAGTAGTCCAGTTCATGCCCGCAGCCGTCGCCCGGCTCCGGCGGCGGCTGCGGCTTGCACTGCGGGCTGTCGGCCGGACAGAAGATGCGGACGTGGAAGTGGTGGTCATGACCGGACCACGGCCGCACCTTGGCGAGCCAGTCGCGGTCGCTGCCGGCCTCGCGGCACAGCGCCTTCTTGATCGCGGCATTGACGAAGATGCGCTCGACCTCGGGTTCCTGCGCCGCGGTGTGGATCAGCTCGGTGCGCTCGTGCGTCCACACCTCGGGATCGACGTCGAGCCGGTCTTCCCGCACCATGTCGACGGCCGACACGCCCTCCCGCTCTTCGCGGGATAGCTTTCGACTGGGCATCGGCGTGAACCAGATGTCGGCATCGAGCCCGACCTGATGGCTGTTGTGGCCGCTCGGCATCGGACCGCCGCGCGGCTGCGACAAGTCGCCGACGAGGAGGCCGTTCCACCCGATCTTCTTCGCCTTGCCGGCGAGGCGCTCGAGAAAGGCGATGAGCTTCGGATGTCCCCAATTGCGGTTGCGCGACGAGCGCATCACCTGCCAGGTCGCGCCGTTGATCGGCAGCGCCACGGCGCCGGCGAGGCAGCCCTGCGAATAAAAACCGATGGAGTGCGCAGCAAGCGGGAGGGGTTTGGTTTGGCGCGAAAACAATTCTTTCGCCGGACGCGACAGCAGATCGGCGTCGGCGGGCGACCGCTGCTTCTCGCCTCGCGGACCGGCTTCCTGCGCGAGCGCCGGAGCGAGCACGACGAGAAGCAGCACCAGGCCGAGCCGTAGCGCTCGATGGCGCGCGACGCCCCGCAGACCCAGGCGAACCCGTGCGAACATTATTTCTTCTTCCTTGCGGCGCTCGGTTGCGATTTTTGTTTGAAGCCGACCGCGTGCGCCCGATGACGATACGCGGCGGCGAGCCGTTCGCTTTCTCCAGCCGCGAACAAGCCGGCGGCGTCCGCATCGAGTGCAAGCAGCCGCTCTTCGGTCGCGGTATGCGGCTCGATGGTGCCGTCGTGAAGAATATGTCCGGCGGCAAGTCCGCGTTCGGCGAGGCGCCGTGCGATCAGCAGGCAGCGATGGCAGTCGAGCGGATCGCGTTCCGCACACATCAGACAGACCCGCGACCGCGCTGCTTCCTTGGTCAGCCGATCGAGCCCGGCGACGAATTCGGGTTGCAGCGCGATCGCCTCATAGTCCACGACGCCGTCGCGGTAGAGGCTGCCGTCGCGCGGGCGGCCGCCGAGCGCGTCGCCCATCATCGTGTAGGTGATGCCTGCGCCCGCGAGCTTGTCCGCCAATGGCTTGGCAGAGAACCAGGGAAACCAGCGTGAATTCGGCACCGAACGCACGTCGGCGACGACATTCACTTCGGCATCGCGCAACATTGCGATGAAGCGGTCAGCCGGAATGTTGGAATGACCGATGGTGAAGAGATCGTAGCGCGGCATGACGAATGTTGATCGACGGGGCAGGCGATTTCATGGCCGGCCATGCTCAGCCGTGAACGGGATCATGAGAAATCGACGCTGATTGGGCTCGATCGATTAACTCTTGCCGCGGTCTTTGCTTTACATCGCCCCGAGTGCGCCACAATAATGGCGGCGGTGTTTTGAGGTGCTGCGGGGGTTCGCTATGCATCGTCTGGTTGTTGCGGCTTTTCTGGCCGCATTGTCGCTTGCGTTTCTTTCAGGTGGAGAGCGCGCCGAAGCCGGCGTGATGGTGCAGATCGATCGCGGCAGCCAGACCATGGCCGTCACCGTCGATGGCATCTCCCGCTACACTTGGCGGGTTTCGACCGGCAGGGCCGGCTTCGGCACGCCTTCCGGCGTCTTCCATCCGCGGTCCATGTCGGCGCGCTGGTTCTCGCGCAAATACTATAACGCGCCGATGCCGCACGCGATCTTCTTCTACGGCGGTCTCGCCATCCACGGCAGCTACGACATTGCCCAGCTCGGCGGGCCGGCATCGCACGGCTGCGTGCGCCTGCATCCGAGCGCCGCCGCCGTGCTGTTCGGCATCGTCCGCCGGGAAGGCATGCACAACACCACGATCGTGGTCCGGTAGAACAAGTTTCGCCGAGATCGACCCGCTCGAGTCCAGGCAGAATCCGTCGTTCGTCATGGTCGGACTTGTTCCGGCGATCCACGTCTTTTTCACGCACTTTTAAGACGCGGATGCCCGCGACAAGCGCGGGCACGGCGCCGGATTAGCTGCCGCGGAATTTTGCCGGCCGTTTGGCGTGGAAGGCTTCGACGCCTTCGCGGAAATCATCAGACTGCCGCAGCCGGCTGTAGCAATGGCCTTCGAGCTCGATGGCGATCGAGAGCGTCGCGTCTTCGGTATCGTTCAGGAGCTTCTTGGCCGTGCGTTGCGCAAGCGGCGAGAAGGCGCGCAGCTCGTCGACCAGCTTGTCGGTCGCCGCTTCGAGCTCGGCGTCGGCGACGCAGTCGGTCGCAATACCCCAATCGAGCGCCTGCCTGGCGGGAATGCGCTTCGAGCGCATCACGATGTCCTTGGTCCGGGTGATGCCGACGATCTTCTGCAGCCGGGCGGAGCCGCCCGATCCCGGGATCTGGCCGAGCCGCTGCTCCGGCAGGGCGTAGAAGCAGGTCTCCGAGGCGATGCGGAAATCGCAGGCGAGCGAAATCTCGAACCCGACGCCGAAGCAATAGCCGCGGTTCGCGGCGATCACCGGCTTGGCGCACCGCGCCGGCGCTGCAATGTTCCACGCGAGTTTGGAAACATGCTCGGGGGACGCTTCCAAAAAGCCTCTGATATTGCCGCCGCTGGAAAAATGCTCGCCGGTGGCGCGCAGCACGATGATCCGTACCCGCGAATCCTCGTCGATCGCTTCGAACACGAGGCGCAATTGCTCGCGCTGCGGCATCTCGATGATGTTGAATGGCGGCCGGTCGAGGATCACATCGGCGCGCTCGCGCTCGTGGTCGATCTCGACCCGGAATCCGTCGAGGCGCGCCAACCGCGGATCGGCAAAAGTCATGGCCGTACTCATACTCTTGCTCATACTGTCGTTCCCTGCTGGTCGCTCATGGCGCCGCCGGGCTCCGGCTGATAGTCGCCGGCGACAAGCTTGCGGCGCAAAAGCTTGCCGACCGGAGATTTCGGGATCTCGGCGACGAACACGTAGCGACGCGGGCGCTTGAAGTCGGACAGAGCGGACTTCCGGCAGAAGGCGTCAAGCTCGCCGGCCTCGACCGCCACGCGCCGCTTGACGAAGGCACAGACGATCTTGCCCCAGCGCTCATGCGGCAGGCCCGCGACGGCGACCTCGGATACTGCCGGGTGCAACGACAGGCAGCTCTCGATTTCCGCCGGCGAGACGTTCTCGCCGCCGGTGATGATCATGTCGTCGACCCGGCCGGTGACGAAGAGGTCGCCGTCGGCATCGATCATCCCGGTATCGCCGGTGAAATACCATCCGTCGCGGATCGCCGCGGCGTCGGCGTCGGGCCGGCGCCAATAGCCCTCGAACGATTCGTCTCCGGTCATCAGCGCGATGATCTCGCCCTCCCGGCCGACGGGAGCGCGCTCGTCGGCCGAGCGGGCGCCGAGGCGGACCACGCGGATCGACTGGTTGATGCCGGCGCGGCCGGCGGAGCCGGGCTTGGCGGCGGCGTTCTGCTTGATCGTCAAGGTGTAGATCTCGGAGCTGCCATAGTGATTGACGAAGAGGTCCGGGCGAAACGCCGCCTCGAGCTTTCTCAGCAGCGCATCGGTCATCGGTGCGCCGGCGAAGCCGAGCTTGCGCACTGAGCTCACGTCGGTACCGGCAAACAGCGGATGATGCACGAGGTCATGGTAGAGCGTCGGCACCAGGTAGAGATTGGAGATGCGCTCGCCGGCAATGAGCGCCAGCGCGCGCGGCGCGTCGAACCGCGGCAGGCAGACGAACGTGCCGCCGACGAGCGACATGGCGAGCAGCGAGCGAACGCCCATCGTGTGGTATAGCGGCATGACGCCCAGCGTGCGCTCGCCGCGGGAGTAGAGGTTCTGCGCGACATGGGCGACCGCGGCGGCCCGCTCGGCCCGGTGCCGTCGGGGTACTCCCTTGGGACGTGAGGTCGTCCCCGACGTGTAGAGCATCAGCGACCAGGCCTCGGCGTTCGCGCGCGGCTTCGCGGCGGCGCCTTTCTTGTCAAGCAGGCGGGCAAAATCGAGGTCCGGCGAATCCGCAACGGCCACAGCGATGCGATCAAGGCGCCTCGCGTGCTGCGCCGCGGTCAATGCCGGTGCGGAAACATCCTGGTAGACGATCGCGCGGGCTTCGGCATTCTCGATGCAGAAATCGATCTCCTCACCCGTCGCGCGCCAGTTCACGGGCGTGATGATGATGCCAGCGAACTGGCAGGCCCAGTGGATGGTTGCTGCCTGCCAGCAATTCTGCAGCACGGTGAGGAGATGATCGCCGGGCTCGAGACCGAGCTCGTCGAAGGCGGCGACGAGCGATGAAATCTTGCCGTACCATTGCCGATAGGTGAGCCGGACGGCGCCGTCGACGACGGCCGGTCCCTCGGGATCGCGCTCGACGCTCGCCACAAAGCTGGTCCCGAGATCAAGCATGGCCGCGTTCCTCGCGCCCCTTGCGTGCCGCCTCAAGTGCCGCTCGCACGATCGAACCGTAGCCGGTGCAGCGGCACAAATGGCCGGAAAGAAACGCGCGGATTTCGGGCTCGCTCGCTTCCGGCCGTTCGCGCAACAACGCCTCGAGCGACATCAGAATACCCGGCGTGCAGAAGCCGCACTGCAATCCGAACTGCTCGCGAAAAGCCTCCTGCAACGGTGAAAGACGATCCGCCGCGGGCGCCAAGCCTTCGACGGTACGAATGTCCGCCCCTTCCACCTGGACCGCAAGGGCGAGGCAGGAGCGGGCCGGCGCCCCGTCGATCTGCACCGTGCAGGCGCCGCAGACGCCGTGCTCGCAGCCTACGTGCGTACCGGTCGCGCCGAGCACGTGGCGAATGAAATCGCTGAGCAGCATGCGCGGCTCCGCCTGGCCGGAAACGGTCCGGCCGTTGAGCGTGAAGCTCACGCGGTGCAGCCAGCCTGCGCTCAGGTGCGGCATCGAGCGGCCGTCTCCAGCGTTTGCCGGCCGATGCGCCGCACCAATTGGCGCCGGTAGGCGGCGGTGGCATGCAGGTCGTCGCGGGCGTCGAGGTCCCAGGCGAAAGCGTCGAGCGCGTCATCGAGGGCGGGATCGCCCGGCAGCGGCAGTTCGCGCGCCATCGGCCGGTCGGCAACACCGCCGACCGCGAGCCGCGCCGACACGGCATCCACCATTGCGGCGCAGGCCACGATGGCGAAATCGCCGTGCCGCCGCGCGATCTCGCGGAATGCGTAGCCGGTACCGGCGCGGGCGGCGGGAAACCGCACGGCTTCGATCAGCTCGTCATCGCGCAGATCGGTCGTCATCATTCCGGTGAAGAACGTCTCGGCCGGGATGCGGCGTTGTTGTTGTTTCGACCTCGCTTCCACCTCGCCGCCGAGCGCGATCAGCACCAGCGGCAGCTCGGCGCTTGGATCGGCATGGGCCACCGAGCCGCAGACCGTTCCCCGGCTGCGCGTCTGCGCATGGCCGATCCAGGGGAGCGCCGCGGCGAGGAGCGGCTGGCGCGAGGCGAGATCCGATCGCCGCTCAAGCGCGCTCTGCCGCACCGCGGCGCCGACGCGGAGCGTATCGCCGGCGCTCTCGATGCGGCTCAATTCCGGGATCCGCATGATATCGACGACGATGCGCAGTTGCGCGACGCGCATGTTGAGCATCGGCACCAGAGTCTGGCCGCCGGCAAGAACGCGGGCCTCCCCACCCTGCCGATGCAGGACATCGAGCGCCTCGTCGAGGCCCTCGGCGCGTACGTAGTCGAAGGGCGCGGGCTTCACCGCTCCCTCGCGGCGCGCGGCCCGACATGCGCGGCGCGCGGCGGCTCGGGCCCGTGAATGTGGGCCGCGAGCTTCATGGGCGTCGCCGGCAGATCGAGCGCGTCGAGCCCCAGCGCATCCGCGATCGCATTGGCGATGCACACCGGCGTCGACATGCAATTGCCTTCGCCGACGCCTTTCGCGCCGAGCGGCGTGAAGGGCGAAGGCGATTCACGATGCAGGACGATCGGCTCCGGCACCTCCATCGTGGTCGGCAGCAGATAATCGGCGAAAGTCCCGGAGAGAAAATCGCCCTCGGGCGTGTAGACGTATTCCTCGTACAGGGCCGCGCCGAGCGCCTGCGCAAAGCCGCCGTTGATCTGGCCCGCCACCATGGCCGGATGCAGGATGCGGCCGCAATCGTGCATGGTGACATAGCTGTCGATGTTCGCGGCGCCGGAAGCCGCATCGATCTCGACGCCGCAGAAATCGAAGATGAAGCCGTGGCACAGCGAGCTGTTGACCTCGTCTGCTTCGTTCGGCGCGGTGAGTTCGGGTGGCGTCCAGAATACCGTCTCCCGGATCGTCTGATCGAGTTCGGCGGGGATCGTGCCTGGCGCCCAATGCCCGGCCGCGGCGATGCGCGCGAAGGAAATGGCGTTGTCCGGATTTGCGCGCGCGGCGATGCGGCCGTCGGCGAAGACGATCTCCGCGGGCGATACGTTGAGTTGCGCGGCGGCGAGCCGCGCCAGCCGGTCGCGCAAGCGCACGGCGGCAATCTCAGCGGCGCCGGCGACCGCGGGCGCGAAGCGGCTGGAATAATTCCCCGAGGCGATCGACCAGGCGTCCTTGGCGGTATCCACGTCGGCGACGACGCGGATGTCCTGCGGCTTCAGGCCAAGGGCGTCGGCGACGACCTGTGCCAGCACGGTGCGATGGCCCTGGCCCTGCGGGGTCGAGGCGACCTGCACCGAGACGGCGCCGAGCGGATCGAGGCTGATCGTCGCGGTGGATTGCGCGCCGTTCTTCGGCCCAGCGCGGCGGCGCTCCTCGGGAGTCAACGCCGCGGTGATGTAGCCCATGTTGGAAACGCTCGGCTCGACGACCGCGGCAAAGCCGATGCCGTAATGCCTGCCCTGTGCGCGCGCCGCATCGCGGCGCGCCTGCAACGCTTCAAGCCGGCCATCCGCGACGGCGGCCGCGAGCGCGGCGGCGAAATCTCCCGAATCCAGCAACGCCCCGGTGGCCGTCCGGTACGGCATGGCCGTAGCAGGGACGAGATTGCGGCGCATGACCTCAAGCGGATCGAGTTTCAGCTCGATCGCGATCCGCTGCATCAGCCGCTCCAGTGGGTAATACATTTGCGGCCCGCCGAAGCCGCGGTTGAGCCCGGTCGGGGTCTTGTTGGTGAGCACGATGCGGTTGCGCACCTTGACGTGGCGGATGTCGTAGGCGCCGGTCAGATTGCCGTGCATGCGGTAGAGCGTGGCCGGCTCCGGCGCGCGCAGGTGCGCACCGCAATCTTCGAGCTGGTCCCAGGCGAGCGCGGCGATGCGGCCGTCGCTGCCCGACTGCGGCTTCGAGCGTCGTCTCCCGGTTGGTGGCCGACACCGATCCGCACAGATGCTCGAGGCGGTCTTCGATCCATTTCACCGGCCGCCCGGTCGCCCGCGCCGCGGCCGCGATCAGCACGATGTAGGGAAAGATCGCCTGCTTGACACCGAAGCTGCCGCCCGAGTCCGGCGGTGTGCGCAGCCGCAGGCGGTTGCCGGGGACCTTCAGCGCTCGCGCCATGACCGGGTGCAAGCTGAACGGCCCCTGGAAGTTGGCGAGGATGTCGTAGGCGTCCTCCGCCGCGTCGTATTCGGCGACGACGCCATAGGTCTCGATCGGCGTGCAGGAATTGCGCGGATAGCGCACATCGACGCGGACGCGATGCGCGGCCGCGGCGAACGCGCCCTCCGGATCGCCATAGCGGAACACGCGCTCGCCGACGACGTTGCTTTGTGCGCGCGGATGCAGCAGCGGCGCATCCGGCGCGGCAGCGGCAACCGGATCGACGATCGCCGGCAACTGGCGATAGCGGACCTCGATGAGGTCGAGGGCATCCTCGGCGCGGTAGCGGTCGGAGGCGACGACGATGGCGACCGGCTCACCGACGTAGCGCACGCGATCCGTGGCGATGGGCCAGCAATCGATCGGCGCCTTGATCCCGACCACGAGGCTCGAGGTGAGCGCCACGATGTCGGCCCCGGTGAGGACCGCGAACACGCCGTCCGCCGCCCGCGCCGCCTGGCAGTCGATCGCTTCGATCTCGGCGTGCGCATGCGGCGAGCGCAGGATCGCGGTCTGCAAGGTGCCGGGGCGCACACCCAGATCGTCGATATAGCGGCCCCGGCCGGTCAGCAGCGCCGCATCTTCAACTCGCGGTACCGAGCGGCCGACCCAGCGCGTCGCCCTTTGCCCGGCATCGCCGTCGTCGCGGTCCGCGGCCATCGGGCTTGCCATCAGCGGCGATGACGGCCGGGCTGCGCTCCTTCGCGGCGCACGAACGGACGCGGCTCAGTCATTGCGCCGTCCCGACGTCTCGATATAGGCGAGCACCTCCTCGAGGCTGACGACGTCGGCGTAGCGGCGCCCGACGTCGCGCAGATTGTCGCGGTGCGGGCCTTCGTCGACATCGCCGCAGCAAGGCTCCGGCACGATGACGCGGAAGCCGTAGGAGAATGCGTCGTTGATGCTCGCGCGCACACAGCCGGAAGTGTTGCAGCCGGAGACGATGACGGTATCGACGCCTTCCTTGACGAAGAATGTGGCGACCGGGGTGTTGAAGAAGATCGACGGGCCGGTCTTGCACACGACCATGTCGTAGGCGCGATCGTAGATGCGCTCGTCGAGTTCGGTGCAGGGGTGGCCGTGGTGGAATTCGTTGACCACGGTCGGGATCTTCCACAGCGGCGCGTCGCGCGCGCTCGAATAGGCGGTGTAGCAGGAGGCGACCGGCAGGCCGGCCTTGCGCGCCGCCGCCAAGAGCTGCGCCGTATTGTTGACCGCCCGCTCGACCATCGGGCGCCCGCCAAGCGGAAAGCGGCTCTCGGTAAAACCCTTCTGGAAATCGACCACGACGACGCCGGCGCGCTTGCCGAAACCGATGCGGTTGGAGTCGAAGCCGATGTCCTTGTAAGGGTCGCTCATCGCAGCCTCCGGGCTCAAGTCCTGAGCGTGATGCCGAACCGCGCGGTGAACGCCTGCTTCAGGCGGTCGAAGCAATGGCCGACGCGGATCACCGAGAAATCGCCGAAATCGATGATCGTGCTCGCGAGCCCGTCCTTGTGCGCGTATTTCGACTGGCCATAGTCGAAATGGATGGCGGCGGCTTCGCGCACCGGCGCGTCGATGTCGGCATAGCGGTACTTGCTGCCGGTGAGCGACAGGTTGGCGGACGAGCCGAACACGGCGGTGCCGTGTGCGATCGCACCTTCGGCGATGGCGTCGTGGAACTGGCCGGCGTTGATGAGCATGTCGAGCGTCCCGCCCTTCGACGAGTTCTGCATCACGAACGGATCGACCACGGCGAACAGCGGATGGTCTGTGCGGAACGGCGCCACCACCGAGAACGGGATCCGCTCCTCCTCCACGAGTTCGCGCACCATGGCATGCCGGCGCTCGTCCAGGCGATGCACCTCGCGGCTCAGCCGCCAGCTGCCGAACATCCCCGACGGCTTGTCATAGGAGCGCCGCTTGGCCTCGAAAATGCGCCGGATGCCGCCAGGCGTGGTCGCGACCACCGCATAGGCGACGTCGAGCGGCACGATGCCGATGCCGCCGGCGGCCATCGCCTCGAACAGGCGTGCAATGTCGACACGCAGCAACTCCGGCGGTATGGGGTCGGAGGTCAGCCTTGTTGTTTCGGTCGTTGCAGTGGTCAACGGGGGCGCCTCGCGTGCGGACATCCCCCTTATAACGCGGATGATCGCGGCAGTCTTTGTGGTTTGGGAATAGACCCGTCGTCATTCCGGGGCGCGGCCGCAGGCCGCGAGCCCGGAATCCATATTCACGGATCGCGGTTATGGGTTCCGGGCTCCTCGCTTCGCTCGGCCCCGGAATGACGACGGGTCGTCCCCGCGATCAGTCCGCTGGGTCGCTTTCGGGGGCGCTCCGGCGCTCGCCCGCGTGCGTGGGGATGGATTTCGAGGCGGAGCGCTACTGTTCTTACACAGCAAGCTGATCACACATCCACCTTCAGCGCGGCAATGAACGCCTCCTGCGGGATCTCCACCTTGCCGAACTGGCGCATGCGCTTCTTGCCTTCCTTCTGCTTGTCCAGGAGCTTGCGCTTGCGGGTCACGTCGCCGCCGTAGCATTTCGCGGTCACGTCCTTCCTGAAGGCGCGCACGGTCTCGCGGGCGATGATCTTGCCGCCGATCGCCGCCTGGATCGGCACCTGAAACATGTGCGGCGGAATGAGTTCCTTGAGCTTTTCCGCCATCGCGCGGCCGCGCTGCTCGGCGCGGGTGCGGTGCACGAGCATCGCCAGCGCATCGACCGGTTCGGCGTTGACCAGCATTTGCAGCTTCACGAGATCTGCCGGCTTGTAGTCGGTCAGGTGGTAATCGAATGAGGCGTAGCCGCGCGACACCGACTTGAGCCGGTCGTAGAAGTCGAACACCACTTCGTTGAGCGGCAGGTGGTATTTCAACAGCGCGCGGTTGCCGACGTAGGTCAGCTCCTTCTGCTCGCCGCGGCGGTCCTGACACAGTTTCAGGACGCTGCCGAGATATTCGTCTGGCGTCAGGATCGTCGCTTCGATCCAGGGCTCGTCCATCTCCTCGATATGGTTCGGGTCCGGCATGTCCACCGGGTTGTGGATTTCCAGATGCTGCCCGTTGCGCAGCCTGATCTTGTAGATGACCGACGGCGCGGTCGCGATCAGGTTGAGATTGAATTCGCGCTCGAGCCGCTCCTGGATGATCTCGAGGTGGAGGAGCCCGAGGAAGCCGCAGCGGAAGCCGAAACCGAGCGCCGCCGAGGTCTCCATCTCGTAGGAGAAGCTCGCGTCGTTGAGCCGGAGCCTGCCCATGGCGGCGCGCAAATTCTCGAAGTCCGCGGCATCGACGGGAAAGAGGCCGCAGAACACGACCGGGATCGCGGGGCGGAAGCCAGGAAGCGGCGTTGCTACCGGCTTCTTGTCGTCGGTAATGGTGTCGCCGACGCGGGTATCGGCGACTTCCTTGATCGAGGCGGTGAGAAAGCCGATTTCGCCGGGCCCGAGCTCGGCCGCTTCCTGCATCTTCGGCGTGAACACGCCGACGCGGTCGACCTCGTAGGCGGCGTCGGTGCCCATCATGCGGATGCGCTGGCCTTTCTTCAGCACGCCGTCGACCACGCGGAAAAGGACGACGACGCCGAGATAGGAGTCGTACCAGCTGTCGACGAGGAGCGCCTTGAGCGGCGCCGCAGCGTCCCCTTTGGGCGGCGGCAGTCGGTGCACGATCGCTTCGAGCACCTCCGGCACATTCAGCCCGGTCTTGGCCGAAATGAGGATGGCGTCGGAGGCATCGAGCCCGATCACGTCCTCGATCTGCTGCTTCACCTTGTCGGGCTCGGCCGCCGGCAGATCGACCTTGTTGAGCACCGGGACGATCTCGTGATTGTTGTCGAGCGCCTGGTAGACGTTGGCGAGCGTCTGCGCCTCCACGCCCTGGCTCGCGTCGACGACCAGGAGCGAGCCCTCGCAAGCGGCGAGGCTGCGGTTGACCTCGTAGGCGAAGTCGACGTGGCCGGGCGTGTCGATCAGGTTGAGCACGTAGTCCCGGCCGTCGCGGGCGCGGTAGTTGAGCCGCACGGTCTGCGCCTTGATGGTGATGCCGCGCTCGCGCTCGATATCCATCGAATCGAGCACCTGATCGACCATTTCGCGGTCGGTCAGCCCGCCGGTCGACTGGATCAGCCGGTCGGCGAGCGTGGATTTACCGTGGTCGATGTGGGCGATGATCGCGAAATTGCGGATGTTTTCGATGGGCGTCGCACTCATGCGGCGCAGATAACATCGGTGCAGGTGAGCGGCAAGCGCACACTCTCTCGGTCAATCCTTCTCCGCAGGGCGCTCTACCGTTGCCGCCAGACAAAGGCGGCGCTGACCACGAAGTTCCAGACCGTGCCGATCGCCGCCCCGCCGAGCCCCGCGATCCACCACACATCGTCGTAATCGTAGATCCAGGTGGCGATACCGACATTGGAGATGGCGCCGATGGCGCAGATCACCTGAAAGCGGATGAGACCGGTCAGGAAACGCCAGCCGGTCAGCCGCTGGTCGCGGTAGGTGAAGAGGTTGTTCAGCACGAAATTCCAGGTGATGGCGCCGATGGTGGCGAGCGCCTGCGCGGTACCGAAAGTGAGCGCCGCGGCCAGAAGCACGCGCAATATGCTGAGATGGATGCCGATGCCGGTGAGGCCGACCAGGCAGAACAGGAGGAAGCGCGCGGAGACCGCGCCCTCGGTGAGCTTCGACGTCACCAGCGCCGCGAAATCGAGCGCGATCTTGCTGTCGAGCTTGCTCTCGCCGTATTGCCGCTCGCGAAAGGCGGAAGGGAGTTCGACGGTGCGCAGGCGGCCGCGCGCCGTCGCCAAAATATCGAGCAGGATCTTGAAGCCTTGCGAGGAGATCGCCGGCGCGACGCTTTCGAACGCGTCGCGCCGGATCATGAAATGGCCGCTCATCGGATCGGTGAGGTCGATGCCGAGAAGGAAGCGCACCAGCGCGTTCGACCAGCGGCTCACGCGCGAACGCTGCTTCGACAGCCCCGCGGCCGAGCCGCCATCGAGGTAGCGGCTGGCGACGGCAACGTCGGCGCGGCCGGCGCGCAGGCATTCGAGCATGTCGGCGAGCACGGCCTCGTCATGCTGCAGGTCGGCGTCCATGACCGCCAGGTAACGCGCCTGGCTCGCGAGCATCCCCTCGAGGCAGGCGCCGGCGAGACCGCGGCGGCCGATGCGGCGAATGCAGCGCACGCGGCTGTCGGCTTCGCCGATCGAGCGCGCGGTCGCCGCGCTCCCGTCCGGCGAATTATCGTCGACGAATATCACCTCCCAATCATGGCCGGCGAGAACGCGGCTGAGCCGCGCGACCAGGATCGGAATGTTGGCTTCTTCGTTGAAGGTCGGCACGACGATCGTGAGTTCCGGCGCCGGCCGTACCACGGCGCCCTTGTCCGGGCGCGGAAGCGCGGCCGCTGGGCTCGCCGGCGATCCCCCGTTTATCGTCGGCTGCGACAAGTCTCCGCGCTCCATGCCACCCGCATTGTTGCTCTGTGCGTAGGCGCAGGCTACTAGCTTTGGCAAGCCCTGGAAAACGATCGGGAATTGTCTGGCTCTGTTTGGCTTGGCCGGCTGGGCTCTGCTTCGGAGAGATTCGATGTCCGCGGCCCGGCGCCATGCCCCTGACCGAGCAAAACCAGGATCCGCTCCATTCGCGGAGCGCCTTGTCCTCGCCGGACGGCGCCTCGTCGCGGAAAAACACGAGGGCGTCATCGTCGCCGGCGCGCTTGGCTGTTTCGCCGCGCTGTGGATGCTCTACGACACCATCACGCTGGCGCCGGTAGACCTGCGCTGGGATGCCAGCGAGGCGTCGCTGTGGGCGCAGCATTTTGCCTTCGGCTACAAGCACCCGCCGATGACGGGGTGGCTGTTTGCGCTGTGGTTCGCGGTCTTTCCCCGCGCCGATTGGGCCGAGCACCTGCTCTACCTCACGATGGCCGTCACCACGCTTGCCGTTGCCTGGCGGCTGCTGCGCGATCATCTCGACAAGGAGCGGGCGCTGTTCGGCCTTGCGGCGCTGTTCCTCGTGCCGCTCTATACGGTCAAGACCGCGGAGCTCAACGCTAACACGGTGATGATGCCGTTCTGGGCGGCGGCGCTGCTGTTCTACCTGCGGGCCCGTCGCGGACTCGGCGTCGCCGATGCCTTTCTTGCCGGAGCGTTCGCAAGCCTTGCCGTGCTCGGCAAATACTGGGCGGTGTTTCTCCTCACCGGCATGGCGGTGGCCTCCGTCGTCGGCGCCGGGACGAAACGTTTCTGGCGTTCGCCCGCCCCGTATGTGATGGCGGCCGGCGCGGCCATTGTCCTGGCGCCTCACGCCATCTGGCTAGTCATCGAGCGCGGTGGCGCGAGCTATGCCTTTGTGCGCTCGAACGTGATGGCCGCCGAGTCGTTTGGCGCGGCACTCGCCGGGTCGGCGTACTATCTGGTGGGCGTCACGGGGTACGCGATCGGACCGCTCCTCTTCCTCGCGGCGCTTCGCCCGAGCAGGGCCGCCCTCGCCGACATCGTCTGGCCGGCCGATGACGACCGCCAGCAGGCTGTCTTGTTGTTCGCCGTGCCGCTCGTTCTGCCGGCACTGGTGAATCTGGTCCTGCCATACCGGCTCACGCCCGATTGGACGTTTCCCAACTGGCCGCTCTTGCCTGTCGTCCTTTACGCTTCGCTTGCCCTCGTCATAAGTACGACGACCGTTGCCGCTTCGGGCCTCATCGCGCTGGCGCTGAGTCTCGCCGCGCTCGTCGCCGCGCCTTTCATCGCCTACCAAAAACTGCGAGCGGGCGCCGACCCGAACCGGCCGAGTTCGCATCACGTGGTCGAAGTGGCCGAGCAGCTTACGGCCCAGCCGCCGCTGCTGTTCTGGGGTTCGCCAGAACTGACCGGCGGCCTGCCGTTCTATCTGCCAAACGCGCAGCCGCTGGAGGTGAGCCCGCTGTCGCCGGAGGGCCACGCCGCCATTGACGTCAGCGGCCTCCTCGTTGCCTGCCTCAAGGAGGACGCGCCGTGCGAGGCGACCGCGGCCGCGCTCGCACGCGGCGCGAGCCGCTCGGCGGACGTGACCTACGCCCGCTCGTTCCTCGGATTGGCCGGCCCGCCAAGCCTTTATCGGGTCACCGTGGTTCCGCGGCGGCCCGGCAAATGAGCCAGGCTCAATACCGGTAGTGATCGGTCTTGAACGGGCCGTTGAGCGGGATGCCGATATAGGTCGACTGCTTGTCGGAAAGCTTTGTCAGCTTGACGCCGATCTTGTCGAGATGGAGCCGCGCGACCTTCTCGTCGAGCTGCTTCGGCAGCGTGTACACCTTCTTCTCGTATCTTCCGGGGTGCGTCCACAGCTCGATCTGCGCCAGCGTCTGGTTGGTGAACGATGACGACATCACGAAGCTCGGGTGGCCCATGGCGTTGCCGAGATTGACCAGCCGTCCCTCGGACAGAAGGATGATGCGCTTGCCGTCGGCGAACTCGATCTCGTCCACCTGCGGCTTGACATTGTGCCATTTGAGATTGCGCAGCGACGCCACCTGGATCTCGCTGTCGAAATGGCCGATGTTGCACACAATGGCGCGGTGCTTCATCTTGCGCATGTGCTCGATGGTGATGACGTCGACGTTGCCGGTGGCGGTGACGAAGATGTCGGCATGGGGGGCGGCGTCCTCCATGGTCGTGACTTCGTAGCCCTCCATCGCCGCCTGCAGCGCGCAGATCGGATCGATCTCCGAGACCATGACCCGGCAGCCGGCCTGGCGCAGCGAGGCCGCCGAGCCCTTGCCGACGTCGCCGAAGCCGGCGACCATCGCCACCTTGCCGGCCATCATCACGTCAGTGCCGCGGCGGATGCCGTCGACCAGCAATTCACGGCAGCCGTAGAGATTGTCGAACTTCGACTTGGTGACGCTGTCGTTGACGTTGATCGCCGGGAACAGGAGCCGGCCTTCCTTCTGCATCTGATAGAGGCGGTGCACGCCGGTGGTCGTTTCCTCGGTCACGCCGCGAATGGCGTTGGCGGTCTTGCTGTACCAGCCGGGTGACTGCGCGAGCCGCTTTTTGATGGCGGCGAACAGCACCTCCTCTTCCTCGTTGGTCGGATGGTTGAGCACGGCCGGATTGGATTCCGCCTGCGACCCGAGATGCATGAGCAGCGTGGCGTCGCCGCCGTCATCGAGGATCATGTTCGGGCTGCCGCCGTCGGACCATTCGAAGATGCGGTGGGTGTATTCCCAGTAGTCGGGCATCGACTCGCCCTTGACCGCGAACACCGGGGTGCCGGCGGCGGCGACCGCCGCGGCGGCGTGGTCCTGCGTCGAGTAGATGTTGCAGGATGCCCAGCGCACGTCGGCGCCCAGGGCCGTGAGCGTCTCGATCAGCACGGCGGTCTGGATGGTCATGTGCAGCGAGCCGGCGATGCGGGAGCCGCGCAGCGGCTGCTCCGGGCCGTATTCCTCGCGCGTCGCCATGAGGCCCGGCATCTCGGTCTCGGCAATGGCGATTTCCTTGCGGCCCCATTCGGCGAGGCTGAGGTCCTTGACGACATAATCGGCGTGATCGGCGTGCGCGGTCTTCTTGGGCTTGGTCGACGTGGTCATGGTGATCCTTTGGCGCTGCTGGCGGTCCTTCGTGGGTCCACGGACCGGGCGGTGAAACGGCGGCGCTCCAATGGGCGTCGGCGCGGCGACGGCGATAAAGACATAAAGATAACTTTATGTCTATACCTGAACCATGGCCGCGGCAATGCATTGTGCCGTATGGGTCTCGCCGCCGAATCCCCGATAGCGATCAAATCCTTGCGCCAGCTCGCCACGGCCGAGGAAAATTGTCGCCGCTGCTCGCTTTATCGCGACGCGACTCAGGCCGTGCCAGGCGAGGGCCCGCAACGGGCTGCCTTCATGCTCGTCGGGGAGCAGCCGGGCGACAAGGAAGACCTCGCCGGCAAGCCGTTCGTCGGCCCCGCCGGGCGGGTCCTTGACCAGGCGCTGCAGGAGGCCGGCATCGCGCGCGAGGAAACCTTCGTCAGCAATGCGGTCAAGCACTTCAAGCACGAGATGCGCGGCAAACGCCGCCTGCACAAGCGCCCGAATATTTACGAGATCGAGCGCTGCAAGATCTGGCTCGAGGTGGAACGCAGCCTGGTCAAGCCATCGACCATCGTCGCTCTCGGCGCGACGGCTGCGCGCAGCCTGACCGGGCGTGCCGTCACCATCGGCAAGGTGCGCGGCAAACCCCTGCCGATGGCGGACGGGACGACGCTCGTCGTCACCGTTCACCCCTCAGCGCTGCTGCGCATCGAGGACGATGACGAGCGGCACGAGGCCTATCGCGGGTTCGTCGCCGATCTCAAGGCGGCAGCCGCGGCGGCTCATGCCCGCGCCGGCGGCAAGCGGTAGCCGTAGCGGCTCTTCAGCTTGATGGCGGCTTCTGGCCGCGCCCCGGCGCCGTCTTGGCCACGCCAGCCTGGGTAAGGGCCGCTCCGATCTGCTGCATGCGGTTGACGAGCTCGATCGCCGCTCCCGGCGAGAGCACGATGCGGCTCGCCGGATAGCGACGGCCGGAGATGGGCGCGTCGGGCTTGACTTCGTCGACGCGCGTCACGCTGAACTCGATGCGCAGCGTCTGCCCGTCAAACACCAGGCCGGTGATGGAATCGGCGAAAGTCTCGCCGACGTCCGGGCGATCGACGTAGCGGATCGTGGCCGTCTGCCGTTCGCGCGGAGCCGGTGACGAGCCGCCAGCGGCCGGCGCCGATCCTGGTGTGGGCACCGCCAACGGGACCGGGCTGGACGGCACCGGCGTTGGCGCTGCCGCCGCCGCTGCCGCCGGCGCGGCGGCAGTCGGGGGCAAGGTCGCGGCCGACGGCATCGGCGTGCCCGCTTCCGCGGGTTTTCCTTTCTGTTCGGGCTTGCCGAAAATCATCTGCGCTCTCCCTGAACGGTCAATCGCCTTCGCCGAAACGTGAGTCGACGAGAGCGGCCAAAGCCTCGATGACTTCCGCCGCTTCCTTTCCGGTCGCCTCGACGGTGATCGAAGTACCGGGCGCGGCAGCGAGCATCATCAGGCCCATGATCGAGGTGCCGCCGACAGTCTCGCCGCAGCGCATGACGCGCACGTCGGCGTCGAATTTCTCCACCGTCTGCACGAATTTGGCTGACGCCCGTGCATGCAGTCCCTTCCTGTTGCAGATCTTGAGCTCGCGGACGACGGCGTCCGCCGGGGATGCCTGCTCAGCCGCCGAACATTCGCTGCTGGGGTGAGCTGGCGCGCTCATTTCCCGGTAAGCACCCGGCTCGCGATGGTCACGTACTTGCGGCCGGCGTCTTGCGCGGCGGCAACCGCCTCAGCGAGGGGCCACTCGTCGCGGACCTTGGCGAGTTTGACTAGCATCGGCAGATTGATCCCGGCAAGCACTTCCACCTTGGGCCGGCTCATGACCGAGATCGCCAGGTTCGAGGGGGTGCCGCCGAACATGTCGGTCAGAATGGCGACGCCATCGCCGCTATCGACGCGCTTCACCGCTTCGATGATATCCTTGCGCCGCTCCTCGACATCGTCTTCGGGGCCAATGGTCACCGCCTCGATCTGGCTTTGCGGACCGACCACGTGCTCCAACGCCGCACGGAACTCGACAGCCAGCCGCCCGTGGGTGACAAGCACTAGACCGATCATGGAACTCCCCGCGGGCGCGTCCACGGTGCACCGCACGAAAGGGTGCTCATCTTGACCATCCGAAGCCCAAGCGCAAGGGGCATTCTGGCCGGATTTCGGTCGTTGGTGCATTGCGGTAGAACAAACCCGAAATGGGTTTCAGGCGCCGCCGAACGGACCAGTCACGCAGCGAGTGTAGCGGCGCTAAGGTTACCAATCTGCAACCAACGAGCGGCGGGGGGTGTCCAGGCATCGACGTTCCGAGCGTTCAAATCCAGTCGTGCTTGGACGAAGTGACAAGGGCAAGCACCAGGGGCAACGCCGTGACGCCGTCCGCGACGGCAAGCCGCGGCAGCTCTATGCCGGCAATCTCCGTCTCTCGGCTTCCCGCTTGCGGAAGCCTCTCGGCGTCTTCGGCGGCGAGGTCCACCACGAAGCCGACCACGGCGCAGGCCTCGTGTGCGAGCCGCAGGATGCCCGCGCCGCGCACCTCCAACAACGCGGCAAGCGCTTCGGCAGGACGCACCAGCAATCGTCCGTTGGCGGCTTCAAGATGGACGCGGTCGTCGGCGACGAGTCGTGCCAACGGCAACGAGCCCGTGCGCGCCGCATGAATGAGATCGAGCGCGAGCCGCGACTTCCCGGCTCCGGACGGTCCGCGGATCAGTGCCGCTCGCGCGCCGACCAGAACGGCCGAGGCGTGGATGGTCGCTGACATTATCGGCTCGTCATTCGCGCGTCTCGGTGGAAGCGAGGACGCGGAGATTCCGCCGCGCCGATGCAGTCTGTTTCTGGATTCCCGCTTGCGGGAGAACGAGCGAAGGGGGCTTCGGCAGCATCACATGGCCGGCAGGCGCACGACGAAGTGCGCGCCAAGCACTTGCGGTGCGCCGTCTGGGCCTTCGGGGCCGATCCGGTTCTCGACCCAGATGGCGCCGCCATGCGCCTCGATGATCTGCTTGGAGATCGAGAGGCCGAGGCCGGAATTCTGGCCGAAACCCTGGTGCGGGCGATCGGTGTAGAAACGCTCAAAAACCTTGTCGAGCGCGTCGGGCCGCACGCCCGGCCCGTCATCGTCCACAAATATCTCGATGTGGCTCTTCACCCGCCGGCAGGTGACGCGCACCGCCCCGCCGGGCGGCGAGAACGAGCGCGCGTTCACGATCAGGTTGTCGACGACCTGGCCCAGGCGCGAATCGTGGCCCGGCACCTGAAAAGCGCGCATCCCACCGCCATCGAATCGCAAGGTCACGTGCACGCCATCGTCGCGCTTGACCTCGTTGGCGACAGTCACCAGCGTGCTGAGCAGCTTGGCGAGGTCGACGGGGGCCGTTTCCTGGCGTTGCAGCTCGGCATCGAGGCGGCTGGCATCAGAAATGTCCGAGATGAGGCGATCGAGCCGCTTCACGTCATGCTGGATGATGCTGAGCAGCCGTGCGCGGCTCTCGTCGGTCTTGGCCACCGGCAGCGTCTCGACCGCGGAGCGCAGCGACGTCAGTGGGTTCTTGAGCTCGTGGGCGACGTCGGCGGCAAAGCTTTCAATGGCTTCGATCCGGCTGTAGAGCGCGTTGGTCATGTCGCGCAGCGTGCCCGAGAGATGGCCGATCTCGTCGCGTCGGCGGGTAAAATCGGGAATTTCGACCCGCGTGCGAATCCGCCGGCGCACGCTCTCGGCCGCATCTGCGAGCCGCCGCACCGGCTCGGCGATCGTGCCGGCGAGCAGGATCGAAAGCAGCACCGTAACGCCGGCGGCCACCAGAAAGACCTTGAGGATGGCCAGCCGCTCCGCTTCCACCATGTCGTCGATGTCGGCGCCCTGGGTCGACAGCATAAGCGCGCCGCGCACGGCGCGGAACCGCTGGACCGGGACGGCGACCGAGACGATCACGTCGCCGTGCTCGTTGATGCGCACCTTCCTGGCGTTCTGGCCGTTCAAGGCCTGGGACACTTCGGGGTAGCCCTTGCCGTTCTCCGCGCCGAGTTCGCGATAAAGCGGCAGGTCGCCGCGCCCAAGCCAGGTGCGCACCGCGATGAAGGAGCGTTCGATCCACCCAGGCTTTTCCGCGTTCGGCGCCGGCAGGTCGAAGCGCAGGACGTCGCCCCGGCCGAACAGGTTGCGGCTGTCGACGAGCAGCACGCCGTCGCGATCGTAGATGCGGGCGCGGGTCTTGGTCGGGGAGACCAGGCGCCGCAGCACCGGGGCTACGCGCTCGGGATTGATCGGGAAGTCGATGCCGTAGAGCGCGTCCTCGGACGGGCCGTAGCTCTCTCCCGGCTGGAGGTTGAGCAATTTGTCGGGGTCGATGGTGATCGAGGAATCGGTCTCGACTGTCGCCGAGGCGGCGATCGCACCGGCGATGATTTCGCCCTGCACCGTCAGGCTCTGAATGCGGGCATCGATCAGCCCGGCGCGGAACTGGGAGAGAAAGATGATGCCGATCGACAGCGCGAGCAGCCCGGCGACGTTGAGCGAGACGATGCGGCGCGTGAGGCTGGAGAAGCTCTGGGTGATGAAGAATTGCCAGGCGCGGCGCAACAGATCGCCGATCCTGCCGAGGCCGTGGTGGGCGACGGGCGCCGCAGTCTCGCCGCGGCTCTCAGCCTCGACGGGAGCCAATGGGGGGGCCGCGTGGGCCTCTGCGATCTCTGCGGTTCGGTCGAGCACGTCGCGTCTACCGGATCCCGGTCATGCAGAGTTCATTCTATCGCGTGCCAGCCGCCCCGTCAGTCTCTACGGGCGGCGGCTTGGCCGGCCCCGCTTGAGGCCGGTTGCATGGAGGCGCCGCTTGGGCAGCAGGGCAACGCGTTCTACGCTTCCTTGAAGCGATAGCCGACGCCGTAGAGTGTCTCGATCATATCGAACTCGACGTCGCTTGCCTTGAACTTCTTGCGCAGCCGCTTGATGTGGCTGTCGATCGTCCGGTCGTCGACATACACCTGGTCGTCGTAGGCCGCATCCATCAAGGCGTTGCGGCTTTTCACCACTCCGGGCCTGCTCGCCAGCGCCTGCAGGATGAGAAATTCGGTCACCGTGAGCGTCACCGGCTCGTTCTTCCAGGTGCAGGTGTGCCGCTCCGGATCCATCCGCAGCAGGCCGCGTTCCAGAACCTTGCTGTCGGCTTCCTTGGGTACGACGCCGTCCTTGGGCGAGGCGCGGCGCAACACGGCCTTGACGCGCTCGACCAGCAGGCGCTGCGAAAACGGTTTGCGGATGAAGTCGTCGGCCCCCATTTTCAGGCCGAACAATTCATCGATCTCTTCATCCTTCGAGGTGAGAAAGATCACCGGCAGGTCGGATTTCTGCCGCAGCCGGCGCAACGTCTCCATCCCATCCATGCGCGGCATCTTGATGTCGAGAATGGCGAGGTCGGGCGGAGCGGTCTTGAACCCGTCGAGGGCGGAGGCGCCGTCCGTATAGGTGTTGATGCGATATCCTTCGGCCTCGAGGGCAATGGATACCGAGGTCAGGATATTGCGGTCATCATCGACCAGAGCGATGGTTGGCATGGCGGCCGCCTTCTAACATGAGTCGGCCGCAGCATCATCGCCCCGGCCCCATAAGCCTTTGAATCCCCATGTAGAGGCGGAAGTGTGACAGGACAAGGCAAAGTCGGGGCAATTCCTGTGAGCTAGATTAAAACCGGAGAAAACGCATGGCCGAGGCGGAGGATACGGCCCGTTTGCCAGGCTTCATGCCGAATCGCCTGCCTGAAAATGCCCCACGCCCGGACTTCGACCCGAAATCGACGGCCAAGACCTTGTTGCGGGTGATTCGGTCGGGAGCGCTTGCGACCATCGACCGCAATACGGGGCATCCGTTCGCCTCGCTCGTTAACGTTGCCACTGATGCCGATGGCTCTCCGTTAATCCTGATCTCCCGGCTTTCCACTCACACCGCCAACCTGGAAGCGGATGGCCGCGCCGCGGTGCTGATGGCCTCGACCGGGAAGGGCGATCCGCTCGCCCATCCGCGCCTCACCCTCATCGGCACCTTCCGGCCGCTCGCGCGCGACGACTCGCAGGAGGCGCGGGTGCGCCGGCGCTTTCTTGCCCGCCATCCGAAGGCCGAGCTTTACGCCGGGTTCGCCGATTTCTCGTTCTGGCGGCTCGGCGTTGTTTCCGCGCATCTCAATGCCGGCTTCGCCCGCGCTGCCGATCTGAAAGCGGCCGACGTCATGACCGACCTTGCGGGCGCGGAGAATCTGATCGAAAGCGAGGAGGGCGCGATCGCGCACATGAACGAGGACCATGCGGACGCCGTGCGGCTCTACGCGACCAAGCTTCTGGGCGCGGAAGACGCAGCCTGGCGCCTTAGCGGCCTTGATCCGGAAGGTCTCGATCTTGTGCTCGGCGAGGCGACGCTGCGCCTGCCATTCCCCGCGCGCGTCACGAGTGCAGCCGAACTGCGCAAGATGGTCGTGGGTCTCGCGCAAGAGGCGCGGACGAAGGCCTGACGCCGATTGATTCGACGCCGACGCGCATGCTCCGCTCTGATGCGCGGAATTTTTGCTTGGGCAGGGATTGGGCAGGGATGAAGTCCGATTGAGCTGTGAACGAAGCCGATACGGCGCCCGCGCGTTGCCGGTGAAACCGCGCGGTTGTTTCGGCGTTAGGGTTATTGCCGACTATTGGTTGTAGCGTTTGCTGCAGCGCAATGCGGCTGGGACCAACAATGGGCAATCGCCTTGGCAAGTGCTATGATGCCGATTATACGTCGCGCGCCCACGGGCGGCGCGGGACGCGTCGTATCAGGCCGTTCTCCTGCGGCCTCAACTCCAAGATTACCGGCCGACCGAGCCGGACGCGTTGCGGAGGCTAGCGTGAAGGAAACGGGTCTGCGGAATGGCGCCCATGGCGCCGACAAGTTTGGCCTGAACGACGCTGCGACGATCCACTGGAATTTGCCTGACACAGTCCTGGTCGAGCACGCGGTCGCCAATCGCGAAGGCTTCCTCGTGCGCGGCGGTGCCTTCTGCGCCGAGACCGGCGCCCATACCGGCCGCAGCCCCAAGGACAAGTTCGTCGTCGCCGACGGGCGCAGCGAGAAGACGGTGTGGTGGGAGAAGAACGGCCGCCTTTCGCCGGAGAAGTTTCAGCTCCTGTTCGACGATTTCATCGCCCATGCCAAGGGCAAGACTCTGTTTGCGCAGGACCTGTACGGCGGCGCCGACGCGAAATACCGCATCAAGACCCGAGTCTACAACGAGCTTGCCTGGCACTCGATGTTCATCCGCGCGCTGCTGATCAGGCCGGAGCGCGCTGAACTCGCCCACTACGTGCCCGATTTCACCATTCTCTCGCTCCCCTCGTTCACGGCTGACCCCAAGCGCCACGGCGTGCGCAGCGAGACCGTGATCGCGCTCGACTTCACCCGGCGCATCATCCTGATCGGCGGCACCTCCTATGCCGGCGAGATGAAGAAATCGGTGTTCACCACGCTCAACTATTATCTGCCCGCGGAGAGCGTGATGCCGATGCACTGCTCCGCCAATGTCGGCCCGGCGGGCGATGTCGCGCTGTTCTTCGGCCTTTCCGGCACCGGCAAGACGACGCTGTCGGCAGACCCGACCCGCACCCTGATCGGCGACGACGAGCACGGCTGGGGCCCGCACGGCGTGTTCAACTTCGAGGGCGGCTGCTACGCCAAATGCATCAAGCTCTCGGAAGAGGCGGAGCCGGAAATCTACGCCACCACGCACCGCTTCGGCACCGTGCTGGAAAACGTCGTGTTCGATCCCGACACGCGCATCTGCGACTTCGACGACGAATCAAGGACGGAGAATACGCGCGCCGCCTATCCGCTCGAGTTCATCCCCAACGCGTCGCGCACCGGCCGTGCCGGTCAGCCGCGCAACATCGTGTTCCTTACCGCCGACGCGTTCGGCGTCATGCCGCCGATCGCCAAGCTCACGCCGGCGCAGGCGATGTATCATTTCCTCTCCGGCTATACGGCCAAGGTCGCCGGCACGGAGAAGGGCCTGGTCGGCGTGCAGCCGGAATTCTCCACCTGCTTCGGCGCCCCCTTCCTGCCGCGGCATCCCTCGATCTACGGCAACCTGCTGCGCGAACTGATCAGCGCGCACGAGGTGGATTGCTGGCTGGTCAATACCGGCTGGACCGGCGGCATCTACGGCGTCGGCCGCCGCATGCCGATCAAGGTGACGCGCACGCTCTTGGCCGCGGCGCTCGACGGCTCGCTGAAGAACACGAAGTTCCGCACCGATCCGTATTTCGGCTTCAGGGTGCCGACCCAGCTCGGCGGCGTCGAGCCGCACCTGCTCTATCCGCAGAAGACCTGGCAGAACAAGCTGGAGTTCGATCAGACCGCGCGCAAGCTCGTCGACATGTTCCAGAAGAACTTCGTGCAGTTCGAGGACCACGTCGATCCCGACGTCCGCGCCGCCGCGCCGGAAGTGCGCATCGCCGCCGAGTAGTCTCAGACCGGACCTATGCCTTCCAGGCGCGCCACGGCGTCTCCGGGACCGGGGTGAGCGGCGGCTTGCCTTCGGCCCAGGCCAGGATGTTGTCGACCATGAGCTGATCCATCTTCTCGCGGGTGAAGGCAGACCCCGAGCCGACGTGCGGCAACAGAACGACGTTCTCCATCGCGAGCAGCTCCTCCGGCACCTCGGGCTCCTTAGCGAAGACGTCGAGGCCGGCGGCCATGATCTTTCCCTCCTTGAGCGCGGCGATCAAAGCGGCTTCATCGACGACCGAACCGCGGGCGACGTTGATGAGGATGCCATCGGGACCGAGCGCGTCGAGAACCTTGGCGTCGATCAAGTTCCGGGTCGCCGTGCCGCCCGGCACGATGACCACGAGGACATCGACGGCGCGCGCCATCTCGACGAGGTTGGGATAGTGGCGGTAGGCGACCTCGCGCCGCGGCTGGCGCGTATGGTAGGCAATCGGCACACCGAAGGCTTCGAGCCGGCGGGCGATGGCGCGGCCGATGCGGCCCATGCCGACCAGGCCGACGATGCGGTTGCGCAGCGTCGCCCGGGTCAGCGGATAGTCGCCGTCGCGCCATTTGCCGCCGCGCAGATGGCGTTCGGCCTGCGGCAGCTCGCGCACCGTGCAAAGCAGCAGGCCCAGCGCGGTATCGGCCACCTCCTCGGTGAGCACTTCCGGCGTGTGCGTCACCACGATGCCGCGCCGCGCTGCGGCGTTGGCATCGATGTGGTCGTAACCGACGCCGAAGCTGGCAACGATCTGCAGCCCGGGCAGACGGGCGAGGAACGGATCGTTGATCCGCTCGACCGGCGCGGCCACGGCCATCGCCCGCACATGGCCGATCGATTCAAAGAATGCCTCGCGGTTCTTCGCCGCAGCGAGGCTGTGCACGGTGAAGCCCGCAAGCCCGCGCTCGACGGCGGGCTTTGACGGCCCGATCAGCAGTACGTCGCGTTTCTCGTTTGCCATGTGTTGTTTGCCAAGTGTTGCTTGCAGTGTCGTTTGCCAAGTGGCGTTCGGCTGCTAGCGATTGATCCAGGCCACCACCACGCCCATCAGCAACACGCGAATGGTGTCGTAGACGATCTGCTTGATGGCGACGACCAGCGGCACGGGTGTGACGACGTGATAGATCAGATAGGTCGGCGCGATGGCGAGCGCCGCAATGGCGATACCGTAGCGGACACCTTGCGCCAACCAAGGCTTGTCTTCGCGCCCCTGCACGTAGATCCACGCGAAGGCGGCGCCGAACAGCGCCTGGGCAACGATGATGTAGGCCACCAGGCTCTGTGCGTCAGCCTGCGGCCGCATCCAGCTCTGCAACTGCGTGTAGTCGCCGTTGAGGAGCACCCCGTGCACCAAAAAGCTCAGCACGAGCGCCATGACGAACATGACCACGACCGAAACAATCAACTTGTTCATGGGCAATCTCCCCTGGATTGCGACGCGACCGGAACCTGGCCGGCATTCCACGGCGTGCTAGACTAGCGCGGTCACCGGCTGCTCGACATAGCCCCTGAAGACCGCCAGAAGCTCGGCGCCCAACGTGCCGTCGACCACGCGGTGATCGCAGGAGAGCGTCGCCGTCAGCATGCTGGCGAAGCCGATGCCGCCGTCGGGTTTCTCCACCGCCTGGCGGCGCGCGGCGCCGACGGCGAGGATGGTCGCATGCGGCGGGTTGATGATGGCGGCGAATTCGCGCACGCCGTACATGCCGAGATTGGAGATTGCCGCAGAGCCGCCCTGGTATTCCTGAGGTTTGAGCTTCTTGGCGCGCGCGCGCGCCGCCAGATCCTTCATCTCGGCCGAGATCGCGCTCACCGACTTGGTGTCGGCGGCGCGCACGATCGGCGTTATCAGCCCGCCCTCGAGCGCGACCGCAACGCCGATGTCGGCGTGCTTGAAGCGCAGGATGCGGTCGCCCGCCCACACGGCGTTGGCAGCCGGCACGCGCCGTAAAGCGAGCGCCAGCGCGCGGATGATGAAATCGTTGAGCGAAAGCTTGAACAATGGGGCGCCGTCGCGGTCTTTCGGCGCCGCGGCGTTGACTTCTTCGCGCAGCGCCTTGAGACGGTCGATCTCGACATCGGCGGTCACGTAGAAATGCGGAATGGTCTGCTTCGCCTGGAGAAGCCGCGCCGCGATGGTGCGGCGCATGGCGTCGAGCATCACCTCCTCGTAGCTCGCCGGGTCGTAGAGCGCCTTGACCTGTTCGGCACTCGGACCTGCCGATGCCGCCGGCGCGGCCGCGGCCGGGGAGGGCGGCGTGGTTTCCACGTCGCGCGCGACAATGCGGCCACGCGGGCCGGAGCCGCGCACGCGAGCGAGATCGATGCCGGCCTCGGCGGCAAGCCGGCGCGCCAGCGGGGTCACCGTGACGCCGCCCGAGAGCCGCGCCGGGCCGAAATTGCGTTCCGGCGTGCGTACCTCGAAGAAGGGGTCGAGCTTGATCGGCTGTTGTGCGGCGCCGGCATGGGCGGTCGGTCGTTCGGGCGGGGCCGCAGGCACGGGCGCGGGCAGGGACGGCGAGCTCCGCGGGGCCTCGCTTGCCGGTCGCGCCGGTTGCATCTGGATACCCAGTCCAGCGGCCGCCCCGCCGATGACGCCGACAATGGCGCCGACCGGCGCGGTCTCGCCCTCCTGCACGCGGATTTCGCTGAGCACGCCGGCCTCCGTCGCCGGCACTTCCATCGACACCTTGTCGGTCTCGATCTCGAACAGATTGTCGCCGGGTCTAACGGCGTCGCCGGCCGATTTGAACCACTTGGTGATCTTGCCTTCGGCGACCGTCTCGCCGAGCTGCGGCATGAGGATGTTCATGACTTACTTGGCATTGCGTTCCGTTAGCCGTTCTTCAATAGCGCCCCATGGGATGACTTTGCGAATCGCGGCGCTCTGAGACGTAAAATTCCTGGATGCTGATACAGCTCGACACTTCGCTAGTAATATTGATTTCCTGATCGACACCAGACGATTCAGCTAGCCAAAGTAACATTGGGGGACAGTTTATCCTGTTGTAAACAGACTGTACCGAAGGTTCTCGAGTCTTAGTCGAGAGCCAAGCTAACCAATGCGTTTTCTGTGATGAATATCGCCCTCTATTCCAATCACGGCAGTCTTTCTTGAGAAGAAGTGACTCAAGATCAAGAGTCGCCGGCTGTAACGCACGAAACTTTCGTATCTTCCGGGCGAGCGCTTTGGGCGACATTGACCCGCTACCAGTTCACCGACACGTATTGCGTTTCCAAGAACTCCATCAACCCCTCGTGCGCCCCCTCGCGGCCGATGCCCGATTGCTTCATGCCGCCGAACGGCGCCGCCGGATCGGAGACGAGGCCGCGGTTCAATCCGATCATGCCGAACTCGAGTTTTTCGGACACGCGCATGCCGCGGCCGACATCCTTGGTGTAGAGATAGGCGACGAGACCGTATTCGGTGTCGTTGGCGCGCGTGACCACCTCGTCCTCGGACTTGAAGGTCTGGATCGACGCGACCGGTCCAAAGATTTCCTCGTTGAGCATCTTGGCGTCATTGGAAACGTTGGCGAGGACGGTGGCCGGATAGAAGAAGCCGGGTCCGCCCGGCGCCTTGCCGCCGGTGAGGATTTTCGCGCCTTTCTTCACCGCGTCGTCGACCAGTTCGACCACTTTGGCCAGACCGTCCTTGTTTACCAGCGGTCCCAGGCTGACGCCGTCGTCGAGCCCGTTGCCCATCTTCAGCCCGGACATCTTGGCGGTGAGTTTTTTCGCGAACTCGTCGTGCACCTTCTCGTGCACATAGAAGCGGTTGGCGGCGGTGCACGCCTCGCCCATGTTGCGCATTTTGGCGATCATGGCGCCTTCGATTGCGGCGTCGATGTCGGCGTCTTCGAACACAATGAACGGCGCGTTGCCGCCGAGCTCCATCGCCGGACGCACCACGTTGTCGGCGGCCTCATGCAGGAGCTTGCGTCCGACCTCGGTCGAGCCGGTGAAGGAAAGAACGCGCACGCGCGGGTCGTGCAGCATCGTGCTCACGACCTTGCCGGACGACCGCGACGGGACCACGTTGACCACGCCGGCCGGTACGCCCGCCTCCTCGAGGATCGGCATCAGCGCGAGCATGGTCAGCGGCGTGTCGGACGCGGGCTTGAGCACGACCGCGCAACCGGCGGCGAGCGCCGGGCCGATCTTGCGCGTCGCCATCGCTGCCGGGAAATTCCAAGGGGTGACCAGAACCGCAACGCCCGCCGGCTTGTGGTGCACTAGGATGCGCGCGCCGGAGCCGGGCGCGACCGAGTTCTGGCCGACATTGCGCACCGCCTCCTCGGCGAACCAGCGGAAAAACTCCGCCGCGTAGGCGACTTCGCCCCGCGAATCGGAGAGCGCCTTGCCGTTCTCGATGGTGATGAGCTTCGCCAGCCGCTCGGCGTCGCGCATGATCAGCTCGAAGGATTTGCGCAAAACCTCGGCGCGCTCGCGCGGTTTCTTGGCAGCCCAGCCGGGAAAGGCGGCGCTCGCCGCATCGAGCGCGGCCTTGGCGTCCTCGACGGTCGCGCTCGCGACCGACGCGACCTTGTTCTCGGTGGCGGGATCGATCACGTCGAAGCGGCCGCCGTCGGAGGATTTGCGCCACTTGCCGCCGATCCACAGGTCAGTCGGGACGTTGGCGAGAAGATTGTCGTACATGATGCTCATCCTTCGTAGCACTGCGCTGTTCAAGCGTCGTAGCGGTAACGAGTCACCGCGCCCTCGTCCCATTCGATACCGGCGCCGGGCCGGTTTGGAATCTCAAGGCAGCCGTCCTTGACAGGGTACGGCTGCTGCAGAACCGGATCGACCCAATCCTGCCACTCCAGCCAATGTGCCGTTTCGGTGACGCGCAGCAAATGCGCCGACACCTCGGGATATAGATGGGAGGAGACCTGAATGCCAGCAGCGCCCGCCACCGCCGCCGCGCGCAACCAGCCGCTCACGCCGCCAATACGCATGAGATCGGGCATGACGTAGTCGCCGGCTTCGGCGCGGATCGCTTCGTAAAGGACGCGCGGCCCATAAAAATTTTCGCCGAGCTGCACCGGCGTCTTGAGTTCGCGGGCGAGCTGCGCGTAGCCGGCGAGGTTGTCGTAAACGATCGGCTCCTCGAACCAGTAGAGTCCCTCGTCGTCGAGCGCGTGGCAGCGCGCCAGCGCATCGCCGAGAGTGAGTCCCTGGTTGAAATCGACCATGAGCTTGACGTCATCGCCGGCGGCCTTGCGAACCTCGCGGATCGCCGTGAGGTCGTCGGCGAGGCGCTCGCGGCCGAGCCGAAGCTTCAAGGCCTTGAAGCCGCCCTCCGCGACAAGCTCGCCTGCTTCCTTCGCCAGAGCGTCGACGCTTTTGAGCCAGAGACCGTTGCTGTTGTAAGCTGGGACCGGCCCTAATGAGCCGCCGAGCAGGACGGCGAGCGGCATCCCGGCAGCCTTGGCGAGCGCATCCCATGCCGCCATGTCCAGGCCCGACACCGCGATCAGCGCGGCCCCTTCATAGCCGATGAGATTCAACGATCGCCGATTGAGCTGAAAATTCTCGAGCGGTGAAACCGGCTTGCCGATCAGCGCTGCGGCGAGGTCGCGAATCGCGGGAATGACGTAGCGGGCGGCGTTCTTGAGATACGGCCCGAGATAGCTGCGGCCGACGATGCCTTCATGTGTCCAGAGATCGATCAGGATGAGCGGCCACTCCTTGAACGATCCGACCTTGGCGATGACCGGCCGCTTCAGCGGGACCGCGACGGCCCGCACCTCAACCGACTTGTAAGTCAGCCGCTCGCTCATCGCGCGGAGTTTCAGGATTGCATCGAGCGCTGCACCCGCTCCGCGATCCGCTCGACGGTCGGCAGCGCCAGATCCTCGAGAAAGTCGGACGCCGGCAGCGGGATGTGCGGCGTGGTGATCCGCACTGGCGGCCCGTCGAGATCGTAGAACGCCTCATCGGCGACGATGGATACGAGTTCGGCGCCCCAGCCGCACAGCCGCGGATTCTCCTCGACCGTGAACAGCCGATGCGTGCGCGCGACCGAGCCGAGGATGGTCTGCGTGTCGAGCGGCACCAGCGAACGCACGTCGACGACCTCGCAGTCGATGCCGTGCTCGGCCTTGAGCTTTTCCGCCGCCGCGAGCGCGCGCGGCACCATCAGGGCGAGTGCGAGTATGGTGGCATCGTTGCCCGGCCGCACGATCTTGGCGCTGCCAAGCGTATCGACGATCTCGCCGTCCGGCACTTCGCCCTTGGTCGCGTAGAGCGATTTGTGCTCGAAGAAGATCACCGGATCGGGATCGCGCACCGCCGCCGCCATCAGCCCGATCACGTCGCGCGGGCTCGACGGCGCCACGACCTTGAGGCCGGGAATCATCATGCACCAGTTCTCGACGCTCTGCGAATGCTGCGCGCCGAAGCGCGCGCCGCCGCCATTGCCGGTGCGCACGACCAGCGGGCACTTGACCTGGCCGTTCGACATGTAGCGGCTCTTGGGGAATTCGTTGGCGATGTAGTCGAAGCACACCGCGATGAAATCGGAAAACATGATCTCGGCGATCGGCTTGAGGCCGGTCATCGCCGCGCCCATGGCGGCGCCGAGGATCGCCTGCTCCGAGATCGGCGTGTCGCGCACGCGCACCGGTCCGAACTGCTCGAACAGTCCGACGGTCGCCTTGAACACGCCGCCCGCCTTGCCGATGTCCTCGCCAAGGAAAACCACGTCGGGATCGCGCGTCATCTCCTGGGCGATGCCGCGAATGACGGCGTCCCGGTAGGTCAGTTCCGCCATGCGAAACCTCCGTCGGCGTAGACGTCCTTGGTGAGAATATCGGCGGGCGGCAGCGGGGCGGCCTTGCATTCCTCGGTCGCTTCGTCGACGCGCCGTTTCACGTCGGTCTCGATGCGGACGATTTCCTCATCACCGATGCCGAACTGCTTGAGCCGTTCACGATAGATCTTCAGCGGATCGCGCTCCTTCCAGCGCTCGAGTTCGCCCTCGGGCCGGTATTTAGCCGGGTCGGCGCGCGAATGGCCGCTGTGGCGATAGGTCATGCATTCGATGAGCGACGGGCCGCCGCCGGCGCGCGCCTTGTCATAGGCGGAGCCGGCGGTGCGGTAGACGTCGTCGGCATCGTTGCCGTCGATGACGATGCTTGGCAGCCCGTAGGCGGCGGCGCGGTCGGCGGCCGGATGCGGCACCGCGGTCACGTCGGCGATCGGCGTGTATTCCATGTACAGATTGTTTTCGCAGACGAACACGACCGGGAGCTTCCATACGACAGCGAAATTCAGCGCTTCGTGGAAGGCGCCGATATTGGTGGTGCCGTCGCCGAAGAAGCAGACCGAGACGTCCTTGTCGCCCTTGTACTGCGCGCGCCAGGCGGCGCCGCAGGCGATCGGCAGATGCGAGCCGATGATGGCGTAGGACCCCATGACGCCGTGGTCGATCGAGGTCAGGTGCATCGAGCCGCCTTTGCCGCGCATCAGCCCGATATCGCGCAGCATCAGCTCGCCCAAAACCTTGGCGATTGGCACGCCGCGGGCGAGGGTGTGGGCATGGCCGCGGTAGGTGCAGAAGCTGAGATCGCCTTGACGCATGGCCGCGGCGAAACCGGTGGCGACCGCCTCCTGGCCGAGCGACAGATGGCTTGTGCCCTTGACCAGGTTCTGCAGGAAGAGATCGTGCGCGCGCTGCTCGGTCTCGCGGATCTCAACCTGCATGCGATACATGGTGAGCCGCTTTGCCTCGCCGATATCGTCATTGAGGCTCGCCGGCGATGGCGGCGCGCGATCCTCGATCTTGGCCATGAAATATCCTCGGAATGCCCGGAAACTGCCTGCGGCAGGTGCAACTTAGCGCCACTTGCGAAGCCGAGGCAACGCCCGCGCGCCCATCCTCGCCGCAACGCACGGCAAGGGTCCGGCTTGCGTGCCGTCCGGCAACTTGCCTAACTGGTCCGGCCGCTCCGCGGTCGGCATGCGGGAGATGGGCGATGCCCCAGGACTATGTTCAGCGCTTCTTCGGTGGGCCGCCGCTTGCGGTCATCGGGCGGCTGATCCTGATGTCGATCCTGGTCGGCGTGATCCTCGCCGCCATCGGGCTTGATCCGTGGAACATCGTCGATTCGGTGCGCCGGCTGATCTGGCACCTGTGGAATATGGGCTTCGATGCCGTGCGCTGGCTCTGGCAGTATTTCCTGCTCGGAGCCGTGATCGTTCTGCCGATCTGGCTTCTGGTGCGGCTCGCCAGGGCGCCGCGCGGGGGCTAGCGCCGGCGACCGCCTTCGGCGTCTCGCGCCGACGCCTGCGGGAGCGGCTCGCTTGCTCGGGAAGGGCTCGGCTCAGTCGTCGCTCGCCCCGCCGGATGGATGCGGGGCGTCGTTCTCGCCGGATACCGCCTGATCGCGCGGCCCGCGGTGGCGGCGACGCCGCCGGTGCAGCGGAAAGCGGTCGGCCGATCCGTCAAAGCCATTCGGGCCATTTGGGCCGTTTGGGCCATTCGGCCCGTTGGGCCCGTTGCCGCCTTGCCCCTGTTGCGGCGGCTGCTGATGCGCCTGTCCGCCGGTGATGAAGGAGGGCAGCCGTTCGACGTCCTCCTCGCGTTGCTGCGGGAGGTGCTGCGCGCGGGGCTGCGGGTGCTGCGGCTGCATTTGCGGGTGCTGTTGCTCGCGCGGATAGAACAGCTGCTGCTCGCGCGGCGCAAACGGTTCGCCGCCGATCGAAGGCTGCTCGTTGTCGCCGTCGTCGTAGCCGTCGTCGGGAAGATTGCCGCGCGGCTCGCCCTGCTGCTGAAAATAGGGCTGGCTCTGGCGGAACTGTTCCTGGGCGGCAGCGATCAGGCGGAAGTAGTGCTCCGCGTGCTGATAGTAGTTTTCCGCGGCGATCGGGTCGCCGGAACTCTGCGCGTCGCGCGCGAGCTGAAGATATTTTTCGGCGACGTGGGACGCCGTTCCCCTGATCTTCACGTCCGGTCCGTTGGACTCGTACATGCGCGATAATGGATTCTGGTGATGACCACCTTTGCGGTTGCGACCCCGCATGCGCTTATTCTGACCGTTTCTCATGGTTTGCTGTTTTGCCAACCCCTCATCTGCGCCGGCACGGATGCCGCCGTTTCAACTCGCCGAATTTCACCCGGCCCTGACCCATCACCCGATACAGTCTTCCTGCATGGATTGCTCCACGAGCGCGCGCGGCCGACGTACCGGCCCTTCACCGCTCCAAGCCGCTCGTGTGACCTCACGAACCCTCAGCAATCCCAGCCGACGCCGGCGGCTTCACCGCGGGCGCTGCGAACTCTGTGTCATCTGCGCGACATTTCGTACCAATGCGCGCCGAACCGATGAAAATTTCTCGGTCTGAATGTGGCGATCCCGTTTGCAGTCCCGATCCGGCTTCGCTGTTACGGCTTTCGCTCTTCACCTGCACTGCGCCGCCGACCTCTCAAGAGGGGCGCCCTTGGCCTTCAAGGCGGCGCGGCATCATCTCGGGCCGATTCCGTGAGCGCAAGCTAGTCGGTTCCGGCGGATATTCCAAGTGCTTTTTTGCTGCGGTTTTCCCTCAAGCAATGCCTGCCGCTCATGCCCGGTTTCGCGGCCGTTTTGTCGCAGGCAGCGCGCGAGGCACCCCATGAAGATCGGTGCGGGGCGGCCACGGCGCAAGCCCCGCCGCCGCGAACAATGCGGCCGCGGCCGGCGCCTGCCCGGCGCCGAGTTCGACGACGAGAACGCCGTCGGGCGCGAGCAGCGCCGGCACTGCGGCGGCAATCGCGCGGAAGCAGTCGAGCCCGTCGGGCCCGCCATCGAGCGCCGTGCGCGGATCGAAATCGCGCACCTCGGGGGCGAGCGCATCGATGTCGCCGGATCTGATGTACGGCGGATTGGACACGATCAGGTCGAACGGTCCGCAGAGCGCGGCGGCGATGTCGCAGGCGATGAACGCCACCGGCATCAGGCCGAGCCGCCGCGCGTTCGCGCGCGCGACCATGAGCGCGCGCGGGCTCGTGTCGGTTCCGACTCCGAACGCGCCCGGCAATTCGCGCATGAGCGCGAGAAGGAGCGCCCCGCTCCCGGTACCGAGATCGGCGATCCGGCGCAGACGCGTGCGTGGGCCCTGGGCATCGATGGCGGCGAGCGCCGCCTCGACGACCGTTTCGCTCTCCGGCCGCGGCACCAGCGTCGCCTCGGTGAGCGAAAGCTTCAGGCTCCAGAATTCCTTGCTGCCCACGATGCGCGCGACCGGTTCGCGAGCGAAGCGCCGGCGCGCAAGGGCATCGATCGCGTCGCGCGCCTCGCGCTCGAGCATGCGCGCGCCAGCCACCGCGAGCGCCGCCTGGTCGAGGCCAAGCGCATGACCGACAAGAACACGCGCATCGAGTTCGGGTGAGTCGACGCCCGCTGCGCGGAAGCTTCGTGCCAAGCTGCGTCGCACCGCGGCAATCGTTGGCGCAGTTGCTTCGCCGTCGCGTGCGTGCGTTGCTGACAAAGCGGCCGGCGATCTCATCCGGTGTCCTCGGCGGCGAGCTGTGCGGCCTGATGCTCGGCGACGAGCGCGTCGACGATCTCGCCCAATGCCTCGCCCTCCATGATCTGCGGCAGCTTGTAGAGGGTGAGATTGATGCGATGTTCGGAGACGCGGCCTTGCGGGAAATTGTAGGTGCGGATGCGTTCGGAACGGTCGCCGGTGCCGACCTGGCCGCGGCGTTCGGCGGCGCGCGCGGCTTCCAGCTTCTGCCGCTCGAGGTCGTAGAGCCGCGTGCGCAGCACGGCGAGCGCCTTGGCGCGGTTGCGATGCTGCGAGCGATCTTCCTGCATCATCACCACGATGCCCGAGGGAATGTGGGTCACGCGCACCGCCGATTCGGTCTTGTTGACGTGCTGGCCGCCGGCGCCGCCGGCGCGCAAGGTATCGATGCGCAGGTCCGCATCGTTGATCGGAACGTCGACCTCCTGCGCCTCGGGCAACACGGCGACCGTCGCGGTCGAGGTGTGAATGCGGCCGGACGCCTCGGTGTCGGGCACGCGCTGCACGCGGTGCACGCCGGATTCGTATTTGAGCTTGGCGAAGGCGCCGCGGCCGCGGATCTCGGCGATGATCTCCTTGAAGCCGCCCATCGAGCCTTCACTCAAGGTCATGACTTCGACCTTCCATCCATGCTTGGCGGCGTAACGCTCGTACATGCGGAACAGATCGCCGGCAAAGAGCGCCGCCTCGTCGCCGCCGGTGCCGGCGCGGATTTCCAGGATGACGTTGCGGTCGTCCATTGCGTCCTTGGGGATGAGCGCAAGCCGCAATAGATGCTCGAGCGTGGCGCGCCGCGCCTCGAGTTCCGGGCGCTCGGCCTCGGCGATGGAGCGCATTTCCGCATCGGTCGACGGATCGGCGATCAGGCTCGTGAGTCCCTCGAGCTCGCGCTGCGCCGCCCGATAGGATTTCACCGCCTCGACCACGGGAGCAAGTTCGGCGAACTCGCGCGAGAGCTTCACGAAAGTCTCGGGCGGCAGCGCGGCAGCGAGATCGCGCTCGAGCGTCGCGTGGCGGACCACAAGCGCGTTGAGTTTCTGGTCTGGAAGCATCGCCTTCGCATCGCCGTGCCCGCCGTCGGGCACTCACGTCTCGTGACGGTAAGTAGAAGAGGCGCCGGGCCGGAACAAGCCCGAGGCACGGCGACCTTTCAGTACCCTAAATCTGCAGGCCGCTGTCGGCGGCGAATTTTTCCAGCTGCGCGCGGATCGAGACGCCGCCGGCCGCCGATTTCTCCATGACTGCGCAGAGGAACGCGGCGGCCTTGCGGCTGTCGAGATCGAGCAGCATTGCCTTGACCGGACCCATCGCGGAAGGCGTGAGCGACAGTGCGCGGTAGCCGATGGCGACGAGAGCAAGCGCGCCGAGCGGCTGCGAGGCGAGCTCGCCGCAGAGCGTCACCGGCTTGCGGTGCTTGCGGCCGGCGTCGGCGATGTCCTTGAGCGCGCGCAGGACCGGTGCCGAGAGCGGGTCGAAGCGGCCGGAGACGCGCGGATTGCCGCGATCGACGGCATAAAGGAATTGCACCAGATCGTTCGATCCGACGGAGAGGAAGTCGACATGCGCGAGCAGTTCGTCGAGCTGGTAGAGCAGCGAAGGCACCTCGACCATGCTGCCGACCTCGACCTCGTCGGGCAGCTTGTGGCCGTGGCGGCGCAAGTGCGTGAGCTCGCGCTCGACCAGGTCCTTCGCCTGGTCGAATTCCGCGACAGTCGCGATCATGGGAAACATGATCTTCAGCGCGCGGCCGCCGCCAGCGCGCAGCAGCGCGCGCAGCTGCGTGCGCAGCAAGGCCGGTCGGTCGAGCCCGAGGCGGATCGCGCGCCAGCCGAGCGCCGGATTCTCCTCTTCGATGTTGCGCATGTAGGGCAGCACCTTGTCGCCGCCGATGTCGAGGGTGCGGAACGTCACCGGCTTGCCGTCGGCGGCCTCGATCACGGCGCGATAGAGCGCGTACTGCTCGCTGGCGCGCGGAAAATTCGGCGCTACCATGAATTGCAGCTCGGTGCGGAACAGGCCGATGCCCGCGGCCCCGGTATCGGCGATATGCGGCAGGTCGACGCTCAGCCCGGCGTTGATCAGCAGAGTGACCTCTTCACCGTCCCTGGTCACGCAGGGAAGATCGCGCAGCGCCTGGTATTGCTGCTGGCGCCGTGCCCCCAGCCGCACGCGCTCGACGTAGGCGGCCTCCATGTCAGGCAGCGGCCGCAGGTGCAGATCCCCGACCGAGCCGTCGACGATGATGGCGTCGCCCGGATCGGCGATACCGGTAGCGTTGTCGATCTCGCCGATCGCCGGCACGCCGAGCGCCCGCGCCACGATGGCGACGTGGGAATGCGGCCCGCCCTCCTCGAGCACGAGCCCGCGCAGTCGCTTGCGGTCGTAGTCAAGCAGCGCCGCGGGTCCCATCGAGCGCGCGACGAGAATGGCGTTCTCCGGCAGGCTCTCGCGCGAGGGCGCGTGATCGCGGCCGGTCAATTGGCGCATCAAACGGTTGGCGAGGTCGTCGAGATCGTGCAGGCGTTCGCGCAGGAATGGATCGGTCTGCCGCAGCATGCGCGCGCGCGTGTCGGACTGGACGCGTTCGACCGCGGCCTCAGCGGTGAGGCCGGTCATCACCGCTTCCTCGAGCTTGTGCACCCAGCCACGGTCGTAGGCGAACATGCGATAGGCTTCGAGCACATCGCGGTGCTCGCCGCCCTCGACCACGTCGCCGTGCTCGAGGAGCTCGTCGAGATGGGTGCGCAGGCTCTCGACGGCGGATTCGAGGTGCTTGAGTTCCTTCGGGATGTCGTCGGCGATGAAATTGGTGACGACGACGCGCGGCTCGTGCAGCACGACGTGGCCGAGCGCGATGCCGTCGGAGAGTGCGGTGCCCTTGACGTGCAGCGATCGCCGTGCGGCCGGCTCGGCGCCCGGAGGCGCCAGCGCGGAAAGCTCGCCGGAGGCGATCATCTCCGCGAGCACCATCGCCGTCGTCTGCAGCGCCTCGACTTCCTCCTCGGAGTAGGTGCGCCGGGCGCGGTTCTGCACCACCAGCACGCCGAGCGTGTTGCCGGCGCGCAGGACCGGCACGCCGAGGAAGGAATGGTAGATCTCTTCGCCGGTCTCCGGCCGGTACGAGAAGGCCGGATGGGCCTGCGCGTTCGACAGGTTGACGGCGCTGGCCTGGCTCGCCACCAGGCCGACCAGACCCTCGTCGGCGCGCATCACCGTGTGGTGCACGGCATCGCGATTGAGGCCCTCGGTGGCGTAGAGCTCGAGCGTGGAATCGACGCGCAGGACGTAGACGGAGCACACCTCCGCGACCATGTTCGCGGCGATCAGCACCACAATCTTGTCAAGGCGCTCCTGCGCGCTGACCGGCTCCGCCATGACTTCGCGCAGCCGGCGCAACAGCACGCGGGGACCGCCGAGCGCGCCACGCATGGCGTGAGATCCCTCGGGCACCGCTTTGACCGGCGCTTAGCCCGCGTCGCGCCGGCCGTCATCGAAGAAGAGTTCGCCCGGGCCGGGACCCGCGGCGACCACCCTCAAGCCTATAGCGAATGCGCCATGCAAACCGCAAGCCAGAGACAAGGATATGACGGCTGCAGACCTTTTTGTGCGCTGCAGCGCGACCGCGGCGGCGATTACGGCGATGCTTTGTCGAGGCCGTACAACGAATGCAACGTGCGGACCGCGAGCTCAGTGAAAGCCGCGTCGATCAACAGGGAGAACTTGATCTCCGAGGTGGTGATGGCGCGGATGTTGACCGCGCGTTCGCCGAGCGCGCGGAACGCCTGCGCGGCGACGCCGGCATGGCTGCGCATGCCGATGCCGATGACGGAAATCTTGGCGACGTCGGTGGCGCTGTCGAGGCGCTGGTAGCCGATCGCCTGCTTCGCCCTGGTGATGACCTCGAGCGCGCGCTGGAAGTCGGTGGCCGGCACGGTGAAGGTGAGGTCGGTGGTTTTCCCGTCGGCGGAGACGTTCTGTACGATCATGTCGACGTTGATGTTGGCCTCGGCCAGCGGGCCGAAGATCGCGGCGGCGACGCCGGGTTTGTCCTGCACTTCGCGGATCGAGATCTGCGCCTCATCGCGGGAGAAGGCGATGCCGGTGACCACCTGCTGTTCCATGATTTCGTCCTCGTCGCAGATGAGCGTGCCCGGCGGGTTGCCGCGCGGGTCGATGTCTTCGGGCCGATCGAAGCTCGAGCGCACGAAGATGCGCACGTTATGCACCATGCCGAGCTCGACCGAACGCACCTGCATCACCTTGGCGCCGAGCGAGGCGAGCTCCAGCATTTCCTCGAACGCGATCTTGGCGAGCCGGCGCGCACGCGGCACCACGCGCGGGTCGGAGGTATAGACGCCGTCGACGTCGGTGTAGATGTCGCAGCGGTCGGCGCGGATGGCGGCCGCCATCGCCACGGCCGATGTGTCCGATCCGCCGCGGCCGAGCGTGGTGATGCGGCCGGTCTCCTTGTACATGCCCTGAAAGCCGGCGATGACCGCGACTTCACTGCGCTCGCTGAAACGGCGGATCAGTTCGGCGCCGTTGATGTCGAGGATGCGCGCAGAGCCGTGCAGATTCGAGGTCAGGACCGGAAGCTGCCACCCCTGCCAGGAGCGCGCGTTGATGTCCATGTCCTGCAGCGCGATGGCGAGCAGCCCGGCGGTCACCTGCTCGCCGGTGGCGACGACCGCATCGTACTCGCGCGAATCGAACAGCTGGCGCTTCTTGAGCGCCGCCTCGCACCAGCCGACGAGCTGGTCGGTGGTACCGGCCATGGCCGATACCACGACCGCCACGTCATGGCCGGCGTCGACCTCGCGCTTCACATGGCGCGCGACGTTGCGGATGCGGTCGATGTCGGCGACGGAAGTGCCGCCGAACTTCATCACGAGGCGGGCCATGGCGGTCGTGTCGTTCCTCGGCGACGGCCTTCTCAGGCTGAGAGCCGGCAGATAAAACGCGCGTATAGATACCGGCCGCGCGCCATGGCTGCAATGTCACGAGACCGCAGGGCGGCGAGAAGATAATCGGGGGGGCAATCGCGAGCGATCGCCGCCATCCGATTTGCAGGAAGTCAGGTGTCGATGGCGGCTACGCCGCCGGGTGATCGCGATGGTCCGCTCCCTCAACGCCAACGCGTTGTGCGGACTCCTGCCAGCACGTCGCGGCCCCCATCATGCAAGACCAGAACGCGATCCACATCAGAGCCGGCATGACCATTCTCCATTGCGGATCGAAGCAGACATTCAACGTTCCAGAGTTCATGAAGTTCCTGCACTCTCGGTGGCGTGAACGTCGCCGCAAACAAGGATCGCGTTTGGTTGATGGCGTGGACGCTGGAGAACGGCGTTACCGCTAGTACGCAAGGCCGACATAGTTCTCGGCGAATGCGGTTGCCGCGGCTTTCGAGCGGAACAGATAGTCGAGCTCGGCGAGCTGAATCTTGTGATCGAAGGAGTTGTCCGAAATCCGGTGCAGCAGCGTCGTCATCCACCACGAGAAGCGTTCGGCTTTCCACACCCGCGCCAGCGCGCGCTCGGAGTAGCGATCGAGGCCGGCGTCGGATTTGTCGGCGTAATGCTCGATCAGCGCTTCCGACAGATAGCGCACATCGCTCGCCGCCAGATTGAGGCCCTTGGCGCCGGTCGGCGGCACGATGTGCGCGGCATCGCCGGCGAGGAAAAGCCGGCCGAAGCGCATCGGCTCGGCGACGAAGCTGCGCAACGGCGCGATGCTCTTCTCGATCGAGGGACCCGTGACCAGGCGCTCGCGGGCCTCGTCGTCGAGCCTGGGTTTGAGCTCTTCCCAGAAACGCTCGTCCGGCCAGGCGTCGATGTCCTCGGCAAGGCTGCATTGCAGGTAGTAGCGGCTGAGCGTCGGGGTGCGCATCGAGCAGAGCGCGAAGCCCAAAGGGTGCCGCACGTAGATCAACTCCTCGGACACCGGCGGCGTCTCGGAGAGGATGCCGAGCCAGCCGAGCGGGTAGACGCGCTCATGCGTGGCGATCGCTCCTGCCGGCACGCTCTTGCGGCTGATGCCGTGAAAGCCGTCGCAGCCAGCGACGAAGTCGCAGGCGATCTCCAGCGCGGCGCCGCCGGCGCGGTAGGTCACCCGCGGCTGGTCGGTGAAGACGTCGTGCAGGCTGACCTCGCTCGCGGCGTAGACGGTTTTCGCGCCGGCCGCGGCGCGCCCGTCCATGAGGTCCCTGGTGATCTCGGTCTGCCCGTAGACCGTCACCGTCTTGCCGGTCAGCGCCTTGAACGAGAGGCGATGGCGCACGCCGTCGACGCAGATCTGCACGCCGTCGTGCACGAGACCGTCGCTGTGCATCCGGCCGCCAACCCCGGCCTCGTCAAGGAGATCGCGCGTAATCTGCTCGATCACGCCGGCGCGCACGCGGCTTAGCACGTATTCGGCGGTTTGCCGTTCGAGGATGACGTTGTCGATGCCGTTCCGGTGCAGCAGCTGCCCGAGCAGCAGTCCGGCAGGGCCGGCGCCGACGATGGCGACCTGGGTTCGCATGGTTCACGTGCGCGGCGACCGGAACTTTGCCTGGGGTGCCCATTGACGGCGCGTTCAGGGCATTTTTAAGCCTATTTTGTGGATTGGAACCGGCGGCGTCGGCCCCGACCATCGACGGGCGACCAACTCGCCGCTAGTGTGCGCCGGCGCGGGAGCGACCCGCGCGAAAGGGGAACAGACCATATGGGTACCATGCGTTTCGCGCTTCGGCTGGCGTTGCCCGTCGGCGCACTTCTGATCGGCCTCCACGCCGCCGCGGCCCAGGATCGTATGGCCGAAGCACGCCAGGCCTGCACGCCCGACGCGATGCGGCTCTGCTCCGAGTTCGTTCCGGACGCGAACAGGGTCAAAGCGTGCATGATGCGGAAACGGTCGCAGCTCAGCCAGCCCTGCCGCGTCGCCATGGCGCGCGTGGGTGGCGGCCATCATGGCCACCGGCACCATGGGCACAAGCACTGCAGTCATGGGCACTGCCACTACTACTGATCCGTACTGATCCGTCGACCCCACCGCATCGTAAAGCCCTCACGCGCAAACGCTTTTGCGCGCGAAGCGGCACGGCTTCGCATTTCTTGACAGCGACTTGGCCGGCCGCCATAAGAACCGCGGCGCGTGGCGGGCGGTTGTTGCGGCCTGTCGGCTCGCGCCTCCAGCAGCAACAGAAACGACTGCAAGAAGCTGGTCCGGACCTGCTCCGAGTACCGGGATCGAACACGAGGACAAAAGATGTTCGCGGTCTTCAAAACCGGCGGCAAGCAATACCGGGTGGCCGCCGAGGATGTGCTCAAGGTCGACAAGGTCAAGGGCGAGCCCGGCGAAATCGTCGAGTTTGGCGAGGTTCTGGTCGTCGGCGGCGATAGCCTGACGCTCGGCGCCCCGACGGTCGCCGGCGCCACGGTTGCGGCGGAAGTGCTCGACCAGGCGCGCGGGCCGAAAATCATCGCCTTCAAGAAGCGCCGCCGGAAGAACTCGCGGCGCAAGCGCGGATACCGCCAGGAGTTCACGCTGCTGCGAATCACCGAAATCCTCACAGAGGGAAGGAAGGCCAGCAAGACGGCGCCACCGAAGCCGCAGCGCGCGCAGGCGCCAGCGCCGGCCGCCGCAGAGGCAGAGGAAGGTGCAGCGGAATCGGCAAGCGCGCCGGGAGAGGGCCGCCAAGCGCGGAGCAAGAAGGCGGAAAAGCGGCCATCGAAGCGGCCGGCCGCGAAATCCAAGTAGCCGGCGGCAAAAGGACAAAAAGAAATGATACCGAGCAGTGATGCTTTTGTCACGAATCCGGGGTAGACAGTAGTCAAGAAGGTTGGAGGCCAGGAATGGCTCACAAGAAAGCGGGCGGATCGTCGCGTAACGGTCGCGATTCCGCCGGTCAGCGGCTGGGGCTCAAGATCTTTGGCGGCGAAGGCGTGCTCGCCGGCAACATCATTGCGCGCCAGCGCGGTACCAAATGGCACCCCGGGCGGAATGTCGGCGTCGGCCGGGACCACACCCTGTTCGCCTTGATCGACGGTCGCGTTGAGTTCCGTACCAAAGCCAAAGGCCGCGTGTTCGTATCGGTACTTCCGATGACGGAGGGCGCGGCCCAGTAAAACGGTGGATCATATGAAGTCCGCCGGCATCCAGTCGAACCGGCGGGCCCAATTGGGCTCCGAAAAGGGGGAGACCGGGATGCCGGCTCCCCCTTTCGGTTTTTCTGCAGGAGCCCGTGCCATGACTTCGCTGGAAAGAATTTGCGACGAGACCGCGCGCGAGCGCAGTACTCCCGTCCTCGAGACCGAGCGGCTCATCTTGCGCGCGCCGCGTCGCGGGGACGTAAAAGCGATTGCGTCCCTCCTCGACGACCGCCGCATCGCCGCGAATACGGCGCGCATTCCGCATCCCTACAGCGCCAGCGACGCCGAGCAGTTCGTTGCGTCCGCCAACCGACAGGACGGCGAGGCGACATTCATGATCTTCTGCGGCGACAAGCTGATCGGGGGTTGCGGCATCGATCCGCGCGAGGATGCCCCCGAGATCGGCTACTGGCTCGGCGTCGCCTATTGGGGTCACGGCTACGCCACGGAGGCCGTCCGCGCGCTGGTCGATTATGCGTTCGGCGAGCTTTGTCACGAGACGCTGGCCGCGGGCGCCCGCGTTACCAATCCGGCTTCGCGCCGGGTGCTGGAGAAGTGCGCGTTTCAGTGGACCGGCGTTCGGCTGACCCGCATCCGCGCCATCAATTCCGCAGCGCCGGTCGACCGCTTCCGCCTCGATCGCGGATTGTGGGAATCGTTGAAATCGTGGGGCCGGGTGAGGCGCGTGGCCTGATGGGAGCGTGATCGGAACGGGCAAGCGCTTTTCGCGAAAGTCAGGCCGTGCTGGACAACACCTGCTCGGCGCGATCAGCAGCGATCGCGTTCGCGTTCGCAAACAGGGCGGAGCGCCATCGTTTCAGGCGATGACGCTCCCCCTGTCGCCGCTACTGCCCGGCGGTCGGCGCGGCTGCGAAGAACGGCGCCAGCTTGTTGACCAGCGCCGGCCCGAAATGGCCCTGTGGATTTGACGGCGGCGCGTGGTCCATCATTTCCCAGCCGTAGATCAGGGTGCGGGCGTTGTCGAACGCGCGCTGCAGATCGACGCCCGGCCGCACGCTCTGCCTGAAGAACGCGTCGCCGAAATAGGTCCATTCGCGTTCGGCGGCGCATCCGAACGAGGCATGCGCGGCATCCGCGGCGGTCAGCACGATGGTGTTGTCGTTGGCAAGCGGCGGCACGAATATTCCTGAAAAGCACGCCGACACGATGACGATGCGGTTCTTGATGCCCTCCTTGTCGAGGGTCTGCGCAACTTCCTGCGGCGTCAGCTCGCTCGTGGCCGTGTCGGGCAATCGCAGCACGAAGCCGCTGCGGTCCCCGTGTGACGTCATCAGCAGCAGCAGAACGTCGGCATTCTTGTCCATTGTCGCGCCGATGGCATGCACCGCAGCGGCAAAATTGCGCTGGCTGGCGAGCGGCAGTGTTTTCGCCGAGCGGCGGTCGTTGACCAATCGCACCGTGCGATTGCGGGTCGATAGGATGCGATCAAAAATCGCCAGTCCGCCGTCAAGCTCCTTGAGGAACACATCCTGGTCGGCATAACCGGCGATGCCGACGGCATAGACATTCGTTGCCCCCTTGTTCGGCGGCGCGAGGCGGGCAACCTCGGCCTGCAGGAGCGCGTGCTGCGACCGCTCGAAATGTGCTGCTTCGCTCTCGGCAGCGCCGCCGCGGTCACGCGCGAGCGCCTGCGCGTGGAAATATCCGCCGTTGCGCGGAATGAGCAGCGGCGCCCATGGTGCCCATGACGCCCATGCGTCGAGCACCAGGAAGGTGGCCGAGAGCGTGGCCACCCGGCCGAGCGTCGTCAGCTTGAAGAAGCGCCGCACGCCGTATTCTCCGAAAGGCACGCGGGTGAACCGCAGATGCCTGTATCGCACTGCTTTGTAACGCAAGCGCGAGTCTCAATGGAACTCCCCCCGTCGAGCGTGGAACCCGTTCGGCCGCGTCACCGGCAACATTGACAGCGCCAAGCCGGAGGAGGAGCATATGACCCGGGTGCGATCGCCTCTGTGCGTTTCGCCCCGCGAAGATGCGGAATGGAGGTGCCATGCCCCCGGGCCAGTCCAGCCGCGATGATCGCCGCCTCACTGTTCGGGTAGCGGCGTAGCGGCACGCGCGAACGGCGCGTCGGGAGCGGCCTAGCGGGCCGCAGCAGTGAGGCAAGGCCCAAACTGGCCCCTCCCGGCGAAGCTCTCGGCTAACCCTCGTTTCTACCGGTCACGCCCACTGCACTCATTGTTGTCGTGCTGCTTTGCGTCGAGCAAGCGAGTTCGGCGGCGATACGCTATATCGCTCTGATGAAATTCCTCGATGAGGCCAAGGTCTATATCCGCTCCGGCGACGGCGGCAACGGCTGCGTCTCGTTCCGGCGCGAGAAGTTCATCGAATTCGGCGGGCCGAACGGCGGTGATGGCGGCAAGGGCGGTGACGTGGTCGCGCACGCGGTCGAGGGCCTCAATACGTTGATCGACTATCGCTACCAGCAACACTTCAAGGCGAAGAACGGTCGCGGCGGCATGGGCAAGGACCGCCACGGCGCGAGCGGCGCCGACGCCGTGCTCAAGATACCGGTCGGCACGCAGATCTACGAAGAAGATGGCGCGACCCTGATCGCCGATCTGACCGAAGCCGGCCAGCGCGCCCTCCTCGCCCGCGGGGGCAATGGCGGCTTCGGCAATGCGCACTTCAAATCCTCGACCAATCGCGCGCCCCGCCACGCCAATCCCGGCCAGCCCGGCGAGGAGCTCACCATCCGCCTGCGGCTCAAGCTCATCGCCGATGCCGGCATCGTCGGCTTGCCGAATGCGGGGAAATCGACCTTCCTTGCCGCGGTCAGTGCGGCCAGGCCGAAGATCGCCGACTATCCGTTCACCACACTCAATCCGCAGCTCGGCGTCGCCGAGACCGACGGCCGCGAATTCGTGCTCGCCGATATACCGGGCCTGATCGAGGGCGCGCACGAGGGCGTCGGCCTCGGCGATCGCTTTCTCGGCCACGTGGAGCGGTGCCGGGTGCTGCTGCATCTCGTCGACGGCACGCTCGCTGACGCCGGCGAGGCCTACAACACGGTGCGCGCGGAGCTCTCCGCCTACGGCCACGGCCTCGCCGAGAAACCGGAGATCGTCGCGTTGACCAAGGCCGACGCGCTCGATGCCGGCGCGATCAGAGACCAGGCGAGGCGATTGCAGCGCGCGGCGAAGAGGCCGCCTTTCGTCATCTCCGCCGTGAGCGGCGATGGCGTCGCCGAGGTGGTCCGCGCGTTGCTTGCGGTGATCGAACAAACGCGCCGCAGCACGCCCGCGGCCGACGCGGCGAGCGCCGCCTGGCATCCGTGACACGGCGCGGAGGCGGCGCCGGCAGGCGCGGCAGCCGCGCGCTTTGTTTGGATTAGCGCCTGCCGCTCGCTACATTAATGCCATGTTCGGTCTGCCCCGCACGCATTTGCGGCCGCGCAATGTGCGGCTCGATACGCTGGTTCGGCTGCGCTGGCTCGCCGTTTTCGGCCAGTTCGCGGCCGTGCTGGTGGTGCATCTCGGGCTCGAATTCGATGTTCCGATCTGGCCCTGCCTCGGCGTGATCGCGCTGTCGGCCGTCCTCAATCTCGCGCTGCGGGTGAACTTCCGGCACACGCAGTGGCTCGAGCCCGAGCGCGCCGCCTATCTCCTGGGCTTCGACATCGCCCAGCTCGCCGCGCTGCTCTATCTCACCGGCGGCCTGGAGAATCCGTTTTCGTTTCTGCTGCTCGGACCGGTGCTGATCGCGGCGACTGCGCTGCCGACGCGGTTGACGCTGCTGATCGGCGTTTTCGCCATGGTCTGCGCCACCGTGCTCGTCTTTTTTCACTACCAGCTGCCCTGGGAGCCGGAGGAACCGCTCGAACTTCCGGAAACCTACGTGGTCGGCGTGTGGCTCTCGATCCTGCTGGCGATCGGCTATATCGGCGTCTACACGTGGCAGATTGCCGAGGAGGCCCGCCAGCTTTCCGATGCGCTGGCGGCGACCGAGCTGGTCCTGCAGCGCGAGCAGTCCCTGTCTCAGCTCGACGGGCTGGCTGCCGCGGCGGCGCACGAGCTTGGCACCCCTCTCTCCACCATCACGGTGGTCGCGCGCGAGATCGAGCGCGCGCTCGAGCCGCACTCGCCGCATGCCGAGGACGTGAAGCTCTTGCGCGAGCAGGCGCACCGCTGCCGCGAAATCCTCGCCAAGATCACCGAACTGCCGACCGGCGAGCCGTTCGACCGGCTGCCGATCTCGGCCCTGATCGAGGAGGCGGTGGCGCCGCACCGCAATTTCGGCGTCTCGCTCACGGTCACGCTTCCCGCCAACCGCGCCGGGGAACCGGCGGGGGCGCGCAACCCGGGCATCCGCTACGGCCTCGGCAATTTGATCGAGAACGCGGTCGATTTCGCCAACACGCGTGTCCAGGTCCTCGTGCAGTGGACGGCAGACGAGGTCGCGATCACCATCAGCGACGACGGGCCGGGCCTTGCCCCCGAGGTCGTGGACCGAATCGGCGCGCCCTACGTCACCCACAGGCGGCCCGGGCCCCGCGGGCCCGAAGGCGGCGAGGACGAGGCCTTCGGGCTCGGCCTGGGCTTTTTCATTGCCAAAACATTGCTGGAACGTTCCGGGGCCAGGCTCTCCCTGAAGAACCAGGCGTCCCCGCTTCACGGGGCGACAGTTACCGTTACCTGGAATCGCGCGGATTTCGAGCGTTCCCCTGCTGCGCCCCCTCTTGAGCAGACACTGGCCGCTTCATAGCTCTTTGGGTAGAGTCGGGCTCTTTGACTGGAACAGGTCCCGGGGAGCGGTGGCGACGCAGGCGCGGTGAACGGCCGTTCGCTGCAGCGACATTTGAAAGAGTGGAATTGCCATGAGTGCCATGACCGACGCCATGACCCGTACCGCCGCCGATGTCCCGCATGAACGATCGCTGCTGATCGTCGAGGACGACAAATCCTTCCTGCAGCGCCTGGCGCGCGCCATGGAGGGCCGCGGCTTCGTCGTGACCACCGCCGAATCAGTCGCCGACGGCCTCCTGCAGGTCGAGAAGGCCGCCCCGGCTTTCGCCGTTGTCGATATGCGGCTTGGCGACGGCAACGGGCTCGACGTCATCTCCGCGATGAAGAAGCGGCGGCCCGAGGCACGCGCCATCATCCTCACCGGCTACGGCAATATCGCGACCGCCGTGAACGCGGTGAAGCTCGGCGCCGTCGACTACCTGGCCAAGCCGGTCGATGCCGACGACGTGGCGGCGGCGCTGCTTGCGCTCGACAACAGGAAGATCGAGCCGCCGGAAAATCCGATGTCGGCGGATCGCGTGCGCTGGGAGCACATCCAGCGCATCTACGAATTGTGCGGCCGCAACGTCTCGGAAACCGCGCGCCGGCTCAACATGCACCGCCGCACCTTGCAGCGCATCCTCGCCAAGCGCGCGCCGAAGTAACCGCGCCCCAAGGAGCGTCACCGGCCCGCCATTTACGGCCGACTAACCGCGTCGGCGCAGATCGCGCCAAATCGCCTCGAATCTTACGCGCCGCGTTAAGGCAAAGTTCGCAGCCGCGACCCGATAGTCGCGGGTATTGCTGGCTGGGTTTGGCGGCGGGCTCATGCTCGAACAGGCGAGGGTGCTCGAAGCGGACGATCCGGGCTTGGTCGCGGCGAATGCTGCGCGACTGGCGCCGCGCCTTCTCGTCATCGACGACGATCATCTTCACTGCACGATCATCTGCCGGGTTGCGACGAGGGCCGGCTTTGCTCCAGTGGGCGCGGCCACCTACGAGGCAGCCGCGAAACTTGCGCAGGAGACCACCTTCGACGGCATGACGCTCGATCTCTCGCTGGGTGCGCACGCCGGCGTCGAGATGCTGCGCCACCTCTGGGTGCTCGGCTGCAAGGCGCCGATCATCATCATCAGCGGCTGCAATGACGCGATGTGCCGCGAGACCGTGCGCATCGGCAAGTCGCTCAACCTCAAAATCCAAGAACCGGTGCCCAAGCCGGTCGATCTCGCCATGCTGCGCTATTCGCTCGAGCGGCTCAGGGCCCAGGTCCAGCCGCGAGCGGCATAGCCTCAAGCTACTTCGACTCGGCCTCGTAGACGCCGTTCCAATCGGCCGGCGGCGGGTCGGCGCGATAGGCGGCGATGCGCTCGACATACATGTCGTAGAGGCCGGCCACGTCGAAACCGTTGGCGAGCTTGCGGCAGCGGTCGATCAGCGCCAGCGCTTCGTCCCAGCCCTGGCTGCGGTAGCTGGCGAGCATGCGGGCATTGAGATCGCACAATTCCCGGCAGCGCGGATCGCTCGCGACCTCGGCGCGGCCGATGACGGTGAACACTGCTTCCGGCTGCTTCTTGCCCTTCACCTGGATCAGATCGATCTCCATGGTGGCGAACTTGTCCTGGGCCTTTTCCGCAGTGCGCGAACCAATGACCATGGAAAGGCGGTAGTCCTTGGTGCGCGATTCCAGCCGTGACGCCACGTTGACGGTGTCGCCGAGCACCGAATAGTTGAAGCGGAAGTCGGAGCCCATGTTGCCGACGACGCACGGCCCGGTGTTGAGCCCGATGCCGATGCGCAGCGGCATGTAGATGCCGCCGTCAGCGTCCGCCTCGCGCTTGAACTCGACGTTGAGCGCCTCGGCACGGGCCAGCATTTCCAGCGCCGCCTCGCAGGCATTGGCCTCGTGCTCGGCATCGTCGAGCGGCGCGTTCCAGAACGCCATGATGGCGTCGCCGATATATTTGTCGATCGTGCCCTTGCGCTCGATGATGGCGTTGGTCATCGGCGTGAGAAAACGGTTCATCAGGTGCGTGAGGCCCTGGGGATCGTCCTTGTAGTGCTCGGAAATGGAGGTGAAGCCGCGGACGTCGCTGAACAGGATCGTCATGCGCCGTTCCTCGCCGCCGAGCACCAGCTTCTCCGGCGACTTCGCGAGCTGCGCGACCAGCTGCGGCGACAGATAGAAGCCGAAGGCGGAGCGGATCTGCTGGCGCTGCTTCTGCTCGCGGAAATAGTTGACGAAGGTGAGCACCAGATAGATCAGCCAGCACGAGATCAGCGGATAGGTGAAATCGATGAGCAGGCTGCGCGCGGCGAAGAAGTACCACGAGAGCGCGACCAGTCCGCCGATCAGCAGGGCGCCGAGCGCGACCACGATCGCGGCCGGCAGCATCGGCGCGGCGATGATGATGGCGAGGCCGAGGACAACGGCCAGCAGCAGCTCGGCCCCGATCGCATAATTCGGATGGGTGAGGAGCGACTTGGTCAGTACGCTCTCGAGAATCTGGGCGTGCACCTCGACGCCGGGCATGGCGGGCTCGACCGGGGTGGTCTTGGTGTCGAGGAGGCCGATCGCCGAGGTGCCGACGAGTACCAGCCGGCCGCGCATGCGGTCGGCGTCCACGCGGCCGTGCAGCACGTCCGTCGCCGACACGTAACGCGCAGGATCATGCTTGTTGAAGTGGACCCAGAACTGGCCATTGCGGTCGGTCGGCACTTCGAGGCCGGGCACCGCGACCGATTTCACGCCGGCTTCGTCGGCGCGGACCAGGATGGCGCCGGAGTGGGTGACGAGGCGGAGCATCTCCACCGACAGCGAAGGCACCAGTACGTCCTGCGCCATCATGACCACCGGCACGCGACGGACGATGCCGTCGCGTTCGGGATTGATCGAGAACAGCCCGCGGCCGGCGGCGGCCCCCTCGATCGCCGGAACGTTGCGCAACAGCCCGGCGAACTTCACCAGGAACGGCGCCGGATCGGGCCCCTTGACGGCGAAGCCGGTCTGCAACGCCATCTCGGCCTGCGAGCGCGGCGCCGGCATCGCCGAGCCGGCCTGGCCGACGACCACGCGGGCCTCCTTGATCGCTTGCGCCAGGACCTCATCGTTGCTCGGCAGGCCGGCGAGCTTCTCGCGCGTCTCCGCGTCGATGCCGCGGAAGCTTTCGGCGGCAACGGCGGGCGACATGCGGTCCGGCTCGGGGAAAACGACATCGAAGCCGATGACGACGGCGCCGAGCGCGTTGAGCCGGTTGACGAGATCGGCCACCACGGTGCGCGGCCACGGCCATTGCCCGATCTCCTTGAGGCTCGCCTCATCAATGTCGACGATGACGACCGGCCGCGCGGTCTGCTCGCGCGGCCGCAGCACCTGAAACAGATCGAACGCGCGCAGCCGCACTTCCTCGAGCGGCCGCGGGTCGATGACGCGCAGCGGCACCAGCGCGAACAGGAGCACGATGCACACCGCTCGCGCCAAGCCGAACCAACGCGCCCAGCGGATGATGAGTTTCATGGTTCGTCTCTGTCCTCACCGGCGCGGCGAAGCAAGGAAGGATGAGTTTACTTCTCCCGGAACGAACGCATAAGCTGATCGTGCAACGGCTTGATAAAGTAGGACATCATCGTGCGGTCGCCGGTCTGGATGAAGGCTTCGACCGGCATGCCCGGCGCCAGCTTGACCGTATCGCCGAGCCGCTCGATCTCTTCGGCGGTCATTGAGATGCGCACGATGTAGTAGCTCTGCCCGGTGCGCTGGTCGTTGGTGGTGTCGGCGGCGACCCGCGCGACGGTGCCGTTGAGCTCGGGGGTGGTGCGCTGGTTGAACGCCGAGAAGCGCAGAACGACGGGCTGGCCGAGCTTGACCTGATCGATGTCCTTGGGATCGACCTTGACCTCGACCAGGAGCGTGTCCGTCTCCGGCACGATGAGCATGACCGGATCGCCGGCGGTGATCACGCCGCCGACGGTGTTCGCCGTCGACTGGAACACGACGCCGTTCTGCGGCGCCCGGATGTCGGTGCGCTTGAGCTGATCCTCCGCGGTCACCTTGCGCTCGACGTATTCGCCGATCTTGCTGTCGATCTCGCGCAGCTCCTTGGCGACGTCGCTCGATAGTTCCTGGTCGACCTGGAGGATCTGCAGTTCGGTCTCGGTGATCTTGCCCTTGGCTTCGGCAGCGCCGGCGATGAGCTGGCCGCGCTCGCCGTGCAGCCGCGCCTCCTCGCGCTCGAGCGAGGTGAGCCGGTTGATCTGCACAAGGTTCTTGGCCCACAGGTCGCGTACGCCGCCCAGTTCCTGCTCGATGAGCGCCATCTCCTTGGACTTCGCCTCCTGCTGGGCGGTGAGTCCGGCGATCTGCTCCTGCAATTGCTTCACGCGCTGCTGCAGCTGATCCTTTTGGCCGAGCCGGGTCTTGCGCCGCAACTCGAACAGCTTGCGCTCGCTGGTCAGCGCTTCCTTGACGTCGGGATCGTTTGCCGATGCGGCGAGCTCCTTCGGCGTCTCGAGGGTCTCCGCGCCGTCGCGCTCGGCGGCGAGACGCGCCTTGCGCGCGTAGAGCTCGGTAAGACCCTTGGTGACAATGGCGAGATTGGCGCGGGTCACGGTCTCGTCGAGGCGAATGAGAATGTCGCCGGCCTTCACCCGGTCGCCGTCGCGCACCCGCAGCTCGCCGACCACGCCGCCGGTCGGGTGCTGCACCTTCTTGACGTTCGAATCGACGACGATCGAGCCCTGCGCGATCAGCGCGCCGGAAATCTCCGCCGTCGACGCCCAGCCGCCAACTCCGATCGCCAGGAACGCCACGATCACGACGCCGGCGAAGATGTGGCGGCGGATCGAGGCGTGCGAGCTCGGCCACGTTTTGCGCTTCATCCTGCTCCTCCCTGATCCGGCACCACCTTCAGAGCCCGCGGCTGCGGCGCCGACTGGATCGCGCGGTTGAGGATTTCCTCTTTCGGCCCGAATTGCTGCTGGCGGCCCTTGGCCATGACCAGAATGTAGTCGGCGCCGGCGATGGCGCTCGGGCGATGGGCGACCACCACGGCGATGCCGCCGCGGGCGCGCACCCCGAGGATGGCGCGGGTCAACGCCTCGTCGCCTTCCGCGTCGAGGTTCGAATTGGGCTCGTCGAGCACGACGAGGAACGGATCGCGATAGAGCGCGCGCGCCAGCGCGATGCGCTGCGCCTGGCCGGCCGACAGCGCGTTGCCATGATCGCCGACATTCGTCTCATAGCCGGCGCCGAGATTGATGATGAGCTCGTGAACGCCGGCCGCCTGGGCGGCGGCGATGACCGCCTCCGCTTCGGGCGGCTCCTCGAAGCGGGCGATGTTCTGCGCCACGGTGCCGCTGAACAGCTCGACGTCCTGCGGCAGATAACCGACGTGCCGGCCGAGCGCCTCCGGCGACCATTGATCGAGCGTGGCGCCGTCGATGCGGACGCTGCCGCGTGCCGGCGTCCAAACCCCGACCAGCAGGCGGGCGAGCGACGACTTTCCCGACGCCGTCGGCCCGATCACGCCCAGCGCCTTGCCGGCGGTCAGCGAGAAGTTCACGTCCTGGCAGACGAGCTTCTGCTCGCCCGGCGGCGCTACCGCCGCGTTCTGCACCACGAGCGTCTTTGCCGGCGGTTGCAGCGCCATTGGCGCTGCCTGCGCCGGCAGGTGCGTGAAGAGGTGCGAAAGCCGGTTCCAGCCCTGCCTGGCGGCGACGAAACCGCGCCAGTTGGCGATGGCGAGATCGACCGGCGCCAGGGCGCGGCTGCCGAGGATCGATCCGGCGATGATGATGCCGGAGGTGGACTCCTGATGGATCACCAGCCAGGCGCCGACCGCGAGCAGGGCGGACTGCAGCATCATGCGCAGGACCTTCGACATCGCACCAAAGCCGCCGGCGACGTCGCTCGCGCGCGCGGCGCTCGCAACGTAGTTGCGGTTGAGGTCGCTCCAGTGCTGGGCGATGCGGGCGGTCATGCCCATGGCCGTGATCGCCTCGGCATTGCGCCGGCTCGCCTCCATCAACGTGTTGCGCGCCGCAGCGAACTGCGTGGCGCTACGCGTCGGTCGCCGAGTCAGCATTTCGGTCAACAAGGTCAGCGTGACGAGGATGATCGCGCCGCCGACCGCGGTAAGCCCGATATAGGTATGGAACAAAAAGCAGATGCCGAGGTAGACCGGCAGCCAAGGCAGGTCGAACAGAGCGATCGGGCCGGTGCCGGAGAGGAAGCCGCGGACGGTGTCAAGGTCGCGGATCGGCTGCGCGCCTTCGCTCCTGACGCCGAGCGTGAGCGGCAGGCGGACGATGGCGTCATAGACGCGCAGGCTCAGCGTTTCGTCGAGGCTGTTGCCGACGCGGACCAGGATCCGGCTGCGGATCGCGTCGATGATGCCCTGTGCGGCGTAGAGTCCCGACGCCAGGATCAGAAGGGCGACGAGGGTCGGAACGCTGCGGCTCGGTATCACCCGATCGTAGACTTCGAGCATGAACAGGGAGCCGGTGAGCATCAGAATGTTGCTCATCCCGCTGAACAGGGCGATGGCCAGAAAGGCCCGCCGGCAGGCGCCGAGTGCAGCCGCAAGCTCTGCACTTGCGGGCGGCTGCCGCAGCGGGCGGGGAAGTTGGCTCATGCCGAAGGTGCCTACCACCTTGGCGCGCGGAAAGCCACGATCGAGCTTATTAGGGACAACCGGCCGCACCGAGCGTGGGACCTGCCCGGCGCTCTCGCGATCCCGACATTTGTTTCTATTTTGTTTCGATCAGGGAATGCGGACCGGTTTGCTGCGGCCGAGCCGCTGCCACAGGCGCGCAGCTAATCCCGGGAACCAGGACGGCCGGGATATCATTCCTAACAATAAGTATCCCGGCTGAAGGATCACGCGGGCGAAGCATCAGCAGCCGATGCCATTGTTCCCCGGCGGCTGTAGGCCGTCGGTGCAACATGCCTGCAAAGCGCGCACACCATCATGCCGGCCTGCGTGCGACAGGCCGGCGCCAATCCGTGCTCAAAGCTTGAAACTTGAGGGGGTCAGGAACGGGAATCGAGCGAAAGCCCGATGCTGAACGCCTTTTGCCGAGTAGCGCCTTCGGTTCGTTTCAACTTTTTGGCAATCCTTGCCGCAGGAGTTTTCCTGCGCGCCATGGTCTTCAGCTCACGGACTTCGGTAGAAGTCCACGCGCGCCGCTTCTTTGACTTCTTAGGCATAAACCCTCCCTATCAGATAGGCAGCTGGTATCCCTTGGCGGGGGCGGAAGAAATCGGAACAGATCGTTTTTCGATCATGAACTCGTGGTCGAACATGGCCGCAGATACGGCAGGCAGGTTAAGAAAGGGTATTGTTAGATCGTTCTTAGCAATCTATCGGCTCGGAAGCAATTGCAACTTTCAGACGGTTCCTCCCCGCTTTTTCGATGGCTCGCGACCGTATTATGCGTCCTCGTCTGGCTCCGCTTCGATCGCATCTACCAAAAAGACCGCCGTTGGAGCGCGGTCTCGGATGGACGAGCGGCGCTCCAGAGACTTTGATCTATCTTCTCACGTGTGCCTCATGGCGCGAAACCGAACGGCATGCCGCCGACCCACACCCATGCCGGTTTCTACACCGAGGTGGCGCATTACCTTGAAGCGATCCAGCCGGCCGGCAGCGACGACGCCGACACGGTCGTCGCCCAGCTGCGCAAGATGAAGATCAACGACTTCATGACGAAGGACGGCTGGCTACGCGAGCACGGTCGCGTTATGCCCGACATGTATCTCGAAGAGGTGAAGTCTCCGGCGGAATCGAAATACCCGTTCGACTACTTCAAGATCCTGGAAACGATTCCGGTCGATCAAGCGTTAAGACCGCTGAAGGACGGTGAGTGTCCGTTGGTCCACGTCTGAACCGCGTAAGCAGAGACCGCGAGCGGCCGGGAGCGTGAGCGCCGGCGGCACCATTTGTCCGATTCGCTTGGTGGAGGAACAGCCGGGCTTGTTTCGGTCGGCGCTGGAGCCTCATGTCCCTGCCGAACAAACAGTGTATTGTCCCGGGGGACCGCGGCGGCAGCCCGACATGATTCGGGCTTATTGATCGGCTGCATGTCCGGCTTCGCTCTTGGCCGGCTTTTCCATGGGGTGCTGCGATGGGCAACGTTCGACATGTCGTGCTGGTTGCGCTGGCCGTCATTCTCGCCGCCGCGCTCGGCCGCGCCGGTCATGCCGCCGAGATGCGGTTTGCCCTCGTGATCGGCAACGACGAATACAAGTCGGCGAAGCTGGCGACGCCGGCCAATGACGCAGGCCTCATCGCCAATGCCCTGCAGGCCGCAGGCTTCACCGTCACCGGCGCGCGCAACCTCGATCAGGCGACGCTGCGCGAATCGTTTCGTGAATTTGTCGATCAGCTCGCGGCCGCCGGGCCGGACGCCGTCGCCTTCGTTTATCTAGCCGGTTTCGGATTGCAGTTCGAGGGCGAGAACTATTTCGTTCCGGTCGATGCCGATCCGCAGCGGGACGTCGATATTCCGCTTCAAGCCGTGCGCATGTCGGATTTCATGCAGCCGCTGGCGGCGCTGCCGGGGCGGGTGAAGATCGTCATTCTCGACGCGGCGCGGCAGAATCAGTTCGCGCGCGGCGGTCAGCCGCTGGCCGGCGGCCTGGCGCTGGTCGATCCCGGTCCCAGCATGGCGATCGCCTTCAACGCGGCGCCGGGCACGGTCGGGCCCGACGAGCAAGGCCCTTACGGCGCGTACGCGACCTCGCTGACGGAAATGATCGCCGCCGGCGGGCTCGGCCTCGATGATGTGTTTGCTCGGGTTCGCCTGCGCGTCAGCGAACTCACGAACGGCGGCGAGATTCCCTGGTACGCGTCGCAGATCGAAGGTCCCTTCTTCTTCACCGACCGGGTCGCCGACGCGCCGCCACCGCCGAGCGCGGTGCCGCTCGCCGATCTGCGCAGAAAACCGATGCGCGGATATTCAAGCGCCGAAGATGCGTATGAAGCGGCGCTGGCGATGGACTCGATGGAAGCCTATGAGCAGTTCCTCGCCGCCTATCCCGACAGTCCGTTCGCCCGCCGCATCTCCGCGATGCTGGCCGTGCGCCGCGAGGAGATCATCTGGCGTCGATGCGTGCTGACCGACACGCCGCCGGCCTACTGGTCGTATCTGCGCCGCTATCCGCGCGGACCACACGTCTGGGATGCCCGACGGCGATTGGCGAGACTCGGCGGCGCGATGGAGCCGCCGCCGTCCTTCGCCTTCATTGAGTTCGGCGTACCGCCGCCGCCGGCGTTCGAATTGGACTTCGTCGGGCAGCCGGTCCTGGTCCTCTGGGGGCCGAGCTTCGCCCCGCCGCCGCGCCCGCCCCTCGTCTTTCTACCGCCGCGGCCTCGCGAATTTGCCGTGCTGCCTCCGCCCCCGGCGGCGCGCGAACGCTTTTCTCTTCCCGCTCCCGCTGCGCCGGTCGTTCCCGCGTTCGTCAGGCCGCCGCGCAACGTGGCGCCGGCCGCGACGTCGCCCGGCGCCGCACCGCCCGGCGGCCGTCCGGCAGCCGCGGTTGCGTTGCCGGCCGCCGTGCAGAGCAAGGCAACTCCCGGCGCACCTGGAGCCAAGCCCGCTGCACCCGCAGCAGCGCCGTCGAGCGCGGCTGTAAATCCCGCACCGGTGCCTCCGCCGCCTTCGAGTACGGCCCCTGCGGCTGTCAAGCCGGGCACACCGCCACCTGCGACGGGTCCGGCACCCGCAACCGTGAAGCCCGGCACACCACCGCCGCCGCCTGCGACGGGACCGGCGCCTGCAACCGTGAAGCCAGGGACGCCACCACCGCCGCCACCAGCGACCGGTCCGGCGCCCGCAACCGTGAAGCCCGGCACGCCGCCGCCCCCGGCGACAGGCCCCGCGCCCGCGACCGTCAAGCCAGGGACGCCACCGCCGCTGCCACCAGCGACTGGCCCCGCGCCTGCAACCGTGAAGCCAGGGACGCCGCCGCCGCCGCCCCCTGCGACGGGTCCGGCGCCTGCGACCGTCAAGCCGGCGAAGCCGCCTCCTCCTCCAACAAGTCCGGCGCCCGTGACCGTCAAACCCGCGGCGCCGCCTCCGCCCCCACCGCCAGCGCCGAAGCCAGCGACCGCTAAGCCGGCGCCGCCTCCGCCACCACCGCCGGCCGCGGCGCCGAAACCGGCGGCGGCGAAACCAGCGCCACCGCCGCCGCCACCTGCGGCTTCACCGCCGGCTGCGGCAGCGGGCAAGCCGGCATGCCCGCCAGGCAAGACGCTTGCCCAGGTGGCGGGGCATCCGACCTGCAAATAGGACCAGGTCGCGCTGCCGCGGCGACGCGTTGCGCCCGCACGGTTTCAGCTTGCGCCTGAAGAACTGGAAAGTTGCGTCTCCGGCGCGCACACGCCATTGACCGGGCCTTGCGGGCCGGCGACCCGCTTCTTAATTTTCACAGCAGAGAGAGGATTGGGGAGAACGGGACCCGCCATGGAGGAGCTGAAGCTCGTTGCTCTCGACAAGGACGACATCGAAATCGTTTCCGCGCATGTGCAGGATGCCCTCGTCAAGGTGGCCGACATTTTGTGGCAGCCGCGCGAGCACCGGTTCGTCGTGGCGCTCAACCGCTTCGACTGGATGAACGCGGCCGACGCCAGGGGAGCAAAAAACCCCGACGACGCCGTGCCGGATTACCGGCGCTGCCGCACGGCGCTGCGGTTCGAGCGCGTCAATACCTGCAAGTGCCGAGATCTCGATCCGCTGGACAGGAACGCTGTGCTCAATCTGCTCGCGGTCGAGTTCGCCGAGCGCGACCCGCCTGCCGGCACTGTGACGCTGACCTTCTCCGGCGGCGCCGCCATACGCCTCGAGGTCGAATGCCTCGAGGCCGAGCTCGTCGATCTCGGCGAAGTCTTTTCGGCAGTGCTCTGCCCCGATCACTTCGCCGCCGATACCACGACGGCGTAACGCGTTCCCGCGGCCGTGCGCCGAGCGCGCCTCTGGATTTTGGCGGCTACGTCACGCCGGGAGCCGGAATGACGGCGGTTACGCCGCACGCGGGCGTTGCGCCGGCCGCACGGCGAACAGTCGCATCAGCACCAGGATCACGGCGAGTGTCGCCGCGTAGGCGATGAGCTGCATGGCGGTCGGCTGATCCACGTAGCCGATCAGCGTATGCAGGGCCCGCCCGAGCAGGCTCGAGTCGCTGAGGATCCAGGAGGTGTTCCACACGGTCTCGTCGAACGCCGTGACGATGTTGGCCTGTTGCAGGAAGGCGATCGCCTGCGCCGCCATGCCCGCGGCCAACAGCGCGATCAGCGTGCTGGTGACGGCGAACAAATAGCGTGCGGGAATGGTGATCAGCCCGAGGTAGGTGAGCAAGCAGACGAGCGCGCCAAGAACAAGCCCGGCCGCACCGCCCGCCACCATGCTGAGATCGCCGCCGCCTTGCGCCGCCGCCACGCCGTAGAGAAACAGCACGACCTCGGAGCCCTCGCGCAGCACCGCGATCATCACCACGACCGCAAGCGCGGCGAGCGATTTGGCGCCGGTGGCCACCGCCTCGCCGGCGGCGCGCATTTCCGACGCTATTTCGCGGCCATGCCGCGCCATCCATATATTGTGCCAGCCGAGCATCACCACAGCGAAGCCGAGAATGCCGGCGTTGAACAGCTCCTGGCCGCTGCCGCCGAACAGCTCGGACAAGCCGCCGGTAAAGAGCGCCACGATGCAGGCGCCGAGCACGCCGGCCGCGACCCCGCCGGCAACCCAGAGCCCGCGTCCGGGGACGCTGGAGGTCACGGCCATGACGATGCCGATGACCAGGCCGGCCTCGAAAACTTCACGAAAGACGATCAGCAGCGACGGAAGCACGGACACCTCACGGCACAAGCATCACGGCACAACCAGGAAACCCTGCGTCTCGTGATGGAAATCGTCGAAGAAGCTGTAGCGGCCCGGTTGCAGCGGCCGCACGCGGATAGTTGCTTCGGCGCCGGCGGCGATCACCTTCTCGAAATGCAATTCGCTGCTCTCGATCTCGCAGGCGATGGAGCTGAGGTTCTTGACCTGGAGCGTGATCGCCTTCCCCGGCGGCGCGTGCAGCTCCGCCGGATCGAAACGACGATCCTTGATCGTCAGCGAGAGCGTCACGGCGTCGTCGGCGCGCGCCGGCACAACGGCCAGCATCGCCGCAGAAGCCAGCACTGTCGCTGCAAGCAATGACCGGCCGCTTCTCATGACGGTTCGCTCGATCATCATGCGCCTCGCTCAAGCATTACTATAAAGCAGTTGGGCAACAACGCAGTTTTGTCAATCGGCGCAGCAAATATTAGAATTGTTATAATAAGAGAGTGCTGGTAGCAGTCGGCCGTCGCGAACTTCTCATGTCGCCATGGCCGGGCCAGTCCCCGGCCATCCATGTCTTAGCGTTGAGTTGTCAAGACGTGGATGCCTTGAGAACGGGCGCGGGCGTGACGCGCCACCGCACAGCGTGTAGGTCACTTGTCATGAGCATCCGCCTCGACATACGCGCCGGCGATTTTGCGCAGAGGTTCCGCGCGTTCCTCGATACCAAGCGCGAAGTGGCCGCTGACGTGGACGCCGCGGTGCGCGCCATTGTCGACGACGTGGCCGCCCGCGGCGACGGCGCGCTCAAGGACTACACACGGAAATTCGATCGGTTCGATCCCGACCGGGTGGGCCTGCGGGTAAAGGCCGAGGAGATCGCCGCCGCGTTCGACGCCTGCGGACGCAAAACGCTCGCGGCGCTCGAACTTGCCCGCGACCGCATCGAGGTGTTTCACCGCCGCCAGCTGCCGCGGGATGACCGCTTCGAGGATGCGCTCGGCGTCGAACTCGGCTCGCGCTGGACGGCAATCGAGGCGGTCGGACTCTACGTGCCGGGCGGAACGGCAGCCTATCCTTCCTCGGTGCTGATGAACGCGGTGCCGGCCCGCGTTGCCGGCGTGCCGCGGATCGTCATGGTGGTCCCGGCTCCCGGCGGCGCCGTATCGCCGCTCGTGCTCGCTGCCGCGAAACTCGCCGGCGTCGAGGAGATCTTCCGCGTCGGCGGCGCCCAGGCCATCGCGGCGCTGGCCTACGGCACCGAGACAATCGCCCCCGTCGCCAAGATCGTCGGGCCGGGCAACGCCTATGTTGCCGCGGCCAAGCGCATCGTCTTCGGCAGAGTGGGCATCGACATGATCGCCGGACCGTCCGAGGTCCTGATCCTCGCCGACAGGACCGGCAATCCGGGCTGGATCGCCGCCGATCTGCTGGCCCAGGCCGAGCACGACGCGAGCGCGCAGGCCATCCTCGTCACCGACGACGCGGCGCTTGCCGCCGCGGTCGAGGGCGCGATCGACGCCGAGCTGGCGCGGTTGCCGCGGGGAGAAATCGCCGGCGCGTCGTGGCGCGACTTCGGCGCGGTGATTTTGGTGCGCGAACTCGACGAAGCGGTAGCGCTCGTCGACGCGATCGCGCCCGAGCACCTCGAGATCGCCGCGGCCGATGCCGACCGGCTCGCCGGGTGCATCCGCAATGCCGGCGCGATCTTCATTGGCGCGCACACGCCGGAGGCGATCGGCGATTACGTCGCCGGTTCGAATCACGTGTTGCCGACAGCGCGCTCGGCGCGGTTTTCCTCCGGGCTCGGTGTCCTTGATTTCATGAAGCGCACCTCGATCCTCAAGTGCGGCCCGGAGCAATTGCGCGCGCTGGCCGACGCCGCGATCGCGCTCGCCGAGGCGGAGGGCCTCGACGCCCACGCCCGCTCGGTGGCCATCCGGCTCAACCGTTGATGGGGCGCGGCGCAGACCAGGAGGAGAGGGGCCGCCTCGTGGCGGTGACGCTCGACGAATCTTCGATCGGGCGGGCGAACCGCGACGTCGAGCACGAGCGCGCGGTCGCGATCTACGATCTCATCGAGGACAACAGCTTTCGTCCGCTCGACCATGACGGCGGGCCCTACGCCCTCACGATCGGTATCAGCGGCAACCGCCTCGTCTTCGACATCCGCGAAGCCGACGGCACGCCGGTGATCGCGCATCTGCTCTCGGTCGCGCCGTTCAGCCGCATCGTCAAGGACTACTTCACCGTCTGCGACAGCTACTACGCGGCCATTCGCACGGCGACGCCGGACCGCATCGAGGCGCTCGACATGGGCCGCCGCTCGCTGCACGACGAGGGTTCGCGCATCCTCATGGAGCGGCTGCGCCGCAAGGTCGAAATCGACTTCGATACGGCGCGGCGGCTGTTCACGCTGGTCACGGTGCTGCACTGGAAGGGGTGAGGAGCCGCGATGCCGGCGTCCGCAACGCGACCCCCGCGACCCCTGGCGGTGCTGTTCGCCTGCGGACAAAATTCCGTGCGCTCGCCGATCGCCGCCGGCCTGTTTGCGCAGATGTTCGGCCCCTCGACCTATGTGTCCTCCGCGGGCGTGCGCAAGGGCGAACTCGATCCGTTTGCGATCGCGGTCATGGCGGAGCTCGGCCTCGACATCTCAAAGCACAAGCCCGTCACCTTCGAGGAGCTCGACGAATGGGAGGGTCTCAATTTCGATCTCATCATCACGCTGGCGCCGGAAGCGCATCACCGGGCGCTGGAATTGACCCGCACCAGCGGCGTCGATGTCGAGTATTGGCCGACGGCGGATCCGACTGTCGTCGAAGGCAGCCGCTCGCAGCGGCTCGACGCCTATCGGGAAATCCGCGACCAGCTCACGGAGCGAATCCGCCAGCGCTTTTCCAGACCGAGTTCCGGCAACGAGTGACGATGAGGAATTCGCCCGCAGCACCGCACGGCTTGGTTTCGCGCGCAACGGCATTGGCGGCGGATTTCCGTTGCTGCCAAATGAACCGAGTCGACACTAGCTGCCGCTTCTCGGCTGTTGTGGAACGGCCCGTCATCCGCTAGGTTCCGCGCAAATTGTGCGGCGGGCGCGCCGGCGCGGCCGCGGTCAGCGATCCCGGATAGCGAATGGCGAAGGAAGAGCTTCTGGAATTTCCCGGCGTCGTCACGGAGCTGCTCCCGAACGCCACGTTCCGCGTCAAGCTTGAAAACGATCACGAGATCATCGCCCACACCGCCGGACGCATGCGCAAGAACCGCATCCGCGTGCTTGCCGGCGACAAGGTCCTTGTCGAGATGACCCCCTACGACCTGACCAAAGGTCGCATCACCTACCGCTTCAAGTGATATCGGCCGCTGAATTTTCCACGTCATCCAGCCGGGCCCGCGGCGCGCCGGCCGCGCCGCGTCGCCCCGCGAGCGTGTACCCGTGATCGGGCGGCCGAAATTCGTTCTCGCTTCCGGCTCGCCGCGCCGGCTCGCGCTTGTCAACCAGGCCGGCATCGAGCCCGACGCGTTGCGTCCGGCCGACATCGACGAGACACCGAAACGCGGCGAATTGCCCCGCGCCTGCGCCACGCGGCTCGCGCGCAAGAAGGCGGAAGTGGCGCTCGCAATGGTGCGCGCCGACGAAGAGCTCAAAGGCGCCTTCATCCTCGCCGCTGACACCGTGGTCGCCGTCGGCCGCCGCATCCTGCCCAAGGCGGAGCTGCTCGACGAGGCGGCGCAGTGCCTGCGACTCCTCTCCGGCCGCAACCATCGCGTCCACACCGCGGTCTGCCTGGTGACGCCACGGGAGACATTTCGCCAGCGCCACGTGGAGACGCGCGTGCGCTTCAAGCGGCTGTCGGACGAGGACATCGAAGCCTACCTTGCCTCGGGCGAATGGCGCGGCAAGGCCGGCGCCTACGCGGCGCAGGGGATCGCCGGAACCTTCATGGTCAAGGTCGTCGGTTCCTATTCCAACATCATCGGGCTGCCGCTCTACGAGACGATGACGCTCCTCGGCGGCGAAGGCTATCCGATCCACTTCGGCTGGCTCAACGTGGTGTGAGCTTGGCGTCGTCCGGCCCCCGTCCCATATGTTGGCCGATGCCTGCTGCTCAACCTCGCAAGGCCTGCCCGATCTGCGGCGAAAGCGCCGTGCAAAGGTTCCGGCCATTCTGCTCGCGGCGCTGCGCCGACGTCGACCTCAACCGCTGGCTCTCGGGCGTCTACGCCATTCCGATGCGCGAAGATGAGGAAGAGGACGAGCGGCGTGACGACAGCGCCGAGGGGCCTCAGTAGACGATCCGCCGTGCAGGCCGAAGGTCTCGTCGGCCGAGTGTCAACCAAGACCGCTTAGCAGACCAACTTACGCGGGACGGACCGAAAGAGCCTCATTCAAGCATGCAATCAGCGTGTGGTCACTGAAGGGCTTGTCCAAATAACCGACCGCTCCGGCAGCGAGCGCTCGTCCTCGCGTCTTCACCTCAGGGTACGCCGTGACAAAGATGACCGGCAGGTGATGGCCCTGCGCAATCAAACGGCCTTGCAGCTCAATGCCCGTCATACCCGGCATCTGCACATCGCTGATCACACAATCGGTGTCGTTGATGCGGTCGGATTTGAGGAAGGCCTCCGCCGAGCCGAATGCCGCCGCGACGTATCCCAGGGATCGAATGAAGCTCGCTGTCGCCCGCCGAAAGGATTCATCATCGTCAACTATCGCGATCATAGGCACCTTCGACAAGATAGCTCCCCTCGTACGTATATGGCACGTTTTGCGCGCAATTCACTCTGTACGGAAGATGAGGATTACCGATCGCAAGGCGTAATGACATTACACCAAAGTATAAAATTCACTGCGACCTGGGTCGTCGGATTCCCAACGCATCCGCCATTCGTACGAGTTCCGCAAAGGATTTGGCCCCCATTTTGCGAGTGACGTTGCCCCGATGGACCTTGACGGTAATTTCGCTGACCCCGATTTCGGCCGCGACCTGCTTGTTCAAAAGGCCGCTGGTAACCCTCGCCATCACTTCTTGCTCGCGCGGTGTGAGCGTATCAAATCTTGCTTTCAGCTCTGACACCGCCTTCTCGCTTTCTTGGCTTGAGCGCGAGCGTTCGAGCGCCACCTGTATGGCATCCAGCAGGTCCTGGTCGCGAAACGGCTTGGTCAGAAATTCGACCGCCCCGGCCTTCATCGCCTTGACCGACATTGGGATGTCGCCGTGACCGGTAATGAAAATGATGGGGATCAGGGTGTTGGTTTTCGCAAGCTCGGTCTGAAAATCCAGCCCGCTGACGCCGGGCAAACGCACGTCGAGAATCAAGCAGCTCGGAGAGTCGGGACGCTTCGCCGCCACAAACTCTGAGGCGGAAGCGAAGGTTTCAACGCGTAGCCCGACCGAGCGGATCAGGCTGCTGAGAGCTGTGCGCACGGAGTCATCATCATCAATGACGAAGACGACCGGCGTTGCCTGCGCCGCCCCACCCCTCGGAGTCATTTGTTCCCCAGTAAAGATACGTGGAGCACCGAACCATGCGGTGAGCCCGGCGACATCGACAGGCTTCCGCCGTGAGCCTCGACAATCGATCGGCAAATCGCCAAGCCCATACCCATACCGTGAGCCTTGGTCGTAAAGAACGGATCGAAGAACTCGACCGGCATATTCAGGCTCGATCCCGATTCCTGAGTCTTCAATCGTTATGGCGACGCCGCCCCAATCATTCGGCGCAGATTTGACAGTCAGCACTTTCGGTCTATCGGTCACCGTGCGCATGGCGTCCGCGGCATTGCTAACGATATTCAAGACCACCTGCTGTAATTGAATCTTGTGTCCGTGAAGCAATGGAAGCTGTGGAGCAAGATTGAGACAAACCGCTATTTTGGCTGCCTCCAACTCGGGACGCAATATGCCGATGGTCTCTCGGACGAGCTCATTGGCGTCGAGCGGGCTCCCGACTTGGTCGCCTTTGGTGAACACCGCCCGAACCGACTGGATGACATCGCTCGCGCGATGGCCGTCGGCGGCGATATGCATGAGAGCGTCGCGTATCTCGGTGAGATCCGGTGGCGATCTGTCCAGCCAACGCAGGCCCGCGTTCGCGTTCGTTACGATTGCACCAAGCGGCTGCTTCATCTCATGGGCGATGGCTGCCGTCATCGCAGCCAGCGTTGTGCGCCGTGCAACCTGCGCCAGTTCGCGGCGCGCCTCCCGCAATTCGTTCTCGGCGTCCTTGAGTTCGCGAAAGCGGACTTCGCTATCGCGCAACGCACTTTCGCTCGCGGCAAGCATCGCTTTCGTTCGCGTCCGCTCAGTTATGTCCTCCGCGACCACATTGACCCCGACAACGCTGCCGTCGGAACTCTTCAACGGGTGCCAATTCGTGATCCAGACGTGGTCGGCGTTGAGGCCGTCGGCTCGCTGCCCACGGACTTCCACGCCTGTGATGGGCTCGCCGCTGAGCAGCACGGCTTCAACAAGCTGCTCGACCTGTTCGGCGACCTGCGGAACGGTTTCCCGAACCGATCGGCCGATATGATCGGCGACGGAAATCCCGCAAATTTCGGTCAATCGTTGATTGATGTGCACGTATCGACAATCGGGACTCAAGAATGCCAGCCCGACCGGAGCGGTGTCGTAGATCAGGTCGAGTTCGGGCAGCCGCTCGTTGGGCAGTACCTTTTTTCGCCGCGGCGCCTTGGAGGCGACGGGCTTGCGAATGCGTCGGCGGACGGCAGCTGGCTTACGACCTGTTCGCCTGGCCGGCTTTGGCATTGGGTACACCCCGCGCTACACGAAACTAGCCTGTCGACGCTCCAGCATACAATCGGCTCATATGGTGGCGGTTTAGGCCAACGGCCGAGCCGAGGGAGTTCGCGCCGGGAGCGTGCGTCGAAAAGTGCATTGCGGACCTGCCGCCGGGCGAAGCCCGCAAGCAAATTGAGGCGGCCCGATGGTGACGCCGCACACGGCACTACATGCCATTTGTCATAAAATGAACCCCAAGCCGGGGGGCGGCTTGGGGTTCGTTGAGGAGCCTCAATTTAGGCCTTCTGGGTAGGCAACTCAGGGGTGTCGGGGGGGATGAGCGCCGCACCGGCCTAACAACCGCAATCTAGGCCAATGGCCCGGTCCGGAACCATTGTACACCGGTAACCTCCAGCTATGCGAAGTAAGGAGGGAGCTTGTACCTTGGTATAGTCCATGGGAAAGTCCTGATTGCGCACCGGGCTGCAGGCCTTGAGGATTTTCGGCGCCGCCAGGAACAGAGCCGCTTATTCGACGGCAGAATCTGACGCCTGCGGGAAAATAGGTTGAGGGTCACGCCAGCCGGTGCGGCGGCTTTGCTAGATCGCTTCCCGGACCACGAACGCAGACTTCGCGAGCCAAGGGGTCCACGTTTGTTGCACGATCTGCGTAGGCAGGCCTTACGCTACGTTCATGGTTTGGCCAAGCCGCTACGGCTTTGGGCTCGCTCGATCATGCTCGCCGCCGGGCTTGCCGTTGCCTACTTCCTCGCCGCACGACTCAGTCTTGCGCTTCTCACCAAACCTGATGGCGTCGCGGTATTCTGGCCCGCCGCCGGCGTTGCCTCTGGCGTACTCATCGCCGTTGGACCGGCCGCACGCTGGCCGGTGATAATCGGCGCGATGGCAGCGACTATCGCGGCCAACGTTCTGGGAGACCGCAGCCTCTCGAGTGCGGCCATTTTCGCGGTCTGCAACGCCGGCGAAGCGGTCATCGTCGCGGGCCTCATCGAACGCTCCTTCGGTTCGCCCTTCAACTTGGACCGGCTGCGGAAGGTTCTGGGTCTGCTTGCAGCAGCCGTGATCGGTACCGCGATCTCCGGGATTGGCGGCACGATGGGCTTCGTTCTGTTCCACACTTCGCCGGCGGACGCGGCAACGATCTGGTACCACTGGTTTTCCTCCGACGCCCTCGGTATCGTCACAACTGCTCCCATCTTGATCGGACTGGCCTCGTACGCGCGCGATCCGCCGCCGCGCACCGAAGTCATCGAAGGCCTCAGCGCGCTCGCCGCACTGAGTGTGCTGAGCGGCATAGTAATTTTCCTGCCGCGCCAGTCTTGGGCGACGGTGGTGCCGCTGGCTTCACTGTTTCCCTTGTTGTTGTGGCTGGCGGCCCGCTGCAGGCCGGTATTCGCCGCGGGTGCGGCCTTCATCGTCACCCTTACGATTGTTTGGACGACGACTTTCGGCATCGGCATTTTCGGTGACGCAAGGTTTCCGATCGCTGAGCGCCTCTTGTGGGCGCAGGCCGCCATTCTTGCGGTCGCGCTTTGCGCATTTGTTTTGGCTGCACTCTTCGCCGAGCGGCGTCAGCACGAGCACGAACTCATGGAGAGCGAAGCGCGGTTGCAGGAGGCGCTGACCACAGGAGCGGTGACGGCATTCGACTGGGATGTTCGGAGCGGCCTGTCACGGCGCAGCGCGAACGCCGCGCAGATTCTCGGCTTCGATCCGAAGGAGCCTTTTAGCGCCGCGCGCTTTCTTGAACGGGTCCACCACGAGGATCGCTTACGATTCAAAACGATTGTGCGCGGTGTCCACCTCGGCAACCCCTCATACGCCGCCACGTTCCGTTACTTGCGGCCTGACGGCCGGGAAGCGTGGCTGGAGGAAACGGCAAAGGCCGAGTTTGACGGCGCCGGGCATTTTGTCAGATTGAGAGGCCTGACGGTTGACATAACCGAGCGCAAACATGCGGAGACGCGGCAAGACCTGCTGACTGCCGAGCTCGACCATCGCGTCAAAAACGTCCTGGCGCGCGTTGCGGTCGTTGCCAGGCGGACGCGCGAGCACAGCACCTCTATGGCGGAGTTCGTCAGAGCGCTCGATGGCCGTATCCATTCGATGGCGGCCGCTCACTCGCTGCTGAGCCAAAGCCGCTGGCAAGGGGTCGGCCTGGCCGATCTCGTCCGCGACCAGCTGGCGCCCTACGCCACGGACGCAAACGCGAGGATCGAAGGCCCAAACATCGTTCTTACTGCCGCGGCCACGCAGTCGGTTGCCATGGTGCTCCACGAGCTGGTGACAAACGCTGCGAAATACGGCGCGCTGTCCGCACCGGGCGGTCAAGTATCGGTGAGCTGGGAAAGACTGTCGCGCGACGGCGAGCCGCCGAAGCTGACGATGACGTGGCGTGAGGTGGGAGGCCCCCCCACGGCTGCGCCACTTGAAGCCGGCTTCGGCACGAACCTGATACGCGATCTGATCCCCCACGAGCTGGGCGGTACCGTCGACCTCTCATTCGGGGCGGAGGGCCTTCGCTGCACGATTGAGGTCCCGATCGAGCGCCTGTGAACGGGCGATTGCCTACGATCCTCTGCTAGGCCCGCTTTCGCTTGGCCAAGGGAAGCAGGGCCGCGAGGAGCTGCGATTCGACAAGCGGTTTCTGCAGGATGGCGGCTGCCTTTCCCGGGAGAATGGGGACGGATGCGTAGCCGGAAATTACAATGATGCGGATGCCAAGCTCGCTTAATTTGTCGATCAAGCCGGTTGCCAGTTCGCCCCCTCGGAGATTGAAGTCGACAATGCTCGCATCGGGCATTTGCTCAGCGATCAGGCGTTCGGCTTCCGCTGCAGTCGCGACTGGTCCGAGGACCTCTGCCCCCAACGCTCGGAGCAAGCTCTTCAGGGCGGTCCCGATATGCCAGGAATCTTCAACCACGAGGATACGGACGTCCGACAGATCGGCGGATCCGGCGTCGAGCGCATCGCGATCATTTGCAGCGGGCATGCGAACCCCAGGGATTTGCAGACGATTTTCGCACCGCCGGTCTGCGCGCACAACCCCCACACGAAGATTTCGACGTGTGATGCGGCAACGCGCGGCAAACGGCTGGCCCGCACGTCTTCGGCGACAATGAGGGATGCCGGCGGGCTGCGCAGACAAGATTGCGTGCGAAAATGGATCGGGCTAGATCACCCGACGTTTCACTGGTTTGACGCCCCCGTAAGGACTTTCCGAGTGGACTCCCGCGTTCGTGCCAGCATTTACCGGCTCGCCATGGTGCTGGTCTCGCTGCTGTTGGATGCGGCGCTCGGTCTTGCCAGTGCACAGACCAAACTTGACGCGGCCTATACCGCGACGCTCTGGGGCCTTCCGGTCGGCCACATCTCGTGGACCGTAGAGCTCAGTGACAACCGGTTCAAGGCGGCGGCGCGCGGCGCGATCACCGGCTTACTGCGGATTGTCGCCGACGGCCGTGGCGATGTCGCGGTGCATGGCGCGATGTCCGAAGGCAAACCAGTTCCCTCGCTGTTCTCGCTCAACCTCATTGCCGGGAAGTGGTCGGACGACGTGCGCATCGTCTTCAGCGGCGGCAAGGCGCAAGAACACGTCGCGGCTGCGGCGGTGAAAGCGAACCCCGACCAGGTGCCGCTCACTGATGCGAACCGCGTGGGCGTTGTCGACCCAATGACGGCGCTGCTCGTTCATATTCCGGGCGCCGGAGCAATAGCCGTCCCGCAAGCTTGCGACCGAAGCGTCGCAGTGTTCGACGGCCACGCACGTTATAACCTTCGGCTAGGCTTCAAGAGGCTTGACGACGTCAAAACGGACGAGGGCTACCAAGGTCGCGCCGTGGTGTGTTCGCTGAAGTTCGTCCCGGTAGCGGGCCATGATCCCAAACGCTACCTCGTTACCTATCTCGCCGCGCAGCACGACATTGAAGTGTGGCTCGCGCCGCTCGCTGGCAGCCGGCTCCTGGTGCCCTATCGGGTAACGATGCCCACGCCGATCGGGATGGGGGTTCTGCAGGCAACCACGTTTGTGTCTCATCCGCAAAAGCAAACGCCATGATTCTTGCCTCGCGCCGCAGAGGCGCTGGCAGTCCGGAATGCCACCCGGCTTTCCGGCGCGGCCTACAAGCTGCGGTTGCTCGAGCAGAAAATCGTCAACGTTGTCCAAACGCTGGCAAAAGCAGGCTGAAGTTGGACACGTCGCGGCCGGCACGCACTTGCGCGCTCGTGACGCCCTCTACCAGTCCGGCAGCTGGCTCGAGCGTCTATTCGTCGTCCACGCCGCCGGTCGGCAATGCGACGTGAAACGCCGATCCATGGTGGACGCCAGCCGATACCCACAGCCGTCCGTGATGAGCTTCGACGATCGATCGGCAAATCGACAGGCCCATTCCCATTCCATTCGACTTTGTGGTGAAAAGAGCATCGAAGATGCGCTCGACGTCTTCCGGATCGATACCGGCGCCGGAATCCTCCACCGTTATCAGCACGCCTTCCTGTGGGCGAATTTCGGATTTCACACGCAGCAGCCGCTCGCGCTCCGTCGTCGTCGTCATCGCGTCTATTGCGTTGACCGTCAGATTCAGGATGACCTGCTGCAATTGAATTCGGTTGCCTAGGACCTGCGGCAGTTGGTCGGCGAGTTCGCTGTGAACTGACACGCGTTGCTTTTGCAACTCGCCTTGCGCCAGCTCGAGGACCTCCGCAATGAGATCGTTGACATCGACCGGCCCGATCTCCTGCTTGTCCTTCTTGAACACGGCCCTGATGGCATCCAGTATCTCACGTGTCCGATGGCCGTCCCGGACAATGCCCTCGAGAACCTGACTTACCTCGTCGAGATCGGGCGGCGATTTTGCGAGCCATCGCAGACCGGCCTTGGCCCCCGTGATCATGGCCGCCAAAGGCTGCTGTATCTCGTGGCCGATCGAGGCGGTCATCGCCCCCATTGCCGAGAACTGCGAGACGCGCGCAAGCTCTGAATGTGCCGCGCGCAACGCCAGCTCCGAGCGCCTGCGCACCAGAATGTCGCCGAGCAATCTTCCCAGTTTCTCGACCGCAGCCATCACGGTCTGATTGAACGGCAGAACTCTTGTCGAATACATCTCGAATATCACGGACACATCCTCATCGATCGTGATGGGCAGCGCCAATGATGATTTGAACCCGGCCGCCCGCGCTGCCGCAACGCCGATAAGATCATCTCGACTCGCCAAGTCCTCGATCCAGAGCGGCGCTCGATGCCGCCAGACCCATCCGGGAATGCTTTGGTCTCCCTTCTTCAATTCGAGCTTGGCGCTGGACGAGTGCGACTCTGCGAATTGCGGATAGCCGAAATAGGAGTTGGCGAGGCACTTGATGACGTCGGTTCCCGGCTCCGGATACCAGAGCTGGCCGAATTGGCACCCGGCGGCCTTGCCGCTCTGAATGAGGCAATCGAGCGCAAGAGCGCGAAGGTCGATTGCGGTGTTTGCTGCCCTCGATACGCTGGCGAGAAGTTCCAGAGCTTCCTCGGCGGAGCGAGCTTGGCGGGCGACCTGGCTCTCCCGCTCGCGCACGCCGATTGCGATGACCGCCTGATCGGCGAATGCCGTCACCAGCCTGATTTCACGCTCGACGAATGGTTCGACGCGGTGGCGCGCGAGGATGATGACGCCGACCGGCTCGCCTTCGCGCATCAGCGGCACGCTGATCATCGAACGCGCCCCGCCAATTTTCGCCTCCTCCTTCAGCGTGTAGGTCGGGTCGGACAAAAGATCGTCGATGCGCACCACTTGCCGGTTCATGGCCGCTCGGCCGACCATGGTTCCCGGCCCTGGCGCAAGCGGCTTTTGCCGCTGGACGTACGCCGGGTCGAGATTGCAGCCGACCTCGAAATGGTAGACCCCCTTGTCCAGGCGGAAGATTTCGCCGCTTGTCGCGCGGCAAAGCCGCACCGCGGCATCGACGACGGTCTGCAGGACCGGGCGCAGCTCGAACTTGGTTCGACTGATAATACCGAGGAGATCCGCCGTCGCGGTCTGCTGTTCAAGCAACTGATCCCGTTCGCGCGTGAGGGCTGCAATGGCCCTGTTCGGCCGCGCCGGCGACGAACCCCGTCGGCGCGCCCTCGTTCGCGGCTTTCGCTTTGTCGTCGCGTGTGATCGCTTCTTCATTGCTGAGCTGGCGCTACCCTCCGCAAATGGGCAGACGTCGGTCCGGCAGCCAAAAGTCTGTTGAAATTCGTACCGTCAGCTCCCTCGTCGAATTTTATGTCAGGGCGGCGCGGCCCTCAAGGGCACTACCCGCGGTGGCTGAAAGCGCCTTCGTCGCGCGTGCTATCGGTGACCGCGCCTGGATGAGGCAGGAATCACGGCGTCAATGATGACGACAACGTCAGAGCACAAACGCGATGGCAACCACGGCGAGGATGCCGGCCAAGATCATCGCAATTTCGACGGGGTCCGTTGTCACGTCTCTATCTTCTGCTCAGGAAGGCGTTTGCGGCGTCATTCCGCCTGAATTTCTCACCACGCAGCGAAGCCGACGTAGTTCGTGGACGTGTCGACGGGCTCAGCATGCGCGCGGCGCGTCGATGGTGGCGGCGATAGTTCGGCGCGCACAGATGCGAGCCGCCCCTGATCACCTTGCGCGGGATTTTGATGTCGGGAAGATTGGGATCGGAGCTCGCGTTGTCCCGGCCGCCGCGCGGATTTTCCGGGATGCAGCACGTCTTCTGCACATCGGTTTCGTGGTTAGGACCGGCGCCGCTTCCGCATAGTGCTTGTCGGAGCCCATGCGGAGGGTGCCGCCGGGTATCCAGATCATGCCGGTGGCAACACGAAGCGTCTCGCTCTCGGTCCGATCTAACATCGTATATTCCTGCAGCGATGCTATCGAACCGCCGGCAGTTGTCCGCTGACGGCCGTGACGTGCCCGGCCTTGACGAGCGGCGCCGTACCCAGATCGATGTCGCTCACGTGCCCGAATACACCAATGACCGCGACCAGGGTGGCGCACACAAGACCAACGATCACAATCTTGAGATGCGTCCTGGCGTCCGCGCTGTAAAGTGAATGGTTCATGACAACCTCCTGTTGGGCACAGGTCGGAAACGTCAATGACGGACGGCTGATTTCGCCGTCGATGCCATCTTTGGATTGAACTGCGTCAACGCCATGCGGCACGCCGGCGAGATATGGCTGCGGTTGGAGATCAAGCAGCTGGCGACGCGATCACGATCCGGGACGAACTGCGAGCAGACGGTCAAGGCGTCATTCATGCAAGCCTGTTGATCTTCCTGCGCCCCAGCGCTCGCGGGAGCGGATGTGTATGCAGCGCAGCACGCCGCTATCGCCAATGCGATGCCGACCTTCCTCGCCTGTGTGATTGAGTTTTTCATCTGACGCTCCCCAGCGGTGCGTGAACTTCACGACAGAGGCACTCTAGGGAGGTCAAATTCATCGCTCCATTGCGCGAAGGTATGGTTAAGCAAGGGAGGAGGATTACTGGCCTCATACGAAGGTTTAGAGGGCTTTGCTCGCGAACGGCCGCAGGCGCAGAAGGCCTATACCAACGGATAGGAATACCCCAATCATTTCAATACTTGGCGTTAACCATCGTGCAATGGAGCTGTCTCACGGAGCCGTCCTAGTGTGCCCGGGCAATCAGAAAGCGACGGGGAGGGCGGACATGAACCGAGGTATCGCAAACGTCACGGGATCAGGCGCCGGCTGTGCGGTAGCTCGCTGCGTCGGCGTCGCGCTCGCGGTGGCTGCAGCGGCGGCGCTGTGGAACGGCAGCGCCAGCGCGCAAGTTCTGGCGATGACGTCGGAGCGAAGCGCAGGGTCGATCGGGCCGGAAGCTTTGTCAAATCGGCCGTTCCGGCCGGAGAGCGACCCTGACGTTCCGGCTCGGCTGCGGCGGCAGATTGTCGAGTATTCGAGCGGCGAAGCGCCAGGCACGGTGATTGTCGATACGCCGCATACCTATCTCTATTTTGTTCTCGGCGGCGGCAGGGCCGTCCGTTACGGCATCGGCGTGGGCCGCGACGGCTTTACCTGGTCCGGCATCAAGACGATCGAGCGCAAGTCGGAATGGCCCGACTGGCTGCCGCCCGCGGAGATGCTGCAGCGGCAACCGTATCTGCCCCGTTTCATGGCGGGCGGACCGGGTAACCCGCTCGGCGCGCGCGCCATGTACCTCAGCGGCTCCGTGTACCGGATTCACGGGACCAACAAACCCTCGTCGATCGGCACGCACGTATCGAGCGGCTGCATCCGGATGCTGAACGAGGATGTCATCGACCTGTACGGGCGCACGTCCATCGGCACCAAGGTCGTGGTCCTGCCCATGACCAATCACAAGGTTGCGCAGTCGTTCGAGACGCTCGCATCGATCACGCCCAACCGGGCGTCGACTCTCCGCTGAACATTCCATCGAACCCGACAGCCTGTCGTGGGGGGGAACCGAGATGCTCAAGACCGTGCTCGTCATTGTCGTGGCTGCAGCTTGCGCAGGAGCCATTGTCGGATTCGTGCCAGCGCCGTCGCCGGCCGACGCGGCGAGCGCGCGCGTAGCCGACGGCGGCAACGCCGGCTGCATCCAAGCCTGGCCGTACTATGAGCGCGCTTGCCTCAGCGACAGCCGCAAACGCAGCGGCAACGCCCATGCGGTGCGCGTCATCGCGCTCGCAAACCCGGGTGCCCCTCACACGCCGCAGGCGCGGCGCTAACGCCGTTGGAGAGAGACAGATGTGCCGCGTATTCTCTTTCGATCTCAAAGCCACGGCCGCAGCCTTGTTCGTGAGCTGCGTCACGGCCGCTGCGTTCTGCGCCGTGAACGGTCCCAGTATCGCCAAAGACGAACGAGCAGTCGTGGTCTTGGTCGATCGCACCCTCAAGGGCGATCGACTGCAGCAAAATGTCCAGCGTACTAACGGACCCGCGGCATCGTCGCCGACCAGGTCCTTGCCGGGGAAGGTGCCACTGGGATGTGATCGCGCTTTCAGCCCGACCGCGGATCCTGCATACGCGCATGTTTTCGGGCGCTGTGCCGCGTAAGCGACGTTACCGCCGGCCGTCGTTTCGCGCAGCATCCCGCACATATCGCGTCAGCGAGAAGCGCCAATGCGCGCGCAGCATGTCAGAAAGCGAGCGGCGGCCGACCGGTCAGCCCACGGCGCCGCCGCTTCGTATGCAGCGGCCGCGCGCAGCACGGCCTCGTCACCGAGATGCGGTCAACCGTCACAGCGCATCTGCGCGGCCCTTCGCGCGCGGGAATGAGCGGAAGGTGGGTCAACTCGATCGGAATGTGCGCTAGGCTTTCCGCTTCTCCGTCGTCGCCGGCAAGATGCAGGCAAAGACGGCGAGGAGCCCGCCGCGACGCTCGACGTTCCATTGCGCCAGTACAATGCGCTGCTCATCGCCGCTGGCTTTGCCCCGATCTGGCGGGAGACCGAGTTCGGCGCGCCGGAGTTCAAGGAGGTGCGCCGGGCGCTCGACTACATCCTGTCGCAGCAGGAGAGCCTTTTCCCGCCGCCGCGGTCGATCGCCGCTGGAACCTGGTGCAGGCGAACGATGGCGCGGTGCGGCTGGTCGAGTTCCTGGTCGGGCCGCTCGCTCCCGGCGCCAAGATCAATCTCGCCGACGCGCTGGTCGCGCCCGACGTGTTGCGGCCGTATCTCACCAAACTGGCCCGATGTCGTGCGCTACTTGATCCGCAGCGTCGAGGCCGACGCCATGGCGGACGGCACCGCCGAGACCGCGGCGCTGCTCGATCGCCTCATTCGCTACAAGGGCGTGCGCGCGGTCCTGCGGACGCGCGCGGCCGATCTCGCCGCCGCGACGGCGGGGCCGGTGCTGCCGATGCGCTTCCGCAAAGGCGCAGTAGCCCTTGAGCTCTTCACCACGATCGCAACGCTTGGCACGCCGCAGGACATTACGCTGCAGGAGCTGCGCATCGAATCGTTCTTCCCGATGGACGCCGATACGGCGCGCGTGCTGCGCGCCTGGGCCAAGCCGAAGCGGGCGCGTGCCCGACAAAGCGGGCCGCGTTCTGGACAGCCGCAGATCGGGCAATTATAACCACGGCGCTCGCGCCGGCCGCGTTTGCCGGCCGGCCTGCGAGTGCCCAGGTAGCTCAGTTGGTAGAGCACTGCACTGAAAATGCAGGTGTCGGTGGTTCAATTCCGCCCCTGGGCACCACTTAGCCGCCGTGCATGAGCGTTACGACAACAAGAGCAAACTTCAAACAGTTGGGCATTTTCACGACAACGTCCGATGAGGCGGTAGCGCGTCAATTTCCGATGCGAAATTCGAGTTGGACCCAAGTCCAATGTCCGCTTGGGGGTCATTCGCCACCGATCAGCTTCCGAATTGGGTCGTTAGGAGCGGGCGGCCGGCGCATGGTCGCGGCCCGCATCGTAGACAGTGATTTGTTAGTTGCGCAGCGAAACGATAGCCATGATCGGGTCGCGGCCGGCGATCGTTTGGCTCGTTGCCGCTCGTAGGCGTCGTCGGGGGCTCGACCTGCGTCACGTGAAAATATCCAGCAGCCCTCATTTGACCCCGACCGATGCCCGCGAGCTACTATTCCTCGGGCTCGTAGACTTGGAGCCCTTGCCGGCCGCCGAGATGGAAACGACGCCTTCTGTCCCATGGTTTGCGGCGATCTGAGGCTTCAAGAGCAAGCAGGGTCTGTCCGGCTTGGCGCCAAAGGGTTGCTTCATATCGGCTGAGGCGGTCGAGCGGGTAGTTGTGCAGATTTGCGAGACGTAGAAAGCAACGTGCAAGCTGAGCGGTGGGATCTACAGCAGGTTCAGATTTCGGCGCGGAGCCGGCGACGGATTGCGTACCATTTGTGATGTGAGGCGCAGCGGGGTCGTAGTCAAAACTCCCCGCATCGGCCCGTCCGAATAGTGCGTAGACAACGTCTCGATGGGCTTGGTGAACTTGGCGGGGCTGCCTGAGCCCACGTAGGTGCTCAGCCTGAATCTCGAACAGGCCGGTTTCAATTGTCGCGGCGCGGCGCAGCCGCCACAGCAGGCTGGCCAATCGCAGCACGAGTTCCCGTTCCACGGCCGAAGTGGCATCGTAATCCGCAATGACGGCGGCTTCGATCGTGTCCGGAATTGCCGGCAGGGGATGGGTCTCCAACCACAGAGTTCGGGCGGTGATGGTCGGATCAACGCCGGCATTTTTCCACCATGCGGCTTCATCGCCGCAGCGATGGGCTTCGCGATGATGGCCCCGGCACAGCGGCACGGTGAACTCATCACTGACCTTCCGGCCCAGCGCGCGGTGCTGCGCGAAGCGCAGGTGGTGGGCGTCTGCAGGCCGGCGCCCACAAATCAGGCACGCCTGTTTGGCTACGAACTTGACGTGCTCCTTGTCACGAAAGCGGCGTGGCTCAGGACGGGCAAGCCGGCTTTTGTCAATGCCATCGGCTGCGGTTGTTCCGGCGGGTCCTACAGGTTGTCGCATGAGCGATGAGGACGATGGCTGGGTCGCGGATAGGACGGGCGACAACGGTTGATCGCTGACTTCACCGGTGCCCTCTAGCGTTTCCAGCTTGGCCCGGAACGCATCTTCGATCTGCCTCGCGTCGGCTTCAGTCAGTCCGTTCTTGGTGCCAAGAATCCGATGGGCCCAGATGGCGGCGTCATCGGATGAAGTGATTTCCTTGAGTTCGCCTACGAGGTGGTTGCGCAACGTGGCTGATGCCTCGGCGCTGAGGACCGGCTTTGCGGGATTCGGGACGACCTTCGTGCTGCCGCGACGGCTCGGAATGGTTTGACCGCCGTTCAACCGGCCATGCGTGTTCGGCGCCGGCTTCGCAGTTGCCGATGCCGGCGGCATCGGAGCCTTGAGATCGGGCGCGTCGATGTCGTCCTCTCCGGCAATCCCGACCAAGGTGAAAAGGGCATAACGGCGAGCATAGGTCAGCGCCGCTCCCATCCGGTGGGGCGTGGCCGTCTCGCTTATGGCGCATACCGGCCAGTCCGAAGCGATCCATTCCCCCGAGGAGTGCGCCAGCACGGTGGTGAGATTGACGATACCTGCGGTCTGGTCGATCGCTGTCGTCTGTACGGTGGCGATCTCATGCTGGCCTAGGGTCTTGCGCACGATGTCGAGCCCGCTGGACAGCGGGGCATAGCGGAACGAGCGCTCGGCCTCGCCAGGGCCACTGGCCGGATGGTCGCCACCAGAGATTTCTCCGGATTGGTCAGCTCGGCCTGCGCCTTGGCCAACGCAGTCGCTAGGCAGGCGATGGATTCACTCGACCGCTGCATGGCTGCCCTCCTGGACAAGGAGGTCGAAGCTCACGGCGCCGGATTTCGAGCGCTTGGCCCGAACACTATGGCCGATCGCCTCCTTGGCATCCTGCGGCATGAGGCTCTTGAGCTCTGTCTTGGCCTGTTCGTGTTCGAGATGAGCTGCCCGGGTGCGAGAAAAAATCCCTGCGAATTCCGCCCAGGCATTTGAGCCGCTCATATCGACAATCCGAACCGCCTCGATGCGCGGTTTCGGCGGCTCGACCCCGAATAGGCGAGGGGGCTCGCCGCTCTCCACGCACCTCCAGAACTTGCGCTCGGCCGTGACGATGAGGTGCTGATAGAGGGGATCGGCATGGGTGGTGATCTCCACCCACTTTCCGCCGCCCGTGATCACCGACAGCACCGCGGCCCGGGAAGCCACGACCCACATATTGTGCTGCAGCTGCGCCATATACTTTTCGGCGGCGGCTTCCTCGGAAAACGACCAGGGGAGCATGAATTTGGACTCGAAGACGGCCCCGGTCGCCTCGACTCGGCCGTCCAGGGTCGCGCCCATCCATCGGAGCGTCGGATGCCGAAGCCGCCGCTGGACATCCGCGATGACCTGACCAGTATTCGCCTCGTACCAGCGCCGGTTCAGTTCCTCGGTTGCCACGCCGAGTTGGACGAGAAGGTTGCCTGATAGGTCTTCAGGCTCGACCTCCCCGCGTTTTTCCCGCCAAAGCCGCAGGAGAGCGTCCTCGTCGTCCCCCATGATGATCCGAGCATCCGAGCCGCCGATGAAAAATCGGCGGTTCTCTTGCCGTCCTTTGCAGGTTTTACTTTCCATCCGTTCCTCCGGGCCCAAAAATGGGCGTGGCTGATTTCGGCGTTGTTTGGCGTGTTTAATTTCGTATGGAATGAAACATATCATTTAGTTGGATAGGCGTCAAGATGGGGAGAAGTCCGCTCTCGAGCCCGCAGATCAGAGCTGCTCGGGCTCTCATTCGCTGGAGCGCGGAGGACCTCGCCAAGGAGACCGCCTTGAGTGTCACGACTATCCGACGCGCCGAACTCGCTGAGAGTGAAACGTCGCTCACGAGCGCAAATGATCGGGCGATCCGCCAAGCGTTGGAAGCCGCCGGCGTCGAGTTCATCGATGAAAACGGCGGCGGTCCCGGCGTGCGGTTGCGGGAGCGGCAACTGAAGAAAGGATAGCGGCTCCAAACTAAGCCACGCTCAAAGCTCCGGTTTTGACCCGAACCTGCACGTATCCTTATCGACCGGGGCTTATTACACGGGTCCATTCAGAGTTTGCCGCCGCTTCTACGTGAGACGTAAAATGCCGAGAGATGTTTGGATGCCCCTTGTTTTGCGAAACGAACCCAACTAGCGCGCCACCATCACCTTAGTTCTTTTGCAACATCGCTCCCGCCTCTGCGTGACTTGGATCAGTCCAAGTCCGCATTCTGCCCACCAGTTTTTGCCATCTGCTGGAAGCGCACGCATGGGGATCGACTGGACTGCACTGGCGCGACCGGAGCCGCGGCGAGTTCGTTACCGCGAGCAAGTCAAATCAGTTGCCGGGAAGCCTTGTCTGATTTGCGGTCGACAGCCCTCCGATGCCCACCACCTCCGGTTTGCGCAAAGCCGGGCGCTCACGTGAGCGATTGCGGACTAGTGCTTCGGCCAACAAATGTCCAAGAAGCCAAACATAAAGCAGAGTACGATGCGCTCACTCAACGGCTGCAAGGATATTTGGACGCAAAATGATCGTCGCAGCAGTACCAACAGATCGGAAGTCAAGGTTCTCGCTTCATCTTTAGCTTTAAGGTCCTAAAAGCGGAGGTTTGACAAAACATTTGTCGCAAGCGCGTATAAATGGCCCTTGCATTTATTTTGGCTAACGCACGTCGAGTAGGTGCATCGCGCTTTCTGCTAGCCGTCTTTGGTCGGCCTTGGCTGTGTACTTCTCGGCTTCTTTAATCGTATCCCAACCGAAGATCGCCATGAGTTGATGGGCGCTCGCCCTGTTGTTTGCGGCGATGTCGCGCCTGCTTTGCGCAAACCGTGCGCCGAACAGTGGTACAACTCAGCTTGATTGCACCAGTCGCGGAACTTGTTGCCGAATGAGCCATCGGTAAAGGGTCGGCGCCCCGTTTCTGACTCGGGACGAACCTACTCAGGGGAGGACGACGCATGCATTTAGCTTCCGGACCCCCGCCAGTAACATAGCACATCGGCTTCCTCTGGTTTGACGGCCAGAACGCCAGTTTGTGGTGTCATATGGTAACCTTGCAAACCATCGAAGGACAAATACAGAAAGATGATACCATGATTGGTAGGATTCTGAGGGGCGGTTTTCATTTTGTTGAAAATCTCCGGTGGAATCTCCCGTATGGTACCCGGCGGAATAATAACCCTCTGGACTTTCGGATGGTGATCGAAACCGTCTGTTATCTCGGCATAGAAATGGCCGTCCTTCTCAAAATACAGATCGGAAATGAAAGCGTCCCCGAGATTGCAACAGGACTGGACGAAACGGGTATCAAACCATTGTTTCTCGGCCTCGGTCATCGGTAGGTTGTCAAAGACCTGGGCCTGGGCCGTCATCACCGCACTCAGAAGACCAAGCAATCCAAGCAGAAAGAATTTTGTCATGGTTTTGCTCCGGGGGCGGGACCTTGCTGGTGAGAGTGAAAAGTCCTTTTTGTGGATGCCCTCAAGAAATCCCTCGTGAATCCCGTGGGTCTCGGTTTTGGTCTCGTCTTCCTCTCCCCGGCCGGATATCGCTCGGGGTCCACAGATAGGTCGCCGGGTACGCGGCGGCCTTCAGCTTTCTCGACATGGGCCGCAATCCTGGCAAGAACACATTTGAAGGGATGGAAAGGTGTGCGGGCCCTCGCGGTTGCGTCTATCCGAATACGCGAAGCCGGACCGACCTAGTCCGAAAACGCGAACGGTGAGGGCGGCCTCTTGAGGAGGCCGTAGGCGCGATTGGCCCGGTGCCGGCCCCCCCTTCGCCTTTGGTGGAAAACGAACCAGCGGCTATTTCTGGGGGTTGTCGAAGGCTCGTCGAGCCACAGCGTGTCGGTGGAACTGGCTAACGTCACCTTTCCGGAATCCGGCACCCTGACTTCAGGTACCGTGTCGGAGGCGGTCGTCGCCGCCGCATTGCCGGGTTGCTGCTCGATGACGGGTGGATCAGTGATCTTCACACCGCCAGTGCCATCGTTGACGGCGGTGAAGCTTGCCGACGTGTAGGTGCCGACAAACGGGCGGGATGACCTGTTTCCATGCAACGGGCCGATCACGGCTGCGGCGCGGCGCCGCCAGCAGCAGGCGGCGCATTCAATTTTTCACATATTTTACCAGCCGTCTAGAGCCGGCTTCCGCACCGAAGATGTTGCCCGACTTGTCAACCGCGACTCCCTCCGCAGAGCTGGTGGTCGTCGCCTTTTCTGCCGGGTCCGGAATAAAAGCTGTCACCATTCCGTCGGCGATCTTGCCGATCCTGATCCCGCGTTTCCAGCCGTCGTGATTTTTTGACACCGACCCCGATTCCGAAATCGGCCACGTAGATCGTATCGCCCGCATCGATGAACACGCCGCTCGGGCGGCTGAATTGGAACAGCTGATCGATGAAATTGCCGTCCTGGTCGAAAATCTGGATCCGGTTGTTCTGACGGTCGCCGACAAACAGCCGCCCCTGTGAATCCATCGCCAGCGTGTGCGGCGTGTCGAACTCGCCGGGCGCCGATCCCTTCTTGCCCCAGGCCTTGATGAATTTGCCGTCAGGCGAAAACTTCACGATGCGCGCGTTGGTGTTGCCGCCATGTCCATCGGCCACGAAGACATCGCCATTGGGAGCGATCAGGACCGCCGATGGCGCATTGAATTCGTCCGGACCGGCACCGGCGACGCCGGCCTTGCCGAGCGACATCAACACCTTTCCGTCCGGGCCGAACTTGACGACCTGATGGCCCTTGCCATCCCTCCCCGCCGCGTCCGTCACCCAGACATTGCCGGCGCGGTCCGCACGAATGCCATGCGGCAGCACGAACATCCCGGCGCCGAAGCTCGCAACGAGCTTGCCCGAAGCATCGAATTTCAGGATGGGCGCCAGATTCGACCCATCGCAGGCGAAAGGCTCCCCCGGCTTCCGCTCGGACGGCAGCGCAAAAGTGCCACAGCGCTCGAAAACCCATACGCTGGTTCCATCCGGGTCGATATCGACGCCGGCCGTCGAGCCCCAGGTTCGCCCCTCGGGCATTTTCGCCCAGTCGTAGATCGCACGATACGGATTTGGAGCAGAATTGATCGGTTCGACCGTTTGTGTCGACGCACTTTTGGCCATAACAACGAGCACCGCGAGGACGGTGATTGCTGGTCCTAGTCGGCCACTCATGATGATCTCCTGTGTCGATTTCGGGCGTACGCAGCCGGACAAATGGCGTTCAGGACCTCTTCCGTGGCGGCAACGCGGCGCCGGCTGAAAGTCCCGAGAACGCGCGCCGCCTCAGTCCGATCGCCGTCGCGCCGTCGCGCCCCCTCCTGGGGGCCAAGCGGCGCATCCTACAGATGGTTCAATGACGGCGGTATTGTGCTTCACGGCCCTCCTGCCAGTCCATTCGTCGCCCGCGATCTCAGCGGTCGCGTGCAAAAGTTGCGCGGCAAGGAAGCGCCGAGATTTGTCGGCCCATTGTCCTGCGCCAACGAATTCAACGGTTCAAATGGTCCTGCCGTGCGGTGGTTTCGTGCCCAATCCGGAAGGCGTCCGTGAGCGGTCGTCGATTTGCCCGCAGACGCCCTAGACCGCCGCTTCGCGCTCGTGCGCTACTTGCCGGAATAGGGCGCTTCATGCCGCGGGTTCGAGGCGGCATTTTGCTGTGCGGCGTTGGTGCTGCCTGACGACACCTGTGCCGACGCCGTAACTGAGGCGGCCAACAAGACGGCCGTGACGGCAGCGGATATTGCGCCCGTTCTCATGTGATCCTGGATCTCTCTGCGCGGTTGAACCGGAAACAACGTGCGCCGGGCCGCAGTCGTTCCACGAGAGAACCGATGCTCCGAATGAAATGGTCTGGCGTTTTGCGGGCGGAAAGGAGGCTGCGCGGCCGCCGCCTGCGAGCAAAAAAGAAGCGGCTGCAGCGCTATTTCAGCGTGCCGCCGACCCGACTCGAAAACGGTGCGGCGACAGTGACGACGCCGTCCGCAACCTTCAGGCCGAGGGAGGGCAGGGGTCGCGGCGCCGGTCCGCCGATCACTTCGGCGCCGTTCTTGGGATCGAAAACCGAACCGTGGCATGAGCAGACGAAAGCATTGCGGTCCTTCGACCACATGTTCACCGGGCAGGCCTGGTGCGTGCACACCGCGGAATAGGCGACCACGCCCTCGGCGGCCCGTGCCCGGGTCTCCTCGCTCAGCTCGGCCGGATCGAACCGCGTCAAGATCACCAGGTTGAGCAGCGTCTCGTTTCGCACCGTGCCTTCGGGGCTCACGGGATAGACCTGCAGCTGCGGGCCGCCAACCGCGAGGCTGTCGACGCGTACGACTTCCCCCTTTTTGGGACCGGTCAGGAACACGAAGCGGTCGTTCGGCTGCGGCGGCGCCTTGGCGGCGTCGTCCTCGGGGCGTGCGGGGCCGACCGCCAAAGTCGCCAAGGCGAGCCCGAGAACGGCGCGCCGCCCATAGCAGGGATCATCCCGA
>CAWHZA010000080.1:0-49934 GCA_963833665.1 uncultured Alphaproteobacteria bacterium | reverse complement strand
TGAACGCCGCCTTGGCCTTGGCCGCCTCCGCGATCGCCTCTTCGAGGTCGCCGCGTTCGGACCTGCAGCGGTCGAGGATGCACGATTTGTCGAGATGGATATGGGTCTCGACGAAACCGGGCGACACCAGACGACCGCCCAGATCGATGGTCTCGCCTTCGCGGCGAGGCCCGGTTCGATGGCGGCGACGCGCCCGCCACGATGCCGATATCGGTGCAGCCGTACTCAGGCGCCGATGCGCCGCGCGTTCCTGAGTATGAGGTCCATGGCGGTCTTTCCTCCCGAGGCGGCGCTTCGGTCACAGTGCGGATCGTGATCGCCGAGATAGGCGCGCATCAGCGCCGGGTCGCCGGCGACTTCGCGCGCGCTGCCCGAATGCTTGATCGTACCGGATTGCAGCACATAGGCCCGATCGGCGACCGACAGCGCGAGCGTCGCCATCTGGTCGACGAGCAGAATCGTCGTCCCCCTCCCCGCGCAACTCCGCCAACAGATCATAAGGACTTCCAGAAGCTTCGGCGCCAGGCCGAGCGACGGCTCGTCGAGCATGAGAACTTCCGGGCGAGCCATAAGACCGCGGGCAATGGCGAGCATCTGCTGCTCACCACCGGAAAGGAGGCCGGCGCGCTGGTGGCGACGCGCCTTGAGCGCAGCAAAGCGCTCGAGCAGCGCTTCGATCCGCCGCGTTGCGTCGTCGGAGCCGCGCGCATAGGCGCCGAGGCGAAGATTGTCGATGACGCTGAGGTCGGGAAAGACCTGCCGGCCCTCGGGGACCAGGATCAGACCCGCGCGCGCGATGCGATCCCCGGCGAGCTGATCGATGCGCCGCCCCAGGAAACGCACTTCGCCGGCCATCGGCCGGATCAATCCGCTCAGCGCGCGCAACAGCGTCGTCTTGCCCGCGCCGTTGGCGCCGAGGACGGCGACAAGCTCGCCGTCGCTAACCTCGAGCGCGGCGTCGCGGACCACGGTCGCGGCGCCGTAACCGGCCGAGAGCGAGCGCACTGTCAGCAACGGCGCATCGCGGGCGGGAAGCGTGCGCTGCCGCCCGCGCTCGGCCTGATCGCCTGCCCCGAGGTAGGCCTCGCGCACCGCGGGCGACGCCGCGATTTCGCGCGGCGCCCCCTCGGCGATCTTGGCGCCGGCGTCGAGCACGATGACGCGGCTCGACACGCCCATCACCAATTCCATGTCATGCTCGACCAGAATGATCGCGATGCCGATGGCGGCAAGCTCGCGGAGCACTTTGTCGATCAACGCGGTGTCCGCGGCGTCGAGCCCGGCGGCCGGTTCGTCGAGCGCCAGTATGGCGGGACGTACGGCAAGCGCGCGCGCGATCTCGACCAGCCGCTTGTCAACGTGCGCGAGTGCCCCGGCGGGCACGTCGATCGCACCGCGATAGCCGACGAAGGCGAGCAGGCCTTCGGCGGCGGCGGCGCTCGCCTCATCGTGCTGCGAGGCAAAGAACGAGGCGGCGCCGAGCTTTCCCCGGCGCAGCGCGATCAGCACGTTGTCGATGACCGACAGGCTCTCGAACAGCCGGCTGGTCTGATAGGTGCGCGCGATCCCCACCCTCGGGATTTGATGAGCACGCAGCTCCGAGACGGTCTGCTCGCCGAGCTTCACCATGCCTGCGTCGGGGCGATAGAAGCCGCAGATGGCGTTGAGCGCGGTAGTCTTGCCGGCGCCATTAGGGCCGATGATGCTGGTGATCGCTCCGGCGCGCGCGTCGAAGCTCAAATCCCTGACCGCATGCACGCCGCCGAAGCTCACAGCGAGATTGCGCACTGAAATTCCGCTTCCGGTGGCGCCTGCCGCGAGGAAGCGGCTGATGTCCGTTCGTTGCTGCGGTGCCGCCTCGCGGCCCTTCCGCGGGAACAAGTGCGCGACCACGCCGACGAGACCCACCGGTGCGAGGCGGAGCACCACCAGCATCAAGGCGCCGACAAACAGCAGGCGATATTGGCCGAGTGTCGCCAAGAGCTCAGGCAGCAGCACGACGACGCAGGCTCCGATCAACGGACCGAGCAGGCGATCGGCACCGCCGAGCATGACGACCAGCAGGAACAGGATCGATTGGAAGAAGGGAAACGATTCCGGGCTGACGAAATTGCTGATCGAAGCGTAGACGCCGCCGGCAATCCCGGCGAGGACTGCCGAGATGCCGAACGCCGTCGTGCGGATCAGCGTCGGATCGAGGCCGATCGAAACGCTGGCGGATTCCGAATCTCTCACCGCGCGCATTGCATTGCCCCAGGGGCTGTCGCTCAGTCGGGAAAACGCGGCGATCGACAAAACGGTCAGCGCGACGGTGAGATATCCGATGCCCTTCTCGCCGATCTCGGCCCCGAACACGGCCGGGCCCGGAATACCGGACAGTCCGTTCCAGCCGCCGGTCAGATCCTGCCACTCGGCCGCGCCCTGCTCGACGACGAAGCCGAAGGCGATGGTCACCATGGCGAGATAGGGACCGCGCACCCGCAGCGCCGGAATAGCCAGCAGGACGCCGGCCAGTCCGGCGACGAGCCCGCCCACCGCAAGCGCCGGCCAGAACGGCCAATCGTGCGCGGTGGTGAGGATGCCGACGGCGTAGGCGCCGATGGCGTAAAACGCCACGTGGCCGAGCGAAATCTGGCCGCTGAGCCCGAGCAGCACGTTGAGGCCGGTGCCGACGATCGCGGTCAGCCCGACGGTGACGATGATGAACGTCTGGTAGCTGTTGCCCCTGGCGATGAGGAAGCACACCGCGGCGGTCACGAGCGCTGCGGCCGCGACGGCGCGCCAGCTCATGCCTTCCTCAATTCGGCGCGGCCGAACAGGCCGTTGGGCCGCACGGCGAGAGCGAGAATGACGAGCGCGAAGGTGACGATCTGCGTGTAGGTCGAGCCGAGAAGCGCGGTGATCAGCGCCTCGGCGACGCCGTAGATGAGCCCGGCCAGCACCACGCCCCCGGCGCTTTCGATGCCGCCGAGGATGGCGACGGCGAAAGCCTTGATGCCGAACAGCGTGCCCATGGTGGAGGAAATGGTGAACAGCGGCGCGACCAGAATGCCGGCGACGCCGGCGAGCAATCCCGACAGCGCAAACGCCGCCTCGACCACGCGCTCGACCCGGATGCCCATCAACCGCGCGGCATCCCTGTTCTGCACCACGGCGAGCAGCGCCTTGCCGTGCCGCGACGTTGCAAAGAACGCCTGCAGACCGGCGGCGAGCGCGAGGCCGATCACCGGAATCAGCGCCTGCAAATATTGGATGCGCACGCCAGCGATAGTGATGCTGCCGGTCGTCAGCACGCCTGGCGGCATGCCGCGCGGGTCCTTGCCGAAGGTGAACAGCACGACGTTCTCAAGGACGATGCCGAGCGCAACGGTCGCGATCAGCCAGGAATTGGAGCCACGTGCCACGAACGGGCGCACCGCCACGCGTTCCACCACGACGCCCCACAGCGCGCAGGCCGCAAGCGCCAGGACGACGGCAAGCGCGAGCGGCCAGCCGAGCGTGACCCAGAAGGTGAAGCAGAGCACCGCGCCGAGCATCATGGTGCTGCCCTGGGCAAAATTCACGGTCCGCGACACCGCGTGAGTGACGTGAAAACCCAGCGCCAGGAGCCCGTACATGCTGCCGAGGCCGAGGCCGGAGACGATCGCGGACGCAATCAGCATGGTGGTTTCCGTGAGACGCGTCCGAGCCTTCTTCGCTCATTCCCGCGAACGGCGACGCGGGAATCCAATTTTCAGGCGCGGCCCCCAAACAAGCGATAAGTCCCAGCTTGCGGCGACGAGCGGGAGGTGACCGAACCGGCCGAGCAACGGAAGCGGGCGTCCGCCCGCCGCCATTTCCTCAATTCGCCGGAACGATCTTGTCGCCTTCGTAGTGGACCATGATGTAGTCGTCAGGACCGAGCGCATCATGATTTTCCGCGGTGAACGGCCGCGCGAAGGTCTTGATCAGCCCTTCGTAGGGCGTCTTCAGGTCTTCGAGCGCCATGCGGATCGCATCCGCGTCGGTCGAGCCGGCCTGGGCGATGCCGAGCGCGAGAATGTGCATGGCATCGTAGGCGTTCGCCGTCCCGACCGGAGCAAACACGTCCTCGGGTCCCTTGATCTGCGGATATTTCTTCATGAGGCCCGCCAGCACACGCTGGCCGGCCGGCCCCTGCTTGCCGAAGAAGCTGTAGGTCTGGATGAAGTGCGCTTCGCCGGCGGTCGGACCGGCGAGCTCCGGGAAGCGCCCGCCGGAAATTCCCCAATGCGACACCACCGGCGCCGTCCAGCCCATGCGCTCGCGCGACTTCATCACCTGCGCGCCGGGCGGTGCATTGACGACGAGGATGATGGCGTCGGCGCCGGCGTCCTTGAGCCGCGCCAATTGCGGGACCATGTCGACGTCGTTGTTCTCGAATTTCTCGATGCCGGCGATCTCGATCGACGCGTCGGCCTTGCTCGCAGCCACCAGGCCCTTCTCGTTCGACTGGCCCCAGGGATTGTTGATGAGCATGAGCCCGGCCTTCTTCGCCGCGAATTTCTTGTGCGCGTAGGCAAGGAGCCGCACGTCGACCAGGGCATCCACCGCCGAGACGCGAAAGGCGTAGTTGGGAGTGGCGCCGTTGCGCGTGATGCCGGTGCCCGCGGCCCACACGCCCATGTAGATGCGCTTCTCCTTGTTGAGCAGCGGCACCATGGCCAGCGACACCGGCGTGTCGATGCCGCCGAAGACCGCCACCACGTCGGCCGAGGCGAGTTCGCGCGCGGCGATCAAGCCTTTGGGCGGGTTGAACTCGTCGTCGCGCTGCACCAGTTCGAGCATGCGGCCGCCAAGGAGCCCGCCTTTGGCGTTGATCTCGTCGATCGCGAGCGACAACCCGCGCGTAATCGCTTCGCCGGATTGCGCCGAGGCGCCCGAGAGCGCCGCCACATGGCCGATCTTGATCGGGTCGGCGGCATGCGCCGAAGCCGCCCCGAGTACCGCCAACGCCGCGCCGATCGCGAGCGACCGGGCCAACCGGGCGCGCTGCCACTGCCAGCCTCTGCTCATTGCTTTCTCCTGTCGCCCCGGCGGGTTGAACTCTAGAAGTAGAAGCGGAAATGATCGGCGACTGGCTCTGCCTTGTCAATTTGCCAGCGAAGCGGAAATTCGCAGCGTACCCGACGACTTGAGGTGATGTCTGACGAAGCCGGTTGAGCCCGCCCGCAACCCTCCCCAGCGATCGCACCTGGATTGTGAGCAAGCGTGGCCCCGATCGAGTGGAACGAAATCCGGGAGTAACGCCGTCGCCTGTCCCGGATTTCGATCTGCCCTTAGGCGAAATCTACGCGCGGGTCAGAATGGACTGACGCGTTTAAGCCGGGTTCCCCGCAGCCGACGGTTCGCGCCAGTGCTGAGGCGCTCGCGCCGTTTTGAAGTCCGCCCTACACTGCGCCCTCATCCACGGAGCCGACCCATGACCACCCGGCGCGCCGCCTGCAGCTGCGGGCAGCTTCACCTCACGATCGAGGGCGAACCATTGCGCATCTCCATGTGCCATTGCCTGGAGTGCCAGCGCCGCACCGGCGCCGTGATCAGCAACCAAGCGCGCTTCCGCCGCGACCAAGTCACCTTCGCCGGTCAGGCCACGACGTGGATGCGCACCGCAGAGAGCGGCAACGCGCTGACTTTTCATTTCTGTCCGACCTGCGGCTCAACCGTATATTGGGAGGGCGAAGGCTTTCCTGGATACGTCGCCGTTGCCATCGGCAACTTCGCCGACCCTAATTTCCCCGCGCCGAGCATTGCGGTGTGGGAGGAAACCCGTCACCCGTGGGTCTCCCTGCCGGCCGACACGCCGCCCAAACGCGTGGCGAAGCAGGGGTGACCAAACAAGCGGCTGTCTTCCGACCATCCGCGGCACCTCCGCGGCGCCAAGGCTTCGGCTCCGCGTCTGATCCGGGATGTGCTTGCTGCCGAGTTGGATGGCGCCGTTGAACGCGAATACGGGTCAGATGGTTTGCAGTGCACGCTTGCGCCCCGGCTCGTGCTCTGCAGTAGCGCGGAGCCGCAGAATCAAACTCAGGCGGCTTTCGATTTAACTCGCCAGAGCTGAAAACCGGCATCGGCAATCGCCTTTTCGATCACGTCTCGTGAAAGATTATGAGGCGGAGCATTGTCAGGTCCGACGACCCCGACTGCGTGCCAGGGGCGAAATTGCACCGGCAGCTTGCTGCCTGCCGGATCGGCTGCGAATGCTCGCAATTCGGTGTTTGCATCGGATTTGAATATATAGAGTTCTCATCGGATGGCCTCACTCAAAGGAGCCCGAGTAAACGGACGCGTGCGCGAGGCTGGGCCGCCTTTGCCTGGCTCGGCGGATCTTTTCCGGGGCGCGGCAATGAGGCCCTCCCGTACCGCTTGCTTGCGAGCGAGCTTGCGGCTGCGCCGTATGGCCTCGGCCCTTTCACGCACCGTTCTCTCCGACGGCTTCTCGTAGAACCGGCGTCGCTTCATTTCGCGAAACACGCCTTCGCGCTGCATCTTCTTCTTGAGGACGCGAAGAGCCTGCTCAACGTTATTGTCGCGAACCAAGACCTGCATGCTTCCTCCAGCAACGCGGCGCATCGCGCCTAATCCTCAGACCGGCATATGCATCACGGTGACCCACTCGTGATCGCATCCGCCACACCACCAATGATGATGAATGATGCAGTCGCCGCGATATTCGGACGAACCGCGCCGTCGACGCTACCGAATCGCAAGCCGGACACCATCCGCCGCGGGGATCATTATCGCTCCGGGGCAGTGGCGCGACGGCGCGGTCTGACCGGTGCGGCCAGCGCCGCCCGAAGCGTCGCGCAATCTCCAAGTGATGGATCGGAGCCACGGGCATACTCGCTGGTAAGGCGGGAGCGCAACGTGTCTCTCAGGCGCGCGGCGGCCAAGCCTTTGCCGGCGATAGACCAAACATGGTGGCCCGAAGCGGAAATAGCCAGCAATTTCTCAAGGGATTTCCGTTGGGCCTTGTAATGCAACGGATAAACCTCTATGTGTTTTCGATCGAGCTTCGGCCGAACGACTTGGCCTCGCCGCGCACGTCGCGTCGGACTGACGAATTTATCCAAACTCGAACCTGAACCTGCGGTCGCGACAAGAGCGACCGCTCATACACATGTACTTGACGAAAAGAAGGGTTACATGACGCAAGGAACCGTAAAGTGGTTCAACGGCCAAAAAGGCTTCGGTTTCATCCAGCCGGACGACGGTGGTAAGGATGTCTTCGTGCATATCAGTGCCGTCGAACGGGCCGGGATGAGCGGCCTCGACGAGGGTCAGAAGGTCTCGTTCGACGTTGTCGCCGACCGCAGGACCGGGAAGTCCTCAGCAGCCAATCTGCGCACCGTCTGATCGGAGCGCCGAACCAAAGCCTCTGACCACGGACGTACCGGCAGAGAGAGAACTTGGTTCCTAGCCCCGGCGCCTGCTTTGCAGGCGCGGGGTTTGATTTTGCTCTCAACAACAAAACGGCCCCCTCGGGTCTGCTGACTGACCCGAGGAATTTCGCACGCCCTGTCGAAGTGGCGCAGACAGGCGCCGCTTAAGTCACCGTTTCGTCGCAGCGGTCGTGGGCTTTGCGAGCGGCCACAGCCATTGCGCCAAGCCGACGGCCGCGCAGGCGCCGGCAAGCTGGGCGACGATGAAGGCAGGCACGCCCGCTGCGGCGATGCCCGCATAGGTATCCGAAAGAGCACGCGCGACGGTCACCGCAGGATTGGCGAACGAGGTCGACGCGGTGAACCAATAGGCGGCCGTAATGTAGAGGCCGACAGCGTAGGGAATGGCCGCGGGCGTCCGCGCCGCGCATCCGACGATCGTCAGCAGCAGTCCGAGGGTGGCGACAAATTCACCGGCCCACTGTCCCGGACCCGTTCGCACTGTTGCCGAGAGTTGCCACAGCGGCAGCTCAAACATGACGTGCGCCGCCAGCACCCCGACGATGCCGCCGACAATCTGAGCGGCGATGTAGGTGGCCGCGACACCAGCCGGCAATTCGCGGCGCAATACCATTGCCATGCTGACGGCCGGATTGAAGTGCGCCCCCGACAGCGGGCCGAACGTCAGAATAAGGACTGTGAGGAGGGCGCCGGTAGGCAGCGTGTTGCAGAGCAGCGCGAGGGCGCCGTTTCCGCCCGCGAGCTTCGCCGCCATGATCCCCGAGCCGACGACGCCCGCGAGCAGGAACGCGGTGCCCAGGAACTCCGCAGCAACGCGCCTCACGTCGGCTCGACCGCTACGTCGACGCGGCCGATTTCCCGGAGCCTGTTTTGCAGTGTCAGCCTGTCGAGAGAGCGGAGCGGCAATGAAGTAAAAATGCCGATGCGCTGATGGAGCATCCGGTAGGCTTCCTTGAAGGCGAGCGCCATTTCGGCGGACGTGCCTTTGGCCTCTGCCGGATCGGGCACGCCCCAGTGCGCCGTCATCGGTTGACCGGGCCACAACGGGCACGCTTCGCCCGCCGCGTTGTCACAGACGGTGAACACGAAATTGAGTTGTGGCGCGCCGGGATCGGCAAATTCGCTCCACGACTTCGAGCGAAAGCCCGAGGTGTCATAGCCGAGGCTTTGCAAGAGCCGGATCGTTTCGGGATGCACTTGGCCCTTGGGATGGCTCCCGGCGCTGTAGGCGCGGAATTTGCCCGCCCCTACCCTGTTCAAGATCGCTTCCGCCATGACCGAGCGCGCCGAATTGCCGGTGCACAGAAACAGCACGTTGTACGGTTCGGCCACGGCATGCCTCACGCCGCCGGACAACCGCAGGCGGCGGCAGCCTCGTCGACCTTCGGCGCCGGCGCACAGCACAGCTTCTCATGCGCGACCCTGGCGACGCGCTCGCCGGACCCGTCGCCATAGTCGATGCTTTCCCCCGTCGTGTGGAATGTTTCCCAGGAGATGCCGGCGGGATCGTCGATCCATGACTTCTCCGATTTGGCGTAACAGCAACTCGTCTGGCCTTGTTCGATGACAGTGCCGCCAGCCTGGTGCAGCCGCGCGTAAATCTCTTTCAGTTCCTCGCCGCTCTCGGCTTGAATGCCGAGGTGGTCCAATCCGGGTTGGCGGCCGCGGGTCGAGATGGCGAAGTTCACGCGGGGGTCGTCAAGCATCCACTTGGCGTAGTCGGATTTGACGACCGCCGGCTCGGCGGCGAACAAGGCCGAATAGAAGCCGATGGAGCGGTCTAGATCGTCAACGGCGACGTGCACGTGAAAGCGCTTCATGGGAAGCTCCCTTGGGTCTGCAAACCGCTACGGGCGCGCATTTCTCCTGCGCGCCTTGGCAACAGTTCTCAGTGAGGAAGGAAACAAGATCGTTCATCGCCTCGAACCGCGCGGCATAGATCATCGAGCGGCCGTTGCGGCGGACGGTGACCAGTCCGGCAAAGCGCAGCCGGTCGAAATGAAAGGTGAGCGTATTCGGGGCGAGACCGAGTTTTTCGGCGACCTGGCCGGCGGCCATGCCCTCCGGGCCGGCCTGCACCAGCAAACGGAAGATTTCCAGGCGGCTGTCCTGGGCAAGCGCGCTCAAAGCCGCGACGGCATTTGACGTTTCCATATTTCAAAGAATATGGAAATAATAGGGCATCGTCAAGCGCTATGCGCCATGTCTGACCGCGCAGTACGGTAAGGTGACAGTGCACGCGTGCGAGGAGGCGCAGGCCCCGGCTCCTCCTCGCGAAGACACCCAGGGGAGCGCCTAACCGCTGGCGTCCGGCACTATGGCTCCTCGTTGTGCAGCGGCCTCGGCCATCATTTGATGGTCCATGAGCCCTTCCAGTCAGTGCCCTTGTGTGCACACGTCGCCCATTGCGGGGTGTGGGGCACGCACCAGGGGCGGATAGCCAAGTGCATGTCGGCGCCGTGGTCCATGAAATGCCATTGCGGCCCGTGCGGGTCGTCCTTGGCGTTCGCCTGAAAAGCCAAGGCTGCGAGAACCGCAGCCGCTAAGATCATCCTCATTCGCTTATCCTCTGTGGTTGGCCGGCCAGGGCCAGCGCGATCATGCGCGCCGACGCTGGCGTATATGCCAGCCGCTAGACAAGCAGATGACATTGATCGCGAACTGCGCCGCAGGGGGTATGGGCTTCGGAACGGGCCGTAGAGTGCCGCTCGGTCGTCACGCACGTCCGCAGGGATGACTTGCCGCGAGATCGCCGCCGTTCTTGAGCGTCTTTGGCCTTGGCAAACGGAAGCCCATTTGTAGCGCCCGTTGTAGCGAGAGCGCGTCCAAATCCCCCTGTCTGTCAGTAAGTTGCTGAAGATTCCTGAGAAACTTCAGCCTTGGTGCGGTCGAGAGTTGTCGCATTTCCACGATGGATCAATCGCTTAGGCAAAAGGTGAGGGCATTCGGTGCCATTGAAGCGAAAAGGTTATTTTCAGCGCCGCCCTCACCTTTTTGCGACCGGAGAACGCGACCCTATCCGGCGTCCGTACAGGTCACTTTATCTTTGTAGAATTTGGCTACGGGAGAAGGGATTCAACCTTCGTCATACGAGGCTGCGGTCGACCACAATCAGCATCCGTTCCCGTTGAGCCCCGCGCGTCGGTGCATCCGCATAAAGGCTGGCGTGCTGCGAAACCTGGCTTGCCGCTGAAGGGATTCGGGTTTCGCACGGCCGGCATCCGGCCCAGCGGCGCTTGTCGCTGGCCCAGCCTGGCGGTGCTCCCGCTGCGAAGCTGCCCTAAGAGCCGCAAAAGGCGCATAGGCGCAATGGCCATCCCTGCCCTGCCCGTACCGCAGGCACGCCGCCTCACCGCCTTAAGCTCGGCATTTCTGTCCGCACTGCTGTCTGCTTCCGAATTTGAGCTTTCGCCGCGTGAACGCCGGTCGGTCGATCCCGATAGGCACCGCGCTCTTGCCAGACGATTGCGTGCTCGCCAGTTTGGCCCACAATCTTCGTGCGTAACAATTCATTAGAATACATTACCAATGAATGAATATCAAAGTATTAGGAATGATCATAGCAGTACATGTAGCCTATATACTGTTGACAACTTCCCAAATTACTAGAGACTACTTCTAGCTAAACCTACCCCCAACCAGCGCCAAAAGGACGCGAAGCTGATGAATGACGTACTGTTGCTCGAACAGTCTTTTGCCGATGCGGCAAAAGCGATCGAAGGTGCCGTCGATCTGCCGGCACAAACCCGAACGCAGTGGCTCTGCTCGCTGCGCCAGATTGCCAAGGCATTGGACAAGCCGATGGAGGTCATTCCAGCGCGCTGGACGGCGGCGCGCTTCCCCATCGATCGGCTGCATCATGCGGTCGTTGGCTTGAACCCCAAGACCCTCGCGAACCACAAGGCCAATGCACGGGCGGCTCTGCGCTGGTTCGGGAAGGAGGAAGATGTCCCGAGCCGCGGATTGCCGCTCGACGGGGAATGGCAGGTCCTGCGCCAACAGCTGACAGATCGACGAACCCGCGCAACTCTCTCGTCCCTGATGCGCTACTTCTCCGCCCGGAAGGTTGCCCCGGCGGCGGTCGATGAGGCAGCTATCGACGCGTACATGCGCTACCGGGCGCAGACGACTGCGCTTGCCACCGATGCCGGCGCCCGGCGCAGCATCGCCAGAGCCTGGAATGGGTGCATCGGCGTCATCGAGGGTTGGCCTGAGCGCCGGCTCATCGAGCCGGCAATCAAGACGACGGAGGAGCCGGAGTGGGAGAAGTTTCCGGAGGGTCTCAGACGCGACATCGAGGCCCACATCAGCGGACTCACTCGACGCAGGCGCGACGCCAGGGGCAACAGACGCGAGCCCTGTAGGCCGTCAACGATCCGCACGCGCAAGGCCGAGCTCAAGGCGGCAGCGCGGATGGCGGTCCGCGAAGGCGTGCCCATCGAAAGCCTCTGCTCACTCGCCGAGCTGGTCCGCCCCGACGTAGCCGAGCTGGTCATCGAGGCCTACTGGAAGGCCGATGGACCGGAGCCGACGGTCTACACCATCGACCTCGGTTGGAAACTCCTGTCGATCGCTCGCTCGATCGGATGCCTCGACGACGTCGCCATGGAGCGCCTCGACGATATGCGAGCCTCCCTGGAGACCCATCGCCGAGGAGGATTGACCGAAAAGAACATGATCCTCGTGCGGCAGGTGATCAGCGGCGACGTCTGGAGGAGGGTCATCAACCTTCCGGAAGCGCTGATGGCGCAAGCGCGGCTGTTGAGCGATCAGTCTCCGGTCAAGGCCGCCGTGACGGCTCAGCTTGCGGTCGCCATCGCCATCCTCACGAACGCCCCGGTCCGCTTGAGCAACCTCGTTCAGATCAGGCTGGACAAGAATCTCAACAAGCCTGGCGGACCGGATGCCCCGTACATGCTGGTGTTCCCCGACTATGACGTGAAAAATCGCGTCAATTTGGAGTTTCCGTTCGACCAAGAACTGACCGGTCTGATCGACGAATATGTCCACCATTTCAGGCCCACGTTGCTGCGCGGATCGAACGAGCTTTGGCTGTTTCCGGGTGAGACCGGCGGGTGCAAGGACGCCAAGACCTTGAGCGATCAAATCACCGAACGGGTCGAAAAAGCCACTGGCCTGTTCATCACCGTGCACCAGTTCCGACACGCCGCTGCTGCGATCTGGCTTCAGTACAAGCCTGGAGACTACGAAACGGTCCGCCGCATCCTGGGTCACAAAAGGCTCCAGACCACGATAAATTTCTACTGCGGCTTGGAAACCTTGCAAGCCAATCGCGACTTCGGCGACCTGGTGCGAAAGCTTGGAGGGCCCGCAAGCAGACCCACCGCAACCGGAAAATCAGCCATGACGTCCTGCAGCCAGCCCCAAATGCCGTCGCATGTCGGGACAGTTCGCTCGGTACCGTTCGCCGAATGGCCCGAGGCCGACCGTTTTGCCTCGACCACCGCTCGACGGCCGGCCGAACGCCTCAAACGAGGGGGAGCCGCGTCCCACATGAAGGACATCACATTCCGCGACCTTGCTCGGCGGTACGGATATTTTCTCGATTACGTCCAGCGGACGGAAGGTCTCGACCTCGCCGCAACCGCTGCCGCCTATGTCACCCCTGATCGGGTTAATGGGTTTGTCGCAGAATTGCAGGCGCGCGTGGGTTCAGTGACGGTTCATGGCTCGATCTACAAGTTGCGCCGGATGGCGCAGCTATTGGACCCTGATCGAGACTTCTCGTGGCTCATTGAGATCGAAAACGACCTCGCTGCAGCGATGCAGCCCCAGTCGAAATTCGGACGTTTCGTCTACTCCCACGTCCTCATCAAAGCGGGGACGGATCTCATGACCAAAGCGGAAGCTGCGATGCACCGATCCGCGCTAGCGCGGGCCAGGCAATTTCGCAATGGCCTCATGGTCGCAATGCTGGGGTATCATCCACTCCGTCCGAAAAATTTCGCAACGCTTGAGCTCGGACTTACTTTCAAACGTGAGTTCGGTTCGTGGTGGATCGTCCTTCCCCCCTCCGAGACCAAAGAGAAACGGGCGGACGAGCGCATCGTAGACCCCAGGCTGATACCGTGGATCGATCGGTACCTCGAAGTCCATCGACCGGTCCTCGCACGAAGAGTTGAGGAGTCGAACGCGCTGTGGCTGTCCTCGAACAACGGACGTCCCTTGACAATTTGGGGCGTTGAAGAGGTTATCAGCAAAACCACCTTGGCCACCATCGGTATTAAAGTCAGTCCGCATCTATTTCGGACTGCAGCCGTATCGACAGCCGCGGTTTACGCTGGAAACAATCCCCATCTTGGCAGCGCCTTGCTGCACCACAGGGATCCCACGATCCGGGAAAAGCACTACAACCGCGCCAGCAGCTTAAGCGCCACTCAAAGTTACGGCGCGCTGGTCAGAGCTCTTCGGAAAGGGTCCGCAAATCAGTGCCCGCCTGAACCACCGTGAGCACCAGACTACGAATCTGGGGGTCAGGAGTTCGAATCTCTTCGGGCGCGCCAGCAAGCGTCTAATGCCACATATATATTCCCGATAGTGACCATGTGGCCTTATTATGGATTCCCAATTAGCTACCAAATAGCAACCAGCGTGGTCGGTTTGATTTTGGAGGTAGGTCCTCGGTCAGCGGCCAATCCTCGGACGCCAATTCACAGAGGTGGAGCGCTCACGCCGGATCTTTTCTGGGGTGTGGCTCCATCCTCCTCGGCGCGTCCTTGCTCGGTTTTCGTGGACACACTCGACCGGATGCCTGGTTTTGCCCAAAGCCAACAAAAAAGCCCGGCGCAAGACCGGGCTTCTTCGGCAGCGGCTGCTATCGGATCACAAACGTCCGATCGACTTCCCAACGTCGCCAAAAGTCCAAGGCAATACCACCGTCGCGATGCTGGCCGCCCGCTGCTGCGGCAAGCCATGCGACTGCTGCCCCGAGCATGAGCGACGCGCCGACCATGAAAGCCACAATAACAGCGCTGCGTCTTGCTTTTGCTACAGCGTCCCGCGACTTATTCACTATCTGCGTGACACGGGTGTCCGCATCTGTCGCAGCAAGCCCCGTTCGCGTCTCCACTAACCGGACAAGGTAAGCGCGGTCCTCAGACGCCATCGTGCGGTGGCCCAAACCAGACGAAATGATCCTAGCAGCTTGTGCTCTAAGTTCCGGATCGCCCGCATCAGTCGGTTTGCGATCGGAACGAAACAGCTGATCGAGCTCCAGAGCAAAAAGCGGCTCGGAAGTCGAGGACTTCGCGTCCGTTGCGCGTCCCGCGCTGATTGTGCTGCTTACCGCGACCGTGAGGAGAGCGCCTATAAGGATGGCAATCGCCCACACCAAAAGGCCGTGTATCCCGTCGCGGAATTCTACCTCTTCGCGAGTATGGGGACGCAGCGGGATTCGCAAGCGACCAGCTAAGTACCCTCCCAAGCCAAAGCTCGCCAGAGCTGTAAGCAACAGCCACAAGCCTGACAAAAGAGTGAGGACCGCCGAGGTATCTCGCCAACTCGACGAAGGCGAGGCGACTGCTAAACCTAACGCTGCACCGAATGCGAGGAGCACAAATGACAGTGCCGCCGCAACAATCGCCCCCACCCAGCTTGGAGTCCATTCCAAATAAATGGTGCCAGCCGCCCCGCCGCCGAAAGCGGAGCGTGCCGGAGGCTCCAAATCAGAGGTTGAGTCTGTCATGGGTCTCGCCGTTCGAATCAATGAAGCCCGAGAAACGAAAGAATGAACATAATGACTACAATTAATCCAATCAAATAGATCAGCCCGTTCATGGTTGACCTCCGAAATAAGGAAGCGGTGTTTTACAACTCGGCATTCGTCAAAATGTTCCAAGTCCCGACGCTGCTTCTGTGAGCGGCGGTTGCGTCGCCTTGGCGTCGCGGATCTGTTCCGGAAATTATTGATCATCGTAACCGGCTTTATCGTGGAATAAAAGGCGCTCCCCGTGAGGACCCGATTTCATTCTTCGCCTCCGGCCGCAGGAACAGTTCAAGTCCTACGAAGTTGCCTCGGGAAACGCGGCCGCAAGAATATGATTGCGATTTTGAAACTGCTCTATTTGGTGCTTGTTACAGGGTATCTATTAGAGACGCGGAAGCAGTCCCTACTGCCCGCAGCGCGTCGGTCAATTGATCGATGAGTCAGCGAGATAGGCTCAGCGAATAACTGTGCTTCGGCTGGTCCGAGCGCCAAATCGGAGCGCATCAAGCGCGCTACCCAGCTCACGGGCACAGACCTGATAGCGAAGCACTGCTCTCCTTCGGCGGACTTAGGTTTCGTTGCCTTCGACGGCTTCGAATCATCGAAGCGGTGGGGCGGCGCCCGCGTTTGGTCCGAAAACTCACTTGCCCATTCTATCCCCCGGCAATGACAGTTGCGGCCATTCCTAAGACGCAAGCGCCCATCACCGCTGTCGCGAGCCAGCCAACAGTGAGGAGCCAGCCGCCGAGCACGAACTCACCCATGATCTTGCGGTTGCGCCCCATCAACATCATTACGGCCATTACGGGTACCGCCACGACACCGTTGATCACAGCGCTCCAGAATAGCGCCTTGATTGGGTTGATCGGAGCAAAATTGAGCGCCGCGCCGCCAAGCATCGCGACCGCAATAGTGGCGTAGAATGCTTTGGCCTGCTTTGGTCTTCGCGCGAGCCCGACCGGCCAGCGTCGCGCCTCGCCGAGCGCATAAGCGGCAGACCCTGCGAGCACTGGCACGGACAACAGTCCCGTCCCGATGATGCCCATGGCGAACACGGCGAAGGCGAAGACGCCCGCGACAGGCCGCAATGCCTCTGCAGCCTGGGTTGACGTCTCGATGTCCGCAACGCCGGTGCGATGCAGAGTCGCCGCTGTGGTAATCATGATCGCAACGGCTACAAGGTTCGAGAAGGCCATACCGAGCCATGTGTCAACACGGATGCGCTTGAAAGCATCGGGAGCTTGCCCTGGTTTTCGCGTTAGCGGCTGCCGCTCCTGCACGGCGCGGATATCCTCGACTTCCTGTGAGGCCTGCCAGAAAAACAAATATGGACTGATCGTCGTGCCCATGATTGCGACGACGGTCGTCCATAGCCCGCTGTCACTGGTGAAATGGGGCCAGACAAGTCCGAGTCCACCTCCTGCCACGGGATACGCATCACGACTGCCGTGCCGAAATACGCAAATAGCGCAAGTGTCAGCCATTTAAGGATCGTGACGTAGTGACTGTAGGCCACGAAAATCTGCAATACCGCACAACCAAAACCAAACAGGCAGACATACGCGAGGCCCGGCCCACCGATCAGGAGCCGAAGCGCATCGGCCATCGCGCCAAGATCAGCGCCGATGTTGATCGTGTTTGCAATGAGTAGCAACACTACGACGACCTGCAAAAGCGCATTTGGATAGTGTCGGGCCAGATTCGCTGCGATACCGCGGCCCGTCGTGCGCCCGATGCGAGCGCTTATCTCCTGAATGGCGATCATGAGTGGATAACTGAATGCCATTGTCCATAAAAGTGAATAGCCAAAGCGCGAGCCGCTCTGGCTGTAGGTCGCGATGCCACTCGGATCGTCATCCGACGCGCCCGTGATCAACCCGGGGCCCAGGCGCGCCAGGAAATTTCGAGTGTTGGTCCGCCCGGTGCGCTTGCGACCCTTTAGTTTCCACATACGTTTAGCGAGACCCCAGGCTAGACCGGTCAGGCCGCGGCGTCGGCTTTGACCTGGGCGGCGATTTGCGCCAAGACCTTTTCGCTGCGGCTGTTCGAACGCGAACTGCGCAGCCGCTCGGCGAACTGCTCGAGCACGCCATCTTCGAAAGCATTCACCACCGTTTCGTGCACGTAGCTCTTGGCGCAGATCGCCGGCGTATTGCCGAGGTCGTCGGCAGCGTGGCGAATGGCGTCGAGCACCTGCCGCCGCCGGGCGCGTTTGCTGGTCGCCGGGGCAGCGCAGGCGAGCGCGTCGAGCACCGCGACGGAAGCGAGCAGCGTGCGGAAATCCTTGAGCGAAATTTCGACGCCCGCGATCTCGCGCAGGAAGCGGTTGACGTCGTGCGCGCTCGCCTGCCGCAGCGCGCCGTCTTCGCTGCGATATTGAAAGAGGCGGCGGCCAGGCAATCGCCGGAGCACGGCGACCGCGGCCGCAAGCCGCGGCGCATGCACCTCCTTCTCGACCCGCTTGCCGCCTTTGGCGCGGAAGCACAGACGAACGGTCTCGCCGTAGACCGAGACGTTCGACTTGAGCAGCGTCGCCGCGCCGCGCGTGCCGCGCAGCCGCGCATATTGCTCGCTGCCCGGACGTATGGCGCTGCGCGCGACGAGATCGATGACAGCCGCGAGCGTGAAGGCGCGGGTCGGCTCGCTGGCGCCGAGATGACGGGCGATGCAGCGCCGGATCTGCGGCAGCACTTCCGCAAGACGGGCGAGACGCCGCGCCTTGCGCATCTCGCGCACCCGCTGCCAGTCGGGATGATAGCGGTACTGCAGGCGTCCGGCGGCGTCGCGCCCGATCGCCTGGATGTGCGCACTCGGATCGGCGGCGTAGAGCACGTCCACATAGGCCGGCGGCACCGCGAGCGCGGCAAGCCGCTGCGACTCCTCGCCGCGCAGCGGCGTGCCATCGGCGGCAACGTAGCGAAAACCCCGGCCATGCCGCAGCCGGCGGATGGTCAGCTCTTCGGTCGCGACATAGGTGAGGCCGAGCCGCCTCAAGAGCTTCATCGTCGCCGGCGAATGGCTCTGCCCGTTGTGCGCGCCGCGCCGCGGCGGCGTCATGTGCGCGGGATGTTCTGCGGCGTTCGTGTCCTCTTGCACCGGCATTGATGCGGCCGATCGTTGTTCCTCGACAGCCAATTGGGCCAGTGGGCTTTTGTTCCCAGCGGGTTTACGGCTGGCGGCTTGGTTGCAAACCGAGAGACTATACTAGCGGTCACACGATGAGTGCCGAGGCATAGGGCACAAGATTGCTTATGGGGCCCCGGTTGTCCTGAAGATTTACGCTGGGAAGTTGTTGAGCCATGGGAAAGGAGCGGAGGGCGAAGGCGAAGGGTCTCCCGGTGCCGACTGACACGAGATCGAGTTTTGATTGAAGGCAGCTAGGATAGGCGAGCTTGACCCTTTGTGGTCCTTCTAATTGCCCTCGGAGCAGGCAACGCGCTGAGCTGACACCAGTTCCCGCGTGGGCGACCGCGAAAGATTTTGAGGAGCCTGCAACCGGAAAGCTGACCAAACGTTAGTGATGAATTGGATGAGCGTAGGACACTCTCAATAATTGGCTGGACGGTAGGCCTTATCGTCATAATTGGCTGGACGGTAGGCCTTATCGTCGGTGCCGCGTTCATCCTGAATGCTGTGGCGTTGGCACACCTTTAAATTCTGATGAGCAGTGAGGCGCGCCACCAGGGCCTAATGTAAGTACCCTGCAGTACGAGGCTTTGGAGATCGACACAATGCGCACGAGTGACCGCGGAGGGGTCAGCGCGAGGCATTCGATGCAGACGCTTCGATCTCCCCCGGTAGACGGACGCCCGGTTGATCCTCAGCGTACGCGCAATCTCTGTGTTGGCCCAAGTCCGTCGCTCTTGAGCTGCTTCACCCGCGCAGGATCAATTCGACGTCTTGTGGCCTTTGTAGGCGATCCCCTCCAGCTGCCGTTCCCGCCGCAGGTTGGTTTCGAACTCCGCGAACACGCCGAGCACGTCGAGGAAGCACTTGCCAGCCGCGGTGCTGGTGTCGATCGGCTACTCTGTCGGCCAAGCCCAGCCGCGGACCGACGACGTAGCTGCAGCGGTCTTGCGTGACAGCTTCCGCCGTTCGCGAGTACGTCGCCCGTCCAGGAGGCCCGTCATGGATGCCGGCGGAGCGCGGCGGCCTAATCCCCGGGGGGGGCGACATCCGGCCCTGGGAACCACCCATCGACCCCAGACGTTTTCCGGCGGGATTGCACCATGCGTCGTATCAAGATCATCGAGAGACCCGGCGAGACGTACTCTTATGCCGCCGTCGACCGACAGACTGGCGAGATTCCGCTTCGCCTGACTGAGCGGGCTGCCTTAGTTGCACTCTGTCATCGGCTGGGGTGGGCGGTCGACGAGGAGTCGCCCGCAAAGGAACCACGCTCGGCAGATTTGCTGCAGCGCCCCGGTGAGCGCCACCGCACCCATCGAGCCGGCAATCGGGCTAGACGCCGATTGGGCGGCCACTCCAAATATGCAGCCGCAAGGAAGCGCCAGAGAGGCCGTACCGTGGCGACACCCTCCGCAGGGGGCGCTGCCTAGAGTTTTGATGTCATTAAACGGACGGCGCGTCTTAGTTGGCGGCCTCTTTCGTTCACGCGGCGGCGGCCGTTTTTCGCATCTACTGATCACCATGGATTGGTCCCGAAAGGCTCTTTCAGGGTCATCGCCGTTAGTGATGACACATCACGCACTCCGCGCTCGGCGAGTTATATGGTCTTCCGTTAGCAACTACTCACAACGATCCTGTGCGAAAATGTGTGTAGTTCGGTTCCCGGCTTACGCCGCTTGACGACACCTTAAGAGGAAAAGAGAAGCTCACGTGTACATCCATCGCCAAAGAGGGAGTGCGTACCAGAGGCCAAGCAGAACGACGGCGGCCGCCGCGGCCAGTATGGTCGCGCCCAAGTCCGACTGCAGAGCGCGCCCCACAGCGACGTAGGTGTCGAACGCGATGCCGAACGCCAAGGGCAAGGGAGCGGCTACGACAAAGACGGAGGCGATCTTGATAAAGTCGGGATCCGGTGGTCCATGGACGGTGCGATCAGAAGCGCGACCGCGATCATGATGAGCGTGAGCCCCGCGCACACCAAGACCCGGGAGGAGAAAGGTAAGAACTCGAATTGCTGCTGAAAGATGCCATTGAACTGGAAGTCGAAGAGAACCTGAGCGCCGAGAATTAGCAGGCGGCTTTCGTCGAGTGCGATTTTGAGCTGCCTTTCAAGCTTCATGGTCCCCGCTGGCCGTGGCGCCCGCCCGCGCCTTGCTCGGGTGATGGGCGGGCGGAACCTAACGCGCGAGCACATCGTCGGTTCCCTGCCCATCGGAACCGGCAGGGGCGCTGCTACGTTCAATTGATAGGTCTAGCCTGACGATAGGAAACAACTCATGGGACTGTTCACCAAGGACATCGCGACGATGGATGACCTGATGCTCCACGGGCTCAAGGACATCTACTACGCGGAAAACCAGATCATCAAATCGCTGCCCATACTCATTGAGAAGGCGACCAATCGCGACCTGACCAAGGGCCTCAAGGATCACCTGGAGGAGACCAAGAACCAGGTCGCCCGGCTCGATCAGGTGTTCAAGAAACTAGGCCAGGATCCGCAAGGAGTACGCTGTCCCGCCATCGATGGTCTGATCGACGAGGCCGACGAGATAGCCGGCGAGGTAGCCGACAAGGATGTGCTCGATGCTGCGATCGTCGGCGCCGCCCAAGCCGTCGAGCACTATGAAATCGCCCGCTACGGGACCTTAATCGCCTGGGCCGAAAGCCTCGGCCATGACGACATTATCCGACTTCTCACCACCAATCTTAATGAGGAGAAGGCGGCGGACAAGAAGCTCTCGACCGTGGCACTGCGTAAGGGCGTGAACCGCAAGGCCGCAAGTTAGCGCCTCGCCTGACCCATGCCCGACTTGCTCAAGCTGCCGACCCGGAACAACAGGGGCGACGTATACGTCGTCGTCGAGACCCCGCGTGGCTCGGCGGCTAAGCTGGAATATGATCCTGAGCTGCGCGTGTTTTCCTTGTCGAAGGCCCTATTCCTCGGTCTGACCTATCCGTATGACTGGGGCTTCATTCCTTCCACTAAGGGCGAGGACGGCGATCCAATCGACGCCCTCGTCCTGCACGACGCGACGACCGCGCCGGGCCTAGTGCTGAAGTGCAAGATCATCGGCGTGCTGGAAGTCCTGCAAAGCGAGAAGGGGAAGAAGGGCATCCGTAACGATCGACTAATTGCGGTGCCGCGCGATTCGCACCGCGAAAAAGCCGACAAGGATGCGCGCGATCTGCCCAAACAGATGCGCCAGGAGATCGAAAAGTTCTTTGTTGCGACGGACGAGTTGGAGGCCAAGGTGCTGAAATTCCTGGGTTGGAAGGGCCCGAAGGTTGGCGAACAATTAATCGATCGGGCTGCCAAGCAGTTTAAGAAGGCAGGCGACAAAGGTTAGTGAGAGCGCGGTCAAGCCGCCTTCCATAACGTTTTCGGCATAGCCAGCCGTCGTTTCGATCCGGACGCCGTAGCTTTCTAGCTCTGCTGCAATCGTTCATCAGATAGATAACGTTGTCGGGCGGCTCTGGCGGGGGTCTCTCGGCCTTGCGCCGCGATTTTTTCAAGACGTCTCGTATGCATCCTTGAACTGCGCGGGGCCTGCACTTGCCAGATCAATCATGTCCCTCCTCATCCGTGGCGACGCCACGTCGGAGCCATCATCCTTCTCGCACGCCGTTCGTCGTAACGCAGCGTGGTACCGAGTAGTCCTCGCCTAGCGGTTCCATGGCGATGAAGCCTTGCGCTGGCGGCTGTGCGTGCGCGCCCTCCGGTCAATGGGCGGGACGCCAGAGCTTCAACGGGGCCCATCGCTTCCAAAGACCGGGTCTTTGCGCGGGCGCCCGACCTTCGGGATGGTCCTGAGCGCCGCCTTGCGGTGTTCGCTCTTGGTGCATTCGTCATAAGTGCCGTTCGGCGGATAAGCGCCGATGACCAGGAAATCGTCGCTTGCGCCGAGGCATTGATGCCCGGTCCCGGCAGGCAGAATTGCAACGTCACCACCCTTCATGCTGATGGTCCGGCCCTTCAGCCCACCAAACTGCACTTTGCCGTGACCGCGCGCGATGCCGAGCACCTCGTGAATGCGCGAGTGATAGTGAACATAGTCGTAAATGCCATTGCGCCACATATCGCCCCAGCCATTCCTCTCGAACAATTCCTCGAACAGGGCCGCCGGATCGAAGGCTTCATCGAGGCGAACCGCGCCGCGATAGATCACCAGCGGCCAGCGCGGATGATTGGGGATGATGCCACCGTCCTTGAACCGGTACGTCTGTGGTTTCCTCGCCCGTATCAGCTTACCCAACGCATCCTGTCCCGGCCGCGCCCAGCCCGTAGCCTTTTCGGTGATCTTCTTCAGGGTTTCCACTACCGTCATGGCATTCTCCTCTCTATTCTCAGGCAGCGCGGGCCTGGATGCTGCTGCGTCGTTTCAGGTGTTGCAGCAGACTGGGAAGCGTGAGCGCGTTGAGGACGCGCTTGGCCGGCGCGCCGCCTTTGCGCGCCATTTCCACACCCCAGTGTGTCAGATTAAGTTCTTGGGTCGAATGCGCATCTGGATTGATGCTCATCATGCAGCCGAGCTCCAGGGCGCGCCGGTGCCAGCGCCAGTCGAGATCGAGGCGCCACGGATTGGCGTTGATCTCAACGGCAACCCGGTGCTCGGCACAGGCAGCAAGGATCGCCTCAATATCCACCTCATAGCCTGGCCGCCGCAGCAGCTGCCGCCCGGTCATGTGACCGAAGATGGTGGTGAAGGGATTCCGAACCGCGCGAATGATGCGCTGCGTCTGGGTATTGCGGTCGAGCTTGAAGCGGCCGTGCACGCTCGCGACCACGAAATCGAAGCGAGCCAGCACGTCGTCGGGATAGTCGAGCGAGCCGTCAGTCAGGACGTCGGATTCAATGCCTTTGAGGATGCGGAAGCTCTTGCCGTAGCGTTTGTTGAGTCGGTCGATCTCCGCGTGCTGCGCTTCGATCTTTTCGACCGATAGGCCTCGGGCGTAATATGCGGATTTCGAGTGATCGGCCACGCCTAAATACTGGTAGCCGCGGGCGCGGGTAGCGTCGGCCATGATCTCGAGCGTGTCGACGCCATCCGATAAATCCATGTGCGCGTGCAAGATGCCGCGCAAGTCGTGATCGGTGACCAGCTTGGGCAATGCATGCTTTAGCCCAAGTGCAATCTCGTCGGTACCCTCACGGAGTTCCGGTTCGATGAAATGCAAGCCGAGCCCGGCATATATTTCTTCTTCGCTTCTCGCGATGATTTTGCGGCCGCAGCGCAGGCCCGCGGCATCAAGGGTGAAGCGTTTGCGCGCTGCTAGCGCTTCGAGCTGCTCGAGATGCGTGGCAGACCCGGCCGCACGCAGCAGCATAATCCCGTAGTGTGCTGGGTCGGTGAGATGGATGTGCAGATAGCTGCCGGAGCGGATTGTGCCGACATCGGCTCTGGGAACCTCAACCACCAGGGAAAGGTCAGCGACCAATTCGCAGCCGCGCCGGAATTCGCCGCCCGGGTTATCCGCTTGAGATCGGGATGGGATTGCCGCAGCCGCTGCTCGGCGCTTTCCAGGAGGGCTGCGGCGTGATGCATACGCCGCCGCCCTTCGCCCACCCAGCCAATGGCGATGCCTTGCAGAATCTTCGCCTGCAGGGGCAGGCCCCAAGCCCTGGACCCCTTTGAGGCGGTCAGCCCTCGGTCCGGCAAGTGCCACCAGCTCGATGACCGGCCGAAACGACCGAATCCTCCCACAGCTGCTCGGACTACTTCGGTGTGCGCATGAGTCCAGACTTTGGATCGACATCGGGTCAACCGTTCTAGCACGAGCATTCCCGTAACATCCGACGATTAGCCGCACCTTTGCGACGTTTGTTTCAACCAGCGGCGAACCGCGCCGCTGCTTACGCGTTGTATCAGCAACAGGTGTTCGCATTCGCGAAATCAACATGGAGTGTGTAATGCGTGGCAAAATCGGAACAGCCATGGCGGCTTTCCTTCTTCTAAGCGGTTCCAGTTTGATTTGTTTCGCTCAGACTGGCGGCTCGCCTTCGGCAGGGGAAAAGGGAGTTGCTGGTTCGCCTAAAGCGGAGGGAATTGGCAGCACGAGTTCAACCCACAATCCGAGTGGTTCAACATCCAGCACGACTGGCATGGAGAACCGAACCGAGACCGGGAGCGATATGGGAACCAATACCTCAACGCACAATCCATCGGGCAAAAAGGATTGAACCGTTCCGTTGTGCCTTTCCGGCGCCAAACCTGCGGGCATGGAGGTGCTGACCCGATACGGAGAATAACGTTGAACCCCATTAGACCTATCGGAACCGTGGTAGCGGTCCTTTCCCTTGCGGCCGCTACGACTTATACCAGCCCTGCAGCAACCGCGCGGGAAGCTGATATACCGTTCCGCTCGATTGTTCCTAATACCTGGACCTTGCTTCCGTCAGAGCCTCAATCGTACGGCCGTCGCTTTGTTTCACCCACTGGCGATGCTTGGCTCTGGTTCTTCGCTGTTCCTGCTAATCGCGAAGCCGCCGTTAACGCCAACGCGGACCAGTTCCCCCCTCCCCCAGCGGAGCGAGTCACCTACGAGCGTCGGGGCAGCGATTGGGTTGTCAGCTCCGGATATAGAGGCGACAGAATATTTTACAGGAGGGCAATGTTAGCCTGCAATGGCACGAAGTGGCGCCACATTGAGTTTGAATACCCTGCATCGGAAAAACGCCACTTCGATAACTTTGTCACCCGAACGTCTTTTGCACTTCGAGCCTACCAGGACGTTGGCTGCGGAGGTTAAGAACGCGCGGGGTTGCGTGAGCCCTTAAGCGACCGTTGGTCGCGAACCGAGCAGATCGCGTAAGGATGAATGACGCCCCTCCGTTTGCGGGGCACGCATTGGATGCCGACGTGGAAAGTGGGGGAAGGCGAGCACGAGCGCGCCTCAAAAAATTGGCGGCGTCACGAGTGCGCGTTAAAAAATTGGCGGCGTGCGACCCCAATGCGGCGAGACCGTCACCGATCTCCGGTGCCCGCTGCAGGCTTAAGCTCCGTTCTCGGTTTTGCCGATGCGCGTTTGCTGCCATGTAGGCTGGCATACGATCTAGCCAATTCGGCTCCGAAGAGGAAGATCTGGCTTGTATAGTAGACCCACAGCAGTAGCACGATGAGCCCTCCAGCAGCGCCATAAGTCGAGGCAACGGCGCTGCTGCCAATGTACCAGCCAATAAGAGACTTCCCGGCAATGAAAAGAAGCGCCGTAATGATTGCCCCGACTGCAACATCTCGCCACTCAAGGTCACAGTCCGGCAGTACCTTGAAGACAGCCGCAAAAAGGAAAGAGATCAGCGCGAGCGAGACTAAGAAGTTCACGACCGAAAGCACAATTCCTCCGAATGGCAGCGCGGCATTGATCTGATTTTCAAAGGCGGTCAATGCCGCGCTTGCGGCCAGCGAAACCATCAAAAGGAATCCCAATGCGGCGACGAGCCCGAGGCTCTTGGCTCTCGCCCGGATCAAGCGTCCAACTGTCGTACCCCTAGGTTCCGCCTTCCACACCTTGTTAAGCGCCGCTTGCATCTCGCCGAAGACGCCGGACGCTGTAGCGATAAGCGTTAGTAGGCCGACTGCCGCGGCCAAAACACTTGATGACTGGCTTTTCGAACTGGCAATCGCCGTCTGCAGAAGCTCTGCCGTCTGCCGGCCCATCAGGTCGCCGAGCTCGGAGGTGATCGCGCCCTGAGCCGCCTCCTCGCCGTACACAAGCCCGGCAATGGCGATGACGATCAAAAGGACTGGGGCCAAGGAAGTTGCGGTATAAAACGCAATCGCGGCGCCCCGGGTCAATGCCTCATCTTCGATGAACCAATTGGAGGCGTTTTTGAGCAGAGTCAAGATTTGCGACAACAGGGACACGGAATAGCTCGTGCTAGCGCACACTGACGGTGCGTCAATCAAAGAAATGAGCAAATTGGGCTGTTGTTCCCACCCCGCGCATCGCCCAACAGCAGGGCCCACCACAGGGTGACCGCGCAGGACCGCCAATTACGACGCCGCGATTGGCCCTAAACTTAAAGCGCAGCCGAGGCCGACGGCCTTGCGGAAAGCAAGGCCGCTGCCTCGGCGCGGGGGCGGGTCCCCGTCCAAAGGAGATCACAATCGCAAAGATTGTCGACCTCACTACTCGCTCCGTCCAATTACCATTCCTTCCAGGTCTCGCCGGCCCAGTACCCGCGGCCTTCGTGCTCACGGAACGTGATGCTTGGACCGGATTTCCAAGTGTCCTCATGTATCGTCACATGGGCGTCCGGCGGGTAGGTGTATTTTTCTTTGGCATGCCAACAAACGTTGCCATTGCAGACAACCGCTGCTGACGCGCTTACGACCAAGAAGGCAAAGACGCCCGCGCCCATTGCGGCGCCGAGAAGTGTCTTACTCAACGATGTCATTTTTCAACTCCGTTTCTTGTGTTCTCAAGGAAGCGCCTTACGCGTCCGATCTAGCTGACTGTTGGGCCGCTTCCCTGCTATCTTTGCAGCGGGGATCAGTCCCGCCACTACGCAAGGATCAATTCGAGAACGCGATTGTTCGTTCCGGGGACCTAACCAAAATTGAGGACCACCAATGGAGATCGCAGCGTAGGCTGAAAGGTAATCGGGGACACAGGAAAATGCATAGCGAACAGCAATGGGCTGCCTAGATTTGTTGATATGGTGACTGGGCCCCCACGTCGCGGAAAGGCTGTTGAGTGGTTTAATATTGGCAGGGGCAGGATTCTAACGTTCATTCGAACCGGCAGACGGGCTCTATGCGAGGTGCTAGCTCGGTCGGTGCAGCGGGGACGGCGCAATGGTCAATGCGATTGCGTCGCCTTCTCGCTTTTCTTGGCCTCGTGATGGCCAATTGCGCATCCAGCGGCCGCTCCCATCAGACCGTGGTGGCCCGCGAAGTGCCCGACGGTACCGCCAACGATCGCACCTTTTATGCAACCCTTTGCTTCAGCAGGAATCGCCGTTATGGCGATGATGAGCGCCAATGCAGTGCTGCGTAGAATCGCTCTCATCAAGAAACTCCTTCCATGCCATTCCAATCCATGTATCGCACATAGGTTCCTGGATCATCCAGCTTCCTCACACCAGCTGCGACGGCGGTCAGTCGATTCCCACTACTGCTATTGTAAGCGCGAGGGGTGCCTCTGGAGCGTTCCAGACCGAGTGCGTTGCCAGGGCCGTTGTTGTCACCCCTGGGACGGCGGCCGGCAAACGACAAACTTGGAAGAGCGGCTTGTAGCGCGATTTGCTGCCCTGCTGGCCGCATTCGGCTGACTAACTGGGATGCGCACGCCCCTGCCGAGCTCGTCCACAAAGGGACCCGGTGGATTTTATTGATTGACCATGTCTGGCCTAGTTCCCGATTGTCTCAAGCCGAAGTTCCCCCTGGTGAACGCTAGGGGACCCGACTACGGGGCGGCTCTACGGCGTGGCAGGAACACCCATGGCTACCCTTGTCGGAGTTATCGCTTCCCGACGAAGTCCCGGATTTTTTGCCCGGCACCGCGTTTTCTTTGGACGACTTGAGCGAAGGCAAGTTGCGACTGGGGGCACTCTGCGGTTTCCGTCCGCGAACGTCGCCGATCCATCTTCCAATCTAACTTAGGCCCAGCATCCCGCGCCATGAGGAGCGGGATGCTGGGCAGGCTCGTTAGTACCAAAGCGGGGTCTTGTAATAGTCGTATACAGTACGATCCCTCGCTCGGTCGGACCAATCCCAGTCGGTACTGCGGTTGAACCTCGGCGCATTATTGAGCTGATCCTCAGTAATTCCGACCCGATAACCGCTTAGCGCGGTGTCGTACTTGAGGCTCGCCCAGGGCATGGGGAAGTAGTCTTCGCCGATCCCGAGGAAGCCGCCAAACGATACGACGGCGTAAGCGACCTTGCCGCTGATCTTGTCGAGCATTACCCGCTGAACCGTTCCAATCTTATTGTCATCCCTGCCATATACCGGCGTCCCTTCGACCTTATCGCTGCCGATCAGGGACACAGTCTCTCGCCGGTTGTCTACAGTCGTCGTAGCCATTGTCTTGGTTCTCCTTCAAGCATTAAGCGCGCGTGTCCGCACCTCTCCTGGAACGTTCATTCTCATCGTACGTTCCAGCAAAAGGCCTGCAACGCGCGCGATGAAGAAGCCATTGGAACCAAGCGCTGGCGAGAGACGGGCGAGTTTATGGAGCAGAAGAAGAGCGGCAAATTCAAATCCGTTCGGGGGCGCCTTCCCACGAGCATTCGTTGTAGACGGCTGAGATGAGCCTCCGCGCAGGAACTGACGACGCCTGCCGGCGTTTTGGGAATCGGACGGGAGCTTCCGACTCCCCTCGGTTCCCGCCCAGGGGCGCCGCCTGTCCTACCATCAAGGGCGGCGCCTCGTTTTTGCGAAGCCCCGAAATTTGGCCTAACCCTCGTCGCCAGCCTATCGATTCAAATGATTAGAGGAACAAATTGGGTCTCCCGGAAGTTTACAGGCAATAGTGTCATGGAGGAGCTTATGCGCCGTTACATCTTCGCGATAGCTACCGCGGCAATCTTTGCCATTCCTACCGCGGCGTTCTCTGAGAGTGTTTACATTGGCCCCGGAGGCGTCAGGATAGGCCCCAGCCACCACCACGGTTATTACAATCGCTACGAAGGAGGAGGACGCTGCGCAGAATTGCGGCAGGCTTGCCTTCACAAGGAACAGCTGGGCGAACAAGGAATGGGCAATTGCCAGAGATATCGCGCAACGTGCCACTAGTTCAGGAAACCACTGAGGTGACCCCGGGCGAGAATTAGCTCGGGGTTTTTCTTTTTAGCATCTGACAACATTGCGTTTTTGTGAAGCCGACGGCCCAACAGGCAGGCCGCTCGGCTGTTTTTATTTCGAGGATGAGCTGGTCGGCGCCAGCGGTGCCGCGTGTTGCAGCGGAGGTTTGGACCCGGCGTCGATGGAATGTGTGACGTTGGTCCTAAGCAGCAGCGCGAGAGCACATACCCACGCCAGACTGACGAGAAAGGCAAGGGTGAGAGCCGACTCCACCCTAGTTCTATCAACAAAGGATATCAGTTTGCGCATGCCGCTCAAGAAGGAGACTCGCTCAAGAAGGAGACATCTCTTCCTTGTAGTGGATCGCAATCACCCATCGCTTAGAGGGATTTGAGCGAAAGCTCGCGGGAATTTGGGACCGGTGGATAAAGCGCACGCCTTTCGCATTGGCCCACCAATCATCAGCTTTTCGGTTGGCCTCTTCCCGCGTGTCGGCTTCGAATTTTCTTTCCATGACCTACACTCACGTTCTTCCGTGAATAGAACAGCCTCCAGCGGCATTGCGTTCCCCACTTCGCGGACGCCGCAATGACGCGGGGCCGAGGCCCGCATCAACGCGATCTCATCGGCGTTAGCGCGGTCTGACCTTTGCGGGTTGGCCGGAATTGCCTCGGCCGCTCGTTGCTAGGCCGACAGAACAACAACACCCGCCGAGAGCTATCGGCTTGGCTCGGGAATGCCCGTCCACCCCCCAGAGGATCGTTCCCGTTCCCGACCGAGAGGCCCCGCTAGCTGCCTCACCCACGGGGACTTGTTAATTCGTCGCTTTGACGACCCTGCAGACCAGCCAGGAAGCCGCGAATTCGTTGTCGCGCCGACGGCCACCGATAGCGCCTAGTGATTATCGATGCGTCTTCTCCGAACGCCTCCAAAGGAGCGCCAGCACCATTGCCAGCGGGATCGGACGCCTCCACGCAACTTCACTGCCAGGACGGCCCGCATTGACAGCCGGGAAGCCCGTGGATTCGTTTTTCCGCGTGAGCCCCGCACCGCGCCGGGTGCCCGAGCCGCGGGGCCCCTCAGCAGGCTTTACAATTGACGGAGACCCGCAGGCCTGCTCGATCTTGTTCGGGAGGCTTCCAAGATCAAGGCGAAGCACTTGGGCGGCACCTACAGGCAAGCGCAACATGACTGCGACATGGAACTGCCGCGCGGCGACCCATTGCCGAATCTGATGCACAGTGAAGGCGGAAGCGAAGTCCTCCTTCCGTAGGTTGAGCTACGCGCGGGAATCGCGCTCTGACAGTACGAAGAGCTTTCTGTCACGGTCGCGAGAACTTGCGGGGCTCATAGTCCCCGTTGACGAACCGGCCAAGCGCGACCGGCGCCGGCGCGGCAAAATCGTGCTGGCCCCGGGAAGTGACGGCGGTGGTGGAGATAAGCAGGGCAGGACGTTTGACGGCCGTCCTCAGTGCAAATAGCCACGGAGCGCTACGGAGCTACCCATGCAAACGGTGACGACAATCGGTCTATGCAGCCGTGGTCGCAGCCTCTGCGTCGCGCGTTGCCGGAGGCTTCCCCAAGCCTCCAGATGCCGCGTCGATGCAACCGCTCAGAGCTTCCTTCAGCGAGGACGCATAAAAGTCCGCGGCGGTGGTTTGCAGATGCTCGCGATCTTCATCGTCCGCGTGGCCCCAAAGACCGACGATCAGCGTTGCGCCGGGAATTTGCCGGCGGATTCGCTTGATCGAATGTCGCAGGTGCGCAGGGCTGCTGCCGAGAGCGAGATAGGACAGGCAGATAACCTTTACGCCGGCACTGCTGAGGCGCACGATGTTCGAGGACGACACAGCGGCATTGTCTTCCACGCGGCCTCCCAGGCCATGTTTTTCAAGCAGCTGGATTAGCAGCTTCGCGACCGCATCATCGAACGGCCCCCTTCCGGCGATGCAGAGAACGGGCTTCGCGCCCCATCCGGGGGAGAAGTCGTGCAGGACAGGAAGATCCGGCAGCGACGGGGGCTCGTCGCTTTTCTCCACAGGTGCGCTGCCGTTGTCTTTTCGGGCGCCGACCGGAGGGGTTATGTCCTCATAATCAATGGTATCCGCGATCAGCTCATCCACCGCCTCGTTCATCTGCTCAACGTGCTTAGAATCGAGCAATCCCCGGCGAAAATCGATCTGGGCGAGATGCAGCGCCTCCAGTACCACCTTGTCGTAAACATACGATAGCGACCTTCGCGGAAGAATCTCCACGGCCTGGTCAACGGCTTCGTCGATATCACCTGCGAGGGCCCGCTGATAAAAGCTCTGGGCCGGACTGAGCGGCGGATCATCTCCGATCATCACGTCGAGGAAGCGCAGCCAGGGAATATGACGCCCGAGAACGCCGAGGCACACCGTCAGCGGCGTCGAGAGCAGGAGCCCGATTGGACCCCACAACCAAGTCCAGAACGTCGCCGCAATGATGACGGCTACGGGCGTCAGCCCGGTGCTATGGCCGTAAACCATCGGCTCGATGACTTGACCGATCAACGGCTCGACGACGAGGAACAGCGCGGTCGTCATCAGGGCCATGGTCCATCCGGGATCAACAGCCACGGCGAGTGCGATCGGAAAGATGGCCGCGATGAAGGCGCCGATATAGGGCACGAAGCGAAACACCATTGCCAGAATCCCGAACAGCACCGGGTTCGGCACGCCGATCAAGGCCAGGGCGATGCCGACGATGAGCCCGAACATGACATTGAGTGCAGTTTGCGCCAGAAAGTATCGGCTCAGGCGTTGGGCGCCATCGTTGATGGCATCGGTAGTGCGCTGCAAGTCGCGGGATCCGGCGAGCCGGATCAGACGGTCCCTCAGATCTTGGCGCTGCGATAGGAAGAAGATGACGAATATGACGACGAGCCCCGCTGTCGTAAGCGGATCGACTAGCGGCTCCAGCACCCGCCGGACGACCTGCACTGGCGTCGCATCGGGTTGGTGAACTTCCACCGGGATGGGTTTGGCCGGCTCCTCATTACGCTGCGGAGCGGCACCTCTAGGCGGGGTGTCGTTCTTCTTTAGGACCTCCTCGTTGAGGTCTCCTAGAAAGTTTGAGATCCGTTCCAGCATCGCGCCGCCTGCAAGCCCGCGGGCCGAGCGGATCTTCTCCTCGATGTTGTACTGATACACTGGCAGATTCTGCGCCAGTTTGGTCACTTGCTGACCGACCAGCGCGCCGATGCCCACTATGACAGTGAAGGCAAATGCCACGACCAAGACCACGGCCGGAGGTTTGGGCAATCCCCAGCTCCGCAGCATTCGTACCGCCGGCGCGAGCAAGAACGTGAGCAGAATCGCGAGGGCCAACGGCAGAAAGACCGCCTTGGCAAAATACAGCGCCGCGATCACACCTAAAACGGCCAGCACGGTAGTGGATCGCGCGATTACCACCTCGTTCATGCCGCGCTCAAGCCAAACTTTTCCAAGGGGGGACGTTTGCATCCCGTCAATTCTTTAGAATCCCATTGGTTCCTTCGATCTGCTTCACGCCGAAAATCGCACTGTCCAGACAGCCGACAGTTCCAGGCCAATCCAGACCGGCGAAGGGGTCAGTAGCTCGTCGCCTACGTGGGCCCATTGGCTTATACAATCCACCCCCTGCTCTAGCGCGGGCGGAGACCGCGTTGTCCGTCAACTGCGCCGGTCCCCTTAACCCTCGCCGACGAGCGCGTGAGGTCGCAGAAGTGGCAAAAGCGACCACCAATCGGTCGCCTACTCAATCACATCGTGGGGTAGCAAGCAGCGTCGCCGCCACGTCGAGACCAAGCGCCCTCGCTTGATCACCAGATTTGTTTCTCTAACGATCTGGCTGGCCGGTGCGGTCTGCCCGGAAAGTGGGCCATGGGGAAGATTTGCGTGCGTCTGATCCAGGCGCCTGGTGGCTGGCTGCGCACTCCAAAACGGCGGCGGTCTTGTATCTGATCATGCTCCAGGCGATCCAAACCAATATCAGCACGCCCACGGCTGCGAGGCTAAGTTGGGGTGCATGCGTACCTCCGAACGCGACGGCCAGGCCGAGCAACACTCCAGGGAACACGTGCATCGGCGCCCACACCAGTGCCGACGGGATATTGGCCACATAGAATTGACGGGATGACATTCTCAGTATGCCGGCCAGCAAGAGGACAAAGGCGCGCACAACCGCTGTGAAGCGCGCCAGGAACACGCTCGTGATCCCATATTTGCGGATAAATTGTGCGCTGCGCTCGATCAGCCAGGGAAAGCGATTGAGCGGCCAGCCGCTGAGCATCTGCCGTTGGTAACGATGTCCGAGCCAAAACGAGAAGCCGTCGCCGGCAATTGCTCCGAGCACCGCGGCAACGAGCAGCGCCCAAGGCATGATACCGGCCGTCGTCGCGAGCGCACTGATTGCAAGGATGAGGGTAGAGCCCGGCACCACGGTTCCGATCACAGGAACGGCTTCAGACAGCGCTAGCGGTCTTGCAAACCGTTTCCCTGCAGTATCGCGTCGGCCGAACCAATTAGAGCACTGCGGAAACGGGAGCGCCGCGGACTTCGGAGATTCACGATTGGCATGAGCGCGGACGATCTCCCCGTGATTGCGGAGACGGATACGAAGGCGCCGCCGCAAGCGCGCCGACCAGGACTGCCGATCCCAGGCTGTCAGCCTGTTCATTAGCAACAGCGTTGCCTGTCTCGACCGCAAGGGTGACATCGTAGCGTGACAGCCTCACAGCCTGTGACGGCGTCACCTACTCGGTATTGAAATAGTGCCGTATCGGCTCGATCGCCGGCCGCGGCCCCGCCGGGGCGGGTCAGCACCCCGTGGGCTGACTGCGACCTCGAGCGTCTCGCCCTTGAGGAAAACCCGGTTTTCATACTAACAGATTGACGTGCCGGCGAATTTGCCATCACTCTCTAGCGAGAGAGTGAATGTCGCGCTCGTCGGTTTCAGGATAGTCTGCGTTCGCGCTTGCTTCTGGCCCCCCCTGCGGGTGGTCTCGAAATGTTATCCACTTCGCTGCGCCGAAGCAGATAATCCAAGCCGCCGACGCGATACCAACGATAGCCATACCCCTCGACGATCAACCGATGCCTGCCGTGCTTGTCGATGCGGCTGTGATCGTCGGACAAGAGATTGACCAACAGCCGTCCGGTTGCGGCACCCTCCCCAATCAGCCCGGTCGAAAACGCAATCTCGCGAGGCTTTGAATCGAGATTGTGAATGAACAACACAGAATTGTTCCGCCAGTCATAACGGATGATCAGAACCGCGGAGTCCCGGTTCGGAATAATGGCGAATTCACCCCAACCAATTTCCGGCACCTCCTTGCGCATCCGAATGATGCGTTCGGTCCAATTCAGCAGCGCCTCCGGATGTCGCCGCTGAATCGCAGCGTTAATTTGCTCGAATCCGTAGGGGCCGCCACTGATGACCGGCAGAAGCGGCTTATCGCTTTTGGTAAAGCCGGCGTTTGGCTCGTTGGACCATTGCATTGGCGTGCGTGCACAGTTCCGCTCCAGAAGCGAGAGATTGTCGCCCATGCCGATTTCATCGCCGTAGCGAATCACGGGCGTCCCCGGCAGTGTGAACAGGAGACTGTATGCCAACTCGAGCCGGCGTTGGTCGCCATTGAGCATGGTTGCAAGCCGACGTCGGATGCCGCGGTCGTAGAGCTGCATTTCCGGCTTGGGCCCGAACGCATCGAACACCGTCTGCCGCTGCTGCTTCGTCAACCGACCGAGGTCAAGTTCATCGTGGTTGCGCAGGAACATGCCCCACTGCGCCGTCGCGGGCCGCGTTCTGGTCGCCTTCAGCGCCGCCGCCAGCGGCCGGGCATCCGCCGAGGCGAGAGCGTAAAATAGATGCTGGTTGACCTGGAAGTTGAACATCATGTGCATGCGGTCGCCGTCCGCGCCGAAATATTCCATGTCCGTGCGCGGCAAAACATTGGCCTCAGCGAGAATAATGCAGTCGCCCTGACGCCACTGCAGGAATTCGCGAAAACGACGGAGTATTTCGTATTGCTCCGTTGGCTTTCTGACCTTCGGCCCCTTGGTAGCGATCACAAACGGCACCGCATCCATCCGAAACCCTGAAACGCCGAGCTGAATCCAAAAGCCCATGATCTTCAGGATTTCCGCCTGCACTTCGGGGTTGGAGGTATTGAGGTCAGGTTGGAAATCGTAAAAACGATGGAAGTACCAGGCCTTGGCAGCATCGTCGTAGCTCCACGTGGACTTTTGCACACCGGGAAACACCATGCCACGGTCCGCGCGCGCCGGTTTCTTCTTCGACCATACATACCAATCGCGATATTTGGAGTTATGGTCCCTTCGAGCGCGCTTGAACCATTGATGTTCATTTGACGTATGGTTGACGACGAGATCGATTAGCACGCGGATCCCGCGCTGTTTCGCGCTGTGCGTAAACTCAACGAAATCACCAATGGTGCCGTAGCGAGGGTCAACTCCGTAGTAGTCCGAAATATCATAGCCGTCGTCACGGAGCGGGGAGACCTGGAATGGCATCAGCCAGATGGCAGTGACGCCGAGGCCATGCAAATAGTCGAGCCTGCGCATGAGGCCCTGGAAATCCCCGATACCGTCGCCGTTGGCGTCCATGTAGGCACCGACGGAAAGGCAATAAATGATGGCATTCTTGTACCAGAGATCATTGATCATGGGCGGATTGTCCGCGTACGGCCAACCATTGGCAATTGCCAACCCTCCTGCTGAGTTCCCAAAAGCTGTGGGCTCGGAGCCGGAAACCAGCCTTGAACGTGGGCGTTTCAAAACATCATGCAGATCGCCCGACCGCCATGGTGGCAGACCGCAACGATCTATCAGGTGTATCCACGCTCGTTTCAGGACTCCGACGGCGACGGCGTCGGCGACCTGCGTGGCCTCGCAAGTCGGCTGTCTTACCTCGCAGAATTGGGAATTGATGCGATCTGGCTATCGCCGATCTTCCGTTCCCCGATGAAGGATTTCGGCTACGACATCAGCAATTATGTGGACATCGATCCAATGTTTGGAACGATGGCCGACTTCGACACGTTGCTTGCCGCGGCACATGAGCAAGGCCTCAGGCTGCTCCTTGATCTCGTACCTAATCACACCTCCGATCAACACCCCTGGTTCGTCGAAAGCCGGTCATCGAGGCGGAACGCCAGACGCGAATGGTACCTCTGGCGCGATCAGGCGCCGAATGGAGGGCCACCCAACAATTGGCTATCGGAATTCGGCGGGAGCGCCTGGCAGTTCGATGCCGCTTCCGAACAGTACTACTATCACGCCTTCCTTGCCGAGCAACCCGACCTGAACTGGCGCAATCCCGCTGTGGTTGAGGCAATGCATGATGTGATGCGCTTCTGGCTGCGAAAAGGGGTCGATGGCTTTCGTGTTGACGTGATCTGGCACCTGATCAAGGACGCTCAATTCCGCGACAATCCAGAGAACCCCCGCTATGTCGCCGGGGCGCCGCCCAACGAGCGACTGGTGCCGCTCTACACGACCGATCTACCCGAGGTGCATAACGTCATTCGCGGGCTGCGGCAGGTGATCGACGAATTCCCAGAGCGGCTTCTTATCGGCGAGGTCTATCTGCCGTTGAATCGCTTGGTAGCCTATTACGGCAGCGATCTTGGGGAAGCGCATCTGCCATTCAATTTTTCCCTGCTGGAAACGCGATGGCACGCGCGTGATATTGCAAAGCTTGTTGACGGCTACGAAGCTGCACTGCCTCAGGGTGGCTGGCCAAATTGGGTTCTTGGCAATCACGACCGACCTCGCATCGCGACGCGCGTCGGTTCCGCGCAAGCCCGCATCGCAGCCATGCTGCTGCTGACGTTGCGCGGCACACCTACAATCTACTATGGGGATGAGATCGGATTACCTCAGGTGCCAATCCCGCCCGATCGCATCCGTGACCCATTCGAGAAGAATGTCCCCAGCATTGGCGTGGGTCGAGACGGTGCTCGCACCCCCATGCAGTGGGATTGTAGTCCGTTCGCCGGATTCTCGAGCTCCGAACCGTGGCTTCCACTCACAGCCGATTGGACGATGCGGAATGTTGACATGCTGCGACGAGACAAGAACTCGATCTATATGATCTATCATCGGTTGATCGAGGCACGACGTCATTCCCAAGCGCTACAGCGCGGATCGTACCGTCCCATCGCCTCGAAGGGTGACCTGCTTCTTTATGTCAGAGAATTTGGTTCGGAACGGATCCTGACGGCCCTTAACCTTGGGACCACACCTGCCATTGTCGAAACTTCCTTCGGGGACTTCAAAGGCAAAGTAATTGTCTCGACTTCAGGCCTGCACGACGGTGATCATATCGACGCGATAATTCGTTTGGATGCCAATGAGGGCGTGGTCATCGCACTTGCGCCGGATGCTGCTCTTCCTTCAAACGCAGAATGAAAAGAAGGACCAGTGGATGCAGGTGCCGATGAACGCGGTCGCTCGCCACCTGGCCCGCGAAGCCTTCGGCGAACCCGGCGCAGACTGGAACGAGAAGTTCGCGAGCCTTCTTCGGCTGATGTAGCCGGATACAGCCAACTCGGCGTTGTTACGGTCACGCGGTGCGCAAAGCGATTTTGTAAGGCGTACCAGAATAGCTTTGGAGGCGTCGGGAACCGAGGGTTCGACATCGTCAGCCTGGAGGACGTCATCGAAGCGGTGACGGCGGATTTGCGGCTTTGGCCGTCCGCCGCCCCGTTCCGAGGAGCTAGTTGTCGATCGGGCGACCGACGCCAGGAACTGGCCCCGTTCGTGAAACGTTGTTTCGGAAGAAGGCTTCCCGCAGGCGCCAAGCGCCGAACCGAAGGATTTCGCCATGCCTAAAACATCTCCCCGCCAGAGAAAAACAACGGGACGTGTCATGCACGAGTACAAGCATGGCGAGCTCAGGAGCGGCCCCGGCGGCAAGGGAGGCAAGGTCAAGAGTTGCCGGCAAGCCATCGCGAACGCACTGCTACGGCCGCTATAGAAGGGCACAACCACGTTGCCTAACTTAGGAAGGCCAGGAGACCAATTCCCAAGCGCAAAAAGAATTGTCAATCGCGAGTACCGTATTCCCTATATCGCCGGCTACAGCTGGGACCGACCACAGTCTTCATCGACCGGCGTGCGCTAGGCGTTCCACCAGACCAGTGCCGTGGGTTGGCACTCATCATGACGATTGGCACGGTCGAGGTCGCGTGCCAGCTCTAGCCTCCTGCATTAAACCAAGGAGCACCCTATTCCGGCACCTCGTCGAGGCTAACAGGGAGGGGTGCGGGAATTGTAGGAGTAACTTGAGTTAATTCGAACGGCGGTAACCTCACATTTCATAGCAGCACTTCATTGTTAGGCCCGCAACACTTCTGCACTCGGGCGTTTATATCGTGTAGGGGTGCATCGAAGCAGGTTTATGATGGGCAAGGAGATCGAACTGAAGCTCGAGGTTCCTCCACAGGAACTGCGGCGCTTGAAGGGCTGCCGGGCGCTGTCTTGCAAGGGTGCGGGTGAGCAGGACCTTGTCTCGGTCTACTTCGATACGCCGAAACATAAGCTCGGCAAGAGCGGAATTTCGCTCCGCATCCGGCGCAACGGCAAGAAACGTCTCCAGACCATAAAATCTCAAGGCGCCGACGGTTCCTTCCGGCGCGGGGAATGGGAAGACGAGATCAAAGGCGACGTGCCCGATCTCCGCATAGTCCACGGCACCGCGCTGGAACCGCTGCTGACCAAGAAGCTCAAGCACAAGCTCATGCCGGTTTTCGAGACGAGAGTTCGCCGCACCATCAGACCGGTGCGCACGAACGGAAGCCGAATCGAGGTCGCGCTCGACACAGGGGAGATCCGTGCGGGGCGCCGATCCGCTCCCATCAGCGAAGTCGAACTGGAACTCAAGGGTGGCGACGTCGGCGAGGTTTTCGAACTTGCGCGCGAACTTGGAAAACACGTCTCGGTCAAACTGGCGCTCAACAGCAAATCGCAGCGCGGCTACGACCTCCTCGACAACAAGCAGATCGAGGCGGCGCGTGCCGAAAAGATCGAGCTTCGGCACGGCATGAGCCCAGTCGAGGCGTTCCTTGTCATCGGGCGTTCAATATTGCGCCACATCGCGGCCAACGAGTCCGTAGTGCGAAGGCTCGACCCCGAAGGCGTGCATCAGATGCGCGTCGGCCTGCGCCGATTGCGCGGCGCCATCGCGCTGTTCAAGAAGTGTTTTGGGCGACAAGCAGAGCGAGCAGATCAAGTCCGAGCTCAAATGGCTGACGGGAGAACTCGCCCCTGCGCGTGACCTCGATGTCTACGAAAAAAGCAAGATCGAACCGTTGCGCGGCGTCCTGCCGGGCAAAACGGGGATGAAGGAATTGGCCGACACGCTCGCCTCGCGACGCGCCGGCGCCTTCAATCGGGCGAAAGCCGCAATCGATTCGCCGCGTTATCGTTCGCTTCTCCTCGACACGTTGCAATGGCTTGAGAACGGCGACTGGGCCAAGCATCGGCGCCGTCAGGGCGGTCCCATCGAAAGGTTTGCCGCGAAGGTTCTTGCGCGCCGAACCAAGAAGGCAAGGGAAAAAGCGGGGAAGCTGCGCAAACTCGATCCCAGACAGCGTCATAAACTGCGGATCGCGGTCAAAAAGCTGCGCTACGGCAGCGATTTCTTCGAAAATCTGTTCGTCGGCCACAAAGCGGGAAAGCGTCTGTCACGCTTCAAGGTCCGCCTGAAGGGCCTGCAGGATTGCCTCGGCGCTCTCAACGATATTTCCGTCCACCAGAAGCTGGCGTCCAAGCTTGCGACCAGGCGATCGCACGCAAAGAACGGCCCGCGGGTTTTTGCCGCCGGCATCGTAACCGGCAGCGAGCAGAGCGAAATCAAACCGCTTCTTGCCGCCGCCGACGAGCATGCGGCAAAATTCGCGCACATCCGGCCCTATTGGACGTGAGGCGGAGCCGCAGTCCGATTAGGTTTAGAATTCCGAATGTAGCCGAATGCCCCCGATGGAAACGGGTCCGCGGTCACGGTTATAGGCGGGATTGACGACGAACTGATAGTCGAACATGACCTTCCAGGCCCCGATGGGAAACTGATAAAAGGTCTCTATTATCTGCTCCAATCCCGGATGAGGCAGCTGACCGTCGCCAATGAGAATGCCCAATCCACCGGCATCAAGAAACTGCGCATGGATGGGAGTAATCGCGTTCGCAATGGCTGCGAATCCAAATGTATCGTCCGGTCGTCCCCATCGCTTCCCCGTGAGCGACAGCCCCGCCGCGACCGTGCGATCAATGTCAGTATATGAGTCCGGCTCAACGTCGCCGCTTGCAAAGCCTGCACGAGCGAAAACGCCCAGGCCGTCTATTACTTCCTGCTCCAGGTTCATGCTAAGACCGGACCGGCTACGGTACTGCCGCACGGCGGCAATGTCGGCTGGCGCCCCCGTTGCTTGTGCCAGTGCTATGGCATCCTGGTAGGTTCCCAATTTGGCGCGGGTAAGAAAACCGGTCACAGCAATTTTGCCGGTGCGATTCCACAGTGAGTAGCGGCGCTCAATTTCACCGTCCAACTGGAACTGGCTGAAGGTCGTGTCAAGATCCGTGCCGTTGGGGAGCGTTGAGATACCGAACACGCCTCCCCGCAGGGTCCAAGGTCCTTGATACCATTCGGCTGCAGCACCATAGGTGTATCCCCATGCGTCCGCCGCATAGTCGTAGGAGCCAGCGTCAATTATTGCCCAGTTCATAAAATCCTTTCGCGGATTCTGTGCGTATTTGTTTTGGTCAAAGACATCGGAGATCGAAAACTTCCCGACGGTAATGACAAGCCGATCGGTTGTGTTAGACCCGGCGAATTGATTTTGATCCGCCTCTACCTTCTGGGTCTTACCCCCAAGATCGATAGTCTGGCGCAAAAAGAAGCGTTGAATGCGCGCGTAAGGAACGGCAGAGCCGACCTTGAACGAGGCGCCGCTCGGAAAGCCGGCGATTCCTTTGGTATTGCTGAGACCAAATCCCTGATTGAATTCCGGATCGATCCAAAACTCTGCGTCTTTCCACAGTTTGACGCCTATAAAATACATGAAATCAAGGCTTTCACGGCCCTGATTGGGCGAAAGACTCTGCGGCCCGATATAGGGTGACTGAAACGGTGCTGCGTATTGTTCTATGAACGTTGTTTGACCATGAAATGCGAACCGATCAAGCTCGGGTGCTGTGACGTTTTTGGTGAAGAAATCGTAATCGATAGCCTTCTCTCCGATCTTGTAATCGAGCCCGAGCCGGATTGTTTGCAAAGACAGAGATGAATCAAAATGCTGTGCGGCAACTGGGAAAGCGACATCGCGGCTGGCATAGTCAATAAATAGATATTCGAATTCGAGCCGACCACCTGTCATTCAAGGCAATGTCGGCTCCAGCGCCGATCACACCGCCGTATCTCGGGACCAAAGACTGACTTTCGCCGCTCCCGGCTGCCACATTGCTTCCAGCGGGCGCCCCCGAGATTTGCGTGCGGGCAAATTGGTCAAAGCTCCAGGCAAACCCACCGGTGAGATAGAACAGCCAGTTGCCGGCCGCATATCCGAGTCGGGCGCGGAGGGTGCCGGAGAACTGAACCGTTTCTGAATAGGTGCCGGAGCCGGCCGCAGCAGTGGTGAAGGTTTGATTGCCACTTACCGTGTTCGGAAACCAGATGTCGCCTTCAACGCCGAACACATGATGCGAAGCATCCATATAGTCGTAGCGGCCCTGAAATCCTATTGCGTAACTCCCCGTTCCGGATGAGAAATCATATCCCTTTCCGACGTCGAACACGCCTGCGGCGCCGAGCGCGCCGAAACGACTTTCCGACCAGCGAGACTGACCGGCCTGATAATCGAGATGAGCTCCAGTGTAGTATCCTGTCCAATCGAAACTCGCCGGCGCATCTAATGCTTTGACCGAAAGATCCGTGCCATAAGCTGACTGCGACAGCGCAAAAACAGCCAAGGCCACAAATGCGTGTTGCCGCATCACGCCCTGCTATCAGATCGTCAATTTATAAGTGCGTTAGCCGCGAGGACCGAGTATAGATTATCGCGGTCAGGCTGCTGCAGCAAGGCGAGTAGCGACTGGGCAGTAAGATGGGGCGCGAATCGGCGCTGCCGGCCGCGCCCTGCATGGGCGTTTCGCCAGGGCCGACGCCGACATCATGAATAAAGAAGCGTCAAGGATGCTCGATAGGCGTCTTGGCACCAGGGCGATACAGGGTGCCCGACTTGCCCGGATGCCAGGAGCGGCCATCCCCCTCGCTCGACGTGTAATCAATCCGCTCCTCATCGGGGCGATCAATACGCCCCGTATCACCCGTCAGCAGGCCGCGCAGGAAAGCGAACGCGCAGGCAATCGCGCCGCCAATAATCATCATCTGCTCGTGATGTGTCACGACTGATATCCCCGGAAGATTAACCTCCGCTGTGCCATACTATTCACGTATTCAGTCGCGCGCTAACCTTGCCAGTAAACTGACAGGCGTCCAGGCCGCTCCCCTGCCGCCTGCCAGTCAAAAACGCACCAGCGACTCTTAAAACGCGATTGCGGGCCTAAGCCGCGCGGCTCGACCGTCTAGACATCGGCTCCCGATGCCATCGCATTGCCACTGCGCCAGCCACGGATTCGTTTTTTCGCTTGTCCGGCGCTGTCCAGCCTCCAAGCGCCGGACGCACCAAGAGCCGCGCCAACGCTTTATCGGCGTGGTGGAGATATCGCTCCTCGATCTTGCGATTGCGGCCCCTGAATGCGCACAACGAACGCGCAAGGCCCACTTCCACCTACCGACCCGCGTGGTGCGCCAGATGTGGCCTGTGCGTGGGGTGTCCGAAAGGTAATCTGAATCTTCCCTTCGCGCTGTTCTCGATCCCGAGATAGAGACCGAGACAAAAGGCGCTGATCGTCAACGGTGCCACCCAGGCTGCGACGGTGTAACCACGCGCGCGAAAGAGTTCGTGACAGCGCCGGTGGTTGTAGTACGCGACGAATACATCGATCTGAGCTTCGAGATCGCCGGGCAGATAATAGTTCTCGAGCAGGATGCGGTTCTTGAGTGTTTGATGCCAGCGCTCGATTTTCCCCTGCGTCATCGGATGATAAGGCGCACCACGCGTATGTCGCATATCCTGCCGCTCGAGCCATTTGGCCAGGTCGCCGGAGACGTAGCTCGACCCGTTGTCCGATAGCAGACGAGGTCGATGCATCACCGTAGCCTGATCCAACCCGGAAGCCTGCAGAGCCAGCTTCAACGTGTCGGTGACGTCCTCGGCTTTCATCGTGGTGCAGAGCTTCCAGGCGATGATGTAGCGGGAGAAGTCGTCGAGGATCGTTGACAGATAGAACCAGCCCCAGCCAGTCACCTTCAGGTAAGTGAAGTCGGTCTGCCAGAGCTGGTTCGGCGCAGTCGTCTTGTTCTTGAACTCGTCCGCGGCCTTCATCGTGATGAAGGCCGGGCTGGTGATCAGGTCGTGGGTCTTGAGCAGGCGATAAACCGAGGCTTCCGACACGAAGTAGCGCTCGGCATCGGTGAAGCGCACGGCCAGCTCCCGTGGCGAGAGCTCCGGCTCGTCGAGGGCCAAGGTGACGACCCGCGAGCGGACGTCATCGGGAATACGGTTCCACACCCGATCAGGCCGGGGACTGCGATCGTCCAGCGCCTCTGGCCCGCCGGTCTGATACTGATCGTACCAACGATAGAACGTCGATCTCGGGATCCCGATTTGCCCTAGCGTGCGACGAACCGGCAGGTGGGATTGTTCGACCAGCCGGATGATCTCCAGCTTCTCCGAGGCGGAGTATCTCATGCCTCGTCCTCCCCATCCGCCGTCACGCTTTTTTTGAGCAGACGGTTTTCCAGGGTCAGATCGGCGACAACCTCCTTGAGCGCGGTCGCCTCACGCCGCAGATCCTTGACCTCGTCCGAAGTTGCGGCACGAGCCGTGTCACCGGCCAGGCGCTTCTTGCCAGCCTCCAGGAAGTCCTTCGACCAGCGATAGTACAGGTTCTGCGCGATACCCTCGCGGCGGCACAGCTCGGCGATGCTGTCCTCGCCGCGCAGGCCTTCCAAAACGATCCGGATCTTTTCCTCCGCCGAATACTGCTTGCGTGTCGCCCGGCGGATGTCCTTGACGACCTTCTCGGCCGTATCCTTCTCCAAATTGGAATGCTGTCTCATCTTCGCTCCTGTGAACGCTACGATGAGCCAGAAACACTCCCTTCTTCAATCTGCCTTATTTGTCCCACGACTGCTGACGGTGGACAATCGGCATCGCAACTTTCAATTTTTCTCTACGAGGCAGCTCTCGCCCGCAGCTTTCAGCTTGCTGCACACTCCAGCCGCCGCTTTCATTGACACGAAGGGGCCAATCGAGGCTTGGTAATAGATCCCCTCAGGACCGAGGTTGGTGCGGCGCACGATTGGTTCGCGCCCGCCAAGCTGGTTGGGGAACTTGGCTTGGAGACTTCGAAAGACCGCCTCGGCATCGGCCGCGCTGCGTTCGGAAGCCACCGCCACCGCATAGCCCCCGCCGGAAGAAGCCTCCGCAGCGATTCCAGTAGCCGCAGGCTCACGGGAGCGAGGCGCCGCCGAATGGCCGTGCCCGTCGGGTGCGAGCGACAGAGGCTGATTTCCGACCGGAGGCGCTGCAGCACTCTGTTTTGTACCGGATGACTTGGCCGCCGCGGCCGAGGTATCTGGGTGGCCTGACCCGTTGGAGCGGCTGATGACCGCGTGGCTTCTATTCGGGTCCGAGGAAGGGGGTGCCGGAGCTGACGCCGCCAGCGGCACAGGTGCCGCCGGAAGCCCTGGTGGAGAAGCGGCCGGCGCAGTCGCAATCGGGGCGACCGCAGCAGATCCGAGGGCGCTGGGCGGAGGGGTGCCCGGGCTAGGAGGGATCGGTACCGTTTTCGGCGGCTCCTGATTGTCGGCTGGCCAGCGTGAGAGGAATTCTTCGCTTGCGCCAGCGCTCGCTATGGACGTTTGGCTCGAACGGCTCGGCTGGGCATCGCCAGGATTCGGGACGCCATTTTCGGCTTTGATGATCGGTGGAAGCGTCGGCAATTCCGTGCCCGCCAACACGGCGCGATAGGCAAATGCGCCCACGGCCCCCAATCCGGCCAAACACAGCACAACTATTGCTGTGCCAAGACGGCCCCGCCAACGCGGGCTCGGGAGATCATCGTAATCGGCATAAGCCTCGCCAGTCTCGGCCGCCTGGGTATCGCCATCGTGGCGCTCATCGGCCGCAGTGGGCGAGAACGTCGGTGCTTGGGGGCTTCGCAAAAACCGGCCGCCGATCACCTCTGCCGGGCGAAGCGGGCTGGAGACCGGGGATGCTCCGCTTAGGTCCGCAGTGCGCGTGCGGGCAGAGAGCGCCGTTGAGCCGACGAGCTCGGACAACATATCGGTGAGTTGGCGGTGCTCGGCAGTTTCTCGGCGCTTCGGCTCCGTTCTCGTATCGGCAACAGCTGCCAAGATTTTTCGACGATGACCAAGGGAGACGCCGATTTTCTCAAGATCAGCGTCGGTCAAGTGCGGCAGGACAGAGACGTCGATGTCGTTGTCGGCAAAGGCCGGCGCGTATCGCTCAACGCCAATGTTCGCCAGCCACTCCGCGATCGGCTGCACCACAGACCTGACACCCTCAACCGAGATCGAGCACTTCGACCACTCTCGACCGGCGCTCGATACTGACGGCCTACCGATCGGCCAATTGCCACCCGGCGCGACCCTAACCGCATGACGGCAGTCCACCTGCGAAAAAGATCCACTCCACCGTGGGTCTTGCTAGGATCGCGTGTAAAGCGGGCCGGACTATGACTAGCCGCTGCCCGGTAAATCACAACCAGCGGCCCGATGCGGCACTTCGCGGAGCCTTGCGTGAAACTCCTCGATCAGGCGCGACTTGGCCACGCCAGGGCCGCCGTCCGCGCCTTCGTTAAGACGCTCCAACGTATGCTGTCGACATATTCGGCAATGAGCGCGGAAATGCAGGGCTGTGCTTCAAGATCACTCCAGCGCAGGCGACGCCCGTATGGCGGCAAATGCGAACCATCTAGCCTAGCGATGCCCATTGCCCAGGTAGAGGATGCCTTCGGCGCCCCCGGTAATTGATGGTCACTCGCAGCGAGTCCTTGGCGAGTGGTCTGATCCGCTCTCGGTTTAGGGTCATCCACCCTTGAGGACTGCTCACGACTTGCCGGCGCGCGGCAACAGCCATCCCGTGACCTTCTCGAAAGGATCGCGCCGAAATTTCTGGTCTGGATCGCGCCGACTGCGATGGAACTCGTTTTGCTGGACCGCCTTCTTAGCGAAAGCCGCGGCTTGCTCCGCCGTCTGTCGCTTATCCTTTGGAAGGGCCATCCATTCGCGAATGATTTTTCGACGCGTCTCGTGGTCATCCATGTTCGCGGTTCCTTGGCTCATCTTATCTTGGACAGCAGGGCGCGTCCGCGCGTCACTTACGGCCGCGATAAGTATGTTGTTGGGGCTTCCGATAGCGCGCCAATGAGACGGTCGCCAGGGAACGTATGTCGCGCTTACCGAGGAGGGCGCTGGCTCGCCAACACTGCGCCTGTCGTTCGGGCGACAAACTGATGTTCAGCCATGCCGATGGGCTCCTGCCGGACTACCCGCGAGAACAGTACCCGGCGCAACTCATTATTCAGCTCGGATATCCGAAGTAAAGCAGCAGACGGAGGCAATAAAGCAGATTTCAGGCGGTTCAGAAGGTACTATGCGTCGGCCTGTGCGGATGAACGCTGGCGATACAGTGTCGCGGCCACTTTCGCACGAAGCTCTGCACTGCGCCGTAGAACCTCAACCCCGCCAGGCACCTGTCGTGCCTGCGCTTCGCTCACGAGGCCGAGCTGCACGTTGTAGCGGTTCCATTGCTGACCGCCGGGATGAAGGATTCCGCCGAGCACCCGTTCCGGCTGCACGATGCCGCGCGCGGCCATGGCGTCGATGACGCTGTGCGCTGTCGGGCCGAACGGGACGATCCACGCTCCGGAAAGTGATTGAAGTTCCTGCGGAAGGTTTTCCACGATGATCTTGCGAAGTAGCGGGCGGTCCATTAGGCGCGCATCGCCGCTGTAGTTCTTTCCGTCCTTCATGATGGGATAACGGATCGTGGAGGTGTAGTGAGCGAGCGCTTTCGCCACGCCGAACAAGTCGAGGCACGTCGAAACGCCGAACACGGCATTCAGGCGGAAGTGATCCATAAGGCCCGCGCCGAGCGTTCTCATAGTGCCTTTGAATGATGCCGCATCCTTCGCCGTTCGTGCTGCTTCTTGAAGCGGCTTACCTGAGGCAAGGGCGCAGCGAAGTGTGACGAGCGCTTTGATCGCCTGCTGCAATCCCGGCGCACGCCCACGATGATGACCTTCGCTTCGTCGTTGACCCAGTCGAGCGGCGCATAGAATGCTTCGAAACGGCCCGACGCTGCTAAGTGGAGGGCGCGCCGAAGTCCAGATGATGCGTCCCGCACGTCGGCTTCGATCTGGCTTTCTGTCATCGCAAGGAGAACCGGCCTTATCTCCTCGATCTTGGCGATGGCCGCAGCGGCGATGCTCACGTGTGGATTGCCGTCTGAACTATAGGTGTTCGGATCATCCGATCTAACTTGCCATACCGCGACCAGCAACGTCGATTTCGAAGTAGCGAGACCGACGGCGGTACGGGGGGAAGCGAAAGCATCAGCGGGCGTAACGCACCAGCGGCCACGGCAAGGGCGGCGCGGGGCCTTCTACGCGCTGCCGTCCTTCTGCCGCAAACGCTCCGGCAGCTTGGCGACGTTGGTGGCGATGCGCCGCGCCTCGTCGCGGGTGAGTATCAAATGAACTCCCATCAATGCCCAGTAAGGCCGTCCGGTCAAAAGGGACTCGATGTATTTGTACGCGCCCATCTGTCGGTCGACGGACGAGCGTCGCCCCGCTTGGCCGAAAAAGATGTCTACACCAAAGTCCGAGTTCCAGGCGATGTAGCTGTAGGGGTCGGGACCGCCTCCGCCCAAGGGATTGCACGTCGAGTTTTCATCATCGATGGGGCCATCGTAATTCACGTTCTTACCCCAGTCCTTATAGATGCACAGAGTGTCTTTGCGCCCGCGCCAAATAATGCTCCATCCTCCGGGGCTTGAACTTCGCTGGTAACCGGTGAACTTGCAGAAATCCCACTGGTAGACCCAGTTCGGCGCTTTCGTGTTTCGTATGCGCACCGCGCAATTGCCGGTGAGATAGGCGACGAGTGGATACCGTCCCACCCTGATCTCGTCCTCGCTGACCGTGTCCTCGCTGGTCGCGTCTAGCCCGGTGATGAAGAAGAGCGCGGCCTCAAGGAACGACGTTTCCGCTGTGGCTGGCGCGATCGTTGCGCTGATGGCCAGTGCGGCCGCGGCAAGAGTTCTTGTAAGATCAACCATTCGAGTGTCTCGGCTGTGCGTGCCATCCTGCGCGGGCGACCCAACGGACAAAATGATCTAGATCAACTGAGCAGGCCCGGCAGCTTAGCGATATTCACCGCGATCCGGCGCGCCTCGTCGCGAGTGATCAGTCTCGTCGCCGCGCGCCGTCCCGGCTCATCCTCGAAATAGACATAGGCCAGCGCCTGACCGTTGTGGTCGCGCACTACTGGAGCAAGCGGCTTGTTCCTCGACAGTCTAGGGCAGGCTAACTGGCGTTTCGCGGATCGAGGCCGTATTTCGCGCACATGTTGGTGACGATCGCAAAATCCTTGCCGCCAGCGACCAGACCGACGACGGCTGACGACACTCGGTTGCCGCTGATCTGTGCTTCGACGACATAGGCTTGTCGGCCGTTATACGCGGCATAGGGACTCTGAGCGTCTACGGTCGCGCAGTAGTTGACCGAGCCCTCGGTGACCACTGCTGGAAACTTTGCCCAATGGTATTTCGCCGACCCGGGATTGCGCAGCGACTGCGCCACCGCATCCATAATCACTTTCTTCTCTTCCGGGGTGAGATCGCGTTGGCCGATACTGACGCCGGCGGAGGGCGGTGGCGCTTCGCTGGACGCAAGGGGGGTCTGCCCGGCGGTGCACCCTGAAAGCGCCAAGCCAACGGCCAGCGGGGCAATTAAACTGAAGCTTGATATTTGCAAGGCTCGTGCGTCGTTAAGAAGAGCGCTCTATTTTGTTTGAGAACGGTGGCAAATATTCGGCAGCGCCCCGGAAGCAATAGCAACTCCGGCAACTTGTCGATGTTCGCAGCGATCCGCCGGGCCCCGTCGCGGGTAAGCAGCTTGGCCGCCGCGCGCCGTCCCGGCTCATCCTCGAAATAGACATAGGCCAGCGCCTGCCCGTTGTGGTCGCGGACGATGAAGCAGGCGTCGGTTTCCTCGGTGGTCCAGGGCGGCGGGAAGCGGCGCGCGGGCAAGCTCATCGTTCCTGCCGGTCGATGACGAGCGCTGCAAAGGGATCGTCGCGTGCTCGGCGTCCGCTTAACTAAAGCGTGGGCGGCCATGACCGAACCGGACTACCTCCTAGACACCTATCGGCTCCGATCTTGGCCGCCTGTGCGATGCAGGATTAGCGCTGGGAAGGGACGCCACATGCTGTGCGCGACGGCGTCTCGTCGCGGGTGAGCAGATTTCGCTGAGCGGCCGTGCCGCTGCGATACGCTCAATGTCATCCGGTTCCGGCAGGTTCAAGCTACCCGCCAGTGATCCGGTTTCTTCTTGTCATTCAGGTGCCGAACGCGAGCCACGTGCGGAGCGTGGCCGTTTTTCCTCGCCCAGTCGATCGCTTCGTGCTGCGTTTTGAAGGTTGCGAGGACATGATCCGCATGATCTTCGACCACATAATCGTCGACATGGCTCCCCTCAGGACGGCCCTTTGGACGTGGCTCAATGTAAACATTCGCCA
>CAWHZA010000079.1:0-31301 GCA_963833665.1 uncultured Alphaproteobacteria bacterium | reverse complement strand
CAAATCAAGCGGTTGGGACGAAAACCGAGTTTTCCTCGAGGGCGACAAGCTCGAGGTCGCAGTCAAGACGGCCGTTGGTTGCTCACGCACCTGCCTGCGGGCCGCGATCGGCGGCCGAACTGCTCCGATGCTATTTTCCGGACGACTGAAACGGCGTTGCAATGGTGGTGACACCGTTCCTGAAACGGCGTTGCGACCCTCGTAACGCCGTTACCCTGTGATGAAGACGCAGGTTGAGCGACGGTGCCGCGGCGCAGCTTGTCGCCTGTTCCTCAACAGTGCAACGTCCGCGTCAACCGCACAGGAGGATTCGCGTGGCCGACCCCGAGCAAATCAACGCCGACCAGCTTGCCTTCTGGAACGGGCAGGGCGGCCACACATGGGTGGCGCGACAGGAGCACACCGACATCACCTTGGCGCCGATGACGGAGGCGTTGCTCGCCTTTGCCGCGCCGCGCCTCGGCGAGCGGGTACTGGACATCGGCTGCGGCTGTGGCGCGACGACGCTGGAGTTTGCGCGCGCCGTCGGTCCCACTGGCCGCGTAGCGGCGCTGGACATCTCCGGGCCGATGCTGGCTGAAGGGAAGGCACGCGCGGAGGCCGCCGGCATATCCAATGTCGATTGGCAGCAGGCCGACGCCGCGACGGCTGCGCTGTCTGGATTCGATCTGCTGACATCGGCTTTTGGCCTGATGTTCTTCGGCGACCCGGTGGCGGCTTTCGCTCACATGCGCCGCGCCGCCAACACTGGCGCGCGAATGGCATTCGTGTGCTGGCGGCAGCTTGACGAAAACCCGTGGATGCAGGTGCCGATGAACGCGGTCGCTCGCCACCTGCCCCCGCGTCCGAAACCGGTCCCGAACGCCCCCGGAATGTTCGCCTTCACCGATCCGCAGCGCGTATTCGAGATTCTCACCGAAGCCGGCTGGGCGCCGCCGCGGCTCGACAAACTCGACCTCGATCTGGACATCGCCGCCGGCCGCGGGCTGGACGAGGCTGTGGCTCAGTCGACCCAAATCGGTGCCGTCAACAGTTGGGTGCGCGGCCAGCCGGCGGAGGTCGTCTCAACCGCCGTCGCGTCCCTCCGCGAGGCGCTGGCGGCGCATCTGGACGGCGCGAGCGTGCGCTTGCGCGGTGCGATGTGGCTGGTCAGCAGTGCGCCTGTCTGAGCGCGCGCCGCCCCTAACTAACTTTGTTGCAGTGCATGAGTGAACTTGCGGCCCGTCCCAGCCGCGACGACGGTCCGCCTTCGTATCCGATGTTGGAGGTCTAGCTGCCGTACAGGCGGTGACGGGCGCGGCAGTTGATATACGACGCCGCGTGCCTTGGACAATTTCGAGACCACCCCCTGGGGGCTTTATGGGCAAGACGCGGGTAGAGCGCGGCGAGTGGCGGGCAATGGGGGAGGGGCGTCCGGCGCCAAACCGCGCCAGCGGCCTTCGCAGATGGGTCAGAACGGCTTTCTTGGCAAAGATCGGTCACGATACCGAACGAGAGGGCGCGCTTGTCCGCGACCGGCATCCGTTACGCGTACCTGTCGGTTGTAGCTCCACCAGAGTGTGGTAGCTCACGGCAGCCTGCCATCGCATGCTAAAAGCCTCTCACCCCCGTTCGCCCGACCATTGTCAGCTATTGTGGCAGCTAATTCCACTCATCCTCCACCCCTGACGCCGCGCGGTGATAGCCGCCAGCCCTGGAATTTTAGTCAATTTCAGGGGTAAAAGGTGCGCGACAACGGTTTGGGGATTTTGGATGCACAATCCGTTCAAAGTCATTGCCACAGTCGGTCTTGCGCTTGGTGGAGTGTTTGGCATCGCCGGGACGATGGTCTCGCCGCCGTTGCAGGCGATTCTGTGGGCGATCGACGGTGCCGGGTTGGTGATGGCGACCGCGCTGCTTACAATAAAGTGCTTTCGTACTGGAAATGACGTTGTGGCTGGCGGCTTCCTTGTGTTTGCGATCGGTGAAGGCGTCTTGCTATCGAGCGCGGCAGCCGATCCTGAGAGTGGCATCCCATCGTTTGCCGCTGGTATTACTCTGTGGGGAACCGCGCTGCTTCTTGTAAGCGTTCCAAGGCTGTTCGCTTTGCCGGTTCGGATCATCGGCATCGTGAGTGCCATCTTGTTTATCCTCACGGCCGCAAGAATCTTTATGGGCGAGCAACTACTGCCGACTTCAACACCGCTTCCGGCCGACGCTTATCCATTTTTGGTGGCAACATTCATCGGCTGGATTTGGATGCTATGGCGATCCGACAAATTGGACGGCGCCCAGACTTAAGGCGCGGCCTGCCTTATTCAACAAAAAGTGGGGCATCCCCCTCCGCGCGAGCCGCGCCTATCTTTAAGGGGCGATGTCGGCATTGCGTGAGCTGAAGCGCCAAGTGAAACGCTTAGAACCGTGCCTACCCCCAATAGGTGCAAAAACAGGGAGTGATACATGTTGCACACGAGAAAACTTCTACTCATTCTTGTAGGGGCAGCTTCTGTTGCCGCTGCACTCAGCGCATTTGCGGAGGACACGCCCGCCCGAGTGCGCGGTACGCTTCAAAAAATGAACGGCAACAACCTGACTATTGCGACGAAGAGCGGCAAGGAAGCCATCATTCCGCTCAAGGATGGCGCTCCGGTCATTGCGGTCACCAAGGGCGCGATGTCGGACATAAAGAGCAACACGTTCGTCGGCATCACCGCCATGCCGCAACCTGACGGCACGCAAAAGGCGGTTGAAGTTCACGTTTTTGAAGAGTCGCTCCGTGGGACCGGTGAAGGACACTATCCGTGGGACCTAAAACCGGACAGCACCATGACCAATGGAGCGGTTGCGCAGCAGGTGCAGAAAGTCGAGGGGAACACGCTGCAGGTCAAATACAAGGATGGCGAGAAGACCATTGTCGTCCCGAGCGACGCCGAAGTTGTCAACCTTGTCGCTGGTGGCAAAGACGATCTGAAGACTGGCGCGCATGTGTTCATCCCCCGCTGGGAGAAGCAAGGCGATGGCACATGGCAGGCAACGGTCGTGGTTGTCGGTCGCGACGGAATTACGCCGCCGATGTAGCGCAGACTGTCCGAGCCGCAGCGGCAATTTCTAAGGACCTCAGGAGCCGCCGCCATCTCGGCGGCTCTAACGGTGTGACGGCGGTCGGCGTCCGAGGTTACCCGATGGCACGAACGGTGCGGAACGGCTAAGCTTAAGTCGACGGTGGGGGGCAACTGGAGGAGCCCCAATGTGCGACTACAGCCTTCAAAACGTCAAAACGCGACCGGCTAAAGTTGGCGACAGACTATTCACCCGCCAATTTAGCTCTGCGACAACAGGCTTCTGTGCACCGGAGGATATAAACGTAGCAGTTTGCGTCCTTCCTGGAACAGAACTATCGTTTGCGTACGAGGTTAAACGCTCCCGTTTGTGGCCTTGGAGCAAGAACATTATCCACCACAAAACCGCGATCTTCCGGCAGGTCAATATAGACTGCCCGCACGCGCATCACGATGCCTTGGAATTTCCTGATGGCGACATCTTGCTGCTGACGTACCTGATGGAAGGCCAGGAGGCGGTGGTGCTTCAGTTGCCAGCGACAGGCTCCAAGGCTTCCCAACGAGCGGCCTACGTCTAGTGGCATCACCAGTGCGGCGCTATTGACCTGACCTAACCACGGTCAGTTACCGCTCCGATTGACCCACGTCCGAGGGACGTAATCGGGTCAACCGACTTAGCTGGTGGACAAGCGACAACTCTCGCGTCGCTTCGAGCGGTTGGGCTGGTTTGGCAGACAACCCTCTCCGAAGGGCTCCGTTTGAGTCGCAAACGGCCCTAGGATGAATCGGGCGGCTTGGCCACTAGGGTGGTAGCGGTGCACGCGAAGACTCACCAGCGGGGTCCGTAGGCCGAATACGGGCCGGTGCGGCAGATTGACTCACGCGAGTGCCCGCTCGATCACGGCGAGTAGGCGGCATGCCAGGAGCGCAGGGACAACTCGGGCGGTCTCCAGCAGGACGACACCTCGGAAGCGTCTCCCGAGGAGACGCTGATCGCGCCGCCAAGGGCGACGATCCTAGCGCTCGTGCTGGAGTCGGCCCCCATGGCCGGTGCCTTCCTCACCCGCTACGATGTATCCTGGGCGTGCGGGCAGAGAGGCAATGAAAATTAAAGCGGGTCGCAAGTCATCATCCAAAGCGCGGCCCCCTAAGGGGTTGAAGCGGAAGGGCCGCAACGTCTCCAAGCCCCATCCCAGTCCATTCTCCACTGACGAACTAACGCGGCTCACACGCGAGCGAGACGAAGCGCTTGAGCAGCAGGCCGCCACGTCGGAAGTACTGAAGGTCATCAGCCGCTCCCCGAGCGACCTTCAGCCTATATTTTCCACCATGCTGGTCGAAGCAGTACGCATCTGCGAGGCCAACTTTGGCAACATTTATCGTTGGGATAACGACGCCTTACACCTTGCGGCAGCTCACAACACACCGCGTGCTTTTGCTGAATTTCGCCGCCACTCGCCCATTCGCAGTACTGTAACGCCAACGGGCCGCATGGTGGCGACCAGAGCGCCCGTTCACGTCGCCGACTTGGCAGCGGACCCAATCTATACCGAACACCGCGATCCTGGTGCCGTTGCCGCCGTCGAACTCGGAGGTGTGCGGACCTTTCTCTCAGTGCCGATGCTCAATGACGACCACCTAGTAGGCGCATTCATTTTGTGCCGCCAAAAAGTGGTTCGCCCCTTTAACGATAGGCAGATCGCGCTCGTCACTAATTTTGCTTCTCAAGCAGTCATCGCGATTGAAAGTGTACGGCTTTTGAATGAGCTGCGCCAACGCACCTATGAACTTGACCGGTCGGTCTCAGAATTGCAGCGCGAGCGAAACAATAGGCTCATGAACTTGGAGGCGATGGCCGCATCGATTGGGCATGAGGTGCGCCAACCTCTAGGTGCCATCGCGACGCAAGGCAGTGCGGCGCTGCGGTTTCTGGATCATGCGCCGCCCAATCTCGACGAGGTACGACTAGCCTTGAACGAAATGGTAAGAAACAGCCATCATGCAAGCGGGATATTTGACAACCTACGCGCTTTGTTTGGGTCGACCAACAGCGGATACGAGCGCCTCGACGTGAACGAGTTGACTTTGAGCGTACTACGGATAGTCCGTGAGGACTTGGTGGAGCACGACATTGCCGCCGAGGTCGAACTGGCCCCCAACTTACCCCTGATCATGGGTCACAGAGGACAGTTGCAGGAGGTCTTAATTAATCTCGTCCGCAACGCCATAGAGGCAATGAGTGACATTAGAGACGGTCATCGCATATTGCATGTGGGGACCGATTGTCACGATAACAAAGCAATTATCATTTCGGTACGAGACTCTGGACCGGGAATCGATCCAGTGGTTCTGGATCGTCTCTTTGAAGTTTTTGTCACAACAAAAGCAAGCGGCATGGGATTGGGGCTCGCTCTTTGCCGCATGATCGTCGAGCGCCACAAGGGTGAGCTGGCCGCTTCGTCAGCCGAGCCGCGCGGCTCCGTTTTTCGAGTCGCGCTACCCATTGGAACAGCCGCGCGGTAGCCTGGGTTTCCCCCGCCCTACGCCCCGAGGCATGGCCGTGGCTACGTTCAACACCGACACCGAAGCACTGGAGCCCATGGCCGGTGCTCTCTGGACCAGCTACGATGCCTCGTTCCCAGTCATATGGGTCGAGGCAATGAAAAGGCGCTCCAGGGCAGGCAGCAGACCAGCTAAGGCGCGACGCCGTAGGGTGGTGAAACCCAAAGGCCGCAGTGCCCCCAAAGCCATGCCCCGTCGCGGTTCAGCTCCTGCTGGCCGGGGGACAGAGGTTGCGCGGCTCGCCCGCGAGCTGAACGAGGCGCGGGAGCAGCAGACTGCAACTTCGGAGGTGCTCAAGGTCATCAGCCGCTCGGCGTTCGATCTGCAGGCGGTGTTTGAGGCCGTGGTGGAGCATTCGGCGAGGCTGTGCGGGGTCGATCGTGCGAGGGCGAACATCTACCGTTTCGATGGCGAGTTGCTGCGTATAGCCGCGACCTTCAACGTCCCTCCAAAGGTAAGAGAGTGGTTGGAGCCGCACCCAATTCGTCCCGGTCCGCACAGCGGGACTGCTCGTGCCGCGCTTGAGCGTCGAACGATCCACATTCCGGATGTCCTGGCTGATCCGAAATATACGTATGGGGCGAAAGCTGTCGAGCCATACCGGACGATACTCGGGGTGCCAATACTCAAAGGCGAAGAGTTGCTGGGTGTCCTGCTGATCTATCACCTGGAGGTCAGACCGTTCACCGACAGGCAGATCGCTTTGGTTGAGACCTTCGCTGATCAGGCAGCGATCGCAATCGAAAACGCACGGCTGTTCGAGACAGAGCGGGAGCGCTCGCGGGAGCTGACGGAATCGCTTGAGCAGCAGACGGCGACGAGCGAAGTGTTAAAGGTTATCAGCCGTTCCGTCTTCGACCTGCAGCCCGTGTTCGACGCGATTGCTGAGAATGGTGTGAGGCTCTGCGAAGCCGAGAGGGCGTTCATCTTCCGGTTCGACGGCGAGTTCCTGCGGGCCGTGGGGTACTACAATGTCGGTCTCGCAATCAGAGAGTTTGTAGATCGAAACCCGGTCGTTCCTGGCAGCCACAGCATCTCGGCGCGCGCGGCCCTTGAGCGGCGAACGGTACACGTTCCAGACGTTCAAGCTGATCCTGACTATGCGTACGCGATGCGTGATGTGGATCCGATCCGAACAATACTCTCGGTCCCGATGCTCAAAGGCAACGACCTAGTGGGGACTATCACTATCTACAGATTGGAGATCAAGCCTTTTACCGAGAAACAGATCGCCCTTATAGAGACCTTCGCCGCGCAGGCCGTCATCGCCATCGAGAACACGCGGTTGCTCAACGAACTGCGCGAGTCGCTGCAGCAACAGACCGCCACCGCCGACGTGCTCGAGGTCATTAGCCGCTCGGCGTTCGATCTTCAGGCGGTATTTGAAACGGTCGTCGAGAGTTCGGCCAGACTGTGTGGGGCGGACAGGGCTTTTATATTTCGTTTCGACGGCGAGGTACTGCGGGTGGCGGCGACGTTTAATGCCCCACCGGAATTCAGAGCGTGGGTAGAGCAAAACCCGATCCGCCCCGGCCAGCACAGCGGTTCTGCCCGCGCCGCGCTCGAACGCCGAACGATCTATATTCTCGATGTCCTAGCTGATCCAGAATACTCGTATGGGGCGAAAGACGTTGAGGCAATTCGGACAATTCTCGGTGTACCGATACTCAAAGGTGATGACCTGTTGGGCGTCATCATGATCTATCGCCTGGAGGTGAAGCCCTTCACGGCTAAGCAGATCGCCTTGGTCGAGACTTTCGCCGACCAGGCAGCCATCGCAATCGAGAACGTTCGCCTATTGGACGCGCTACGACTGCGCACCGACGATCTTGGCCGCTCGGTCGACGAGCTGCGGGCGCTTGGTGAAGTGTCCCAGGCGGTGAACTCGACCCTTGATCTGGAGACCGTGCTCACTACCATCGTTGCCAAGGCCGTACAGCTGTCGGGCACTGAGGCCGGTGCGATCTATGTCTTCGATGATGAGCATCGCGAATTTCACCTGCGCGCCACCTACGGTATGGGTCAGGAGTTGATTCAAGCGCTGACTCGTCAGCACATCGGCTTGGACGAACCGAACGTCGCACTGGTATTCGCGCAGCGCGACGCGATCCAGGTCGCCGACTTGAAGGAGGAGGCATCCTCCGACCTCAATGAGATCACCCTGCACGCCGGTTACCGCGCACGATTGGTCGCGCCACTGCTGCGTGGGGAAGATGTCGTCGGCATGCTGGTGGTCCGTCGTAAGACACCGGGTGCCTTTCCCCAGAACACTGTCGACTTGATCAAGACTTTTGGCGGCGCAATCTGCCGTAGCAATCGAGAACGCGCGCCTGTTCCAAAACATCGCAGCCTCGTTGGAGGACTTGCGCACTGCTCAAGACCGCCTTGTCCAAACCGAGAAGTTGGCGTCGCTCGGCCAACTGACCGCAGGCATCGCGCATGAGATCAAGAACCCGCTCAATTTCGTCAACAATTTTTCTGGGGTCTCCACCGAACTGATCGATGAGTTGCAAGACGTCCTGAGCGGTATATCGATCGACCATAAGGCGCGCACCGAGATTAACGAGCTGACCGATACGTTGCGTGGCAATCTCGATAAGGTCGTGCAGCATGGCAAGCGCGCCGACGCGATCGTCAAGAACATGCTGCTGCATTCCCGACAGGGCTCTGGAGAGCACCGGCCAGTCGATATCAACGCCCTGGTCGAGGAGAGCCTCACTCTCGCTTATCACGGGGCGCGTGCCGAGAAGCAGGGGTTCAATATCACCCTGGAGCGGTCCTTCGACCCGGCTGCTGGCGAAGTCGATCTGTTCCCGCAGGAGATCACGCGGGTGCTGCTCAACCTGATCTCAAATGGCTTCTATGCGGCGACCAAGCGCAAAGTGGAAGCCAATGGGGGCGATTACGAGCCCCGGCTGGCTGCCGCGACCAAGAACCTTGGCGACCGGGTCGAAATAAGAATCCGCGACAACGGCACCGGCATTCCCCCCGAGGTGAAGGAGAAGATGTTCAACCCGTTCTTTACGACCAAACCTGCTGGTGAAGGGACTGGGCTAGGCCTGTCTATCAGTCACGACATCATCGTCAAGCAACACGGTGGGTCTATAGAGGTCGATACGCAGCCCGGTGAGTTCACCGAGTTCAGGGTCGTTCTGCCGCGTGCCGGGGCGTCCCTCATCAAGTCAGGAGAACGCGCGTGAACCTGCTCATACTCGTGGTCGATGATGAGCCTGATGTCGAAGTGCTGTTTCGCCAGCAATTCCGCCGCGACCTTCGCGCTGGCCGGTTCACTATGGAGTTTTCCCAGTCCGCACCCGCCGCACTCCATCGCATCAGTGATGCAGGCGACCGTTCGCTCATCCTGATCCTTTCCGACATCAACATGCCGGGAATGAGCGGGCTTGAGCTGCTACCCAAAGCGAGGGCTGCGCGACCTGACGTCCCTATCATCATGATCACTGCCTACGGCGATGCTGAGACGAAACGCAAGGCGTTGGAGAACGGCGCTGAGGCGCTGCTTACCAAACCCATCGACTTCGGGACACTCCGCAGCGAAATAGATATGCGGATCGAACGCGGCGCATAGCGAGAAGGGCCGCGATGCAGCAAATTGCGGAGTGGCTAGAAAAACTCGGCATGTCCGAGTACGCGCAGCGCTTTGCTGAAAACCGCATTGACCTCTCGGTCCTTCCCGACCTTACCGATCAGGACCTGGAGAAACTAGGCGTTGTTCTCGGTGATCGGCGCAAGATGCTGCGCGCGATAGCCAACCTCGACAGCGCGCCGCCCGCTGTTGCGTCCGCACCTGCGGCGTCCGTGCAGCCGATTGCGGTGACGACTGCCGTGCCCACCGGCGAGCGTCGGCACATCACGGTGATGTTCTGCGATCTGGTGGATTCGACCGGCATAGCGTCGCAGCTCGATGCTGAAGAGTGGCGGGACTTGGTTGGCGCTTATCTCGATGCGGCTACGGCGGCAGTGACAGAGATGGGCGGCAAGGTGGCCAAGAAGCTTGGCGACGGGCTGATGGCCTTGTTCGGCTATCCGATGTCGCAGGAGAATGATGCCGAGCGTGCAGTGCGGGCGGCACTCGCGATACAGCAGGCGCTCATAGAATTGAACCGCAAGAACACTGGCACCGGCAAACCGGCGCTCGCGGCGCGCGTCGCTATCGACACTGGGCCGGTGGTGATCGACGCGACGGGTGAGATATTCGGGGAGGTGCCCAACATCGCCGCGCGAGCCCAGGCCTTAGCTGAGCCGGGTTCGGTCGTGGTCACGGCGCGAGTGCAGCGCCAAGTCGCAGGCCTGTTCGTCGCCGAGGAGCGCGGCAGTCATGAACTCAAAGGCGTTCCGGAGCCGGTGACGCTGTTCCGGATCGTGCGGGCGAGCGGCGGCGGACGCCGTGCGGGGCAGCGCCACCTCACCCCACTGGTCGGTCGCGACGAAGAAATTGCCATGCTGATGCGGCGCTGGGAACGGGCGCGAGCGGGCGACGGACAACTGGTGCTGGTTGTCGGTGAGCCTGGGCTCGGCAAGTCGCGGCTGATCGAGGAATTTCACCTCCGCCTCCGGGATACTCCACACACTTGGGTCGAGTGGGCCTGCTCGCAGCTTTTGCAAAACACGCCGCTACATCCGGTCACTGAATGGGGCCGCCAACGGTTTGGGGGCGCTGACGTGCCAGCTGTGCAGCGTCTCGCAGACCTCGAAAATTCCTTGACGCAGATCAAGTTGGACCCAGCGGAGAACGTCCCGTTACTCGCCCCACTCCTTGACATACCGCTGCCAGAGGAACGCACGCCGACCTCGACGCCTGAGGAACTGCGCCGCCGACAACTGGCGGCGCTGATCGCATGGGTGATGGCCGGTGCGCGGGTTCAGCCGGTGGTGCTTGCGCTAGAAGATATGCACTGGGCCGATCCGACCACGCTCGACCTTCTGCGCGGCATCGCCGAACGTGGCGCGCTGGCTCCGTTGTTGGTTCTCATCACCGCGCGACCGGAGTTCCGGCAGCCCTGGGGAGCGCGCTCGCATCATGGGACAATTTCGCTAGTGCCGCTCGACCGCAAGCAGGTGCGGGACATGGTTAGCGGGCTTGCTGCTCGACATGCGCTGCCAAAAGAGGTGGTCGAGGGCGTGACCGAACGCACTGGCGGAGTGCCGCTGTTCGTCGAGGAATTGACGCGGCTTCTACTGGAGCGCGGCGAACAGGGCGGCATACAAGCCATCCCCCCGACGCTGCAACAGTCGCTGACCGCGCGGCTCGATCGCCTCGGTTCAGCACGAGAAGTGGCGCAGATCGCTGCTGTCATTGGGCGCGACTTTTCCTACACGCTGCTGCGCGCCGTGGCAGGGAACGAGGACACGCCACTACAGATGGCGCTTGAGCGGCTCGCTGAGGCGGACATCCTGCTGGTACAGGGTTTACCGCCCAGTTCCGACTACCGTTTTAAACACGCGCTCATTCAGGACGCTGCCTACGAGAATTTGCTGAAGAGTCGGCGGCAGCTTTTGCATCGCCGGATCGCCGAGGCGCTACGCGACAATGTCACCGTCGCCGCTGCGGCAGAGCCGGAACTATTAGCGCATCACTTCACGCAAGCAGGAATGACCGAATCGGCCATCGAATGGTGGGGCAAGGCCGGACAACGCTCCCTTCAGCGCTCGGCGTTGGTCGAGGGCATAGAACAGCTGACGCGGGCGCTTGCATTGATCGCAACATTGCCCGCGACACCCGCGTTACGTCGCCAAGCGATCAACTTCAACGTGGCGCTCATAACTCCGCTCTATCACGTCAAGGGGGCCGCCGCGCTGGAAACCAAGATGGCCGCAGAGCGGGCGCGCCTGCTGATCGAAGAAGCCGAGGCGCTCGGCGAGTCTCCCGAAGACCCACTCCTCGTGTTCTCGGTCCTCTACGGCTTCTGGGTCGCGAACCTAGTGGCATTCAACGGTGACGTTGTGCGTGAGCTGTCCTCTCAGTTTCTGGCGCTCGCGGAAAAACAAGGGGGGACGGTGCCGCTCATGGTCGGCCATCGCCTTAAGGGCGTTTCCTTGACCTATGTGGGGAAGTTCATGGAAGCGCGAACACATTTAGATCGCGCGATTGCTCTTTACAGTCGGGCGGAACACGGGCCCTTGGCGAGGCAATTTGGTCAAGACGTTCACGTAGCGGCGTCGAGTTATCTGTCGTTGTCCTGGTGGTTTCTCGGTCATGCCGACGCTGCTCTCGCGGTGATCAACCAAGCGATCCGCGACGCACGCGAAATAGGCGACGCCACCACGTTGATGTACGCTCTCGGTCATGCCGCGTTGTTCCATACCCACGCCCAAAAATACGAGGCGGCTGAAGCGGAAGCTGCCGAAGTCATAGCGTTGGCGAATGAAAAAGGCAGTCCATTTTGGGTGGCGTTCGGGACGGCAACGCTAGGCGCTGTTTCGGCCTTAACCGGCAAACCCTCGGATGCCGTACAGATCATGACCTCGGGGTTGGCTATGTTGGCTTCTACGGGCACTGCAATGTGGCGGCCATTTTACTTATCGTGCTTGGCCGCAGCTTATGCGGACCTCACCCAATTCGATGCTGCTTGGTACACCATCAGCGAAGCCGCGAAAGCGATTGAAACGACCGGAGAGCTGTGGTGCGAAGCGGAGGTTCATCGAACTGCCGGTGAAATTACTCGCAGGTCCCCCGAATTGGACCCGGCGAAGGCGGAAGCATATTTTAAGCGCGCGCTAGCCGTCGCACGCCAGCAGCAGGCAAAGTCTTTGGAGCTGCGCGCCGCAACGAGCATGGCGCGGCTCTGGCGCGATCAGGGCAAGCGCGACGAGGCCCGCGATCTCCTTGCTCCAGTCTACGGCTGGTTCACAGAAAGCTTCGACACGCGCGATCTGAAAGATGCCAAGGTGCTGCTCGATGAGCTGGCGGCTCGGTGACTAGGTCGTAAGCCTGTTATGTTGTAGTCTCGTGAGGTGACCTCAACCCCGCAGTTTGCAGTCATGTCGCAATTCTCTCGGCGCATCATCTCCTGTTCCTCACAGTTAGAAAAGGTGTCACATGAGCCGATTGTATGGACCTGTCCATCGTTCATTGCAGGATCGCTTCGACACGCGGCGGCTTGCTGACAATGTTGAAACGCGCGTGGTGCTGACGGAAATTCCGCAAGAACACAAGGCTTTCATCGAAAGCCGCGACATGTTCTTTCTGTCAACCATAGATCACCAGGGACGACCTACTGTCTCCTACAAGGGCGGCGATCCAGGATTCGTTCGCGTCCTCGGCAGCAAGACCCTCGCGTTTCCCTGCTATGACGGCAACGGCATGTTCTACTCGATGGGTAACTTGCTCGGGAACCCCCAAGTGGGCATGCTGTTCGTCGATTTCGAAAAGCCACACCGACTGCGCGTTCAGGGCACCGCAAGCGTCGATGACAACGATCCGCTGCTGCGAGAATACGACGAGGCGCAGTTGGTAGTTAGGGTGGCTGTCAGCGAAATTTTTCGTAATTGCCCGCGCTACGTGCACCGCTGCGAGAAGGTTCAAACGTCCGCGTTCGTACCGCGTTCGACATCCGAAACACCGCTTGCGCCGTGGAAGCGCGTTGATGACGTACAGATCTTCTTGTCGGCGAAGGATCGCGCTCGTGTCGAACGCGAAGGCGGTCTGATCTCCCGAGACGAGTACGAAAAGTACACGACCGATGTTGGGGGGCGGGAGTCGTAAGTCGGCAAACCCTCATCTGTGCAAGGGGCGGCCACTTGGATCATCTCTGAGACCTGAGCATCGGGTTGAGCACGAATGCCTATTTGTCCCCAACCTTATCCCCAATGATTGCGAACTCCTCATTTTGCTTGCCTCTCACTGACCGCGCGGTATCTTGGCTTCAGATCGCTCATGGACAGTTCTGCTGGACGTGAGGGATCACCGAGAGCAGATCGGACTGGATGTCGAAGCCGCTACCCGGCGATGCATCATAGGCCGATTTGATCTGGGTTCCCGGCGAGGGGTAGCAGCACTGGGAATGAGACGGGCGGGCGCAAGTTCGCCCGTTATCATTTTGTGGCACGCCAAATGCGCAGCCCGCCGTTTTTTAGCGCCGGATAATCGAATGCGAGTTGGCGTAGTAGCCCAGCCATCGTGCAAGCTGTACCCATGGAGGCCCGCGATCCTCATTCCAGTCCACGCCTAGTTCACCGAAGGCTTCGATACGCTCGATCTGAAAGAGGCGAAGGCGCTGCTCGACGAGCTGCAGACCTGACAACGAATTTCGAAACGGCCTCTAAACTAAAAAGCGGTTGCATTTCCCTCTACCATGGGATCGATGGCGGCTGTGCTCGAAGGGCGAACGGAGCTGACCTAGGAACGCTCGGCGACGACCTTTGTTCTCCTTGTCGGGGCGCGAACGGTTGCGTCGACAGTTGGGACGCTTGCCCGGTGGTCGGCACCGGCGAGGTAACGGCTTCGAGCAACACGGCAAAGCAACGCTTTGCCGACATTTCGCCGAATTGTGCTTCAAAGGCGAAATCAATGACGCCATCCGGGAAGATTGCGACTAAATCGCCACGTTGTCGGATTGCTTCACGGAGTACGTTACAAGGTGAAAATGTGCCAAAATTCCAATAGACAACCACGGCAACAAGCGCGGCAACCACGGCCACAAATCGAAGAAAGGTCCGAACGGATCGATCCGCCCTTCGCACCAAGCTTTTCATCCGTGTAAGTGGTGATTTTCGAGCAGGCACTTCGCCCAACTGCGGCTTGCGACCCCGTTCTCTCCTGCATTACCGTGGCAAAATCTTAAAAAACTTAACGACAGATTGGGCAGTTGCGGGATTGGGGTGGTTCTGGATGTGGCACATGTCATGCCTCGCCCTGACTGAGCCGAGGCCCACGGTGCGCTCTGCGTTAGCTCTGTTGGGAGGGCGGGCGGCAGCCCAGACGCATTGAAACGAAAGAATAGGTTCGCCCACGACGCTTCAGATCGCGGCCTTACCGATGCGTAACTTGTGCTTGAGGGGAAGCAGTCCTACGTGAAACGCAATAGGCCGACAGGGCGGCAAGCCCATCCCCCGACACCCCTGCCGCCCTGCTCAGAAGCCTAAGTTGAGGCAACGACTCACTCGAAACCCCAGGCGCGTACACTGCCTGGGGTTCTTTTTTATGGCGTCGGATGCCTTAATTTGCTTGCCCACTAGAAAAGTTGCCGAATGTGACCCTTTAGCCACAAAACCGTGGGCGCTCTTTTACTGGCCAAACAAACCCAAGAATGTTCGATCAGGTATTCAACGTGTCGTACCACACTAACGCTTTCAACCTCCGCCTCCGATGCATTTGCCCTCGTGGTATTTGATCTGAAAGAGCAAGCAATGCGACAAAAATATCACGCTTGCAAATTAACTGACTGAAGCGAGGCCTGACTCTTTGTGGTTTGTTTGCAGAGCATCAACGAATCATCAGTACTGTCACCTTAGCGCTACAGTAGGGATTGCAGTTAGGCATTATGCTGCGCACGGTTTCACAACGGGAAGACCCATGATCAGTTGTGTGATGAGCGAGGGCAGGCTGTTTGGGCTGACACCTTCGGATTGGTCGGTGTTGCTCGGCAGTTTTGCGTTGTGCGGGCTCCTGACGCTACTTGTTTGAAAGCACTCGGTTTGTCGGTGCGGGGCATTGCGGGCACAACGACGACCTTGAGTTTCCGGCTACCCATTACCTGACGCCGTAGACCTCTCGCTACGCAGTTGCGACGCCTGATGCTATCGGCTCAATGATCGAGGGGTCGTCATTCTCGGGCTTGTTGACGCGCGTAGAGATCGGCCACATCCGCATGGGTTCGGCGGGGAACGGCCTCATCAGGTCACCGGGATCGGGCTCTTCGCTTAGCCACCGGGCGTAGTCGGTAGGCGCGAGGATCAGAGGCATGCGGTCGTGAATCTCGGCGACCAGTTCGTTGGCGTCCGTCGTGATGATCGCGAAGGTGCGCACCCACTCGCCTGATGTCGGGTCGCGCCAGTTTTCCCACAAACCTCCGATCCCAAACGGGCTCCCGTCCTTCATGGCGATGGCATAGGGCTGTTTGGCCTTCTGGCCTTTGATCGCCTTCCATTCGAAGAAGCCGTCCACCGGCAGGATGCACCGCCGCTTACGATAAGCCTCCCGGAACGAAGGTAGGGTCCTGACGGTCTCGCATTTCGCGTTGATCGACTTGCGCCCGCCCTTCGGGTCTTCGCACCAATACGGGATAAGGCCCCAGCGCAGTGGATCGAGTGAAACCTCACAGGTCTTGTGGTTGCGCCGGATCACCAGCAGGTCCTGGCTGGGCGCGCCGTTCCATCGCGGCGGATAGTTGTGGATGCGGCTATCGCGGACGTTCATCCCGTCCACGATCGCGTAGCGTATCGGCGCGCTGCTCTGGATGACCCTTCCGCACATAAGGCGTATGTGGGGAGTGGACTACCGCAGACAAACCCACTGCCGAAGGCAGGCAGCAGCGTGCTCGCGGCGCACGATTGCTATGGTAGAACACTAACGCGCGTCTTGTGGTGCGTTTTCCGTCGTCGTCGGAAAAAATAGGAAGTGAGATGGCCCCCTTCAGAGTCTCCATTTGGTTAGCCAGCGCTCTTTCCCTCTCCACGCTGACGATTGCCGCCGCATTGCCCGCATCGGCCCACGTTCTAATTTCGGTCGACAAGAGTACGCAGCAGATGTCCGTCTCGGTCGATGGGGTGCCACGCTACCGCTTCGCGGTGTCGACTGGTCGGGCGGGATACGGGACGCCTAGCGGCACCTACCATCCGCAGCGTTTGGCAGCCTCGTGGTTTTCGAAGCTGTATTACAATTCGCCAATGCCTCACTCGATATTCTTTCACGGCGGGTATGCCATTCACGGCAGCTACGAGATCAACAGGCTTGGCGGACCTGCCTCACATGGTTGCATCCGCCTGCACCCCGCCAATGCCGCAGCCCTGTTCGAACTAGTGAAAAGCGAAGGTCTGGGAGCAACGACCATCGTCGTCTCTGGAGGCAGTCCTGCCCTCGCGAGGAGACCTGCGCCGTCACCGCAGCCTTATGCGGAATGGCAGACGCCTACTTATGAGGATCGCTACCGATCAGACTACGGACAGCCCTACTACTGGCGTCCGGAGCCGAGGGCGTTTCCGTTCTTCAATTCGCACTGAAGCGCCGTAGCGGTTGCTTTGTGGGGCGGTCCCGAATAGCGGCCCGCCCGTTTGACGGTTTGTCCGTTCTCCCGACATGCGGCAGGCGGCTCGACGGGGCAGCATCGGAATGCTGGCGGCCTGCGTCGAGCGGATGCTAAGTCGGCTCACGGCCCGCACGTCGCAGATTCGCATAGGAACGGTCGCGCAGTCCTTCGCATGCGGGTCCGGTCGCCGATGCGCGCATTCCGAGGCGCTTCTTGCGCCAACTTAAAGAAGTCTTCCTGTAGCCGCGCTGGTCGGCTGTCGATGTATCGGATGACGACGCGAATCCACGGATCGAGTGTCGAGCCCATCGGCGGGCAAATGCCGGGGTCAACGTGACCGATCCCCTCGACAGCGCCTACGCAAAACCCTTGCTTTTATGCTTCCGACGCATTGTGGGGCGTTGACATGACCGACATCGGTTTAGCGTCCAGAACGCTAACGGATCGCAGGTGTGGCTCAGTTTTCCGGAGCCTTGGGTAGCCGCTCCAGTCGACACACCTCGCCGAGGAGGGCAACAATGAATCATCTGCCATCTATTGCAGCCTTCGCAACCGCGTTGAATATAGCTGGTGCAGCAGCAGCCGAGCTTCCCAGCTATGAACTGATGGGCTTTCCGATCACGTCGCACCAAATTGCGATTTTGGGATCGGCTGGTGTTCAAGAGCGGTCGCCTGTCCCGACACCCTCGTTAAACGGTATGCCGGCTTCTCCACATCAGGTGGCGGTCTTGACGGCGCGCCCAAGACCAACCGAGGAGCTGGCAACAAATGAAACAGTTAGCTTCTCTAGGCGCTAGAGAAGCTCACTGTGCTGACCGCTCTAGTTCTCATGTGCTCGGTTACAGTTACGCCCGATCTTGGGGAATGCACCCCCGACAGTGCGACTGCCGTAATGCGCGTGCCGGCTGAGTTTGGAAATCCGTCCACGTGCTTCATGCACGCGCAGGCCTACCTTGCTCAAACCTCGTTTGGACAGGACCTTGGCCCAAACGACCGGGTTAAGGTTATCTGCGTGCGAAGCGAAACGGTCGCTGCTTCAAGGCAGACTCGATGACGAGCGGCGGGGCTGCCGCATGTCTGTTGTGGGTCAACAGCGCCAGATCAACAATGTCCGCTCAATGTCGGCTTAGCCCCTGACTCCGGACGTATCGCTGCACCACGGCGAATGTCGAAAAGGGCCACAACCAGACTCATGCGGTGCAGCAAACAGTCCCTTTATTCGATCACCTTGTCGGCGCGGGCGAGTAAGGATTTGGGGATGGTCAGCCCGAGCGCCTTGGCGGTTTTTAGGTTGACGACGAGCTCGAACTTGGTCGGCTGCTCGACCGGGAGGTCTTCTGGCTTGATGCCGCGGAGGACCTTGACGATCAGACGCGCCATCTGCCCATAGATCAGTGTAAGACGCGCGCCGTATGCGATCAGACCACCCTCGTCTGCCATTTCGGCCCATTCATAAATCGCGGGCAGACCCAGGGCAGCGGCCTGCTCGATGACGAGCCGGCGATTGATGGAGAACAGTGGCGCCGATAGCACGTTAAGCGCAGTGCCCCCCCATTCCTTGGCTTTGTCCATCGTTGGCGCGATCTGTTCGGGCGCTCCGGCTGTAAAGACTGCGACCTCGACACCGCGCGCACGGGCGGCGTTCTGAAGTGCCTGGAGGTGCGCCGGTTCGGTGATGAGCGGGTCCGCCAGGACCGCGACACGCCGCGCGCCGGGCACGGCCTCCATGAGGATTTCCTGCCGCTTGCCATTGAGTTCGGGCGCGAGAAGGCTGACGCCGGTGGTATTGCCGCCAGGACGGGCGAGCGAGCGCACGAAACCCGCGGCGACCATATCCGCGCGGGTCAGGCCGACGATGGGAACCGTGTGGGTCGCTTCTTGCATTGCCCGTACCGCCTGATCCTGGAGGCAAAGGATAACGTCCGGGGCGGACTTGGCCACCGTCGCCGCGACTGCCGTAAGCTGATCCTCCCGAAGACCAAAGCCACCGGCAACGATCTGCAAATTGTGCCCCTCAACGAAGCCCAACCCCTTGAGTTCGTCAAAAAACGCTACGATCCGTGGTGCCTGACGGGCAGCGCCCGATATCACGCCGAGTCTGTAGATGCGTCCAGGCTCCTGCGCTCGCGCGACACGCACCAGAAGCAACGACACTGCCGCCGCACTTCCGATGAGCGTGATGCATTCGCGCCGACTCATAGGCCTCCCTCATTCCAGGATCACACCCTATCACATCGCTGAATGAGGCGGCATTCTGCATCACAGCAAATTTGGCCGCCGATGGCCGAGATGGGTCTTGTGTCACGAGTAACGCCGGTCCACACGGCGGTGCGTAACTCTACGAGAGATGAAGGTGGGCCCTTCGAGGTCGACAATCAGGTGTTGATCTCAAGCCACCGCAAGCTGCTGTGGTCAAAAGCCTTGGTGGTGAGCGTTGCGGAAAAGCCGAAACAAGATTCCGGCAGGCATGATTGAGAGAGGCGAACGCAAGTGAACCGTCGGTGAAGTGTCGAAAGCTGCTTAGACGATGTCAAAACCGGGGGCTGACCCTTCTTCCGGGATCAGCGTGGGGGATGTCCTGAGACTGCCCACGCGGCATCCGGCATATAGACGGCGCGAAGCTCAATCTGGCTCTCGTAGGGAACGTGAGAACCTACACGGCGATGCCAAGGGAAAAGGCACAAGCGGTTACAACCGCAAGGCCGAAAGTACCGATGCGCCGGCTAGGGGCGCACTGCCTCGTAGTAGCTATGAAGCGGGGTAATGCCCGTGGAGCGAAGGGGGTGGGTCACCAACGTTGGATCGGGTCAACTGGTGTCGGCTCAACCGGCAGCGGGAGGAACCTGATCATCAATGGAAGGCGGCAGCCTTCGCATGGTGGCACGAGCCGGATGATGCGAGAGTATCACGTCCGGATCTGTGAGGGACTCGGGGTGCAACTCCCCGGGTCTACTCGGCATCTTCAACGTTTCGAGCACAAGTGAACCACTTCCGCAGTTCACCTGTAAGCCGACATTCGCTTGCACCGCAACATCTGACGCGGTGGGCCAGGAGCCGACGTCCCAAGACATTCGACTCCTTCAATGCGCGCATGTTTCTCTATTAGCCGAAATCGATCCGGCGCACACGGTGTAAATATGGGTACGCTGCGTTCAAACCCCAGGGAACGCCCAAACAGTCAGAGTAGCGACACCCTCGCGCAACTTCTTGATCGGTACATAGTCTGGAGAATTCCAGAATGCGCGGATGGCCTCCATCGTGGGAAATTCGAACATAACAACGGGTCGCGTATCATGCTCGCCTTCGAGCACCTCTACCTTTGCGCCTCTCGCCGTGAGTTTGCCACCGAACTTGGCGATGAACGGGACGACCGCCTCGCGATACTTCTGATATTGGGGTTCGTTCGAAATAGTGGATTGAACAACAAGATACGCAGACATAATCAAGGACCTGTTTTCAATCGACGGCGGTTGTGAGCGATCATAGTGGTCTCATGGTCCGCTGTCCACACTCCAAATACTGACCAAAACGGCAACCACCAGAACTCCACGTCTCAAAGGAAAAATGCAATGTCGGCAGTTTACTAGACTAGGTCCACCCCGCGTGCTGGCCTCGTTTGGTAGAGGGCGGCTTATTCGGGCAAGCCCGCTTGAAGAAGTCCTTCCCTCCAGCGCTCCCGATCTTCTAATCTCCGGAACGTGATTAAACGGAGGAGGGCCGAGACACGTGTCGCCGGATTGAGAGCTAATAGCTTTTTTCCCGCAGCAATTGCGCGGTCCTTGTGTCCAGCTAAAGCATAGCCTACGGCAATCACCCGCCAAGCGGGGGCAAAATTCGGCGCGGCTGAAGTAATTAGCTCTGCCAGACGTGTTGCTTCATCAAAATCTCCCGCCAGCAAGTGCGCCAAGGCGGCCCCCATCCGGTTATGTAAAATTATCGGATCGCGTGGGCTAAGCCGCTCCGCTCGCGCAAGATGTTCGAGAGCGATACGATGATTGGCTAGGTAAATGTTTACCCAGCCGCTGAGGTGCCAACCAAGCGCGAAATTGTCGTTCAACGAAAGACCGCGAGCAATACAGTCGGCACCAAAGTCCAACTGTTCACCGACGTAAGCAAGAGTAAACCCGCCAATAGCTAAAGCTACGGCGTCCTCCCTCCCTAGCTCGACCGCACGCCTCGCGTGGCGAACAGCTCTATCGCTCTCAGCCGCAAAGTCGATCATCCATCCGCTTTGCTTGCGGAAATTGAATACACCGGCGAGATACGCATGGGCGAGCGCGAAACTTTGGTCTAGCTCAATTGCCTTCGAGAAGTGCGCCTCAGCCTTTTCAACGGCCTCCTTGTTCCACCCCCAAAGACTTGCTGTACCACGAAGATAGTAGTCGTAGGCGTCCAAATTGGCGGTTGGCTTGAGGAAAGATCGCTCCTGTTCGGCTAGCTGCACGCGGGAAAAGAGCTGAGCTACGACACTCGATGTTAATTGGTCTTGCAGCTCAAACACATCTTCCATAGCACTATCGAACCTATCGGCCCAAAGATGAGTGCCTGTAACCGCATCGATGAGCTGACTTGCGACACGAACTCGCCCTCCTGCTTTTCGGACGCTGCCCTCCAGTATGTAACGTACTCCCAGCTCTCGCCCCACCTGCCTGATGTCCATCCGCTTGCCCTTGTAGGTGAAGCTCGAATTCCGGGCGATGACGAAGAGCGATTTGAAACGCGACAACGCAGTTATGATGTCTTCAACGATGCCGTCCGCAAAATACTCTTGCTCGGAATCGCCCGACATGTTCTGAAAAGGCAGAACGGCAATCGAAGGTTTGTCAGGCAGAGAAAATACGGTGCCGCTCCTCACCGAGGTCTGGGCTAGAGACACAGGTTCGGCTGTCGGACTGCGCACAGCATAAAGTCGCACCGGTCGCTCAATATTCTTCAATGACCTTTCGCCAAGATCATCGAATGCGAACTCTGTCTTGCCGCGCACCTGCTCAAAGGCGCTGCCAGACAGAAAAACCCCGCCCGGCTCGCACTCGTTCTCGATTCGCGCCGCAACGTTGACCCCATCACCGAAAATATCGCCACCTTCAACGATTATGTCGCCAACATTGATGCCGATACGAAAGGAGATCCTTGGTGCGGCGTCTCCCCGTTCCACCATTTTGCTTTGAACAGTCATAGCGCAGCTGACAGCGTCTACTGCACTGGCAAATTCGACCAACATCCCATCGCCGGTGGACTTGACGATACGACCTTTATGCTCAGCCAGGGTGGGATCAATCACCTCGCGCCGAATATCCTTCAAGGCCGAGAGCGTGCCAACCTCGTCGGCGCCCATCAGGCGGCTATAACCGGCAACATCGGCTGCCAGAACTGCTGCCAATCGCCGCTCTAGCCGTCCACCCGTCACGCAGTCACCGCCCTATTGCAGTCGCCACCGGCCTTATCCAATCATAGGCCCGAGATTCCTGCCAGCGCGTTTGGGCGGGCGGGTCCCGCCCAAACCCGCGATGACCGCTTCGGGTCAATCGCGACAGGGCAGGGCAAGCCTGCAGGTCCAGCCATGTCCGCAATGCCCCGTTAGCGACGGTGAGGCCGCCGTCGTAATGCCGGGAACAACCCTGACCGGGTTCAGCGGCGCAGATCACTGACGCACAAACACCTTCAGCGCGTTGAACAACGCCTTCGGATCGTACTGGCCCTGATAAACGGGCGGAGGCGCGGGGCCGCGCTTGAGCAGGATGCGAATCGCCTCCCACGCCGAGCGCACGGAGCACTCGATGGTGAAGGCTATTTCCTTGGGCATGTCGACGTACTGGCCGATAAGTCCGAGATTGGTCGCCCCCTCTGGAACGGGCGGAGGCATGTCGCCGCGGCTCCAGGGAAGCCAGACGTTGTTGACGTAGGGCATGTAGCAAGGCACGCAAATCGATGACGCCATGATCGCATCGATTTGCTTGTCGAACCGCAGTTGCTTCAGCGTCTCCTCCAGGATCTCCGCGCCGGTGCATTGATCCATGCGTTTCTTCACGAAATCGCCGATGCGGTCGGGAAAAAGACCGTAGCCCCACCAGACGCTCGTGCCCTTCGGCTGATCGGCGATTTCCGGCTGGTGGAATACGGACAGCGACAGCACCCAGGACGAAGTCCTTCAGAGTCACGAGCCCGCCGCGTCCTGATTTGCTCTGGGTCAGCGCGGCGATTTGGTTGATGAATTCGGTCCCTGTGTCGGTGATCGTGAACGTCACCCACAACGAGTCGGGGATCCGGGGCGGGCCGAAGAAAACGCTGGGATTGCCGAAATCCGTGCGCCCCTGCGCGAGGCGCTCCCACAGCGCCCATGACCGTCCGCTCGGCCGCGGGCTCGGCACCTCGGTCATCGACCCCGCGGAAAGGTCGGCGGCCTGCGATCCGGTGGTGACGAGCACGATGTCCTCCGGCGCGACCGTAACCGACGTCGCGGCGCCGCCGCGTTCATAGTCGAGCCGCTCTACGGTGATGCGGTCGCGTGACGGCGCGAAACCGATGTCTTTAACGTAAGCGCCGGTGAGGAAGTTCACGCCGCGTGGATCTAGCCACCCGACCAGCGGTTCTATGAAGTTTTCGTGCTGGTTGAGTGGCGTGCGCATCACGCCCGTCATATCGGAGAGGTGCCCGAACAAGTACAGGAAGCGGGTCATGTAGCGGCGAAACTCGATCGCGCTGTGCTGCGGCAGCGACCCCATGATCGTCGACCAGAGCAACCAGAATTCGGTCGAAAAAAACTCTTGGGAAAAGAACTCCTCGATCCGCCGCCCGTCCAGGAACGTTTCGGGTGTCAGCACGACCCGCGCGAGGCAAAGGCCGTCGCCCAGGCTGAGGCCGAAACGCGGCCCATGAACGATGCGGCCGTTGCGATCGACGATGTGCGCCCTGTCGTGGTACGGCTCGGTTGTATTGAAGGTGAGGAAGTCGTCCGTGACGGAAATAGAGGGATTGCGTGCGGAGGGGATCGACTTGAGCAGATCGAACGTGCAGCGGTATTCCTTGTCAAAGACGGAGCCCGGCAGGTTGTAGCCGCTCTTCGCGCTGCCGCCGAGAAAGAACCCGCCGCCCAGCACCTCGCCGGCATCGTAGATTGTGATGTCCGCCCCGGACATCCCGGCGTTGCGGATGAGAAGCGCCGCCGCTGCCAGTCCGCCAAACCCGCCACCGACGATATGCGCCTTCATCGGCCCTCTCCCTGGACTCTCTGCTTCTGGAGCCGGCTAGCGTGAAAGTCTATCAATACGCGGTAAAATAGTGAAGCATTCTGAAAAACTGATGTCGGTTGTGGGTCTTGGTCGTGTCAAAACGCTCCGCGAGAAGTGTGCATTTAGGGACCCCGGGATAGGGGCGCGCGTCGGTTGACTATGCCCCGATTGCCGCGGTGAGTGGCTGGATACCCATGATGTTCATCACACGGGGTGAGATTGTAGGCCAATACGTGCAGGGCCATCTCTGAGGCAACGCGCGGCAGCGTCTTCATCAAGAAGTGTGTGGCGCCCATCCGAGCCTTGATGGTGCCGAAGGGATGCTCGACCGTCTCGCGCCGCTGGCGCATCTTCTCGGGATGTTCATCAAGCCGACGTTGAACGGCTGCGAGAACGTGCTCATGCTCCCATCGCGTGATCCGTCGCTCTTTGCCAGTGGTACAGTGAACTTTGATGGCGCAGCTTTGACATGCATTGGTCCAGTATCGACGCAGAACCAACCCATTCTCTTCGGTAGCGTAATGATAGGCGAGTCTCTCACCGGCGGGACAAATGTAAGCGTCCTCCGTCGCGTGAGTTGCAGCGCCGGGTAAGGCGCATCGAACCCTGCCTGCCCAGCGCTGCCAAGAGGCCGCCGGCCGGCTTCGAGCTAGAATTCATTAAATATGTAACGCCGTTACCGCCGTAAGATGTGCTCGTCGATACCGATTACGAGGGCGAAGAGGTTCGGTCCATCGATTGGGATCGAGGCGCGCCTGACCTTCAGATTGCGATTTCCCGGCCAATCTCGACAACCAAGTCGCGCGGTAGCTTGAAGTAGTCGCTGACATGGACGGAGTTGCGCTGCATTGCCGCGAAAAGCGCCTCCAACCACCGCGGCAGTCCTTTGTCGCTATCGCTCGGCACGATGGTCTCGTGCCCGACGTAATAGGTCACGTCCGACAGGTCGATCCCGCAGCCGCCGGCGCGGGCCGTCTGGAGCAAGACCGGGATGTCGGGCCGCTCCATGAACCCGTATCGGGCCGTGGCGCGCCAGAAGCGGGGCGCAATCTCTTTGACGTCTAGCCGCGCGGCGTCCTCGATCCACGGCACCGCCTCGGTCACGACCGTGAGGACGAAGAGACGTTCGTGTAGGGCGCGATTGTGCTTCAAGTGCCACACCATCACCGGCGGGGCGTCGCGCTCGGTCCGTGTGAGAAACACCGCGCTGCCTGGTACGCGCGAAATCCTACCCTCGGCGATCCGCGCCATGAAGGTCGCGATCGGCACGACGGTCTCTTCGAGCCGCGCCGAGACCGCCTGCGCGCCTATGTGCCAGACGAGCATCACGCCGTAGACCGCGGCGGCGAGCAGCAACGGCACGTATCCGCCGTCGGTGATCTTGGCCAAGTTGGCCGCGAGGAAGGCCGCATCGACGATGAAGAATGCGGCCGAGCAGTATTTTGTTTTACGCGCTGGCGAAAATTTTTTTAAAGCGAAAGCAAGGGTTTAGGGAATTATAAAAACTCAAAAGTTCATGTACAACTTATACTCTTTTAGGTAGTATAATACAACTTCAATTTGATCGGAAGCACGCCAGCGACCTTAGCGGACTGGACGTGTTCTATCGATCTCCGACTGTTTGCAACACGCCCGAGAAGCGACCTCCTTCGCACGAAGGTCCACTGATACCATCCACGCCCGTCGTTTTCACTGGCGATACCCCACCTCGGTCTAGGGCGCAAAACGGCACATTCGTCCAAGCTGCCAGGCGGTCCCTGGAGCGATCTGACCAATCCCAGTCTGTGTTCCGATTGTACTTCGGAGCACGTTTGAGCTGATCCCATGAGCCCGCGGAACCATTGTGATAGCCGGGGATCGTTGCTGTTCCATTGCCCGAGGATCTCGAGCGTCAGGACCAGCTAGGCAACCACCGACAAATATTACAGTCAAGCAAAGCTTTGGCGGAGGCTCCAGCCATCAACCAAATCTCTCCAGTTCATTTGAAACACACAAGCCATCCTTCAGTTCCTGAGTCCGACCGCCCGGCCACTTCTCCGCGAATATCAACGCCGTTTCTGCCGTCGGCCCGCGCTCACATCGCGCGCTGTGTTAGAGGTCGCGAGTTGGATATCCTCGTGGCACTGATTGGGCCACACGACAACCCCGGATCCGCGCTTACGGCGCAACCGGGTCGGTCGCACGGGCGGCCAGCTACTAACACGAGCTCTCGGCTCATCGTCCAGATCGGCCTGCCCACCGACATGCTCGCGGGTGTCTGAACGACGGCCGTCCGCTAGTTTAGTTCCCAACGATGCTCTATCCCGAACAGTGGGCGAGGCAATGAAACGGCCTCAACCGGTGGCTGAGGTTGCTACGCGGCTCCGATGGTGATGCCCTCCTGCTCGCATGAGTTGGCCACGTCGGAGACGGTGGCGCGCTGCATACGCGCTTCCAGCGCAGGTCGTCGAAATCGGTTCCCCGGTGCATCGTGCACCGATTGTCCCAAATGACCAGGTCGTGGACCCGCCAGCGATGCGTGTAAACGAATTGACGTTGCGTGGCGTGCGCGACGAGCTCGTCGATCAGTGCGCGGCCATCGTGCTCGGACATTCCGAAGATCCGGCCCGCGTGTGATGCGAGGTAGAGCGATTTGCGGCCAAATTGGGGATGGTGCGAACGACCACCTGCGGTACCGGCGGCATTTCCCGTCGTTCCTCGTCGCTGAAGTTGGAGAAGCCAAGGCGCGCGCGAGTTGAAGATCGAATGCTCTGCCACAAGGCCGTCGAGGCGCGCTTCGCTGCTTTAGGCAGCGCGTCATAGGCCGCCCCGCTCGTCGGCAAATTCCATATGCCCGCCGATCGAAGAAATCACCGCGCATACAGCAACGACGCACGCGCCGGCAACTGTTTAAACGAACTATCGGTGTGCCACAGCCGGTTCCCTAACTGGAACAAGCGCTGCCTGGTGTCCTTTCCCCACACCTCATTGTTGTGATTGAGATTGGAAACGTCGGCAAACTCCTGGCGCACGCGTAGCGGTGCGTCCTTCCGATAAACGGCGATCGAGGTTTCAAGCGGCCCGAAATGCCCGGCGAAATCGAGGTGCTGGTCCTGGGAGAGATGCTGATCGGGGAAGATCAAGACAGCGTACTTCGTGAACGCATCCTCGATTGCCGCGAGATCGGTCGGGTCGATTTTGCCGAGACAAGTCGACATCGCCGATTTCCGCGGCGAAGGAAGGCGTGACCGGACAGGCGGTTATGGCCACTGGTCGTTGCCTCCAGACACGGGTCTCGCGGATGTTCGCAGATTGAATCACAACGGGCCAACGCGTGCAATTGCCAGACGCGATCTGGCCCGGCGCAACTCCGTACGCGGCGGCGGCCAGCGCGACTGTTGCCGTGCCGTCCGCCTCTTCCATGATCTCCGTCAACGGTGACCAACGACGGCTGCAGCGTTGATCTTGTTCAAAAGAAGTTTCGGGAGGGTTGACGGACCTGCTATTATAATGCCTCGTCAGGAGCGCGGGGGGCTCGCAGTAAATCTGGCAGCTTGCTTGGCGGCGATCGCGCCGGGGTGCCATGCGTCTCATGACGAAGATAAATCAAAGACTGGTACAGGAAGGTCGCCTGTGCGCTTAGAGAGCGGTCAAATGCATTGGTCGTCATTATCGCTGCTGCGTTGATGATCCTCGGCGTTGCGGCCTTGGGGCTCGTTTTGGCGCAAAGGGGGTCACCCCGACCGCAACGGCGACTTCGACTGTACATATCGCTTCGGCAGCGCAGGAGGTATCTGCTCTCCCCGGCCGTGCGCCAGTCAGTCAAATTGCCCAAGGTTCGCCGGGCTAGGGCTGCCGCCGGTCACTTGCCCTCGCCTCTGCCGCCATTCCGGACCGAAATTGATCCGGAGCTTGAGCGTGTTCGAAGGCTTGAACATCATGACCCGCCGGGCCGAGATCGGCACCTCCCGACCAGTTTTGCATTGCGGCCGATGCGTTGGCCTTCTTTGCGCACGACGAAGCAAGCACCGACCACGATCAGCAGACCAAGCTGTCGGCTTCTGCTCGCCCGGCTGGAAACGTCACGGGACTAGCCGCAATGGGGTTGCAAATCGGTTGAGGTGCCGCGGCGCAGCTTGCCGCCTGTTCCTCGAACAGTGCAACGTCCGCGTCAACCGCACAGAAGGACGGGGTGGCCGACCCCGAGCAAATCAACGCCGACCAGCTTGCCTTCTGGAACGGGCAGGGCGGCCACACCTGGGTGGCGCGACAGGAGCACACCGACATCACCTTGGCGCCGATGACGGAGGCGTTGCTCGCCTTCGCCGCGCCGCGCCTCGGCGAGCGGGTACTGGACATCGGCTGCGGCTGTGGCGCGACGACGCTGGAGTTTGCGCGCGCCGTCGGTCCCGTTGGCCGCGTAGCAGCGCTGGACATCTCCGGGCCGATGCTAGCTGAGGGGAAGGCACGCGCGGCATCCGCCGGGATATCCAATGTGGATTGGCAACAGGCCGACGCCGCGACGGCTGCGCTGGCCGGATTCGATTTGCTGACATCGGCTTTCGGCCTGATGTTCTTCGGCGACCCGGTGGCGGCCTTCGCTCACATGCGCCGCGCCGCCAACACTGGCGCGCGAATGGCATTCGTGTGCTGGCGGCAGCTTGACGAAAACCCGTGGATGCAGGTGCCCATGAACGCGGTCGCTCGCCACCTGCCCCCGCGTCCAAAACCGGTCCCCAACGCCCCTGGAATGTTCGCCTTCGCCGATCCGCGGCGCGTATCCGAGGTTCTCACCGAAGCCGGCTGGGCGGCGCCGCGGCTCGACAAGCTCGACCTCGATCTGGACATCGCCGCCGGCCGCGGGCTGGAGGAGGCTGTGGTTCAGAGCCACCAACGGTGCGAGGCAGTTCGTGCTGCGCGGCCAGCGGCAGGGTCTGGCGCGCCATCGGCGTCCTCCTGCAGGCGCTCGCGGTGTATCGCGGATGGCGCGAGGTGGTGCGTCTGCCCGGCATGTGGCGGGTCACAGGCGCGCCGCCCGAGCCGCTGCGCCGCCACTAACTTTGTTGCAGTGCATGGGTCAGTCGTCCGCCCGTGTCAGCCGCGACGACCGTCCGCTTCGTGTCCGATGTTGGAGGTCTCGCTGCCGCACAGGCCGGTGACGGGCGCGGCAGTTGATGACCCCGAAGCGTCCATTTGCTGCGAGACTTCGGTGCAACGCAGCACGGGCAACACGCAGCTATTGCGATTTATAGCCTTATCGATCCGGCGCTTCCCCGGTCTCCGGATGCCGCGCGGGCGCCGAAGTACCCTGTCGACATCGTCTCACCGTCGATGCGCCAGTCCGCCTTATCGAAGATCATGTTGGCGAAATAGCCGGTTCCGAAGCCGGTCAAAAGCGTTCCCGCCGTCCGCTTCGGATCACTGCCGGTAATCCATAGAACCCATGTCGCAGGGCCGGAATCTCTCCCCGGCGGATATCCTTGGAAAATTGACTTCCCATCGGCGTCCTTGGCGCCTGAATAGATCTTCCGAAGAGTGGCGGCTTCTGACTTGGAAAGACACTCGTTAGATTTTCTGACCTTGCAAACAAGACTTCGAAGGATCGAAATGGCACTGCGCTGGATCGTCGAGATAGCCCCCCTCGCCATGGCAGGTTGCGAGCACGGCTTTGGTCACGATCGACAATTTTTCGGGCGCGAGCCAACTGTTTGGTTGGTCAAGGGCCTGTTCGGTCCAGACAGCGTTGGTCAGCAACTTCACGGCAGCCAGGACGCTGACGTGTTCACCTTCGAGGGCTACACATCTACGAGCGCGCCCACGCCGTGGACCTGGCCAACCCCACGGTCTCTGACGGCAAGTTCAAGGCCATGCTGTGGGTACACAAGGCCAACCACAACCAGTTCAACAGCGTTTGGGCTCCAGAGACCGCGCCGGGTGTAGCGATGCCGCGGCCCAGCCGAGCAGATTGCCAGAGTTCATCTTGGCGCGCTGGCTCAGGCTGTCCTCCGGCCGCCGCGAGTACTTCGCTGTCCTGCGCGACCACGCAGTGGCTACCGCACGGGACCCTGCCGGCACGGGAGCCTGGTCTCGCAATATCAGGATCCCAAGCGCATCTTCGTCCAGCACAATCAGCGCGATCGCTATCTCAGGATCGCACAGTATTATCGCGAGCTGACAGACACGGAACCTGTAGTCCCCGGTGTTCGGCGAAGCCAGCCAATATCCAAGCGTGGGCTTCATAGTGCACTGTAATGCGCGCCGTAGCGGAGCTGGTGCGTGCAGGGCGCTGACTTGGTGCCACATCGGTCGAGACGCTGGCTGCGGGGGCGGCTCGGGGCGACGGCGTGGGTCTCCGGCCCTTGAGGGCCTCGCGCGCTCCAGGCGGGTAGCAGCACGCTCAGCGTACGCGATTTGATGCCATTAAAAGCTTTTTCAGCCGGCGTTGCTGATGTCGTTTACAGTGCAAGCAAGTGCACGTACCCGCAATGCGCGCGCAGCGCGACTTAGGTTTTCACCTTAGCGCCAGTTTTCTTTGCCGAAAGCCCCAGTTCAATGAGCCGCCTGAAGGCCTCCGCCCTCGACGGCAAGTCTTCTTGCTTCCGGCGCCAAGCGTCGACGCGCTCAATCATTGTAGTCTCTAGGCGCATTTCGAAACGCTCGGTTTTAGGGGCCATTGACATGTCCGTAGATTACGTACATTATTCCGTATTGTACGTAACTTAAGCGTGCCGGGCAAGAGGTGGACCCTTGCGCTACTGTCAGATGCATGGAAATGCAGGCTTTTCCCGAGCGTATCGTTCATTTTTGCGATCGTGCCGATCCGCGAGTGACGGCGAACATCAATCAACCCTGTGCGATTTCGGCCAAGCAAAGACGGAAAAGTTCAAGAGGTTAGTTGATTTTCATGAGCAGTGACGAGAAGGTGCTCGATTTCCCGCGGGTTGAAGTCACACCTGAGGAAAATGCTAGACGCGTGACGGTCGAGGCGGCGCGCCTGGCCAGCCTAGCGCCCGGAGTGGCGGCTGTGGATCGACCGGAGCGCTGAACGACTCCGCATACCACGTGCCACCCTGCAAGGCTTGATCGTAGCGATCATCAAGGACAGCGAGAAGAAGGCGCGGGACGCAGAGACTGCAGCCCGACGGCAAGAACTTGCGGTTCGACGTGAGCAAGCGCGCAAGCAACGCGAACAGGAGCGAATTGACAAGAAGGCCGAGCGCGACCGCAAGGAAAAGGAGAAAGCATTCGAGCGCTTATGTGCTGCTGAGCGAAAACAGTCCGAGACCAAG
>CAWHZA010000078.1:0-17224 GCA_963833665.1 uncultured Alphaproteobacteria bacterium | reverse complement strand
GCACGACGCCATATTCGTCCCTCGCGCTGTCGGGAGAGACGAGGCCGCACTCGACATCGTAGACCACCTTGTCGATTTCGCGCAGCAGCGGATCGCCCCACCCGCCGCCGCCGGTGGTGACGATGCGCACGGTCGAACCGGCGGGGATGATGACCGTGTCGCACATCCCGGGATGACTGACCGTGACGCCGTCAGGCGAGGTCACCGCCACCGCGTAGGGCTTGCCGGCCCTGCCGCCGTTGACGCCGTAGCAGCTCAGAACCGAGCGGTCGGCATTGGAGATGAGGCGCGCCTCGCTCAGGGCACGAATGCGTTTGTCGTAGCCGAAGCCGCCGCGACGATAACCGGGCCCGCCGGAATCCTCCTTGAGGCCCAACTGCTCGACCAGCACCGGGTAGCGCGTCTCGGCGAATTCGGCCGGGAGATTGCGCGAGTTCGGCACGACGTGGACGACGTCGGACCCGTCGGCCCACGGCCGGCCGGGTCCGCCGCCGCCCAAAACTTCGCGGAACAGGAAGAAATCGTCCTGCGTCTTGCCACCCGAGAGGCCCCAAATGCGAATGGTCTCATGGTCGGCGGGCATGGCGCCGCCGGTCGCCTTCGAGAGGCAAGCGGCGAACGCGCCGAGCGACCGCAGCATCAGGAAAAAGCGCATGCCCGTCGGGCGCCCGAAATGCGGCGTGATCAGCGTGCCCTTGGGCGGAAACTTCACCTCGATCACGTCGAGCACGCCCTCATTCGAGTCGATCTCGGCGGCCCGTTCCGGACTGCCGGCGAGCGAGCGCAGCGTCGGCGCGAGCCACTTGCGAAAGTAGCGCCCCTCAGCCTCGTCCAGCGCCCAGTTGATCGGCCCCTTGGCCTCCGGATCGGTGCCGGTGAAGTCCAGCAGGATCTTGTCCTGCGTCTTGGTCATGGTGAGGCGCAGGGTGTGCAAGCGCGGTTCGTCGACGCCGTCGGCCTCGATGTAGTCCTCGAAATGATAAACACCGTCCTTGATCTTCGGCAGGATCTCGCGGCGGAAGATCGCCGCCGTGTTCTGCAGAAGCTGATCGAAGGCCTGCTCCAGCGTATCGACGCCATAGCGTTGCGCCAGCGCCTCGATCCGCCGGCATCCGAGCCGGGCCGCACCCTGTTCGGCGTCGAGATCGCCCTTGAGATGCTCAGACAGCCGCGAATTGCGCACGATGATGCGGAAGGCCGCTTCATTGCGCTTCCCTTTCTCGTACAGCTTGATCGGCGGTATGAGCATGCCCTCCATCCAGCTGTCGGTGGCGTGGACGGGAAGGCTCCCGGGTACCGAACCGCCGACGTCGTCATGATGGCCGAATACCTGACTGAAGCCGATCAGACGCTCGCCGACGAAGATCGGGACAGTGGTGCAAAGATCGGGCACGTGACCGATGCCGCCGCTCGAATTGTAGGGATCATTCCAGAAGAACACGTCGCCGGGATGAATGTCGTCGGCGCCGAAATATTCGAACACCGGCTCGACGATCGCCGAATAGGAGCGGCCGGTGAGCTTGCGGCCTCTGGCGTCGAACAGCGCGACGCGATAATCGTGCTGGTCGCGGATCATCGGCGAACGCGACGTGCGCTCGACCGCGGCCTCGATCTCGAGCTCGGCGGCGCGAATGGTGCCGTGGATGACTTCAAGCTCGATCGGGCCGAGCACGCGGCGGGACGGGGCATGCAGCATCGCGTGTTCCTCTCAGCGTCCACTGACCAGGATCAGATTGCGGTATCGATCGGTGTGCAGCGACCATGAGGGCGGCATCACTGTCGTGGCGCCGTACTCCTCGACGATCGCCGGTCCGCCAATGTGCTGGTCCAAAGCAAGCTCGGCGCGGCGGAACAGCGGTACGTCGATCCAGCCGGTCGATCTCCAATAGACCTTGCGCCGCGCGAAGGGAGCAGCAGGCGGACGGGCGTCCTCGGCAGCCTTGAGCTGCGGACGATCCTGCCTGCCGACAGCACGCACGCGCAAATTGACAAGCTCGACGTCCTGCTGGCCGCGATAGTTGAAACCGAAGGTGCGGTCATGCACCTGGTGGAACTCCTCCCACATGAAATCCAGCGCGGCGCGGCCCGACAATTCGCGCGGAATTTCGACTTGGACCTCGTGGCCTTCGCCGAAATAGCGGACGTCGCCGATGAAATGCACGGCGATCGCGTCCCTTCCGATCCCCTCGCCCTCGATGTCGGCGAATCCGAGCCGTTCGAGCTCACGCCAGGCCGCGATGATCTCGTCGGCGTCGGCTGAACTCTGCCGCCTAACCAGGGTGCGGATGTAGTCGCGGGTGACATCGCAGACGTGCAGACCGAACGCGCACAGATTGCCCGGGTCGGGCGGCGAGATCACCGTATTGATGCCGAGAAAGTCGGCAACTTCGGTAGCAAACAAACCGCCGGCGCCGCCGAACGCGACCATCGCATAGTCGCCGGGCTCGCGGCCGCGGACGGTCGTCACTTGGCGGATACCGAACACCTGGTTGGCGGCTGCGACCTCGAGCGCGCCGGCCGCAAGTTCGTCCGGATCGAGGCCCACTTCCTCGCCGAGCAGGACGAACGCGCGGCGCGCGGCGCGGGCGTCGAGTTCGATCTCGCCGCCGACAAGAGCGGCCGGCAGCCGTCCGAGGATGACGGCCGCATCGGTAACGGTCGGCTTGGTGCCGCCCTTGCTGTAGCAGATCGGGCCCGGGTTGGCGCCAGCGCTCTGCGGGCCGACCTTGAGCTGGCCGTACGAGTCGGTCCACACGATCGAGCCGCCGCCGGCGCCGACGGTGACGATATCAAGCATCGGCGTCTTCACCGGATAATTCTCGACCATCGAGGTCGAGGTGTAGCGCGGCTGGTAGTTCTCGATGATGGAGACGTCGGTCGAGGTTCCTCCGACGTCGATCGTCAGGATGTCGCGATAACCGGCGAGCTGCGCGGTATGTACCGAGCCGAGCACGCCCGCGGCCGGTCCGGACAGCAGCATGGTGACCGGCCGCTCGCCGGCGGTCGAGTGCTTCACGATCCCGCCGTTCGACTGCATAATCAGGAACGGGATGTCGCCGGAAGCTGCGGTAATCTTCTCGGCCGCGCGCCGCAGGTAGGTCCGGCAGAAAGGCTTGACCAGCACATCGATGAGCGTCGTCATCGCCCGCTCGTACTCGCGATATTCAGGCAGCACGACCGAAGACAGCGACACGAACACCTCCGGAAAGTGCCGCGCGACAATCTCGCCGACGCGCTTCTCATGCGCGTCATTCGCATAGGAGTGCAGCAGGCAGACTGCAATGCAGCGCACACCGTCCTCGACGAGTTCGCGCACGGCATCGATCACCACGGCCTCATCGAGCGGTTCGAGCACGCTGCCGTCGAAGCGCATCCGACCCGGCACCTCGCGTACCAGGTGCAGCGGCACCAGGCGGTGCGGCTTCACCCAGAAGAACGAATTGCCGTAGCCGTCGGGCACCGACTGGCGCGCGATCTCGATCAGGTGGCGGAAGCCCTTGGTGACCAGCAGCCCCAATCCGTCGAACTTGTGCTCGAGCACCGCGTTGGTAGCGACTGTCGATCCATGCAGCAGCATGTGCACGTCGACCGGGCCGGCGCCGACCGCCGCCAGCACCTTTCGTACCCCCTCGATCAGGCCGACGCTGAGGTCCTCCGGCGTGGAGGGCGTCTTGGTCGAGGCGATATCGCCGGTCGCCTCATCGATCGCAACGACGTCGGTGAACGTCCCGCCGGTATCGATCGCGATTCGCAAGCCCATGTTCATGTCCATCATGCGGATACTATATCCGCATACGATATATTGGACGCAAAGCGCCTCCCGCCGCAAGCGCTTCCGTTATCGCCGCTCCTCGCGCACGTGCGGTTGCCCGAGCGCGGCCGGCTCGTTGGAGCGGCCGAACTTCGACAACCCGGCCCAGATCATCACCGCGATGGTGGCGAGATACGGCGTCATCAGCAGGAAATACTGCGGCAGCTGAATCCCCGCGGCGGCGATGCGCGGAATGAGCGCTTCAATGCAGCCGAACAACAGCGCCCCGAACAGCGCGCGCCATGGTTGCCAGCGGGCGAAGATGACGAGAGCGATCGCGATCCAGCCGCGGCCGCCGGTCATGTCCGGGATCCAGATCTTGACGTCGACGACGGAGAGATAGCCGCCGGCAAGCCCGATCAGCGCCGACCCGGCGACCACCGCGCCTAACCGGTAGGCCGGAACGCTCACGCCTACGGCATCGGCGGCCTCCGGATTCTCCCCAACCGATCGCAGCCGCAGCCCGAGCATCGAGCGTGACAGGATGTTGTTGACGGCAAAGAAGATCGGGACGGTGAGGTAGACCACGAGATTCTGCGTGAAGAGAATGCGGCCGACGATGGGAATGTCCGACAACGGCCAGATCGCCACCTCATGCAGTCCGCCGATGGCGCGATTGGTCCAGCCCGCAAGCGTCCCGACCAGGCTGGTGAGGCCCTGGCAAAAGAACACGATCGCCAGTCCGGCAATGACCTGGTTGACGCGCAGCACCACAACGAGAAGCGCGAACAGCAACGACACCACGGCCGCGGCCAGCATTGCGACCGCAAGCGAGATCGCCGGATAACCGCCGAGCTCGAGGTCGGCGGCGACGCCGGCCAGCGCGCCAACGAGCATGAACCCTTCGGCACCGAGCGAGAGAACCCCGGCGCGCTCACCGATGATCAGGCCGAGTGCCGCCAGGGCATAGGGCGCGGCAAAGCTCGGCGTACCAGCCAACCAGTTGACGATGAACTGCAACACCCGTTTTTCTCTCTTCAACGCACCCAGTGGAGCCGATGCCGCATCAAGAACTCCGAGGCGGCGACGCAGATCACGATGATCGCCTGGATGAGTTGAACCATGGCGAAGGGTATCTGGTAGAAGACCTGCAGACTGCGGCCGCTGACGAACAGCACCGCCACCAGCACGGCGACGATCATGGCGGCGATCGGGTTGTTGCGGGCAAGAAAGGCGATGAGGATCCCGGAAAAGCCGTAGCCCTCGAAGAAAGACTGGGTGAGCCGTCCCTCCTGGGCCGTGGCGATGACGAAGCCGGCGAGCGCGGATAAGCCGCCCGACAACAGCACCGAAATCAGCATCACCGCCTTGATCGGCACGCCGACCGCCAGCGCCATGCGCGGATTGTCGTGCACGAACCGGGTGTAGAAGCCGAACCGCGTGGACTGCACCAGCCAGGCGGCGAGCGCGGTGAAGACGAGCGCCATGACCAGCGCACTGCTGAGCCCCCAACCGATCTCCGGCAGCCGCTCGTACGAATGGAACTGCGGCGAGTGGGGAAACGCGTCTTTCGGATCGAGCCACGGACCGTAGACGAGATGGAGCAGGAAATTGAGCGCCACGTAGTTGAGCAGCAGCGTGGTGATGATCTCGTTGACCCGCAGGCGCAGCCGCAGCCAGGTGGGAACCATGATCCAGGCCATGCCGCCGAGGACGGCTGACAGCATCATCAGCGGCAGCCGCGCGACCGGCGGGCCGATCTCGTAGAACGCGACGAAGGTGGCCGCGATGCCGCCCCAGATCATCTGGCCTTCGATGCCGAGATTCCAGAAGCGCACGCGGAAGGCGACGGCGGCGCCGACGCCGACGAAGATCAGCGGCGCCGCCTGAAACAGGATGGAGTGGAGGTTCTCGGAATCGGTCAGCGTTTCGACGACGAATTCGTCGAGCAAAGCCCTCGGCTTCACGCCAGCGGCAATCAGCAGCGCCGCCGATATCGCCATTCCGGTGATGACGGCGCCGGCGAGAATGAGCGCCTGACGCCACGCCGGAATGCTCTGCCGAACCTCGAGATTGATCCGCCCGAAACGCAGCGCGTGCGCACGACCGACTGTCAGGCTCAGGGGCGGCGGTGCCGGGTGAGCGGCCTGCTCAAGCATGGTGCACCATCACGCGTCCGACCGCCTGCCGGTCCGCCGGCGCCGCGAACTCGGCGGCAATGCGGCCCCGCGTCATGACGCCGATCCGGTCGGACAGATTGAGGACTTCGTCGAGGTCGTCGCTGATCAGCACGATCGCGGCGCCGCCGGCGCGCGCGCTGAGCAGGCGCTCCTGCACCGCGGCGCAAGCGCGGACATCGAGGCCGCGGCTTGGACTGTGGGCAATGATGACCTTGGGGTCGCGGCTGAACTCGCGGGCGATGATCAGCTTTTGCGCGTTGCCGCCGGAGAGGAGCGCCGCCTTCTGGCGCAGATTGCGCACGCCCTGGACATCGAATTCGCCCACTGCCCGACCGGTCGCCTTGCGCATCGCCGCACTGTCGGTGCGCAACCAGGTGCCGTAGCAGCCGTTGTGCATCTGACCGACGCAGAAATTGTCGGCAACCGACAAGCCGCCGGCGAGACCATAGCCGAAGCGGTCGGCGGGAATGGAGGCAACGCCGAGATCGCGCAACGCTTCGGCCGGCGAGCCGGTCGTGTCTCCCGTCCCGTCGAGCTCGACCGATCCGGCGAGCGGGGCCCGCACGCCGGTCAGCGCCTCCACCAATTCCGTCTGGCCGTTGCCGCCAACGCCGGCGATGCCGTAGATCTCGCCGGCGCGGACATGAAAGGTCGCATCCGTGACCGTCACATGCCCGTCGGCGCGCGCCGCCCGCAAGCCTTTGACGGTCATCACCGGCGCGCCGGGAGGCGACGAGGCGCGACGCGGCTGAGCGACGGTGGTGCCGACCGCAAGCTGGGTCAGTTCGTTGGCCGTGGTTGAGCGCGAATCGAGCACCGCGACGGCTCGCCCGTTGCGCATCACCGTGACCCGATCGGTGAACGCGGTCACCTCGCCAAGCTTGTGAGTCACCAGCACGACGGCGGCGCCACGGGCGGCGAGCGTCCGCACCGTGGTGAGAAGGCGCACAGCCTCCTCGTCGGTGAGGACCGCCGTCGGCTCGTCGAGGATGAGGATGCGGGCGCCCGCCAGCAGCACCTTGATGATCTCGACCCGCTGCCGCTCCGCAATCGACAGTTCGTCGACGCGGCTGCGGGGATCGATCGCAAAGCCGAGCTCGGCGGCTTGGGTCGTGATCTGTCGCTCGACCTCGCGAAGACCCGGTGCGAAACGCCCGCGCCAATTGGCGAGCAGCACGTTTTCGGCGACGGTGAACGGCTTCACCAGCTTGAATTCCTGGTGCACCATTCCGATGCGGCAAGCCATCGCATCGCGCGGGCCGGAGAGCACGACCTCTTCGCCGTCAACGAAGAGCCGCCCGGCCTCCGCGGTGTAGAGGCCGGCGGCCACGTTCATCAGCGACGATTTGCCGGCGCCGTTCTCGCCCAAGAGCGCGTGGACCTCGCCGGTGTTGGCCGCGAAATCGGCGTCGTCGAGGGCAAGAAATCCGTCGAAAGACTTCCTGACCCCAACGAGTTTCAGGGCCGCGACCATTTCGATCCAAGCTCCAGGCGTGGACGCGGCCGAGCCATCAACGCGGCCGCGTCGCCCACTCGGGGTCACTTCTTCTGAGTAATGACCCCGTCAACGTACCAGTCCATTTTCCACAGGTCACCGTCCGCCAGGACCTGCCCGGAAGCGGCGCGCTCCTTGCCGTCGCGATCCTTGAGCGGGCCGGCGTAGACGTGCTTGCCGCCGATGATCGCCTGCCGCTCCGCCATCACCTTGTCGACCACGTCCTTCGGCACCATGGGGCCGCAGCAGGCGATGTCGGTGCCGCCGTCCTTGATGGCGATGAAATCGCCATACGGACTGGTTTGCCAGTTGCCGCCGGCGACCTTCTTCAGCTCCGGGACCAGATAACGATCCCACACCCAGATCGAGGAGCAGACCGTCGCCTTGGGAGCGAACTCGCGCAGATCGCGGTGGTGCCCGGTGCCGTAGATGCCGCGCTCCTGAGCGACGATCTGCACCGTCGGGGTGTCGACATGCATCCCGATCACGTCGACGCCCTGATCGGCGAGCGCTTCGGCGGCGGCGCGCTCCTTCACCGGATCGTTCCACGCGCCGGTGAAGACCGCGGTCAGCGTCGCCTTCGGATTGGTCTTTTTGGCGCCGAGCTCATAGGCATTGACGGTCCAGTTGACGATGCCGAACGGATTGGCGCCGACGAAGCCGAGCTTGCCGGATTTCGACATGGCGCCGGCCACCATGCCGCAGAGATATTGGCTCTCATACGTCCTGCCGTAGAACGACTGCAGGTTCGTGCCGTTGGTGGTGCCCGCCGCATTGAGGAAGGCAACCTCCGGATGCTTGGCCGCAAGCTCCTTGAAAGTGTCGGAATAGCCGAACGCCGTGCCGACAATGACGTTGTAGCCGCGCTGGATGAATTTCTCCGCCGGCGGCGTGATCTGCGCCGCATCCTCGGCGATATTTTCCACATAGGGGATCTGCTGTTTCATGGTGGCTTCGATCTTGGGCTTGGCTTCGTCGAAGGCCTGGGTCCAGCCGCCGTCGTTCTTGGCTTTGAAATAGAGGAACGCGATCTTGGGCTCGCCCTTGAGCGAGAACCCGTCCGCGCTCCAGGCGGAGCCGGCCGCAACCAGCGCAGCCGCTCCGGCGATGAGCACCAACCTGTTGAACATCTGTCCGTCTCCTCTGGCTACGACCGACGGCCCGTGCCGGCGGCTACTACTAAGCGTTACACTCCCCGCACGCGAAGCCGCCCGGCCGCGGCTCTCACGCTATGCGCCGGCGCGATCGAGCGCCGCCTGAATCATGCTCGGCGTCAGCGGCACATGATGGAATTTGCCGGCGCCGAGCGGCTTGAGCGCTTCCTCGACGGCCGACGCCACGACGGCGCCGACCGCGATGCAGCCGGCTTCGCCGACGCCTTTCACTCCCAGCGGATTGAGCGGCGACGGCGTTTCCAGATGCAACACCTCGATGTTCGGGATTTCGGTCGCGTAGGGTACGAGAAAATCCACGAAATTCGCATTGGCCAAGTTGCCGCTGGGTTCGTATTCGAGCCGCTCGTAGAGCGCGCCGCCGAGCCCCTGGGCAATTCCGCCGTGCACCTGTCCCTCCACGATCATCGGGTTGATCATGTTGCCGCAGTCGTGGATGCACACGTATTTTTGGATCTTGACCGTGCACAGATCGGGGTCGACCTCGACCAGGGCGCCGTGGACGCCGTAAGCCCAGGTCGCGTGCGGCGGGCTGTAATAGTCGGTGCCTTCAAGGCCGGGCGCCTGCCCCTCCGCCAAGGGCGGTCCGTCATGGCGGCTCGCGGGAGCGAACTGGGTCGCCGCCTGCGCCGCTTCATTGAAGGCATACCGCAGCGGGTTGGTCGCCGTCGCGACGGCGGCGAGCGGCACGAAGCGGTTTGAACCCTTCACCCAGGCCGCGCCGTCGTGCAGCTCGATGTCGGTGACATCGACTTCCATCATGTTCGCCGCCGCCTTCAGCGTCTTCTCGCGCACCACCATCGCGGTCTTGTGGATGGCGTTGCCGCTGACAACGGCGGCGCGGCTGGCAAACGTCGCCACACCCCAATCGTAGGCCTTAGTGTCACCCTCGACCACGATCACGTCCTGCGGGTTGACGCCGAGCTGGTCGGCGACGATCTGCGCGAACACCGTGTCGTGGCCCTGTCCCTGCGAGGTTAGCCCTGTGTTCACGTACACCTTCCCGGTGATCGGGTGGATGCGCACGTGGCCGCCCTCGTACGGTCCGAGGCCGGTGCCCTCGACATAGAAGGCAAGTCCGAGGCCAAGGTATTTGCCGTCACGGCGGGCTCTCTCCTTCGCGGCTGCGAGGTTCGTCACGTCCAGCGCCTTGCCCATCATGTCGAGGGCCTTGTGGTACTGGCCGCTGTCGAGCGTGACCCTGAGGCCATCGGCAAACAACAGACCCTCGCGCGGATAGGGGAATTCATTCTCGCCAATGAAATTGCGCCGGCGTATCTCAAAACGGTCGAGGCCCAGTTCCTCCGCGAGTTGGTCCATGGCGCGCTCGATCGCGAAGCAGGCGTGGGGCCGCCCGCATCCGCGGTACGGGGTCACCTGAACCGCTGGCGTATAGACGGCCTTGAACTCGACCCAGATGTTGGGGATGCGGTACGCACCCGCGATCGAGGTCGACGCCACCTGCGCGACCGCAATGCCGTAGGGAATGAACGCGCCAGTGTCGTGCAGGAAGCTGTCGCGCAGCCCGAGGACCTCGCCGGTTTTCTTTGCTGCAAGCTCGAGGTAGTGGATCTGCGTGCGCTCCTGCGACGAGCCGATGAAGTTCTCGCGCCGATCCTCGATGTATTTTACCGGACGACCGAGCTTCATTGCCGCCATCGGGACGAGGAGCTCGTCGGGATGGAACATCATGATCTTCTGTCCGAACCCGCCACCGACGTTCGGCGCAATGACGCGAACCTTGTCCTCGTCGAGCTTGAGGATGGACGACAACCCGCCGCGCAGCGAGATCGGCGCCTGGGTGCCGTCCCAGACGGTCAACTCCTCCGAAACCTGGTCCCAGCTCGCCGCGATCGCCCGGCATTCCATCGGCGCCGCCGTCGAGCGATCGATCTGGACGCGGATCTTGGTGATGTGCTCGGCCTTGGCGAAGGCGTCATCGGGATTGCCGCTGACCTGGACAAAATGCGCCGCGAGATTGTTGGTCGCGTCCGCATGGACCAGCGGAGCGCCGTCACGCACCGCTTTCTCGAGGTCCATCTCCACGTCGAGCGGATCGTAGTCGACCTCGATGAGCGCCGCAGCGTCTTCGGCGACGTAACGATCGACAGCAACCACCATGGCGACGCACTGCCCGACGTAATAAACGTCCCCGCGGGCCAGCGGACGCTGCGTGTGCGGATGCTTCATCGAGGGATGGGGGATGAGCAGCGGCATGTCGAGATCGAGATCCCCGATATTCTCGCAGGTATAGACCACCGCTACGCCGGGATGCCGCTCCGCCGCGGCGGTATTGATCGAACGGATGCGTGCGCGCGCAAACGGACTGCGCACGAAGGCGGCGTGCAGCGCCTGCGGCAGCGGGATGTCATCGACGAACGCTCCTTCGCCGCGCAGCAGCTTGGGATCGATGTTGCGCTCGACGCGTGCTCCGAACTGGCGGGTTGACATCCTAAAACCTCGGCTCAGGCGCGGCCGGCAAGCTGCGCCGCGCGGCGTACCGCGGCGATGATGTTGACGTATCCGGTGCAGCGGCAAAGATTCCCCGAGAGCATCGTGCGGATGCCGTCGTCGGTAAGATCAAGCGCTTGCGGCTCATTGAAGCGCCCGAATATGTTCATGATCATTCCCGGCGTGCAAAACCCGCACTGCAGCGCATGGCATTCCTTGAACGCCTGCTGGATGGCATGAAGCCGGCCATCCTCTGCGGCCAGCGCTTCTATGGTCGTCACCTCGGCGCCCTGCGCCTGCGCGACCAGCGTGAGGCAGGAGCGCCCAGATTTGCCGTCGATGAGCACGGTGCAGCACCCGCAGATGCCGTGCTCGCAGCCGACGTGAGTCCCGGTCAGCCGCAGCTCATGGCGGAGGAAATCGGACAGCAGCATGCGCACGCTGACGACTCGTTCGACGCGTTCGCCGTTGACCGTGAGCGACACTTCGAGCGTCGGATCGTCCGACGTTTGCGCCAACCGCCGCTGCAGGTTGCCGCGCGTCATCGGCCGATCCTCTCCCGCGCACGCGTCACGGCCTTTGCCGCCATACGGCGCACCAAAGTCGCGACCGCGCGGCGCCGGTAGGCATTGCTCGCGTGCATGTCATCGGGCGCGGTAACGGCTTCGGCCGCCGCCCTGCCCGCGGCCTTGAGGTCGGCTTCGCTCAGCGCCGTTCCGGTGAGCAGCTTCTCTGCTTCCGGCAGACGAATGGGCCGCGAGGTCACGCCGCATGCCGCTAGGCGAACTTCTGAGGTGCGGCCGTCAGCGTTCATGCGCACGACGGCGCCGACCCCGGCAATCGCGTAATCGCCGTGGCGGCGCGTGACCTCGTCGAAGGCCGATCCGCTGTCGGCCCTGAGAACCGGAAACCGTGCCTCGAAGGCGATCTCGTCGCGCCGTCGGGTAGTCGTCAGGTGGAAACGGAAGAATTCGTCGGCCGCAATCTCGCGGCGGCCCGCCGGGCCTTCGACCAGCACGCTGCCGCCGAGCAGCACCAGAACCAGCGGCACTTCCGCCGCACCGTCGGCATGGCACAGGCTGCCCACCACGGTGCCGCGGTTGCGAATGGGGATGTGGGCGACGTGCGCCATGGCCTCGTTAAGGAGCGGATTGGCTGCGCGCACCCGCTCATCGAGCTCGAGTTCGCGGTGGCGGGTCATCGCCTTGACGATGATCTGCCCGCCTTCGATCGCGATCCCTTTCAGCTCGGCGACATGTTGGATGTCGACGAGCAGCGACGGGTTCGCGAGGCGGAAGTTCATCGCGGGAAGAAGGCTCTGGCCGCCCGCCAGCACCATCGCGTCGGGATCACTGGCGAGGGCGACTACCGCTTCTTTCAGGGTCCGCGGCGCCTGATACCGGAACAGCGGCGGCTTCATGCTTGCGTGGTCCCCTACCCGCGTGACATGTATCCACGGGATGAATACGATATCGAGATAACGGACGAACTGTCAATCAGCGGTCTTGCCTGCAGCCGGCGCGTGATACAATGGCGCTGTCACTCATGCGCTCTTGACGAGGCGCTGGACGGGAGATGATGACGATGCAACGAGGGCTGCCCGACAGGTTTCCGCCGTCCGCAGCCGCGAGAGCAGCGCGCCTCGGCCGCAAGCCCAAGCAGGCCCCGTTGAAGGCAAACGGCGTCGAGGATCTGCGCGGCATGGCCCGCGCGCTCGCCATCATCGAGCATCTCGCGGTTCGTCCGGGGCGTGTAGTCGACGTGACACACGACCTCAGGCTTCCCTGGGCGACGGTCCATCGGATCATTGCGCAGCTCACCAAGGCGGATTTTCTTCGGCGTGATCCGGAGACCAAGCGTTATGAGATCGGGCCGGCGCTGTGGTTTGCGGGCGCGACCTACATGGCAAATCATCGCGTGCTGCGTGCCGCCCTGCCCTATCTGCATAAGGCGGAGCAGATCAGCGGCATTGCCGTTCAGCTCGCCGAGCGCGTCGGCCGTCAGGCCGTGGCCATCTACTCGGCGCAGCCATACGCGACCAATATCGCCAAGGCGCAGTATGGCTATCACTTTCCGCTGCATTGCGGATCAAAAGGCAGGGTGCTACTCGCCTTCGCCGGACCGGAATTCGTCAAACAATATTTGCATCGGCCGCTGGAGAAGCTGACCGACGCCACATTGACCGATCCGGACGAATTGCGCCGCGAACTGGAGCGGATCCGGCAATCCGGCTATTCGATCACCGTCGCCGACGTTCAGCCCTTCACCGGCTCGATGGCAGCGCCGATCCGCGACGCGAGCGGCACCGTTGTCGCCTCGCTATGTTTCATCGCACGCAAGACGCTGATCCAGAACGTCCAGCGTCGCGACAAGCTCTTGGAGCACTTGCTGCACGCGGCGCATCTGGCGTCGATGGACCTCGGCTGGCGGCCCGACCCGGTATGAGGGTTCGGGCGCCCACATCACCGGCGCTCCTGATAAGACCCCTGAAGATTCTTGAATGTTTCGGCGAGGGCATCGACGGCCGCCGCGATGAACGCCTTGCCTGATTCCGCGGTGGCCTTGGTCGGATCACCGAAAATGGCCGCATGACCGGCGTCGGGGCGCGGGCGGCGCATATAAGTGCGGGTCGGATTGGTGGGCGCAACGAGGTCCCAGCCGACCGGCCCGTATTTTGCGGTCGCAAGCTCGGCCATCTTCACGAGCTGCGGACGCGTCGCCAACTGAAACGACGTTTCGAGTTCGCAACCGTGCCCCATTCCGCCGACGACCGATTTGCGCATGGCGTGAATGCGATCCGCGGCGGGCTCCCAATAGCTCACCGCCGAAACAACGAAGTCGAAGCTGCGGTCGAGTTCGTCGACCAGATGCCGCGCCACGGCATCGTTGGCGGTACCGTTGGGGCGATTGCCATTCAAGATGATGAGGTGATGAAAGCCCTGCCGGATCAAGGCGGCGCCGATCTCGAACACCATGGTCTGATAGGTCGGAATCGAGAGGGAGATCGTGCCGGGGAAAAATTCGAAGGTCTTCGAGATCCCGTAGGCGACCGGGGGCGCGACCACGGCGTCGATCCGCGCCGACAGTTCTAGCGCGATATGTTCGACCTGATGCGTGTCAGTGTCGGTCGGCATGTGCGGGCCGTGCGCTTCGGTCGCTCCGGTCGGGAGTATCACCGGCTTTCGTGCCTCAATGACCTTGGCGATCTCCATCTGCGTCATGCTCGACATGCGACGTTCCATCTCTCTCGCTCCGGTTGGTCGCGCCTCAGCGCGGCGAGTTGCCACAAGCGTCTGGCCGGCGCAAGTTCATGGCCGATGAGGGACCGCGCATGAGAATCACGCGATCGTTCACGGTAGCGCGCCCGGCGGCAGCCGTCTGGGCGTTCTTTCAGGACGTGCCTGCCGTAGCCTCCTGCCTGCCAGGGGCCGAACTCGTCGAATCGAGAGACGACCGCGTGCAGCGTGGCAGAGTTGGAATAAGTCTCGGTCCCTTCAAGGCTTCCTTTGAAGGCGAGGCAACGATCAAGACCGATCCCGCAACCCGCTCCGGCCATGTCGAAGGCCGCGGCGTCGACAAGCGCGGCGGCAGCCATTCGCGGATGACGCTCGACTACCGGCTGAACGACGACGCAGGCGCGACGCGCGTCGATATCGATGTCGATCTCACTCTCGCCGGGCCGATCGCGCAGTTCGGCCGCAGCGGCCTCGTCACCGAGACCGCCAACGTGCTGATCGCCGATTTTGCCCGCAACCTCGAAGACCGGATTTCGACTTCCGCCCGGACTGCGGGCAATGTGGCGCAGCCAGCGAGGCGAATAAACGTGCTCGCCGTTCTGCTGGAAGCAGTCCGGACCAGGATCAGGATTCTCTTCGGTCGCCAGACTTGATCGGCCCGACGGACCTTCTGCGCTCAGGCGGCCGTGAGCGTTCGCCGGAATGTAAGCTCCTGGCGCCTTCCGCGCCGGGTTTGCAGCTCGCAGATCAGCCGGGCCCGCAGCGCCAAAGGTGGCGCGGCCTCGGCGTCGGGCGGCCGCACATAGAAATGGCGGATCAACTCATCCGCCTGGTTGGCGTAGTCGTTGGAATTGTACGGGAATATCGTCGTTTCGATCGAGGCGGAATCGGTCAAGTCCAGCTCCGGTGCCACGAACTTGACGCTCGCGGTCTCGGGCCGCCATGCCTGCCACCGGTCACAGATTTTCGTTCCCGGCGGATCGATGATCTCGACGCTACGCACCAGCAGAGGATGCCGCTGCAAGTTGCGCATGACGATTTCGAGCGTGAACCAGTGCGTCTTCGCATCGCGGTCGAGCGTGGCCTCGGCCAGCGATTTCTCCAGCTGCCGACCTCGCCGCAGCGACCGCAGCGCCCAAAGGGCAATTCCGCCGATGAGCGCTGCGCCAGAGGCGGCAGCGATTTCGCGACTATGCGGAAGAGCCCACGCAACGGGACCGCCCGCATAGCGTTGCAGCCATTCCGCCGGTGCGTTCAGGGCGGGGCCTGCCCAATCGGCCAGCGCGTGAACGCGAAGCGCAAGCCAATCGCTGATGTCGGTTGCCGAGATCGTCACGAAACGAGAACACCGGTTGGCGCGCCACGCTCGAGGCCGAGATTCCCAAGCGATCGCCGCAACGAAGGTGCATTATGCGCGCAATGCTGCCGACGCACAATCGTCGTCACTAGCCTACGCAGCGCCTTGCATGTGAACTTTGGGCAGCGAAACCCCAGGCGTCTTGCGGATGGTCATGGTCAGGCTTTTCGGCGTCTCATCATGAAGCCAACGACCGTAAAGACGACGCATCCAATCAGCCCGACGAGCCAAATGCGAAACTGTTGCCCGCCAATCAGGATCGACAGATTGCCGTACGGCGAATAGATGCCGATGAGCAGAACGGCGAGCGACAACGCCGCGAACAACGCAATGACCAGCAGTCCCGGTTGGTTGTTGAGGCGCGTGCGTTCGGTCGAATTGGCGAAATAGGCATAGGCAAGAGAGCCGAGCCAGTACAAGACCGCCAAAGCAATCAATATCGCGACGATGGTCATGAGTTTCGCTCCTTTTCCGCGTCGACACCGACGCCCTTGCCTGGAACCGTTCGCTTGTGCTCATCGCTCTGCGGCCTCGTGAGACCGGATCGCCTCCGCGCATTATGTCCCGCCAATCGGCGCGGCGCCATGAGAGCGTTAACGGGAAGCCGCGGCCAGCAGTTGAAGAAAGGGGTTGGTCGCCCGTTCGCGGCCGATGGTCGTCGTCGGCCCGTGTCCGCTGATGATCGCAACATCGTCCGCCAAGGGCAGGAGCTTGTCCCTGATCGATTTGAGCAGTTGTCTCTGATCGCCCCCAGGGAGATCGGTGCGGCCGACCGAGCCCGCGAACAGCACGTCGCCGACGATCGCCAGGCGCTGCGCGGCATTGAGAAAGACGACGCTACCCGGCGAATGCCCTGGGCAATGCACGACGGCGAACGTCAGCTCCCCCACCTCGACTTGGTCCCTCTCCTCAAGCCATCGGTCCGGCGTCACGCTCGATGCGTCTTGCATGCCGAAGTTGCGGGCGCTCTCGACGACATGCTCCAGGAGAAACAGATCGTCCCTATGGGGTCCCTCGATCGGCACCTTGAGACGCGCCTTCAAGGCTGCGGCGCCGGCGACGTGATCGACATGGCCATGGGTCAGCCAGATCTTGTCGACTGCGACATTGGCCTGAGCGATCGCGCGCTCGATGTCAGGCAGGTCGCCACCCGGATCAATGACCACGCCACGTTTGGTGGCCTCGCACCACAGCAGGGTGCAGTTCTGTTGAAAGGGCGTGACTGGAATAATGAGAGCCTTCGCTTGGGTCATGGATGGCGCACACCGGGTGGCAACGGGCTTGGTCGGGCGGAGGATGGCCGCCGCATGAGCGTTCCTTGGGGCTCGCGACATCGAGTTCCCAAACAACGTCGGTTGGCGCCGGTCCAAAATACCCGCTCCCAGAGCGTGAGACCAGCATCACATGCGACATTTCAGCGCGCAAATTTTGCGGCGAAGCCGAGCGTGCACCGCTCGTCCGGCGAAAACCAGGGCGCACTGCTCTGCCGCTCACGGAACAACGCCTGAGACGTGGTGTTTTCTTGGGCTGAGTAACAGCAGGGCGACGCCGCTGTTCGGATACGGTTGCGGCGAGCAAATGG
>CAWHZA010000077.1:0-28164 GCA_963833665.1 uncultured Alphaproteobacteria bacterium | reverse complement strand
CACCCATTGAGCGGTGTCGAGCTGCGGGCGATGCGCCGGCTCAAACGGGACCAGGACCCGCCATCGCCGTTCGTGTTCACGTCCGAGCGCGTCGCGCCTTCACGACGGCGGGGTGGCGCAAGATGGTGGCGCGGCTGGGCGCCGCGGCTAGGCTTGGGTTTCAAGGCCCACCCGCACATGTTGCGGCACGCTTGGTGGCTTTCAGCTTGCCAACCAGGACACCGACCGGCGCACCCTGCAGGCGTATCTCGGCCAGTCACCGGCGCGCTTCTGGACTGATGCACAGCGATGGACCGGAAATGAAGAATTGTGGAACTGGATCGATGCGCACCCGGAGTTCGGAATCGGGCGACCGTACCTTGATAAAGATCCAGCCCATGTGGCACCCATCGACGGGAAAGAATATGTCGATCATCGAAGTCGAGCGGTGTGGCGAGTGCGCGCCTGGTCACGAGTTCCGTAGGTGATCTCCCAATTCTCGTCCTATTTCGCCGCCAAGATTACGTCTGCGAGTGTAGGGTACGCGCGCACTGGGGAGCTTGTGTGTTGTCTGTTCTCGTCCCATGGACGTTTCCGACGGCGCCACAGTTTGCAACGTTGGGAGGGCGTTCGGCCTTGCGTGCAAAAAACTAAACGACGCAGGGCAGCCGGATGTGGTTCACGAAGTCATCATCAAAAGAAACATCGCGGCCGCCAGAAGAGGCGAATGTGATGCGAAACGGTTACGAGATGCTGGCCTGACGGGCCTAAGAAAGCCCAACCATCAAATCGTCGGTGAAGGTGATTCCGACGGGCGGGGCGACCTCCCCCAATCGCGTCTAAACACTCTGAGTTCTGGAACCCAAAGCGGTAGCTTGACTAACTAGGCTTGAAAATGGTGTCCTTAACCAACCGCACGATCATAGCAATCGTCCTGATAATGCTCATGTTGGCGCTTAGTGCCGCGTATGCAGCAAGCTCTGAGGCGCCAACCGCTAATGATACCGCTCGGTTCTTGGCCGGGTTGCCACCGTCGACTAGCTCTCCGCTCGTGGCACTCACCAAGGATCCCGCCTGGCTATCCCACGCTCGTTACTTTGATTCCGTTTTTGTGAACGAGGAGAGTGCCCATCTTTCCAAGGTCCGCCAATTCTCGAAGGAATATCTGACCGATAAACAAGACACGATGCTGTACATGTTCAGCGGGCCTGATTTTCTCTACGCGACCTCGTTCTTCCCTAACGCCTCGACGTATGTGTTGGCCGGTCTCGAACCGGTGGGAGTGATCCCAGACCTGACGCGCTTGAGCCCTTGGGTGATCAATGGTGAACTGCGAAATCTTGAGATCTCGATGGGGTCGCTGTTCAACTACAGCTTCTTCATCACCCAAAACATGAAAACCCAGCTGCGTGAGGGACCGGTATATGGCACGTTGCCGATCCTATATGTCTTTCTGGCACGTACCGGAAAGACCGTTCACGAACTCAATCTCGTCAGTCTGGACGAGCAGGGAAACCTTCAGACAATTGCGGATGCGTTGGCCCCAAGCAACGTCGTACCTCGCGGGGCTGCTTCAGGCGTGAAGATAGTCTTCTCGGACGGTACCGGACCGAAACAGACGCTCTACTATTTCAGCACCAACCTCGCCGACGGTTCGTTTGAGCGAAGCGGCTTTTCGGCGTTCCTTGCCAAGCTTGGTCCGGCCGACAGTTTGATTAAGAGCGCGTCATATCTTCTACACAAACCGCAGTTCTCCGGCGTGCGGAAGCTTTTGCTCGATCGTAGCGCAATCATCGTTCAGGACGATAGCGGTATTCCGCTCGGCTATTTTGGAAAGCGGTGGCGGCTCATGGCTTTTGGCCATTATGCTGGGCCCATCTCGATGTTTGCAGGCTTCTACCAGCCCCAAATGGCAGGGCTGTTTCAAGGCGCTAACCCGATCGAATTCGGGATTGGATATCGATGGCGCAAGAACGAGTTCGAACCTTCTTCTCGCTAAAATGGAGTCACCGCCAAGTAGCGAGCAAGAGTTATCGCCGCAGTCACAGGCGGAGCGGAACGCTACGGAAACAGCTGTACACTCTCCTAAAAAGCCGCGGAAGCACGTCGAAACCGCCACCTGGTCGTTTGGTTGTCGAAAGGCGAGGGTTTTCCCGTTCTGTTGGTAGAAACAATAAGCAGTAGCGTTGGGTTGCGCCGGGATAGCCTTTCCGGCCGCCGTAACGGAAACGACGAACGCGTCCACCTAAGGGCAGCGCATGAGCAAGCGGCGACGGCAACTTTCAGCCTTTGTTACGGTCGTCGCGCTTGGTATGCAGGTTGGCTGCGCGACGAACAAACCCGAAATGTCCTGGGTAAGGACAGACGGTAGAAGGATCGTCGATGATCCAGATCTGCTTAAGCAGGGCCAGACAGACATAGCCCTCTGTCACGCCAACCTTGATACTGGTGTAGTGGACCAAGGGGGGCGAGATTGTATGGCCAAGAAGGGCTACGCTCTCGTGCGCAAAGACCAGGCGGAGCAAGCACGAGCAGGATATGCGACGTCAGCCCCTCAGCGTCCTACGACACCGTCTGCGACCGATAGGTAGGGGAAACGTAGGGGGTATCTCATCGCGGATTGATCAACCACCACATCAGACACGCCGGCTTGCGGCGTAAGGCGCCATTGGTCGCCAAAAGGGCTCAAACATAACCGAGGTGCAGCGTCAGATTTTATCGGGCCCGCTTCGCCGGATTAGCCAGGCTTTTGATCCAAATCAAATTGGTTTCAGATTTAGGCGGCTAGTCTAACTTGAGTTGTCACGATTGTTGTGACGTACCACGCATCGGGATAATGAGGTAAGTCATGCGCCTCGATGAGTTGCCGAAGAGCGCGCGAATTGAAGATCGCCGTGGCAGCCCCGTAGCCCGAGGCGGCATTGGGATCGGTACGATTGTAGTACTCGCTGTGATCGGCTGGGCCTTGGGCATCGATCCTCGCACGCTCATCGGCGGCGCGGAAATGCTTTCAAGGGGCGGCAATCAGCAGCAGCAAGCGGATACTGGATCCACGACGAGTTCTGGAAACCCATCTGACGCAACAGGACAGTTCGTGTCGGCCGTCCTCGGCAGCACAGAGACGGTATGGACAGATATTTTTGCGCAAGCCGGCAAAACCTACAAGCCGCCGACGCTGGTCATGTTTTCCGGCGCAACGCGGTCCGGCTGTGGGTCTGCGCAAGCCGCGATGGGGCCGTTCTATTGTCCGATCGATCAAAAGGTCTATCTCGACACAAGTTTCTTTCAGGACCTCGAACGGCGCTTTCGCGCCTGCGAGGTCGGCAGCAAGACTTGCCAGTTTTCGCAAGCCTATGTGATCGCCCACGAGATTGGCCACCACGTGCAGAACTTGCTGGGTCTCCTACCAAAGGTGCAAGAGGCAAAACGTGCCATGGATAAGGCCGAGGCCAACAGTTTGCAAGTCCGAGTGGAGTTGCAAGCCGATTGTCTTGCCGGCGTGTGGGCCAACCGAGGCCATGCAAAGTGGGAATTCATTGAACCAGGAGATGTGGACTTTGCATTGCAAACGGCATCCGCCATCGGGGATGATCGATTGCAGCGACAAACGCAAGGTTACGTTGTGCCCGATGCATTCACCCACGGCACCTCGGCGCAGCGTTCGCGTTGGTTCATGACCGGCTTGAAGGCTGGCAATGTCGGCAGCTGCGATACCTTTCGCGCTGAGCAGCTCTAGTACAAAGCTCGACGAGATCGCAAGGGATTAAGGAGCAAGGGGTCGGCGCGGTGTAAATCTCGCGAAGGTCGACCTTCATGTTGACCTGGACCCCGAGAGCGACCTTGTTCAGCACCGGCACCAGTTGGCGGTTGGGTTCACAAGACCGCCAACCTGCCTCGGAAAGACCTCCTCCGATCGCCTTCCAGAGGCCGAGCGCGCCGTCCCCCAGGCGCGGCGCAATCTCGAGCGCACGCTGCTTGATGTCGATGAGAAGCTCGCGCCAGCTCCGCGCGCCCTCACGGACGCCGGTCTGGAAGCCAACGAGTTCCTTCTTGCCTTCGGGTGTTGCGCCGGCCAGCACCAGCATGCATTCGGCGGCCTCTTCCATTCGGGCCTGCAGGTAGACCCCATCTGCCCACACGCACACGTATCGCCGCGCCGAGAGGTCGCGCTTCTGCCAAGCGTCACAATCCGCCTGCCATTCTGCCGTCAGCCGCGAGATCACCGCCGGCGACAGGTTCGGCGCGTCCTTGCCCAAGAGGGCGGCGGGGGCTTTCTGGAAGTCGCCAGTCGATACCCCACGGAGGTAGAGAACCGGCAACAGCGCATCGAGCCTATTCGTCTGCTGTACCCACTTCGGCAGATACGACGAGGTAAGGCCGCATTTTCTCCTCGGCGCTCCCGTCGCCCCGATCGCGCACCTTAGCGCGACGGACTTCGAAAGGGCCCCACCTCGGTTTGGATTGCTCGATGCGGCACACGGCGCACGACACGGTCGCAGCCATCCGGCAATTTCAGGTCCTTCCACATGGCGACAAAGGAGTTGGCTTCCGCGATCAGCACCTGGGCCAGCATGGGGTGGGCGCCTTCACGTGCAAGTTCGCTTAGCGGATCGTCGATGCCCCCAGGCTGACGGAAGGGGATGAACGGTGGTATCTCTCGACATGGCGTATCGCTCCTTTCGGGAGGTTCTGGGGCGTGACACCCGCCTCGATACCCCTCCCTCAATCAATCGTCGTCACCCACATTCCCGCTTAGCTCGAAGTGCTGCCATCGTCGCTGTAGTCCCGCGGTTCTAACCGCTCGACGAAAAGCCTCGAACGCAAACGCGAGCAGAGAAAAGCGGTGGTGCGCAAGGGCCAGAAATGGGAATTACCGAAAAGTTATTCGATGACCATAGAACGCCTTCTGGCCCAGCTTGCGGGCAGATGCCGCCTACATGTTGCCGATATTGGCGTCACCGGGCTGTACTTCTTGCTCGAACCGCGGCTTGCGAACATAGATCTGGGTGCGTCCGGTTACCGCCATCGGAACGTATCGCGCTATCAACTCGCGCATCCGGGCGTCGCGCTTGGCATGCGAGGCTCCGCCAAATACGACAGCGACAATGTGCTTTTCGTGACGGCGAACGGAAGCGACTAAATTGTACCCAGAGGCTTCGGTGTAGCCGGTCTTGATGCCATCGACGCCCTCTAACTGACCAAGCAGGGCGTTGTGATTGTGCATTTCCACACCGTGATACCGAAAGCTTGGCGTGGAAAAATAGCGATAATATTCTGGAAAGTGATCCTGAATTGTGCAACCTAGGATGGCTTGGTCCCGGGCCGTCGTTATCTGCTCATCGGCGGGCAGTCCTGAAGCGTTAATGTAGGTTGTGCTCATCATTCCCAGCGCTCTTGCCTTTCGGGTCATGAGTTTTGCAAATTCCGCTTCGCTGCCGGCGATTTCTTCAGCGACGACCACCGCAGCGTCGTTCGCCGATTTAGTCACGAGCCCTTTGATCGCGTCCTCAACTGCGATCGTCTGATTAGCCTTGAGGCCTAGTTTCGTCGGGGGTTGCTGAGCGGCAAAGGCGGAGACCCCCAGCTGCGTGTCGAGCCTAAGCCTGCCAGCCTCGAGCTGCTCGAACAGCAGATAGAGGGTCATGATCTTGGTCAGCGACGCCGGATGGCGCGGCTCATCAGCTTTCTCGCCGTGCAGCATTTGATCAGAATTGTGGTCTATCACAATCGCCGAATACGGCGGATGATATTTGGGGCCGTGAACGACGCGTTTGTAAGCCCCTTGATGAACAGCTCGAGCATGGTGATGGGCACTACGAGCTTCCGCCTCAGGCGAACTGAACCCAGCAATTGTGAGCGTCGCCAACAGCGCGGTAGTTGCAAGACGGCGCCAAGGTGCGTGTTGCAAGCTCATTCAGCGTCACTCCAGTGCGATCCGAAAGTCATTATCCCGGCGGCTGCATCAACAAGACCGTTAATTTAGGGTAAGCTTGGCTGCCTAACCTCGGCTTTACCCTTTGCTGAGCACCGGCGAGTTCGTCTCACTGACGGAAGGGAATGCCAATGTCCCCAGACCGAGTCCATTACGCCACAATCCGTTAAAGCCAAACAGAATGGGCCTTGCGAATTCTGCGGACCGTTGCAATTTTGCCACTGAAGGCGTCAATGGTCAGGCTGAGCAATGGTGCCACACGGCAGCCCACGCCAAGGTGCTCAGACCGTCGCAAAGTTCGCCCTCGTGCTCGCGTTTTGCTTCTTGCCGCTTGTTGACGGTGCCGGTGCTCCTGGCGTCATATGGATCTCGTCTGATCGAGCGTAGCCCACACTTTGCAAAAGACCGGGAAGGCTGAGGCCGACGTGCGCGTCGAGCGTTCGCTCTACCAGCGCGCCGTCGGATACAGCTACGATGCCGTCAAAATCTTCTGAGACAAGAACGGCAAGGTGACGCGCGTGCCGTACCGCGAGCACGTTCCCCCCGATTTCACGGCGCATATCTTCTGGCTCAAGAACCGCGATCCAGCTCACTGGCGCGACGCCTGGCAGATGGAGCACGTGCTCGGCAGGTACATTCATTTCGGACCGGCCGATGACCGAGGAGGGGGGCGTGGATTTGTGCCAATTTGAGCGCGTTTCAGGGGTCAAACCAGCGATATTGAAGGGTCAGGCCGATCCTGTCGAAGGTTGCAGCGTTTTGCGCGGTCAGCCAACCGCCAAAGGACGCCTTCGCAGAGAATCCGTTTCCGATCGGTACCGAGAGTGTGAAGCCAGCGCGTGTAGCCGACTGGAAATCATGCCCGGCAACGCCGTCTAGACTGGTCCTGCCGCCCGTATAGTAGATGGCATCCGCTGCAAGCCAGAAATTGGGACCGAAATTGTAGCCCACGTGCGCCTGGAAGGTCCAAATCGCGTCTTGGCCGCGCACATGGCCACCAAAAAAATCGTTGTTATCGGTGAAAATCCACATGCCCGCGGAACCCTCCACGAACCAGTTTCCGATCGGCTGCGACCCGCCGATCTCGGGCCTGAACGCCCAGCGATGGGAACTGATGTTGATGAGTTGCTGCGAATTGTATTCGCCGGTTGGTGCTACGACCGCGACACCCACACCCAGCGTAGTTGTCGGCTCGCGCCGCGCAAACTCGGCCGGTGTGAGAGCGGGGCTACCGATTAAATTCTCGGTCAAGCGAAAAGCGAGGTCGCCGAAACCCTCCCGGGTGATCTGCTTAGTCTCACTGCCGACGTTTCCACTGAGATTCCCCTGGAAATAGGGTAGCACGATAGCGACACTGCCCGTATGCCCGAACAGATCGAAGGTGCGATTGTAGGCAAGGATGCCCGTATTGATCGCTGCCTTGACATCGCTTATCGGGAGATCGGCGTCGAGCGCGACGTCGCCGGTGGTGCGCTGGTAACTCCCGATCAGAAAATTGGTGTCGATCGGCGAGGCGGAATACGACCGCGGCTCCATGTCCTGGGCGCTAGCTAAGCCGGTGCCGAGCATGAAGATGAAGGCCGCGATTACGCCCCGAGCGTGCGCCCGCTCTACCGTAAGGGAAGCAGTCCCGCGCATTGAACCGACCACTCTCCGGATGAGTTGCATTTGTTCGCATTATGTGCCGAGGTGGCCTTGCCCACAATGCAGTTCGGGCAGCGGCCTGCGAAAGAAACGGAAAACGAAGCGGAAAGGGTGAAACAGAAGGAAGCGGCCCAGGCCCTCCCAGCATAGTGTGGGTGCTCGGGTATGATCAGCGCCTGCGAACAGAGAGCGACGTCTTTAGTTCAACCCAATTTTCTTTCGGCTCATAGATGTGGTTCCGGCTCATGGTCTCGATCTGGAAGAGGCTCGCTCCATCGTGGTGTTGCCAACCGCGATGATCTGCCACGCTTCATCGTCCGTCCCTCCGACAGGGCCTGACTCTAATCCTCCGTGGAGGAAAAACTCACTGACAGGTCAGGCACCCCGCACGATCACATGCGATGCGAGTTGGCGCCATAAACGGCAGATCATCTACGCCTCGCAGCGCAACGACGCCATCGTATGCGTCCAAACCAGGTAGATACTGCCCACATGCCTCAACGGATTATCCGCGGCTCAAATTGGGCAAAACGCTGATTGATGTTCTGAAAAAGAGCTGAAGCTCGATTAAGAACATCGTCCGGCACGCTAACCGGCTCGATTGTAGCCCAAGCCGAGGAAATCCGCCGGGCCAGCTCGGATTTCCATCCATCGGGCAAGCTGACGTCAAGTCGCACTGCCGCAGCACGTATTTGCTCCAGTAGCAAAGCCGAAGCGCGGTCCACGTCGGCCAATGCAATCTCTACCCCCAACATTTGGCTCAGCGCTGGGAGGATTACAGTTTCGCCTATGAGGTCTTCGATTTCGCAATCATCCTTGTGAAGTACGACAGGCAACATGAGGACCGCCTGCTCATTCCCAAAATAGAGCTCTTTCATAAGGGAATTTCCACGTGCTCGACCAGCTTCATCGCCGTCGAGCAAAACCAGCGGTCTGACAGACCGACTAAGAAATAATGACGCTAAAGGCCCAATAAGCCTCGCTCCACCACATGGAATGATATAGACATCGTCGGACAAAGATGTTCGACCCTTCGCGCGGCATATTAAGCTCAAGCTGTACAGATAAAAATAATCGGATATCCCCTCGACCAATATATTTTTGCGATGTTGGAACAAACCTTGCATGATCGCATATCCGGCAGCCGCTTGCAGTGGAACAATGGTTTCCAAATCGCTAGGCCACTTATCTATGGCAATTCGGGAATGACCTGACTCCTCCTCAGTCACAGGGCGTATTCGTTCAATGTGGTCCCCATCAAGTAAAAATGGGGAGTGTGTGGTGTAGATTAGCATGTTGCGTTCGGCTAACTCGTCAAAGAAGGAAATCAATTCCTGCTGTGCAGTCGGATGCAAATGAAGGCCGGGTTCATCAAGCAACAAAATTGCGTCCTTGTGGCTTTCCTCGGACTCTGCTAAGAAAATTAGATAGAAGGAAAAATACCACTGGAAGCCTTTACTTCGCGATTCGAGTTCAATATCAAGATCCGGTCGCCGATCATCAGACACCCAAATGCGAAAGTAATTGCCATCCACGCCGTATCGTATGCTGTGACGATGCTGACGACTAAACCATTTCGCAAATCTCCTGGTTAGGTCGCGAGAAGCAGAATTGAGCTTTACGGAACGCAATTCCTTGCGCTGCTGATCGCGCGTAATCATTTCAATCGTTACATCTTGGTTAGCCTGCTTAGCTTCCGCTGCCTCTTCCCTTCCCAGTTCCATGATCTCTTGCGCGCTTAGGCCAACGTGCTTGAACATCGCTTGAATGGTACGAATTTTGGGATCGTCTGGCGTGCGGGCCAGGTCGTCTATGAAGTGCGGAAGATACACGGCACTATCAATAATTCCGTAGTTCTCAAAATAGATGAAAACTGGTAGCTGCAGCTTTATCTCATCCTCCAGCCGCTCCTGCAAAGAGCGAGCCTGTGCGCGATTTAGTAACTGTTCAGCATCGGCGTGGAGAGCCTCTACGAGAGCTGCGGTATCGGGCTTCGAATGGTCGTTGGATTCGCTCGTCACTTCCTTTATTAGGGCAATTCCGGTAGGACTCCTCACATCCTGAATGGCTTTCAGTTTATCCTTCTTTTCGTTCGCCCAATTGGCAATTGCGCTCCGAGTGACTAGAACCTCTGCTTCACGATCTTGATCTTCGGGCACTTTACGTGCACCTGCGGCGTACCGGTCAAGCGCTTTAGCAAGTTCAGACGGCGCAATAAAGTCGTTAGGGAGCGGCGTATCAAACAAGGTGGTAAGATGACCGTCATAAAATCGAGTACAAATAACCTTGTAAGGGATGTCTGCCCCCAGTCGGTTTTTGAGATCGGAGCGAAACTCTGGCGTTAACTCGAAATCCGCAACACAGACTGGCCAGTCGGCGCCCGCTTTAAAATCTCGCGTGAAGCGGTCACGCGGAAATTCGCGCAGCGGGTTGAACGGCTCAGGGCTGGCGGGATTTAGCTTGTATATTGCCTTCAGTAAGGCAGTCTTGCCTGACTCGTTTCGGCCTACGAAGCAAGTCACTCGCTCAACCGGAATCCAGTCGCTGTTCTCGATGTTTCTGAAATTCTTCACCTGAAACCGCTTTAGGACAAGCTTGTGCATGATTGTCCCCTTGCCGAGGTAAGCTTTGGCGCCGTTTTGCAAGCCCCGGTACCTATTACAGGTTGCAAGGAGCTTCGCGACCCGGGTAATGGGCGGCTGGGGCGTACCAGGCGAGGATTGCGGCAGAGAGCGACAATATACTGACCCGGAATTGAAGCAACGCGACCTCCATGTAGCAATCCAGTACCGCAGTAGTAAATGGAACATCTCAAGAACCTGACCGTCTGTCGGCTGAACGGCTGCTCCGGTTGCAGGGGTGCAAAACTCGCCTCTAAGCGATAACGCGGGGGGAGTTCACGAGCCTGGAGACCAGCGGCCCGGGTTTGGCACCATTTGACCAATTGGCGCAATTGCGCGAATAGAGGGCGCGAGCCTCATTGCTTCACGTCGAGTTTATCGCGGACCGCTTGAGATCGGCGAGAGCCCGATGAGCCAGTGCACTCTCGTGGGTGGCAGGTAGAGCGGCCTCCTTTGGCTGTTTTGCAGGGCGCGAGTTTTGGCGCATGCTTACTATACCAGCGAAGTGATAGGAACTTGACCGGCGGTGCATGACAAAAGCCATAGTCCTGCCAAACTAGCGGTCGTCAACTACTACCGTAACGCAAAAAGCGAATGTGACTGCGCCATGATGCGCAAAATTTCCCTCATTTTGCTGGGTGCGGTCGCGGGTGCCGGGCTGACACTGCTGGCGACGCAGCCACTCACCGTGCTCGTTGGATCGAGCGCAAAGGCCGCCTCCTCCGACACCTACCGGCAACTCAATCTGTTCGGCGAGGTGTTCGAGCGGGTACGTGCCAACTATGTCGAGAAACCCGACGACTCAAAGCTCGTCGAATCGGCAATCAACGGCATGCTCACCGGCCTCGATCCGCATTCGAGTTATATGGATCCAAAAAGTTTTCGCGAGATACAAGTGGAAACCCGTGGCGAGTTCGGCGGCCTTGGCATGGAGGTGACCATGGAAGGTGGCCTGCTGAAGGTGATCGCGCCAATCGACGATACGCCCGCGGTCAAGGCCGGCGTCATGGCCAACGACATCATTACCAAGCTCGACAATGAGCCGGTGCACGGCCTGACGCTCAATCAAGCGGTCGAGAAAATGCGCGGGCCCAGTGCACACCAGGATCAAGCTCACCATTATGCGCAAGGGGCAGGACAAGCCGATCGACGTGACTATCATTCGCGACCTGATACGCGTGAAGTCAGTGCGGTCGCACAACGAAGGTAACGACGTTGGCTATATCCGCATCACGCAATTCAACGAGCAGACCACTGACGGCGTGAAGAAGGCGATTAGCAATCTCACCAAGCAGCTCGGCGCCGACAAGATCAAGGGCTTCGTTGTCGATCTGCGCAACAATCCCGGTGGCTTGCTTGATCAAGCGATTTCGGTGTCGGATGCGTTCCTGGACAAGGGAGAGATCGTCTCAACGCGCGGCCGCAACGCCGAGGAGACCCAGCGCTTCAACGCCCGGCCGGGCGACCTGACCAAGGGCAAGCCGGTCATCGTGCTGATCAACGGCGGTTCGGCTTCAGCGTCGGAAATTGTGGCCGGTGCGTTGCAGGATCACAAGCGCGCGACGCTAGTCGGCACGCGCTCATTCGGCAAGGGCTCCGTGCAGACCATCATCCCGCTCGGAGCAGGCAAAGGCGCGCTGCGGTTGACCACGGCGCGGTACTTCACGCCGTCGGGCCGCTCCATCCAAGCGAAAGGCATCGAGCCCGACATAGAGGTGCTCCAAGAACTGCCTGCCGATCTCAAAGAGCGCGCCGACACCGAGGGTGAGGCGTCATTGCGCGGCCACCTCAAGGCGGAAGGCAACGAAGAGACTGGCTCGCAATCCTACGTGCCGCCAGACGAGAAAGACGACCGTGCGCTCAAGGAGGCGCTCGATCTCTTGCGCGGCACGATTGCCGACGCGGCGTTCCCGCCAAATCCGAAGACCAGTGTTCCCTAAAGGCGCTCACAACGAGACGGGCCGGCGCGCCGCTAGCCCAAGTCGTCTAGCAACGCCGGCCTCCTTCAGATCGCGCGTGTCACACCCTTCGCAAAACCAGTCATAGACCCGAGCGAGAAGGTCGCGACTTCCTTCCGCTTACCCTGATCGCGCCAGAGCCGCCCATGCTGATCGAATGAGCGCCCTCAACCTGCCAGCTCATCGAGTAACGTTTTTCCTTCCTTCAAATCGAGCGTGTGGAAGCCTTCAGCCTGACGCTTGCCCTGATCGCGCCAGAGCCGCGCCATACTCGTCGCAGCGCGCAGTTTCCAAGATTTTGCTTGCTGCTGCCGTGCGACGGCAAGCGCGCGTTTGAAACAGTTTTTGGCTTTTTCGGCATCCGGCGCGACCAACCCGATTTCGCCACGATGCGACTAACCCCAGCCTCGGACCACCCCTCCGTGGTTGTTTTAATCTCGGTAATCGCCTCTTCAATGCAGCGCGTGGGCTCCAAACCGTATTTGACGTTTGAGCGTCTAGCGAGCTGGCTTAGGAGCGAAGAATTAACGCCTTCGGTAGAAAATTGATCCGACACGCCGAACGCGTCGTGCCTGCCATCCCAAGGGCCATGCGCCCACGACCTTAGCTGCCGTCACACACGCCCGCCACTGCGCCGGTCGGATTTTACTCACGCTCCCGACCCATCCAACAAGGAATGTGGGCGAGTCTGAGCCGACTGCAATAACCGCCTCGGGTCCTCAGTGAACTCTAGGGTAAAATCGCAACCGCTTTCCGCGGATCTCGTGCCATCGCTCGCGCGTCTTGTCGGCAAGAAAGCGCCGTAAACTAAATGTCAATCATGACGGTTTCCTAGTCGAGAGATGGCAGGTGCGGCGTCTTGATGCGCTCGAAGCGAGAAAGGGTTGGGTTTGAGTTCAATCGCGCTCCTTTTCCTTAGAACCCTGATCCTCGCAGTCGCCACGGCGAGTATCGGCAGTTGTACAACCCTGCCTTATCAAGTGAGGACAGGCACCGTGCGGACGCCGACGCTCCTGCAGATGGAAAGCCTCAACATGGATCGTGCGGCGCCGGTCCTCATCCGCATATACAAGGAGGAGCGCACGTTGGAAGTATGGAAGCAGGACCGGACTGGCAAGTTTGCGTTGCTCAAATCATATCCGATCTGCAAATATTCAGGAAAACTCGGGCCGAAGAGCGCCCAGGGTGATTACCAAGCGCCTGAGGGATTTTATGACATCACTCCCGACCAGATGAATCCGCAATCGAGCGAATATCTTTCCTTCAACATTGGTTTTCCTAATGCCTTTGACCGATCGCTCGGGCGGACCGGCAGTTTTCTTATGGTGCATGGCGGCTGTAAATCAGTCGGCTGTTACGCCATGACTGATTATGGGATGGAGGAGATCTACGGTTTGGTTGATGAAGCCTTCCAAAGCGGCCAGGCTAAAATCCAGCTGCAGGCCTTCCCGTTCAGTATGACGACGGCAAACTTCTTGCGCCACGAACAAGATCCCAATGCGTCGTTTTGGCGAATGCTCAAGACGGGGAGCGATGCGTTTCTGGAGACTGGGCACCCGCCGACGGTTGCCGTCTGTGATCAGCGCTACGTATTCAACCCGTTAGCTATGAATAGGGATCTCGATCCAAGCGGTTCTTGCCCACCGGACACTACTGCGATCCGGGTGCCTCAATCGGCGTCCGCAATTGCCGCCCGACCTGGCCCGCCACAGATGGTCGATCAAGCAACTGACCCATTTGTTCAAAAAATAAAAGAAATCCTTCGAGAGCACTGACACCACTCTGCCATTTGTCGAAAACTTGTTCCGGTTTAAAAAGCTGTGATCTGTCGGTTTGCGGAGCATTCGCTGCCTTTCGCCGTGTAATTCGCTCCGACTAGCGCGCGCAGCAGTGGGAGGCAGATTGCATCCTGGCATCAGGCGTAGAGGCTATTGTGTCGAGGCAGTTGCTGCGGCGGTGCCGAGCACGACAACCTTCGTGCCGATTGGGGTGCGAGTGTAAAGGTCAGTGACGTCATCGTTGGTCATGCGGATGCAACCGGATGATACGTTCTGGCCAATGGTCCACGGCTCGTTGGTGCCGTGGATTTGGTATAGCGTATCCTTGTTGCCCTGCCAGAGATACAAAGCCCGGGCGCCGAGCGGGTTTTCAGGGCGGCCGGGCATTCCCAGACCGCTCTGTAGTTGCGTCATGTGTTCTCTGAGGTCAGGTTTCCGCTGTAGCATTTCGGCGGGTGGGTACCAGTCCGGCCATTCCTGTTTGGTGTGAATGGTAGCCGAACCCGCCCACCCAAATCCTTCCCGCCAACGCCGACCCCGTAACGGATCGCTTGTCCGCCGCCCTGTACCAAGTACAGAAAGTGACGACCCGGATCGACGATAACCGTGCCCGGTGGCGCAGGGGACGGATAGGCCACGACCTTACGTGCAAAGGCCGGGTCGACCTGTCGCGACACTGGATTAGGTCGGGTGGACAAACCTATTGACGCAAGAATTGCGAATTGATTTAAGGCTGCTCTTTGCGGAGGGCAGCCTTGATTCGCGGACTGATGACCGACGATGAGTGGGCGTACTTCGAACCGTTCCTGATCCATCGCGGCGGCGGCCGGCCGCCACGCAATCATCGCCGCGTGCTCGACGCGGTGTTTTGGTTGATGCGAACCGGCGCACCATGGCGCGACCTGCCGGAGGGCTTCGGCAACTGGAATTCGATCTTTAGGCAGTTTCGGCGGTGGGCCGACAGTGGCGTCTGGGACGTGATCCTGGAAGGGCTCGCGGGAAGCGGAGTGTCGGACGCCGCGCTGCAGATGATCGATGCGACCATCATCCGTGCGCATCATTGCGCAGCCGGTGGAAAAGGGGGGCCGAGCGTAACGCGCTCGGTCGCTCGCGTGGCGGCTTCTCAACCAAAATCAACGCCCGCACCAATGCCGAGGGTCTGCCGATCGGCGTTGTGATTACGCCCGGGCAGGCACACGATGTCACCGCGTTTCCGGCCTTGATGCAGGAGATCGACTGCGATCCGGAACAGATGCTCGGTGACAAGGGCTACGACAGCGAAGCCGTCCGCAACGACATTGAGGAACGTGGTGGTGAAGCCGCAATCCCCAGCACTGCAACCCGGAAAATACAGCATGCCGTCGACAAGGCTCTCTATGCCCTGCGCAATCGCATCGAGCGCTTCTTCAATCGTGCGAAGAACTCACGCCGTGTCGCCACCCGCTACGACAAGCTGATCGAGAGCTTCGCCGCCTTCGTGCTGCTTGCCTGCATCCGAATCTGGATTAAGTTTGTCCACACGACCTAACCGGGGCGCTGTATAGGGCCGCCCTATCGGGCGCTGCCGGCGAGCGTGTGGCTTCCGTGGGCTGAAAGAAGGCCGGGGTCGGCTCTACGGAGCCCACTGGCTGCGCCTGCTGATGCCCTAGGTGCCGGTCGAAAATCTCCTTGGTCGCTTGCCGGTGGGCTTCTGTACCGCGCTCGTGGCCCTGCTGTGCGGCTTCTTCGGAGGCGACGCGGGTCACATCGTGCTGGTCTACCATCTGCGGATTCTCCGCCAGGAATCTTCGTCCTCCGGGTCCATGCCCTGCTGCTTCCACATCGCGAGTTTTTGCTCCCGCGTTGGGGGTTGGGCTGCCATCTGTGCAGCGCGCTGTGCTGCGAAGTCCTTTTGGGCCTGCTCAGACGCCCGTAGGTGGTCGAGTTGGCGCATGAGCGCGACCGTCGCCTCATCCGGCTGCGGGTATTCGTCTGCGGAGACGATAGCAACCGTGGGCTCGGCCTTGTCGGCCCCGTTGGTGAAGTCGATATGGGTTGTTTCGCTCGGTTGCGGCGGCTCGTCCGGAATTTCGGTATTGCCCGCGGGAGTTTTCCCGTAGGCGGATTTAATAGCCATGAGGTCCCCTGAATTATTCAGCGGCGACTTTTTGCGGGGTATTATTGTTGTGCAAATGCGCTGCGGCCGGGTGAACCATGAAGCCGTCTTTAACCAGCCTTTCAAGGATCGCGACGCGACAATACGCACTCGGTTTTAGCCCGGTAAAATCCTCGACCAGCGCCAGCGCCGAGTCGATGGCGTCGGTGATGCCGATCATGCGCTCCCGTTTGATTTTTGCCATGGGTCTAACCTTCTATCTTCGTAGGTGGTCCCTGGGTGGTTGACTGGTGAAGCCGGCGGGAAAGCGTCGCGATCCTCTGCAAGGATATTTCACCAATCGAGGGGCCTTTTCTGACCGTTCACTCGGAGGTAGGGGTCATCGAGGTCGAGCGTCCGGCCGCAACTTCGGGCTTCCATCACACGCTCGACCAGCTTGCTAGGGTCGTATGGAGCGAACCGGATATCGCGACGGAGATATTCCTGGAACACCTCCTTGGCTGCGGTCTGATCGAAGTTGCAGGCCTCGCGGGACTCCTTCTCCATCGCTCCGAGGGTTTGGGCGAGACTTTTTGGATCGGTGCCGAACATTTACCTACCCTCTGCCTTTCTTCTCTGACCTTCGTGCCATCCGGCGATCATGTTTTGGTCGTCCGGCCGGATATCTCGGGCATATTTCGACGTTCTCGTTAAATCAACGATGTCGTCCCAGCCCATCTGGCTCCATGGCTTCGCCGCCTTCTGTTCAGGTGTTTCATATGGTTTCTGCGGCGGCCGCTGGCTTTGTTCGTAATTTTGGTACAGCTGCACCAAGTTTGCTTTCTCGGCGTCAATATTCGCCAGCTGCTGGATGCATTCCCCGGCCGCGTCGTGGTCGCCGTTCAATTTATGCGCTTCGAGGTCAGCAGATTCGCTGCGCGGTTAGCGTTCAGTTGCTGAAGCCGGCGCTCGGCACTGTCTCGGTAGAAGTCGGACATGGCTCATTCTCCTATCGGTCGGGCGTGTTTTTTCCGGGCGAGCGAATGACGGCCGGGTCGCTCCCGGAATTCCAATCGAGACTGCCAGCCCGTCCCTTCCTCCAACTATTGTCCCGGTCGAAAGACGGCTTGCCCGTTGCGCCGCCTCGGCCGCCGCCGCGCCGCCAGTCGTCGGCAACATCGTTCGAATAACCGGGGCCGTGAAAGTCCTCGGGGGCCTGAATGTCGGGCTTGTTGAACGCGCCTCGTGCGTTGCCGGTCTCCATCACGGGGGAGCGTCGGATCGGCTCCGATGCGCCGTCATCCATCACCCTGCCACGGGGGTGCACCCTGCCGACGCTGTAATGCTCTTCGACCGTCATCCGATGCTTTGCCATTACTGAGTCTCCTAGGTGTTTCCCAGTTGTTCCGCTGGGGCTTTACCGAGGTATTCTTGATTTTGGACCTGTTTCGTTCTACAGTCAACTGACGCGAATACTTGAGGGAAAGCCGTGACTGTTACCCACGTCACCGAACCATGCCGGCGCCTACAGCCGCCGCTGGACGCCCTCGGCATGGCCCCCCGCCCTCGGTGCAACAAGCCGGAGGCCTTCCGCGCTGGGCCGGCTTCTTATGCCGCTTGCAACCAGCGTCCGGGCGAACGCTTTGGTGCACCGAGGGCACCCCATGAGCCCGCTTGACGTGGTTTTGATATTCGCGATTGCAGCCGGCGTGACGGCCATCATGGTGGCCGCCTGCCATTTCGTCCCGAGGTGACGCATGGCCGGCCCGCTCCGTAACACCCGCCACGAACGGTTCTGCCAACTCCTATTGCAGGGTGAGAGCGCGATCGACGCCCACGAGAAAGCCGGGTTCGCCCGTAGCGACGCCAATTCCTCCAGGCTGAAAGCCAACCCGAAGGTCGCGGAGCGCGTAGCCGAGCTTCAATCCGAAGTCGCCAAGGAGACCAAGGTCACGGTCGAGAGTATTTGCCGTGAGTTGGATGAGGCTAATGCGGTAGCGAAAGAGCGCGGCCAAGCCTCCGCAATGGTCTCCGCCTCCGCACTACGGGCAAAGATCGCCGGGTTGATGGTCGATAAAGTGGAAGTCGGCGCCCCAGGGGCTTTTGATAAATGCGACTCGATTGAAGCTGTGGTGGACGAATTACTACGCTACGGCCTCGACCAGTGGCACCCAGCCACCGAAGCCGATCGCAAGGGCCTCGTCGCGCTGTACGAGCGCCATTTCCAGGAAGTGGACGCGTTCATCGCCAGCATCAAAGCCCGCCCCGTCGTCGGTGTGCGCGTCGATACCCTCCCAAAGCCCGCTATCGGCAACGGCTTTCGGCGGTAGAGGCGCACCTGTCATCTAACGCTCAATCCTGACAGGATTAGACGGTAAGCCCGGCGCTACCGCAGCCGGTAGCCGCACCACTGCGTCATCTGTCGCAGTTGAGAAGCTTGAGATAGAACGCCAGCATTCATCGGGCTTACTCAGCGCAGGGGATGGTTTAGTCGCAAGGGTGCGAGGGCGGATAAGGGGCTGAGAAATGCCGGAAAGTCTGGTTCCTCGGGGTGGCCTGTGAGGCGTCGCGCTGTGAAACGGAGGGTTGTTGTATGGTCTCAGAGCCCATGGCTTACCTCCTTTGCGGAGTGCTCTTTGTTGCGATCAGCTTTGGCATCGTCGTGCTGGACAGCCTGACCGGGCACACCTGGGTTCGAGACATTTTGTTCGTCTTGAGCCGCACGTAATGAGAGACGTAGCAACACCTGGGCGCCGATTCCACCCGCCTCGCCGCAGTCTCATAATCGTCTCAAGCAGTCTCAGTGCCAGTGCCATTGAGTGCCACATCAGTGCCACGTCCTCGGCGGCCTAATCTGTGGGTACCTTTGTGGGTAGGATGGCGCACGACTCCGATTGTCGAGTCGTATCAAGGGAGGGGGGCGGATGGTATATCCGCCTCGGCCGCCTGACTGAGCCCACCCGCTGCTTCATAGACTGATGGTGTGACAGCGCAATCTCAGCAAACAGAGTCATTCCAGGCCATGACTTCCGTTCTGGGAAGCGCATGGGAAGCTTGGGAGGGTTCCGAGCCCCTACGGAGCCCGCTGATTCGTTCGAAGGCTCGGGGGCTGTCAGATAGCCTTCGCCGGCTTGGACGAATCCAGGGCCACGGCTGAGTCAGCGCGGGGCAACGCCACGGAACTAGGACGCCACATCGGCGTTGGTGGATCGGACGGGAGCCGCTCGCCCTTATGCCCCCGAGACCCGTCCGTTGGATGGTTGGACTGCATCGCCAGCCATCCCAATTGATCCTGACAGCCACCGGAAGCCCCGCTGCGTTGCGTGCTTTGGCGGGGCTTCTGGCTTTTTCACGCCCCATTGTTGAGGCTGTCTGATAGCCGCCGACTTGGAAAACGCACCAGCGGGCTCGCCTAAGTCAGCGCGGGGGCATCCTGCCGGCGGGGCTGGACCGGCCCTCCTTTTGGAAAATGAACCTGAGCCTCTCGGCCGGGCAAGCGCCTATTGGTTTGTGTCTGTCAACAAAGAATTCTTTCTTCCCCTGAAGGGGACCCACGATGAATCCGCAGTTACGCCAAACATCCCCAAAACAACATCCAAAAACAAAACTCGGCAAAAAGGGACCCAACCTCTCATGTTCTCGACTTGTTGTTTGCTGACAGCTTTCGACCCGGGGCCATATATAAAAATTTGTAGGGGGTTACGCGAGCGGCTAGTCGTCTTGCCGTAGCGCTACGATAAGCCACATCGGCCCCATGACGATCACACCGAGCCACAACAAAACCTCAAGCAGGTCACGGAGGGTGAGTGAGGCCAATGGCTTTGATAGGAGTTCGCCGGGGTACAAGGACCACGCCAGCCCGCCGAATATCGCAAGCAGTATGACACCGCCAACAACACTCTCTGCTTTCTCGCGCGTCATGGCCGTCCGGTGTTAGTGAACCCCAAGGGAGGGGGCCGGAGCTTAGAACAGCCGTAGCCAACGTGCTGGCGGTTGCCCGGTCAAGCCCCTGGTTTCCCCTGGCTCGCCTCAGGCTACGCCGCAGGCTGATCCCGCCGCTTCGATGCGGGGACAAGTTGGACAGCAAAATGGGCAAGGTTAATAATGGTGATAGGAGTTCGGGAGCGGAAGAAATGAATTGGCGTCGTGGGGTGCTCCGTCTTTGGGCCACGGCATCCGCAATTTGGATGCTGGTGATTATCGCGATTACATTCGGACCGAGAATGCTGACCGATGCTGACAGTGTTGGGTCGCATCCGCCCTCGGGGCAGGCAAAGCATTTCTCTGACGATGATCGAACTGCATTGATGCACACTTTTGAAATCAAGATAGACGGCAAGATTTTCGAGGTCGAGGCCCCGAACCAGGAGGCCGCACTTGTCGAAGCCTATCGGCGCGGGCTTCTGCGGCCGGACATGAAGGCTGCTTACGAAGAGGCGCTACGTCGCGGGCTGTTGATTGCGTATAGCGGAAAGGTGGCGGTTAATCCTGATACTGGCGAGGTGCTCTATCTGGACAAGGAGGCTAGCGAGTGGAGGCCTGCGCTCACGTTGGTAATTCCAAAGACGCGGGAACTTTTCGGCTTCCGCGGCAATGAGTGGCAGAAGATCACCTTGCATGGCCCGGGAATTGCTCGGCGCATTGAAGAGGCCTTGCGAGATGCGGCGGACCAGGAGAAAGACGGCAAGGAATGGGTGACAGTGAATTTCCCCGGAATTGGTGATGTTAAATTGAGTCATAATTTCGAGCTGCTGTCACGGGAGGAAAAAACACGAGGGCGCGCGAATTCTTCGAGTTGTTGAAATCGCGCACCGTGACAAGCCTTCCGGCTGCGCCTGCCAGATTTATTTTACCAGGCGAGCTAATCAGTCCGAGCTTCTGGATAACCGTCTTGGGACCGCCTGTCGCCATTGGCGGTGCATTACTTTTGATGGCCTGGATCATTGCCGGCTTTCGTCGCACCGAAGCAAAATCTTGAAGCTGCCGGACGGCGCGATCTTTTTTCCTAATTTGTTGGGTCGAACTATTCCTATGGCGGCCGCAGCTCGTCCGTGACGCCCTCGATGACGTCATACCGCACAAGTAGCGGCTGGATCGTCGTGATTATCAGCATGATTTCGACATTCAGGCTGCGCAATCGCACCAAGGGCAAATTTTGTGGCTTGCTTTTGTACTTCCCCCGGCTCAGTTCGGCAGTAATTGTGTCGCCTTCTGGATCGGCCGATCTAACACCGTGTACCGCCAAAGTTCTTTCATCAACGATTAGCGAGATTCTTTCTCGTACGCTTTCCAGCGTTTCACGATCCTTAGTATCTGAGATTTTCAGGTGTTGAAGGTCGCACACCTTGCGAGCAAGCGTTTCTAGAGACAGCCCTGACGTGATGACACGGCCCTCGGCCTTTCTATTTGAGAATCCAATTAGCCAGCACAATGTGACCTCAAACAGAAACTCCAGGTGTGCCCACCCGCTGCACACGACGCCTACTTCCCGCAAGTGCTCAACCACTACCTCGTCGTTCGTTTTCATCTATCATCGCTCGCGCTTCATTGCCGCCTGTACGCGCGCCTTTTTGCGCGGGATTTGCGGGCGTCCGGGAACGATACCACGGTTGCAACGTCACTCCGCTGCGCTAGCTGGCGTTCGCACCTCGTTCGGTCGAGGCAACCTGAGAGGGCATAAATAATGGTGCAGGTCCCTTCGTCCGCCCCTTCGGAAAGCCTGCCCCACCGGCCGGGCCGCGAATGCCGCCGGCAGGGTCCTTTTTCTCCTGTTGCCTCGGGGCGTACATCACCCCGTACATCATGCGTGCATCATGCGTGCATCACGTGTCACACCCCGTGGCGGCCACCCCCTATAACCCCGCCGTGAGGGTGACACGGGTGTCACGCCTGCACGCTGGGGCGTTCCGGCGTTCCCCCGGTCACCCGCCCAGACCGACTACCTCCTTTCTCCCTAACTTGAGCCGAGAGGCCGGCCGTGAGGGCCGGCCGTAATTCTCGACATGAATTCCGCCCTGCTCGAATAGCCGGCTCATTGCGGCGGCAAGTTCCTTCTTGCTGAAGCCCTTGGCCTCGCGCTCCCCGCAGAATGCGGTGGGGGCATAGGTGTGGGAGGTTGGCTTTTCGTTGACGTTTCGCCCCTCGCGCTCGTACCGGGCGAGCAACGCCAAGAATGCCTCTTCGGCCTTTTGCTCTCGCGCCAGTTTGTCGAGGTTCGAGGTGCCGGCTTCGGGCAGAAATAGTCCGTTCTTGTAGCGAAGGACGATGCTGTTGGAGGTGGGGCCGTAGTTCGATTTCTTGAACTGTAGCTCGCGCAGATCGGTATCGGGTTGCTCGCCCTGCTCCAGCTTCGGTGCGGTCATGTAGAAGCGTGAGCGGACGCTATTGTGCCAAGCCGTCGAGCCAGAAATACCGCTGCCTGTGTTTATGCCCGTAAGGCTCGGATGACTGAGTAGAACAACCGATCCGTTGGAAACGATGGCGAGCCGGCGTAGTAGGCTGATGAATTGCCGCACTTGCGCCCGGTCGCTTTCATTGCCGGCGAATACATCGGCGGCGGTATCAATGCCGATGTGCCTCGGTTTCAGGTCGCCGGCCTGTTCGTAAAGGTTGCTAAAAAGCGGTGTCGGTTTAATGATGCCGCTGCGGTCCGGTGCACCGAGTATTGCGTCTTTCCCGGCTAAAGAAACAAAGCGGAATCCACTGGTCTTTAGTTGCTCGAATGTGGCGCTGTAGTGCCGGGCAATCGGCGTGAGCCGAATACGCAATTCCTGTTCGTCATCTTCGCAGCCGATATAAAAGGCCCCGCCGAGTTCGGGTAGTGAGCCGAGCCAGTCGCCGCCGACAACATGGGCGACCGAGCACATGAGTTCGACAATGGATTTGCCGATTGCGCCTTCGCCTGGAAACAACGTGACTTGCCGCATCGGGACGCGCTCGAAGATTGCCCAGTCACGTTGCGGGCATGGCTCGTTGTCCCATTGCCCGGTGTCGATCCATTGGAGGCGCACAGCCGGCTCCGCGTCGCCGCCGTTTGCCTTCCTTGATTTGTCCGCTTCCGGCTTGTGATGCGTCGATGTGTAAGAGCCATGGTCGCCGGGGCTTAGATCGTCAACCGGCAAAAAGCGTATCTTAGACACGGCTCGCCCCTATGCCGATTTGTTGCCGAAGCAAATCGTTCATGTCCTTGTGGAGATTTGGCTTGATCTCGATGCACTCGACGCCCGCTCTCACTAGGCGTCTGACGCATTCGCCGGCAGCGCGTTGGCCGTCGCCGCTCGCGTCGTTATCGACCGCAAGGGTGATGCATTCGATCCCCGGGAGGATCGGAAACTTCGCCACGCCGTTCTTGTCGATTACTGACCACACCGGCCGAAACTGAAACTGTCGCGAAGCCGCCAGGACGGTTTCAGTTCCTTCGCCGATCAGGAGGCCGTGGCTCACGTCGACGTGCGGTGAAATCTTGATCGCGCCGCCACCTGTCGGTCCGAGTGATAGCCGGCTGATCCGCTGCGGCGGATTTCCAGTTGTTAGCGCGGTGCGATGAATAGCGACCGGCGCATCGCTGCGGATGTCGCGCACCAGCGCGACCATGCACGGCAAGTGCTGCTTCTCGAACGGGCAGCGGGGATGAAATCGGAACGTCTCGGCGACGGGGAACTGATCGAGCCAGTCACCGATCCCCCGTGTGGTGCGCAGATAGGTTTCGGCGGGGCTGGCATGGAACGGTTCGGCTTCACTCCATAGTGCGAGCGCCCGCCGGCTGCGTTCTATCTTGTCGGTAGCGGTAAGGCGCTCAGCTTCCTGCCGGTGCCGGAATAGCTCGACGTGATGGATTACGCGGCCCGGAATGTCGGGCCGGCTATGGCCGCTCATGCTGCAATGATTGCAATAGTAGATCGCGAAATCGGGCTCGACCAGATTGACGGCCAGCACCTTGGCGCGCCGATGTTGCACGCTGCGGCGCTTACCCGAGCAAAGGGGGCACGTTGCCAAGGTGCGGCCGAGCCGGCCTTGTGTGATCCGCTCGACCAAGTGCCAGCCGATCATTTGATGCGCCTGACGGTCGCCGGCAGGCGGTCGCCGCCGAGGGCGCGAACGATGTCGGGATCGAGACGCCCGTAGGCTTCAAGGCGACCTAGTGGATCGGAGGAGCCGCCGACGATCTCGCAGGCCCACTCAAAGAGCGGGCGCGGGCCGAGGTGGTACAGGTGCCGGCTTAGGGCGAGGACGCGCAGCCGGGTGCTGCTTGGAATGGTGGCGCTGGTGGCGATCATTAGTGGACCCTCCGCGCCTCGTCGCCCCCGTCCGCGATCTCGGCGAGCGCGGCCTCAAGCTTCTTAAGATTTTTGATTGCGCCCCTAACGTCGGGCAGGCATATCGCTGCCCTCTCGGCTGTTAGACCCGGCGGGATTTTGCCGTCCCAGATGGTGGCGGCACAGAAGTTTGGCATCGCGTTGTGGAAGCGCTCTAGCCGCACTTCATCCCGGCTGCGCCTCGGCCGGGGCGGGGGCGTTAGTATCACCTCACGCTTGGCTTCGACCGCTTCCTTGAATTCCTCCTCGGGCATCGCGGCGAACTTGCGTGCGCGGTCGGCAAGGTTCTTGTCGATGCCGGCTTCGGCGAGGGTCGGCTTGGAGGAAACCGGGTTTCCCGAAAACCCGGTTTTGGGGCGGCCACCTTCGTTAAGCCCGACGGTCTCCTTCTGCTTTCGCATCATCTGGCCAAGCAGCCGCTCCGCTTCCAGGCGGATCGCTTCGGCGTCTGCTTCGAGTTCGTGATCGGTCGCCTTCTTCGCGTAGGCGACCAGCCCGATGGCTTTGTCGCGGACGCTTTTTACCTCGTTGATCGTCGTGGCTTGGGCGAGCGCGCTTTTCGCGTTCTCGAAGAAGAGAAGGCGAGATTGTGGGATCAGTTCGCCGGTCGCCGTTTTGCCGGTGTCGTCCGCGCCGGTCACGGTGATGTGCGAGTCCACGGACTCGATCATCTCGGCCGGCACGGTCTCGTTGATAGTCATGGCTCTTGCTCCTCGGTACGAGGCGCGTTAAGAACCATGCCGTCAGCACTTGATCCTCAACCGCCTCTTGTTTGAACAAGTCAGAGCGCCGTCCCTTTCGCCGGGGGCGGCCCTTCTGACGGGCGGGTTAGGCTGCGGTATCGGTCTGTGGCTTGCGGCGGGCGCTCAGATTTTCCCGCTCGTTCTGCTCAATAGTGGTTTCGAACCAATAGGAAATGTTGTTGATGACCAGATCGGGCGGCGGCAGGACTTGCGTATTCTTCCACCTATCAATGGTCCGGGGAGTGACGCGGTAGCGGTCCGTCAGGTGCTTCGCCCGCAACATCTTGGGTTGCTGGTTTTCATCGTTCGGCATTGGGGGGTCTCCGGTACATCGTGACCGGATGTTTCAACCCCCTCTATGGGCGTTTAAGGTCTCGAATATGGGCGTTTAGTGGTTTGGCATTCGGCATTTTAGTCATTGCATCTTGACCACTTTAGCGGGCCGATCCGCCACGACGGCTACAACATGCTTGCCCCACTTATCGAGCGCGGCGCGTTTCTCTCCGGCGAAATCGTGCCTTTGGTAGATACCGACAATGCCGGCGAAACTACCGGAGACATGGTTCAAAATCTTTTCGATTACCGGCAGGCTTATGCCGAGCTTGGCCATGCCGCTGGCGACGCTGCGTCGGATGTCGTGTAACGTCCAATCAGAGAACCCACAGAGCGCGTCGAGCCGTTCCTTGGGCTTGCCGAAGGAACCGGAATTGATCGGCGCCTCGCCATTGAAGCTAAAAACAAACCGTTCGCTTGTGCGCGGTATCTTGTTGATGACGACAATAGCCTGTGGGCTCAGTGGGATAACATGCGCCCGGGCATTCTTTGTCCTCTCCTTCGGCAGGCTCCAAAACCGTCCTTCAAGGTCGAGTTCCGCCTGTTCCATGCCCGCGACTTCACCGCGCCGCTGGCCGGTTAGAATCAACATCCGCACCACTGCCCCATAGATCGGGTCGCCGATCTGTCCCGCAGCGTTCCAGACGCGGCACAACTCATCGTCCGTCAAAACCCGGTCGCGGGATTTCTCCACGGCGGGAGCCTTGAGCCCGGCCATAGGCGAGGCGGCGATGATCTCGTGCTCTACGGCCCAGCCGAAGAGCTTGCGGGTGATGCTGTGCACCCGGTTCGCCGCGACCGGTGCGCCCGCCTCAACGATCCCGTCGAGCATGTCCCGCAAATCCCGGCGGGTGATGTCGCCGATGGTCCGGCTACGCCACGCCGTCAGGACATGCACGCGAAGCAGCCGCTCGGCTTCCTTAGCGGGCTTGGGGCGGTAGTTGCGCCGTATGTGCTTTTCGACGAACCGGGCGACGACATCCTCGACGCTGTCCCGCTGCACCGGGCGCGCCTGCTTCTCGCTCGCCGGATCGCGGCCCTCGGCGACGCTCCGTAGGGCCTTGGCCCCTTGCTCGCGGGCGGCCTTGAGATCGAGGGCAGGGCAGGGGCCTAGGGTAAGCTTGCGCGGCCGTCCCCCATGCCGGTAGCGCACCGCCCACGACTTCGCCCCGCTCGGCTGCACCACGAGATACATGCCCGGCAGTAGCGCATCAGGAATCTCCTGTCGTGCCCCCGCCGGCTTGATTGCCTCGACGGCCTTCGCTGTCAGCTTCGCCATGGTGATGTGGCTCCAGTCGGAAACGCAGGATGTTTTTCGGGTAACGATGGGGTAACATAAGCGGCCTGTCTGGCCGTGTCTAGGGCAGGCCCGGACAAACCTCGACAAAGTGCTGATTATTCAGTGAATAAGCGGTAGATTGCGCTGAACCTATTGTCCGGGGATGTCCTCTCCTGTCCCGGCAAATTCCTGCTTTCGACGCAGGCTTTCGCAGTGACCTTCCAATGCCCGCCCCACCACCTCGCGCGCCGGTGGCCTACCTGCCGGTTGCCCCGCCATTCAGTTGGACCGGCATCTATATTGGTGGAAACGCTGGCGCCGCGTGGAAATCGGGGTACGGTGTCGGATGCCGCCGGCAATTCATTCACCCTGCCGTCCAACAACGCTGTCTTTACCGGCGGCGGCCAAGTTGGTGGCAATTGGCAGATGGGCGCCCTCGTCCTCGGCGTCGAAGGACAGTTCGATTGGCTTGCCAACCAGAACAACGCGAGTGCCGGAGTTGTCGTTGCACCCAGCGGCAACACCATTCAGGTGATCTCCACGGATAGATGGCTTACGACTTTGACTGGCCGTATCGGTGTAGCGGCAGACCATTGGCTCTTTTACGCCAAGGGTGGCGGCGCCTGGGTGGGGAACCACAGTTTCACGGTCAACAATGTGACGACCGGCCAGTCCGTCAGCAGCTCCAGTGGCGGCTGGAACACTGGCTGGACGGTGGGCGGAGGCATCGAATGGGCTTTTGCCGGACCGTGGTCGGTGAAGCTTGAATATGATTACATCAAGTTGTCCAGCAACAGCTTCACTGTCCCAACCCCGTCGCCCATAGGGATCCTGGCTGGTGATGTGTTTACCACCGGCAGCCGCAACATCCAGACCGCGCTGGTTGGGGTCAACTACAGGTTTGGCGGCTGGTGAGGCCTCGGCGGCCGTCTGGAGTGAGCATCGGACGCCTGAGTGGTTTTGTTTGCACTCAAGCCGTTGGCTCATTTGCGCGGATCGATACCTAGCGTCACATGACCATGTTCTTGACCGTTGCCCGTTGATAAGGGCAGCGGTCGAATTCTTACGCACAGGGAAGCGGCCCGCATCGCGCTTGAATGTCGCGATGCCCGCGCGATAGGCGAGGGATCAACGCGTACCCTGCATAGCGGCCCCTTGATGCCAGAGGCATCGCCACAACCGTGATTGACCGAGCCGCGATAGCAGCTTTGCTTGGTATAAATTTGCATTGAAGACGAGCGGGTGGGACTTGGGGAAGGCCGTACCTATAGTTGGCCGCTCGAGGTGGATGTACCCTTGTCTTGGACTATGGCTTGCGCCGCCAGAAAGCGCGGGCCGAGTATCAAATTGCAGCTTGGCGAGAGGCCACCGAGGGCGCCAGAACCGCGAGCGCCTGGCTGGCTGGATGACGTGCTTTGGCTTTGAGTGGACCCGAAGATCGCAGCAGCTCGCGCACGATGAAATCAGAGGAAGTACGCAAGATCAGCCCGTGGCGCTTTTGTGTCGCC
>CAWHZA010000076.1:0-109616 GCA_963833665.1 uncultured Alphaproteobacteria bacterium | reverse complement strand
AATTTAATGGCCACGTAGCCGAGGAGGCCTATCGAGCTAACCGTGGCTATCAATGCGAGAGTTAGACCGGCCGCTGGCCAAACGCGATCAAATTCTGCAAAGGGCCCTAAGTAGCTTATCTCTGTTGACGCCGTGCGATTCTGGCTTTTCCCCATTTCGTGGCCCCGCGTCCGTTTTGCGTCATAGGCCCTGAAAAGGAGAAAGGAAACAGGGCAAAGGAATAGTGAAGTTCGCTGATAGTTAGCGAGTGCTGACAGTGCGATTTCGTCCTAGCGGTTGGCTCAAGACGAACCGGGGTGCTTCTCGCCTTTGGGGCTTGGGGCACTAGATATTCCCCTTGCGCTGATCAGTTAGCCAACTAAGAGAAAATTGCAATGGGAGCATGGATTAAGTGCACTAATGAGAATGGGCAAGACATACTACCCCAATCTGGAGAACGCGACTACAATATTCCGCGATGAGGGTCGGCATCGAGGTACAGTCATCGAATTTCTGGGAAGCCATGATGCCGTCGTGGTCCGCGAAACGCCAGACCAAATCTTGAAGGCCAAGCCGGAAAATTCAAATTAAGGACACTAACTGGAGTATCGCGCCAAAATACGACGGCAAGACTTGTCGTCGAGAAGGGGCACAAGTCAGAAAGAAAGTGACGACAACGGTGGGGCGCTTGACCTACTTTACACCCCCCCAATTGTGCTACCTATTGAATGTTGAAAGTGGAGAGCACAGGTGCAGTTGCGGTCGGCTTTAAACTTCAGGGAAAAACGGGACACGTCGTCGTTGATGCGGAAGATGCGTTGATCGCCGCCCTCAAAGTTAAGACGCAACGCCCTGAGGCGCTGATCGCCTATGTCCGCCAGCAAAACAAGCGAGGCGACGCCCGTCACCCTATGCGCCGACTCAGCGGCGAGAGCCCTTAGTTGAAGGCCTTTCGTGGGCGGACACTTGGCGCGTTGTCGTTTTGAGCACTCTACGCCGCGACTCGTGCTATTGGATTGCAAGACGGCAACGAGGGTTTCCATGTCAGACCAAGTGGACGTTACTGGACGCGATACCTACCTTTTGGTCGAAGCCTTGACCTTCACGGTTGAGGCGCTCAGAGGCCTGCCAATCGAGCTTCGGCCAGACCACAACATTGCCAATATGAAGCGGCTGGTTGAGGAGTTCGTGAAGCACGATGCAGGTCTTGCCCACTCACAGCTGATCGCCCGCCGTAGGCTTGGTCACGTTCTCGCTTATGGAAAAACGAACGGGGCCTAATAGCTCGCTCCACTTGAGCTTCGATCTTGCCGATAGCGCCGCCTCTTGCGACGGGTGACGCCCAGCAGAATCAACTTCGCTATTGGTACGCCAGTATCAACCAAATGGACGGCGCTTAGGCAATTATTTATAGGCCACAAGAACGATGCCACCGATAACGACCAGAACTAACCCGGCAAGTTTCGCAAAAGAGATCTGTTCACCGAGCAAAAGCCCAATCACCACAGCGGTTGCAACTCCCCCAGCAATACCAATTGGAGCGCCAACAGAGATCGGTAGACCCCTCGAATATGCGTGCAGCGTAAAGTAGTTGACTGAAAACGCGGCGAACTCCTGCACCCAACAAAAACCACATGCCCACCGGATTTGTGAACAACCGAATTTTGCCCAGCTGGAACACAAGAAACAAAGCGGCGATAGTGAGCGCAGCAGCGGACACCACCAAAGCGCCAAACAGTTGATTCACGTTTGGCGAAGCTAATCGCCGGAAATAGCTATAAACTCTGCCGCAATAGCGGCAATCACGGCGTAAAAGACTGCGCTCATACCTCAAGCACCCCGTTCGATGTCTTGCACTGGGCTGATCGTGTCGATGGGCTCTTTCCAATTGTCACAATTCAGCGTAAATACACATTACCTTGCATTGAGAACAACCGTGAAAAAGCGCGTCGTTTTAACCACCTTCCTGTTCGCCACCGTGACGGCCAATCAAGCTGTAGCGTGCGACATGGGCGCCATCGAGACGTGGGTTGCCGCGGCCTGCCAACGGAACGGTTGCGAGACAAAATCAACTACTAAAAATTCGGCTGAGGGCTGTGACGGCAGCAATTGTACCGCGCTTTATTCCGTTGGGCGACCTGAACTAGGCAGACGTCTAACTGCTAAATAGGCTTTCAAGCCTCTAATCAGTGTCACCACACTTCAGCGACTAGGATGGCCATGATCTTTTTGTTTTATCTTAGGGTGAGGAGCGGGCGAGAGACTTCACAGGAGATATTTCGAATACGAAGCGGATTGGATGGGGTCGAGGGCCATGGCCGAAGCGCGGCGAGAAATTCCGCGACCGAATAGCGTCCTCCTGATGTCACCGCTGGATCCGTCGGGGGGAATCCGGATGACCACATCGCTTGTTCCCCCTTATCCTAGGCCAGACCGCCCTCACATGTAATGCTGGGATGCTGGCCGCTTCCAAGCGGTCCTTCATCTGTGTCGCGGAGAATGCTAAGACGCGCAATGACCTACCCGGAAGCTTAACCCATGAGCAGACTACCCACTCTCTTCATACCGCACGGTGGTGGCCCCTGTTTCTTCATGAAATGGGATCCACCGAATACCTGGCACCGAATGGCCGAGTATCTGCGCCGAGTACCCGACGACGTGGGAGTTCGCCCGAGGGCGCTGGTGGTGATCTCTGGCCATTGGGAGGAGAAGGTCGTTACCATCCAGAACAATCCCGCACCACCCCTGCTCTATGACTATTACGGATTTCCGGAGAGCACCTATCAGATCACCTTTCCAGCGCCAGGAGCGCCGGACATTGCGGCCAGGATCGCCGTATTGCTCAAGACTGCGGGCATCGAGTGTACATATGACCATGCCCGTGGCTTTGATCACGGCGTGTTCATTCCGTTGAAGGTCGCCTTCCCCAAGGCAGATGTGCCGATTGTCCAGGTCTCATTGTTAGCCAGCATGGACCCTGCGGAACATATTCGGCTTGGCCACGCTCTCGCACCGTTGCGGGACGAGGGCGTTCTCATCATCGGCAGCGGCATGAGCTACCACAATATGCGGACCCTCATGTCACACATGCGCGGCAGCAACGGGCGAGCCCCCGACGGAGGTTCACAGCGGTTTGACGATTGGCTTGAGCAGGTTCTCACCAGAACGAGACCTGATGAGCGTCTAGCCGGGCTTACCCACTGGGATGCCGCTCCGGCGGCCCGCGATGCTCATCCACGCGAGGAGCATCTGCTTCCCCTTCACGTCGCGGTCGGCGCGGCTGGCAAGGATCCGGGGCACAGGATGCTAAAAGACGTTGTTATGGGAGCCGTCGAGTCAGCTTTTCAGTTCGGCTGAAGCGTGGCAAAGACGCCGTTCGTAAAGCTGGCGAATAAACGAGCGATGCGTTCACGGAGAAGCCGCCTTAAAGCGGCATTCCCTTGGATGGATTGAGGCAAATCCTACCCCCGAAAATACCACCGACGCCCTCAAAAAGTCCGAAATTTTCTGTTTGCTCCACCATCCGGATCAGCTAAAAGCCTTCTTCTTTCTAACCTGGAAATTCTTTGTGGCCAAGAAATCAAAGCGCCGCCCATGGTCAACGGCTGACGTTCGAGCGTTGAAGACCGCCGCCAGAAAGAAGACACGAGCGTCGAGCATAGCCAGAACATTGAAGCGGACCGAAGGGGCAACCCGCCAAAAGGCATTCAGTCTTGGGCTGTCCCTCGATTCGCGAGTTTGAGAGCCGACCAGTTGGCCCAAGGACGTGGATCGCCGACCCCTGGGCGGGGCTTTGATTTTATCCGCATCCAATACTCCGAGCCTTCCCGGCCTCGGCACCCTGTTCTTCAGAGCTTGGGCGTCGAGGAGCTTTCCTATTTTGCACTTCGACGATATTAAAGGGCAAATCACTTAGTATCGGTTGCTCCAAGGATGCTCAGCCGGTCGAGCTTCAGCATGCGTCACTAAAAAGTGGTGCAGGACGTGGAGCAAAGTTAAGACGTGCTCTCTGTCGCCACCGCGCTGTGCCAAGCGAATATCATCCACAATCATATCCCGAATGACCGCACTTCCTGGTCGTGAGATAGCAGGTACTGAGCGAACGCTGTTGCGGCGACCTCGGGTAGATGTTCGTGCTCGGCAACAGCGAGTACTTCCTCCTCTGTTAAACCGCACAGCCCGACGCAATCTTCCAGCGTGATCATGGACCTAGTCCCGGCCAACCTCTCCGTTTCAGCTGAATTGGTCTCCCACCGGTCCCGCCCTGCCATAAGCACCGTTTTGATCTGACGCTTCTACTTCAAGATCGTTTTAGGATCGAGGCGACCAACCCGGCTCGCGTTCAGCCCAGTAGGCAACCCGCCGCCGGGCCTCGGATTAAAGGGCCGTCTTTGGGTCGGCGGATACCTGAAGAACCGTAGCCTGTTGGCGTTCGCACAGGAAGGTCAACAGCGCCGATCTGGCCGTCCGGAAATTCAAGGACGTCGTGATGCGCCGCTGCCTTTTCCTTATTGATCTGCCGAAAGATGGCGGTCTTGTGATTGATTACCTTATCCCGTCAACCCAACAGACCGGTCGGGAAGCACCTGACCTCGCGCGCAAAGGACAATTCCGTTCTCGAAGAACGCAGACCGCGATACTCGCATCTTCCGATGCTGCGAAGCCTCGCGTGCCGGTGCCAAAATCGCGCGTAGTCAACTGCCAACTTTTGCAGGCCGCGATTTAACCTTGTGAAGGCTGTAGTCACACATCGCTGAACTCCCCTATTGGGAAAGCCCCACAGTCAAAGCCAGATTACCACTTTCTCTATTGTCGCGCATTATCAAACTTGAAAATGACCGGCTTCCCGCCAGGTTCGCAATTAGCTTGGCCGCCCCCACCGCTTTAAGCGCTAACCATCCCATGGCAGCCTCCGCGAAAGGCCCCAAGTTATGGAAGCCCTATTTTTCTTGGATTCGGTTAAGGTAGTCGATCACCGCGAAAATGCGCATTCGCACGACAGCTTCCGGATCATAGAATAAGCTGAGAATGTTCTCTGACGGCCTCGGAATCAGCGCCTTACTAGGCTCAGGCACATACCGGTCGCCCCAAATGGGCATATCGCGCGTGCCGTGGGCCATCACCGTTTTCCGCCCGTCGATGATCTCGTAGACTGCACTGAATGGCAAAACACCTTTGTTCTTCTTGGCGAGAACGGTCAAATTAGGAGGCGGCACCTTGAGCATGGCGCTAATTGGCCCAGCTCCCTTTCCGTCGCTACCGTGACACGGCGCACATGATGAGTGATATTCGGCCTTACCGGGGTCGACCACCTCAGCAGCCAAGATCTGGCCCGCAGAAACGATGGTAATCGCGGCAATCGCTACCACCGCTATCCCGACATTCGCCATTATCCACTCCTAAGGGATACCTCCTCGATGTATGCGGTCCTTTCGGACAATACTATAAGGGTAGATATTTCAAAGGAGGAAACACCATGGCCAAGGACCGAAAGCCTGCTGAGGAGTTGAGCGGACTTGCCGAGCAAACGATGGAGCAAGCACGTACGGCGGTGGATACCTATTTTGACTATCTAAAGAAAGCTATTTTATCCACCCCTTCGGGTGGAACTGAGCTTGGTGAAAAACTCAAAAGCTATACCGAGAAGAATGTCGCCACAACTCATGAATTTGTAAAGCAATTGAGCCAAGCTAAAGATTTCCAGGAAATGGTCCGAATTCAGACCGAATTCATGCAGTCCCTGCCCGTTGCCAACCCTCGATCTGAATTTCGGCCTGATTAGTCGCGCACCCGCCCAGTCATCGGGTGGTAGCCACGGCCGGCCCCGACGTTCCGCATGGGTCGGGAGAGTGCTATAATATTTAAAATGTCGCTTGCCCCAAGCGGAGCCTAATCAGGGAGGAGACGAATGCCCCGTCTTACGGTCAACGGTAAATCTCACGACTTGGATGCGGATCCCAGCACCCCATTGCTTTGGGTGTTGCGGGAGCAGGTTGGCCTTACTGGCACCAAATACGGTTGCGGCATTGCGCAGTGCGGAGCATGCACCGTACACATCGACGGCGCTGCGGTCCGGTCCTGCTCGCTACCTGTGAGCGAGGCTGAAGGGAAGCAAATCACTACGATCGAAGGGCTGGTTCAGAATGGCGTTTTGCATCCTGTTCAGAAATCCTGGCTTGACCACGACGTGCCGCAATGTGGGTACTGCCAAACCGGTATGATCATGGCGGTGGCAGCGCTCCTAGCAAACAAGTCGAAGCCTACCGATGCGGACATCGACAGCACGATCACGAACATCTGTCGCTGTGGCACCTTTCAAGAGGTGCGCGCGGCAATTCACGCTGCAGCTAATGCGTGAAGCGAGGATGCTATGAATCAAACTATGCGAATGAACCGCCGCTTTTTCGTCATTGGCAGCGCTACCGTCGGCGGTGGACTTGCGCTTGGGTTGAAACTCCCTAATGGGCCCGACGTGGCCACCGCTCAAGCCAGCGAGCCGGAAGTAAATGCGTGGGTAGTGATTCGGCCGGATGAGAGTGTGGTGATCCGTGTCGCCAAATCCGAAATGGGCCAGGGGACGATCACGGGACTCGCGCAGCTCGTTGCCGAGGAACTGGAATGCGATTGGTCCAAGGTCGCGGTTGAATATCCCACTCCAGGCCAGAATCTTGCCCGTAAGCAGGCTTGGGGCACCATGTTCACCGCAGGCAGTCGCGGCATCAGAGAATCGCAAGAGCTCGTTCGCAAGGGGGGTGCCGCAGCGCGTCAGATGCTGATCCAAGGGGCTGCAAATGCGTGGAATGTTCCGGCTTCCGAATGTACCGCGGCGAGTGGTGTGATTACGCATGGGCCTTCTGGCCGTACGACCACTTTCGGCAAAGTAGCGGACGCCGCGGGTAAGCTAGAACCGCCAAAGGACGTGCAACTCGAAGAATCCGAAGGACTGGAAAATCGCAGGCAAGTCTCTGAGGCGGCTCGACACGGTGGACAAACTCACGGGCAAATTGGTCTACGGCATCGACGTCAAATTGCCCGGGATGGTGAATGCCGCAATCAAGGACTGCCCTGTCTTTGGTGGCAGGTTGAAAAGCTTTGACGCCGAAAAGGTCATGGGGATGAAGGGCGTGAAGAAAGTCGTCCCCGTGGGCGAAGTCCGCAGTCGCTGTCGTGGCCGACACTTGGTGGCATGCCACGACAGCACTCGATGCGCTTTCCATCGAATGGGACCAAGGCGACAACGCCAAGACGTCGAGCGCATCGATCGCCGAGTGGCTAAAAGCCGGTCTTGATGCCGAGCAGGCTTTCGTTGGCAATCAGAATGGTGACGCTAAAGCCGCGCTTGCAACCGCGGCTACGAAGGTAGAGGCCATCTACTCATATCCCTACCAGAACCACGCGACCATGGAGCCGATGAACACGACAGCGCTCTACACGGCCGACAAATGCGAGGTCTGGTGCCCTACTCAGAACGGCGATACTGCCCTAGCGGCGGTAGTTGAGGCATCCGGTCTGCCCGCTCCGAAATGTGACGTTCACAAGGTTCCGCTTGGCGGCGGATTCGGCCGACGAACCTTTACCGATTACATTCGGCAGGCCGTGGCGATTGCCAAGGAAACTCCCGGAACTCCTGTGAAGTTGATTTGGTCTCGGGAAGAGGACATGACGCACGGCCACTACCATCCCGTAACCCAGGCAAAGATGACCGGCGGATTCGATGCGGATGGGACTCTAACGGCGTTGCATATGCGGATCTCTGGACAATCAATTCTCGCCTCGGTACTTCCAGACAGACTGCAGGATGGACGCGATCCGGCTACGTTCCAAGGTCTCAACCCGGCGGGGCTGGAGAGCGCGATCGGCTACACCATTCCCAATCTGCTGATCGACCATTCGATGCGAAATCCGCCTGTTCCGCCGGGTTTCTGGCGCGGCGTGAACATCAACCAAAATGCCATCTATCTGGAGTGCTTCATCGACGAGCTCGCCAAATCGGCTGGGCAAGACCCGCTGGAGTTCCGGCGCAAGCTGATGACTGAGCATCCTAAACATCTCGCCGTCCTCAACGCCGTCGCGGAGAAGGTTGGTTGGGAAAAATCCCCGCCGCAAGGGATTCATCGCGGGATTGCGCAGATGATGTCGTTTGGCAGCTACGTGGCGGCCGCTGCTGAAATCTCAGTGACCAGCGGGAACAAGATCAAGATCCATCGGATTGTGGCGGCGACCGATTGCGGGACCGCGGTTAACCCGGCGCAAATCGAACGACAGATTTCAGGCTCATTCGTCTACGGCCTATCGGCGTTGTTCTATCAGGAGTGCACAATCAACGGCGGGCGTGTTGAACAGGAGAACTTCGACAGTTACAACTCGATGCGGATCGCTCAGATGCCCAAGGTCGAAACCATCATTATGCCGAGTGGCGGCTTCTGGGGTGGGGTTGGCGAGCCGACGATCTGCGTTGCCGCCCCAGCGGTGCTCAACGCCTTCTTCAACGCGACGGGCGAGCGAATCCGCTCGTTTCCGCTCAAGAACCGTAACATAGGATTTGCGTGACCCCCAAGCGGCGCAGCCAAACGCGGCCGCTCCCTTGGTGAATACGGTCCATGAACTTGCTTCCCTCTTTCGTTCTCGCTGCAGCCGTCCTTTTATCTATCAGCGCGGCTGCGGCCGGCTCCTTGGAGCCGTTGGTCGGAGCGGCCGCCTGCTCGGGGTGTCATCCAGCAAGCTCCGTTGCTGACACAAATGTTCCGGCACTCGCCGGCCGCAAGGCACAGGAGATTGTGACGCAGATGCAAGCATTCCGGTCTGGCCAACGCGACGCGACCGTTATGGATCGGATTGCCAAGGGCTATTCCGACACCGAGATCGAGGCGATCACGGACTGGTACTAGGCGCAACGGTAGAAGACCCCATGCGCGGTGGGCAGGTCAATCGACGGGAGTTAATCGGGTTGGTCGCCGCGGGCGCTTCGGCCGCGTTTGTCTGTGCACCCGCGATAGCGCAAGGGGCCGTCATCGTCATTGGCGGAGGCTTCGCTGGAGCTACATGCGCGCGACAACTCAAACGATTCGATCCGAAATCCAGGTGACGTTGGTTGAGACAAATCCCACATTCACAGCTTGCCCCTTCAGCAAAGGCGGTAGTTGCCGGCTTCCGCGAGTTCAATGCTCAGCAATTCACCTATGAAAAAATCGCCGCCGAAGGCGTTACGCTGGTTAAAGTGAGAGCAGCTGCAGTCGAGCCTCAAGCGCGCACGGTTTCTCTCGCGGACAGGCGGACGCTGTCCTACGATGGTCTTGTATTGGCGGACGCGCTCCCCGGCTAAAACCTTGCATTATGGCCAAGCTTCTGGTGAAGGCGAAGCGAAGAAAATCAACACGATAGTGCTTTAAAAGATCACCTACAGATAGATGGGAGCAAAGCAATGGAAAGCGCCACATTTCGGAAATGGTTGGCTGAGCGTGGTTGTCGCTTTGATCGACACGAACATGAGGAGCGGGGCCACGGTCAGGTCATCGTCACAGTGCATCGAGAAGGCCGCAAGGCGGAGGTGCCTCTTGGAGGCTCGCACCAGATCCTCAACGCTCGGGTGGTGCGTCAGGCTTGTGAAGAGCTTGGCCTTGATTGGTCGCAACTGCCAGGGCCGAAGGGTCGAGTCTGAGGCAACGAGGTGCTGTCATCTCAAGCGGACGCTGGCGCTAAAAGGCCGTGATCAAGGAGAGGGCGATGTATACCAACATCCTGATACCAACGGACGGATCGGAACTGGCTGGGAAAGCTGTCGAGCACGGTATCGCCTTGGCCAAGCGGATCGCCGCCAAAGTCACCGTCCTGATCGTCTTGCCGCCCTTTCATACGTTCACGACCGACACGCAGATGATCGAGGATACGCCGGCTCAGTACAAGACACGCATGCAGAAGCAAGCCGAGAAAACCCTTGGCGCCGTCACCCACGCCGCGCAGGCAGCGGGCGTCGCATGCGAGACCGTCCAGGTCGAGCACGAGCATCCCTACCAGGCGATCATCGATACCGCGGAGTCGAAAGGCTGCGATCTAATCGTCATGGCTTCGCATGGCCGCCACGGCATTTCCGCGATTGTCCTCGGCAGCGAGACGGTCAAGGTCCTTACCCATTGCAAGATCCCGGTGCTGGTCCATCGCTGAGCTATGGCAAATCCGACGGGGTTCGTCCGCCGCGTGTTGTCGAGGCCTGCGATAACAGCTACCGCAAATATTTTCCGAAAAAATGCCGGCGCGACCAACGCCGAGTATATGCTGCCGAATACTTCGAACTCCTGCCTTGCTTGAATCCGGCAAGCCCCTACTGCGCACGATCAATCGCCGCAAGTCGGCAAGCGTGTCTCAATCGGCAATCGCTTGAGCAAATGGAACTCTTCTACATCCATGACCATGTCGAGATTTGCATCGCCGACCACGCGTCGAGAGAACAGATCGATGACGACAGCCACATAGAGCCAGCCTTCTGACACTCGACAATCGGCTACAAAAGCCCCATGGAGTTCGAGATGCAGGCGGGACTAGCTTAGGCGGGTGTCAACCAAACCGGGTGCAGGCCAGTCAGCGATATTCGTACTAAAATAGTATAGCGTCTGTTTGGGACGGTCGCCTTCGGAAAAGATAATTTTTACACCTGGAGCCGCTGTGCGAGCTGGGCTTGCTCCCTGATCCGCGATTTGGACATTCCCCTGCTCGTCGAGAGTGACGAAATTGAGTTCGTGAACAGTCTTTCCGGTTCGCGCCAGAAAAACATAGAGGATAGGCAGGGTGCCATAAATTGGCCCCTCTCGCAGTTGGCTCTTCATGTGTTGGGTAATGAAGAAGCTAAAGTTGAACAAGGAACCCAACGCGCTCTCAAGATTTCGCAGTTCTTCATCAATGACGAACGGGCTTAGTTTCGCCAGCTCAGGGATTATTCCCACTGGTTCAAGACCGGCCAACACGTATGCTGAGGCGGCGGGAAAGAACGAGGTCGCGTAAAGGAAATCCGGTCCGCTAAACATGTACAGCATCGTGCCGTGTTTATCGGTCAGATATTTCTGAGAAAATTCCCGAATCTTGGAAAGATGGGTATTCTCCTCACGCGCAAAGAGGGTATCAAAAGAGCGTGCGTGCGAGACCCAGGCAGGATCCCTGGTGAGAGCCGCAAGCGGAGAGTTTGGCGAGGGTTGTGCCGTTGCAGAGCAACTCGCACACGCAACGGCAAACATCACCGCGAGGGTGATCAGAGCGGTCGCTACTATTCGAGTTGCAGCTACAGACACTTTTGCTCAGCAGGCACGCCTATGCACCCCTACGGTTACTAACGGCTCGTCTGGGCGGAATTGTGGAGGCGTACGTTCCTGGATGGCTAGGCATCCCGGTTATCCCAAGGCCCGCGAACGTGACGCCTTGGAGGAAGTGAACACTCTCTGGGCAAAAGCCACAAAGCGAGAGAAAGTTGTTAGACTTAGGGGTTTGTCGTGCGCCAGGGCCACCAGTGGAATAGCGCACGCCTGCGGTTATCCTACTGTAGTGCCTGCCTCGTATTCCTGCCCCGGCGGCGATCAGCATATTGTTTGCCGCCACGACGGTGGGCGGCATATTCTTGGCCGTCGATTGGTGCCACGTGCGGTGGATCTTTATCAAGATAGGGTCGGCCTATTCCAAAATCTTTGCCGTGCGCGTCTATCCAGTTCCACAACTTTTCATTTGCATCCCATCGCTCGGCATCGGTCTCGCCGTTCACACTCACGAGATCGGCGGCAAGCCCGTGGCCGTAGCCGCCGCGTAGGCTTCCACCATGGTATGATTTGTTTGTCGCAGCCTTTAGGCCGCTTGCGAGGGATTGACGGTAATCATCGCGGAATGCGCTCGTTATGCCTGGCCCAAGCCCGGCGTCGTCCATTGCGCGGAGAGCACGATACAGTCGCAACTTAAAGCTCCGGTCCATTCCCCCGATAACGTAATCCATTTGTTGCATACCGGCCTTTTCTGCTGCTGCCGGGTCCTTCCATGTGAAATCCTCGCGGACGAGCTTTACAACTTTTTGGATGATGGTCTGCAACTTGCCTTTCTTTACGACCGACGCCTTCTTTTGCTCCACCACCTTAATGGTATCGACCTTGCGTGCCCGTTGGTACAGCGACCATAGGTATTGATCAATACAAAGCTCGGACGTTAGGCATTCATCTACAGTTTTGATGTCGTTTGGTTCTTCCTTGGCGTCGTGATGCAACTCATCAAGTGGCGTCAACGCCGCGATCTGCACGGGTGGAGATTCTGGCGCGCCCATCGGGAGGGAGTCGGCAACCGTAGTTTCGCGTGCTTCCGACTCACCCAAGCCCTCTGGCCTCGCCTGCCCCGTATCAGCATCAGCCGGACCCGGCTCAGCAGTTGCCGTTGGGTCTAGTGCGCTAAAAGGCTCGGCATTGATGCTTTGAGCTTGCAGGCGGCGGTCCTGGATCGGTAAAGCGTCGTTAAGCTTCAAGTCCGGCAATACGACGCCGCCAACACCGCCAATGGCGAAACCCGCGAGAATGATCGTTCTGAACCCCGCCGCCATTCCCCCAATCCCCCCAATCAGTCCGGATCGAAGTGCACCTATCCCCGCAACGCAACCACATTATAAAGCGCCGACGAAAAGAACGACGCGCAAGTAAGTCATTTTTGGGGCAACTGCCGCCAACTCTGCCGCTACCACCAGCTGAAAGAGCGGGAAATTAGTGCCCGCAATGAATGGCAGCTTAAGAGCCGCCCCTGCCCGCACCTAAAGCGCCAACCGCGTGGGGGGCCAATGATCTAGCGCGGGGTCATCTTCTTCTCGTAGAGCAAAGTCTCCTAGCCTGTCTGACGGCTAAGGAAGCTCAACGTCTTCTGGTTAAATTCGCTCACGCTTTCGTAGATGGGTGCATGTGAGCAGCTCTCGAATACCAATAATTCGCTTCGTTTGATACCGTTTTTCATCGCATCGGCAAAGCGGGTGGAGGTCACCAGGTCATGCCGACCGAAAGTGATCTGAGTCGGTGCGTTTATCCGAGCGAGTTGGGCGAAAGCGTCATGGGCAATGACCGCGTTAGATTGGCGGAGGAAAGCATCAAGCGGCTGCTTTGGCCGACCGCGCACGAATGCTGCAAGCTGGTCAATGTATTCCGGCTTGGCGGCATATAGCTCGGGCGTAAAGCACCAAGGGAAGATGCCCTGAATGATCATCTCGGTGACATTGCCCAGGCCCTTGGCAATCGTCTGCCAGCCTTCCACGACAGCTTTGAGGAACGGGTCGCTTTTGGTCCAACCGCTATGCAGGGACAACGACTTGACCCGTTGAGGATATTTGGCGGCAAACCATAATCCGGTGGCGGCGCCGAGCGAAAGACCACTGATATGAGCCCGTTCCACCTCGATGGCCTGCATGAATGCAGCGACGTCATCGGCGAATAGTTCAGTGGAATAATTGCCCGCCGGTTTGTCGGTCTCGCCCGCTCCGCGCGGGTCTATTGAGATGCAAGTGAACTGCTTGGCGTAGTCCGCGACCTGAAAGGCATAGCAGGCGTTATCGGCAGCAAGATAAGGGATGAGGACAAGCGGCTCGCCGGTGCCCTGCTGCTCGTAGTTCATGGTGATGTCGTTCACTCTGACCTTAGGCACCGCGACCTCCACCAACTATTCATGTTGCATGGCGCAAACCCTATACGCCTAGTCATCAAGGCGTCAACAAAGTGCAATTTCTGCGATTTTGAATGGCTCAGATGCCCGCCTAGTGAGCTAACACGGACACAAACTGACCTCTACTCCCTTCCCCGCATCCGAAGCCATGCTGGGTAGCTCAGGAACGTGCCGGACCCGATAATGCGAAGTAAGAGAGGCTTTTCTAGCAGCACGGTCAGCGTCAGATCGGTCGGCAAGCTTTCAAACTCGCCAAATGCCTCGAAGCCGAGCGTCCACCACCTTCCGGCGTGGCCTACCATTTCGATTTCGGTTAATTCGACGTTGCATCCTTGGACGGGCAATGAATAGCCAGGGGTTGGTTTTTCGTTTGCGCCAAGGGGAATTTCTGATCGGACATATTTCGACGTATCGAATTTTCGTAGCCAGCGCGTCTTTGTTACTGCCAGATCATCTGTCTTCACCCCCAGAATGGTGCACGGCCATTTGCACCATATTTCGATATGCGGCGCGAGCGGCTCAAGCTCAGGGCTTCTTCGGGCCGTGACGAGGCTTTTCACCTCGAAATCAGGTTTGTTGCCCCGTCTCTTGAGGCTAATCTCAGGCTCGCCCTGCTGAGGAACATATCTGTCAATCCTAGAAAACCCGCCGACTGGCGGCAGGCCCGGTTTAAAAAACCAGTCATATACCGGCTGCGGGCAACGCCGGGGCCAGAACCACCTCAGTTCGGCAGAGGTCATCATTTCGATGCCTCATTGACCATTCCTCACATCGCTATCAACAAAAATGAAAACTTTCGCGTGGCTCACTGGGGAAACGCTACGTTGCCTCACCGAAAGCTGCTTCAACAAGCGCCTAGACGCACGACCGCACGACGCGGGGAACAGGTGCGAATTCATCGTCGCCGACTACTATCTGCTCGAATGCCTGCTGTGCTGGCGGGGGAGCTTGATCCGACGGCGGTATAGGGGCCGAACTGCGCCCTTCACGTCTGTCGAACGGTTCCGGGCACCATCTTCGCGCCACTGAGGGAAAATCGCGGCGACGATTGGGACTGAGCGTATGCGCCAGCATCGGGAGCGCGATCGCGGAGATTGCCGGCTCGGGCTACCCGGAGGCGCCGTCGAGCGATTCGGCTCGCGCCTCCGAGCCGATCGGCCTCTTCATCAGCAACGCCGTTGCCTGTCTGGACCGCAACGGGTGACATCGTCACCGTGACAGCGTCACAAGCCTGTGACGGCGCCACCTACTTGGCATCGAAATAGCGCCGCACCGGCTCGACGCCGGCCGCGGCCCCGCCGGCAGGCGGGTCAGCACTGGCGGACGTTCTTGACTGCGACCTCCAGCTTGCCGCCATCGAGCAAAACCCGGATTCATACTAATAGATTGATTTGGCGGTGAATTTTCCCTCGCGATCTGACCCGAGGCGAATGTCGCGCTCGTCCGTTTTGAGGATGATCTGCGTTTCGCGCTTGCCCATAAAGCCCCCGGGGGGTGGTAACGAAATTCAACGACCCGGAGAGCGTCACCATGTAGCGACCTCGGTGATTTGACCCTCAGGCTTTTGCCAGGCAGCAAAGAGTTCTTCGCCGAAAGCCTTGCTACCGGAGGCGACGTCGACCGACCCGGCTCGCGCCTCCGAGGCGCTCGGCCGCTTGCTCGGCGACACCGTTGCCTGTTTCGATCGCAACGTGCTGGTTTCTCTTGCGGGCTTTGAGCCTATACGGACGTCTAGGGCTTCCCCGTTTCGTATAGCAGGCGTGTCCCAAAGGGGAATGGAGTTGCATTCGTATCACTCTAGCTTCCTCCCCGTCTCCAAAAACAACAACCTAAGGAGTGAAATGCGTAACACTGCGAACTTCCATCCCGAATGGGGCTATCTCGCCCCGGCGCCAAGTTTCATCCGCACGGCGCGTGTCGTTCTTGTCGCCACCGTTGTCGGCGCGACAGTGGGCGCCGGTGTGGTTTTCTCTTGGGTCAGTCATCAGGCTCCCGAGCCCTCAGTAGGGGTACGTACCTTGGTCCGGCCTGTCGAGGCAGTATCGGCGCGCGCCAATGCGTCAGGTGAGCAGGGGGACGCTCCGTCCTCAACCGAGAAGAAGTCGCTGACGGTGAATAGTCGATCGGCGGATGGAGCCACAAAGGAAGCGAGCGCGAGTTCAACGACACGGCCGCCAGACGGCACTACAGCCTTAGCCGAGGCTCCCGCGGCGACCGAAGGGCCGTCCACAGCCACGATAGCTGCGCCCCCTACGGCCGCTAAGGAGCCCGTGCTGAATATTGCGCCGAGTAAAAGGAAGGCGATGAAGAAGCCCAATGTGACCTGGCGTTTCGCGTCGCGCGATGAACCCCTCGGTCATGCGCCGGGCGAGTACTACAAGAGAAGAAGCTGGGGTGGGTACTACGGCGATGGCGGCGGCCGACGTTATGAGAATTGGTGATAACAGAGTGCAACCGATGCCGGTCTTTCCGGCGCGCGCGCGCCTCGGGCCATGCAGGTCTTGCAAACAGTTTCCGTGCGCTATCCCAGCCACGGAGGGAGAACACATGGCGAAATCGGCCGAGCGAATGAGAGCCCTGCGGGAACGGGAGCGCCGCGGACTATCGAGCTTGCCCGCCGGATTCGATTACGCCGATATTGCCGTGCTCGACTGGATCGCCGCAGAGGGTCGCCATCAGGGTCGCGGCCTACTGCCGATTTAGGCTCGGCGGTCGCGCGTGACCCATCCGCGTCACGGGTGATACTGGTCCTCAAATTTCTCGGGCTCAAAATCGCCGCGCTTTGTGCCCACGATATGCAGGGCCTCCAATTCTCCTCGGCCTCGCGAGTGACCAGCGGCGCGTCTAGTGCCGCTCCCCTGAATTGCGCGCGGCAACTTCGGGGCGAGCCTCCTATACTGTCGTATAGGACAGCCATCCTTTTTCATTGCTTAAATTGACCAACGTGCAATGGAACCCCTTGACCCGACAAATCTACTCTCCTCCGCAATGGGGAGGCGGAAATGGACGGGAATCTTAAAGGTGTGATGGTCGTTGCAATAGCGGTTGGTTTGATCGCTGGCGCATTCCCCGCTGTCGTGAGCACCCCCAGCGTGGCCAAAACTGCACAGCAAACCGTTTCGGTCAATCGCACGAACAAAGGCGATCGATTGCCGCTGGAGCGCACCTCCGCAGTTTCCTTGCCAGCCGCGGCAGTTAAGGCGCACCCGCCGGTCGGATGTGACCCAGCGTTCAGCCGTGTCGCAGATCCTGCGCGCGCGCATATCTTTGGCCGCTGCATTTCATGAGTTTGTAGAGCTGTCGGGCGTCTTCTCGAATGCCCTCAATTGACCGCGGCGTACAATCTGGAGGGAGGTACCCATGTCAAGAGCGCGAACTATCGCGGGCTTTGAAATCGCCGAAATCTTAATGCTCGCAGCCGGCGTCTTGGTAGTTGCCGCCATTGTATACGCGATCTGACTTGCCTGGCGAAAGTCGGAGAGGGCGCATCATCGGCTCTCGCGGGAACCAGCCGACGATCCGAGCCTGATCTTCGGCGGCGCATCTCGCTTTCCTGCTCGATCACGGCTCGCACGGTCACTTATTGTCATGCACGGCCACTGCGATTGATCTTGGCCGGCCTATCGGCAAGGTCGCTATTCATTGCGAAATCTACCTCCGCTTATACGCTTGGCGGCGCCGCGGGGCCGGTCAATCGCTTCACTTCTGCGATGTCCGAGCTGTGTCCGCTTTTCACCCGATCGCGACCAAATCGCGGACAGTCTCGTCAATATGGGCGAGGATCGCCCACATGAATACGACGCGCGGGGCGTCCCACATGCGGTTCACTTCACCTTGAGGTTCTCCGCCGAGGTCTTCCCCTTGTTTGCAACCTCTTCGTATTGGACCTGCTGACCCTCGTTGAGGGTCGACAGACCGGCCCTCTCCACCGCCGAAATATGGACGAAAATGTCCTTGCCGCCGCCTTGCGGCTGAATGAACCCATAACCTTTGGACGGATTGAACCACTTCACGATACCGGTCGCCATCGTTCGTTGTCTCCATTTTGGAATTTTGATGATAACGGCACATCAGACCGAGGCCAAGATGTCGCCCGCCGCCTGGCACTCATCATGACTGCGGTGACAATCGGCTACATCCAAGAACTTGGATTACCCTTGTCGGAAACGCCATCCTAGGACCTGAGCCTCTACTAGATGCCCTGACGTGGCATTGTGCCAGCTGCCTTCAGACCAATGACACAGGAAGGGAAGAACGTAAGTTCCGTTGTGGTCTTCACAAAGCAATTCGAGGCGCTCGCCGGCTGGCGGCGCGCCTCGATGAACGAAGGCATCAATGCGCTCTTCTCGACTTGTCAAAGACGAATCCCCATTGCGGCTTCGCCTACCTACCGACGGCAGGCGATGACGAGTTTAGCCGGTAGATGTTCCAGATGGGCGCCGCTCGCGGCCGGTTGCTGCCGTCTCTTAAACAAACAAATCATTCCTTGCGGTATCGGCGCAAGTATAGGGCTTCCGCTACCATCCGGCCATCCTGGGCCGCGCACCGACTTTATCGGCGATCGACGAGTACTCCGTCCCGACCCGCTGTCAGCAACGCCTGTTCGCTGTGCGCGCCGCATGACCGAGCAGCGCCGTTTCCCGCCACCCTGGTCGGTCGATGACCCGAGACGAAGCTGGGGAGCACGCGACGCACGGACTGGAATACGTCTACTTCGAGGATGCCCCGCCCGCTGATTGTTCACGCGCGATGAGGCGCGGCGGATCGCGGTCAACATCGCCAAGCTGCCGGTGCTGCTGACAGACACATAGACAAAGACGGGACGGCTCGCCGAGTTCATCCTAGGGGGACTTGTTCCTGTCGACCGTCACCGCTGGATTGGCGGGCCGCCGAAGCGCCGACCCCGATCAGCGGCCGCCTCCCCCCATCCCCGAGCGGCACCGCGCAGCGGACCAAGGGGGGCCGCGGCCGGCAGGCCATTGGGACCGCTTGGGCGGTTCACGCCTTGGGAAGGGTTTGCGTGCATCATCCTCTCGGCGGACGGAGGAACATATGGCAACATTGCGCGAGCGAATGAGAGCGAGGCGGGAAGCAGAGCGCCGCAAACTACGGATTTTCACGATTGGGGTGAGTGATGATGATCTCCGCGTGATTGCGAAGCACGACGGCTACCAAGGCGCACTAACCACCGACCACGAGCAGCAGGCGCAAGCCCAGTCGCTTCATCACCGACGCGCTCGCCGCCCGATTGGACAGGTAACGGCGTTACGACGGTTGCAACGCCGTTTCAGTGACGGTGTCACGGCTGTTGAAACGCCAGAAAATAGCGTCGGAGTAGTTCCGCTGCCGGTCAGGCTGCGGGCAAGGTGCGCGAGCAACCCCAGCACCCGTTCTTGACTGCGATCCCGAGCTTGTCGCCCTCAAGAAACCCCGGTTTTCACCCCAACCGATTGATTTGGCGATTAAATTGTCCCCCGCGCCCTAGCTCGAGGTGAATGCTGCGCTCGTCCGTCTTGAGGATGATCTGCGGTTCGCGTTTGCCCATGAAGCCCCCGGGGGGTGGTAACGAAACTGCCGTCCGACCGAAGTCCTCCGCGAGCTCCAGTAGCGTGCGGGCGACCCGACCTTTGAGAGACAAAAAGGTTCCGGCAGCAATCACTGCGTTCGCCTCGCGAAGACGGGACGCAAGAAGCTTCACGAGGTATTTGTAAACCTCTGGATAGTTCCTTGTGAACTCCTCAAATGCTGCGGAGCTAAGAAACCTTAAAGCGGCTTGACGCACCGCGACCACTGATGCTGAACGCGGTCGCCCATCGATGAGCGACATTTCGCCGACGATGGCGCCGGGCCCAAGAAACGCAAGGATACGCTCTCCGCCCGACTGCGACGCTACCGCCACTTTGAGCAATCCTTCTTCAACCAGATAACAACCGTCACCGCCATCGCCGGCAAGGAACAGCGCTTCGTCCGCTGTAAGCCGCAAGGGCGCCGCACTCGCAAAAAGGTCCGCCGAAAGTTTGCCCTGCAATTCTAACAGCAGGCTATGGTTGGGTTGCGCGGGTGGCATGTGGCTCGCGTGACCGCGAATGGCTCAACCAAATAAAAACATAAATGTTTATAGCCCGGCGAGCGCTGTCGGGTCAATCCGCGACACCCGCGCCAGACGTCGAATTGCGAGGCAAACGGGCTGTCGGTTTCTGATCGTCCAGGGCGCGGCCAGATATGCAACGACCTCGCCAGGACCGCGGGGTAGGTTCGATGCGTTCAGCCTTGCGATGAAATTCTGCATTCCTTATCAGTATATTTCGTCGAACTGCGATTGTTGATCAAGTCAGTGCACAGGTTACGTCGAGGCGTTCGTGCCATGGTCAGCTTAGCATGATACCCGCGAAAGGTAACTGTCGCGATGTGCGGGCTAGGGCCCCGGGAAAACTCGGGACGTGCCAGAGGAGGCGCTCTTGGATGCGCGTGGTCGCGCGCTGGTCGACATGCACATGAAGCTGTGCGACCTGCTGCTTACCCGCCACGCCGGAACCATTGTGTTTCCCAAGCGCCTCCTACCCAAGGAAAAGTGGAACAGAGCGCAAAGGCGGAGATCGAGAAGCACGTGGCGATACTCGACAAGCATCTTATCGGCGACCGCGTTGCCTCCAGATAATTGAGAATCGCGGTCGAACTCGAAGAGCGCGAATCCATCTTCCTCGAGCTTGGCACACGGCCATAGGGAGCGCCGCATAGATCATTGGGAATCCGCATCAGGCAGCGTAAACACGAGGAGCGCCGAGCCGCGGCTCGGCACAGGAATTTCCGGCGTCAACTGGCGCACAACCCGATTGCCGATCAGACTCGGTCCGGTTGGAATCGCGACATACTGCTTGCCGCCGGCCATGTAGGTCATGGGAAAGCCGCCGGGCTGGCTGTTGAGCGGCAACTGCCAGAGAATTTTCCCGCTTGTGCCCTCGAATGCCACAATGCGGCGATTGGTGTCGCCACCGAACACGACGCCTCCGGCAGTGGCGAGCAGCGAGCTCGACCAATAGGGACGCCGCTGTTCTGACCAGAGGGTCCGTTTGTCCACAAGATTGACGGCATCAACCCGGCCGATATTGCGGTTGTTGCCGGGCACATGGCGGAACACCATGCGGCCTCGGCCATAATCCTCGCCAGGCAGAGGCTGTTGCTCTACCGTTTTGTAGTCCATGCACAGATTGTTGAGCGGGACGAACAAGGTCTTCGACGCCGGGTTGTAGGCGGTGGCCATCCACAGCTTGCCCCCGTAGAAGGACGGACAAACGAATTTGCTCTCGTCTAGCTTCCTGGGAATAAGACTCTCGTTCAGCGCGACCTGCCCGGTTTCCGCGTCGATCCGCTGATAGATTGTCTGATGGGTCGTCTCGCGGGCCCAGAGGAACTCGCCGGTGCGGCGGTCGAGCGCCCAGATGATACCGGGCTTGCCGATGGTCAGAAGCGTCTGGCGCGGACGTCCGTCTACCTCGATGTCGGCGAGCACCTGCTCAAAGACATGATCGAGATTCCAGTTATCGCGCGGAAGGAGTTGGTGATACCAGACGATCTTGCCGTTATCCGGATCCAACGCCAGTGTCGAATCGGTATAGAGGACGGCACCGTCGCCGGTACCGCGGACGATTTCGCTATGCGGGATCGGGCCGCCGGTGCCCCAATAGACCAGATTGAAGGCGGCATCGTAGCTGCCCGAGCTCCAGACCGAGCCACCGTTGCGCTTGTCCGCCGGCAAGCCGTGCCAGCTGTCATCGCCCGGTGAGCCGGGCTGAGCGATCGTTTGGGTCCGCCAGACCTCGAGGCCGGTCTTGGCGTCGAGTGCGACGATGAAACACCCGCTGATGGTGTCCGGATTTGTGCAACCGGAAATGCCGGCAATGACCTTCCCCTTAGCGGCCAGCGGTCCGGCAGTGAACGTGTAGCCTTGCCGGTAATCGGCGACCGCGGTGTCCCAGATGAGCTTGCCGGTATGTGAGTCAAGCGCCAGGAGATGTGCGTCCGCCGTAGCCAGCAGCACCTTGTCGTCGTAAAGCGCGATCGTACCGCGCGCACGATCAAGCAGATCGTTGTGGTAACCGCCCTCGATCTTCGGCAGTTCTCGCCGATACTCCCACAACAAATCCCCGGTGCGGCCGTCCAGCGCCTGCACGACGTTCTTGGGGTTGGCTAGGAATAATACGCCATCGTGCGCAAGCGGCGCCTCCTCCTGATAACCCGGCTCCATGTTCCAGGCCCAGGCGAGCCGCAGTCGGCTGACATTCCGCGCGTTGACCTGATCGAGCGTGCTGTAGCCCCAACCGGCAAAGCTGCCTCGCCGCATCAGCCAGTCGTCGGCCGCCGCCCTGCCAAGCGTTGCGTCAGTTACCGGCGTGAGCGCCTGCAAAATGTCATCGCTGGCAGCGCCGCACTCCCGGCCGGCAAGTAAAATCAACGCGCTTAGGAGTGCTGGCGTAATCAATTGCATTCGCGACACAATGATCCTCCCTTTAGGCAATGGGTCGGAGGAGACGAGACTACGAAGTGCCAATGACAGTGGAATGAAGCGAGCCGGTCGTGCAAAGGGACTGAGGCCCGTTCACGTCTGGCTGTTCAATGAACCTGAGGTGCGGAACACGCACCGGCCAGACCCAACGCAACTGCTGCGCGCAGCTTGTCGGCCGACACCGGGCTGGCGCGCGCCATGACACGTAAGGCAAATCGTCAATTTCGTATGTGCGCACTGACGCGAAGGCGAACGCTGCGCTTGCAATCCCGCCGGAGTTCGACAAGGGTTTAGGGAGGAGGAAAGATGGCCCAACCCATCCAGATCATCTTGATGAGGCAGCTTGCCGGCTACCTTAATGTTCCGCTGTTCTTGGTTGGTCCCAACGGAGACCTGCTTTTTTACAATGAACCGGCTGAGGTCCTTCTTGGTAGGAGGTTCGATGAAACAGGAGCTATGTCTGCGAAGGATTGGTCCTCGGCTTTCACCCCCGAGGATTCCGAGGGACACCCGGTCCCGCCAGAGGACGTACCGCTGATGATCACGATCACTAAAAAGCGGCCCGCTTACCAGCGTTTCTTTATCCGAGGTCTGGACGGTGTCCGCAGACATGTCGATGTCGCGTCAATTCCGATTGCTGGGCTCGATGGCGACTTCTTGGGTGGGGTGGCCCTATTTTGGGAAGTTTCCGATTGATGCGTGTCACGCTTTTCGGCACTCGCGGATCGCTCGCTGCACCGGGAGCGGAGACGACCCGATACGGTGGCAATACGTCCACCGTTGAGGTCTGTGCCAACGACGGCACTCTACTGGTCTTGGACGCTGGAACTGGCATCCGCAGATTGGCAAAGCAGGTTCCGCTGGCAACCCCTCGGATCGACATTCTTCTTACACATCTCCACATGGATCACATACAGGGCCTGGGCTTCTTTGGCCCGCTCTATGACCCGGGTGTTGATGTTCACATTTGGGGGCCAGCCAGCAGCATGCTCCGACTTGAGGCTCGGCTTTCGCGATACCTATCTCCGCCCTTGTTTCCGGTGCACCTTCGTGACTTGCCGAAGGTTGTCTGTCATGAGGTACCACGTCCCCCATTTGACATAGGTCCCTTCCGCATCCGAACCGCTCTGGTTTGTCACCCAGGTCCCACTGTGGGCTATCGTATCGAGGCAGCTGGGGCCTCAATGGTGTATCTCCCTGATCACGAGCCTGCCCTTGGCTTGCCGAACGGGCGGTGGCCCGCCCCGGATTGGATTTCTGGTTATGATATAGCTTTCAATGCCGATTTGTTGATTCACGACGCTCAGTACACGGATGAGGAATATGCAAGCTGCGTTGGATGGGGGCACAGCACCTACCGGCATGCTTTCGAGTTTGCGGCCCAAGTAGGTGCGAAGCGACTCGTTCCTTTCCATCACGATCCGTCTCATGATGACGACATGCTAGACCGGTTGCTGGAAGATTCGATCCCACGGTACAAGTCGCCCTGTTTAGCCGTTGCTGGCCGCGAAGGCGCAGTGTTCAGCATCTAAACCTAACTCTCGCGTCGCCCACCGACTGACAAATCTCGCCCCGACGGAATCCCAGCCAATTCAGCCAAGACGTGAGCCGCTCTAGCGGTTAAGTTTTCCTCGCGCCGCTAGGAGGCCGCGGGGCGGCGATCGGCGCGCGTGACTTTCGCCGACGATATCGGTAATGCGCGATTGAATCGACGGGAGCGCGATCATGCCTATGTGGAGCGAGGCAATCGGCAGGATGCAGAAGCGCATGGAAGACACGCGCCGGCGCGTCGGCAGCGCGTACCCGCACTGGGCCGACCCGGAGACAGGCGCATGGACCACATCCGAAACACCGCTTGCGCCGTGGAAGCGCGTTGATGACGTACAGATCTTCTTGTCGGCGAAGGATCGCGCTCGTGTCGAACGCGAAGGCGGTCTGATCTCCCGAGACGAGTACGAAAAGTACACGACCGATGTTGGGGGGCGGGAGTCGTAAGTCGGCAAACCCTCATCTGTGCAAGGGGCGGCCACTTGGATCATCTCTGAGACCTGAGCATCGGGTTGAGCACGAATGCTTATTTGTCCCAAATCTTATCCCCAATGATTGCGAACTCCCCATTTTGCTTGCCTAGCACTGACTGCGCGGTATCTTGGCTCCAGATCGCTCATGGACAGTTCTGCTGGATGTGAGGATCACCGAGAGCAGATCGGACTGGATGTCGAAGCCGCTACCCGGCGATGCATCAAAGGCCGATTTGATCTGGGTTCCCGGCGAGGGTAGCAGCACAGGGAATGAGACGGGCGGGCGCAAGTTCGCATCATTTTGTGGCACGCCAAATGCGCCGCCTGCCATTTTTTAGCGCCGGGATAATCGAATGCGAGTTGGCGTAGTAGCCCAGCCATCGTTCAAGCTGTAGCCATGCTGGAGGCTCGCGATCTTCTTGCTCCAGTCTACGGCTGTTTCACCGAAAGCTTCGACACGCTCGACTTGAAGGAGGCCAAGGCGTCCCTCAATGCGCTGGCCGCTTGAGCGCTTTGTAGTCTGACAAAGCAGGAATGTGGAGGCCCCTGAGGGCTCAAACTTCGACCTTAGTCCACTGAGGCGTTGGAGCGATCCTGCAGCCTTGCTCCCTTTTCAAACTTTTCCGAGAGGTTTCTGTGACGCTCGGTTGTGATCCGTTTGCTTTGGTAGGGGCGGTTGATCGTGGCGAGATACCTAAGGGTCGCCGACGACATGCCGCTGCCGCTGTCATAGGCGGCGAAATCCCTCTCGGCGTAGGGAAAGTTGCGCGACCCTCGAAATTGGCGGACGCCTTTGTCGGTGACCACGATGTCACCGGCCTTCAGGGTCAGATCAAGCGATAGCGCTAGCGTGGGATATCCCGGCTGCTGGCAGGAACAATGCGGCGACATGCTTCTCCGATGGGACAAAGCCGTCGGGAGGGAGTTGTAGGTCTTCCCGCCGATACGGGCGACTGCGGTGTTGATCTCACCATCGGAGGCGGCGAGCGCATACACAGCTGTCTTAGCTCCCGGACAGAGCGCGTTGCACAGACCTGCTTCTCGCCGCGTGGAAGCATTGGCAACTTTCGTCATCGGAAAGTAGAATCCGTCGCAAAGCCTGACGCAATAAAGTTGTCCCGAACTCGAGCGCCGGTCTACGCCGCGTTACGGTGATCCGCAGCCTTTTCAGCCTAGGTAGCGTTGTCGAAGGTGCGGGTTCGATTGTCCGCGGCACGGGTTGCGGGTCGAACAGCCAAGCGGCAGCCACTCTCGGCCCCGGCAATTCGTCTGAGGTTTGTGTTTGTCCCGTCAGTCCCGCGGGCGGGACCGTGAAAAGAAGGCAAAACACCAGAGTGAGTGTCGGCAAGTATGTCGGGCGAAACACTGTGGGACTTCCCATGGTTTCACACACTGTTACACAGCGATCCTGACAATCAGAGTGATTGGTGGAATTAACGTAAATTCGCGAGCGGTGAACACCAATGACTATCGACAAACACCGCGTGATGATCGCGCGCAAACGTCTGGGTCGACACGACCAGCCACGAGCCCGTTCTATCTACCTTCCCAGGCTGCCGATCCAACACAGAGCTTCTTTGCCGACTACAACGGCCCTGGGCGGGAAATCCTGAATCCCCTCCCCTGGATTCAACACAGCGTCGTTCCGCCTTCGCCTTGTGCCGAGCCCTCACCAGCCGCCGAGCCGTCCGGAGCCCGGATGGTCAACGAACACATGGCGGAGAAGGCGATCAACGAATGGAGGCTGTCACGGGGCCACCCAGGCGAAGGCAATGCTAGCTTGTTCGCGTTGGCCCTGGCCCTCAGGCGAGCCGGACTCGGTCACCACGACATCGAGAGAACGCTGCACACGGAGGCCCGGTTTGGGCGGAATCCAACCGAGCGAACCGCCCAGGTGAAGAGCATCATGGCCAGTCTTCGTCATAGAAGGCGGAGGTGGCGGTGAGGGGCCGCTTACCCGTCTCATTTCGCCCAAAAGACGGCCGCGCGTAGCGAGGCCAATCCCGAGCGTAGCGAGGGATTGGAGTATCCTCAGCGTTACGCAGTTTCTACGGCACGCCATCTTTTACGCCCGACGCAGCCAATTCAAAATACGGCGTCCGAGGGTAAGAGGCGTAGTCCGCTCCACATTCTCCAAAATGTTCCTGATTATGATGCGAACCATCTCTCGGTGAGCCTCATTATTGGTAAGATCCGCTCCCCGGCTTTCACTCATTCGTCCCAAGGTGCGATCCAAATCGACACGAACAGATGCAGCAAAGTGCGGATCGCCTTCGTGCAGCTTCACCACGACGAGCCGAAGCAAAACCTCGTGCGCACTAATCAGTGCGTAGGCGTTTCTAAGCTGCCCGTAGACGGTGTCAAAACGATTGTCATTCATCCTCGGCTCCCGACCAAGTAGCCCTTCAATTTGCTGTACTTCGACCGACGCGATTTGGACGTGAGAAATAGCCGGTCAGGCTCGCTACACACAAGTCCCGGCTGATTTCACCGGCCTCGGTGCCTTTGACGCAACCAAAACGGGGAGTTTTCAACGCTCTTGGTAATAAGATTGGGGAAACAACAATACACAGGTGAACGCTTTTGGTCCGCTCGGCAGCATCCAAAGCATCGCGGCTCGTCCGACTCAGCAGGTCAACCTCGCCATTGATTCAGTGCGGCGACTATTTATAGGCAACCAGAACGATACCACCGATAACGACAGAGCTATGCCTGCAAGTTTCGCAAAGGAGAGCTGTTCACCGAGCACGAGACCGATCACCACAGCGGTTGCAACTCCCCCGGCAATGCCAATGGGAGCGCCAACAGAGATCGGTAGGCCCCTTGAATATGCTTGCAGCGTAAAGTAATCGATCGAAAAGGCCGCAGCTCCTGCACCTAACAAAAACCACATGCCCACCGGATTTGTGAACAACTGAATTTTGCCTAGCTGGAATACAAGAAGCAGGGCTGCGATAGTGAGCGCAGTGGCAGACACCACCAATGCGCCGAACAGTTGATTCACGTTTGGCGAAGCTAGGCGTTGGAAATAGCTATAAAACCCAGCCGCAATGGCGGCAATCACGGCGTAAAAGACTGCGCTCATACCTCAGGTACCCCGTTCGATGTCTTGCACTGGGGCTGATTGTGTCGATGGGCTCTTTCCAATTGTCTCAATTCAGGGTAAATACGCATAACCTTACATTGAGAACAACCGTGAAAAAGCTCGTCGTTTTAACCGCCTTCCTGTTCGCCACCGTGGCGGTCAATCAAGCTGTGGCGTGCGACATGGGCGCCATCGAGACGTGGGTTGCCGCAGCCTGCCAAGACAACGGTTGCGGGACGAATTCAACTGCTAAAAATTCGGCTGACGGCTGTAACGGCAGCAATTGCACCGAGCTTTATTCCGTTGTGCGACCTGAACTGAGCACACGTTTGACTGCTAAATAGCCTGTCGCCATGATCTTTGCGTTTCATCTTAAGGTGCAGAGCAGGCCGGGGGACTTTAAAGAAGATAGCTCGAATCCGAACCGATGGGTCGCGGGCCATCGCCATGCCTATTGGCCACCCTTGAGTGGATCCGTGTGAGCAATCGCAGACGACGCGCAGCGAGAAATTCTGCGACCGAATAGCGGCTTCCTGATGTGACCGCTGACTCCGTCGGGGCAATCGGGATGACCACATCGCTTGTTCCCCCCTTATCCTAGTCAGACCGCCATCACATGTAATGCTGGGATGCTGGCCGCTTCCGCACGGCGGCGCCGGTGCTGTCGCGATACTGTCCGCGCCACAACTCCAATGCGGTACCCGGAAGACTCGGCGGCAGTTCAACCCTACTGCCTCCGCCGATGCTTGGCCCTGAAACTACTTCACATGCAGAATGACATTCCCCTCTGAGATCGCTGGCGGGGCCGCTCCGAGATTGGCAGCGTTCTTTGCGATCCATTCCCGTGCCACCCGAACGCTTTCGTCAGTGCCAGCCTTATCTTGAAAACAGAGACTGAAAAACCGCCGGAGGCCGTACGCACTAGCGAAAAGCTCGCAAAACCTCGGACTGCACGAATAAGTCCTTCGACTTCAGCTTGCTTTTCTCAAGGACGTCCATAAGTTGCGCCTGTGCCTGAATATGTTCTAACGACTGCATGCATGACCACTCCTCCCAGTATCGACCCCCCAGATAGCTTCTCTGGGGCGATTCGCTAAATGTAACAGATGTTACCTTGCCGTCAGCAGGCCGTGTCGCGACCTGGGTCGATATCGGAGCCGTGCGCATAGTAATTAAGTAGAGACTTCATTTCTCTGCCGCTCCTGAAGAAGGGAACGGCTTTGCGTTCGACCGAAACCAGAGCCCCTGTGCGAGGATTTCGTCCGGTCCGGCCCTCCCGGACCTTGACAGAAAATACTCCAAATCCCCGCAGTTCGACCCGATCACCGCGGGCCATTGCGGCGGTAATCACTGAAAAAATGGTATTGACGATCTTCTCGGCGTCCTGCCGATAGAGATGCGGGTTTTGGAACGATATCCGGTCAACGAGTTCGGATTTGATCACAGTAAAGCCCTCCGCTGCGCGGAAGGTGGCGAGGATCGCCAGGGCGGTCAAGCATCCTCTTTTGCTGCTCGGCGAGGGATCGGAGGCACATTTCTACCAGTCCGCACCTCGGTACTGCCAATTCATGATTCGGTGCGGCCGTAAGGCGGAGACGCAGCATCATTTACTAGGCTCCTTGCACGGAAATGTATCCCTTAATGCCTCAAATAAAACGGCCCAAACAGGCCTGTACTCAAGGGAACGAGATTTCCTTCCTGCAACAAAATCTCTTCAGCCTGTTCAAACCTCAGGTCGTCCGAGAGACAAAAATATGGCTTCTTACCGTCCAATGCGATAGCATGATTTACAGTAACAATACCGTCCCTTACTCAGCCAAATAAGCTTTGTTTATCTTTCGCATCTCATCGTTTTTCTCATCTCTATACGAGTTCACCGACGAAGCATTCACGGCAGAAACGGCACAGAAAGCGATTAGTGGTGCGCCCGCGGCTGACTTGTTTGATTTCGCCCGAATCCCGCAAAGCAGCCGACAACCTGCCACAACAATCCTGAGACTGCCGGCGCCGCGAGCTCGACTAGCGTTGTCGCTAAACCTTGGCGTAGAATGCTCAGAACGCTGTAGTGGCACAGAATTTCGCTTCCGGCGTTGCACAGGCATGACCCGACTGGCCGGACCGCTGCTCGCTTGCGCCCTCGCCTTAGGAAGCGGGCACGTCAACGCACAGGCGGGTGCCACACCTCCGACTGAGGTCAAAGAGATTGCTGCGACGCATCAACCGACAGCGGACGACGTTTGTCGGACCCTGGAGGAGGCAGCAGCGGAGAACACGCTCCCGGTTGAATTTTTTGCCCGCGTGATCTGGCAGGAAAGCCGTTTCAATGCCCGAGCCGTCAGCCCCAAGGGGGCCGCGGGGATCGCCCAATTCATGCCCCAGACGGCCAGCTGGCACGGCCTTGCTGACCCCTTCGACCCCATCGCGGCTCTGCGGTTGTCACGTAATTCCTAGTCTCACCCGGTAGTGGCCGGTGGCTCGTAAGCCACGCACCTACTCGCCCCGGGCCGGCATTGTAAGCTGAGTCCTAGGTTGCCAAACTGATCGCGTAGTTCGCGCAGATAACTCGCCGAGTGGCGTCACCGGTCGGACAGCGGACGAATGGGCGTCGCCTTCCGCGCTGAAAGATGCCGAAGCGTCAATCCCGCGAGCGATCCCCTGCACGCGGCTGGCCAACCTGATCCTGCCCCCGAAGCAGGAGGAGGCGCAGCACATTGCTGCCGACATACCGCGCTGGGGCGTTTGGGTCGCTGCGCATTTATCGGAGGACAAAGCTTGGGCAATGTACCGTGAGAGAGAAAAGCGGTTCGCATCCTTGTTCAGCGGCCGCGCGCCGGTCGTTCTTCACCGACAACTACCCGGCATGGGCATGGCAAAGCGCTACATCATTGCCATCGCCGACGATAACCGCGCGGCGCTCGACAGCTTGTGCGCGAAGCTCACTGCGGCCGACATCGCCTGCGACGTGATGCGAAACACTTTCGGCACGAATTGATCCGCTCTCGTGGAATCCGTGGCGCGTCCTTGGGCAGAGCTCCATATGAGCGACGATTGACACGCCTAGGCTACAGCAGCGCCGCTCCGAACGCCCGTCCGTAATCACCTCCGAGAATACACAGGCAGCCCTCAGAGTTGACTCGCCGAGTTGCACGCTAGCGCTGAAGGCCGAATGGCCAAGGATTCGTCCGAGGACTCGAGGGGGCCAGAAAGCCGCTCAGCAATCCAGACGCGACTGCGGGGCGTTTGGCAGCCAAGCCTCGCTATGCGCCCATCGGCGACCGCACGATTGACGTGAGCGAGGGCGATCTCTGCGTGATTGCGGAGCACGGCTACGAAGGCGCCGACACGATCTGCATACGCAAGCCGTCAGCCTCTTCATCACCGACATGCCCGCCGCCTCGATCGGCCAGGGTAACGGCGTTACGACGGTCGCAACGCCGTTTCAGTCGTCCGGAAAATAGCGCCGTACCGGCTCGACCGCCGGCCGCGGCCCCGCCGGCAGGTGGGTCAGCACCCAAGCGCCCGTTCTTGAGTGCGACCTTCGAGCTTGTGCCGTCATGGAAAACCCGATTTTCATCCCAACCGCTTGATTTGGCGGCGAAATTTTCGCTCGCGTCTGAGTTCAAGGCAAATGTCGCGCTCTTCGGTTTTGAGGATGATCTGCGGTTCGCGCTTGCCCATGATTCCCCAGGGGGGTGGTCTCAATCGGGTAGGGTATAATATTTGAGTGCCGTATCAGGCGGCGCGAGTTCATTGGACTGCTGGGCAGCGCGGCCAAATAACAAAGATTATTTTGGGAACAAAAAATGGGCATGAATGAAATCGACACAGATTATCTGGTGGTCGGTGCCGGCGCCACGGCCATGGCCTTCGTTGATACCCTGCTTACCGAAAGCGATGCTCGGATCGCCATAGTGGACCGCCGTCATCGCCCCGGGGGACACTGGAACGACGCCTACCCGTTCGTGTGTCTGCACCAGCCGTCGGCAACCTACGGCGTCAACTCGCGCGAGTTGGGTAGCTGGATCAAGGACGAGATCGGCCTCAACGCGGGTTTTTACGGGCTGGCGTCCGGGTTAGAAGTGCTGAACCATTTCGATCAGGTGATGCGGGAGCGCTTTCTGCCCTCAGGTCGCGTGCGATGGCTGCCGATGAGCGAATACCGTGCGGGGCCGGGCGGTACGCATGAGATCACGTCTCTGATCAACGGCGATGTCGCGCAAATCGTCCCGCGCAAGAAGCTAGTTGACGCCACGCACGCGCAGACGGCGGTGCCTTCCACCCACCCGCCGAAATACGCGGTTGCGGCCGGCGTGAAATGCATACCTCCCAATCGGCTTCCCGAGATTCGATGGGCGCATGCGGCCTACACGGTGGTCGGCTCGGGAAAGACTGGCATGGATAGTTGCCTGTGGCTCATCCAGAACGGCGTGCCGCCGTCGCACATCCGCTGGATCATGCCACGCGATGCGTGGCTCTTGAACCGTGCGAACCTGCAGCCGGGAGTGGATTACTTCGAGCGCACGATCGGCAGTGCCGTCGACCAGTTCGAGGCGATCACCGAGGCGACCTCAATCTCCGATCTTTTTGCCAGGCTCGAAGAGCGCAATCTTCTGATGCGAATCGACAAGGCCGTCGAGCCCACGACCTATCGCTGTGCCGTCGTCTCGCCGGCCGAATTGGCCGAGTTGCGGCGCATCAAAGACATCGTACGGCTCGGCCATGTACGCGCAATCGAACCGACCCGGATCGAAATGGCCCAGGGCTCGCTGCCGGCCGACCCCGATACCCTTTACGTCGATTGTACCGCCTGCGCCGTCGTAAAGCCGCCACAGGTGCCGGTGTTCGACGGCAACCGCATCAATCTGCTCATGCTACGCTGGTGCCAACCGCTCTTCAGCGCGGCTCTCATCGCCTATATCGAGAGTCATTTCGACGACCCCGGGGAGATGAACGCGATGTGCTCGGTGGTTCCAAGCCCGGAACGGCCCACGGACTGGTTGGCAATGTGGGCGGTCACCCTTGCCAACACCGCACGCTGGCAACAGAACGAACAAGTTCGCGGCTGGCTTTCGCAATGTCGCCTGAACAGCGCCGCGGCGACGATGCGCGGGGTAAAGCCCGACGACACGGCCAAGTTCGAGCGATTGAAAGAGTTGGCAATGAAAGCGAGCGCTGCCGGGTCCAAGCTCCCGGCGCTGCTGGCGCAGGTCGCGTGAGGGCCGCGATGGTGAATGCGTGCGAGTCGAGGCTGAGTAAACGGACCGCGCAGGATTGAACTGGTACCGAGCGCTCATCGGAGGTACTGGCGCCGTGGCGCGGCTGCGTGATCGGCAACCGTCGCTGTCCATTGCCGGGTGGAAGCGAGGATCAAGCAGAATTCAGCCGTACTGCCGGGAATTCGGGGTTTGCCACATCCTTGAAGGCGGGCCACTGGAGTCAACGCAAGCGAGTCTCGGCTGTCAACGAACTGCGGTCAGCCTCTTCATCACCGACATGCCTGCTCGGCCACGTGTAACGGCGTTACGACGGTCGCAACGCCGTTTCAGTGACGGCGTCACGGCTGTTGAAACGCCGTTTCAGTCGTCCGGAAAATAGCATCGGAGCAGTTCGGCCGCCGGTCGCGGGACCGTGGGAACGCGCGTGAGTACCCGGTGGCCTTCTTGACTGCGACCTCGAGCTTGTCGCCATCGAGGAAGACCCCGGTTTTCAACCAACCGCTCGATTTGGCGGCAAACTTTCCCTCGCGCTCTAGCTCGAGGTGAATGCCGCGCTCGTCCGTTTTGAGGATGATCTGCGGTTCGCGCTTGCTCATAAGCCCCCGGGGGGTGGTAACGAAACTCCGGCTTTATCGTTACCGCGCCTTCCCAGCGTGCTAGACCGGCGTCGTTCTCTCGTTAGGTCGCAAACTTTATGAGATTGAGCACTCCCTGTGGCCCGATGCTTCGAGGTCAGCGAGGCTGATGCGTTCCGCTGCCCGACTCCAATAGAGACGGAGGCGACGTCGACCGATTTGGCTCGCGCCTCCGAGGCGTTCGGCTTTTTCATTAGCGACACCGTTGCCTGTCTCGACGTTCAGAGGTGACAGCGCAACAGAGGGGTGCAACGGCGTTCACCCCTGGGCGTTGCGGCGTCACTCTTCGTCCGGGAAGTAGTGCCGCACCGGCTTCGGGACCGTCAGCAAGGCATGTGCCTGTTGTGCGCGAAGCCCTTACCGTCGATTTAAGCGTGTTCTGTAGATCACAAGACGCCATTGTCAAAGGGCGGGACTAACACACGCGGCAATCTTCATCTCGTGCACCGTCTCTGCAACACCGATAAGAAAAAAAACGGTATGGGAGCATTGGCAGTGGAGAGTGCAGTCGGGCTTTGATGTAGAGCTAATCGGCACCCAGCTTGGCATTGGACCTAATGCCAGCATCCTCTACGATCCGCCTCGGGACTAGGGGGGGCGCGAGCAACATCACTTTTGGCGTAAAGGTCGAGGTCCTCGCCGACCTCACGGTGGACTCTTCGCGTTTTGGTTCCTCAAAGATCATGCGGCCGAAGAGGGCCTGGAAAGGCTCGCCCAAGCATTTCGCGCCCCACTCCAATTCGCGAAGCAATACTTTGGCTTGCTTGAGATCGAACGTGTTGAACCCCTCCGTGAATCCGCTATAAACCGACCCCAGCAGATCGCGCGCTGCACTCGGCTTCCTTTGGTCACGCCAGAGGCGAGCCATCGTTATTGCCGCACTCAATTCAAAAGATCTTGCCCGCTGCTTGCGCGCAACTGTGAGCGACCGCTCTAGGTAAGCTTCGGCCTTCGCAAAATCTGGCGTTGGCGACCTCAATTCGATCTCGCCCGCCACGCGAGCTACCTGGGCTTCGCCCCAAACTTCCCCAGATTTTTCCACTGCCACCATTGCCTCAGCAATCCAATGCCTCGCCGCATCGAGTTGACCCAACGAGCTATGGGCTACCGCCAAGTGCGACCAGTAAGTTGGCAGAGACGCTGTCGCTCCGGTTGATTGCCACGCTGCTAATCCTGCAGTGAGCTTGTCCACTGCGTTCGAGGCTTTTCCTGTCACTGAAAACAGGTAGCCTTGGACCATGAGGCCGGGCGCCTCCCACTGCAAAGCGCTTTTTTCATGTGCCAAAGCCAGAAGTTCATTAATGAGTGCGCTCGCCGCAGGGTAGAAGCCACACAGAATATGAGTCAAAGACCTGTTGAATAGCGCTGACATCAACGTGGCGGCTTGGCCGATTTCGCGAGCGAGGCTCAACGCTTTATCCCCATCGGCGCCCGCTGCGTCCGGATAACCAAGTAACCACAATGCCAATGATCGATATGCAAGTATTGCAACTTGTGCGTCCTGACCGAAACGCGTCATCAATGCACGATGCTCCACAGGATCATAAAGTTCGAGCGCCCGATCGAGATGCGCTCGCCCGTCCTCCAGCGCTCCCGTACACACTAGGGAAACTCCCATAAGTCGATGCCCAATCATGCGGGCTGCAATCGTGCTTTGCTGGTCGGCGCGTGCCAGCACTCGCGTTGCAAGCCCTCGCAAAGCTTCTCCGTCAAACTCGGCCCAGCTAGCGCTCCAAAGGCTATACAGGAGTGACAACAACAGGAGTGGATCGTCCGGCACGTCGCCGACCGATTCAGCTTCCTCGATCAAGATGGCCGCACGTTGCTGGGCCGATTTCGTTTCCGGCGCTGCCCACCCCTTTAGATGCATGAGCGGATTTATCAGCGTAACCTGAAGTTTAATCTGTTCGCGGCGCGATCCTGGCTTCGCGGTCAGGGAATCCATCTGGATGACAGCGCGTTTCAGCTGTTCCGCGGCCTCGACAAGTGCCGACCGACCGAGTGACCTCTGGCCCGCTTTCCCCCAAAGGGCAGCAGCTTTCTCTATCAGGCCGGCATCTGTGTAGTGGCGTGCCAGCAATTCAGGTTGAAGCTCGCCGACTTCCGGGAAATCAATTTCGAGGGCCTCGGCGATGCGAGCGTGCAGTGCTCGCCGCCGCTCGCGCAGCAGGGTGCCGTAAGCCGCATCTTGGACCAAGGCGTGCTTAAACAGGTAACTCGCATGAGGCGGTAGGCCCTGCCGAAACAGCAACCCGGACGAGATCAGACGGTCAAGCGCTGCCTGAAGCTCAGCCGCAGGCTTACGCATGACCGCCGCTAGCAGAGCCTCAAAGAACTCCCGACCGATCGCCGCCCCGATCTGCGCTACTTCCTTGGCTGAGCCAAGCCGATCTAAGCGCGCCATCAGGGAGGCCTGCAAACTCGCCGGCACGGTAAGCGCCGGGAATGCAACGTCGGTCGCCGTGCGCCATGCGCCGCCTTCGCCGACTGCCTCGAGCACGGCGTTCGTCATCTCCTCGATGAAGAGCGGGACACCATCGCATTTTTCAACGATGTTCCCTCTGAGGCTAATCGGCACCGGCCTGTCACCTACGATTTGATCAACCATCAGGCCTGCGTCCTGCTGCGGCAGCCTACTGAGAACTACCGTCGTTACCGATGGATTAGCAATCCATGCAGGCTGCAATTCCGGTCGCGCCGTTACAATCAATAGGATTCGACGACTCACAATCCGATCAATGGCGCGGTCGAATAACTCCAAAGTCGTAGGATCAGCCCATTGCGCGTCTTCAAGAATGATCAGCAACGGCTTTTCGCGAGCTAACGTCCCGATGTGGATCGTGAAAGCCTCGATCGTTGCTTGGCGGCGCTGTTGCGCCGTTTCTAGAACTGGCGGATAACGCCCGTCATTAGGCAACGATAACATATCTGCAACGAGCGCAATCTCCTCAAGCGAAGTTGAACTCATAGCGAGTAGTGCATCTAACTTATCTAGTTTCTTGTGTGTGGTATCATCCGGCGCAAATCCAGCGGCGCGATCGATCTGGCGGATTATTGGGTAAAACGCGCTGTCCGTATGCTGGGACGAACAGAAATATCGCAGCCTGTTATGCTGCTCACCTGCAATATTTTCCAGAAGCGCTGCCGTGAGCCTCGATTTGCCGATACCGGCTTCGCCGGAAACTAGACCAGCGTTTTCGAAGTTCGAATCATATCAGGCCGCCTTGTCGAGCTTATAGGCCCAGGTGTGAACGACGGGCTCCTGATTGAAATAGTCCATGGCAGCCATGATCCGATCCTTGAGTTCCTGTTTGGACGCGACGCGGATGTGGCGGAGGACGGAGCGGGCAAGTTTAGAGAAGAAGCCCTCGACGAGGTTGAGCCAGGAGCCGTGCTTGGGAGTGAAGGTGAATTCAAAGCGGTGCGCGGGTTGATCGGCGAGCCAGGCTTTGGTCTCTTTGGAGATGTGCGCGGAATGATTGTCGAGGATCAACTTGATCGCTGTGTGGGCCGGATAGGCGGCGTCGAGAAGCTTGAGGAATTCGATGAATTCGCGGCTGCGATGGCGATCCTTGACCAGCGCATGGACCTTGCCGGTGACGAGGTCGATGCCGGCCAGCAAGCTGATCGTGCCGTGACGTTTATATTCATGCTCACGTGCGAAGGTCGCATGCACGCCGGGCTCGGGCGGCAAGTCGGGGGCGGTCGTTGCGATGGCCTGTATGCCGGGCTTCTCGTCGTAGGAAATGATCGCCATCGCGTCGCTCGGCTTCTTCTTCGAGACGGCTGCGGCCTGCTTCAAGATTCTCACTTGGCGATAAACGCACAGCACTTCGGCCATCTTCTCAGCAAAGTCAGGATCGCGCTGTTCCAGGTAGTATCGCACTTTGTGCGGTTTCACCTCTTCCTGGTCGAGGATCTTGCACACTGTGCCCTGGGCGAGGTTGGCGAGGCACGCATGTCCCTCCGCGGGTCCATGCTCGCGAGCGTGGCGGGCCAGAAGCCGCGTTGTCCACAGTTCGTGGGGATAGCCAAGTTCCTTCGCCTTCCGGCACGCCAACGACACCAGCCATGCCTTGGCCTCGGGAGTGATCGTCGGCTCTCTACCGGGGCGAGGGCGATCATCCAGCGCAGCCAGCGGGCCTTCGGCCACGGCGCGCTCGACGCAGCGCTGGACCGTTTGATGATGCAGCCCGAGTGCCCGGCCGACCGCAAAAAACGAGGGGTCTTCTCGATAGGCCAGCAATATCCGCGCCCGCTCCACCCGGCTCGCCGGTTCAGTGCGCGACTGCGCTATCGATCTCAACTTCGCCGTATCAGCTTCTCCAAGCGACAACTCAATCGCCCGCCGCCACGCTGCCATGACTTCTCATCCCGTTCTCTTGTGGGCACGCGCGACATATGTGGGAATCCGAAAACCAAGATGAATCCCCCCTATGACAACTGACAACTTTCATGGAATTGATCGTCTAGTACGACCTGACCTTCACCGCTCTTTGCGTTGGCCCAACGTTGTAATAGTAGCCCAAATTCCTTCTCTCGACCGACTAGCTTGGTAAGACTTCCAGAATGAAGCGCCTCGAAGCGGCTTTCCACCTCACTTCGGCGCAGCACAGCCCATGCACGAACCCGAGCCGCCATGCCCTTGAGTTCCTTTGGCCCGAGATCCTCAAGTTCGAAGAGGTTGCCTAGCAGCTTCCGCGTTCCCTCGGCGATCACAACGGTGTTCGGTTCAGCTATCGTTTGCAGTCGTGCGGCCAAGTTCGGAGTTTCGCCGACAACGGACCGCTCTTGAGCAGCGCCCGATCCAATCAGATCGCCAACTACGACCACTCCGGTGGCGATACCCACGCGCGTTTGCAGGGGGTCGGGCGTTTTCAACTCGGTGACTGCAGCGACCAATTCCAGTCCTGAGCGAACAGCGCGCTCTGCATCGTCTTCATGCGCCTGTGGGTAGCCAAAATATGCGAGCACGCCGTCACCAAAATACTTTGCCACGAACCCACCAGTGCTGACCACGGCGTCGGCAACACATCTCTGATAAATCGAAATTACCTCCCGCAGATCCTCGGGGTCCATACTAGCGGAAAGCGCCGTCGAACCGACCAAGTCAACGAACATCACCGTGAGCTGGCGCCGCTCCCCGGCATGTTGTCGCGCCGGCTGAGGGCCCGCAGGCACATCCAAACTCGTCGAGAGCGCCCGGATCGCGCGAAGTATCTTGATGCGATCGCCGAAAACTACTCCGAGGTTTTTTAAGTCCTGATCCGTCAATTCACGCAGAACTGAAAAATCAATATGGTTTTCCGCAAAACACTGAGCGTACTCGGACATCCCGATCTGGTCGAGCCAGTGCGCAATTTGCTGCATCTCAAAAGCTACTCATTGATCGAGGCAAAGGGCTCAAGATCCTACGCCCGCAAATGAGCGGCGCCAAGTCTCGCTGTTGTTTCTGGCATGCGCACCAAACCTGACCTCGAAACTTCAAAAGCTTGGACAAACCCGGTCAACCAATTGTAATTAAAACAATTTCACGCTCCCCTAGTGCAGCTATTTGAGGCTGCGTTGATGGGGGTGTACGACGTGATACCCTGAGACTGCTATTTGGGCTGGAATTCAAGAAGCACCGTCTACAGCAACTAGCCGTTCGGGCGCGCGACATTTTCAATTTTTAGATCAAGCCAACGCCAGGGGAACGCCATGTTAGGACTTCAGACCGTTCTTTCTCGCATAAATCGAGCATTTGGAACGGACCAAATAGCGCAAGTCGCCACGGATCGCGAAGCATACGCGCCCGGAAAACCACTCGGGCCACCGCAGATAGCAATTCCTAAGGACTCGGCTCTTTATCAGCTTTGGTTGGAATATGTGAGGCAAGTGCCTCAGAGCATACAGGAGGCAATGCGGTCTATCATCTACCAGGCGCTATCGAGTAGTCCGCCGACAACGATCACATTTGCTTGGGCGCCGGCATATGACTACGAACTCACGGTCTGGCAAACACCGGATAACGCTCGCACTCAGGGTGGCATTACAATTCTTTTAAAGAGCCCCTACGATAAAACCCCAGCTACTGCCGCAAATCGTTCCGCCGCACGTTAACACCGCGCGGCGGCAATGATTTCGTTGTGCAATACGGACCGACGCCTCAAGAGGCTTATTTCGGATGCGATTCATGAATTTCAACCGATTGACCACTCCGGCATAGCAGTAGCCGTAATTAGGGAGAGGAAGCTCTATTTCGCGGAAGGATTTGGTTTTCGGGATCGCGAACTGAAGACCGCGGTTAATGCGAACACTTTTTTTGCAATCGGCTCCTGCACGAAGGCATTTATGAGCGTGATGGCGTGTTTGTTTGCACAGGACAACAAAATTTCACTGGACCAGCCTATTAGATGCTATTTGCCTGACTTCGGTTTGAAGGACCAGACGGCGACAGAAGAACTGACTTTGGAGACAATTCTGAGTCATCGAACCGGACTGCCGCGTCACGATACGATCTGGTATTTGGGGCCATTCAGCCGACCTGAGCTCTACTATCGGCTGCGGTACCTCGACCCAATACCTTCGGCTTATAAAAATGAGCAATTTCTGTACAATAATATAATGTACATGGTCTCCGGCTACATGCTGGAGTCTCTTTTTGGTCGAGATCTTTTCTAACTTTTATTCCATCCCTCAATCTCAGCTCGCGTTTTAGTGACTCGGATGACCACCGCAGTCGTGAGAATAAGCGGTGCGATGACATCGGCCCAGTCCGAGCGCCCACTTACAAAGTCACGTTTATTCAGTGTCCCGACAATGCCCAAAGAACCGATCGACAAATAAACGTAATCGAGTTCTTTCGTCCACTTCTCACCTCTCTTTGCAATAAGATACTTAGCTAGCCCTCCCATCAATATATCGCCCAAGATCACGAACAGACTTACGCCATAGAGCAAGAGCAGTGACGTAAGTGCGCTCACACTCATCGCTTCTCGCGTGCGGACCAAAACGACAAAGATGACCACCACGAGTCCGATTATTGAGAATGTTAGCGCCGTAATTCGCGCGCTCTGACGGAAAAAATGTAGCAACCAGATGAGACCGGGGCCAAAATAGAATATCCAGTCAGCATGCGCTTGAGCTTGTTCTAGAAACAATTTCACCCAACCCTCCCGACAGCTTTTATTGGTCGCGAGCGCTCCCCGCCGCCCCGCTTGTCGTACATCTATGGGTGGCATTGTAGCACGCAAATGCGCGCCGCCGAGGTTAGTCATTCCGACAGACGAGGTCACAAGTCGGATCGAGCAAAACCCGGCGCTACACTGAACTGTCGCCAACGCGGTTTAGGGATTTCTGGCAACGGTAGTTTTGCAGACCGCAGTGCGCTAAAAGCGTAAATCCACAGTCACGAGAAATGATCATGTGGCCGTTTAAAAGAAAAGTGCCCGACCGGCCTAGCTTTCCTGTAGGCATCTATAGGCTTGATATGCCAATAACTGGCCTGCCTAATCTAGTTGAGTTCACGCTCGCCGGGTACGCAGCCATTCCGCGCACTTTGAGGGCGAGCGAAGTTACAACACACCGGCAATCGCTTTTCTCGGACAGCAGTGGCACGTGATGCTCCAGACGATAAACGGTCAGATTTGCAAAATTGTGCTGAACTTGACTTTGCCTACCCAACAGCTCGCAAATCCAGTTGCAATAAAGACCCTCAACTACTACTTAGAAAACCTTGGGAACCCATCGAAACAGCAAACAGGCCTTTTTATTTGGGACACCACGGATGGCAACGTCTTAATGAAAACGGGAGAGTTTGTGGACGGATCGAACATCGGTCTTTTTCTCACGTCAAGGGCAGTCCGCAGCTTCCAGCGGTTACGACGCTTCTGATATTAAAGCGAAGCATTCCCCGTAGGCAACTGCTGCCGGTAGCGGCGCTGCCGCTCGGCGTTGCTCATCGCCGCTTTTGCCGATGGGTGGTCGCTCCATGATTGCCTCCTTCGAGTTTCGTTACTGTACTAGATGGCGTTACGAAACCACAAAGGCGAGGCGACCAACAAAAAGCCTGGCCATTGGAAGTCGGGTTCTTTTTGCGAGATCAGTTGGACACTGGAGCTGGGAAGATTGCTTGCCTTGTGCTCGGCTACCACAGCAGCAGCGCGCTCGATGCACCCATCGCAGATGTTGGCCTCTGATCCCGCGACCATGGTGTGAACCTGCTCTGCCGACTTGCCGCAGAAGGAGCAAATAGCGGCGGGTTCAGAAGGACAGCCTTTCCAAGTGGCGGCTTGAAATCCAACAACCTGTGATCTAGGTCACATTGACCTTTGTAGAACCGTGGCAGGTTGGAAGGCGGTGAAAAGGGAGATAGCGCAAGGGGAGGACCGGATGCTTGATATTTCCAAGAAGGAAGCCACCTCCGACGCGCCCGCCGACCTGATTGAGGGCACACCTTTCGGCAGTCTAGGTGCTCGTCGGCCGCAATATAGCCCTGGGAGTCTCGGTTCCAGAGGGCGCGCTAAACATTCCCCTCTCTGGCGCGCTAAACGTTTTCCTCTCTGCCGGCTCCAGGTCGGCGAACAGGACAGGCTTGGTAAGCGGGTACTGGAAAAGTTGTGGGTTGGTGGCAACTATGCCATCTATCAGACCGACGGCGGTGTGCATGTCCAATTTTCCGATGTGAAGGACGAAGAGAAAGAGCAGCGGAAGCGGTTCACCGAAATCTGCCCCGAGCTGTGCGAGCTACGGTATCTCACATGTCAGATGACATCGCGCATGATGCCCCCGTTCATGAGGCGCAAGAAGGCTTACGACCTGTTCGCTCACAATATGGCTCAGGCGATAATGCTGGTCATGGAGGGCAATACAGACCAGGGGAAGCAAATCGCGGGGCAGGCGCTTGCTATGGCTGTCCGGCGCATCACGAATGACAATACAATCAGATACCTCCGCGTCTCTATCATAATCGCAGCTCTTAGTGTTGCGCTCGGGATCGTTTTTTCCGAGATCACCCCGTCATCTTACGCACCTTACATCTTCTCGGCCATGGGGGGAGCAATAGGAGCCGCGCTGTCCATAGCCACGCGCTTGGAGGCATTCGAACTAAAGCCGTGCAACGACTCCAGCATGAATAAATGGATGGCGGCCATGCGCGTTGGGATGGGAATAATCGCCGGGGCGACGTTACTTCTACTGGCCACGACAATTCTCCATGACACTGTAGCTAAAATTGTGCCAATGAGCAGCGATGTTGGAGTTCCGTGGGAGACCGCCGCGCTGCTCGGGCTGATTGGCGGCTTCGCTGAGCGATTTATTCCCAATCTACTGCGTAGAACTGCCGTAGCAATGCTTCCATCCGATGGCACCCCTGTGCAGGCCGTCAGGAGGGAGAAAAGCACAAGCTCGACAGGCGACAACGGAGCTGGGCAGGCCGCCGGAGCGTCATCCATGAAGCAGGCAGCTTAGCCCGCTGTGTTGAATGCAACACACCGGGGCCAAGCTTTTCAGCGGGTCGGACCCGCTGTGTTGGTCAGAGCGCCGCGCCAGAGGTCGTGATGCAGTCCATCAGGGGTCTCGACGATCAGGCTATGCGACAAGCTGCTGTCGCGGCAGCCGCTGCAAGTCCTGGCGGCTGGTCACGAGGTCGAAAACGGATAGCGCGCATCGCCCCCTGGCCGTGCGAATGATAGCATCTTCGCCCGCCACTGCTTACATCGAAGAACTTCTGAACCGAGACGAGCCGTTTCCGTTCGGCGAAGCGACACGCCATGAAATGATCATGGCGGGAATCAAGGCTGGAATATTCCCGCTACTATCTGGTTGGCAACTCGGCAACAAAGGGCGCGACGAGCACGGGCGCGATGTGTTTTTCATGCACCGCTACCTCGCAGCAGACGACCCAGAAACGGAGGTGCAACGGATGGTCGAAGAGGAAATGAAAAAGCCCCGCCTATTGCTCATAGCAGAAACACGCGAGAACATCACCAAGCGGATGAAGGCTAAAGCCGTCGCTGGGCCCTCGTTCACCCAGCCTTCCGCGCCATCGCTCTTGGATGCCTGATCTTCGGCTGCGAAGCTATCGCCCCAGTAGTTAGCTTGCAGCCGCTGCCCGACCGGCGGCCTGCCGGGGAGCTTGTGCTCGATGGCAAAGTCAGGGCGGTCTTTGCTTCGGCACTCTTACGTCCAGCACGCATGAAAGTCTCCTATTCCGTCTTTCTGGTTAACCGCCGTTCAGCAGTAATTTATTTTCGGCGTGCAACACCCCTTAACGGGGCGAAGCTGGTCATCGGGTAATCGCCACAAAATCCGAACTGGATACGTTTGTACAGAAACTAGAAAGGACTGAACAAAATTTCATCGCGTTGATGCAATCGGCTATTCATGACATCCGCACAAAACGTCGTAAGCTTAAAATAAGATCACCTAAGCTCTGACATCGCTTTGAGGATTCCCGTTGAACTCCACAGATTTATATTCATATTCATAGATCAGCTTAGCTGCATGATCAGCGCGCTCTGCGGATGGCCCAAAAGGGAAGCGGCCATCGCATCGGAGTTCGCACTCATTGCGTTCTCCTATTGGGGGAGAATCCGCCTCACGGGTGATGGGCGGGCGCCGCCGCGGGACCAGCCGGCAGGAGCCGGCCTTCAGGATGGTGGCGCCGGCCGCACGACGAGCCTACGGAAGATGCCACCCACGCCAGCCTGTTGCCGATATGGTGCTCCCCTTCGGGCCGTTCAGGTCTTACGAACCCTTTCCGTGCACCATCCTCGCCAGGGAAGAAGAACACATGGCAACGTCGGCCGAGCGAATGAGAGCCCTGCGGGAACGGGAGACGCCGCGGACGTCGGAGATTGACGATTCGCGTGAGCGAGGACGATCTCCGCGTGATTGCGGAGTACGGCTACGAAGGCGCCGCAAGCACCGACCACGATCAGCAGGCGCAAGCCGTCGGCCTCTTCATAACGACATGCTCGCCGTCTCGACAGGCCAGGGTAACGGCCTTACGACGGTCGCAACGCCGTTTCAGTAACGACGTCACACCGCTGTAACGCCGTTTCAGTCGTCCGGAAATGCGTCGGAGCAGTTCCGCCGTCGGTCACGGGAGCGCGGGCAGGTGCATAAGCACCCCAGCGGACGTTCTTGACTGCGAGCTCGATCTTGTCGCCCTCGAGGAAAAACTCGGTTTTCATCCCAACTGCTTGATTGGCGGTTTTCCCCGTGGCCCTAGCTCGAGGTGAACGCTGCGCTCGTCCGTTCTGAGGATGATCTGCGGTTCGCGCTTGCCCAGGGTCCCCCCCAGGGGGGTGGTCTCAAAACTCATCGACCCGTGTGGGTACAGTTCTACGACGTTAGAAAAAAGCTCTTGAGGTAATCCACGATACCCGTCCGCGTGGACGGCGCCGGTCCCTGTAGTAATCCGCAAGTTTCTCATGCTGTCACAGCCCTTCGGGCCGGTACGGCTGCATATTGTCATAGTGGACCACGCCCGGCACCGCGAAGCGCTGATAAACGGAATCGTGCAGCGGCGTGTGCGGATCGGCGATATTCCGTTGCTTGCCCTGCCACGTCAGGCGCAGCCAACTCGTCAAAATCGGAAACCCCGACTTGCGCTCGTCATGCTGCATCCCATCCGCGGACGGATAAAGCTGAAGCACGGTCCCATCGATCTTGATGCCGCCCCTCACCGTGGTCGCCGCTTCGACCATCCAGGACAGTGAAGCATCCGACAGGCGCGACTCGTTCTCAACATAACTGCCGCCGATGTCGGAATGGTTTCCCGCAAACCAGACCTGTTCGAAGGTGCTAAACCCGTCCGCATCTTTGTCCGGCCGGGTTGAATGGAGGTCGCCCCAACCGACGCGCGCGAACGCGGCGCGGTTCTCGTCGATCGAGATCGCATGCCGCGCGTAGGGGACATTGTCGTTGAGCGTCTTGTCCTCAAAGCTCATGCGCCCGAACCAGATGGTGAGCGTGCGCCAGGGCCGTTCCGGGTCGGCCTCCGGCGCGAACTTGACCTGCTGGGTGACATACCAGGCGAACACGATCAGAAAGATCACGGCGAACACTGCGAGGAACCACGGCCACCACCGGGCCGGCGCAAAGTGAATGAATGCGGCCGCGCCCGCAAACGCGTCTGAGGCACATGGCCCCGCAAAGAGACCGATCGCGGGATAAAAGGCCCAAAGCAGGGTCGCGGCAATCACGGCGATGACCGCAGTTGCAAGCGCGAGAACCAGGAGAGAGCCGCGGCTTGCGATCGCGGCGACCGTGTCGAAGACGCCGATAAAATACGGATAGTCGGACCCGTCATCCTGCCGCGATCCGTAGGCCTCGCGGAACAGGCGGGTAAGCACGAGCCGCTGGTCCATCAGCTCGTTTTCGCGCGGCGCCGCCCTGCCGCGCGGTACCGAGGCCGCGTGCTGATAGATCTTCTTGACGGCGATCTTTGCCAGCCGCCGCGCGGTCGCTTCGTCGTATTTCATCGGCGTGCCGCTCTCGAGGCGCGTGGGGATGCCGCAATGGGCGAGCACCCCGGCAAGGCACCGCACCGTGTACGCGCCGCGGCTGAAGCCGAACAGAAAGATGCGGTCACCCGGACGCCAGAGCTGGATCAGCATCTCGTAGCAATCGATGATGTTGGTGGTCAGCCCGAAGCCGGTCGCTTTAAGTCCATGAGCCCAATGGCAAACACGGTAGGAACGATCTTTCCAGGAACGATCGTTCCGATTTCGATTGAACTTGGTAGATTTCAGCCGGTAATTTAATGCGGCTGTCCGTTCAGATGCGAAAGGAGTCCACTTGGCGATTTTACCCTGTCCAGGCTGTGGCCGAGGCGGTTTGCGCGTCCCGGACGGTCGACGTGGGAAAGTGACCTGTCCCTCCTGCGGCGCTGAGTGGTTTCATCCTGCAACCGTTGAGTTAAGCGAGGTGGAATTTCGTTGCGCTAAAAGCGGCGCCCGATTCGTCGTTCAAATGTCGCGGCGATCGCCGCTCCATAAGTTCATAGTACAGGGCATCAAAGATGCTCCGCTTCGACCTCGGAACGCGGCCGCAACAGACCCGAAGCTTGGTCTCGATAACGACACCACGCATGCCCTAGGGGGGTCTGCGCCACCCCTTAAGGTCAGCCAACTGGTTGGAAAGGTTGTTTGGCAAGCCAACCGGGGGCCCTATTAGCCGTTCAAGCGCCGCGGACACCTCCGATCCGATTGTGCATTCAACGGTGGGCGCAATGCAACACGACGCTACCGGGTATAATTGGGCCAGCTTTCTTTGCCCCTACTGTGATGCTTCAAGCTTCGTCAAATGCTCCGGCGGACATTTAGCTTGTGACGGCACAGTTCAGATACGGAACGGACGTCGCTTTCATCAATGTTATTGCGGCAGCGCCGGCTTTATCGAGGGGGCAATCATGTCGATCGAGGCTAATCAGCACACGTTCACCGCCGAGCCCGACGCACCGAGTTTCTCCGAAACCGAGGATGCGGCGACGGAGTCAGCTAAGACAACTAGAACGCCGAGCCTCAGCGCCAACACGGACGAAGCATCGGAGACCCCCAAGCTACCGCTGAGCTCACCTCCGCCTCGCTCTCGTAATCATCGTTAAGGTCGGCTGTCGGGATGTTCGATTGAAGCAGCAACCTGCCCTTCTGAGCGGCCCGCCTAGCTGGCCAGCGAAGTCCGCTGTACGCGAGTTGAGGGTCAGCCGATGTTCGCAAAACGTGAAGTCCGGTGCGAAGGGTGCGGCACGCTCAATCGCGTGCGGAGCTATTCCATCGCCAAAGAACCACGGGGATTTCCTCAATTTCCAGGTGCTTCGATTCAGGCAAAATCCGTCCGTGGAAGTAGACCCTCGTCATTTCGCAGTCCCTCCAACTAGCGTTTAAGCAACAAACGTGGCAGCTTGGCGATATTAGCGCGATACGCCGCGCGCCGGTAAGCAGGTGCGCCGCTGCGCGCCTGCCGGCTCATCTTCAAACAGACGTCGGCGACCACCTGCCGGTTGGCGCCGCGCACGATGAAGTGGGCCAGGGCGGCGGAAGGCGGTTCCAATTCATGTGTAGTGGGGCCGCCGGGCTAAGTCCTGCGAGAATCGGCGATCCTCGCGCGATTGCGGAGCACTGCTGCGATGGCGGTGCAAGCACCACCCCCCTTTTGTTGCGCCATTCCAACTAAGCCGCCCACACAGCTTTGGATGGCCGGTGGCAGGCATAGCGTGGATTTTGGTCCGAGGTGGTTGGCGATGGCCTTTTTCGTGAATGCTTGCTGTGATAGCCCGGGTTCGCGCTGTCGTTTTGACCCAACGAAGGTAACTCTGAGTACAAAAGATGTGGCGCAAAGTGAGTTTGGTCATTTTGATTTTTTCGGCCGCGATCGTTTTTGGCGCTTTGTACGTCATCTATCGCTTGGTTGACCCGTTGCCGCCTCGACACATTGTAATCGCGGCGAGTACGGCTGGGTCCGGATACGATAACGTTGCGAAGCGCTACGCCTTAATACTCGCTCGCCACGGTGTCGAACTGGAGATTTGCCATTCTGCCGGCGCCGTGGGGGATCTGAATCTCTTGCGGGATCCAGCTTCTGGCGTGCAGGCAGCGTTCACGACGTTCGGCTTTACCCAACCGGACGACATGGACATCCTCTATTCGCTGGGTGGGATATTCGACGCAGCGATATTCATTTTTTACAGGGACGCCGAGCCTCTTACCATGTTTGCCCAACTCCGGGGCAAGCGCGTTGGCATGGGCGTCCCGGGAACCGCTTTACAGTCGCTTATGCTCGACGTTCTAAAGGCCACGGATGCACTCGATGCTTCCAAGCAGTTGGTCAATCTCGATTACGCCGCGTCGATTGACGCATTGATTTCCGGCAGTGTCGACGTGGCAATCGTTCCGGCGATGGAGAACGTGGAGCGCACGATCACTGCGCCGGGGATTCGACTAATGAGCGTGGCGCAAGCAGAAGCTATTGCCAAAACTGTTCCCGGACTAAAGCACGTCGTGTTATGGCGAGGCCTGATTGACTTAAGTCGTGACATTCCCAATTCGGACGTTGACCTGCTTGCCTTGCGAAACAGGTTGCTCGTCCGCAAGGAGCTTCACCCTGCGTTGCAATATTTGCTGTTGGAAGCCATGCGTGAGGTCCACTCGGCACCAGGCCCGTTCAATCGCTTCGGTGAATTCCCAGCCGAGCAACCCAATGATTTGCCCCTCTCTGCGACGGCAAAGGCGTTCTACCGCTCGGGCCCACTCTTCTGGCAACGATACACGTCCTTTTGGATCAGTTCACTTCTCAGCCGGATCGTGTTCTTTGTCATTCCGGTACTCGCAGCGTTGATTCCCATTGTTGGATTCACGTTGTCCTTTTACAGATGGCTCCGCATTCGTCGTGCCGGCCGGTTGTACCGGGCTTTAGGAAAGCTAAAATCGGCAGTTTCGGAGCCCAGAAATCCGATTACGGAGCCGGACGAAACGTCGAAATTAAAATGATCATCCGCCGAGCGCGGCACACCAAGTTACATAGGTCCAGATCGTGCTCGACGGTTCGTCGAGCAGCGTGGGTCGCCGTCTGGGTCGCGGCCTTCTGCCGATTTAGGCCGGGCGGTCGCGCGTGACCCATCCGCGATGGGCTTACGAAGGACCGCGCGCGCCGACCAGGAGCGCCGATCCCAGGCGGTCGGCGTTTTCATTGGCGACACCGTTGCCAGTCTCGGCCGAAACGGGTGACGGTGTTACAGATTGAGTTCAGCGGCGTTGCAGGCGTCGCTTCATTTGCTGAAAGGGCCAACCCCGAAGAGCCGCAGGCGGGACTCGGCATTGAGCCCCACTCCGCAGCGAGGCCGTCCGACGCCTTGGTGCTGCCGTCCTTGAGCGTGACGCGCCCGAATTCGACGCCGCCGTTGTCGCGAAGTCCCCAGCGACCGAGGCGACGGTCTGGGCGTCCCAAAGCTCCCGGATCCCGGTGAGATCGACGTGGCAGCCTGCCGGTCAACGATAGCGAAAGCAAGATCGGGCAAACGGTCGCCGGCGACAATCTCGATCAGGAGGGGTCATCGTGGCGACGGCACACCGGGAACGGCGCCGCAAAAATCTGGTTCAGTTCACCGTGGCGGTCGCGGCCGACGAACTCACCGAGATCGCCCGCGCCGGCTATCCGGAAGTCCATTCCGAAGATGAGAAGCGCGCCGTCGAGGCGCTCAGCCTCTTCATCACCGACATGCTCGCCGCCTCAATCGGCTAGGGCAACTACGTTACGGCAGTCGCAACGCCGTTTCAGTAGCGGTGTCATCACCGCTGTGACGCCGTTTCAGTCGTCCGAAATAGGCGTCGGAGCAGTTCCGCCGCCGGTCGCGAGCCGGCCCGCAGGTGGGTCAGCACCCGGCGCCCGTTCTTGACGGCGACCTCGAGCTTGTCGCCCTCAAGGAACCCCGGCTTTCCACCCCAACCGATTGATTTGGCGGTTGAATGTTCGCTCGCGCCCTAGCTCGACGTGAATGCTGCGCTCTTCCGTTTTGAGGATGGTCTGCGGTTCGCCCTTGCCCATGAAGCCCCCGGGGGGTGGTAACGAAACTGTCGAAGCGGTAGGCATTTCGTTCGACATCTACGAAATACTGGCGGTGTAGGATACGGTCGGTTTTCATCCTCTCGCCCAACCCCGTCCTCATTCGCTGATCGTTCGTACCACACTCAACAGTGGGCCCGAGTTAGACGTGCCGCCAGCGAGGTCCTTTTCAAGTTGCTGGTCGTATTCGGCTATCGTCTGCACCGGCTCCTTAGCTTTCACCTGCACGATCTTGTAGCCGCTGCTCTTGAGTTGCGTGAGTAGCTCGGGCAGCGCGAGCGAGGTCGCATGCTGAAAGTCGTGCATCAGGACGATGCCCTTGCCGTGCTTCTTCAGCTTGGACACAACCGATTCAACTACCTGCTCGGGCTTACGCATCTTGAAGTCAAACGAGTCCAAATCTGTGGAGAAGATGCCGATGTTTCGCGCGCTGAGATAAGCCAGCAATTCCGGGGAGTGCCGCAGGGCCGGGAAGCGAAAGAACGACGCTTCCGGCTGGCCGAGCGCCACGCGAACCGCGCTAACGCCCTTCTCGATCTCTTCTTTGGCCTGATCAGGCGTCAGTTTCGACAAATCCGCATGCGACCATGTGTGCGAACCAATCGTATGCCCCGCCGCAGCAACCTGCTTGAGGATTTCAGGATGCCAAATGGCATGCTTGCCTATAGGGAAGAATACAGCTTTAGTGCATTGTTCCGCCAGCGCCTTGAGTACGGCTGGCGTATTGCCGGGCCACGGACCGTCGTCGAAGGTGAGCACTACTTCTCCATCACGCAGGAAATCGTAGGCTTTGAAGTGCTCGAACCCGAAACCCGGTCCTCCAGTGGTATCGATTTCAACAACTCGTGCGACGCCAAGAGAATCAGGATTGCCGGGGCATGCTCCGGGGTTCGCTCGCTGTGCGAGTACCCCCAACCGCTCAGAGACCGTCGCGTTGTTTTGCGCCCACGCGGCGGCTGCCATGAGAGGTATTGAAATCGCCATTGCGCAAACGGTCGCTGCACGCATTCGGTCCATCCCATCCAAGGTCGCTATTTCCGAGGAGCCAATCAGGTCCACTAACTTAATTGACTGGCTGGTTCGCATCCTTGCTCGCGATGCTTAACAATGTGTTATTTCGTAAATGTTTACCTGTAATTTCGGGCAACCTACACCGCATAAAAGGCAGTTGATTTGCGCAAGTGCAGCGGCGAAAGATCCGATTGATCGCTCTTTCGAGAGCCAGTTATGCGCTCATTAAGCTTAACAAGCGAACCAAAACACCGGCCGATTTTTATTAGGATACGACACTTAACTGCCCAGTAGAAAGTCGTCACGCGCGCTTCGTGCATTGATGTGCGACGCAGCGAGCTTATCCGTTCCAGCAACTCACAACGGCGCAGGATCAGCAGCGGGGCGCTCAATTGCCGTGCGACAGATGAAAGACGAAGCGCCGGAAACGCTGCCAGCAAGCTTGGAGCCAGAAGGGACAAACGTCTTTCAGGACATCGATAGGCATTTACTGATAGTCGCCGAGGCCGTGGCGGCACTAGTTGATGCAAAGACCTGGCCCGAGGTTCGGTCAACTGTTAATGCCCCACTGGCCGTTAGCGAAGTTGCGATCCCTAGTCGGAACGAACGCTGGGCATCGGCGCCTCGCGGGTCTGAGCTTCAGTTCCTTTTTGTAACAATCATGCTTCTGGTCCTACTCAGTCTCGGAGCGTGCGGCGGGTGGAGTCTATATCGATATCTTAATAAGTCGGATGAGCTTAGTGGCGGACCGGCGGTGAGCGCGCTGGTCGAACGGATAGTAGCGGTTGAGTCCAATGGCGATCCGAACGCAAAGAATAGCCGCTCTAGTGCAATGGGGCTCGGCCATTTTCTTGATGAAACCTGGCTTGACCTGGTACGAGCATATCGCCCGGATTTAACCAGAGGACGCAGTGCAATTGAAACACTAGAGTTGCGACGCGAGCCAAAACTCGCTCGTGAGATCATCACGCGTTTCGTCGCGCGAAATATTGTATTCTTAAGACAACGACGCCTGCCTGTGACGGCTGGGACTGTTTATTTGGCCCACTTTGCTGGCAGCGCCGGTGCTGTCGCGATCCTCTCCGCGCCCGAGAACTCTGATGCGGCACTCGTGATCGCAAATGCCGATTCAACGGGCCGAACTAAGCGGGGGCGATTAGTAAAAGCTAACCCGTTTCTCGAGCGCTTCACGGTCGCCGACCTTAAGGCCTGGGCGGACCGTAAGATGCGCGGTCCAAACCTTCGTCTCACTGAAGTGCTTGCCGCCGACGCAAGGCCGTGAAATCAGCGAGTGCCGATCACTGCTCGTTTATCACCTCTAGCTATTGGTGGTTGCCAAGCTCTCGACGGATTTAATGGCTCTGAGCAAGACGCTCATATTCAGCCCGTACAATGTCCTTTCCGTACGCTCGTTCCAGCTTGGGAACGGTGAAATGACCTTGAGCCATGTCCTGAAAATGTTGGATAAACACGTAGTTCACGGAAGCGCCGCCTAATGCACCGACGAGTGGCAGAGCCTGTGCCGCGAACTTTTGGGTCAGCACTACTCCAAATCGCGAAGCCACTAGTGTAATGAAACGGACCAGCACTGGGCGCCTTCCTCGACAATACCGCGCTCTGCGATAAAGCGGGCGGCTTCAGTTACACTCTTGGCCAACATGCCCCGCACCGCGAAATAACCGCTTTCAGAAGCATCTGGCGAGCAAACGCGTCCACCCAAGGCAAAGACCTGTATACATGATAGTGCCGATTCCGGATCGGAAGGATCCTCGCCGTGGCTTCGGGCTATCTCCGCGATGGATCGCAACATCATGATCGTCGAGACAGGAAGCTCAACGGGAGGTGGCGGTAGCAATTGCCTGCCGGGCGGAAGTTGGAAGCGCGGCTCCAATGAGCTCGATAGGCTTACCCACCATATCGATGAGGCTCGCAGCAAGACCTGGATGTTCAAGCGACCGAACGGCTCGTTGCAGCGCTACCAGATCTTCCGGTGTCATGCTACCCACGCTTCGGAGCGGTGCCGCTCAGCCACTCCGCCAACTTCGACCACCGGCGCTGTCCGGAGGTATTACGAACGGCGATGGCGACGGCCTTCTTCTGCCCAACCAAAACGACCAGCTGCTTACCTCGGGTGACGCCGGTGTAGAGAAGGTTCCGCTGCAGCATGGCGTGATGTTGAGTGAGCACCGGGATGATTACTGCCGAATATTCCGATCCCTGGCTCTTGTGAATGGTCGCCGCGTAGGCCGGTACCAGCATGTCGAGTTCCCCAAATCCATAGGTTACGGATCGACCGTCAAAGCTTACAACGATCTCACCCGCGTTGGGATCAACATCGTCGATGTAGCCGATGTCGCCTTGTAGACCTCCTTGTCGTAGTCGTTCTCGATCTGCATCACCTTGTCGCCCGGAGCAAAGGTCCAACCGAACCGCTCGACCTTTCGGTCACCGGCGGGATTGAGCACTGCCTGTAGCTCGATGTTCAACGACCGTGCACCCACGCCACCGCGGTTCATCGGACACAGCACGTGGATGTCGCGGATCGGAAGGCACCTATTTACGAAGGCTCAGAAGATAAGCTGCGACCTGCTTCACTTGATAGTCAAGCAACGACGGATTCGGCATCCCACTTGGATTATCCAAGCCTCTATGCGTTTTAGATATGAAATTTTCCAACCACTCGGCACTGATAGACGTACGTTGAGCAATTGACTCGAACGATGGTGCTGGTGGGTTCAGGATTGGCATACGGGTTTGGTCTGGCGCTGCCACATGACAAAACGCACACACCATGATTGCCAACCGATGGCCTGTGCGTAGATCGTCTGCCGAAGTGGTTTCTTGACCCGCGGCTGAGCATATGCCGATCCAAAGGGCGACAAGCCACGTTGATGTCCGCCGCATAGGTAACCCCTCTCCCAGGTGACGTTCATTCTTCGAATGCAGGCGGTCCCGTCAAGTCATTCGCTTCCGTTCCTTCCACGGGTTCGTTCTCTTCTGCTGGAACTTCGCGTTCGATCTCGACCGGCTCATCGGCAATGAGCTTTCCCGGTTCATCTAGACTTTCATCATACGAATAGTGCTTCTGCCGTCGTTTGGGCACAATTGCACGTTCCGTTGCGACCGAATCCACTTTCATTTGCGCTTCCTCCTCATCTATGGCTCAGTTGGCCCATTGGAGCTTGAGCAAGTATTATTTGCATTCCTTCGCGCGATCAATGCTGCTTGTGAAGCTCCCGCGGCGTCCGAACGTAGCATCCCGGTACCCGGTTCGATATTCAACCACTCAATTCCGCATTCACCTCATCCGTGACTTCAGCTTGATCGTCTCTCCATCGACCACGAACGTGCCGTATCCGTGGTGGTGAGTTGTCTTGGGATTCTTTTGCGCGGGGTCGATCCAAGCCTGAAGCGCTTCAAGTACAGAAAGGCAGTATTTGGCGACAAACCGGGTGTCGATCATTTTGCATTCCACATTGGCGAAGCAATCGGCGACCAGCGGCGGCACTACACGCTTAGCTGAAGCCTTGGTCAAACAGTGAACTCGATCAGCGATTAGCGGAGGCAACCGAGCAGGCGACCACGCCAAGCAAGCGGCGCAACGTCGTGACCGGGGAGTCGCGTTGCCCCCGTAGCGCCTCAATTTGACCGTGTTCAAAATAGCTCAGACAGTCTCGGCCGCCTTGCACAGCCTACAAGCGAGGGGCTCTTGTGAACGGAGACCAACATGGACCGTTTCATCAGATGCCAGAATGTTAAGCGGTACCGTCGTCTTCTTGAGCGCGTGACCGAGGAGCTAGACCGACAGACAATCCGCGACCTGCTTGCCGAAGAGCTGCAAAAGCAAAGGGATGCAGGCGATCCAATTTAATTCGTACGGTAGGGAACCCAATTCGCTCGTCGATCATTATACCGGCGTCACGGGATGAGTTTTTGTCTCGAAGATCAAAAGCCCGAGCCCCCCAGCCCCCCGCTGGGGCTTTTCTTTTTGGGCACTCAGGTCGCGATCTAAGTGAGCAATTTTGCTCAGACGACTTCTGCCAAGGAGTGCAAGCGAGGATGTCGGAGCACGGAGAGTGCTGATGTCGGAAACAGATCAGTACTGGGAATACGCGAAAGAGGCGATGCTTTTGGCCTGCGACGCCAAAACCGGCAGGGACAAGCAGGAATTTCTTGAGCTTGCCGGGACCTGGACGCAAGCTGCACTACAGAGTCGATCCCGACCGCTTGGCGACGCCGGTGTCGCGTGATCAACCGAAGCGGCGGTCGCTAGGTCAAGCCCGCCGGCTACTTTTTAGCTACGCAAGTTCCGTCGCGGACACAAAAGCGGACACAAAGAAAGCAACTGCGCCAAGCAGCCCGAAAGGCCGCGATGCGGGGATTGGTCAGTGCCCACGGCAAGCTGTGATCGGGATCTTTGGATTAATTGCAGCAACCCTTCGAATTTGCGATGACTATGCTCCCCAAGCCAAGCCGAACCGGAGTTCGCGATGAATACGTACGTCGCCATTATTAACGGGAAGGCAGTATTGGCTTTTCGTGCTGAGGATGACGATGAAGCGCGCGCGATCATCGAGGACGAGGGAGGCAGCATGCGATCTGATCTGAGGGCGCTTGCTGGAATGGACGGAAAGTCGCTATGGGACGGGAAGTCCGCCATTGAGGTTCGAGAGGCGACGGCCGCACAACACGCCGAATGGAAGCAGTCTCGCGACCAAGCAATTCGCGACGGGGAAATCGACCTTGATGCTCGCAACAATCCAGACGAATGGAACGTCTATTTAATAAGCGCTCCCCCAACGAGCAAAGTTCGCCGCAAAGGCTAGCATTCGCCCCCGGAGCACCGTTGACCTATAGAAAACCGGGCAGCACGTATCGTTGATACCGCCGTTCGATTTGAATAAAGTCGGTCAAGCTCTGTCCAACCGGCTTTGCTTTTCGGGCGTAGCGCAACAGTTAGAAACTAGGCTGAAAGCCGTGCCGACATTGATCTGCATCAAATACTATCCGGGCGGGGCTCACTTGAAACGGTTCCCCACCAGAATATGGAAGGACAAGCAGTGAGTACGCGAATTAATCTTGCACCTGTGGCTCGCGCGATTACCACCGCGATGTTATGTGTAATGGTCGAGAATGCGGGCGCACAGCAATTCGGAGACGCCGAGGGGGGTCGCCAGCTGGCTCGTGAAAATTGCGCCGAATGCCACGCCATTGATAACGGCACAGGCGCCTCAGCCAAGCCCAATGCGCCTACTTTCAAGGATCTTGCCAAAACTCCCGGCATGACGAGCGCGGCACTAACAGTCGCGCTTCAGACCGCGCACAGAAACATGCCCAACTTTGTGATGAAGGCCAATGAGCGTCAGGATATTATTGCTTACATTCTTAGCTTGAAAGAAAACCATTAGTACTTACGCAGCCGGTCCGTACAGGCTCGATCTTCTCACCACTCGGGCTAGTTCGCGGTAGCGCTGCTCCGCTGATTAAGAAAATGGTGTTCCTTAACCAGTGGCCGATTAGCTAATTTTGGACGTACCGGCTCGCGCCCGTTCGACTTCACAAAATCGGTCAAGCGCTGTCCAGCTGGTTTTTTCGTTTCGAGCGTACCACAGCGCACGAGACCATTTGCTGCGGGTCTTGGCCATCGGCGACGTGGGCGCAGGCCTCCGCTAGCACTATTTTTCTTGGATTCGATTTAGGTAGTCGATCACCGCGAGAATGCGCATTCGCACTACGGTTTCTGGATCAAGGAAAAGGCTGAGAATGTTCTCTGACGGCCTCGGAATCAGCGCCTTACTAGGCTCAGGCACATATCGGTCGCCCCAAATGGGCATATCGCGCATGCCGTGAGCCATCACCGTTTTCCGCCCGTCGATGATCTCGTAGACTGCACTGAATGGCAACACACCGTTGTTCATCTTGGCGAGAATGGTCAAATCAGGAGGCGGCACCTTGAGCACGGCGCTAACTGACCCAGTTCCCTTTCCCTCGCTACCGTGACACGGCGCACATGATGAGTGATATTCGGCCTTACCGGGATCGAGCACCTCAGCAGCCAAGGTCTGGCCCCCAGAAACGATGGTAGTCGCGGCAATCGCTGCCACCGCTATCCCGACATTCGCCATTGTCCACTCCTAAGGGATACCTCCTCGATGTATGCGGTCCTTTCGGACAATACTATAAGGGTAAATATTTCAGGGAAGGAAACCCCATGGCAAAAGACCAGAGCCATGTTGAAGAATTGAGCGGAATTGCCGAGCAGACTATGGAGCAAGCTCGTGGCGCAGTGGATGTCTATTTTTATTATCTCAAGAAGGCTATTTCATCCACCCCTTTTGGTGGAACAGAGCTCGGCGAAAAACTCAAGAGTTACGCCGAGAAAAATGTCACCACGACTCACGACTTTGTAAAGCAATTGAGCCAAGCTAAAGCATTCCCTATCCGCATTTCCAGGAATGCGACGCCGGTTACCCACGACACGGCCGGGGTCGGCAATCGCGTTTGCGCGCTTTTGGGGCTCTCATCCGCCACACCAGTTGAACTGCATCGCCGCGAACATCGCCAAGCTGCCGAACTTTGTGATCCGACGGGAATTGATCTGCGTCAAAGCTCTTTCCGGCCATCCACCCGAAAATAATCTTGCCTCCCGGAGGGAGCTCGCCATGTTGATTTCAGCCATTATGGGATACGTTGCGTTTCTGATTACGCTCGGCTTTGCGATCGCCGCGGTGTTTTGGGCCGCTGACAAACACGGTCTTTTGGACCTCGGAAAGAAACGGCGGCCGAAGCGCGTAAGGCATCATCGGGTTTTGCATTCCCGCCGATGATCCAGGCCTTACTGGTAATCCGCTAAGATGTGCGGGAAGCGGCGATCGAAGTCGGACTCCTCAACGGCTCTCTTCCTGGTCAGTGATAGACGAGCGCCTTAATGTCTTACCGCATAGGAGGATTATCATGGCTGAACCCACTAAACTACCTGTCAAAAACGAGAGGACATCGACATCAACGACGGCGTTGCGGCCGTTTGAGAATCTTCGCCGAGAAATCGATCGCCTGGTCGAGGACTTTGCCGGGGCATTTGGCGCGCACCCCTGAGTCGCTCATTGTTCGATATTGAGCCGGCCTGGCGAGCACCGTCGGCAATGAGCAACGTGCCGTCTGTTGACGTCACGGAGACCGACAAAGCCTATGAGATCGCGGCGGAGTTGCCTGGAATGGATGAGAAGAACGTCGAGGTAAGGGTTTCTGACGGCGTTCTGAGCATTAAGGGCGAAAAGCAGGAGGAAAGGGAGGAGAAGAAAAAGGACTACTATTTGAGTGAGCGCAGTTTTGGCTCGTTCCAGCGCACTTTGCAGGTTGTCGTTCCCGAAAATCCTATCCGATCGATTCGCGGGACGAGGTAGAATCAGAGCATGATCCAGCGCGATGCTCGCAGTCCTCCATTTGCTCGGAATCCTTGCCGCCAACTTGATCAAGTCGCGGCAGCGGCTCGAGATCGAGAATCTTTTTCTGCGGCATCAACTGAATATCGCACTGAGGCCGGCACCTCATCGCCTGCGCCTGGGCAATAGCGACCGGGCTCTGATGGTATGGCTGACCTGGCTCTGGCCAAGCTTGATAGGATTGGCCCGCGTGGTGGAGCCCGACACCATCCTGCGATGGCATCGAGCAGGGTTTCGGGCCTATTGGCGCTGGAGATCGGGCGGTCGGCCGGGCAGGCCGAAAATCGACCGCGAGCTGCGGGACCTGATCCGGCAGATGAGCAAGGACAACCCGCTTCTCTAATCGGCCGATCAGGGTCAAGCGCTTTCAGACTATCCACCACTTCCAGTGTCGATGTCGCTCGCGGGCTCGCGCTTCTCTTCGGAATCGGCACCGAGGCCCTTCCAGCATTCGAAGACGAGGTAGAACAATCTCTGGGGCGGCCTTGCCGTCAAGCGACGGTAGGTCCAAGCGGGTTGGCGAACTCACCTCATCCATCGTCCCGCGAGGGACATCATTCCACCGCACGGTGGAGTTCGAGTGTTCTCCTATCACATTGGATGCTAAGCAACTCTCATGTTGCTTCAACCTCTCGGGTCCAGCGGAACTCGGTACCGTCAACCCAGATGCGGTGCATGATCACGGCCAACCGGCGCGCCAGCGCCACGATCGCCTTTTTTTTCCCGCGGTGCTTGGCGATCTTCATCGCCCAGGCTTTAAGCCAGGACCACTTGTTGGTGTTGAGCATGCTCTGGGCCGCTTCGTAGAGCATGACCCTCATCATCTCGTCTCCGCACCGTGATATCGCACCGGTTCGGTTAATCTCGCCCGATTGATACTTAGACGGCGTCAGTCCCAACACCGCCCCGACCGCCTTGGAGTTTCGGAAACGTGCAGGTACGTCGATGGTTGCGCGATAGGTTAGCGCCACCACGGGGCCTACGCCCGGCACCGTCATCAGGCGTCGGCACACCTCGTCGTCCCGAACAATGGCCAGCAAGCGCCGGTGCAGGATGCTGAGCTGCTCGCGAAGCACCCGCCGCACGATCAGCAGCGGTTCGACCAGTACAGCCAAGTCGGGGAGGTCGACCACGAGCTCTTTGATGCGCGCTTCGAACCTCACCGTCCCCACCACTCCCACCTTGAGGCCGAAGTTACGCAAGGTACCGCGCAAGTCATTATCGATGGCAATGGCCTTCGATTGCAGCAGCTTGCGGTGGGTCAGCAGCATCCGCAGCTTCTGGCTGCGTAACGTCTTCACATGCACCGACCGATAAAGCCCCGCCCGCATCATCTGCGCTATCCCGCGTGCATCGTTGCGGTCGGTCTTGTTGATCTGCGCCTTCAACATCGCACGCATGTGCCGCGTCTCGACACAAATCACCGGCAAGCCCGCTTCCGCAAGCGCGCTGAAAAGCCATTGCGACAGCGGACTGGCTTCCAATCCAATCCGTTTTAAGTGATAGGCGGGGTCGCTCAGAACCTGCAGCAGAGCTTCCGGCTCACTTGCAACCCTCACTTCCCGAACGATCTTGCCCATGTCATCCACAATGCATACGCTGGTCTCCTTGACCGATACGTCTAGGTCGGGTGGACAAACCTATTGACGCAAGAATCGCGAATTGATTTAAGGCTGCTCTTTGCGGAGGGCAGCCTTGATTCGCGGACTGATGACCGACGATGAGTGGGCGTACTTCGAACCGTTCCTGATCCATCGCGGCGGCGGCCGGCCGCCACGCAATCATCGCCGCGTGCTCGACGCGGTGTTTTGGTTGATGCGAACCGGCGCACCATGGCGCGACCTGCCGGAGGGCTTCGGCAACTGGAATTCGATCTTTAGGCAGTTTCGGCGGTGGGCCGACAGTGGCGTCTGGGACGTGATCCTGGAAGGGCTCGCGGGAAGCGGAGTGTCGGACGCCGCGCTGCAGATGATCGATGCGACCATCATCCGTGCGCATCATTGCGCAGCCGGTGGAAAAGGGGGGCCGAGCGTAACGCGCTCGGTCGCTCGCGTGGCGGCTTCTCAACCAAAATCAACGCCCGCACCAATGCCGAGGGTCTGCCGATCGGCGTTGTGATTACGCCCGGGCAGGCACACGATGTCACCGCGTTTCCGGCCTTGATGCAGGAGATCGACTGCGATCCGGAACAGATGCTCGGTGACAAGGGCTACGACAGCGAAGCCGTCCGCAACGACATTGAGGAACGTGGTGGTGAAGCCGCAATCCCCAGCACTGCAACCCGGAAAATACAGCATGCCGTCGACAAGGCTCTCTATGCCCTGCGCAATCGCATCGAGCGCTTCTTCAATCGTGCGAAGAACTCACGCCGTGTCGCCACCCGCTACGACAAGCTGATCGAGAGCTTCGCCGCCTTCGTGCTGCTTGCCTGCATCCAAATCTGGATTAAGTTTGTCCACACGACCTAGTCCCGCAAAATGGTCCATGCTGCGCTTCTCCTTCTGATGCTGAGGCCGTATAAGGACCTCGTTCAACCAATCAGCCTGAAGCGCAGCACCCTAAATCTTCTGATATCCACAAGCTCGTCGGCCGATTACCCCATCTCTGGGGCGCACCGCGTATCCACGGCGAACTGCTCAAGCTTGGCTTCGAGGTTGCGGAGTCGACGGTCTCCAAATACCTGGTCAAACGCCGAGGACCGCCGTCGCAAAGCTGGCGAACCTTTCTGCGCAACCATGCGGATGCCATCGTCGCGATCGACCCGCGCGTGGTCCCCACCATCAGCTTCGAGTGTCTCTTTGCCTTTCTTGTCATCGACCATGGTCGAAGACGGTTGCTATGGTTCGCGGTCACGCGGCACCCGACGGCAGAATGGCTGGCGCAGCAGACCGTGGAGGCATTCCCGTGGGGCACGGCGCGGTTGTACCTGATCCGCGACAATGACGGTGCTTTTGGGCAAGTTTTCACGAACCGCGTGAGGAGGATGGGAATCCGGGATCGCCCGATATCACCAAGGTCGCCCTGGCAGAATCCTCATGTCGAACGCCTGATCGCCACGCTGCGGCGCGACTGTTTGGATCACGTGCTCATTTTCGGCGAGCAGCATTTGCGACAGATCCTGACCTTTGAGGCACGCACACACCTCGGCCTGAGGAAGGATACGCCGCGACCAAGGCCTGTTCAACGAAATGGGACCATTATTGCCACGCCGATCCTATCCGGATTGCATCATCGCTACGCGCGGATATGATTTTCGGGAAGGACAGGTGCCCGTTGGAGCACGCGCGTCGCCTCTCACTCGCGAGGGGAAGCGTGGTTTGCGCCGGCCTCTATAAACGGAAAGCGCACTACGTATTATAGCTCAATAAAAGTCAAGCCCCCAGCCCTGCCAAACACTTCTTCAACGGAAGAATAATCGAGAGACAGTGTCCCTTCACTCTCTCCCCAATTTTGGGTGAAAATTCGGATTCTTCCAGCATGAGAACGCAGGGGTCCCGGTCCTCCTCCCAAATGATGACGAGGTAGTACCCCCATGCCTCTTTTGTAGAAATGGCATGTTCAACTTGCCGTCTGGAATTCCCGCTGCTCAAAAATTTTCGAATCCCTTTGCCGATCCGAAGTAGTTCCCCGACTCCGACTTGTCGCCTAGCTAAACCATTCAGACAACAGGCAATAATCACCTCATCCCGACTGAACGGGCACGAGGGTGCCCATGGCCGATGAAACCAAGGCCGGAACTTTCGCGAGACTCATCACCGACTACTGCCGGTCCGCGGCTTTCGCCAATCTCAAGCCGTCGTCACAGAAGCTCTACCGGTTGGTCCTCGATCGCATCGCGGAGCGGCATGGGCATCGTCTGGTGCGCGATGCAAGGCGTAGCGACGCGCGCAAAATGGTCGAGGAGATCGGGGCCGCCAAACCCGCCATGGCGAACATCACCCGCGCCGTGCTGCGGCTCCTCATGCAATATGCGGTCGATGCCGAATTGCGGCATGATAACCCGGTCGCCGGTCTCAAAGCCTACCGAACCGGGACGCGCCATACTTGGACGGATGATGAGCTATCACGGTTCGACCAACGATGGTCACTAGGAACGCGCGAACGGCTCGCATTTGCGTTGTTGCTCTACACCGGGCAGCGCGCTGGCGACGTTGTCAAAATGCGCCGATCGGACGTCGCTGACGGATTGATCCGAGTTATTCAGGAAAAGACCGGCACCGAGCTGTCCATCCCGTTGCATCCCGCGCTCATCGCCGCGATCAAGGCCGCGCCCGCCAAAGGCGTCATGCTGATCGGCGACGCCAACGGCCGTCCCGTCAGACGCGCGACACTTACCCTACTCATGAAAAAAGCGGTGGAGTTGGCTGGCCTGCGGACGCGTTGCTTGCCGCATGGCCTGCGCAAGGCGATGATGCGTCGCCTAGCCGAAAGTGGATCATCGGCTAAGGAAATTGCTGCAATTTCCGGACATCGCACGCTGAAAGAGATCGAGCGGTACACGGCGGCGGCCGATCAAGTCAGGTTGTCGAAAGCTGCGATGGCCAAACTCCGGGGCGACAAAAAGCGAACATAAAGTGTCTAACCGCACCCCGGAAAGTGTCTACCTCATCGCAAGACACTGAAATCATGCAGTCTTTTATCCCTCGACGTTAATGGCTCGTTAAGCCCTGTCGGCCAGATTGCCCCGAAACGGCACAGCGTGCCGCCATCAAAGCCCCCGAGGAATCAATGGCCGTTCTCATCGTCGATGACGATCCCGTGCAGCGCCGGCTCCTCGAAGGCATGGTGCAGAAATTCGGCTACGAGGTGGTCACGGCGGAAGGCGGCGACCCGGCGGCGTCGTTGCTCACCGGGCCTGACGGCGCGGGCATCGACTGCGTGATCCTCGATCTGGTGATGCCGGACCTCGACGGCCTCGGCGTGCTCGCGCGGCTGCGCCGCGACGCCGTCGCCGCGCCGGTCATCGTCCAAACCGCGCATGGCGGCATCGACAACGTCGTCTCGGCGATGCGCGCGGGCGCGGTCGATTTCGTGGTCAAGCCGGTCGGCGCCGAGCGCTTGCAGGTCAGCCTGCGCAACGCGCTCAACACCAGCGCGCTCGAAGGCGAGCTCAACCGCATCAAGCACAGCCGCTCCGGCACGCTCGGCTTCAAGGACATCATCACCAAGAGCCCCGCCATGCAGGCAGTGTTGCGCATGGCGCAGAAGGCGGCGGCCTCCACCATCCCAGTGCTGATCGCTGGCGAATCCGGCGTCGGCAAGGAGCTCATCGCGCGCGCGATCCACGGCTCCGGCGAGCGCCGGGCGAAGCCGTTCGTTGCGGTCAATTGCGGCGCGATGCCGGAAAATCTGATCGAGTCGATTCTGTTCGGCCATGAAAAGGGATCCTTCACCGGCGCGACCGAGCGCCACGTCGGCAAATTCGTCGAAGCCTCGGGCGGCACGTTGTTCCTCGACGAGGTGGGCGAACTGCCGCCGGCAGCGCAGGTCAAGCTCCTGCGCGCTCTCCAGGAGGCCGAGGTCGAGCCGGTCGGCGCGCGCAAGCCGGTCCAGGTCGATGTCCGGCTGGTCTCCGCGACCAACCGCGACCTGATCGCCGACGTGAAGCAAGGTCGCTTCCGCGACGACCTGTTCTACCGCTTGCATGTATTCCCGATTGCGGTGCCACCTCTGCGGGAAAGACGGGCAGATATTCCGCCGCTGGCGCGGCATTTTCTGGCGCGATTTGCTGCGGAAGAAGGCAAGCGCATTCGCACGATAGGGCCGGAGGCGCTGGGTCTGCTCGGCGCCTTCCACTGGCCGGGGAACATCCGCCAGCTCGAGAACGCCGTCTTTCGCGCCGTGGTGCTGGCTGAGGGCGACACTGTCGATATCGCGGAATTCCCGCAGATCACCGCGCAGGTTGCGGCGCCGGCGGTCAATCCGGCGGTGGAGGAAGCTGCAGAGCCCGTCGCGCAATACCTTCATGACGAGATTTCGCCGGTTGCCCCCTTCGCCGGCGATCAGCCGTCCGCACCCGCCACGCTTGCGGGCGCCCCTCTCGACGCGCTGGCGTTGCTCAACACGGACGGCGACGTGCGCCCGCTCGAAGAGATCGAGGCCGAGGTCATCCGCTACGCGGTTGCGCACTATCGCGGGCAGATGTCCGAAGTTGCGCGGCGGCTGCAGATCGGCCGCTCGACGCTCTATCGAAAGCTCGAAGCGCTCGGCCTCAATGAGGGCCGCGGTGCCGCCAACGGCGAGGAAGAGGCCGTGGCCGAGGCGCGACAGCCCGTGAAAATCGCCTAACTCTACTGGACATCGGCGTTCTCCCACACGACAAATCCGGCTAGTTACCGTAAGGTGAGTCGCGCCTTCTTCGAGCGCCGCTGCCTGCTGATGACATAATTGGGATCAACGCTTTCCAAGGAGTTCCGCGCTCGCCGCCAAGGCTCCGACGGAGATTTTGCAATGCGGAGTGTTCGTTTCGCCCGGCTTCTCGCCTCGACTGCCCTGGTCGTGCTGCTCGCCGGCGCAGCGGGCGCGCTTGCCCAGACAGCCGAGACGCCGCCCGACAAAGCCCCGGCGGTCTCCGATACGGCGCCAGCGATGGGAAGTGATCCCGTGCTGGGCCACGCGATGCCGGTAGAGTCGACTGGCACGGAGGAATCTTCTCCCGCCAAAGGGACCGCCACTGCGGCTCCGTCGCCAAATACGCGAGATTCGATCGGCCCGGCCGAGGCTCAGACTGTCGCTGAGCCGCGGCACCCGCGCGCCCGGTCCTGAGCAGTCGAGGGGTGAGTCTCCAGAGCCCGGCTGCTGCCGTGGCAACGCCTGCGCCGGGAGCGAAATCTGACGACGCAAGCCCGCAGCCTGAAGCTCCTACGACTGTCGCTGCTCCGCCGACTGATCAGCAGCCCGCCGCTTCCACCGGAGAAGACACGGTTCCAACCACCTCGGCCATCGCGCCGCCCCCGGCGCCGGCGGGCGAGCCGACCCCGGCCGCGGCAATCCCGGGCGAGCCGGCGCCGGCCGCCGTTGCCGATCTCAATGCCCCGATCACGGAACAGCTGCGCGGACTTGCCGACGGTAAGTTCGACCGCATCATCGGCAGCAAGAAGGACCGCGCCGCGATCGATGCCTTCTATTCGGCGCGCAATTATGCGCCGCTCTGGATAACGGACGGCAAGGTCAATGAGCGCGCCAAGGCGGCGGTGGCCTATCTCGGTCAGGTCGATGCCGACGGCCTCGATCCTTCCGACTACCCCGTTCCCAATTTCGCCTCCGTCACCGAGCCGCCCGCGCTCGCCGCGGCCGAGATCAGGCTTGGAACATCGCTGATCACCTACGCGCATCACGCGCAATTGGGTCGCGTTCACTGGTCGCGCGTCAGCGCCGACATCTCCTACGAGCGCAAGGCGCCGGAGCCGGGCGAAGTTCTTGGCAAGATGGCCGAAGCCAAGGACGCCAAGGATGTGAGCGGGGCACTCGCCGCCTACGAGCCGCACGTGCGGCCCTATCTGGTGCTGAAAACCAAACTCGCGGAACTCCGGGCGGGCAAGGGCGATGGCGGCGGACCGCGCATCGCTGATGGACCGGTTCTCAAGGTCGGCGTGCAGGATCCGCGGGTGCCGCAGATACGCGCCCGGCTCGCGATCGCCGCAGGGAGCGGCACGACCTACGACAAGGCCCTCTCCGAGGCAGTCGCCAAATTCCAGAAGGAGCGTGACCTCAAGCCGACCGGCACGCTGACCTCAGCCACGGTCGAAGCGCTCAACGGCCGCAAGCCCGATCATCCCACCGACGTCATCATCGCCAACATGGAGCGCTGGCGGTGGATGCCGCATGATCTGGGCAATACCTACGTAATGGTCAATCTCGCCGAGTTCGCGCTCCGAGTGTTTCACGACGGCCAGCAGGTGTGGATGACGAGGGTCGTTGACGGCAAGCCGACCATGCCGACGCCGATCATGAGCGCCGACATGAAATACATCACGGTCAACCCGACCTGGAATGTGCCACCCTCGATCGTCCACAACGAGTATCTGCCGGCGCTCGCGCGCGATCCCACGGTGCTCGCGCGGGCCGGGCTCGTGGTCGGCAGGAACTCCGACGGCAGCGTCCACATCTATCAGCCGCCCGGCGAGAAAAACGCGCTCGGCCGGCTGCGCTTCAATTTCCCCAACAAGTTCCTGGTCTATCAGCACGACACGCCGGACAAGCACCTTTTCGCCTTGGACCGGCGGGCGTTCAGTCACGGCTGCATGCGGGTGCAGGATCCGGCGAAATACGCGGAGGTACTGCTGTCGCTCGCGCGGCCGAGCGACGGCTATACCGAGGAGCGCATCCGCAAGATGTTCGGCACCGGCGAAACCGACATTCAGTTCCCCGCCGCGATTCCCGTCCACCTGACCTACCAGACGGCCCTTGTGAACAGCAAAGGCAAGCTTGAATTCCTTGACGATGTGTACGGCCGCGACAGAGCGCTGCTGGATATCATGAAAGGCGACGAACGCCGCGTCGCGGATATCCCGGTCGAGCACAGGCCGAACCCGATTCGCCGCCAGGTTCTTGCGTTGCCCGATCAGCAGTCACTGTGGGGTGACCGCTGGGGCGATCGATCCGGCACCGATGGGGCGGCCAGGGACAGAATGCGGGCTATTACGACGGCGGTCAGGGCTTCTTCTCGCGCTTGTTCGGCGGTTCGTACGCCGGCCCGCCGCCGTCGTCAGTCCCGCGCAACCGCGCAGCTGCACGCAGGATGGAGATCCGCTAGCACCGGCAAGCAGTTCCGGCGCAGCGCCTCAGGTCGCGGCGAATCCTGCGAGGGTTTCTGTCTCATAGACTATTTCCGCTTGCTGCGGCCCGACTTGCGTGTCGCTGCCGCTATGCGCTTGCGCGCTGAAGCGGTGGCAGGCGCGGCGCAATAAAGCGGCGCCGCGCGCATAGTGTCGCCCAAACAGCACATCGTCGGATGAAACGGGCGCCGCGGCGCGGCAACACAGGCGCGGCGTTGATATTCGCCGGGCCGTGGGGCATGGTCATGGTTAACGCGATTGCTGGGGGCGGGGTCGCAGCGAACACGGCAACGTCATCCGATCAGCGCTGGGCGCACGCTGCAGCGAGATGACCCGCATCATTGCGTTGCGGGGTGATGTACAGCGACGAGTTTTCGGCAGTGGTTGCGTTGATCCACGCTGGTTTTGCCCGCATCGCGCGGGCGCAACGCGGTGCGTTTTTTCGCGCGCAGCTTTCTTCCCCTATCCCGGCACTGGTCCTTGCCTTGTCGCTTGCCGGCTGCAGCGTCGGCCTCGACTATTTTCCTGAAGCCGCGCCGACGCCGACCAAGTACAAGGAGCTCAAAGGCTGGAAATTTGCCACGCCGCGCGACTGGGCCGATCGCGGCGATTGGTGGAGCCTCTATCGCGATCCCAAGCTCGCCTTCCTGCTCAAACAGGTGGAAATCTCGAACCAGACGGTGGCCGCGGCGGCGGCGAGTTACGAGCAGGCGCGCGCCCTCATCCGCCAAGCGCAAGCGGCGCTGTTTCCTACAGTGTCGGCGACTTACACCTACACCCGCACGCGCACCGGCCCGGCCGCATTCGGCGCGCAATCCTCGACCGGCGCGTTCGGCGCGGGTCCCCGCGGCGCCATCTACACGACGACCTTCGTGCCGCAGTTCTCCGGCACCTGGGACCTCGACGTCTGGGGCAAAGTGCGCCGGCAGATCGAGAGCAATACGTCCGGCGCGCAAGCCAGCGCCGCCGATCTCGACAATGCCAAGCTTTCGGCGCAGGGGGCGCTCGCCATCGCCTATTTCAATCTCCGCGCCGCTGATGCGCTGCGCGAACTGCTCGAGCGCACGGTCAAGGAATACAAGACCACGCTGGAGATCGTGCAGAACCAGTTCAACAGCGGGTATGCGGTATCGAAGGCAGATGTCGCGACGGCCGAGGCCCAGGTTTTCGCCACCGAGGCGCAAGCGATCAACGTCGGCGTGCAGCGCGCGCAATTCGAGCACGCTATCGCGATGCTGATCGGGCGCCCGCCTGCCGAACTCACAATTGCGATGCGCCCGCTGGCCGGACGCATTCCGAAAATCCCGGTCTCGGTCCCTTCGACACTGCTCGAACGGCGCCCGGACATCGCCGCGGCGGAGCGGACGATGCAGGAGCAAAACGCGCTGATCGGCGTCGCCATAGCCGGCTATTTCCCGGACATTTCGCTCTCCGGCCTGCTGCAATGGGTCGGCAGAAACCCGTTGCCGTTTCATGTCGCCAACGAGGTGTGGTCGCTGGGCGCGGCCGGCGCGCAAGTGCTGTTCAACGGCGGGTTAACCTCCGCCCAGGTCGACGCCGCGCGCGCCGTCTATTGGCAAAGCGTCGCCAATTACCGTCAGACCGTGCTCACGGCCTTCCAGCAGGTGGAGGATCAGCTCGCCGCGGTCCGCATCCTTCGGCAGGAGCTCGTGGTGCAGCAGCGGGCGGTGAAGGACGCGCGCACCGCAGTCGACGTGTATTTGAACCAGTTCAAGGCTGGCACGGTAGCGTTCACGACAGTGGTGACGGCGGAAATAACCTTGCTGGCCGACGAGGAAGCGGAATTGACCATTCGCCAGAACCTGTTTCTTGCCAGCGTCAGCCTGATCGAAGCGCTCGGCGGCGGCTGGGACACGAACCTGTTGCCGACGCCAACCGAGTTGGTGAAAGATTTCTCGCTGCTGCCGAAACTTTAGTCGAAGGTCGTAAACGCGAAAGCGTGCTTTTTGGGCCTCACGCGCGATCGCGTCGCCGGCGGTAAGTTCTTGATTTTTATCAATATTTTATCGGCCGCGCGGCAGATCAAGCCCCACTGCCGGCACCGGCCGCCGCATTCATTAGCGAATTTTCATTAGCCGGGACCTGTCCGCAACCATATATTTTGACGCTTGAATGAACGAACGAGAAGATGGACGAGCGGACGCGCAGAACTGATGACGAGGCGATCCCGAAGCTGCGCCGAGCGCCGCCGGCGCCGAGCATCGACAGGCGCCGCAGCGCCCGAATTCGCATCGGCGTCGGGCTGATCGTCCTCGTCGGTCTCACCATCGCCGCCTACGAGATCGTCCCGTGGACGCGCACCAGCCGTCAAACCGCCGGGCGGCAGCTGCCGCCCCAGGCGGTGGGTGCCGCAACAATCGGACAGGGCGACATCAGGGTCGTCGTCAACGCGCTGGGCACCGTCACCCCGGTCGCCACCGTTACCGTGCAGACGCAGATCAACGGCCAGCTCCTGCAGGTCGGGTTCACCGAAGGGCAATTGGTCAAGAAGGGCGATTTCCTGGCGCAGATCGATCCGCGGCCCTACGAGCTTCTGCAGGCGCAATTCGAAGGCCAGCTGGCCCACGATCAAGGCCTGCTGGCGCAGGCGCAGGTCGACCTCGTACGCTACCAAAAACTCGCCGAGCAGAATTCGATAGCGCGCCAGCAATACGAGGATCAGATCTACATCGTGCAGCAGTACCAGGGCACGGTGAAGCTCGATCAGGCGCAGATCGATCAGCAGAAGCTCAACGTGCTCTACTGCCGCATCGTATCGCCGGTCACCGGCCGTGTCGGCCTTCGCCTTATCGATCCGGGAAACTACGTGCAGACCAGCAACAACACCGGAATCGCGGTGGTCACGCAGATGCAGCCGATCACGGTGATCTTCCCGATCCCCGAGGACGACCTGCCGCAGATCGTGCCGCAATTGAATGCCGGCGCCACGCTCCAGGTCGCGGCCTACGACCGCGCCAATGTCAAGCTTTTGGCGACCGGACGCGTGATCGCGCTCGACAGCCAGATCGACACGACCACCGGCACCGTGAAGGTGCGTGCGCAGTTCGAAAATCCCGACTACGCGCTGTTTCCGAACCAGTTTGTGAATGCCCAATTGCTGGTGCGCACGCTGCACGACGTTGCCACCGTGCCGACGGCGGCGATCCAGCGCGGCGCGCCGGGCACCTACGTCTATTTGATCAATACCGACGACACGGTGTCGGTGCGGCCGATCAGCCTCGGTCCGACCGACGGCCCCACGGCGGCGGTCAATTCGGGCCTCGCGCTGGGTGATCGAGTTGTCGTCGACGGCGGCGATCGGCTGCGTGACGGGATGCGTGTGATCGTGCCTGGCGCCCAAGCTGCCGCCCAGGGACAAGCCCCGGCGGCCGCCGCGCCGGCGCACGGCGACCATGCACACAATCCGGACCAATCGCAGAACTCGCAGAATCGGCGCAATGGCGGCGGTCAGTAGCGGCGGCGCGGGACAGGCGCCCCCGCGCGATGGCGAAACGACGCGATGAATGTTTCCGAGCCCTTCATCCTGCGTCCGGTCGGTACTTCGCTGCTCATGGTGGCGATCATGCTTTCCGGTATCGTCGCCTACTCGTTCCTTCCGCTCTCGACGCTTCCCCAGGTCGACTATCCGACGATCCAGGTGCAGACCTTCTATCCCGGCGCCAGCCCGGAAGTGATGACATCATCAGTGACCGCTCCCTTGGAGCGGCAGCTCGGGCAAATGCCCGGACTGAACCAGATGACATCGGCGAGCTCCGCCGGCGCTTCGATCATTACCCTTCAGTTCACCCTCAATCTCAGCCTCGACGTCGCCGAGCAGGAGGTCCAGGCGGCAATCAATGCGGCGGAGAATCTGCTCCCGAGCGATCTGCCCGTTCCGCCGGTCTACGCCAAGGTCAACCCCGCGGACGCGCCGATTCTGACGCTCGCGGTCACCTCGAAAAACATGTCGTTGATCGATCTCGAGGATCTGAGCGAGACGCGGCTGGCGCAGAAGATTTCGCAGCTCTCCGGCGTCGGCCTGGTCAGCATCAGCGGCGGCCACCGCCCGGCCGTGCGCATCCAGTTCAACCCGCAGGCGCTCGCCGCCTACGGCCTCAACATCGACGACGTGCGCACCACCGTCGGCAACTTCAACGTCAACACGCCGAAGGGAAATTTCGACGGGCCGGCGCAAGCCACGACCATCAACGCCAATGACCAGATCGAGAGTGCGGCCCAGTACGCCAACACGGTGATCGCCTACCGCAACGGCGGCCCGGTCAGGCTTTCCGACGTGGCCAACGTGGTCAGCGGCCCGGAGAACGACAAGCTCGGCGCCTGGGCGAACACCACGCCGGCGATCATCCTCAACGTGCAGCGCCAACCTGGAGCCAACATCATCCAGGTGGTGGACCGCATCAAAGCCTTGCTGCCGCAGATTACATCCACGCTGCCGGCGGCCATGGACGTCGGCGTGCTCAGCGACCGCACCGTGACCATCCGCGCCTCGGTCGCCGATGTCGAGTTCGAGCTGGCACTCGCGGTCGTGCTGGTCGTCGTGGTCATCTTCCTGTTCCTGCGCACGCTTCCCGGCACGGTCATTCCGAGCCTGTCGGTGCCGCTGTCGCTCGTCGGCACGCTCGGCGCGATGTATCTCCTCGACTTCAGCCTCGACAATCTGTCGCTGATGGCGCTGACCATCGCCACCGGCTTCGTGGTCGATGACGCCATCGTGATGATCGAGAACATCGCGAGATATGTCGAAGGCGGCATGCGTCCGCTCGAAGCGGCGCTGCAAGGCTCGCGGCAGATCGGGTTCACCATCATCTCGCTGACGATCTCGCTGATCGCGGTGCTGATACCGCTCTTGTTCATGGGCGACGTGGTCGGCCGGCTGTTCCACGAATTCGCCATCACGCTTGCCGTCACGATCGTCATATCGGCCGTGGTGTCGCTGACGCTGGTGCCGATGATGTGCGCCAAGCTCATCCGCCACCACCCCGACGCCGAGCGCTCGAGCTTCGACCTCGGCGCCGAGCGCGTCTTCAACGCGACGATCGCCCTCTACGGCCGAGCGCTGAACTTGGTGCTGGACCGGCAGCCGCTGACGCTCCTGGTCGCGGTGCTCACGCTGGCGCTGACCCTCATCCTCTATGTCCTGATCCCGAAAGGATTTTTTCCGGTCCAGGATACCGGCATGATCCAGGGCATATCGGAGGCCTCGCAAAGCATCTCCTACAAGGCGATGGCCGGCGTGCAGAAGCAGCTCGCCGAGGTGATCCTCAAGGACCCGGACGTGGAGGGCCTGAGCTCTTTCATCGGCGTCGACGGCACCAACCAGACGCAGAACACCGGCCGCTTCCTGATCAATCTCAAGCCGCACGACAAGCGCAACCTCACTGCGGCCGAGATCATCCGGCGGCTGCAGAAGGAGGTTTCCGGCGTTGTCGGCGTCGCGCTCTACATGCAGCCGGTGCAGGATCTGACGATCGACGCGACCGTGAGCCGCGCCCCCTACCATTTCGTGCTCGAGGACGCCAATCCGGCCGAGTTCAAGGAATGGGTGCCGCGGCTGGTGCAGCGTCTGAGCCAATTGCCACAGATCACCGACGTGGCGAGCGACCTGCAGCAAGAGGGACTGGCGCTCGACATCGTCATCGACCGGGCGACAGCCGCCCGCTTCGGCATCACGCCGGCGACCGTCGACAATGCCCTCTATGACGCGTTCGGGCAGCGCATCATTTCAACGATCTATACCCAGTCGAACCAGTACCGCGTGATCATGGAGGTCGATCCGGCGCTGCAGCGCTCGCTCGACGGATTGTCGGCAATGTACCTGCCCTCATCGTCCTCGACGACCAACGGACAGGTGCCGCTTTCGGCGATCGTGCACATCAAGGAACGCACCGGCCCGCTATTGATCACCCATTTCGGACAGCTGCCCGCCACTACGGTCTCGTTCAACACCGCGCCGGGCGTCTCCCTCGGTGAAGCGGTGGACGCGATCGAGCAGGCGGAGAAGGAGGTCGGCCTTCCACAGAGCTTCATCACCGCATTTCAGGGCACCGCGGCTGCCTTTCAATCCTCGTTGACCAACGAGGTGTTTCTGATCATCGCCGCCGTGGTCGCCATGTACATCGTGCTCGGCGTTCTCTACGAGAGCTTCATCCACCCGATCACCATCCTGTCAACCCTGCCCTCCGCAGGCGTCGGCGCACTCTTGTCGCTGATGCTGCTCCACTACGACCTCGACGTCATCGCCATCATCGGCATCATCCTGTTGATCGGCATCGTCAAGAAGAACGCGATCATGATGATCGACTTCGCGCTCGAGGCGGAGCGCAGCGAGGGCCTGCCGCCGCGCGAGGCAATCTATCAGGCGTGCCTGCTGCGCTTCCGGCCGATCATGATGACAACGATGGCCGCGATCCTCGGCGCGCTGCCGCTGATGCTCGGGACCGGCACCGGCTCGGAGCTGCGCCAGCCGCTCGGAATAGCCATCGTCGGCGGGCTGATTGTCAGCCAGATGCTCACCTTGTTCACGACCCCGGTCATCTATCTCTATTTCGATCGCCTGGCGATGCGGGTCACCGGACGCCATCCGACGGTGCCGCTCGCCCCCGGCGAAGTCCCCGAGCCCGGCGAATGAACATCTCGGCGCCATTCATCGCGCGGCCGGTGGCGACGACATTGCTGACCTTGGCCATCGCCATAGCCGGCGTCCTCGGCTTCTCGAAACTGCCAGTATCGCCGCTGCCGCAGGTCGATTTTCCGACCATTACCGTGATCGCCCAGCTTCCCGGAGCAAGTCCCAACACGGTGGCGACCAGCGTTGCCGAGCCGCTTGAACGTCATCTCGGTCAGATCGCCGACGTGACCGAGATGACCTCGCAGAGCGGCATCGGGCAAACCCGCATCACGCTCCAGTTCGATGTGAGCCGCGACATCGACGGCGCGGCACGCGACGTCCAGGCCGCGATCAACGCCGCCCGCGCCGACCTGCCGACCAACCTCGTCACCAATCCGACCTATCGCAAGACCAACCCGGCCGACGCCCCGATCCTCATCCTCGCGATGACTTCGAAAACGTTCACACAGGGCCAGATGTACGACGCGGCGAGCAACGTCCTGGCGCAGCGCTTGTCGCAGCTCAGCGGCATCGGCAACGTCATCATCGGCGGCTCGGCACTGCCAGCGGTGCGCGTCGATCTCAATCCGCAGGCACTCTACCATTACGGCATCGGCCTCGAAGATGTGCGCGCGGCGCTTGCTTCGGCGAACGCCAACAGCCCGAAAGGCACGATCGACGACGGCGACCGGCGCTACCAGATCTACACCAACGACCAGGCGAACGAAGCCGCGGACTACATCCCGCTGGTCATCGCCTACCGAAACGGCGCCGGGGTGCGGCTGTCGGACGTCGCCAGGGTGCACAACTCGGTTCAAGACGTACGCAATATCGGCTTGTCCGAGGGGGAGCCTGCGGTTCTGGTCATCCTCTACCGCCAGCCGGGCGCCAACATCATCGAGACCATCGACAACGTGCGGGCAGAGTTGCCGCACCTGGAAGCGGCGATGCCGGCCGACATGAACGTGACGGTGGCCATCGACCGCAGCACCACGATACGCGCCTCGCTGCACGATACCGAGCTGACCCTGGTCGTGGCGATCTTTCTCGTCACCGTCGTCGTCTATCTTTTTCTGCGCAATTTCCGCGCGACCCTCATTCCGGGCGTCGCGGTGCCGATTTCCATCATCGGCACGTTCGGCGTCATGCACCTGTTCGGCTACAGCCTCGACATCCTGTCGCTGATGGCTCTCACGATCGCCACCGGCTTCGTCGTCGACGATGCGATCGTCGTCCTCGAGAATACCTCGCGCCACCTCGAAGAAGGCATGCCGCGTCTTGAGGCGGCGCTGCGCGGCGCACGCGAAGTCAGCTTTACGGTGCTGTCGATCAGCCTGTCGCTCATCGCCGTGTTCATTCCAATCCTGTTGATGGGCGGCATTCTCGGGCGGCTGTTCCGCGAATTCGCCGTCACGCTTTCGGTTGCGATCCTGGTCTCGCTGGCGATTTCACTGACGACCACGCCGATGATGTGCGCTCTGTTCCTGCGCAGCGCACCCGTACAATCGGAGGCGCGCGGTCCGACGCTGTTCGAGCGGATGCGCCGCGGCTACGGGCGCACGCTGACCTGGGCGCTGCGGCACCGCCGCCTGGTGCTCCTGATCTTCATCGCTACGATCTGCCTGAACGTCGAATTGTACATCATCGTGCCCAAGGGATTTTTCCCGCAGCAGGACACCGGACGGCTGATCGGCTCGCTGCAAGCCGATCAAAGCATCTCGTTTCAGGCAATGAGCCGCAAGCTGCAACAGATGGTCAGCATTGTTCGCCAGGACCCCGCGGTGGCGACGGTCGTCGGCTTTACCGGCGTCGGCAGCGGCGGCGGCTATGCTCAGATCAATACCGGCTCGGTGTTCGTTTCGCTCAAGCCGCTGTCGCAACGCGACGTGTCCGTGGATCAGGTGATCGCGCGGCTGCGGCCGAAGCTCGCGCAGGTCCCGGGCGGACGCCTCTACCTCGCCGCCGTGCAGGATCTGCGGGCCGGCGGCCGCCAGAGCAACGCACAATACCAGTACACGCTGCAATCGGACAACGTGGAGGATCTCTACAACTGGACGCCGAAGCTCGTCGCGGCGCTTGAGCACAATGCGGTGGTCACGGACGTGAGCACCGACCAACAGCTGAAAGGACTCGAAACCTATCTTGAGGTCGATCGCGACGCCGCGGCGCGCTTCGGTATCAGCCCACGCCAGATCAACAACACGCTTTATGACGCATTCGGCCAGCGTCAGGTATCGATCATCTACAGCGCGATCAATCAATACCACGTGGTAATGGAAGTCGACCCGCGCTACACGCAATATCCGGAGTCCCTGGGCGACGTCTACGTGGCGACATCGGGCGCCACCCCCCCCGGCACGGCGGTATCGAACGCGCCCGGGGGGACCGTCACGGCACCGCCCTCTCCGTTCGCAAAACCAGCAGCCGCAACGACGAGCGAAATGGTGGCGACCGCCGCCAACAACAATGCGGCGCGCAATGCCGCGATCAATGCGCTCGCCAACACGGGCAAAGGGCCGACCTCAGCGGGTGCCGCGGTCAGCACCACGCGCGAGACTATGATTCCGCTAACCGCCGTCAGCCACTACCGGCCGGACCACACCCCCTTGTCGGTCAATCACCAGGGACTGTTCGTCGCCTCGACGATCTCGTTCAATCTGCAGCCGGGCAAAGCGCTTGGCGATGGCGTGGCCGAGATCCAGGCGGCCATCGCCCGCATCAACATGCCGCATTCGATCCGCGGCACGCTCGCCGGGACGGCGCAGCTGTTTCAGCAATCCCTCGCCAAAGAGCCGATCCTGATCCTTACCGCCATTGCCGCGGTCTACATTCTTTTGGGCGTGCTTTACGAGAGCTACATCCACCCGATCACTATTCTCTCGACGCTGCCGTCGGCCGGCGTCGGTGCCCTTCTTGCCTTGATGGCCTGCAACACGGACTTCGACATCATCGGACTGATCGGCGTGATTCTCCTCATCGGCATCGTCAAGAAGAATGCCATCATGATGATCGATTTCGCGATCGAGGCGAAACGGTCGCGTCGCTTGAGTTCCCACGACGCGATCTATGAAGCCTGCCTGCTGCGCTTCCGCCCGATCATGATGACGACCTCGGCGGCGATCCTCGGCGCGTTTCCGCTGGCGCTGAGCTTCGGCAACGGCGGCGAAATCCGCCGCCCCTTGGGCATCGCCATCGTCGGCGGGCTGCTGATCAGCCAGCTGCTGACGCTCTACACCACGCCTGTCGTTTATCTCTATCTCGACCGGCTCAGCGGCTGGTCGCTCCGCGTGCGGCAGCGGCTGCTGCCGCGGCTCTACGGTCCTCCGCCTGCACCTGCGGAGTAGACGTGCGGAACGACAGCGCGGCTAACGGGACCGCCGGCGATGCGATGACCAGCCGATGTAGATCGGCGGGCGGCTGTAGCAGCACGGCGTCGTCCACTGCCATTGCGCCGGACCGAGAGCAGCATGCAGCCGCCGGATCTCGGCGCGGTGCCGGCTGATGATGGGCGCCCGGTATCCGTCATCGGTCTCGGGATCCGCCTCGAGAAAAGCGATGCGATTCTCGCGTTCGTAGATGGCCTGGTGGATCGACCACCAGTCGGCATAGTGGGCTCGCCAATGCCCTGCCGCCGCGGGCGAGGCGCCTGACGCGAGCAGGAGGGCGGCTACCGGGAAAAACGCGCGCCGCATCGTCACGGCCATACTCCCTTGGACGCGGGATCATAGCCACAGCGGCGCGCCGAAGGAAACCGGCATTCAGAGGCGACGTGGCGCGCTCGACGGTACCCGGCGGCGCGGCGTTGGCGGCGCCTGCTCCGGGACTTACATACGGCGGCAATGATCGTCGGCCAAAACCCGCGGTACCGCAGCGGCCGGGAACCTTTCGGCCGCGGCAGCATCTGATGGTCGACTTCTGCGAGGTCCCATCTCCGCAACCGAAGGGCCGTGAATGCCGAGCGAAATCACCAAGGGGGCTCTTGCCGCGGAAGCCGATCTCGTCACTCGCGCGCGGCGCCATGACGAGGATGCGGTCCGCGCCATCATCGGCCAGAACAACCGCCGGCTGTTCCGCCTCGCGCGCAGCATTGTGAAGGATGACAACGAGGCGGAAGACATCGTTCAGGAATGCTACGTGCGCGCCTTCGCCGGGCTCGGCGAGTTCCGCGGCGAAGCGCGGCTGAGCACATGGCTCACGCGCATCGTCATCAACGAGGCCTACGGCCGCCTGCGCCGCCGGCGGCCAACCACGGACCTGGAGAGCATCGAGGCCACGCACGCGATGGACGCCGAAATCATTCCCTTCCCGCTCGCTCGCGAACTCGACCCCGAACGCTCCACCGCCCAGCGGGAAATCCAGCAGATCCTCGAACGGGCGATCGACACGCTCCCCGAACCGTTTCGCGTCGTGCTGGTGGCGCGACTCGTCGAGGAGATGAGCATCGAACAGACTGCCGAGCTGTTGGCCATCCGGCCGGAGACGGTGAAGACGCGGCTCCATCGTGCGCGCAAGCTCTTGCGCGATCACATGGAACGCGAAGTCGGCCCGTTGTTCACGGACGTCTTTCCGTTCGCCGGGAAGCGCTGCGAACGCATGGCCGACGCCGTGATCGTGCGGCTGCGCACCGTCTGAATTCCAGGAACCTTTTCCACCGCCACGCATCCAATGGCGGTGCAAGCGTGCGGCCAAGCGGCCGTAACAGGAGACACGTCATGATGTTTGTCAGAGTGGCCGGCATGGCCGGCGCGCTCGCGGCCCTCTTCGTTGCCGGCTCTGCGAGCGCCCAAGGCGCGAAACCTACCGACCCGCAGATCGCCCATATCGCCTATACCGCGGGCCAGATCGATATCGAGGCTGCGGAGCAGGCTCTGAAGAAGAGCAAGAACAAGGAGGTGGTCGCCTTTGCCAAGGATATGGTCCGCGACCACAAAGCGGTGAACGAGAAGGCGTTGAGCCTGGTGAAAAAGCTCAAGGTCACGCCCGAGGACAACGACACCAGCAAGTCCCTGTCGCAACAGGCGGCGCAGAAACGCGCCGAACTCGCCAAGCTCAACGGCGACGCGTTCGACAAGGCGTACGTCACCAACGAGGTGGCCTATCACAAGACGGTGAACGGCGCGCTGGAGAACACGCTCATTCCTTCAGCGACCAACCCCGAGCTCAAGGACCTATTGTCGACCGGGCTGAAGATTTTCCAGGGCCATGAGCAGCACGCCGAGCAGGTCGCTGCGGACCTCAAGTAGGATCGTGTCGGTGCGCCGCGCACTTGCCGGTCCGACCGTCGGCGCGTTGCTGCTCGCTCTGGCTGCGGGCTCGGCGCGCGCCGAGGTGATCGAGATCAAGGCTGAAAAACTCGTGTTCGCTCCGGCACAAGTCTCGGCGCATGTCGGCGACACTATCGTATGGGTGAATGCCGATTTCGTCGCGCATACCGCCACCGCGCGCAACGGTGCATGGGACGTCATGCTGCCACCGAATGCCAAGAAGCAGCTTGTCCTCAAGTCCGCCGGGACGCTGGACTACTACTGCAAGCTTCACCCGAACATGATCGGCAAGATCACCGTCGCGGAGTGAAACGCCCGGGCTGGCGCGACCGATCGCGCCGGCCCGGCTAACGTCCCATCCCGCCCCGACCGGCAAGCGCCGCCCCGAAAGCCGGGGAGCGGCGTCGATAGCGCCGCCATATTCCTCTACAATGCCGCGGCCGATTATGCTGCTCGGAGCGAAGTCTTCCTCTATGCCGATGTTCTCGTCTTGATCGGACGTCCGGCGCGCCCGGACGCCGCCGGCCGCTTGCCGCCTTTCCATCCCCAGGAGCCAATGATGAAGAAGGGAGCTATTCCTCGAAGACTTTGCCGTCGGCCAGGTCGTCGAGTTGCCGCAACGGCTGCGGGTCGAGAAGGACGACATCATCGCCTTCGCCAGGAAATTCGACCCGCAATATTTCCACCTCGACGAGGAAGCCGCGCGTCATTCGATCTTCGGTGGCCTGGTAGCGAGCGGCTGGCACACCGCCGCGATGACCATGCGGCTTTTGACCGAACGCGATACCGTCCCGGCCGGCGGCAGCGTCGGCCTCGGCTGCGATGAGATGCGCTGGCCGATCCCGGTGCGGCCGGGCGATGAACTGCATATCGAAACCGAGGTGCTCGAAATCCGGCCGTCAAGGTCGCGGCCGGATCGCGGGCTGGTGAAGATGCGGACCCGGACGCTCAATCAGCGGGGCGAGGTGGTGCAGGCCATCATCAACAACGCGATGGTGCCCCGCCGAGCGACGGGCGAGAAGCAATAGCAGCGGAGAAATGTCATGCGCACACTGGTGGTCGGCGCCGGGGCCGTCGGCGGATATTTCGGCGGACGGCTGCTGGCCGCCGGCCGCGACGTCGTTTTTCTCGTCCGCGAGAAGCGCGCCGCGCAGCTCGCGCGGACCGGCCTCTCGATCCGCAGCGCCCTCGGCGACGTGAACGTCGCATCCCCGCCGACCGTAACAGCCGATAAGCTGCGCGAATCCTTCGACCTGATCGTGCTCAGCTGCAAGGCCTACGACCTTGCCGGTGCGGCGCAGGCGTTTGCCCCGGCGGTCGGCGCGCAGACGGCGATCCTGCCGCTGCTCAACGGCATGGCGCATCTCGATCGCCTCGCCGAACGGTTTGGGCGTGACCGCGTGCTCGGCGGCCTCTGCGTGATCTCCTCGACACTCGACGCCGACGGCCGCATTCTTCATCTCAACGACGCGCATCGGCTAGCGTTCGGCGAGCTGGACAAGCCCGGTTCTGCGCGCGCCGACGCGATCGCTGCGGCGGTCGCCGGCGCCGGGTTCGACTCGCGGCTGAGCAACGCCATCCTGCAGGAGATGTGGGAGAAGTGGGTGTTCCTCGCGACCGGAGCCGGCATCACCTGCCTGATGCGCGCGGCCTTCGGCGACATCGTCACCGCCGGCGGCGCCGACCTCACCAACGCGCTGTTTGCGGAATGCTGCGCCATCGCCACGACGCAGGGCTTTGCCCCGAGCGAGACCACGATAAAGTTCAGCCGCGGCATGTTCAATGCGCCGCGATCCACCATCATGGCTTCGATGCTTCGCGACATCGAACGCGGCGCGCCGACCGAGGCCGACCACGTGATCGGCGATCTGATCAGTCGCGCCGGTGCGCCGCTGCCGGAGACCGCGCTCCTTCGCATCGCCTACACGCATCTGAAGGCGTACGAGGCGCGGCGCACCCGCGAACACGCTGCCAAAGCCTGATCAGGAAAAGCGAGCGGGTGAGAGCAGCCCGGTCGATCTCGGTGAGACTTGCGCTAGTGCCCGGCCATGTGGCGGCCGATCTCGGTAAGATCGGCCTCGCTGGCGCGCGCTTCGTAGACGATCGATCCGTTGAACATCACGACCACGCGGTCGGCGAGTTCAAGGAGCTCGTCGAGGTCCTCACTGACCAGCAGCACCGCCGCGCCGCGGTTGCGCGCGTCCATGATCTCGGCGTGAATCTGCGCGACGGCCGCGAAATCGAGGCCGAAGCAGGGATTGGCGGCGATCAGGATGGCGACGTCGCCGGCAAGCTCGCGCGCCAGTACGGTGCGCTGGACGTTGCCGCCGGAAAGCTCGCCGATGGCTGTTGAGTTGGAGCGGGTCTTGATCTTGTAGCGCTCGATCTTGCGCAGCGCCTGCTCGTGGAAGGTCGAGCGGTTGAGCCACCAGCCGCCGGTTGCGAACGGCGCGCGGTCGAATTCGCGGAACGCGAGATTGTCGGCGACGCTCATGCGCGCGACGCAGGCGTTCTTCAGCGGCTCCTCGGGAAGCACCGACAGATGGTTGCGCCGCATCTCCTGGCGGGTGGCGTGATAGCTTTCTCCCTGCAGATAGATGTAGCCGCTTTCGGCCTCGCGCTGGCCGGCGAGCACCTCGATGAGTTGCCGCTGCCCGTTCCCGGACACGCCGGCGACACCGACGATCTCGCCGCCGCGGATCGACAGCGACACGTCGCGCACCGCCGGCTGGCCGCCGTCGTCCAGCGCGCAAAGCTCCTCGATGTCGAGCCGCGGCGCCCCGAACTCGCCGGTGCGCGCCGGCTGCACCGTCAGCTCCTCGGCCCCGATCATCGTGCGCGCCATGCTGTCGGGACTGAGATCCTTGACGTGCCCCTGCCCCGCGAGCTTGCCGCGCCGCAGGATGGTCACCTCGTCGGCAAAGGCCATGACCTCGCGGAATTTGTGGGTGATCATCAGGATGGTGAGCGCTCCGCCCGCCACCATGCCGCGCAGCATACCGAGCACCTCATCGGCCTCGCCCGGCGTGAGCACCGAAGTCGGCTCGTCGAGGATGAGGAAGCGGCGCTTGAGGTAGAGCTGCTTGAGGATTTCGCATTTCTGCCGCTCGCCGGCTGAGATCGCCGACACCCTGGCGTTGAGCGGCACGCGAAACGGCATGCGCGCCAGAAATTCCTCGAGCGCCTTGCGCTCGCGCGCCCAATCAACGACCGCCGGCACGTCGTCGCGCGCCAGCACGAAATTCTCCGCGACCGTCATCGCCGGCACCAGGGTGAAGTGCTGGTAGACCATCCCGAGGCCGAGCGCGTGGGCGGCGCGCGGATTGCCGATGACTTCCTGGTGATTGCCGACGATGACCTCGCCGGCGTCGGGCAGGTAGTAGCCCATGATGCATTTGACCAGCGTCGACTTGCCGGCGCCGTTCTCGCCGAGGAGCGCGTGAAACGTCCCGGCCTTGACCTTCAGCGCGACCTGATCGAGCGCGACGAACTCGCCGAAGCGCTTGGTCATGTTGATCGCTTCGACGCCGAATGTTGCGGTCGTAGCCGGCTCGCTCACGAGACCACCTCGATGAGCTTCGCCGAATCGGAGACGGCGCCGAACACGCCGCCCTGCATCTTGATCATCTTCACGGCGTGGTCGTGGTTGCCCTTGTCGGTTGCCCCGCAGCAATCCTCCAGCAGCAGGCACTCGAAGCCGCGGTCGTTGGCTTCGCGCATGGTGGTGTGCACGCATACGTCGGTGGTGATGCCGGTGAGCACCACGTTGTCGATGCCGCGCAGCCGCAGCAGCAAATCGAGGTCGGTGGCGCAGAACGAGCCCTTGCCGGGCTTGTCGATGATCGGCTCGCCGTCACGCGGCGCGAGCTCGGGAATGATCTCCCAGCCCGGCTCGCCGCGCACCAGGATGCGGCCGCACGGCCCGGGATCGCCGATGCCGGCGCCGATCTGCCGCGAGCGCCAGCGCTTGTTCGCCGGCAGGTCGGCAAGGTCGGGGCGGTGGCCTTCGCGGGTATGGAAGACGTGGAAGCCGGCCGCGCGCATGGCGGCAAGCGTACGCTTGATCGGCTCGATCGGCGCGCGGGTGAGTGAAAGGTCGTAGCCCATCTTGTCGACGTAACCGCCGACGCCGCAGAAGTCGGTCTGCATGTCGATGACGACGAGCGCGGTATTTTGCGGCCGCAGATCGCCGTTGTAGGGCCATGGATAGGGATCGGCGGGAACGTAGCGCTCCTGCGGCTCGGTCTTCCTGCGCGCAAGCTCCGGCATTGACTTCACCTCGTGATCGACAGTTCCGCGGGCGCGCCGACGAGCGTACGCTTCGGCGAGCAGGTCGCGATCATGATGAGCAAGGTCAGAATGTAGGGCGCAGCGTTGAACAGGTGATAGCCCTGGCTCACGCCGACCGACTGCAGCGCCGGTCCGAGCGCGGCGGCGCCGCCGAACAGGATCGATGCCGCGAGGCACAGCATCGGGTTCCAGCGCGCGAAGATGACGAGCGCGACCGCGGTGATGCCCTGCCCGCTGGAGAGGCCCTCGTTCCAACTCCCCGGATAGTAGAGCGACAGGAACGAGCCGCCGATCCCGCCGAGGAAACCGCCGAACATGGTGGCGCGCAGCCGAATGAGATTGACCGAATAGCCCATCGCGCGCGCGGCGTCGGCGCTTTCGCCGGCGGTGCGCACGATCAGGCCCCAGCGCGTGGTGCGCAGCGCCCAGACCAGCACCGGCGCCAGCGCAACGCCGATGAGGAACAGCACGTTGATGCGCAACGCGGCGCGCACCTGCGGCACGTCGCTCCACCAGCCGAGATCGATCGAAGGCAGCCGCGGTGCCGTCGGCTCGATCAGCGGCTTGCCCAGGTAGAACGCGAGTCCGGTGCCGAACAGCATCAAGGCGATGCCGACGGCGATGTCGTTGACGCGCGGCAGGCCGCAGATCGAAGCATGCAAGGCGCCCATCGCCGCGCCGGTCGCGCCGGCGGCGAGCACGCCGAGCCAGGGCGAACCGGTCAGGTAGGAGACGCCGTAGCCGCTCATTGCGCCCATGACGAGCGTGCCCTCGAGGCCGAGATTGATGCGGCCGCTGCGCTCGGTGATGCATTCGCCGAGGCTGACGAACAGGAACGGCGTGCTGACGCGGATGGCGCCGCCGAGCACCGCAAGCGGCACCGTCCAGTAGCCGATGGCGCCCGGGTCGGCCATGCTCAAGCAGCCTTTCCGCGCAGGAAGCCGAAGCGGCCGTAGAGCGAGTCGCTCGCCAGCACCATGACGAAGATCATGCCCTCCAGCACCAGGACCGAGGCGTCCGGCAAGCCCAGCCGCCGCTGCAGCAGCCCGCCGCTCGCGCCGATACCGCCAAGCAGGATCGAGACCGGGATCACCGCCAAGGGATTCTGCCGCGCCAGGAACGCGACCAGAATTCCGGCAAAGCCATAGCCCGCCGCCAGGTTGGCGTTGGTGCGCCCCTGCACGGCGGCGACCTCCATCATACCGGCGAGGCCGGCGGCGGCGCCGGCGAGAAAGCAGATGATGAGGATGAGCTTGCCGACGTTGAGCCCCACGACCTTGGCGGCGCGGATGTTGCCGCCGGCGACGCGCGCGGCGAAGCCGAACACGGTGTGGTAGATGAGGATGTAAGCGAGCAAGGCGGCGATGATGCCGAGCACGAAGCCCCAGTGCACGTCGGTGCCCGGAATGCTGCCGATCATATTGGCGGCGCCGATCTCGCGCGTCGACGGCTTGTTGAGGCTGGTCGGGTCGCGCATGGGGCCCTCGACCAGATAGTTGAGGATCGCCAGCGCGATATAGACGAGCAGCAGGCTCGAAATCGTTTCGTTGACGCCGCGATAGTGACGCAAAGCGCCGGAGAGCATGATCCACAGCCCGCCGCCGATGATGCCGGCGCAAGCCATCGCCAGATCGACGAACAGCGGCGGCGCGGACTGCAGCGCGAGCGCCGCGCCGGTGGCGGAGAGCGCGCCGATGAGCAGCGCGCCCTCCCCGCCGATGATCACCATGCCGAGTTGCGCCGGCAGCGCCGTGCACAGCGCCGTGAGGATGAGCGGCGCCGCGCGCGTCAGCGTGTTCTGCCAGGAGAACCAGGTGCCGAACGCGCCCTGGTACATGTAGAAGTACAGGTCGAGCGGATTCTTCCGAAACAGCGCGACGAAGACGCCGAACAGCACCAGCGACGCCGCCAAGGCGAGCGCGGGGATGACGATGAATTCCGCCGCGCCGCCGATGTTTCTGCCGTACGCCGGCAGGCGAAGAAGCTGGCCTAGCCCGGATGGAGCAAGCGGCGCGCCGAGCATCGGCTTTCACGAAGTCGCTCCGATGACGCCGTCGACCAGATAGTTCATCTTCTCCAGCTCGGGATCGGTCTGGCCGCGTGAGATGCCACCGGCGATGACGGTATTGCCCTTGTTGTCGGCAACCGGGCCCTTGAAGATGACGTAGCTGCCGGAGATCAGGGCCGACTTGACCTCGTCCGCATGCTTGCGCGCCTCGGCGGAGACCATGGAGCCGTACGGCGAGACCTTCACGATCTCCTCCTTCAAACCGCCGCGGTAGAAATTGGGAATGGTCTCGCCCGCGGTGAACATCTTCACGAAGCGCGGATAGAGCACCTCCCAGTTCCACTCGGCGCCGCTGAGATAGGCCTGCGGCGCGAGCACCGCCTGATTGACGTGATAGCCGCACACCATGGCGCCGCGCCGCGCGGCGTTCTCGACCACGGTCTTGGGGCCGTCGACGTGGCAGGTGACGACGTCGATGCCCTGGTCGATCAGGCTGTTGGTAGCTTCCGCTTCCTTGACCGGCATCGACCAGTCGCCGGTGAAGATGACCTGCGTGGTGATCTTCGGATTGGCGAGCTTGGCGCCCATGGTGAAGGCGTTGATGTTGCGCAGCACCTGCGGGATCGGCTTGGCGGCGACGAAACCGAGCTTGCCGGATTTCGACATGTAGCCGGCGACAACGCCGCTGACGTGCTGCGCCTCGTCGATGTAGCCGAAATAGCTGCCCGCGTTCTTCGGATCCTTCTCCGACCACAGCCCGCCGCAATGCTGGAAGCGCAGCTTCGGAAATTTCTGCGCTATCTTGATCATATGCGGGTTGTAGTAGCCGAACGACGTCGGGAACAGCAGCGTCGCTCCGTCGAGATTGATCATCGACTCCATGGTCTTTTCGACGGCGTCGGTCTCGGGGACCTTCTCCTCCTCGACGATCTTGATGCCGGGCATGCTCTTGAGGGCGGCGGCGCCGGCGGCGTGCGCCTGATTGTAGCCGTAGTCGTCGCGCGAGCCGACGTAGACGAAGCCGACGGTTGTCTCCGCTGCGGTGGCCGGACGCAGTGGCAACGCCGCGCCAAACGTCAGCGCGGCCGTTCCTTGCAGGACGCGGCGGCGCGAAATCCTGTCGAAATTCATTGCAAGCTCCCTGTAACGCAGGCGAGCGCCCGCGGCGCTGCTGCTGGCTGGCCATCAGGACGATGGACGATCTGCGGTTGGCGCTGACGCGTGTCGCAAGGCCCGTGCCAGCGCGCCGACGTCGCCCCTGACAGCTCCGATCAGATTGAAATAATTGGGAAAATAGCCGTGTCGCCGCACCCCCAACGTGGGGGTCACCTGCGAGGTCACCGGCGCTGACTAAAAAATGTGCATGGACCCACTAATCTGGGCAGTAACGATTGCGGCGGCGAAGCGCGTTGCGCCTCGCCTCACGCCGCAACAATTCCTCACATTCCGACACAATCGGCCACGCTGGCGCCGCGGCCGCGAATAGTAATGTCAGAGCCGTTTGGCTTGCGGAGCCGCATTGCGATGTCTCGCCGGGTCACAGTCGGCATTCTGGTCACATTGCTTTCGCTGTTTCTTCCCCCCGCCGCCTGCCCGAGCGCGTTCGCGGCCAGCGAGGCGGAGTCCGCGATCGCCGTCGCCGGCAACCGGCACATCGACGCGTCGATGATCCGTTCGCATTTTCACGCCGGCGCCGACGGGCGATTCGATGCGGCCGCGCTCGACGCGGCGCTCAAGAGCCTTTACGCGACCGGGCTGTTCCAGGACGTGACCGTTTCCAGGGACGGGGATCGCATTCTGGTCAAGGTCGTCGAAAATCCGACGATCGAAAGGATGGCGTTCGAGGGCAACAAGAAAATCAAGGACGAGGACCTCAAGAAAACGGTGCAATCGAAAGCGGGGGGGCCGTTGGCGCGCGCCGGGGTCCACGGCGATGCCGAGCGCATCATCGAGCTTTACCGCCAGCGCGGCTACTTCGCGGTGCGCGTCGATCCGAAGACCATCCGCGCCAGGGACGAGCGCGTCAATCTCGTGTTCGAGATCACGGAGGGCGACAAGCTCGTAGTGCGGCAGATCCTCTTCATCGGCAACAACGCGTACGCGGCAAACAAGCTCAAAGGCGAGATCAAGAGCGGCGAGACCAATCTGCTGAGCTTCCTCCTCGATAACGACGTCTACAATGCCGACCGTATCGAAGGCGACCTCGACCTCCTGCGCCGCTTCTATCTCGCCCACGGCTATGCTGACGTGCGCGTGCACTCGGCCGCGAGCTACGAGACGGACAGGAAGGGCATCGTGCTGACGTTCGCGATCGAGGAAGGCCCACGCTATCGCCTGGGCCGCGTCGAGGTCGTATCGGATCTCAAAGCCGTCGATGCAGCCGCGCTCAACCGCTACCTGCGCACGCAAGCGGGCGAAACCTACAATGCCGACGCCGTTAACAAGACCGTCGAAGATGCAACCATCGGGCTCGCCAAAAGCGGCGAACCGTTTGCCGCCGTGCTGGTCCGCAGCGAGCGCGTGCCCGCTTCCGCGGCCTCCGCGAATGCCGGGGGAGACCGGGCGGGAATCATCAATCTCGTCTACGCCGTCGAGCCCGGCAAACGCGTCTATGTCGAGCGCATCGACATTCACGGCGACACCAAGACGCGCGACGCGGTGATCCGGCGCGAATTCGATTTCGGCGAAGGCGACGGCTACAACCGCGCACTGGTCGAGCGCGCCGAACGCCGGTTGAAGGCGCTGGGCTATTTCAAGTCGGTCAAGATCGCGACGCAGCCGGGCTCGGCGCCTGACCGCATCGTCATCGACGTCACCGTCGAGGAGGACCAGACCGGAAACTTCTATATCTCCGGCGGCTATTCGACGGCCGGCGGCGCGCTCGCCTCGGTGACCGTGGGCGATGCGAATTTTCTCGGCACTGGCGACATCGCCAGGGTGTCGGTGACCTACGGCCAGTACGTCAGGGGGTTCGACCTTTCCTTCACCGACCCTTACGCACTCGGCCCGCGGCTCTCGCTCGGCGTCGATCTGTTCGGCAAGGAAACGCTAGCCGGCAGCTATCAGTCGTTCGACAGCACCGTGTACGGGGCCAAAGTTTCGCTCGGCGCGCCGCTGACCGAAGAACTCGGGATGCAGTGGAACTACTCGATCTACAATCAGAGTGTTTCGCTCGATCCGGCGGCGGGCCCATCCTCGCTGCCCATTGTGCAGGCGGCGCAGGCCGGTCCGATGTGGGTGTCCTCGGTCGGCACCGGCATCACCTACAGCACGCTCGACAATCCGAAGAACCCGACGAGCGGCGTGCGCGTGCAGACCAACAACGAGTTTGCCGGCCTCGGCGGCGCCGCCAAATTCGCCCGCACCACCGAGGACGCGCGCTACTACCACGAAATCTTCGGCGACGTGGTCGGCATGGCGCGGGCGCAGACCGGCTACGCCACGCCCTGGGGCGGGCAGCCGCTGCCGCTGCTCAACGGCTTCTTCGGCGGGCCGCAGCTAGTGCGCGGATTCGCGCCCAACGGCTTTGGCCCGCGCGATGTCACCCCGGGGACCACCCAGGACAATGTCGGCGGCAACGTGTACTGGACGACGATCGCAGAACTACAGACGCCGATGCCGCTTGTTTCGGCCGACGCTAAGTTGAAGGTGGCGTTGTTCGCCGACGCCGGCAGCCTCTGGGCCACCCGGGCATCGAGCGCCGCAAGCCTCGCCTCCTCGCTGTCGCCGTCACAGCAAATCGCCAATTCGCGCGCAATCCGCGCGTCGGTCGGCGCCGGCCTGATCTGGGATTCGCCGTTCGGCGCGCTCCGCGTCGACTATGCCTATCCGGTCGCCAAGCAGAACTACGATGTCACCCAGCGGCTGAATTTCAGCGCCGGCGCGTTCTGAATAGGCGCCGACCAAACCCGCGATCGGATGCGGCCTAATTCTCCAGCAGATGGTCGCGCAGGGTGCTGCCCGCATAGCGGCTGCGGAAGCGGCCGCGCCGCTGCAGTTCCGGAACCACGAGATCGGCGAACTCCTCGAAGCAGCCGGGCGTATAGGTCGCGATCAGCATGAAGCCATCGGCACCGCCGTCATCCATGTAGTGCTCCATCTGATCGGCAATGTCGGCTGGTGTTCCGACGACCACCGGCATGCCCATGCCCTGGGCGTAGATCATGGCCGCCTCTTTCACCGTCACCGGCGCCCCGCCTTTGGCGTAGATGATCGATTCGAACAGGCCCTGGATTCCCGGTACCTCGATGTTCTGCACGACGTCGTCCGGTGAATACTTTGAGAAGTCGAGGCCGAAGTGGCCGGAGATCCATGCCATCGCCCCTTCCGGCGGGATACAAGCTTTGATGCGCTCATGCTTGTCCTGCGCCTCGCTGCGCGTCTCAGCCACGACCGTCTGCAACCCGTAGATCAGCTTCACCGAGCCCGGCGTCCGATTGAAGCGCGTCGCCAGCCGCTCGTTGAGATCATCGGTGTATTGCTTCATGCGCTCCACATTCGGATGGACGGCGAAGATCGCCTCCGCATGCTTGGCGGCAAAATCGCGTCCGCGATCTGAAGAGCCTGCCTGCCAGAGCACGGGCCGTCCCTGGGGCGACGGTGCGCAGAAATGCCGCCGTGGCAGCGGTAATATTTGCCTTCGTGATGGACAACGTGGACCTTGGCCGGATCAGCGTAAATGCCGCTTGTCTTGTCGGCGACGATGGCGTCGGGCTCCCAGGAGTCCCAAAGCTCGTAGCACACTTCCATATACTCTTCGAGCCGCTCGTAACGCCCGCCGCGCTCCGTCATGGTGTGTCCGTAAGCATCCCATTCGCTCTTCGAATAGGACGAAACGATGTTCCACGCGATCCGTCCGTCCGAGAGATGATCGAGGCTCGACAGTCGTCGGCACATTGAATACGGATGCTCGAATGCGGACGACAAGGTAACGCCCACCCCCAGGTGCCTGGTGGCGGCGGCGATGATCGGCACGATGGTCGAAGGTTCATGCGTCGGACACTGCACGGCCCATTTCACCACCGGGTCCGAGCTGTCCTCGTGGGTGTTGTACGGCGCGAGCTCGTCGGCAATGAAGACGGCGTCGAACAGACCGCGCTCCATCGTGCGCGCCATGTGTTGCCAGTACTCGATTCGCGCGAAGTGCCAGCCGACCTTGTCCTTGGGATGGCGCCACATTCCGGTGGCGTGGCTGTTGACGCCGTGCTGGATGAAGCCGAGCAGATGCGCTTTCTTCTTGTTGGGTCTGTTCACGTGTAACCTCCGCTACGGTCTCTCGAATGACGGCGCTGCGACGCCCTTGTCGCGGCCGACGAAGAAGGCAATGCCGACGCCGGTCGCGGTGACGATGGCGAGCAGAGGCCCAGCATAAATCCAGAGCGGGTTGACGCCGGCCAAGGCGATGACCACGGCCGAGGCGAAGACGGCGAAGAACGCGCTCCAGCCATAACGGCCCTTGTCTACCCACTCGCCTTCGGGCGCCCCGTCCCTGCGCTCGCGGACTGCTTCGCGCACCGCGACGATGAAGCCGCTGATGAAGACGGCGGCGCCGAAGAGTCCAAAGGCGACAATGGCGATGAAGATGGCGGACATGATTGGCTCCTCAATGAGAGATGATGGAAAGGAGCGGCGCGTTATTCAGCCGGTTCGGCGATGGGAACGCCCGCGCCTTCGTCAATGACGATGTCGGCGGTTCGCCTCAGGGTCGAAACGTCGAAGCGCTCACTGCCAAAGAAGCCGGCAGTAAGCACTGTGAGACCGCTGATTGCCACGATCGACAGCGTCCCGATCAGTTCGCCCTGGGTCTCGTAGATCGGCATGCCGATCAGGATCGCGAGCACCACCCCGCCGACGAAGCCAACGGTGTTCGTGCGTGGCCACAAGATCGCGAGCACCAGCGGCAGCAGGATCGACGTCTTGAGCGCGTAGGTAGTAAGCACCAGCGTGGTGAAGTCGATGCCGGACAGCACGATTGCCGTCGCCGCAGCGCCTCCAAGCAGCATCGACAATTTCGTGACGAGGAAGAGCGCGCCCTCTCTGGTCTCGGGCCAGTAGCGCTTGACGACATCGACCGCGACGATCGAGGAAAGCGCGGCACTGGCACCGTCGATCGTCGAATAGCACGCGGCAAGAATGGCCAGGACGTAGAGGATGACCAGGAACAGCGGCAGCCGATATGCGACACGATGTAGGGGCCCACCGCCGCGAGGTCGCCGCCGATGTCGGCTGTTGAGCATCCGAAAGCGATGCCGACGAGGCCGAGCATTCCGAGGCAGATCGGGATCGGGTAGAAGAGCGCGCCGGCCCAGAAGAACGTGCGCGCGACCTCACGGCCCTTGATCGCCCACACTTTCTGCCAGAACGTCTGATCGGCAACGGTGGCGGCGAGCAGGCCAAACGCCAATGTGACGCCGAACCCGGCGGCAGCGTCCGGGCGCAGCACCGACAGATTGCGCGCGTCCGCCGCGTCGGCGGCGGCAAAGACCGCGGCGGCGCCGCCGGGCACCTGCTCATAGACCGCGGCCACGACGATCGCCGCCGGCACCGTTACCATCAGCGTGTTCAGCGTGCCGGTCATGACGCTCGTCCACAGACCGCCGAAATAGGAGTAGGTGAGCACGCAGGCGATGCCGACGACCGCCGCCACCTTCCAATCGATGGAAAACACCGTGGAGATGACGACTGAGGTACCTTTTAGATTGATCAGGATCTCGAGCAGGATGCCGAAGATCATTGTCACGGTGACGATGCCTGAGGCGACTCTGGAACGGCGGAAGCGGCGCTGCACGAATTCGGAGATCGTGTAGCCCTGCGGCATGTTTCGCCGCAGAATCCGGGCGAACGGGACCATCGCGATCACCGCGAACCCGTTGGGGACGACGAACCAGAACAGGCCGGACAGCCCCCAGCGGAATGTCATCGCCGAGCTCATCATCACCGCCATCGCCCACGTCCAGACCGCGATGACCGAGCCGACGCCGAAGCCGAAGCCGACCTTCCGATCGGCGATGATGAAATCATGGGTATTGCGCACCAAGGCGGTCTTGATCGCGAATGACAGGACCAACAAAAAAAGTCCCAATCCGATCATGGTTGCAAAGCCGAGCGCCGGGGTTAGGTCGGCTGTCAGCGATAGGATCGACTTGTCCATTGCAAACCTCCTCACGCGAATGACGAGTGCGCGTTGTCATTATGATTATGATTTTGTCTATCAACTTAATCACCTAACTGTCCGAAAAAAGAACAATCTCATTGCGCCCGACGGTCGACGCGATGCAGATTTGCTACAGTAACCAGCCTTTCGGGAAGAGTTGCTTCGGCAGGAATGGCTAGGACGGCGGGAATAAGACGCTGCCAATTGCCGGTCGAAACGAACGAATTTCCCGGGACGCCCTGCGCCTCCGGCGGAGTTCAGAACTCCGACGCCCGATCGACTGCTGTGCAACAATGCGTAATTATGATCATATCTATAGACCAAGTGCTCGGGGTCGCCGGGCGACAATCAGGCGACCATTACCGCCATCGGCCGCTGAGCTGGCGGCACCGCCGCATTTCAAGCGCTCGCGGTCAGGAGAAGCGCGTGGATCGTCGGGCCGGAGTCACGAATGAGTTTTGACCGCGTCACCCGCCCGGCAAGTCTCGCGCGAATGCTTGCTCCGCCGCACGGCGACGATCTCCGCCAGGATCGAAATTGCGATCTCGTCGGGGGTGATCGCGCCGAGGTCGATGCCGGCGGGCGCCTTGAGCGTCGCCAGACGCTCGGCGGCGACGCCGCGTGTCGCCAGGGTTGCCTTCAACGCCTCGGCCTTCTTGCGGCTGCCGACGAACGCGACATAGTCGGCATCAACCGCAAGCGCGGCGAGCAACGCGGCCTCGTCGCCGCGGCCCTGCGTCGACACCACCACGTAGCGCGCGCCGGCATCCTCCACCGGAAGCGCATAGCCTTCGATGCGGCGGTCGGCATCGCCGAACGCGCCCTGCTCGGCCGCAGGCGCGCACACGATGACGGCGAAGCCCGTTCGCCTGGCGAGATCGGCGACGGCGACCGCGACCGGACTTGAGCCGCAGATAACCACCTGCGGCCGCGGCAATACCGGCTCGACGAAAATGTCCATCGTTCCCTGGCTCGGGCACATATTGTTGGCGAAACGCACACCCTCCTGCTCCTCGCCCGGTTTCACGCCGCGGTCGGCGAGCACGTCGGGCGGCTGCACCGAGACGAGCCGCGAGCGTCCGTCGGCGAGCGCGTCCTGCGCGGCCCTTAGCACTGCCGCGCGAGCGCAACCGCCGCCGATCCAGCCTTCCGAGATGGTGCCGTCCGGCAGGATCACCGCCTTGGCGCCGGCCTTGGCCGCGGTCGCCGCCACGGTGCGCACGACGGTTGCGAGCGCGAACGGCTCGCCAGTCGATCTCCGCGTCGCAATGATGTCGAGAATGTCATCGGCGCGGGACATGATCAGATCCTCGCCAGATACGGCTCCAGCGCCGCCAGGCTTTGCAGGTTGTGGGCGGGCGCGAACAGGTCGACGTAAGGCAGCGCCGCCTGCATGCCGCGCGCCTGCGGAGAATAGTCGCGCCAGCCGATCAATGGATTGAGCCAGATAATCCTTCGGCAGCGCCGGCGCAGCCGTCGCATCTCCTCGCCAAGCCGCTCCGGCTCGCCGGTGTCATAGCCGTCGGAGACGATCATCACCGCGGTGCGCGAATTGATCACGCGCCGCGCGTGCCAGCGATTGAACGTAGCCAGGCTCTCGCCGATGCGCGTGCCGCCGCCGATGCCTTGCGCCATCAAGACGAGCTTGTCGACCGCGCGCGTCACGTCGCGGTCGCGCAGCGACGGTGAGACGTGCGCGAGCCGGGTATGGAAGACGAAGGCTTCCGCTTCGCGGAAGCTGTCGACGACGCCATGGAGGAAGCGGACGAAAAACGCCGTGTAGAGGCTCATCGAGCCCGAGGCATCGAGCAGCATGACGAGCCGCAGCGGCTTGATCTTGCGGCGCCGCCAGGCGAGGTCGATCAGGGTTCCGCCATGCGAGACGTTGCGATGAATGGTGCGGCGCAGGTCGAGGCGGCGGCCGCGCCGGCGCACCTGTTCGCGGCGCACCAGCCGCGCGCGCATCACCCGGGCGAGCCGCGCCGCAAGCGCGTGGGTCGCCGCCATGTCGTCGGGATCGACGATATGGCGGAGGTCCGTCGTCGTGAGCGTCTCGGCGCGCGAGGCGCCCTCGCGGCGGCCGCGGCCGTCCGCCGGTGCATCGCTGTCGCCGGAGCGCCGCTCGACGTGATCCGGCAGGCCGAGCGCTTCCTGCGGCACCTGCGCTTGCGCCAGCCGCCGCGCCGGCGGCGCGTTGCCGCCCGGCGCGCCCGTCAAGACCTGCCGTTGCCGCATGTGGCGGCCCTGCCAGTAGGCATCGAAGACCTCGTCGAAACGCTCCCAGTCGGAATGGGTCGCGCAGAACAGCGCGCGCAACGCAGGTTTGAGCGACGATGGCCGCGTTGCCACGGACGAAGCGAGCACGGCCAGCGCATCCTGCGTCTCGGCGAGCCCGACCTTGAAGCCATTGTCGCGCAAGGTATGCGCAAAGCCGGCCACGCGGCGGCGCGCGTCGCGCAGTTGCCCGTCATCCTGAGTTGGCGGCCGAAGGCCACCCTCGAAGGATGCGGCCCGAGCGGCCGTGCCGTCGCCCTTCGAGGCTCGCTGCGCTCGCGCCTCCGGGTGACTGGGAAGAGTCATCAGACGACCTCACGCCACCTTGCCGAGAAGGCGCTCGCTCACCTCGCGGGTCACCCGCGCGCGGTCCTCATGGGTCTTGAGCAAACAAATCATCGTCTCGTAGACGGCCTCCGGCTCCTGCCGCAGGTCGTGCACCTCGAGCCCGGCGAGCGTCGCCGCCCAGTCGAGCGTTTCCGCGACGCCCGGCACCTTGCGCAGATCCTCCTTGCGCACCGCGGCGACCATGCGCGCGATCTGCAGCGCCAGCGTCGTGTCAATGCCCGGCGTGCGTGTGCCGATGATCTTCGCCTCACGATCGACATCGGGAAAATCGACGTAGTGGTAGAGGCAGCGCCGGCGCAGCGCGTCGGACAGCTCGCGGGTGCCGTTCGAGGTGAGCACCACGCGCGGGATCGAGGTCGCCTTGATGGTGCCGAGCTCGGGAATACTCACCTGAAAGTCGGAGAGGAGCTCGAGCAAAAAAGCCTCGAATTCCTCGTCGGCGCGATCGACCTCGTCGATCAGCAGCACCGGCGGCTTCTCGCGGCGGATTGCGGCAAGGAGCGGCCGCTCCAAGAGATACTTTTCGGAAAAGATGTGCTCCTCGATGGCGTCGGCATTCTCGCCGATGCCCTCACGCGTCTTGATGGCGAGGAGCTGGCGCTGATAGTTCCACTCGTAAAGCGCCGCGTTCTGGTCGAGGCCTTCATAACATTGCAGACGGATCAGCTCCGCGGCGTGAACGGCGGCGAGCGCTTTGCCAACCTCGGTCTTGCCGACGCCGGCCTCGCCTTCCAGCAGCAGCGGACGTTTGAGGAATTCCATCAGCCACAACGCGGTGGCGATGTCGCGGTCAGCGATGTAGCCGGCGGCGGCTAGTTTGTCTGAAATCTCTTCGCGCTTGAGGATCATGGGGCGTCGTTCCGGGGCGCCGCAAAGCGGCGAGCCAGGAATCCATACCCACGGAAATAAGCAGTTGGCGCCGTCGGTGCCACCACCGAGCGGCGGTGGTTATGGATTCCGGGCTCCCTCGCGGCGCTCGGGCCCCGGAACGACAAGGCGTCACCCATGCAGGCCGAGTTTTTCCGCCGCCGTCCAGGTGCGCCAATGGTCGTGCGGCATCTGGATGTGGGTCGAGCCGAGGAACGCGAATGCGTCGTTGACCGCGTTGGAGAAGCACGGCACCCCGCCAACATTCGGGCTTTCGCCGACGCCCTTGGCGCCGATCGGGTGATGCGGCGACGGTGTCGTGGTCCAGTCGGTCTCCCAGTGCGGGGTCTCGACCGCGGTCGGCAGGAAATAGTCCATGAACGACGCGGTCGTCACGTTGCCCTCGTCGTCATAGTGGATTTCCTGGCCCATGGCGATGCCGAACGCCTCGGTCAGGCCGCCGTGGATCTGGCCTTCGATGATCATTGGGTTGATGCGCGTGCCGCAATCGTCGAGCGCGTAGAAGCGCCGCACCTTGGTCGCGCCGGTGTCGACGTCGATGTCGACCACGCAGATGTAGGCGCCGAACGGAAAGGTGAAGTTCGGCGGGTCGTAATAGTTGATCGCCTCGAGCCCCGGCTCCATGCCGGGCGGTACCTCGTGGTAAGCGGCCCAGGCGAGCTCGGTCATGGTCTTGAAGCGCTCGGGATTGCCTTTCACTTGGAAGCGGTCGACGTCCCATTCGAGGTCGTCGTCGTGCACTTCGAGCATGTAGGCGGCGATCATCTGCGCCTTGGCCTTGATCTTGCGGCATGCCATGGCGGTCGCAGCGCCTGAGACCGGCGTCGAGCGCGAACCGTAAGTGCCGAGGCCGTAGGGCGCGGTGTCGGTATTGCCTTCCTCGACCATGATGTTGTCGGCGGGTAGTCCGAGCTCGGTGGCGATGATCTGCGCGTAGGTCGTCTCGTGGCCCTGCCCCTGCGACTTGGTGCCGAGCCGGCAGATGCCGCTGCCGGTCGGATGGATGCGGATCTCCGCCGAGTCGAACATGGCGATGCCGAGAATATCGCAGGCGCGCGAAGGGCCGGCGCCGACGATCTCGGTGAAGAACGCGACCCCGATGCCCATCAGCTCGCGCGTCTCGCCGCGCTTGAACGCGTCGCGCTTGGCTTTCTGCTCCTCGCGCAGCTTCTTGTAGTCGACCGTTTCCATCGCCTTGTTCATGGCGGTGTGATAGTCGCCGGAATCGTACTGCCAGCCGGTCGCCGAGGTGTACGGGAACTGCTCGCGGCGGATCAGGTTCTTGATCCGGAATTCGGCCGGGTCCATGCCGAGCTTCTGCGCCATGATGTCCATGGCGCGTTCGATGCAATAGGCCGCCTCGGTGACGCGGAACGAACAGCGGTAGGCGACGCCGCCCGGCGCCTTGTTGGTGTAGACGCCGTCGACGAGGACATGGGCGGCGGGGAAGTCGTACGAGCCGGTGATGATGCTGAACAGGCCGGCCGGCCATTTGGTGGCATTGGCGCAGGCGTCGAACGCACCGTGGTCGGCGATAGTGTAGCAGCGCAGTCCCGTCACCTTGCCGTCCTTGGTGCAGGCGATTTCGGCCTCCATCCAGAAGTCGCGCGCGAACGCGGTGGTGGAGAGGTTCTCGATGCGGTCCTCGGTCCATTTCACCGGTCGGCCGGTCACGATCGAGGCGACGATCGAGCAGATATAGCCGGAATAGGCGCCGACCTTGTTGCCGAAACCGCCGCCGATGTCCGGGGCGATGACGTGGATCTTGTGCTCGGGAATTTTCGAGATCAGCGAGCCGACCGTACGGATGACGTGCGGCGCCTGGAACGTGCCCCACAATGTCAGTTCGCCTCTGATCTTGTCGAAGGAGGCGACGCACTGGCAGGTCTCGAGCGGGCACGGATGCACGCGCGGATAGACGATCATCTCCTTGATGGTGACATCGGCCTTCTGGAAGGCGGCGTCGGTCGCCGCCTTGTCGCCGGACTGCCAGGAGAAAATGTGGTTGTAGTGCTTGCGCTTGCCATGGGCGCCATCCGTCTTGTCCTTGATGTCCTCGCGGATAACCGGCGCGCCCTGCGCCATGGCCTTGAGCGGGTCGACGTTGACCGGCAACGCTTCGTATTCCACTTCGACCAGGTCGGCGGCGTCAGCCGCGATATAGCGGTCCTCGGCGATGACGAAGGCCACTTCCTGGTTCTGATAAAGGACCTTGCCGTCGGCCAGCACCATCTGCACGTCGCCGGCAAGCGTCGGCATCCAGGCGAGGTTCACGGTCTTGAGCGTTTCGGCCGTGAGCACGGCGACGACGCCGGGCACGGCGGCCGCCTTGGTCGTATCGATCCTCTTGACCCGGGCGTGGCCGTGCGGCGAGCGGGTGAAGTCGCCGTAGAGCATGCCGGGCAGCTTCAGATCGTCGACGTAATTGCCCTTGCCCTGGACGAAACGGATATCCTCGACGCGCTTGCGCTTGCAGCCCATGCCTTCGAGCTTGGCGGCGCGTTCGGCGGAGGTGGGGGTCATGTCGTTCATTCTGCGGCCTCCTGGAACGGCACGCCGTTGAGCTTTGCGGCGGCGAATTGAATGGCCTTGACGATGTTCTGATAGCCGGTGCAGCGGCAGAGATTGCCCGCAATGCCGAAGCGGATTTCCTCCTCCGAGGGGCTGGAGTTCTCCTGCAGGAGCCGCCACGCGCGCACGATCATCCCCGGCGTGCAGAACCCGCATTGCAGCCCGTGCATCTCGCGGAAGCCTTCCTGCAGGGCGTGGAGCGTGCCGTCGGCGTTGGCCATGCCCTCGATGGTGCGGATGTCGGCGCCGTTGGCCTGCACCGTAAACACGGTGCAGGACTTCACCGACTTGCCGTCGAGATCGACGGTGCAGGCGCCGCAATGGCTGGTTTCGCAGCCGATATGCGGCCCGGTGATGTTCTGCTGGTCGCGCAGGAAGTGGATGAGCAGGGTGCGCGGCTCGACCAGCGCTTCGATGAGCTGGCCGTTGACCTTCATGGAGACTTGCGATTTGGCCATGTCTTTATTTCCTTCGGTCAGCCGCGAGCGCGCGAGCTGGCGCGGGCGAGCGCGCGCGTGAGCATCACGCCGGCCATCTTGGTGCGGTAGTGCGCCGGCCCCCGGGCGTCGGTGGCCGGCGCCGTGATCGCCTCGGCGGCCGCCACCGCCTTCTTCACCGTCGCGGCGTCGAGTGTTGAGCCGACGAGGATGTGCGCCGCCTCCTCGGCCCAGAGCGGCGTTTCGGCGACATTGGTGAGGCCGATCGAGCAGGTTGCGACCTTGCCGCCGGCCATGGTGAGCACGACGGCCGCGGCGGCAGTGGCATAGTCGCCGATCTTGCGCTTGAGCTTTTCGTAGGCGTAGCCGTGGCCGGCGGGCGGTACCGGAATGCGCACGGCCGTGAGCACGTTGCCGGTTTCGAGCGCAGTGAAGTAGGCGCCCTGGTAGAAGTCGCGCGCCGCGATCCGGCTTTCGCCGCCCTGGCCCGTGACATGATAGCTGGCGCCGAGGCACATCATCACCGCCGGCATGTCGTTACCCGGATCACCATTGGCGACATTGCCGCCAATGGTGCCGACGTAGCGCACTTGTGGATCGGCGACCTGCAACGAGGTCTCGCGCAGCAGCGGTACCTTGGCGGTCAAAAGCTCGGAGGCGACCAGCTCGTGCTGGGTCACCATGGCGCCGATGACTACGTCGTTGCCGTCGGCCTGGACGCCTTTGAGCTCGGAGATGCCGGCGAGATCGACGAGGTGCGCCGGCATGGCGAGGCGCAGCTTCATCATCGGGATCAGACTGTGCCCGCCGGCGAGGGCGCGTCCGTCGTCGCCCCATTGGGCGAGCAGACTCACCGCTTCCTTGACGGTTGTCGGACGATGGTAGGCAAAAGAGCCGGGTATCACGGGCATCCTCCCTGGCGCAGTCCCGCTGGGCCAGGGTCATCACCGCAGCCTCTCGAAACCTGCGCGCAATACCTCTTCTAAAGTGTCAACACTGGCGGCTTGTGCGTTGCAGCAGCAACAGCAGGTTCACCAGCTTCGCAGAGATGCACCAAACGCCGGCTCAGTGCACCAACGGAGGTATTGCTGCACGGATTGCGTCAGCATCACTGACCTATCAGCGCAAGGAGCGCTTGAGGCGCCGCCGTCTACTGCGCTGCAAAACGGTGCCGGCGGCGAGGCGCAACCGCGGGGTTGCTGCCGTTAAGCGTCGCCACCCGCGATTTCAGCGAGCCGACGCGGCTGCGGCTGACCGGCACCAGGTAGTGGTGCGGGCTCGCCATCTCGACCATCTCGTTGTCGCCGGTCCGCTTGTAGCCGACGACCCGGTCGATGTTGACGATATGGCTGCGGTGGACGCGCACGAAGCGATCGCTGTCCAGGCGCGACTCGACGTCGCCGATCGCGAGCGGGCAAAATTGCTTGTCACTGCCGTCGAAGATGTACGTGTAGTGCGCGTTGGCGTGAATAGCGACCACGTCCTCGACGGCGAGAAAATGCGTGCCGCCGTCGCGTTCGACCGGCAGGTGGCGGGCAAAGCGTCGTGGCGGCGCTCCGGCGCCGCCAAGCGGCGCGTAGGTGCCGCGTCCGAATTCCGGGTTCTCGCCCTCGAGCGCGGCGGCAACGGTCACGGGCACGGGCTGCATTTCGGGGACCGCTGTAGTCACCGCGCCGCTCTCGGCAACCGCGGCGGCTTTCGCAGCCGCGCGGGATGAATCGGGCAGGAGCAGCAGGAGAAAGATTCCGGAAATGCCGAACGCCACGACGGCGACGACGATGGCGAGCAGGTCGACCGACAGCGCCGGCGCGCCGGACGAGGTCGTCACAAACGGCTCCAACGTGACACCGCCCATGGCCGTGTAGTGCATGCCGGAAACGGCGATACCGAAGACGAGCGCCGAAGGAATCAGCGGCAGGCGCCCTCCCCGGCCGGTGGCGAGCCAGAGCGCCAGTCCGGACGCGGCAATGGCGATCGCCATGCTGGAGGCGACGTAGACCCGGTCGTGGACCATGTAGGTGCTGGCATCGAGCGCGTTCATGCCGATGTAGTGCATGGTGAAGATGCCGCCGCCCATGAGGCACGCGGACAGTGTCAGGCGCAGCAGCGTCAGAGGTCCCGAACTGGTGGCGTAAACCGCGGCGCCGACCACGATCGCGCAGACCAGGAACGACAGCAACGTCGGGAAGACCAGATAGTCGACCGGGAACGGAAGCCGCACCGCCAGCATGCCGACGAAATGCATGGTCCAGATCGCGACCGCGAACGAGGCGGTGGCGCCCGCTAGCAGCAGCCGCCGTCTCAGCCCGGCGGCATCGGCGATCTGAACCGCCAGGCTCAAGCCGACATAGGCGCCCTGAATTGCCATCACAATGGACAGCAGGACGAGCCAAGTCTCGTAGGTCACCGGCATGCCGTCATCCCCTCGCTGGTACGGGAACGGCTACTTCACCCCATCGGGCATGGAATGATTATAGTTCAAGTTTGCGACGAGGCCGAGACCTCCGCGACGGCCGAAGCAGGCCGCCTGGGCGACATCGAGGTCTGCATTCTCAGCCCAGCGCCCGCATCATCTTTTCCAGCGAAACGGCGGCGCGCTCGTGCTCGACCTTGGCGACGGTGCGGGCGCCGTCTTCGACCGTGACCGAAAACTTGAAGCGATTGCGTTCCCGCTGCAGCAAGGCGGCCTTGATCACCAGTTCGGCCCCCACCTTGCTTGGGCCGAGGTGGTCGATGACAACCCGGCTGCCAACGGTGACCTGTCCGGGCTCCAGCAGATCCTTCACCAGGCGACTGCAAGCCATTTCCGCCATGCCGACGAGGTAGGGCGTTGCCGCCACATAGGGCATGCCCGGCACCATGGCGCCGACGGTGTTCTTCTCCTCGACAGTGACGCGGGTAACCGAGCTGAGTTCGGGCGTTGGAGCGCCGGATGCGGGTTCGGAATCGGTCATGTCTGCTCCATCCATCATTATTTTGCGCCGCGATCGTCTTAACAAACTGAAGTAAAAGAGAAAACACGAAATGCGAGAGGTCGCGACCGGCCCCTTTCTTGTCTCAACTTCTTGTGCGCTTTTGCTCGGTTTCGCGTCGTTTTGTGCGGTACGGTGTTTGCTACATGCAGCACGTTTGCTGCAAGACTTGAGATAACGGCATCAGCGCCGTTTTGCAGCGGAGGTGGCATCGAGTTTTCCACATTCTTCTTCAAACCAGAACATGATACTATTTAAATCTTTTGCCGAATGCACCCGTGTGCGTACATGTAGGAGCCTCTTAGCACCAGGAGGCGCTTTTATGAGCAACGAAGCACAAGTCGTCCTCGGCGACGACATCGTTAGCGGCGTGCCCGAGATCGCCAAGTATCTCGGCGAAACGGAAGACGAAACCCGCTGGCACATTCGAAAAGGGCACTACGATAGGGCGATCTTTCGTGTTGGCAAGCTCATCAAGGCCCGCAAGAGCCTCCTGAATAAGCTCCTTTCGCCGCAGGGAATGAACACGACTGTGTTGACCTTTGTCGTGGTCATTGTCTCAGTGGTCTTGTTCGGCGGGCTCGTTTGAGTGTATCCCGCAAAAGGCGAGGCCGACGACCATCGTTGTCACGATGATGTCGGCCCAGGAAACAAGATCGAACAAAGCGAGCCGATCCGTCTTCCTGAAAAGTCCTCACAGCCGAACGTTCCAGCCGAAGAGCCAGCAGCCATCCCCGGTGGGCTTGCAAGCCGGAATAGCGCCAATCGGCGCGCCTGCGATCAGTGCGGCAAGTTGTTCATGCCGCGCCAGCACACTGGCGGCAGCGTTCAGCGCTTTTGCTGCAATCGTTGCCGTCTCGATTGGCACAAGCAGCGCCAGCGTATCCAGCGTATTGGGGTGTACGCTGGCCAGCCGACCGTGCCCGCTACCCCCCAGGCTGTTTCGAGCGAAACGCCGCCTAGCGAACCCGCGGTCAGACGGCTTCACGCCTGGGAAACTGGCGTCCTCGACATCGCCGGCTGCGACCGTACCGAGTTCGTCGTCGCCCTGAACCACGGCGACGCCACCGGCGTCCGCGTTGAGACTTGGCCGCCGGAGGTGCGGGCGTTCATGGACCAGCATCTGAGCCGCTGGATCGAGGAAAACGAAAAGACGCGCACCGTGCACGCCATGACCGTGGCGGCACCGAGGCATCACGGCCTGCAGTCCTGCGTGGTGATCCTGCACCATTTCCCGCGGAAATAGCCATGGCACGTTCCATGCAAACAACAAGCAGAAATGCGCAACGGATGCGCCGTCAATGGAGGTCTAAATGGCTCCGAAAATAGAAATTACCTTGAACAATCTCACGGCAGCACTCAGAACAATATATGGCGACAAAATCGCTGTGCCGCTCCTGATATTTCGACATTGGGCAAAGGCAAACTATGATTTGCAACAAGCTACGCCTGAACTGCTTGAAGAAACTGCAAAGGAATATCAGGAACTATATGCCTCGGCCCCGTCAATGCCACGTGAGGACGCGCTTGCATTGTTGGAGGTCTATGACCGACACCTCCACCGCACCAGCACTGCGGAAGAACGTAGGGAAATCGCAATTGCTGTGGGCTATACTCCGGTTCAGTTCAAGGTCAAGGAAGAAGGGTTTTCCTTACGAGAGTTAATGCAAGCGCTAAAGTTCTTGGATAATTCGCCGGCTCACTTGCCTGAGCAGTTTCTGATCTGTTGTTTTGAACGGTATTGCCGTAACTTTTTAGGAGAGCCGGGTCTGATTGACCGGATATCGGAGTTATTAGCATTATATCGACGTGTACCTGCTATGGCATCGGACGAGCACGCCAAGGCAATCCTGAGCGCGTTTGGTGTGAAACTGCTGGATCAAAGCAATCCCGAAGATCTTCAAGTGTGGAAGCAAGTTTCTGGCGCGCGGGATCACTGAAGTGTTCGTCGCGCGCTGGCATCATCACTCACATAGTCTAATTTTTGAGGCCTGTCCGGGGAACACGCTCGACCGACAATACTATCGCGAGGGTTGATAGTTGAAAGGTGGCGCAACAAGGCCCGCCCCACTTGGTTGATACGTGCGACGTAGATATGAAGGGCGGACCGGATCGGCGGCGCCGACCTCCTGGGCCGTACAAATAGAGGGATGGCCGAGTAGATGACCGAGCCGGAGGTCATGGCGATCTAACCGACGAATCGGAAAATCAGGTTAATGTTCGATCCCGACGAAACGGCTATCGCATCCTATGGCTACCCACGGCACTGTTGAGCATTTTCAAGCCTTCGATGTGCATGTTCTGCACCGCATGGGGGCGCTTCAGGAACCGCTGGTCACTTACCCGATGGTCAGTTTCAGATGGCCGGGATTGGTTCACCTCACGGCCAACAAATGGAAGGTGGACATCGAATTTCGGCACGGCGCCATGCAGCGGATACCGATTGTTTGGACGCCTTGCCACTTCGGGGGTTGGCGGCCCTGGTTCAAGTGTGGTCGTTGCGGCCGCAGGGTTGGTAAACTCTACTCCACGGGAGTGGCCCTGCATTGCAGGTGCTGCCTCGCTTTGTGGTATGCTTGCCAGCGAAGAGGCTCAAAGAGCCGACGCTATCTACAGGCATTGAAGTTGCGGCTGCGTCTCAATACTGCGGGAGCCTTTCCCCGCCCGACCGAAGCGCATGCACCGCAAGACCTATGCGCGTTTGCGTCGTTTGGGCGAGCAGCTTGAGCAAGACGATTGCCCGAATTAAATTCGCAAACTAAATTCGGATTTAATCCGAACGATCACCCTAAGTCACGGACCTACAAGGTTTTCACCGCTATGCCTCGCGGCCGGCCAAAAGGCGCCAAAAGTGTCAAGACCAGGATCGCCATTGCTCGCGCCGAATTGGCCGCGAAGGCGCCGCCGATCGACTACTCCATGCCGATAGACAGCCTCGACATCATGGAGCGGGTGATGCGTCACTTTTACCAGCGGGCCATGATCGAGCAAAGCATCGGAGTACAGGCGGACTGGAAGAAGGTCGACAGCCTGATGATGCAGACCGCTCAGGTGGCAGAGAAGGTCGCGCGCTACAAGCATGCGGCGCTGAGCGCGGTGAAATTGGCCGGCGACATCAGCACGCGCTCCGCAATGGAGAGCATGTCGCTCGACGAACTGCTGGTGCGGATCAAGACGGAATTGGCGAAGCTTGGGCCGCTGATCGACCTGGAGGCTATTTGGGAGCCGCGGGGCTCAAGAACCGAGCGCGGCTTGTCCAAGTCCTTACTATCCGCCGGTCGTTCAGGGACTTGAGCCGGCGGGCCGTCCCTTCCCAGCCTGTGTTGCGGCTGCGGAGGCCGCTGGTGCGGCTTTGTGGACTTTTGCCCCGTTTTTGCGGGACGGCGTTTTCTGCATGCGGCAGGTTTGCTGCAAACTTAGGATCACTGGCATGGGTTTTTTGCCATCGAGTTTTCCACTGAATCCACAGAAAATACGAAAAGCTCTCAGAAGCGCTCAACAACAGAAGACCTAATTTTATTGCGCTACCTTGCCGTCGTTGAAAAAAATGTCACTGCAAACCGCTCTAAACTATTGTGCGCACGGAAGAACGGCGCGGAACATTTTCCCCTCGTAATTCTTTTGATTAATCGGCGCGAGTGCGCACATATAGCCGCCTCCTAATACGAGGAGGCGCTTATATGCACGACAATGTGCCAACGCCCTGCCATCCGTGGTCGCAAGCGGTGTGGGGTGCATGGCGGGCTAAGCCCCGGCGTGCGTTTTCGCAGTAACAAGCAACAGCAACAGGAGAAGACGATGACTCTGCGAGAAGAAGATGTTCTGCAATCAATGCACATCATTTGCGAAGAGGCGAAAGAGCTTTTCAGGTTGCATCCGGGGCTACGCGAGTTCAAGGTCGTTCAGGTGAAAGATGGTCAGGCTCAGGTTAAGATGTCTAAGAAAGACGACCTGATTTTATTTGGCTCGCCGCCTTGGGGTGACTCGTCGAGCGGCCCTGCGTCGTGACAGCCAAGCTTGTGATGCCAACTCGTCGAGCAGCCAGCCCGGTAAATCACGACTTAGACGCTGAGCCGTTCTGGTCGGGGAGGCGGCTGCGCCAGAGCGAAATTGACGCAGCCGACCTGATTGACCGTCTGCCGGGGCATAATCGAAAGCGCTCCCTTCACGCCGCCCCGAGTCGGTAAGCATTGAGCCGGGGCAATCGCTGACGTTGCCCCCAGTTTTTATCCAGCGGCGATTGGAGTCTGGCGTTCGACGTTACCCTCTTGGGTGGTGATGGCGGCGGTCCGCGGAGCGGAGCCGTCCGTGTAGCGAAGCGCAGCGGACCGCCGGTCCGCAGCGTAGATCGCTGGGCTCATCCAACCGAGCCGTGAGTGCGGCCGGTTGGTGTTGTAGTCCGCGCGCCAGGCTTCGAGCGCAGTGCGTGCATGGGCCAGCGATCGGAACAAGGTCTCATTGAGCAACTCGTCCCGCAAGCGGCCGATGAAGGACTCGGCAAAGGCATTCTGCACGGGCTTGCCCGGCGCGATGTAGTGCCAAGCCACCTTGTGATCGTCCGCCCATTGCAGGATGACGTTCGAGGTCAGTTCGGTGCCGTTGTCGGAGACAATCATCTTCGGCGTGCCGCGATCGGTCAGCAGCCGGTCGAGTTCTCGGGCGACCCGCACACCTGAGATCGAGGTGTCGGGAACGAGCGCCAAGCATTCGCGGCTGCAGTCGTCGACCACGACCAGGATGCGCAGGCGACGGCCGTCGTTGAACTGGTCGGCGACGAAGTCGAGCGACCAGCGCTCGTTCGGCAGTTGCGGCACCAGCATCGGTGCCCGCGTTCCCAGGGCCCGCTTGCGCCCGCCGCGCCGGCGCACCGTGAGCCCTTCCTCGCGATAGAGCCGAAACAGACGCTTGTGGTTCACCGTAAAACCCTCCCGCCGTAGCAGCACATGCAGGCGCCGATAGCCAAAGCGGCGGCGTTCATGGGCCAGAGCCCGTAGCCGCTGCCGCAGCTCGGTATCGTCCGGCCGGCGCGAGCGATACCGCACTGTCATCCGCATACAATCGATCGTCCTGCACGCCCGCCGCTCGCTCATGTCGAACGCAGTACGCAAGTGAGCGACAGCCTTTCGCTTGGCAGCGGGCGTCACCATTTTTTTGCTAGCAGGTCCTTCAGGGCCGCGTTGTCCAGCATCGCGTCCGCTAACAACTCTTCAGCCTGGCGTTCTCGCTTTCCAGCCCCCGCAGCCGCTTGGCTTCGGAGACCTCCAGCCCGCCGTACCTGGCTTTCCAGTTGTAGAAGCTTGCTTCACTGATCCCGTGCCTGCGGCACAGATCGGCCGTCTTCATCCCGGCCTCGTGCTCCTTCAGGATCGCAATGATCTGCTCTTCCGTATACCGCTTCCGCTTCATCGTCTGGTCCTTTCCCGTGGACCAGACTCCAGGTCGTCTTGGATCAATTCAAAGGGGGCAACGTCAGACGCCTTCTGCTCAACGTGTTTGGTGCCATGGCGCAGTTCGAGCGTGAGATGATGCTCGAACGGCAGCGCGAAGGCATCGCGCTAAGGTCAAAGCGCTTGGAAAATACAAAGGTCGAAAACCGACCGCTCGTGCGAAGGCAAAGCCTCTACGCGATCGCTTCCGCAAAGCCGAGAGTTCACGCGGCCGCGGCCTCAATCGAGCGGCGTATCACCTGCAGCACCTCCGCATCCGATAGGAACAAATCGTGGTTGATGATGCCCCAGCCTGCATCGGAAGCATCAATCACCCGCACCCCGAGCCGCTCGATGGCGGCCTTTTCCGCGGCGCCGACCCGCGTCATCCCGCCAGCGATTCGCCCTGACAGCGCCAACGCGCGATCGTTCGTTGAGGTGATGACGGTTATCTTGCCAGCGAGTGGACCGATCCGGCCGATCGCCGACGAGAACACGTCCATGTCGATATCAGGCGCGGCGAAAACCACGGCACCGATCCTGCCCGTAACGGTGTCACCATAGCGCGCGTAGAGCTGACGCAGGCTTTCGAGCGCCAACATGGTTCCCATGCTGTGCGCGATGATGTGGACACGGCTGGCGCCAGGGGCCGACACGATGGAAGAGAGCACGTGTTCGAAGTCGTCGCGGGAGAACACCGCGCTGTCGCGGTCATAGGCATAATCGAACAGTCCCGCTTTGGAAGGCCAGGAGAAGGCCATCGTCCGACCGCGGAACTTAATCGCATCGGAGAGATGCGCGGCATCGAGCGCGGTTGTCTCGAACGTCTGTTTGAAGCCGTGCACGTAGATCAGCACGTCGCCTCCGCCGCCGGCCTGCGCGAGAAGATCGCTGACTTCTCCGGGCACCGGTTCGACCTCATCAATACGCCAATCGGCCAGTCCGACCGCGGCGAGCGACAGGCGGCTATCGCCAAGCGGCACCAGCTTCGCCCGCGCAACGATCATCGTGGAAGCCCGCTCCGGCCCGAACCAGGGCTTCGCGCGTCCGCCGTTTACAGGCTTGCGTGTGGTTGCGACGAGTAACGTCGGGTCTACGGATAGCGACGATGCATCGAAGCGCGGAGCTGTTGCGCCCAAGTCGGCGCATCCGCCAAGCGCGAGCACGGTGCCGAAACACCCAAGCCCGCCGAGAAGTGCGCGGCGGGACACAATAGCTTCGGGTTGCCGCAAATGTCGGACGATCACACGGAACCTTCGGGAACATCACCCGCGACAGGACCGTTCCCTGCAAGTTTTCTGAATCATAATGGAGGCGAGAAATGGGCGGGCGGCTCGCGCCAGAACGTAGCGCGGGACCGCGGGGCGGCGTAGGCCGCTCCCTGCTAGCAGGCTTCCGGGGTATTAAATGCAGGCATCGCAACGAAGCAGGAAAAGAACCTCCTGCTAGCAGGAGTCCAGGGTATTAATTGCAGGCGTCGCGAAGAATAAGGAAAAGGCCACAAAAATGGGCGGCAGAGGCAGGGATGCGGCGCACACGGCAAAGGCGCGCGGCAAGCGGGCGCCGTTCACTGACCCTCGCGACGGCCGTCTTGTGCGCGGCGCTCGTGCCGACCTGGAGACGCTTCGCGCCGCGATTAGGTCGGGTGGACAAACCTATTGACGCAAGAATCGCGAATTGATTCAAGGCTGCTCTTTGCGGAGGGCAGCCTTGATTCGCGGACTGATGACCGACGATGAGTGGGCGTACTTCGAACCGTTCCTGATCCATCGCGGCGGCGGCCGGCCGCCACGCAATCATCGCCGCGTGCTCGACGCGGTGTTTTGGTTGATGCGAACCGGCGCACCATGGCGCGACCTGCCGGAGGGCTTCGGCAACTGGAATTCGATCTTTAGGCAGTTTCGGCGGTGGGCCGACAGTGGCGTCTGGGACGTGATCCTGGAAGGGCTCGCGGGAAGCGGAGTGTCGGACGCCGCGCTGCAGATGATCGATGCGACCATCATCCGTGCGCATCATTGCGCAGCCGGTGGAAAAGGGGGGCCGAGCGTAACGCGCTCGGTCGCTCGCGTGGCGGCTTCTCAACCAAAATCAACGCCCGCACCAATGCCGAGGGTCTGCCGATCGGCGTTGTGATTACGCCCGGGCAGGCACACGATGTCACCGCGTTTCCGGCCTTGATGCAGGAGATCGACTGCGATCCGGAACAGATGCTCGGTGACAAGGGCTACGACAGCGAAGCCGTCCGCAACGACATTGAGGAACGTGGTGGTGAAGCCGCAATCCCCAGCACTGCAACCCGGAAAATACAGCATGCCGTCGACAAGGCTCTCTATGCCCTGCGCAATCGCATCGAGCGCTTCTTCAATCGTGCGAAGAACTCACGCCGTGTCGCCACCCGCTACGACAAGCTGATCGAGAGCTTCGCCGCCTTCGTGCTGCTTGCCTGCATCCAAATCTGGATTAAGTTTGTCCACACGACCT
>CAWHZA010000075.1:0-7819 GCA_963833665.1 uncultured Alphaproteobacteria bacterium | reverse complement strand
TCCCGTAAACGACGGTGCCGACCGTCGTGCCGTAGACGTTCAGCAAGACGGCATTTAGAATGACAGTGTCGGTTGCGGTGCCGCCAAGGGAAGGTGCCACTATCCTGTGTGCCGCTGATTGCGCCGCCCGAGAAGACGTTGAGCGTGCCGCCATTCTCGACGATGTCGCCGATGTCGGTCTGACCGGAAGAGACATTGTAAGTCTGGCCAGCGGTGACGGTAACGCCCATAAAAGTTGCGTCCAAAGTGAACTCCGATACGACGAAGTTCCCGTTGGGGTACTGTCCCCCCGGACCGCCACCTGGAAGTGACGGATTTTTGATTGCGTCCAGAAATATGCCGGTAATCGGAGATGCTGAGTCAATAAATGCTGAGATGGTATATGTATCAGTCCCTAGCGAGTTGTTGCTAGTGTTGGCTAACAATTCTCCCGGCGACAGCAAGGAAAATGTCGTTCCATTGAGCGAAGAGTCGCTCAGGATCGAAACGGGCGTCTGCGAGCTCGGCAACGTCGGCGACGCAGCCGTTGTGTAGTCGAGTTAAAAATCTCCCAGTATGTGGCCGGGATTCCAGTAGTTCTGATAAATTGTGAAGGTCAGGCTGTAGTGGCCAGCAGGCAGAGGGCTCGCAAGCGTCAATAGCGCGTCGGCGGCTTCCGCGCCTGCAGTATCGAAGTTGAATACCGACCAGCCATTGCCTAGAGCACCAGTGAAGTCGCCATCGATCAATCGCGACGGCATCCCAGGTAACTTCGGTGAAGGTCGCTACTGCACTGCTGAACTCAACAGAAGACATCGTGCTCCCCCAGTCCCGGCACTACCATCGGCATCGTGGCAGCTGCCGTTGCTCGCGCTAATCAATTCGAAGCCTCACACGCGCACCGCCGACCGCTGAGCCACGGCACACCGCTCGTGCCGGCATTGCTCATTGCCGAACGTGGGTAGATTGATTTTGCGGGGCTTGCCGACGGCCAGCGCTGCAAAAAGGCCAGCGCAGGAAATTGAGACTTCAATACACCCCGTATTTATGGGCAACCCTCACGCGGGCCTTATACGGCCCGAAAAATTGAGTCAATATGTGGTCGGACCGCCCTATGCCGCCATCCGATCAAGACTAGCTCACTACCTGCGCCCGAATCAGAGCGAACTAATCGGCTTACATGGGAGGAACTGGTCAGGCTCTACCGCCTCACGCTGGACCAGCCAGCGCAGAACACGCAAGCGCGCTACAATGTCTGCCCGACCGATCCTATCCCCACAATTGTACGGGCCAAATCTGAGCATTTTAAGCCTGTTTCTTTGCAGCATTTGCTCCGCTCCAAAGCGAACCCGGGTTGGCGCGGTCAGGATAAAGCTTCAACATAGCGTCGTAGAGTTGGCGCGCGGTTGTCGTCGCTTCATCGAGGCGCTTGCGCAAAAAGCTATCGACGAATGCCGGCGATATTTGTGTCTCCATTGCCCTGACGACCCCGGGTATCGCAACCGCCTTCGCGAGTGGGAACCGCGCTAGAAGAGGCGCAAGGCCGTGTCCGTGTGTGATGTAGATCGCGATGAGATTTTTGCCGCTCGCGACCACCCAATCTAGCAACGACTGCGATTGCTCGGTGGTTAGAAAAAGTGTCGACGAGAACGCCGTCCCGCTTGCCAGAGACAAGGGTCGAGGAATTCGCCACCCAGGTCCACTTTTCCCGGCCGGGAGGCAGATCCCGACTTAAGCCGGGACGCTTAGCCGTGAGCACACTCCAGTGCAGAACGGCGCCTGGGTCTTCGACAAGAGTCGGTTATGTTCGCTCATCAGAGGATTTATACGGCAGCCCGCGGGCAGGTCAGATCATAACCAGTTCAGCGAGCGGGTATGACGCACCAATAAAAAGTATGCGCGTTTGTCGCCTCCTGGCGCAAAACTGACGTCGATACTGCCTCAGAAAACCTCGGCTTTGTGCCCACGCCAGGCGAAAGCGCCGCACTCGTGAGCACCACGCGGCGTGAATGCGTCGGCAATTATTCATGATCGACACCTTATCAGGCTTGATGCTTCGAAATGACGAGTTCAACAGCTGTCGTATATGATCGCGGAGCTAACGATTGACAATTCATCGGCGCCCGTACTCCGTGAAAACGTAATCGCGGTTCTTCACCAGCGTGTGGCACGCGAACCCGCACTTCGCGTCGTGTCCCTGCGGCGGATTGGCCGCCTCAGTGGCGGGACTAAACGTGTCGGATGCCGGGTCATACTCGAATGCGCCCCACCCCCATCCGCCGCTGTCCGCGAACCTCTTGCTGTCCTTGACCATTCAGGTCCGACTTGCCTCCGCTCGGCAAAACCTCAGTCGTAGAATTCAGGGAGCAGCTTAAGCTTGTCGGTTTGTTTTTTGTCATGGTTGATGAAGAGCGTCGCCTTGTACGTTTCGATCATCAGCCTGATTTTTTCCATCGACGCGATGGATTCTGGCTTGTCGGTATTGAGGGAGGGAACTCTGTTCTTCTCCAAATTCTCTTGCAAATGAACGACGTCGCCGGACAGGATGATGAAGCCGGAATTCATGAGGTGGACTAGCAGCGACTGGCTGCCAGGGGTGTGCCCTGGCGTGGAAACCAAGGTGACGCTCCCGTCTCCGAACACATCGGTATCACCGTCGATGAGCTGAAGGTTTTTAGGGGTGCCTAAGAGCTTACGCGCCAGTGCCATCAATTGATTTACGTTGTCGTTCGGCCCGTTTCCGGAATTTATCCAGCTATTCTCCGCTCGCTGAATTAGAATTGTGGAGTAGGGGAACAAACCCACGTTACCGATGTGGTCTCCATGTGTGTGCGATATTGCAACACGAAAGATATCGCGTGGCTTCAATCCGATTTCGGCGAGTTGATCTGTCAGCGTCTTGTCGAGGTGGTAAACGATCAATTCGGGTAAAGTGGACCAACCTCTAGGGTCGTTGAGCGCGGCTTCAGGAACACCCGTATCCCAAAGCAGCCATTCGCTTCCATGTTTTATAAGCCAGCAAGTAGAGGAAAATTCTATACTGCGTCCGACGTTTTCGCCGGGCGTCCATACCGATTCGTCGTTTGCAAGGGAGCGACCACAATCCAACCTAAAAAGCTTTTCGGCTACATCGGCATTAATGAGATCTGGTAGTTTGGATTCTGCATTCGTTATCGTGCCTTCCATCATGAGCGACAAGGCAACCAGCACAAATGATACCGCTACTTTTGTTGGTCCCAGCATGACTATTGCTCCGCGGGGGAAATTGACGACGATACACTCGCTTGGCTCCTTGCTGAACACGAGCGTCATTTACGGATCTTAGCCGGAGTTCCCGATGCAGCATCGGTCGACCTGTCTTTGGTCAAACTGCCCGACGGCGCTTTAATGTTTCCGAAACCTCCGGCTCCGGGTGAGAGCTTCGCGCTTTCGGCGCTTCGCAATCCGCGGAATAGCACCAAAGAATTTGTGCGAAAGGCGACAGCACTGGGTTTCTCCGGCCTACGGCTGCATTATCTGCGCGGCACGCACGAGACCCATCTACTGGATCGGGGCATGTCCCCGGCAGCAGTGGCGCAACGTTGTGGTCATGACCCGGCCACCATCTTGCGCAGCTATACCAAGCGAACAAGGAAGGCGGACGCACCTGCCGCCGAGATCATCGGCATGGTATCCAAGGGCGTGTTGAAATAGGCGTTTGGGTCCAGTTTGGGTCCAATCCGATTGCAATGTTCGCATTTGTTGAGTTGTATGCCTTAAGTACTTGAAGTTGCTCACGCGGAAGGGTGGCCGAGTGGTTTAAGGCACCGGTCTTGAAAACCGGCAGGGGGTTCTGCTCCCTCGTGGGTTCGAATCCCACCCCTTCCGCCATATATCACTTTGTCCGGCCCGGAGACATGGGTGACGGAACGTACCTAAGACATGGGTGACAATCTCGTGCCGAACGGATTGTCGATGGTCTGCAAGGTCCTCTGCTCCAGGTCGATATAGCCTAGATCATAGTGCATGAAGCTGACGAGCCAAATGCCGTCGTCGACTTCCCTGATGCCGAGTTTCTGACCGGCGAGCACGGTCGAGATATTGATCTTTTTCCTGTGCATGCAGATGCGGCCGCAGGCGGTGACCAGGATGTCGCGGTCATGCCAGGGATATTGGAGTTCCGGCAGCCCGTCATAGGGCCGTGGCGAGGCGGTGTAGAACTCGGCCGGGCATCTCATGGCGAGCGCCTCGTGCGGGCGTTCGGCGTTGAACTCGCGCACGAAGGCATCGAACCTGGCCTGCTGCTGCAGACTGTTGAGACCGGGCGGGCGGGTTGCTTCCTTCTTCAGGGTCAGGTGCATGCGCTCATGGCGGCCGTTCTGCTGCGGATGGCCGGGCTTGATGCGCTCGATGGCGATGCCCAGCCGCAGCCACCAGACCGAGAGGCGGGAGAGATTGTAGAGGCCGTTGGGACTGGCGAACGGCAGCCCGTTGTCGCTGCGGATGGCGACGGGCAAGCCGCGGTCACGGAACAGCCGCTGGAACGCGGCGATGACCGGGGCTTCCCGGGTCGATTCGAAGGCCTCGCACAGCAGCAGATAGCGCGCCGCATGGTCGGAGACCGTCAGGGGGTAACAGTAGCGGCCATTGCCGAGCTTGAACTCGCCCTTGAAGTCGGCGCACCACAGGTCGTTGGGATTGGCGCCTGCCGACAGCGGCGTGCCGTTGGCGCGGTTGCGCCGGATTCGGGCGCGGTTGACCAGGCCGTGGCGGTCGAGCACCGCATGCACGGTGCTCCTGGCCGGCAGGCGCACGTCGCCGGCAAGCTTGCGAACGAGCAGTTCGCGGATTTTGCGCGCGCCCCAATGCGGCTTGTCGCGCTTGAGATCGACGATCAGCCGCTCCACCTGGTCCGGCAGCTGGTTGGCATAGCGCACCGGCCGGCGCGAGCGATCGGTGAGCGCCTCGAGCCCCTGATCCCTATAGCGATTGAAGATCTTGTAGCCGGTCTTGCGGGAAATGCCGAAATCGCGGCACACCTCGCTCATGCCCTCGCCGTCGAGAAGACGGGCGACAAAGCGTAGACGCTCCTGCGTCACCGAACACTCCTTCCACGGCATCAACACCTCCCGCCAAATGGCGAAAAGTGTTACCCATGTGTCCGGTACGGTCTGTCACCTATGTCTCAGGCCGCTCAACTGATACAATACGATTTTTTATTCAACGCTGCATACTTGCCCATAGCGCTGCCGATGAACTCGGCGCCGATTGCCAGCGTGCGCGATCCCGCAAATCCTCGTCGAAACCGACGTGCACGGATTGATCTGCTGACATGAAGCCGCCTGAGACTTTCGGTCGCTCATTCCTCAGCCGTCACGCTTGGGCCGGCGCGGAGGGCGGCCTCTTCCGAGCTCACTCGCGCTTACTCCGCCGCCTGATCTCTCTTCTCGACATGCTGGCGGAGCTTAGGCATGACCTTCTCGGCGAGCAACACCATTGAGCGCTTATGCAGCTCCGGCTTGTCCCAGTCCTTGTGCGTAAGCAAGAGTGTGCCGAAATACCCGACCTCGTCGACGAGTGCGACGAGTTGGTCCAATACCCGATTTGGGCTGCCCTGCAACACCATCCACTCGAAGCACTTCTGTACGGTGACTGACTCGTCGGGGATCGACTCGCTCGGCTTAAATATCTTGAGCAGTTTGTAGTTGGCGAGATTGTCGCGCAGATAGGCGTAGTACCAGCCATAGCTGGAGCGATCGTCGCACAGGTAGTCGCTGGCCTCCTGGTCGGTCTCGGTGACGAGGATGGTCCGCGCTAAGCGCCATTGGGCGCGTTCGGGTCGCCTCCGCGCCGCGTCGGCACCGGCGCAGTATTGCTGCCAATGAGTTTTGGCATGGCCGACGGGCATGAAATTCGCAGAAACAAGCCCCCAGCCCCTCTCGCCGGCGAGGCGTGCCGACGGCGAAGAGGGACTCATCGCCGAGACAGCGACCGGCGGGTATGGCTTCTGGTACGGCTTTCGCATCGGGCCAATGCCAAGGCGCGGCTGATAAGAGCTGTCTATCGTGATATCCCAGTACTTCCCGCGGATATGGTAGGGCGGATCCGATGCCCAGATCTTGTGGATGATCTCGATGGATTCCACCATCATCTCCGAGCGGTCCTTGTCCGTTACCTTGAACAACTCGAAGTCGGAGCCGAGCCCGCCTGGTCCGATCCCCATGACGAAGCGGCCCTCACAGAGATGGTCGAACATTGCACAGTTTCCGGCGACCTGCGCCGGGTGATGCTGCGGCAGATTGAGCACGCTGGTGCCGAACTTGATCGACTTGGTGACTGGGATCAGCGTCGCCATGAACTGCAAGGGATCGGTGATGGGCTCAGTCGCGGCGCTGTAGTGCTCCCCGACCCACGCCTCCTCATAGCCGAGCTTCTCCGCCAGTAGAATGGCTTCACGGTCGTCTTGTAGGATTTTGGTGTAATCGCGGTTGGGATCGTGTAGCGGCATCATGAACAAGCCAAGCTTCATTGTGTCTCTCCCTTAAAGAACCTGCTCGGGATCGCAGCGCACCCTTCGCGCCGCCCGTAGATAGTCGCAGATGTTTGCGCGCAACTCGAGCAGTCCGGCGGGATCGGTGTAGCCCAACTCGTTCGCTCCCAGCCAGTGGACGGCGCGATGCGTCAACTTGCGCCAGGTCTCGGCAGTACGCGCATCGATCAACGTGCGGCCGGTGTTGAACGGGCGAGCGTCGCTCCGCACCGCCGATCGCTCGAATTCGGGAAAAGGTTTGCGCCGACGTCGGCACGGGACGCCTTATTGCGCGCGGCGCCTTGCGCGGTCGTGACGCGAGTGGCATCGAACAGCGGTGCGCTCCTTCCGGCCGAAAGCGCGCGAGGCCGGTCATCGCCATTACGCCTCCAATGACTACGTACGAACCTATTTTGGCAAGCCGCGAGTGAACCGAGGACGGTCCACCACTTGTCCCTCCTCCAATACCGCTCAGGCAGGGGTTTTTCCGTTTCGAGCGCTGCCCGAGCCATGTCGCGCATCTCCACCTGCATCCACACGACCGGCAACCAGCACGCCCCGGCAAAGAAATATAATGCCAGTCCCCATTTCACCCAGCTATCGCTCAATGAGTAGCCGGTGAGACGCAACAACCATAGCCCGGTGAGCAACTGAACAACCGCGGCAGGTGACGTGAAAAGAAAATCAGCGATGACGACTGTGCAGGTGGCAAAATAGATGCTCGGCACTTCCTTGCTGCGATTCGCCATCAACAGGCAGAAGGCGCTGCCGATTCCGGTTCCAAACAAGATGGTGGAGCTGACAATATGAACCCACTTGCCGGTTTCCCTTTCTATCTGTCTAAACATTCCGCCGCTTTGCTCGCCGTCAGCAATTGGTTTGGCTTCCTCGTTCGGCCGACGGGGGAATGCATGTAATTTTGGATGGAAAGGACAAAGCAGGTAATCCGATTTCAACAAAATGGTTTGTCATCGCTCTGGACGGCGACGGGCCTTATATCCCGACCGTACCGGCAGTCGTGTTGACAAGGAAAATTCTGACCGGGCAATTTCGCGCAGCAGGAGCGATGCCTTGCGTCGGTCTGGTGTCGCTGGAGGAATACCTGCATGAACTTAAAGACTTCAACGTCGAAACATATGAGTCGACATCAGTACCGGGAACTGCATAGTCGCGGCCTGATTGTGCCGAAATTCGCCCGCTGCGCCCGGCCCCCCCATCGCTGAGATATTCTACTTTCGGGAGATTTGGTCTCTGCCCATGCCCTCGCCTACGCTGCCGCTCATTCCCTCTTCCGTATCCCTCAAGCGCCTACTGACCGCAATCGTCGTCGCG
>CAWHZA010000074.1:0-178088 GCA_963833665.1 uncultured Alphaproteobacteria bacterium | reverse complement strand
AGAGGATTTCCCGGCGACCCGCAGCGAATGCAGCTTGATCTACATTCCGCGTCTGTCGCCGATCGTGCGCGGCGTGATCGATCGGCCGAGCTTCTCGTTCGCCACCTACATGACCTCGCAGCCGGGAGGACCGACCGAGGTCCACCAATGGATCGCGCAAATCTTCACGGCGTTCCGTGACCTGGAGCTGCGGCTGCTCATGGGGAGGCTCACATCCTCGTTCGGCGGCGCGGCGCCTGCGCCGCAGTTCCGCGGCGTACGCTGAGGACGATGCGCGAACGGAGCCGCCTCTGCACAAGCGTGTGTCTGAGCCGCGGGACAGCCTCAACGCCGGCCGATCAGCGCCGGGTTCGGCATTTGCGCGGACGACGGCTTGCCGAAATTGAGCGGGAAGCCGAACGTGAGCCCCGCGCGAAACTCGCTAACGGGCCGACCATCGACGAGGGCATAACGTACGGCAACGTCAAAAGAAAGCTTGTCATTCACCTGCCAGATGGCGCCGACCAAGGCGGAGTACGTCTGCTCCCCGTTGAAAACGTTGTCGAAATAGAACTCCGCGACCGGCCGGACCTCCCATTTGTGCGGCCCCTCGATAATCGTGTCGACAAATACCTCTGCATGCTGATCCGGAGTGAGGTTGGCTGCGAGGTTGAAGTGGACTGTCCCCCAATCCCACCGTTGCGAGACGATTCCGGTCCAACTGGCGCCGACACCCGAGCCGCCGATTGCGGGTAGCAGCGCCCCGAACTCGGTGGCGATGCTCGGTCCGGACTTCTCCTGGAGGACGCCAGGCTGCACGACATATTTCAACAGCGCAGCGTTGGATACACTGATTGGACCAAAGCCTTCTGGCGCCACCTGCGGCGTAGTTTGCAGGACCAGCTCCCATCTATCTGCGAAGCCGTAGTTCACGATGGTATCGCTCAGGCCCCGCGTCGTTCCCCCCGCACGTGCGGCGCCGAGAGGCTGCAATTCGACTTCGACTTCGCCAACGTCGGCGACCGCCGCATCAGTGCCATCGAACGGACGATAGGCTGCGGCTGGTAGCGCCCATCCGGCTGCACAAAGTCCGACGACGACCCCGGCCGCGATGCGTCTGCGCGCGCGCTTGCGAAACAGAAGGCTTGCTCCTGCATAGCCGTCTCGGGTCATGCCCCCCCCGTAAATGTCGGTTCGACGCATCCCCCCCGGAAGCGTCAAACTACTGCGCCCGCCAAGGCGAGCGATCCGCCCAGCTTCGCAGCGCCTCTGTCGCCCACGCCGTCGTCTTGTCGGTGTGACACAGATTGCAGGCGTTCGGAATTTTCATCGTGTCGGTCTGCGTCGGCCACACGAAACGGAAGGTGTGGCTGCGCACCATCACGTCGCCGAGGGTCTCCGCGATCTTCGGCATGTGGCACGCGATGCACTCGCTGCCGGCGCTGCCCGCGGCATGATGGGTGTGCTGCTCGATCGTTGCCGCATGCGGTCCATTCTGCGCATTCGGTCCGTGGCAGCCGAGACAAAGGCCATTGCCCTTCTCGCGCACAATCCCCGGATTGTCGGTCCCGTGCGGATCGTGGCAATTCGAGCAGGTGACGCCGCGCGCATACATCAGGCTCGTGACGAAATCGTTCCCCTGCATGCGGTTCTTGTGCGCGGTCCCGTCCGGGAAGTGAGTGAAACTAAGTTCCCCGAGCTTGTGCTCCTCGAGCTCCCAGAAATCAGCCAGATTCAAGCCGACGTGAAAGCCGACCGGCCAGTCATAATACTTGCCCTCTATCGGATTCTTCGGCGGCCGGCCCTGCGAGTGACATTGGATGCAGGTGTCGCTGGCGTGCACGTAGTCGAAGCGGGCCGGGTTGAGGATGGTGCTCGCCACCGGGCGCTCGACATGCGCGCTGCCTGGCCCGTGGCATTTCTCGCAACCGACATTCCATTCGCTTACCTTCTTGGTAGCAATGTCGTAGTCGACCGAATGACAGCCGTCGCACAGCGGGCCGGTCGGCCGCTTGAAATTGTCAGGTGGATAAAACGACGTCCACCAGTCGGTGCCGTCGCGGACGAAATACTTCTTCCACATCTTGTGCGTGACGTCCCATTGCGCCGGCTCTGGGAAATAATCGTCGCCGATCTTGGTGAAGTAGCGCTGCTTCCAGCGGCTGCCGTAGACGAAGGCGATATCGTCCTTGGTGAAAGTGACGAGCGGGTCGGGCTTGGAGAGATCGGGAATGATCGCGTCGGGATGCTCGCGCGGATCGCGCACCACGTTCGCCATTCTCGATTTGCTCCAGCGCCCGTAGATTTCCTCGTGGCATTTCTTGCACGTGGCCGAGCCGACAAAGGTCGCAGCAGGCGCCGGCCCAGCGCGGTCGCTCTCCGGAGGCTCCGCGGCAGCCATCCGCGCCGGGTTCGGCAGGTGACGGATATAGGCGACGAGTTGCCAGATCTGCCGGTCCGGCATGTCCCAGGCTGGCATCCCCGTGTTCCTGATGCCGTTGCGGATGTGATAGAACACCTCGCCGTCCGACATCGATGCGACGGCGACGCGAAGGGGCGGCGCCTGCGGGTATTCGCGACCGCCGACCCGCGTATGCCCGCCACCGTCATAGGCGTGGCAGACCTCGCAATTTTCCCGGAACAGGTCGCGCCCAGCGACGATATCGGCGGCATCCGCACCAAGCGGGTTGACCTGCTTTTGCGCCTGCGCTGGAACGCTTTGGTGCAGAAGCCAGGTGGCGATCGCGATCTCGAGCTTCGGCGGCACCGTCCGCGCGCTCGACAGGCCGGGCACGAGCCATTCGTACGCGGCGCCGGCGAGGACGATCACGACGAAAACGACGACGATCGCGATGCGATAGCGCTTATGGGACATTTTCATCACCGCCGGGTCGTGAGCTAATCCTTTGCAATCGCCATCTTTTCCAGAGCGGCGCGCAAGCCTCTGGCCAGTTTGACCGCGTCGTCGTTGGCCCAGAAATGCATGAAGAGGAGCCGCGGTTCCTCGGTCAGCATGTGACTGTGCAGGGCGGTCACCTGGATTCCGTTTTCGCGCAGCGTTTTGATCACTGGATTGACCTCATTGCCAGCGAGCACGAAATCGCCGGTGATCGCCGCCTTGCCGCCGCCTGTCGGCTGAAAGTTGATCCCGGTCGCCACTCCCATCGGGCCTGGCGGAGCAACAGCCATTCCGTCTTCGCTGATCGCTTCGCGGCGTGGTACCGAGAATTGGTACACCCCGCCATTCTGTCGACCTTTGGCGCCGACAATCTCGTCGAGCTGCTTGACGTCGAGATCGATGGCCGGGGCGGCCGCTGCGGCCGGAGGCGCTTCCAGTGGCGTCTTGCTTTCCGCCAGCGCGGTGCGGATGGCGGTCGCCATCTTGACCGCGTCGCCGTGTCCGCCGACGTGCAGGTAGAACGGCGCCGGATTGGCCCGCAGCAGGTGGTTGTGCACGGCCGTGATTTCGATGCCGTTCTCGATCAGCTTGGCCATGACCGGATTGACCTCGGTTTCCAGCAATACGAGATCGCCCATCACCATCACCTCGCCGTGCATGGGCTTGAACGCAACCCAGCCGCCGAGCGCGAGCGCCGGCTTGATGGTAACACCGTCCAGCTTCACCGTCAGGTCCGAGCGCGGGAAGCCGTAGCGATGGACGTCGGCCGACACGGCCCCCTTTCTGCCCAAGGCCGCGTCGACTTTTTCCCAGTCGATATCCTGGGCACCAGCGGCTGTCGCCGACAAAAGGATGGCACCAACAAACAATCCTGCGGAGAGAAGACGCATCGTTTTCCTCGTTCCATTAAGCGGCTACGCGCTGGACGACAAGACCCTGAAAGTGCTCTGGAGCTTTAACACCGGCTCCCTGAACTCCGCGCCTCCGATGACCTATTCGGTTGACGGAAAGCAGTATGTGGCCGTTCTGATCGGCGCCAACGTCGTCGCGCAGGGCATGCTGGCCAAGGCGCCGGAGGACAAGGACATCCAGAACACCTCGATGCTGTTCGTGTTCAGCCTCTAAGCTCGCACAGCAGGAACGACGTGAACGGATGGCGCTCATTGGCTCTTGGGAGCGTAGATGTCGCAAGTCACCGTCCCTGGGCCGTAATAATCATAGCATTGCTGTTGGGTAACCTTGCCCAAGCCCTTGATCTTTGTCGCCACATAATCGGCGAGCGCGTCGATTTCGTCGCGTTGAAGCGTGACCTGCGAGCGGTCCGGCATCTGGTCGCCGAGATCGGCCGCGGTCATGTCGTAACAGCGCTTGTCGGTGTAGGCGAAGCGGTCGAAGTGCGGCATGGCGGTTCCGGGCCTGCCGCACTGGATGGTCACTCGGATTTGGTCGCGGGTGAGTTCCGTAGCGCGGAGCGACGGCGGGCGGCCCGGATGGTGAAAGCCGCCGACTCCGTCTCCGGCCCAGCCATGGCAGTAATTGCAGCCTGCCTTGTCCTGCCAGATCTTCTGCCCCCAGGCCACGCTGTCTTCGGCCAGGGCGCCCGTCGGTGCCAAAGCGAAGGCAGCCAGCACAATGGCTGCGGCGGCGGACAGGGCCATTCTGGCGCCGGGTTTCGGCGCGGCCTGCCTTTGCTTGTCACGGATCATGCTTTCTCTCCCTTTGGCCTCTCTGACCTACTTTTAATTAAGGGCATGGCCCTTTGTGCGCCCCTCACCCATTTTCACCGTGCTGCTCATGCGATTGCACCGAGCAGGAAGAGAACAACGCCTGCGGCGCAGCAGGCCGCCAAGGTCGGGATCATTCCGACCCGAAAGCGGAAGATCGCGATCGCTGCAGCAAGCGATAGCGCGAGCGCCCACGCGTCGACGCTCGCTACATCAGGCGCAACGAACGACAGGGGGAAGGCGCGAACGGGCGTGGTATTGCGAAACAAATTGTGGACCGCAAACCAGACCGCGAGGTTGAGTATGACACCGACGACCGCCGCCGTGACCGCCGCGAGCGCTGCGCCTACCGCCTTGTTGGCGCGCAGCGTTTCAACGAATGGCGCTCCCAGGAAGATCCACAGGAAGCAGGGCGTGAAAGTGACCCATGTCGCCAGCAGGCCGCCGAGCGTTCCGGCGAGCATCGGGGAAGGCCCGCCGGAATGGCGGTAAGCCGCCATGAAGCCCACGAACTGCAGGACCATGATGAGCGGGCCGGGTGTGGTCTCAGCCATGCCGAGGCCATCAAGCATTTCGTTAGGCCTTACCCAGCCATAGGTATCCACGGCCTGTTGCGCGGCATAAGCCAGCACGGCATAGGCGCCGCCGAATGTCACCACCGCCACTTTGCTGAAGAACACGGCGATCTGGCTGAAGACATTGTCGCTGCCGAGCGCAGCGACCAGCGCAATCACTGGAACGAGCCAAAGGGCGAGCCAGAGAGCGGACACGCGGAGGCTGCTGGCGACGGACGGGCGCATTCGCTCGGGCAATTCGCTGTCGAGCATGCGATCGATGATTGCCGGCTCGCTTTTCCTGCCCGAGGGAACGTGCGCGCTGCTGCTCGCGGGTGCGCCGCGGTCCGGCAGCCAGGCAAGGATGCCGATGATGGCCGCGCCGAAAATGATGACGGGGAAGGGAACGGAGAAAAAGAAGATCGCGATGAAGGCGACGCCCGCAAGCCCGACCATGGCCCGGGTCTTGAGCGCGCGCTTGCCGATACGGAGCACCGCTTCGAGCACGATGGCAAGCACAGCAGCCTTGAGGCCAAAGAAAAGCGCCGCAATGACCGGTAAATTGCCGTAGCCGGTGTAGACGTAGCTTAGCGCCATGATGGCAACGATGCCGGGAACGACGAAAAGCCCGCCGGCAACGATGCCGCCGATCGTGCGGTGCATCAGCCAGCCGATGTAGGTCGCAAGCTGCTGCGCCTCCGGGCCGGGCAAAAGCATGCAATAGTTGAGCGCGTGCAGGAATCTTTCTTCGGAAATCCAGGCCTTCTCTTCGACCAGAATGCGATGCATCACCGCGATCTGTCCCGCCGGACCGCCGAAGCTGAGCAGCGCGACGCGCAGCCAGACCTGCGCCGCCTGCTGCAGCGAAACTTCGTGCTTGGAAACCTCGGGAACGCGGCCGAGGGCGATCGCTTCGGACATTCAAGCTCCCGCGGCTAGCGTTGCGGCCGCCGTCTTAGCCGGCCAGTTATGGGTTTCCAATTGCAAGGAACGGGCCCAAGTGTAGAGCGCGTCGTATATGACCATGCCGTAGGCCAGCATTTCATGGTCGTCGGGGAAGTTCGCAGAGAGGCCGAGGGAAATCGCGAACAGCCCGCCGCATTGCGACGCCAGATCATGTCGCGATGTGTCGGCGCCGCGCACGATGGTGGCGAGTTGTTTGAGCGGCGCATCCTCGATGCCGTAAATTCTTAGAAACGTGTCGAACGAGCATCGATCGCCCTCATGGGCGAATTCGACGCCCTCGATATCGAAGGGCGTGGCGCCCGTTTTCGCCGCGACCGAAAGAACCTCGCCGGCCGGCACGTAGATGAACTCTGCGCGTGGATCGATGAATCTTTTAATGAGCCAAGGGCAGGCGATGCGATCGATCTTCGGCCGCTCGCGCGTCACCCATTTGTTTGTGCGGGCGTCGCCTTCGAGATGGGCTCCGGAGATGCCGGCCTCGCGCAGCGCGGCGGCCGCGGCCTGGCTGATTTCTCCGCCGTCGGCGCAATAAACGACAACCGCCTTGGCCGCCGCCAAACCGTCGAGCCATTGCCGTTCGCGGGTGACGTCACAACGGGCGGCGCTGACAATCACGCTATCGTCGGCGCTGAAGTCGTCGCGGCGGCGAACGTCGAGCACAATCGGCGCAGTCGCCGTGCCGAGGCGCGCGTAAAGATCGTCCGCTAGAATGAAGCTTAGCGTTCCGTCCATGCGCAATCACCTCGGCACAGCGAGAGATGCGCAGAGCTTGGACGGGAACCGTCTGAAGGGGAGTCTGCTACGTCCCCTGCGCAAAAACTAGTCCGGACCTGAGGCTTTGGCAAGAGGCCGCTCCAGCAGCGACCAGCGCTTCTCGGCGCACCGAAAGCGCGCCGCTACAGCGCTCGGCTTTCACCCAGCTCGATAGTGCGCGAGCCGATTTCCTGCGCCTCCTCCTGGCCGTGCGTGACATAGACGAGCGTGAAGCCGAGTTCGGCATGCAGGCGCAGGATCTCGCCTCGCAGCCGCCGGCTGAGCACCGCGTCGAGGTTCGAGAGCGGCTCGTCCATGAGCAAGAAACGCGGCTGCAAAGCGAGAGCTCTTGCCAGCGCCACTCGCTGTTGCTCGCCTCCGGAGAGTTCGCCCGGCCGCACCTGCAAATAATCGCCGAGACCGACAAGGCTGGCGATGTCGTCGATGCGCCTTCGGCATTCGGCCGCTGCCACTCGCCGCGCGCGAAGTCCGAACCCGATGTTTTCGGCGACGCTCATGTGCGGCCAGAGCGCAAGATCCTGAAACACCATGCCGACGCCGCGCGACCGCGGCGCCGCGTGAATGCGTCCAGCCGTCGAAACGACCTTTCCATGCAGCCAGATCTCGCCGCTATCGGGTGCAACCAGTCCGGCGATGAGCAGCAGCGTGGTCGATTTTCCACAGCCGGAAGGGCCGAACAATACGACGCGCTCACCCGCTTCGATCGTGAAGGAGAGGGAATCGATGACGCGCCTGGCGCGGTAGACTTTGGCGACCGAGCGGAATTCGATGGCGCTCATGGGCGCGCCACGCTGAACTTGAGCCATAGCCCGGCCGCGGCCAGCGGCAACAGCGTGACGGCGATGAGAATGATGCACAGCGCGGCGATGACGCTCGGCGCACCATTGGCCATGAGGGTGAGGATGCGCACGGGGAGCGTGTCAGCGCCCGGTGGGTAGACGACGATGCTGATCGCGACATCGCGCAATGCGAATACAAAGCTGATGAGCCAAGCGGCAACGAGGCCGCGGCGGGCCAGCGGAGCTACGATCAACCGCAGGGTCGCAATCCAGCCCGCACCGCTCAGCCATGCCGCCTGCTCCAACGAGCGCGGCACGGCGTGAAGAGAAGCCGCCACGACGCGCGTCGGCAGAATGGCATACTGGGCGAGATAGCCGAGAATGAGGATGGCTGGGCTTGCATAGATGAAGCTCGTCGCCTTGGTGTTCCAGAGGCTGATGAGCCCGATGCCGATCACCGAGCCGGGCAGCGCGAGGAGGAGGAGCGCTATCCATTCATTGGTCCACCAAAGAAAAAGCGTCCGGCGCTCGGCGAGATACCCCCAGAAAAAACCGAGTCCCGCAAGCAAACTCGCCCCGGCCGCGGCAAAGGCGAGGCTGCGCAGGATGCTGTCGCCGGCGCGCGCGAACGCCAGCGCGTAGGCGTCAACGGAGAAGGATTGAACAGCAAGCGCGCCGAGCGGCACAGCAACCACGACGGCGGCAAATGCCAGCACCAGGGCGAACAGCGGCAGCCGCCAAATTCCGAGCGTGATCTGCACTGCCTCTCCGCGCGGCGTCCGCCGCCCGAGTTGCAGAACCCTCTTGTGCAGCCGGTTTTGCAATCCCAAAACGGCGAGCGTGACGAGCAGCAGCGGAGCTGCAGTAACGGTCGCGGCGCGCAGATCGTAGAACGCGGCGAACTGCGTCAATGTCTCGACGGGATAGACCGGAAAGCGCAGATACATGGGCACGCCGATCTCGCCGAGCGACAAAAGAAATATGAGCACGGCGGCGAAGACGATTGCCGGAGCCACGACGGGGAGGGTTATCCGGGCGAGCACGCCCAGCCACCCGCTCACGAGCCTTCCCGCGTTCTCGAGCTCTGGGTTGATGTTTCGTAGGAAGGCGATCGTCAGCAGCGTTGCAATCGGCATGAAGGCGGCCGCGAGGACGAACGTACAGCCGAACAGCCCGAAGAATGCCGAGGCGATCTCCCGCGACCAGGCTTCGGGCAAAATGCCGCCGAGGAGCCCTGTCCGCCCCACCATGGAGAGCCAAGCGACGGCGAGGACATAGGAGGGAATGAGAAGCGGCGCAGCAAAGACAAGCGTCAAGGCGCCGCGCCAAGGAAGATCCGTCTTGCCGAGGAGGACACCCAAGGGCACGCCGATCAGCGTTGCAAGGCTCGCCGTCAGGAAGGCGAGCTGCAGGCTGTGGCTCATCAGCAAAGCAAGATGATCGCCTGATGCAAGCAGCGCGCGGTAGGCTCCGAGGCTGAAACGGCCGTCGGCGATCAGCGTCTCCTTGAGCATCGCGGCGACAGGGAGGAGCCCGACCGCCGCAAGGACCAGCGTCGCTGCAACAAGGACCAGGCGTTCGGTCACCATCCCGACTCGACCCAGCGCTTCAAGAAGGGCTGGATCGCCTGGAGCTTGGCGGCAATCTCAGCGTAATTCACTTGCGTCGTCTTCAGCTTGTCGATGGGCCGCAGCTCGGGCGGGCCTTCGACGCCGGGATGGAGCGGGATTTGTGCGGCGTCGGAGCGGGCTAGCTTGGCTTCCACATCCTTGGAGAGCAGATAGTCGATGAGCTTTCGCGCCATGTCGGGGTGCGGCGCGCCGGCGATCAGCACCACGGCGTTGGGCACGACGAAGCAACCGATGCCGTCTGCGCCTTGATCGGGATACACAAGCTCCACCGGCTGCTGCTGGCGCACGCGGCTCACCACGTCGTCCGTATCGACCAGGCTGAAGGCAAATTCGCCGCGGGCGACCAGATCGGCGCTGTCGCCGTTGCTTGGCGAGAGCTTGACGCCATTGGCTCTGAGCGCGTTCATGAACGCCGCCGCGCGCTCATCGCCCCAGAGAACGAACAGCGCGGCAATTTCTGTCGTCGTCGTTCCGAACAGCGGATTGGCCATGACCGCCCGCCCGCGCCACCCCGGGTCGCCGTAGGCGAGGACCGAATCGGGCTTTGCGGTTGCGTTCTTGTTGACGATCAGAACGCGGGCGCGCGCCGCGAAGCCGGTCCAGTAACCGTCGGGGTCCTTGAAGCTCGCCGAAATCCCTTCCGCATTCGGCGACAGATATGGTGCGGCGATAGCCTGTTGCCGCAGTACCTCAGCCCTGACCGGCTCATTGGCCCAATAGACATCCGCCTGCGGATTGCTCTTCTCGGCAATGAGCCGGTTCATGGTGCCCGTGCTCTTGGTCTCCTCGGTATCGTAGACGGCGCGTACCTTGATGCCGGTTTCCTTCTCGAAATCCTTGAGGATCGGCTCCGAGAAGACCTGGTCGTGACTCACATAGACGACGACGGTCGGCGTCTGCGTTCCGGGGCTGAACCGCCAGAGCACAAACGCCGCGACGACCGCGACCACGAGTGCAGGCACAAGCCATTTTCGCATGACAGCTTCCTTTCACCGATGCTGATGGCCGCTGCCCCGTTATTGGCCCCCATAGGAAAAATCATCGAACGCAGTCACGCTGTCCGCCTTGGTCCAGACGCCGACGGCGCCGGCGCCCGCAATCTGATCGTTCTCAGCGGTGATATATTGCATGCCGTCAAGCATGACCTTGATCGCCTTGCCCGCGAACTCGACGCGCAATGTGTGCCACTGCTTGGCAGCCACCGGAGCATCGACGTACTTTATGGTGATGCGCCGGCCGTTCTGCGTGTGATAGAGCGATACATTGTTTTCGAGCGCGTTGGCGCGCGCAATGTAATAGTTGTTGGCGTCCTTGAACCGCCACACGAGGCCGCCGGCCTGATCCTCCCGGCCGGCGAGCGGCTTGAACTTTGCTTCGACAAAGCCGTCCGTGATCTGCGCGGATTGCTTCACGCACCAGGGAAAGGTGCCAGTGCCGGATTGCCTCAGCACATTCGGCTTACTCGGCGCCGACGCGTCCGCCTCGACTTTCCAGACCGGCGAGCCCTTGCCGGTGACGCCGCATATCCAATCGGCGGGCAGTGTTCCGGGTGCGGCCGTGTCGAAATTCTCATCGCCTGCAAGCGCCGCGGTCGCTGTAAGCATCGCGATCGACAGAGCAAGCGGCGAAATTTTGCGGAGTTTTCCGTCCATGCGCAATCACCTCGGCACAGCGAGAGATGCGCAGAGCTTGGACGGGAACCGTCTGACGGGGAGTCTGCTACGTCCCCGTACGCGCGAAGTTAGGTCGCCTCGGTGAGCTAGGCAAGTGGGTGCACGTACGCGCACCGCGCCGGCTCCTGCTCAGCGCCGTGCCTCCGAAGTGGCGGTGATGCACGGCACGCCATGAAGGAACGCATTCGACCGAGGCAAAACTTCGCGCTAATGCCCTTCGAAGCTGATGAGCGTGCGCACGGGCACGTCGAGCTTCCTGATCTTCTCGGCCCCGCCGAGGTCCGGCAGGTCGATGATGAAGCAGGCGGCGAGGACGTCGGCGCCGATCTGTTTCAGCAGCTTGACGGCCGCTTCCGCCGTGCCGCCGGTGGCGACGAGGTCGTCGACCAGGATCACGCGCTCCCCGCTCAGCACCGCATCCTCGTGCATCTCCATCTCGTCGATGCCGTATTCGAGCGAATAGCCGATGGTCACGCGCTTGAACGGCAGCTTGCCCTTCTTGCGGATCGGCACGAACCCGGCCGAGACCTGATGGGCGACGGCGCCGCCGAGGATGAAGCCGCGCGCCTCGATGCCGGCGACCTTGTCGATCTTGCTGCCGGCCCAGGGCTGCACCAATTCGTCGACGGCGCGGCGGAACGCCCGCGCATTGCCGAGAAGGGTGGTGATGTCGCGAAACACGATGCCGGGCTTCGGATAATCCGGGATGCTGCGGATCGCGGCCTTGAGGTCATTTTCCAGTGCCAGGGTGGTCATGAGCGGGGCCCCATTCCATTCAGCGCGAAGAGCTTGCAGCCGGCGTCACTCTGGCGAACCATGACGGCCGGCGCAACCGGAGAACCCTGTCATGACCGAGACTGGCCAGCGCGTCGTCGTTGTCGATCTGCGCATTCCCTTCGTCCGTCTGGTGCTGTTCTTCGTCAAAGCGGCGTTCGCCGCCATTCCTGCAGCCATCATCGTCGGTTTTCTATTGATGCTGATTACGGCCCTTTTCGCCGGCCTCGCCGGTGACGGCGGCTTCGTCATGATGCGGCGGTCGTTCTGAGCGCCGGCCGGCCATCAGCCGCGCCGATACTCCGTCGGCGAGCGCGGCTCGAGCGACTTCGGGTGATGCAGGACCTCATGCCAGACCCGCTTCTTGGTGAAGTACAGGAGACCCGTCAGCACGATCAAAAACGTGAACACCTGAAAGCCGAGCCGCTTGCGCGCGTCTTGCGTCGGCTCGGCCGCCCACATCAGAAAAGCGGCGAGGTCGCGGCCGTACTGGTCCACAGTTGTCGGCGTGCCGTCGGTGTATTCGACCTGCCCGTCGCTCAGCGGCTTGGGCATGCCGATGGCGTGGCCGGGAAAATATTTGTTGTATTGCGCGCCCGGCGGCAGCGCGAACCCGGCGGGCGCGTCCGCGTAGCCGTCGAGAATGGCGTGGATATAGTCCGGCCCATCCTCCTGGTATTGGGTGAAGGCATCGAAGATGAACCACGGAAAGCCGCGCTCGAAGCCGCGCGCCTTGGCCAGCACCGACATGTCCGGCGGCAGCGCGCCGCCGTTGGCATTGCGCGCCGCCTGATCGTTGGCGAACGGCGGCGGAAAATGATCGGCGAGGCGGCCCGGTCGCTGGAACATTTCGCCCTGGTCGTTCGGGCCATCCTGGACCTTGAACTCGGCCGCGACAGCCGCCGCCTGCTCCTCGGTGAAGCCCGGGCCGCCGGGATCGGCAAGGTTGCGGAACGCCACGAGCTTGAGGCTGTGGCAGGCGGAGCAGACCTCGCGATAGATCTTGAAGCCGCGCTGGAGCTGCTGCGGGTCGTACATGCCGAAAGGCCCGGCGAACGACCAGCGCTGCCGCGGCGGCGCCTCTTGCTCCTGCGCCACGGCCGCGCACCCGATCGGCACTGCAACGAAAGCCGCAAACGCCAGGCTGACAATGACGGCGCGACGAGCATGCATGGCCGGCCCTCCTCTACGCCTTGGCGCCCGAGGGCGGCGGCGCCGACGCGCCGGCGGGAAGGCCTTCGCGCGATACCGATTCCGAGATCGAGTTGGGCAAAGGCTTCGTCGTCTCGAACAGGCCGAGCAGCGGCAGGATGACGAGCAGGAAGACGAAATAATACGCGGTGAGTATCCGCGCCGTGATCACGTATCCGCCCTCCGGCGGCCGCGAGCCGAGATAACCGAGGCCGATGACGACCGCGAAGAAGACGAAGAGAAATTGCCGGTACAGCGGCCGATACTTGGCCGAGCGAACCCGCGAGGTGTCGAGCCAGGGCAGGAAAGCAAGCAGGACGATCGAGCCGCCGAGCGCGATGACGCCGAGGAGCTTGTTCGGAATGGCGCGCAGAATGGCGTAGAACGGCAGGTAGTACCATTCCGGGACGATATGCGGCGGGGTCTGCCCGGGGTTGGCGGGAATGTAGTTGTCCGGATGGCCGAGATAATTCGGGATGTAGAACACGAACCAGGCAAAGAACAGACAGAACACGCCGGTGAAGAAAACGTCCTTCACGGTGGCGTAGGGCGTGAATGCGACCGTATCCTTCTCGGCCTTGGGTTCGACGCCGGTCGGATTGTTTTGCCCGACCATGTGCAGCGCCCAGATGTGCAGCACGACGACGCCGACGATGACGAACGGCAAGAGGTAGTGCAGCGAGTAGAAGCGGTTGAGCGTCGGATTGCCGACGGCATAGCCGCCCCACAGCCAGGTGACGATCGGGTCGCCGACCAAGGGGATCGCCGAGAACAGGTTGGTGATCACAGTCGCCGCCCAGAAGCTCATCTGCCCCCACGGCAGCACGTAACCCATGAAGCCGGTCACCACCATCAGCAGGAACAGGATGACGCCGAGAATCCACAGCACCTCGCGCGGCTCCTTGTAGGAGCCGTAATACATGCCGCGCGCGATGTGGGCATAGACGGCGACGAAGAAGAACGAGGCGCCGTTCGAATGCAGATAGCGCAGCAGCCAGCCGTAGTTGACGTCGCGCATGATCGATTCGACCGAGTTGAACGCGTAGTCGACGTGCGGCGTGTAGTGCATCGCCAGCACGATGCCGGTCACGATCTGCGCGCCGAGCATGAAGGTGAGAATGGCGCCGAACGTCCACCAATAGTTCAGATTGCGCGGCGTCGGATAGGTGATGAAGGACGAATAGACCAGGCTCGCGATCGGCAGCCGCCGCTCCAACCACCGCATGAAGGGGCTTTGCGGCTTGTAGATCGAATGTCCGCTCATGATCGAACCTTATGCTTTGGCGGGCGCGGTTTCGCCGATCCGGATCGTGGTGTCGGAGACGAATTTATAGGGCGGCAGCGCGAGATTGAGCGGCGCCGGACCCTGCCGGATGCGGCCGGAAGTGTCGTACTGCGAGCCGTGGCAGGGGCAGAACCAGCCGTCATAGTTGCCCTGATGCGCCAGCGGAATGCAGCCGAGATGCGTGCAGATGCCGATCAGGACGAGCCACTGCTCGTGGCCGGCCTGCACCCGCGCTGAATCCGGCGCCGGATCGGGCAGCGTGTGCCAATTCACCTCGCGCGCGCTGTCGATGTCGCGCTTGCTGCGATGGAAGATGAAGATCGGCTTGCTGCGCCAGAACACCTTGACGATCTGGCCCTCGGCGATGGGCGCGAGATTGACATCGAGCGGGGCGCCGGCGGCGATGGTGGAGGCGTCCGGTTCCATCTGGCCGATCAGCGGGACAAGGGCCGCTGCCGCGCCGACGGCTGCCACGGTTCCGGTCGCAACGAGGAGGAAATCGCGGCGCGAAGGCTCCGCTGCGGAGATTGTCGTCACGGTCTCAATCCTCGTCCGTCTTGCCGGGCATTCCATCCGCGCTGCGAACCGACCACCCTCTCCCCAACCTCCCGGCTGCGGGAGACGGAAGGAGCGGGTCCGGCGGCGGACGGCCGCGTTGGCTTCCAACCTGGGGGAGACCAGAAGCAACGCAATCCGGCGGCGGTTTATTGGCACCCTTACCGCCGGAGCGCAAGTATGCCAACCAACGCGGCTGCAAGGCTGCCGCAGCGGCCTTGCAAGGCCCGAGCCGCTCCGATGCGCATCGCCCTCTATCAACCGGATATCCCGCAGAATACCGGGACGATTCTGCGCCTGTGCGCCTGCCTCGGCATCGAAGCGCACCTCATCGGGCCGGCTGGCTTTCCGACCTCCGACCGCGCTTTTCGGCGCGCCGGGATGGACTATCTCGATGCTGTCGCGATCGTGCGGCATCGCTCGTGGCGCGATTTCGAATCCTGGCACCGCGGCGCCGGGACCACCGCCTCGTGCTGTTCACCACCGCCGGCGCCCTCTCCTATCTCGACTACCGCTACCAGGCGGACGACATCCTGCTGTTCGGCCGCGAATCGGCCGGCGTGCCGGCGGAAGTCCATGCCGCGGCCGACGCTCGCCTGGTCATTCCGATGCGTCCCGGCCTGCGCTCGCTCAATATCGCGGCCGCCGCGGCGATCGGGGCAGGCGAAGCGCTGCGGCAGACCGGCGGCTTTCGCACCGGCCCCGATCCCCGAGCTTGATGCATTGTGTATGTTATGGTAATATACAAACATGCTCGATCTGAGCCAAACCATCGGGTTTGACTGGGACGAAGCGAACAGCGGCAAGAGCGCTTCGAAGCATTCCGTATCCCGAGCCGAGGCAGAGCAGATTTTCTTCGACGAGCAATTGCTGCTTGCCGATGATGTAAAGCACAGCCAGGACGAACCCCGATATCACGCGCTAGGACAAACGATCGAAGGCCGCTTGCTCCATGTCACGTTCACGCTCCGTGACAATCAAACGAGAATTCGCGTGATCTCCGCGCGCGACGCGAACCGCAGGGAAAGAGCCGCCTATGCGCAGAAAGCTTAAACCGATTACAGGGCCGATCCCCCGTTTTCGCAGCGAGGCGGAGGAACGGGAGTTTTGGGAGACCCACGATTCGGCCGACTACGTCGATTGGAGCAAGGCGCAAAGGGCGCGGTTCCCTAACCTTAAGCTGTCCACGACCGCCATTTCGCTGCGCCTGCCGCAAGGCCTGCTCGATCGTATCAAGATCGCCGCCAACAAGCGCGACGTGCCGTATCAGTCGCTGATCAAGGTCTGGCTGGCGGAGAAACTCGACGCCGAGTAAGGCGAGCGCGGCGGGCGCAATCGTTTTCAAGTTGAACCGATTGCGCTCCGGCTTTCCGCTAGTGAAGCACGATCTTGTCGGAAATCGGTTTCCACCTTTCGGAATCGTGCCTTTTAGGCCGCCACGACGCCGGGCCGGCCCCCCTCAACGGCAAAGGTCTTCAGCGTTGAAATGTCCGCCTTGGGGTCGGCGGCGTCGGAGACGACGCGCATGCGCACCTGCATCTGCGCGCGGTCGAGATCGACGCAGACATAGCCGCGCCGGCGGCTCTCGAAGAAGTGCACGTGCGGATTGTCCGGCAGCGCCGGCGCGATCACCTCGTACGGCGGCCCATGGGACGAGATCGAGGTACCGACAAATTCGGTGGCGACGACTCGGGGAAGCGGGATTGTCGAAATCGAGCTTGAGGTCGTTGGCGAAGAACGAATGGATGTCGCCGCCGATGACCACGGGATTGGACACCTGCGTCTGCTGGATGCGCTTGAGCAGGCGCGTGCGGTTCGCTGGATATCCGTCCCAATTGTCGGTCGAGAACGCGTCCGCACTGCCCTGCTTGACCCGGTACTGCGCCATCAGCACGTCCTGCGCGATCAAATTCCATTGCGCCTTGCTGTGCGCGAGGTTGCTGTGGAGCCAAACCTCCTGGGCAAAGCCGAGCATGGTGCGACCGGCCTCCAGGCGCTCCGGACAACCGGCATTGGTTTCGAGATGCATGCCGCCCTTATCGGGCGGCGCGTAGCAGGGCTCGCGCGAGCGGTACTGCCGGCCGTCGATCATGGAGATTTCGATAAGGTCGCCGAAGCTGAAACGGTCATAGATCCGCATCCGCGGCCCTTCCGGCCGCGACACGATCGGACGCAGCGGCATGTGCTCGTAGAACGCCTGGTAGGCCGCCGCCCGCCGCAACAGGAACAGCTCGGGATCGTCGAAATATTGCGACCACTTGTCGGCATAGTCGTTCTGCACGTCATGGTCGTCCCAGGTGATGAGCGCCGGCACTTCGGCGTGCAGGCGCTGTAGGTCCGGGTCGAGCCGATATTGGGCGTGGCGATTGCGGTAGGTCGGCAGCGTCGCCGCCTCGATGCCGTCCGAGTGGCGGCGCACGACCGGACGCCGTTCCTCGATGTATTCGTAGATATAGTCGCCGAGGTAGAGGACGACCTCCGGATTCTCGTCGGCGAGGTGCCGGTAGGCGGAGAAGTAGCCGTGCTCGTAGTTGGAGCAGGACACGAAGCCGAAGCGCAGCCGCTCGAGCCCGGCGCCCGGCGCCGGCAACGTCGAGGCGCGCCCGACGCGGCTCGCCGCGTCGCCGCTTAAGAAGCGATACCAGTACGGCCGGCCGGGTTGTAAGCCGCGCACATCGAGATGCACCGAATAGGCGAACGCCTGCTCGGCGACTGCTTCGCCGCGGCGCACGATCTCGCGCATGCCCGGATCGTCCGCGATCTCGTAGCCGACGGTGACGTCGCCCCCAATCATCCCGCCGGGCGTGGCCGGATTGCTCGACAGGGGGTCGGGCGCAAGGCGTGTCCACAGCACGAAGCCGTCGGCGCGCGGAGCACCCGAGGCGACGCCAAGGCTGAAAGGGTCTCCGGCGCGCCAGACCTGGGCCGTCGCATGCCGCAGCAAAGACGGCGCCGCGACGAGGAGAAGGCCTGAGCTGCCCGCGCCGGCGAGCAGGCGGCGGCGGGTCAAGGGGTTTGGCGTTAACCTGACGGACATGATACGGCCCGGCCTGCGGCTCCAAGGGACCGATACTCGCCCAGATTTGTGACAATCTGTGCAAGCACCGGACCAAATTGCATTCTGCAGGTTCCGCCCTCGTTATCAATTTTCGGCCCGACAGACCATGGACGTCGACCGATTGGAAATCCGCAAGCAGCGGGCGCGTGCCTGGTTCGAAACCTTGCGCGACCGGATCGTTGCAGCGTTCGAGGAGCTGGAGGACGCCCTGCCCGCGGACGCGCCGCAAGGGACCAGTACTGCCGGCCGCTTCGTGCGCACGCCCTGGAACCGCACCGACCACAGCGGCGCGCCGGGCGGGGGCGGCGTCATGGCGATGATGAAAGGACGCGTGTTCGAGAAGGTCGGCGTCCACCTCTCGACCGTTTTTGGCGAGTTCGCGCCGGAATTTCGCAAGGAGATTCCCGGCGCCGCCGACGACCCGCGCTTCTACGCCAACGGCGTTTCGGTCATCGCCCACCTGCACAACCCCCACGTGCCGGCGGTGCACATGAATACCCGCTTCGTCGTGACGACGAAAGCCTGGTTCGGCGGCGGCGCCGACCTGACCCCCTTGCTCGCAGGCCGGCGTACCCAGGACGACCCTGACACGGTCGCCTTCCACGCGGCGATGAAGGCCGCTTGCGATGCCCACGCGGCGGCCGCGCCGTACGACAGGTTCAAGGCGTGGTGCGACGAATACTTTTTTCTCAAGCACCGCGGCGAGATGCGGGGCATCGGCGGCATCTTCTACGACTGGCTCGACAGCGGCGATTTCGAAGCCGATTTCGCTTTCACCCAGGAGGTCGGCCGCGCCTTCCTTGGCGTCTATCCCGGGCTGGTGCGGCGAAATTTTGCCAAGCCCTGGACCGAGGCCGAGCGCGACGAGCAGCTCGTGCGCCGCGGACGCTATGTCGAGTTCAACCTGCTGTATGACCGGGGGACGGTGTTCGGCCTGCGTACCGGCGGCAACGTCGAGTCGATCCTCTCCTCGATGCCGCCGGTGGCTAAATGGCCGTGATGGCCCGGCGGCCCTGGCGGGCCGGCGGGCATGGCCGCGGCCGGACTGCCAATCCTTTCCTTGAACCGGGCATGACGCTGCGCTAATTCGCCCTGCGCACTGGGGCGCAACACCCACCGGGGGGTAAGCATGGACCTTGGTATTGCCGGCCGCAAAGCGATCGTCTGTGCCTCCAGCCGCGGGCTCGGCCGGGCCTGCGCCAAGGCGCTGGCCGAGGCCGGGTGCGAGGTGGTCATCAACGGGCGCGACCGCGACCGCCTCGCCGAGACCGCCGCCGAACTGCGCAAGATGGGCGGTGGAAAGATCGTTCCCGTGGTGGCCGACGTCGCCTCGCCCGAGGGACAGAAGGCGCTGTTCGACGCCTGCCCGGAGCCGGACATCCTGGTCAACAACAATGCCGGCCCGCCCTTCCGCGACTTCCGCGAGCTCGACCGGCAGAAGATGATCGACGGCGTCATCGCCAACATGATCGTGGCGATCGAGCTGATCCAGAAGGCCATCGGCCCGATGACGGCCAAAAAATTCGGCCGCATCGTCAACATCACCTCCGGCTCCGTGCGGATGCCGCTCGTGGGGCTCGACCTTTCCTCCGGCGCGCGCGCCGGCCTCACCGCCTTTCTCGCCGGCGTCGCCCGCTCCGTCGCCGCGTCCAACGTCACCATCAATTCCGTGCTGCCCGGCGCGTTCGAGACCGATCGCTTTCGCGCCCACGTGGAAGCCACCGCGAAGAGCAAGGGCGTCAGCCGCGAAGCCGTGTTCGCCGAACGCATCGGCGGCGTGCCGGCGCGGCGGGTCGGCGACCCCGACGAGCTCGGCGCGGCCTGCGCGTTCCTCTGCTCGGCGCACGCCGGCTACATCACCGGTCAAAATCTGCTCATGGACGGCGGGGTTTTTCCGGGCGCATTCTAACCAGGAGAATTTTGATGAAGCTTGTCCGCTACGGCGCACCGGGCCGGGAAAAACCCGGCATGCTCGATGCGCAGGGCCGCATCCGCGACCTGTCGAAGATCGTGCCCGACATTGCCGGCGAGGCGCTCTCGCCCAAGGGCCTCGCCAAGCTGCGCAAGCTCAAGCCCGACAAGCTGCCGCTGGTGCGCGGCACCCCGCGCATCGGCGCCTGCGTCGGCAAGGTCGGCAACTTCATCGCCATCGGGCTCAACTATGCCGACCATGCCGCCGAGGCCGGCATGCCGCTCCCCAAGGAGCCGCTGGTCTTCAACAAGGCGCCGAGCTCCATCAGCGGGCCGAACGACGACACCATGATCCCGAAGGGCTCGACCAAGCTCGACTACGAGGTCGAGCTTGGCATCGTCATCGGCAGCCGCGCCCGCTATCTCGCCAAGGACAAGGCCATGGAGGCGGTCGCCGGCTATTGCCTCGGCAACGACGTCTCCGAACGGGTCTTCCAGATCGAGCGGGTCGGCCAGTTCACCAAGGGCAAGAGCGCCGAGACCTTCGGCCCGCTCGGGCCGTGGCTCGTGACCAAGGACGAGATCCGCGACCCGCAGCGGCTCGACATGTGGCTCACGGTCAACGGCGAGAGCCGGCAGAAGGGCACGACGCGCAACATGGTGTTCGGCGTCGCCCACGTGGTCTGGTACTGCTCGCAGTTCTTCGTCATGGAGCCGGGCGACGTGATCCTCACCGGCACCCCGCCGGGCGTCGGCATGGGGTTCAAGCCGGAGCCGAAATTCCTCAAGGCCGGCGACGTGGTGCGCCTCGGCATCGACGGGCTCGGCGAGCAGCAGCAGAAGGTGGTGAAGTTCAAGATGTGAGGGGTCGCGTTACGCTTGGGTATCGTCGCCCACGACCGCAAGGAGCCCAGACTTTGCTGAATCGATCGCCATCAAAAGTTTGGGGACAAGCGGTAGCAAGTCTGCAAGCCGGTTGGTTTTTGCACAAAGGACGATGATTGCAAGCCGCAGTCCCCGTATGTTCTGTTGAAATTCTAAATTACGATCCACGGTCACAAATACGTCGAAGGTGCCAGCGGCCAAGCTAAGCAATTGACCATTCTCGACTGCGGCCCAACCCATCTGCCGGGCATTCTTGACGTCGTGACCGACGATGGAGCGTGACAGCCGCCAGTCCACGCATTCGTCGAGCAGAATTCTCACGAGACCGATTCGACGAGCCTGTCCTTTGCCTCTTCCAGGAAGGCAATCACCTGCTCGCGTGTCACTGATGGGAAGCCCTCAAGAAAGTCGTTGATCGTCTCGCCGGCCTCGAGGTATTCGATGAGAGTCTGCACCGGCACGCGCGTGCCGAAGAAAACGGGCGCTCCTCCCATCACCTCGGGATCGCGGCAAACGACAGGCTTGCTCATGGAGAAGATATAGCAGCGGGTGGAAGCCTTGACCACGTTGCGTCAACCAGGCCGCTAGCCAAATGGTCCGGCCCCTAGCGGCCGGCCCGATGACAAGGTCCGCGGGCCGCGAAGGCCGACGGCCAGGACGGTTCGACTGCATCCCTCGCGACTAACGCTCCGCGGGGCGCCTTAGGATGACGCTGACCGCGCTGTCCGGTGCCGCCTTGCGCCCGCGGCATTTTTCCGACACAGGTGGCTTAAGGGCGGCGGCTAGCCAGGACTTTGCGGAGCGAATTTCGGCGCATGAAGCTCGGCTTCTTCACCATGCCGATTCATCCGCTGGGCAAGGACTGGCGGACGTCGCTGCGCGAGGACCGCGAAGCGTTTCTGCTCGCCGACAAGCTCGGCTTCGTCGAGGGCTACGTCGGCGAGCACGCGACCGACCGCGCCGAGAACATCACCTCGTGCGCGATCTTCATCGCCAGCCTCGCCGACGCCACCCGCACGATCAAGCTCGGCACCGGCACGATCAACATGCCGAACGCGCACCCGGTCGCGACCGCCTCGCAGATCGCGATGCTCGACCACATGCTCGACGGCCGCTTCATCTTCGGCATCAGCCCGGGCGGGCTTCTGTCCGACGCCGAGGCATTCGGCAACCTCGACGCCGACCGCAACGCCATGTTCGTCGAGGCGATCAACGCGGTGCTGGAGATCTGGGCGCGCGAGCCGCCCTACGACATCAAGGGCAAGTACTGGACCATCAGGATCGAGCGGCAGGCGATGCTCGAGATCGGTCAGGGTTTTCTGCCCAGGCCGCTGCAGAAGCCGCATCCGCCGATCGTGGTGACCGTGGTGGCGCCGTTCTCCAAGGGCGTGACCGAGGCGGCGGCGCGCGGCTGGGAGCCGATCTCGGCGAATTTCCTGATGCCGGAGTGGGTCAAGAGCCACTGGCCGAAATACGTCGAGGGCTGTGCGCGCGCCGGCCGCACGGCCGATCCGGCGAACTGGCGGGTCGCCAAGTCGATCTTCGTCGCCGACGACGAGCGGACCGCGAAGGCCTACGCCACCGACCCGGCGAGCCCGTACCGCTATTACTACAGCCAGCTCTACACCAAGCTGAAGAAGGGCCGGCTCGACCTGTTCAAGACGCGCCGCGACCAGCCCGACCACGAAGTGACGCTCGACGGCATCTGCGACGAGCTCATCATCCACGGCTCGCCCGACAAGGTCGCCGACGAGATCCTGAAATTTCGCGAGCGCGTCGGCGACTTCGGCACGCTCCTCTACGCTGGCAAGGACTGGCGCGACCCGGCGCTCGCCAAGCGGTCGATGATTTTGATGGCGGAGCAGGTGCTGCCCAAGATCAACGCCGCGATCGGGACCGAGTGAGCGGCGATCTTCGCGCGTCGCGCGCCGAAGGCGACTGCTGTGACGTTATCATGACACGGACGTCACATCTTGACATGAGTGTCAGTCCGCACAGCTTCAAATTGCAGCTTGCCGTAACAGCGGTGGACTCTGTGAATTAATTGCCCGGATTTGGCTTCGCAGTTGCGCCGGTGGCGGCACGGAGACCGGACGGCGTCGGTGCGCAAACTCCCACTCCGCTTAGAACCAGATTTCCATTTTCAGGCCCTTGGCATCTGGCGGTTGCCGCTTCCTGGGAAGCCGCCGCTCTTTGCACGCCTCCTTGGCGGCGACGGCGCAGGCGCAGGCATCAAGAACGTCATCCGGTTTCGCGCCCGTACGGGTGCGCTGGTCAAGCCAAGCGTCAATTGACGCAAAGCCCTTGTCCAACAAAATCCGGCGACGCAGCCGTATGCCGTCGTGCGTCTTCTTGGACGCCAGCGGAGTGCCGCCGTTCAGGCGTTGAAAGATCAGCTCGGGATGACTTTCTCGAACGCGCGCCTGGCGGCGCGAAGTCATAAGTTCATCGACTTGTCTGATCTTCGGCAACAGACAGAAAAGCTGACACGAGACCCCGATGCCGTCGGCGAGCTTTTCCCCAGGCATGAGCGTCTTCGCGCTTTTCGTATGAAAGCAGCGGACGACGGGCGCCGCTGAACAAGCGCGATCGATTTTCGCCGAGCAGCTTGCGCCCCTCGAGGTCGCAATTTCGATAGTCGCTGTCGGGCAAACCGATCGGAATGTCGATCATCGCTCTCGTAAAAGAGCCGCTAAGGCAATCCTTCAGGTCGGTCAGGAAGTCGATCTCTCTTGTTCCGTTGTCGTCGAGCCGGACGGCGACCCAGCCTTTTGCACAGCCGTCGAGCCCGACGAACATCGGCTACTTGATCGCCTGCGGATTGATCGGCGAGCCGGTGCCGCCGGTGATGACGAGCGGCGCGCCGCAGAAGAAGAACTCGTAGATGCCGTCGGCATCGCAATCCTCGGCGAGTTCCTTCAAGTAGAACATCTCGCCCATGGTGAGCCCCATGGCCGGAATGACGACCCAGTGCCAGGGCTGATTGACCTCCCCGGTCTCGTTCGGCCGCACTTCGACGCCCCAGGTGTCGGAGCAGATCGCTGCTATCTGCTTGTCCTGGCACCAGTAGCAGTTCTCGAAGTTCACTCCGGGAGCGTCACCGCCGGCATAGGCGCCCCAGTTCCCCTCCGCGAGGCAGCGCTCCATCTGCCCGGTGCGCAGGATGACGAAATCGCCGCGCCGGATCTCGACGTTGGCTTCCTTGGCGCAGGTATCGAGCTCGTCGTTGGAAATGCCCTCGCCGTCCTTGAGCCAGTCGACGCCGCGGAAGCGGGCGATGTCGATCAGCACGCCGCGGCCCACCATCCTGCTCTTGGTATGCTCGATGCCGAGCTTGCCGAGCCCGTTGCAATCGGCCTCGCGGGCGTCGAAGCCGTTGTACATCCTGTCGTCGTAGAAGATGTGGCCGATCGCATCCCAGTGCGTCGCCGCCTGCACCGGCATGTTGATGGCGTCGTCGCAATAGCGGATGCCGGGGGTTTTGTCGTAGCGGCCCGCCACCGCGTCGGGGCCGGTCGCCAGCATCGTGTGGATCGGGTTCCAGCGCCCGCCGAACAGCCCGTTCTGCGGCCCATGGCGGTCGAGCGGCATGCCGAGAGCAAATACCTTGCCGGTGCGGATCAATGCTGCCGCCCTGACGATGTCCTCGGGCATCACGTGATTGAGCGTGCCGATCCGATCGTCCTTGCCCCAGCGGCCCCAATTCCGGAGCTTTTCGGTCGCTTCCGTGACCGCCTTCCTGCCCACGTTGATATTCATGTCCTCGCCCCTGCGCTTGCTCGAGGCGTATCATTCACCGGCGCAACGCCGGAGACCATACACCGCAACGTGCATGTTTCAATTACAGGTTGTCGCGAGCAGGTCGCGAAATCCGTGCGCTACGACGGTCACGCCTCGGCGCCGGCAAGCTGCGGGACCGACGACGGGGCGTTCTCGGCCGGCTTCGCCGGCTCGAGCGCCGCGGCGACCGCCTCCTCGACGCGCTCGAGCCAGATGAATTCCATGTCGCGGCGCGCGATCTCCGGAATGTCGTCGTAGTCGCGCCGGTTGCGCGCCGGCAGCATGACGCGCTTGAGGCCGGCCGAGTGCGCGGCGACGACTTTTTCCTTGATGCCGCCGACCGGCAACACCAGGCCGCGCAGGCTGATCTCGCCCGTCATCGCCGTATCGCTGCGGATCGTCCGATCGGTCATCAGCGAGACCAGCGCCATGAACATGGCGACCCCCGCGCTCGGCCCGTCCTTCGGGATGGCGCCGGCCGGCACGTGGACGTGGATGTCGCTCTTCTCGAAGCGGGCGGCGTCGATGCCGAGCGCCGCGGCGCGGTTCTTGACGATCGACAGCGCCGCCTGGGCGCTCTCCTTCATCACGTCGCCGAGCTGCCCGGTCAGGATCAGCCGCCCGGACCCGGGAATGCGCGTCGCCTCGATGAACAGGATGTCGCCGCCGACCGGCGTCCAGGCGAGGCCGGTCGCCACGCCGGGCACGCTCGTGCGCATCGCCGTCTCGTTCTCGAACTTCGGCGCGCCGAGAATGGCGGCGAGATCGTCGCGGCCGATGCGGATCGGACCGCTCTGCCCTTCGGCGATGCGCACGGCGGCATTGCGCAACGCCTGGCCGATCTGCCGCTCGAGGCTGCGCACGCCGGCCTCGCGGGTGTAGCTCTGGATGATGTCGCGGATGACATCGTCGCCGATCTCGACCTGCCCCGGCTTGAGGCCGTTCGCCTCCAGCTGGCGCTTCACCAGGTAGCGGCGCGCGATCTCGAGCTTCTCCTCGGCGGTGTAGCCGGCGAGGCTGATGATCTCCATGCGGTCGCGCAGCGGCCCCGGAACGGTGTCGAGCATGTTCGCCGTGGTGATGAACACCACACGGGAGAGATCGAACGGCACCGCCAGATAATTGTCGCGGAACGTGTTGTTCTGCTCGGGATCGAGCACTTCGAGCAGCGCCGCGCCGGGATCGCCCTGGATGCCGGCGCCGAGCTTGTCGATCTCGTCGAGCATCATCACGCAATTGCGCGCGCCGGCCTTGCGGATCGCCTGGATGATGTTGCCGGGCAGCGCGCCGATATAGGTGCGGCGGTGGCCGCGGATCTCCGCCTCGTCGTGCACGCCGCCGAGGCTCACGCGCACGAACTTGCGGTCCATGGCGCGCGCGATCGACTGGCCGAGCGAGGTCTTGCCGACGCCGGGCGGCCCGACGAAGCACAGGATCGGCGCCTTGCCCTGCGGCGCGAGCTTGCGCACGGCGAGATATTCGATGATGCGCCGCTTGATCTTGTCGAGGTCGTAGTGGTCCTCGTCGAGGATGCGCCGCGCCTCGGCGATGTCGATCGGCTTCTCCTCGGGCAGCGCCCAAGGCAGCTCGATCAGCCAGTCGAGATAGGTGCGCACCATGCCGTATTCGCCGGCCGCTTCGGGCATGCGCTGCAACCGGCGCAGCTCCTTGCGCGCCTGATCCTCGACCTCCTTGGGCATTCCGGCCTTGGTGATCGCCTTGTCGAGCTCGGCCATCTCGGCGGCCTTGCCCTCCTCGCCCTCGCCGAGCTGGCGCTGGATCGCCGCCATCTGCTCGCGCAGCAGCACCTCGCGCTGACGCTCGTCGAGCGCCGCCTTGGTCTGGCGGCCGATCTCCTGCGACAGCCGCAAGACTTCGATGCGATGGGCGAGCAGGCGCGACACCTTGTCCATGCGCGCGGCAATGTCGATCGTCTCCAGGATCTCCTGCTTCTCCTCCGGCTTCACGTCCATGTAGGCGATGGCAAGATCGGCGAGCTGCGCGGGCGCCTCGACCGACTGGACGGCGGCTACGAGTTCGGCGGGCGCCTGCGGCAGCAGCTGCAGCGCTTCCACGGTCTGCGCCCGGAGGTTGACGAACCGCGCCTCGATCTCCGGAGTGCGCGTGTCCGGCTCCGGGATTTGCACGACGCGCGCGACGAAGAAGGGCCAGCCGTTCAGGTATTCGGTGACCTGAAAGCGCTGCTCGCCCTGGCAGACGAGATGGTGCGTGCCGTCGGGCGCGGTGATGTAGCGGACGATGTTGGCGATCGTGCCCATGCGATGCATGTCGATCGGGGTCGGCTCGGCGAGCTCGGCATCGCGCTGCATGAGGATGCCGACCTGGCGCTGGTCGCGCACCGCCTGCTGCGCGGCGGCGATCGATTTCGGCCGTCCGAGCGTGATCGGCAGCATCAGGCCGGGGAACAGCACGGTGTTGCGCACCGGCACGATGATGAGCGCATCGGCCGGCAGCGGCGGCAGTGTCGAGCCGCTCTGTCCGGGCTCGCTCGATGACAGCATTTCAACTTCAGCCACGGATCGTTCCTGCTTTCTGCAACGTGATCACCATCAAACCGTTGGCCACGGCGCGGCTCACGCCGCCGTAGCGGCCGCCCGGCAGCCGCAGCCGCCGATAGAAGCGCCCTTGCGGCAGTTCGAGCCGGTGGATGGTCGCGGTACGCAATTCGCGCGGATAGCCGCGCGTGCCGGCGATGACGAGGTCGCCGTCCTCGATGACCGCCTGGGCGCTGTCGCCGTCGACGCCGGGCAAGGCGACGAGCACCAGGACCTCGAGATCAGTCTCGAGAATATCGACCGGCGGCTCCCAGGCGACCTGGCGGGTCGGCGTCGCCGCGGGCCTGAATATCTCACGATGCATGCGCTCGGCGCGCGCGAGCATCTCGCACGCTTCCGACCACATCCAATCGCGGGCCACGTCACGCGCCATGGTGCGCCCTCCAGTTTCGGAGGAGTTATGTGTGGATTGGCGGCATCGAATTCAACGCCGGTCCCGAGGCACTCTTCCCGCGCTCCGGCTGTTTAAGTAGTTTTTCGCAGGGCCCGCGAACCGAACGGCCGCGCATCGGGAGCCAGGCCGCACGACGGCGCATGGGATGGGAAGGTATGAAAAAACTTGCGATTGGCGATGTCACCATCACGAGCATCATTGAACGGGACGGGCCGTGGCGGCGGCCGGAAGAAATGTTCCCCGCCTACGATTCCGCCATCGGCAAACGCCATCTCGCCGAACTCGATCCGGAGGTATTCGATCCGGCATCCGGGCGCATGGTCATCACCTATCAGACCTACGTGGTGCGGACTCGGCAAGCACACCATCCTGGTCGATACCTGCACCGGCGAGGACAAAGGCTACGCGGCGCCGATGGACTTTCCGAAGCAGCCCTGGCTCGACGGCTTTGCCGCCGCCGGTCTCCGCTTCGAGGACATCGACTACGTGTTCTGCACCCACCTGCACATCGATCATTGCGGCTGGAATACCGTTCTGCGCGACGGCCGATGGGTGCCGACCTTCCCGAAGGCGAAATACATCTTCCACAAACGCGAATACGCCGCCTGGGAGGAGGCGACCAAACGCGGCGACACCCCGCCCGGCAATGTCTGGCGCTACAATTGCGAACCGGTGGTCGCCGCCGGTCAGGCGCTCCTGGTCGACGACGATTTCACGCTCGACGACACCATCTCGCTGACGCCGACGCCGGGCCATTCGCCATGCCATTGCTGCGTCAACATCCGTTCGCGCGGACAGCACGCGGTGGTCATCGGCGACCTGATGCATCACGCGCTGCAGTGCCGCGAGCCGGATTGGTCGACGATCTTCTGCTGGGATCCGAAGCAGGCCGCGCAGTCGCGCCGCAAGTTTCTCGGCGAGACGGCTGGGACCGGCACCTTCGTGTTGCCGATCCATTTTCCCCATCCGACGGTCGGGCTTGTCGAGGCCGACGGCGAGCGGTTTCGCTACAAGTTTGTTCGCTGAACAGCGCGAGCCTGTGCCGGGTCGTGCGCCCGGCTCTAGCTCATCGCAACGCGGCGCGCAGCACGCACGCCGTCAGCGAGCGCGCGGACCAGATCGGCCACCGCCGCGACCGTTGCCGCCGTCGCCTTGCCGTCCGGGCCGAGGCTCTTGCGCACCGCCTCGACCAGCGCCGAGCCGACCGCGACGCCGTCGGCGCCTTCGCTGATCGCGCGCGCCTGCTCAGCCGTGCGCACGCCGAAGCCGACGCAGACCGGAAGGTCGGTATGCCGCTTGATGCGCCTGACGGCGTCCGCGACCTTGGCGGTATCGGGCGCCGCGGCGCCAGTGATGCCGGTGATCGACACGTAATAGACGAAGCCCGACGTGTTCGCGAGCACCGCCGGCAGCCGCTTGTCGTCGGTGGTCGGCGTGGCGAGCCGGATGAAATTGAAGCCGGCCTTGAGCGCCGGCAGGCACAGTTCCGCGTCTTCCTCGGGCGGCAGGTCGACGACGATGAGACCGTCGACGCCGGCGCTCTTGGCGTCGGCCAGGAAACGATCGACGCCATAGACGTAGATCGGATTGTAGTAGCCCATGAGCACGATCGGCGTCGCATCGTCGCCGCGGCGAAAGTCGCGGACGAGCGCGAGCGTGCGCTTCATGTCCTGGCCGGCCGTGAGCGCGCGCAAGCCGGCGGCCTGGACCGCCGGCCCATCGGCCATCGGGTCGGTGAACGGCATGCCCAGTTCGACCACGTCGGCGCCCGCCCGCGGCAGCGCCTTGAGGATCGCGAGCGAGCTGTCGTAGTCCGGATCGCCGGCCATGACGTACGTGACGAGCGCGGCGCGGCCTTCCGCCCGCAGCGCCGCGAAGCGCCGATCGATGCGGGTCGTCATCGCGCTCTGCTTTCGAGGTACAGCGCGACCGAGTGAAGGTCCTTGTCGCCGCGGCCGGAGAGATTGACCACCATGAGGTGATCCTTCGGCTTCTGCGGCGCGAGATCGAGCACCTTGGCGACGGCGTGCGCCGGCTCGAGCGCCGGGATGATGCCTTCGAGCTTGGACAGGAGCTGGAAGGCCTCGAGCGCTTCGTCATCGGTCGCCGACAGGAAGGTGACGCGGCCGAGATCGGCGAGCCACGCATGCTCGGGGCCGACGCCCGGGTAGTCGAGCCCGGCCGAGATCGAGTGCGCCTCGTCGATCTGCCCGTCCTCGTTCATGAGCAGATAGGTGCGGTTGCCGTGCAGCACGCCCGGCCGGCCGCCGGCGATGGAAGCCGCGTGCTTGCCGCTGTCGATGCCGTGTCCGGCAGCCTCCACCCCGTAGATCTCGATCTGCGGCTCGTCGAGGAAGGGATGGAACAGGCCCATGGCGTTTGAGCCGCCGCCGATGCAGGCGATGAGCGAATCCGGCAGGCGTCCCTCCGCTTCCAGCATCTGCTCGCGCGTCTCGCGGCCGATGATCGACTGGAAATCGCGGACCATCATCGGATAGGGGTGCGGTCCAGCGACGGTGCCGATGCAGTAGAACGTCGACCCGACGTTGGTCACCCAATCGCGCAGCGCCTCGTTCATCGCGTCCTTGAGCGTCTTCGAACCGGATTCGACCGGCACTACCTTGGCGCCGAGCATGTGCATGCGAAAGACGTTCTGCTTCTGCCGCTCGACGTCGACGGAACCCATATAGACAATGCATTCGAGGCCGAAGCGCGCGCACAGGGTCGCGGTCGCGACGCCGTGCATGCCGGCGCCGGTCTCGGCGATCACGCGTTTCTTTCCCATGCGCCGCGCCAAAAGGATCTGGCCGAGCACGTTGTTGACCTTGTGCGCGCCGGTGTGGTTGAGCTCCTCGCGCTTGAGATAGATTTTGGCGCCGCCGCCCGAAAGGCCGGAGGCCGCCTGTCGACAATGCGCTGTGAGCCGCTCGGCGAAGTAGAGCGGCGACGGGCGCCCGACATAGTGAGCGAGGTAGCCGTCCATCTCCTTCTGGAATGCCGGATCGGCCTTCGCCTCCGCATAGGCGTTTTCGAGATCGAGGATGAGCGGCATCAACGTCTCGGCGACGAAGCGGCCGCCATAGATGCCGAAATGGCCGTGCTCATCCGGCCCGGTGCGGAAGGAGTTGGGGCGCTGCACGCTCATCCTACGCGAAACTCCGCTTCGATACCGTCATCCTGAGGCGCGCGCCAAAGGCGCGCCTCGAAGAATGCGGCCGAGGCGCCCGGGCCATCGCCCTTCGAGGCTCGCTGCGCTCGCACCTCAGGGTGACGGACCTTTGGTCAAACACTGTCAGGTACCTTACAGAAGTGCTCCGCGGCTTCCCGCGCGGCGTGGATGAACGCGCGGATTTTATCGGGATCCTTCTCTCCCGGCGCACGTTCGACGCCGGAGGAGACATCGACGGCTGGCGCGCGCGTGATGCGCAAGGCCTCACCGACATTGCCGGCATCGAGGCCGCCTGAGAGCATGAACGGAACGCCCGGATCGAGGTTTTCGAGGAGCCGCCAGTCGAAGGTCTTGCCGAGGCCGCCGGGCCGCGTCGCTTCACGCGGGGCGCGCCCGTCGAACAGGAGCCGGTCGGCGACCGCCGCGTAAGCAGGGACGGCGCCGAGATCGCGCTTCGCCGCAACGGCGATAGCCTTCATGACCGGCAAGCCAAAATTCTCTCTGATCGCGGCCACGCGCGCCGGCGGCTCCTGGCCGTGAAGCTGGAGCATATCGGGCTGCAGCGCCGCAACGATGGCGCTCAGCAAACCGTCGTTGGCGTCGACGGTGAGGGCTATTTTCTGCGCGCGAGCCCGCACGCGCCGGCTGAGGGCAGTGGCCGTATCGAACGCAAGGTGCCGCGGCGACGGCGGGAAGAACACGAACCCGACCATGTCGGCGCCGGCGTCCAGTGCTGCTTCGAGCGCCTCCGGGGTCGAGAGACCGCAAATCTTCACGATGAACGACATCAGGCTATTCCTGGCCGCCGCCCTTCTACAACCGCCCGCTCGCTTTGTCTTGCGGCGGCGCGCCACGCGATCACGGGACCGGCGGCCTCAGCTTGAGCCGCTGCGGCGGACTGCCGGCGTTCTGGACCATGGTCGGCTCGCCCGCCGGACCTCCCAGCGCATCGACCTTTGCGCGCAAGTCGGCCACCTCGCGCTCCAGGCGCCTTGCGGTCGAGCGCCACCGGCTCTGCCGCAGCCATGCCGCGGCCCCGCCGAGCAGCACGCCGATAATGAGCAACAGAATGATCAGGGCGAATAGCGGCAGCGCGACCACGGCCGCAGGCTCGGTCACGCTGAACGGATCGAACGAGACGGTGACGATCTGCCGGTTCGCAATCGCAAAGGCGATGATGACCACGGCGAGTGGAATGACGATGATCGCGGTGACGATCTTGCGGGCCAATTTCGCGACTCCGGTCGGCACATCCCTTCCCGCGTGAGCGGGGACGGGCACCGCCCCTCAGGGCGGCGGCGCGGCGTCAACCGCTGGGCTCGGCGCTGAGCGCTCTCGGCCGCGCGCCGCGCGGCCCCGCTCACCGCGTTGGCGCGCGCCCCGCGCGAGCGGATGAAGGCTCAAGCCTCGGCTCCGCGGTTGAGGCGCTCGCGCATCTCCTTGCCGGTCTTGAAGAAGGGTACGCTCTTCTGATCGACGGCGACATGTGCGCCGGTGCGCGGATTGCGGCCGGTGCGCGCCGGACGCTGCTTGACCGAGAAGGCGCCGAAACCGCGCAGTTCCACGCGGTCGCCGCGCGCCATCGCGGCAATGATCTCGCCGAGAATGGCGTTGACGATGTTCTCGACGTCGCGCTGGTAAAGATGCGGGTTCTGCTCGGAAATGCGTTGAACGAGTTCAGATTTGATCATGGGTCGCGCCTTGAGTCGCCCCCAATAAACGGCCCCGGTTGCGACGCGACGGAGCCGAACGCCTAAGCAACCGCAGCGCTCCGCCGCTTAGTTCGCGTTCGCAGGGTGCCAAAGCGCCAGCAGACCGTCAAGATTGAGCCGCTCGATCGCCTGCACCGCGCCCAATTCGTCGATGCTGCGGGCCAGCGTGGTGAGGCCGAAAGCGTCGAGCAGTGCAACGGCGGCGGCATGCAGGAACGGCAGGTCACCGAAGCGGCTGTGCAGCTTGTAGTCCCGCACCGGCAGCTTGGCGTCGATGTTCTTCTCCTTCGCGAGCCAGGCGACGGCGGTCCTCTCGTCGCCGATTTCATCGACCAGCTTGAGGTCGATGCCCTGGTGCCCGGTGAACACGCGGCCGTCGGCGACGCGGCCGAGCGCCTCGCCGTCAAGATGCCGGCGCTCCTGCACCAGACCGCGGAACCAGGCATAGGAATCCATGATGATCGACTCGACCGCCGCGCGCGCTTCCGGCGAAGTCGGCTCGAAGCCGTTCGGCACCGCCTTGAGCGGAGAGGATTTGATCGTCTCGACCTTGACGCCGACCTTGTCGAGCAGATCGGAGACGTTGGGATACTGGAACAGCACGCCGATCGAGCCGACCAGCGAGGTCTGCTTGGCGACGATGTGATCGCCGGCCAGCGCCGTGATGTAGGCGCCCGATGCCGCCATGCTCTCGACCACAACTACGAGCGGCTTCTTTTCTTTGAGACGCATCAGCGCGTCGTAGAGTTGCTCGGAACCGGCGGTCGTGCCGCCAGGACTGTCGACATGAACCACCACGGCGCGCGCGGTCGACGACTGCGCAAGCCGCTCGAGCTGCTGCACCCGCTCGTCGTCGTCGCGGATCAGTCCGCGGATCGTCACCCGCGCGATATAGGCGCCGGCGTCGGCAAACCCGGCGCGGCGGCTCCACAGCTCGGCTGATCCGGCGATGGCGAGGACGATCACCGCGATGGCGACGACGCGCCAGAAGGTGAGCTTGCGCCGCATGCGGCGGCGATCGACGATCAGGTCGGCGTCAAGCGACATTGTGGTCCCTTTCTGCTCCCTCGCCCCGATTCGAGGAGGGTCGGGGGTGAGGGAGCGCTTCCGTCGGTGCCGAACTCCCGGACAACCTCACCGGAAGCGCTTCGCAATCCGCTTCTCCAGAGTGCGCGAGAAGCGGGAGTTTTCACTCGTTCGTCTCGCCCTTCTCTTCCTCCTCGCCCTTGCGCTTGAGCGCGGTCCCCAGAATGTCGCCGAGCGTCGCGCCGGAATCGGACGAGCCGTATTGTGCGATCGCCTCCTTCTCCTCGGCGACTTCGAGCGCCTTGATGGAAACTGAGGCCTTGTGCGCGCGGCGGTCGAACTGGATGACGCGGGCATCGACCTTTTGGCCGACGGCAAAGCGATCGGGCCGCTGCTCGGAACGATCGCGGGCAAGCTCCGAGCGCTTGATGAAGGCGGAGAGATCGGTGCCGACGATCTTCACGTCGATGCCGCCTTCCTTGACCTCCGTGACCTCGCAGGTGACGACGGCGCCCTTCTTGAGTTCGCCGGCCGCCGCGGGCTCGGCGGCGACGCCGTCGTCCGCGAGCTGCTTGATGCCCAGCGAGATGCGCTCCTTCTCGACGTCGACGTCGAGCACCTGCGCCTTGACCTTGTCGCCCTTCTTGTACTCCTCGATCACCTGCTCGCCCGGCCGTTTCCAGTCGAGGTCGGACAGGTGCACCATGCCGTCGACGTCGCCGTCGAGGCCAAGGAACAGGCCGAACTCGGTCTTGTTCTTGACCTCGCCCTCGACCAGCGATCCGGCCGGGTATTTCTCGACGAACACCTCCCAGGGATTGCGCATGGTCTGCTTGAGCCCGAGCGAGATACGGCGCTTGACCGGGTCGACCTCAAGCACCTGCACCTCCACCTCCTGCGAGGTGGAGACGATCTTTCCGGGATGCACGTTCTTCTTGGTCCACGACATTTCGGAGACGTGGATCAGGCCCTCGATGCCCGGCTCCAGTTCGACGAAGGCGCCGTAGTCGGTGATGTTGGTGACGCGGCCCTTGAAGCGGGCGCCGACCGGATATTTGGCCTCGATGCCCTGCCACGGGTCGTCGAGCAGCTGCTTCATGCCGAGCGAGATGCGGTGGGTCTCGTGGTTGATCTTGATGATCTTGACCTTCACCTGCTGGCCGATGTTGAGCACCTCGGAGGGATGATTGACGCGCCGCCAGGCGATATCGGTGACGTGGAGAAGTCCGTCGATGCCGCCGAGATCGACGAAGGCGCCGTAATCGGTGATGTTCTTGACCACGCCGTCGATGACCTGACCCTCTTCGAGGTTCTGTACCAGCTCCTGCCGCTGCTCGGCGCGGGTCTCCTCCAGCACCGTGCGGCGCGAGACCACGATGTTGCCGCGCCGGCGATCCATCTTCAGGATCTGGAACGGCTGCTGATTATTCATCAGCGGCGACACGTCGCGAATCGGCCGGATATCGACCTGCGAGCGCGGCAGGAACGCCACGGCGCCATCGAGATCGACGGTGAAGCCGCCCTTCACCTGATTGAAGATGACGCCCTGCACCTTTTCATTGTTCTGGAACGCCTTCTCGAGCTTGCCCCAGCTTTCCTCGCGGCGCGCCTTGTCGCGCGAGAGCACGGCTTCGCCCAGGGCATTTTCCACGCGTTCGAGATAGACCTCGACGATGTCGCCGACCTTGATCTCGGCGGCGCGGCCGGGCCCGGCGAATTCGCGCAACGCCACGCGTCCTTCGGTCTTGAGCCCGACGTCGATGACCGCGACGTCCTTTTCGATGCCGACGACCGTCCCCTTGACGACGGACCCTTCCTGCAGGTGACCGTCGCTGAACGACTCATCGATCATGCTGGCGAAGTCTTCGCGCGACGGCGCGGCGGTAGCAACTTGAGCCATGAACACTCCGGACCCCCTGAATGAAACGATCCCGAACGCGCGGCGGCCGCCGGCAGCGCCGGCGGTTGGGGCCTAGGCCATACGATCGGGACAAAGCCAGGTCCGGGGCCGCACATGCGAAGCAGCGAACGGGCTGAACCTCCAATGACGAAAGCGCGGTCAGCTGCGCTTTCGGCCCGTTCGGACGGCCTCGATGATATCAACGGCGGCCCGGAATGCGGCGTCTATACCCAAATGCGTGGTATCGAGCAAGTGAGCGTCGGGAGCGGCCTTGAGCGGCGCGGCGCTGCGCCGCGAATCGCGCTCGTCGCGCCGCAACAGCTCGGCCAGAACCTCGCCCTCGTCGGCTTGCTCGCCCCGCCCGCGGAGTTCGAGAACGCGGCGCGCAGCGCGCACTTCCGGCGTCGCGACGACGAACAGCTTCACGTCGGCGCCGGGGGCGATCACCGTGCCGATATCGCGGCCGTCGAGCACCGCGCCGGGACGGCGCATCGCGAATTCGCGCTGATAATTCATCAAAGCTTGACGCACTTCCGGGATCGCCGCGACCACCGAGGCGGCCTCGGTGATCACCTGCGCCTTGAGCGCAATTGCATCGAATTGAGTGGGGTCGAGCGCGATCGCGGCGTCGATCGCGCGCGGCGCATCGTCGGGCGAACGGCCGGCATCGAGCACAGCCTTGGCGACGGCCCGGTAGATGAGCCCGGTGTCGAGGTGATGCAGCCCGTAGACCCTCGCGATCTGCTTGGCGATCGTGCCCTTGCCCGACGCCGCAGGGCCGTCGATGGCGATGATCATGACAAATTCGCCCCAAGCCCGCGCATCAACTCGACGAAACCCGGGAAGCTCGTGGCGATGAAGCTCGCGTCATCGACCCTTACCGGCTTTTCGCTCGCCAATCCCATGACCAGCGCGGCCATGGCGATGCGGTGATCCATGTGAGTAACAACGAAGCCGCCGCCGACGGCGCGGCCCATGCCATGGACAATGAGGTCGTCGCCATCGATCTCGGCCTCGACCCCGTTTGCGCGCAAGAGCGCGGCGGTGGCGGCGAGGCGGTCCGACTCCTTCACCCGCAACTCCTTCAATCCGCGCATCACCGTCGTCCCCTCGGCGAAGGCTGCGGCCACGGCGAGCACCGGGTATTCGTCGATCATCGCCGGCGCACGCGAAGCCGGAACCTCGACGCCTTTAAGTGGACTCGTCCGTGCGCGTAAATCGGCGACCTGCTCGCCGCCTTCGTCGCGCGTTGCAATCGGATCGATGGCGGCGCCCATCTCGCGCAGCGTCGCCACGAGGCCGGCGCGCAGCGGATTCATCATCACGCCCTCGAGGATCACGTCCGTGCCCGGCGCAATCAGCGCCGCAACCAGCGGGAACGCGGCCGAAGACGGATCGGCGGGGACGGCAATCGGCCGCGGCTCAAGTTCGGGCTGGCCGGCGAGCGTGATACGGCGGCCGCTCGTCCCGTGCGGGGCGGCGCGCACGTCGGCCCCGAAATGTCTCAGCATGGTCTCGGTATGGTCGCGCGTCGCCTCGGCCTCGATCACGACCGTCTCGCCGGGGGCGCAGAGGCCGGCGAGGAGAACGGCCGATTTCAGTTGCGCCGAAGGAACCGGCGGCTCGAACACGATGGGGATGGGGTCGCGCGCGCCGGCAACGGTGAGCGGCAGGCGCCCGTCGGTCGCCGCCAGCGTGCGCGCTCCTATGCGTTCCAGCGGATCGAGCACCCGGCGCATTGGACGCCGGCGCAGGGAGGCGTCGCCATCGAAGGTCGCGGTAATCGGGCAGCCGGCGACGGCGCCGAGCATCAGACGGCACCCGGTCCCCGAATTGCCGAAATCGAGCTTTTGCGCGGGCGCGGCGAAGCCCCCGACGCCGACGCCGCGGACCCTCCATTCGCCGGCGCCGCTCCTTTCGACCTGAGCGCCGAGCGCCTGCACCGCCTTGGCGGTGTTGAGCACGTCCTCGCCTTCGAGCAGGCCGCCGATCCGCGTCTCGCCGACTGCCAGGGCGCCGAGGATCAGCGCCCGATGCGAAATCGACTTGTCGCCAGGCACGCGCACGCGGCCCTTGAGCGGGCCGGAACGGGAGGCCGTGAGCGGGGTCGGCTCGGCGTGCATGGGCAAAACTCCAGCGCGCTCCTCTATCACGGGGCGCGGCGGAGCGTCATGCCGACATCTGAGTTTGCAGCGCGGCGTGCGCGCTCCGCTCCCATTGCGCGGCGCCAAGCTTGCGCGCGGCGCGATGGCCTTCCAGCGTCGCCTCATAGACCGTGCGCGGCGCGACGGCGCAGCCGATCGCCTCGACGCTCACGCCGCGCTGCCGCAGCAAATGGTAAAGCGCGTTCTCCGAAGAGCGCGCCGTCGCCATCACGATCGCATCGGCGCTGACCGGGCGCGTTCGCGACGGCTGGTAGATGTTGGCAATTTCCACCTCGGCGCCGTTGATGCTCTTCACGGCATGATCGGTGATCATCTCGACTTCGGCCTCGTAGAGGTAGGTCAAGATCCAGTGCAGGTACACTTCGGCCGCCGTCTCCCAGCCGATCATCGGCCACTTGGTGAGCAGCCTGACCCTGGCGCCGAGCTTCGCCAGTTTCACCGCCGTCAGCGGCGCGGCGACGTCGGCGAGTTCGTCGACCACCAGCACCTCGCCCGAGACCTTCACCTTGTCGAGCGCGACCTCGTCCCAGGTCACGCAATTGCCCGTCTCCCAGCCGGGCAGCGGCTTTCCGGTCTGGCCCTGAAAGCCGTCGCGGCGATAGCGCGCACCCGTGGCGACGACCACGTGGTGCGGCCGCAGCACTGCAAGCACGGCGTCAAGATTGTCCGCCGTCACCGGGCTGCCGGTCTTGATGGTCGCGCCGTTGCCCCTCGCCTGCTCGGCAAGCCACGTCGCGATCGTCCCGTATTGCTGGCGGTTGGGCAGAGCGCCGTAGGCGCGAACGTGTCCGCCCACCGCTTCCTCGCGCTCATGGACAACAACCTCGTTGCCGCGCGCGGCCGCGACGCGGGCGTATTCGAGGCCGGCGGCTCCGGCGCCAATGACCAGCACGCGCCTGGGAGCGGAAACTTTGGTCATCGAGCTCGCGCCCCAGACCGCCTCGCGTCCGACCACCGGATTGTAGGCGCATTGCACGCGGCTGCCGCGGATCACCGCCCGCCAGCAATAGTTGGCGGCGACACAGCGGCGGATGTCGCTTACCCGCCCCTCCTTGACCTTGGTCATCCACTGCTCGTCGGCGATCATCTGCCGGGCGAGCAGGATGGCGTCGGCATCGCCCGAGGCGAGCAGGTTTTCGGCAACGCCGGGGTGGCTGACCCGCCCGACCAGCAGGACCGGCTTGGTCGCGACCGACTTGATCGCCCGCGTATATTCTCGCTCCCAACCCTCCTCGAAGGTCATCGGCGTGTGGATCCATGAGTGATGCACGCCGGCCGACACGCTCACATAGTCGATGTCGAGCTCCTTCTCGAAATCGGCATGAATGCGCTTGATGTCTTCGATCTCGAGGTCGCCCTCCCAGAACGACGTGGAATTGATGCGATAGCCGAGGAACGGGCGGTCGCCGATGCGCTTGCGGATGCGCCGCATCGCCTCGAGCGAAAAGCGCAGGCGGTTCTCATACGATCCGCCCCAGCGGTCGCTGCGGTGGTTGTAGAACGGCGACAGGAACTGCCAGGGCAGGTAGCCGTGGGCGATGTGGAACTCGATGCCGTCGAGACCGGCGGAGATGGCGCGCCGCGCCGCATCCTCGTAGCACTGCAGGATGTACTCGATCTCGTGTTCCTCGAGCTCCTTCGGCGTCGGCCCGCCGGGAATTTCTCCCGCCGGCAACTGGCTCGGAGCGAGCATGTAGGAGTTGTACTCGTCCGGGTGACGCGCCGGATCGGTCTTGAGAAAGGGCGTCGGCGAGCGCAGCCCGAGGTGCAGTAATTGCACGGCGAGCGCGCAGCCGTGCCGCTTGACCGCCCGCGCCACATTGGCCAGGCCCTCGAGCTGCGCGTCGTTCCAAAGGCCGGGAAAGCCGAGCGGCGTATAGATCGTGTCCTTGTTGATGAGGTGACCGCCGAGAATGATCATGCCGATGCCGGTCCTGGCGCGCTCTTCGTAATAGCCGACGGCCTGCTCGGTGAAGACGCCCTCATGCGGGCTGCGCACCCAGGTCGGACAGACGGGCGCGAACATGACCCGGTTCGGGATCGTCGTGTGCCTGATGCGCAATGGCGAGAACAGGTGGGGATAGGGCCCGTTGTCGGTCACGGTCGTTCCCTCCATCGCTTGTTCGTGCCGGCAAGGCGCCGGCGCCAGCCTCCCGGAACCGCGCGTGGAAGCGCCCGGCCCAGCGGCGCGCAGATCAGGAGGGGTGTCTCGGGAGAGCGGTATGGCACGGGCAATCCGCTATTGACAGGCGTGCCCCGACTAGCCAAGTGAGACAGCCAAAATCGAAGGATTTCGCCCGTGGCAAAGCCTGAACTCGGGACCAAGCGTGTCTGCCCTGAAACCGGACGCAAGTTCTACGATCTCAACAAGGAACCGATAATCTCGCCCTATACGGGCAAGATTGTGCCGGTGGAAGCACCGCCGGTGTCACGCGCGCGGCCCGAGCCTGCGCCCGCTCCGGTGCCGCGCAGCGCCGCTCCGGTCGAGGAAGCCGCCGCGCCCGAGGCGCCGGAGGCCGAATTCGTCTCTCTCGAGGAGGCCGACGCCGAGGCGCAGGGCGCGAAGAAGCCGGGCGAGACCACCGAAGGGGATATCGAGGAAGAGGTGGAGATGGACGAGACCCTCGATGACGCCGCCTTCATCGAGGAGCAGGAGGAAGAGGACGCCGACGTCACCGACATCATCGGCAGCGACATCGAGAACGAGGAGGAAGGTTAGCCGGAGAACCGAGGACGGACGACAGATGGAGCAAACGCTCCGTCATCCGACGCGCGCCGCTCGTCGCCGATCTTCCGTCTGTCCTGCGTCTTCCGTCATCCGATCGGGGCCATAGCTCAGTTGGGAGAGCGCTTGAATGGCATTCAAGAGGTCGGCGGTTCGACTCCGCCTGGCTCCACCACTTAAAATATTGAGTTGTAGTAACTATTCAGTGGCCGATTTTCGGGGTGAGGTCACGCCCGTCGCTCGGGGAAAGCACCAGGAAAGCACCCTAATCTTGAGCCTACCGCCCCACGCGGCGCGTCGGCGAAGCTTTACGACCTTGCCTTTGGCTCATAGCGATAGTCTGCAAGTCGCCGACGCGTTTTTGTGCGAACATGAACGCCAACTGTTGGCAGCTCCACGTCACTAAGATCGAGGCGTGTCATGAACAAGTCCCTTATCACGATCAGTGTTGCTCTCTCCGTCGCTTTCTCCTCGGTCCCGAGCAGGGCCAGCGACAACTACAAGATCATGACCTGCTTTCACGGTCACCCGCGGTTTCCAGACGGGTGTTCGCGCCCCGATGCGGGTAAGCGGTCCTACAGAAGCCTCCAAGACTGTGAGCGCACCGCGGATGCCTTGAACGGGAACAACCGAATGGACCCGCATATCTCCTACAAGTGCTTCCGAAAGCCCGACTAGCGGCACAAGGCGCGCAACGCCTGCCTTCCTCTTCAACATTCAGCGGGGCAATTCCGCTCATGGCGTTCAAAGATGATAGTGCCGCATTCGAGGACTGGCTGCGCGAGCAGTGCGCTCATATCGGATGCGAGGTTGTTGAAGCGGATCTCCAATATAAGCACGATCAGATGACCGTTGATGCATTCGTCTTTCTCCGCGCGACCTTCTTTCGATGGGCGAAGCGGATCGAGACACTGCTTCCGCAGTACGCGGAGGCGCCGCCGGTGCTCTCGGTTGGTGACACCCATGTCGAAAATTTTGGTACCTGGCGGGACAATGAGGGTCGACTGGTCTGGGGTGTCAACGATTTCGATGAAGCAGCATTGATCCCCTATCCATTCGACCTGGTGCGGCTGGCTACGAGTATTTGCCTCGCGCGTCTGTCCGGCGTCAGCAATCAGGACGCGGCGGCCGCTATCGCGAAAGGCTATGCACAGGGGCTTGCCGCGCCGCGGCCCACCCTACTTGATGAGCAGGAAACCTGGATGCGGGAATATGTCGGGGTTTCGGACCGGAAGCGGGAAAAATTCTGGAAAAAATTGTACGACCTTGCGGCTGCCAGCGCGCCTGCGCCCGCTGTTGCTGGTCTCGAAATGAGCATGCCAGACGGAGTGCCGATCTCAAAGATCGCCCCGGTGTATAAAAAGGGAATGGGTAGCCTCGGACGCCCGCGCTTCGCGGCTTTGGCCGTCTGGCGCGGTGGCCACGTGGCGCGGGAGGCGAAGGCGCTCGTGCCATCGGCCTGGGAATGGGCCCATGCCGGGGGGCCGACGCCGTCGCGATTTCTCGAGCTCTCGACCGGGCAATTCCGGTCGCCAGACCCATGGCTCGATGTTCGGAATGGGTTCGTCTGCCGGCGACTAGCCGCCGATTCGCGCAAGATAGATCTGCATAACGACGACGACCATCTCGATCTGCACATCAATCTCTTCAGCGCCATGGGATTTGATCTCGGGGCAATCCATGCGGCCGACCAGCAGGCAGGGGCAATTACCTCCCACCTCGCCCGCCAAGCAGACGATTGGTTGCATGGGGCCGCCCAGATCGCATCGGCCGACGTCGAGAACGACTTCAAGACCTGGAAAGGATGATGTTTGAACCGGCTTGTGGCTGTGTTCAAGGACACTACCGGGACGAGCGATCCTGCAAACCTGTCAATCCTTCGCGGCGATAACGATCAACCCGCTTGCGAACTGTCCGCGGCCGTACAATCCGCGCTCTATCAAGCGGCGTGAGCCGGGCATTCTTGTGGACGTTCATCGGTCCTCCCGAGAATCGCTGAAGCCTCGCAACTCGGCCAGACCGGATGGACAACCTGATGAAAGCTCACAGCTAGCGCGAGAAGCTCGGGCATACGCGTCAAGCTGCCGCCGCTTCGTCCTACCGGCGCTCTGAACACCGTCGACTTCCGCGTCCGTCGTAAACCCGAACGCACTAATAGATCCCGAGATCCCGCAAAGCGTGATGTTCATCACAGCGCGCAGGTCGGCAATTCGCTTCCCTGAACCGTCAAAGGAACCAGCCATGCTGACCTACGACGATCTGGTCGAGCTTGCGAGACTATGCGCCCGCAATTCACGTATAGCGACGACCCGAGACGTGGCAGACGAACTGTGGCGGATGGCGAGAGAATATCAGGCCCAAGCCGCTAATCTAGGTAGTGCCCCGGAACTTGGGGACGAACCGCCGGTCTGGAATTCGGCTCGATAAAATTAAAGCTCCGACTAGCGCCCAAAGACGCCCTTCGCCGGGCAGGTAGGGTGCCTCGCCTTAGCCGCCCCGCGCGTGGCGTCTGCTTTACCTCGCAAGCGCGTAACTTACGCAACCGCCGCGGGGGGAGCACCCAAGTCAATAATTTTCCAATTTGTAGGTGGTCGTGTGCCCAACATTTTCCGGAACGCAGAAGGCATCATTTTCGATGCTCTTTGTGTAGGTTTCCGTGAAAACCACCTCTCGGCCATCCAAATCGATTCGCAGTCCCGCTACCAAACATTGATATGGAGGGTCCTTCATGCTTGCAGACACGTGCCCGGCATCCCATTCGGTAATCCGATATTCTTGTTTTACCAGCCACGGTTCACCACGCAAAAGTTTTGCGCTCACTGCCTCGCAAATGCGGCGATTTCGATCGCATTCTAAAAGATAATATATCGGCAGCTTGCCGGGCTCTCTAACTTTGCATTCCAGCTTGTCGATGAATGTGCAAAATTTGCTGTTGCTCGTGAGCTCCAATCTGCCATGCGCGCTGATATAATCCTGTTCGGAGTGCCAATTGATGCCATCCAGACCGGCAAACGCAGAGGTAGGCAAAAACGTAAAGATCGTAAGAACGGCTGTCATGGCTTGCCATGTCATGCGGTCAATCGGTGTCGGTCGCGAGCTCAGGACGCCCTCCATCGGCTAATGACGCAAGCGTCCGCCCGGTCTGCGGCGCGATGGCAGAATCGGCGCCGGCCCGCCCTATCCGTCTACCACTCCGGTTTAGGAGGACTTCGCGTCGAAGGATCCAAGGGCAGCAGAAAAGGCCGGCATGCCACTGATGGAATGCGTAATCGGAGGCGTGGATCGGGACAACCCAGACGGCTAATTTATTCGTGAGCTTCGATTATGGACCGCACTTCTCTGTTTTTTATTTCGACCGAAGAAAGAAATTCGAGCCGTTCTGAGAACTCGTAGCTGCAGGCGAGGCTCAGCCAGCGTCTCTGCATTTCTAGATAGCTTTGGCGAACTTGCGGATCAGATTGCTTCTGCGCGTTCTGGGCGCAATGCTCCGCGTACTGACGACACTCACGAACCTGTACGCTGATAGGGTACATGGCGCTCCTCCCTGGCGCGCCCCGACATCCCACTGGTATTCCGCTCCTAAGCGAGAGCTTAAGTCAAGCCGTCAAGTGTGCAGTGCATTCCAAAATGGGCAATGCGTGTTGCGCCGCACCCGGCTTACGGAAAAACTCCTGAGGAGCGGCGTTTCAAGCTGCGGAGGGCGTGGGTCAGTTCACCCTTCGGAGAGGCGTTTACTGCCCTTCAACCCGTTCAGGCCCTCTCTTCGCGGAGTTGCCACAGAGGCTTGAATGCTTTTCCACGGCGAAATCGTCTCGATGATGATTCTAAGGCCTGCCAAAGCGCTTTCGACTTCACGCTGCACACGATCGGTCTCAGCCTTTAGGAACTCCTGCAGAGCGTTGAGTTCGGAGGTCAGTCCTTCCAGTTCACTGATCGAACTTGACGTCAGACGCGCAACTGAGGATCTGATCCTTTCGGCTCGATGCTCGGCTTTAGTGGGGAGCTTCGGATTGTCCTGGTCTGTTGGAGCACCGATTTCGGTCTCCTCCGTCGACTTCGCGGATAGCGATTTCTCAGCAATCTCTTCTGATAGGCTGGTGTCCATCGGCATTTACTCCTCCAGAACGCCTGCTCATGTCATTCGAATGAAAGAATATGTTCGACCGGGTTAACAATCTGTTGTGCATATGTCGCCTGTAGAAAAGGCCAGATACTACAAGGGTATCTGAAGGGGCAGGCGGCAGCCCGGCGATTGGCGGCGATGCGCCGCGCGCTGTCCCGGCTCATCATCGAGATGGACGTATGCAGCGACTTTCCGTCGAATCCTTCAAGACGAAACGGGCTGCCGGCCGACGCCTTTAGACTGTCTAGGAATTCAGTCTCCACGGTCTATGCTTGTCCGCTGCAAGCGTCTCCGGCCAGGCGCATACGATCTGCTATCTGGGGCCCTGATTTTGCGGTGGCTGCCGCGGGTGCTGCGTTCTGAAGTTGCTTTTTCTCCAATGGCAAAATCGTTCCAGGATCATCTTCTACGGGCGGCTCCGTGCTCTGCGGAGGCGCCGGCTGCGAGGTTCCAGGGCGCAGGTTGGCAGGAAGCACGGCCGGATTGACCGGCGTGAATACTGCGCCTTGTTCGGATTTGCCGGCAAAAGCCAAAAGTCCGTCCACCGTCGAGACGATGTCGCCGGGTCGCAAAGTAGGATCATTTTTCACGTTTAATGAAGTGAGGCCCAACACATCCCTGCCGTTGCAAGTGCAGTTGGGTGCCAGTTGCTTGCGGTACGCGAACGCGGTTTCGAGGTCGGCGTAGCGCTGTCCGTCTTTGGCGACGGCGCTGCGGATCTCGCTACCGAAGAAGATTTTGGTTTTGCTGTAAGGGCAAATTGCTCTGCAGGTTTCGGTGGCTGTCCCATAAATCATTTGCTCAATCGGGAAGTGATGCCCGTCGCACAGCCGGACGCAGAATGCAACGGAATGGCCGATGCTGCCGCCCCCATTAACGCTCTCGTGGCCCAGAGGGGGTGGTGCCACTCGATCGACCCCGGGCGACGGAGACGTACGCGCGTTTGTCTCGGGCGGCGACCCTTGCCGCATGAAGCCGCCAAATAGGAAATCGAAGAGTCCCTCGCCGCGTGCCGAGTCTGGCACAGTCATCGTTGTTGTCATGAAGAGTGCGCAAAGGAAGGCGGCCGCGCGCCACCTCGAGCGGTCCATGCATCGTTTAACCAGCATGTAAGCACTTACAAATCGACACTTTCTTCCTCCCCAATTCCAAGGAATATCCTGCACCTCGAGCGCTTTCATGGTCGCGCCCAATGAGGTCCAGCCGTCCTCTTAGTCAATGCGGGGGTATTGGCGATCGGTCGCGCAGCACGCTGAGACCATTCCAGTAGCCGCGCGGCCTCGGCAGTCATTGTCATCGATCTGTTTGCTGAAAAAACGCGAGCACGGTCCGCGGCTGGAAGTCGGGCGATCACCGAGGCTCGCTCATGAGCACAACAGACAAAGTCTTTTCAGTTTCCCGACATTCCCCTTCCCCGGTGCGAATTGTGCGCGCCCAAATGAGGCACCAAGGGGGCTCGGCGGGGGAAATCCTGGGGCGCAAATTGGCCCGATCCGATCCACAGCCCTGGTGGGGGCGGGAGGGCCAGGTGGGAACCGCCCGCCGCTCCGCGCACCATCTTTCTTGGCAGCGCGCCATCCTCCGTTATGTCCAAGACTGCGGCGCGGGGTCTTGACCGCGCGCATATCATTCTCGGGTGCTTGCAGCCTGGGCAGACTTCGTCGGTGTATGCCGATGCGCTCAGCCGTCTTTCTGACCGGCTGCACTATCTCGACACCTCCGGCGACAGGAGTCAGGAGTCAGGACGCCACGCGCGCTTCTGGTTCGACACTCGCGCCAACCTGCGCCCGGAAATGGAAGATCGCAAACGGCGCTTCGACGACAAGAGGAAGTGCGCGGCAAGATCGCCGATATTTCTCAAGAAGACCGCTTTCAACTTTGCCGGATGCTCCTACCCGCTGGTGAACCGAAACAAATAGAACCTTATCATACTACCGCGAAACGCTGTTTGATTGCGACCGCCGCAGTTGCAAACCGCGATCCTATCCTTGTAGTTGCTTCAATACGCAATGATCTCTTCACCATGCCTCAATACGCACTGATCCCCACAACGAATTTAACGCGTCCTCGCTACAGACTCAAGGTGGGCATGTGCCCCGCCAAGACGTGTGACCCCGCCAAGACCTCGTCGGCGATGCATCTACACTGAGCTGCGCAGAAGCCGCGAGTACCTGTGTCAGACTGGGGCAACCGGCGTGACTGGTGCGACAGGCGCAACCGGACACACGGGTGCGACGGGAGCGACGGGAGCGAAGGGTCAGACCGGGGCAACCGGCGCGACTGGGGCAACCGGGCACACGGGGGCGGCGGGAGCCACTGGCGCGACCGGCGCAAGGGGACCGGCGTGAAGCACGGGTGCAACTGGTGCGAGGGGACCGGCGGGACCCACCGGTGCTACTGGCCCCGTTGGGCCGACCGGAGCGGCCGGCGCGGGCACCGGTCCGACTGGCCTGAGCGGTCCCACCGGGGGGCATCTCCATGCTGGACCGACCGGGCTAGCCGGTGAGTTCTCGCCGGGGAGCCTGCCGACGGGGGACCCACAACCGGTGCAGGTCACCCACCAAAAAACGTTGGGTACACTGACGCCGGCGTTCCTTCAGGGACCAAGTAACGCCGGACTCGGGCATGCGGGAAACACCGACATCGTGTCGAACATCAATGCGCTGTCGGCGGAGTTAACCCACTCTGAACTTGCCAAGGTGGGTGGTGCGCCTGGCTCAAACAGCCAGACGATACCGGACAACAACCCCGGCACCGGGACGCTTTTGCATCCGGACCCAAAGCCGGACCAGAACCTGCTGCTGCCGCCGTACCACCACCACTGACATTCCTTTGGAACCGACGATTGGTAGGGCGCCGGCGGCTAATGCTTGGTCTCTTGTCTCCACCGACGTACGCGTTCCGTCAGGACGAAGAGCAGGGGGATCAGGAAAATGCCAAAGACAGACGCGGCAATCATGCCACCGAACACCGGCGTACCCACGGCATGGCGAGTGGTGGCGCCGGCGCCCTGCGCAATGACGAGCGGAAAAAGCCCGAAGATGAAGGCAAAGCTCGTCATCATCACCGGTCGAAACCTTAAGGAGGCGGCTTCGATGGCGGCGGTGTTGATATCCTTTCCGGATTGTCGCTGCTCCACCGCGAACGCTATGATCAGGATGCCGTTCTTGGCGGCGAGCGCGATCAGCGCCACGAGACCGATCTGCGCATAGACGTCAAAGCTCAGTCCGGCGATGAAAAGCGCGACAAGCGCGCCGAGAATTCCAACACTGACCGACAGCAGAGCGGGAACCGGAACGTTCCAGCTCTCGTAAAGCGCAACCAAGAACAGATAAGCGAACAGGATAGCCAGGCCGAGTACGATGCCGGTTTGCCCTCCTGCTGCCTTTTCCTGAAACGCCGTGCCGGTCCATTCGAAGCCGTAGCCCGCCGGAAGGGTTGCTCGCGACGTCCGCTCCATCGCGGCGAGCGACTGGCCCGAGCTGAAGCCGGGCTTGGCGGCCCCGTTCACCACCGCGGCGCGATAGCCATTGTAGCGCACGACGGTTTGCGGCCCCTGAACGAGCTTCGCCACGCCCAGCGCCCGGATCGGGACTTCCCCGCCTTGCGCGTTGCGGACATAGATGCGATCGATGTCCTCGGTACGCTTGCGAAACGGCGTGTCCGCCTGGATGTTGACCTGCCATGTGCGTCCAAAGACGTTGAAGTCGTTGACGTAGAACGTGCCCAGCGTCGACTGCAGGGCGTTGAAAATGTCGCTGATCTTGACACCCAGCACCTGTGCCTTGTCACGATCGATGTCGAGGTAAATCTGCGGCGTGTCGGCCGCGTAGGTACTGTACACGCCGGCAAGCTCGGGCTGGCCATTGGCGGCGACCAGGAGCGCGCGCAGCACCGCAGCCAGGTCGGAAGGCGACTGCCCCTGCAGAGCCTCCAGCACATATTGAAAGCCGCCGGTGTTGCCCAAACCGAGGATCGGCGGCAGGTTGAACGGAAATCCGACAGCCCCCTGGATCGCCGCCAACTGCGGCCGCAGGCGCGCGATGATCGCCCCGGCGCTTTGCGACCGATCGGTGCGCTCCTCATAGGGCTTGAGCCGTATGACGAAGAAGGCCTGATTCGACGATGCGACATAGTCGATGAAGTTCAGGCCGACCACGGACAGGACGCCTTGCACTCCCGGGATCGGCCGGACGATATCCTCGACCTGCTTGACGACCGCTTCCGTCCGATTGACCGAGGCGCCTTCCGGAAGACGCAGCGACGCGAAGATGGCGCCCTGGTCCTCATCCGGCAAAAAGCTCTGCGGGATCTTGCCGAACAACCACACGGAGGCCGCCAGCACGCCGGCGACGACCACGACGGCAAGAACCGCTACGCGCACCAGCCGGCGCACCGCTGCGACATACCCGCCTCGTACTCCGTCGATCGCCCCCAGCACGTAGCGCATCGGGCCGCGGACTGTCTGACCGCGGGTCAAAAGCACCGCACAGAGCGCCGGGCTCAACGTCAGGGCATTGAGCGCCGAGATCAGCATCGCGACCGATACTGCGACGGCGAATTGGCGGAACAGCTGGCCGCTGATCCCGGGGATGAAGGCGACGGGCACAAAAACCGACAGCAGCACGAAGGTGATAGCGAGAATCGGGCCGGTAATCTCGGCCATCGCCTTCTTGCACGCGTCGGGCACCGAAACGTCCGGCTCCTCCTCGATCACCCGCTCGATGTTCTCGACGACGACGATGGCATCATCGACAACGATGCCGATCGCCAGCACCAGCGCCAGCAGGGAGACCGTATTGGCCGAATAGCCGATGAGCAACAACACCGCGAAGGTGCCAACAATGGAAACCGGCACTGCGATCAGCGGGATCAGCGTCGTCCGCAACTTGCCGAGAAACACGAAGACCACCAAAGCCACCAGCACGATGGCGATAGCGAGCGTGCGCACGACTTCATCGATCGTCGCACTGACGAAGACCGTTGAATCGAAGAACACATCGTAGCTGAGATCGGACGGGAAGCGCGTTGCCAAGTTGGCCATCGTGTTGCGAATTTGCTTCGCGACATCGATGGCGTTGGATCCGGGCGACTGATAGATGCCGAGCGCGGCAGCCGGCGCGCCGTTGAAGCGGCTGTAACGGTCCTGGGTTCTAGCGCCCATTTCTATTCGCGCCACGTCGCTGACGCGCACGACGGAGCCGGCGGCATTGGCGCGCACGATAATGGCGCCGAACTCCTCCGGGGTCGTCAGTCGGCCCTTGGTCTTTATCGTGATCTGGTATTGCTGATCGTTCGTAATCGGCGCGGCACCGACGCGACCGAGTGCTGCTTGAACGTTCTGGGTCTGCACCGCCGCAATAACGTCGTTGGGCGTCAGATTGAGTTCGGTCAGGCGATCCGGATCGAGCCAGATGCGCAGTGAATAGTCGAGCGGTCCGAACAGAACCACCTGCCCGACGCCCTTGATTCGCGCCAGGGGGTCGATGACATTGATGGTCGCATAGTTGCTGAGATAGATGGCGTCGAGGGTATTCTTTGGCGAGTAGATATTGACGACCTGCAGCAGAGCCGCCGATTTCTTGCGGACCGAGAGGCCGGCGCGTGAAACCTCGATCGGAAGCTGCGGTATCGCCAGACTGGCCCGGTTCTGCACGTTGACCGTATTGATGTCGGGGTCGGTGCCCAGCGCGAAGGTCACGGTGAGGGTATAGCTGCCGTCGGAGCCGCTGGCCGACTGATAGTAGAGCGCATTGTCGACGCCGTTGATTTGCTGCTCGATCGGCTGCGCCACCGTGTTCTCGACCACCTCCGGATCGGCGCCGGGATAGTTCGCCGTCAGAGAAACCTGCGGCGGCACGATGTCGGGGAATTGCGCGATCGGGATCGACCTGATGGCAATCAAGCCGGCCAACGTAATAACGACGGCAATCACGATCGCAAATCGCGGCCGGTCGATGAATATGCCGGAAAACATCGGCTTCAGTTACTCGGCGCGACGTTTGCCGACACCACCTGGCCGGCATGGACCTTCTGAATTCCCTCGACGATGACCAGTTCGCCCTCCTTGAGACCGTCGGTCACGACGACATTGCGACCTAGCTCGACGCTCGTCGTCACCCGCCGCAGCTCGACCTTTTTTGCGCCATCGACCACCAGGACGAAGTGGCCGGCCTGGTCGAGCTGGATAGCGGATTGCGGAACCAGCAGTGCCCACTTCGGTGGCCCAGTGTCCACCCCGACCCCGACGATCCCGCCCGGAACGAGGAGACCGTCCGGGTTTGGAAATTCCGCGCGCACAATCACGGTGTCGGTGTTGGTCTCGACCTGGACGTCGAGAAAGTTGGTGAGGCCGGGATGACCATAGATGGTCCCGTCCGGCAGTTTGATATGAACGGGCAGGTGCTGATTTATGCCGCCCGACTCGGCGAGCCGGTGCCTGTACGCGATGACGTCGCGCTCGCTTGCCGGAAACGTCACGTAGATCGGATCCTGGCTGACAATCGTGGCGAGTTTTCCCGACGATGGCTCGACCAGGTTCCCCACGGTGAATATTGCCAGCCCGACGCGTCCATCTATCGGGGAGCGGATTTCGGTGTAGCCGAGATTGATCTGCGCCTGCTGCAGCAGCGCCTCGGCCTGCAGGACTTCGGCTTGGGCGGCCGCTTCGTCCGCCTCCCTCTGGTCGAGCGTGGATTGCGGAATGGTCTGGTTGTGGATGAGCTCCTTGCCGCGATGGAGCTGTAGTGCGGCGTTCACCTCGGTCGCCTTCGCCTTGGCGACATTGGCCTTCTGCTGATCGACGGCCGCCTTGTAGGTATCCTGCTCGATGCGGAAGAGAAGATCGCCGGTCTTGACCTGCTGACCTTCGGTGAAATTGCGTTCCTCGATGAAACCGGGGACACGCGCGACGACATCGACTTTATTGATCGCGACCACGCGGCCGACGAAATCGGCCGTCTCCGTCACTTGGCGGCTAACCACCGGGCTCACCGTCACCGCCGGCGCCGGCACCGAACCTTGCGCAACGGCCGCGCCACAGTGAACGACACAGACAAGAACGCCAACAACGGCTTTTTTGACAACGGAGCTATCGCGACCAAACATGAAGGTCACTCCTGGCGAGTAAGGTCGATCCTGCTGCAAGAGGTGAAACTGGAATCTCTTAGGCTATATTGCACCTTCGATGGAAAGCTGTAAGGTCTTGTACTCATAGATCCGGCCGCTTAGGTCGACGCTATTTATGTCCGCAAAGACTTTAATAGCGGCGCGAAAGCACTCATTGCCGGAATTCCGAGATGTGCCATAACCTGGCTCATGCGCCGCAGCAAACATCAGGCAGGGCCTTTCCCGTGGTCAGTTTCGTGTACTTGTCGGTCGAGTGCCCTTCTGACAAATTCCACGGAATCAATTGCCGCCCCAAGTTGGGTGCGAAACTGCTCGATCGCTTCTTTCATCGGCGGCGGCAGGTCTCCCCACCAGTCAATAACCTGACTCATCGCTTCTTCGACGGTTCCCAGCATTTCCTCTATTGCAATCTCACGGTAGGTTCTCGCCATAGCGCTGTCCACTCTTCTTCCAGCAGATAGAGCGACGGCAAAGCAGCAGCTCTGCCGGAGTACCTCGGCAATATCTCCGCGCGAAAGGTATCAAACCTGGAAACCCTTCGCTCCACTCTGCAGCCCGACGACGAGATTCAGAACGCGGTGCGCTCCGCCGGAGGAGGTCATAAGCCGGTGGAGGTCATAAACTGCCGCTCACGACGTTGAGCACGTCGAACGCAACCTAACGCGGATGTCGCGTATTTGTTCCGCCCTCGACGGTGACGAAGTTCGCGTGGTTGTCGATTGCCGCTGCCGAAAGGCGCACCAGCCGGCGAACCTACCGACCATCTCAGGATCGGCCGCGCCTGCAACCCAAGGCCAATGGGGTCGCCGTTGCGGGATTTCAGCCGGGCCGAGTTCCTGCCGGTGCGGCCGTTCCGGACGCGCCACCCGATCTGAACCCGCGGCTTATCCTTAGCAGGTTCGGGTCGGCAGGTATGTCGCAGACTTCACGGTCATTTTACTCGATGCAGAAATGCCCATCGTTGCGGCTTGAGACAGTACGGATTGGCTAACTTGACCCGCGCATAGTTGCGCCTCACCTTCCCGGTTTTCTTGTCAACGGAGTGTTTCAGTGATTGTCACCACCTTCCCACGCTCGGTGCGGGTGATCGAGCACATACTAATACCGCTCAAAGACGGCACGACGCTCGCCGCACGCATGTGGTTGCCGGACGACGCCAAACGCAACCCTGTGCCCGCAATATTGGAATATCTGCCATACCGTAAGCGCGACGGTACATACGAACGGGACGCGCTGACTCATCCTTACCTGGCCGGCCACGGCTACGCCGGCGTTCGCGTCGACATTCGCGGCAGCGGCGAGTCCGCGGGCCTGCTGTCAGACGAGTACTCGGAGCAAGAGCTGGCCGATGGCGTGGAGGTCATAGCGTGGTTGGCGGCGCAGCCCTGGTGCAGCGGCGTGGTGGGGATGATGGGCATCTCCTGGGGCGGGTTCAATGGACTGCAGATTGCGGCGCGCCGTCCTCCGGCGCTCAAGGCGATCGTCACCATCTGTTCGAGTGATGACCGGTATGCCGATGACGCCCACTACATGGGGGGCACGCTTATTACGGCCGGGCTTGAATGGGCGTTCTTCTTTTTCGGCACGATGTGCCTGCCGCCCGATCCGCTGCTTGTCGGAGAGGGCTGGCGAGCGACGTGGCTGGAGCGCCTGGCGAACGCACCGCTCTTCTTCGAAATCTGGCTGCAGCACCAGCGGCGTGATTCTTACTGGAAACGCGGTTCGGTGTGCGAGGATTACAGCGCGATCCAATGTCCGGTTTACGCCGTGGGCGGCTGGACCGATGCCTACACGAATACAATTCCGCGCCTGCTCGCGGGCCTGACGGTGCCGCGCAAGGGTCTCATCGGGCCGTGGGCGCACGCCTATCCGCATTTCGCGCTTCCCGGCCCGCAGGTTGGATTCCTCCAAGAGATGCTGCGGTGGTGGGACTACTGGCTGAAGGGTATCGACACCGGCGTGATGGATGAACCCATGCTGCGCGCCTGGATGATGGAAAGCGTGAGGCCTGCGTCGCATCATGAGACGTTGCCGGGCCGGTGGATCGCAGAATCGTCGTGGCCATCGCCAGGAATAACACCCCGGCGGCTGTTCTTGACCGATGAGGGCCTGCGAGACGAAACCGCGTCTTTGACTGCTCGCGCCGTGTGCTCGCCGCAGACCGTCGGCAAGTGCGGAGGAAACTGGGTTCCTTTCGGTCGTGGGCACGATCAGGCGGGTGACCAGGGCGAAGACGACCTGCGCTCGCTGGTTTTCGAGACGCCGCCGCTCGATGCGCCGATCGAGCTCCTGGGCGCGGCGATCGTCACGCTCGATGTCGCGTCCGACCGGCCGATGGCAAACTTGGTGGTTCGATTATGCGATGTGCATCCGTCCGGGGAATCGCTGCGCGTCAGCTTTGGCGTGCTCAACCTCACGCGCCGCAACGGACATGAAAAACCCGAACTGCTGGCGATCGGAGAGCGCTACCGCGTGCGCATCCAGCTCAACGATGCCGGCTCCGTGTTCCCGGCCGGCCACCGGGTGCGGCTTGCGATATCCACCGCTTACTGGCCGATGATCTGGCCTTGTCCTGAGAAGGCGACACTGCTGATTTCCGGCGGCGCGCTCGATCTGCCGGTCCGCCCGCCGTCGGCTGCCGACGCGCTGCTGTCGCCGCTGCCCGGCCCCGAGTCGGCGCCACCTGAGAAACCGACGATGTTGCGTCGCGGCGACATGCGCGTCGAGCGCATCGACCGGATCGACCTGGAATTGGGCGCAAAGGGCAAATGGCAGTATCACGTCGAGGAGAACGATCCGCTCAGTGCAGTCGCCGAGCTGCAGCGGACCCAGACAATGTCGCGGGAGGCCTGGCAAATCCGTATCGAGACCCGAATGCGATTGTCCTGCACGCGCGATGCCTTCCTGCTGGAGGCGAGCTTGCGCGCGTACGAAGGCGAACAGGAAGTCTGCCGTCGCGACTGGGATCGCGCCATTGCTCGCGACTTTCTCTAACGACTGCAGCGCTCACGCAGGCGGCCGCGCGTCGGCGATAGAGATCGATGGATGTTTCGGCATCAGAGACGTTTTGTCGAGGCGCGCGCCTACCAGGCCATCTCCAATATCTCGAGGACGTCCTCCGGCCCGGCGATCTTGCGCGGGTTGGTCGCGGTCCACGGGTCATGCATCGTGTGCTCGGCGATTGTGCGCAGTTGTTCGCGCGGCACTTTCACGTCGCGCAAGGTCCGCGGCAGGCCGAGATCGGCAACAAGCTGCGCGACCAGGTCGGCCGCTTCGGCATTGGCGTCGCCAAGCGCTTCGCTGACGAGCTTCTGGCGGTCGGCGTTCACCGCCTTGTTCCAGCGCAGCACGTGCGCGAGCATCACGCACGAGGTGAAGCCGTGAGGGCACGCCGGCGGTGCCGCCGAGCACGTGGCCGATGGCATGGCTCGCCCCCTTCTGCACGCCGCCTTGCGTACCGACGAGCGAAAGCCATGCCCCGATCATGCTGTCGAGCCGCGCATCGAGATCGCCGGGATCGGCCTTGGTGCGCCGCAAGCCACGGGAAAGAAGCCGCAGCGCGTGCAGCGAAGCAGCATCGGCAAGCGGCTGACTGTTGATCGAGCACAGATCCTCCACGGCGTGATCGACCGCGCGGATGCCGGTCGAGAGCCACAGTGCCGCCGGCGTATGCACCGTGACCCGCGGGTCGAGTACGACCGTGCGCGGCGCGAGGTCGGGATGCGCGTAACCCTCCTTCACGTTGCGCGCGACATTGGTCACGCCGGCGATCGCCGTGAACTCGGCGCCGGACAGCGTCGTCGGCACGGCAACGACGCGCACCGCGAGTTCCGCCGCCGCAGCGCCTTCGCGCCGCTTGCCGCGCAGCGCGTCGAAAGCCTCCGCGGCAAAGACCGAGTGGGCGATACACAGTTGGGCGACCTTGGCCGCGTCCACGACCGAGCCGCCGCCGACCGCGACGAGGAGGTCGGCGCCGGCATCACGCGCCGCGCTGGCGACGCGCGCGACGTCCTCGCGCGGCGAATGGGCGCGGACGCCGTCCCCGACCCCGGCGAGGCGTTCGCCGAGCGCGCGGCGCAGGTCGGCTTCAAGCGGCATTGCCGCCTTGAGCGAGCTGCTGACGACGGCGAAAACCTTGCGTGCCCCGAGACGCTCCACTTCGGAGCGCAGAGCCTCCGGCCAGGGAAGCCCGAACACGACGCCGTCGGCACGCGGATAATGGTAGGTTCCCGTCAGCATCGGGGTTCTCCACAGCTTCGCCGCTCCTCCGGCAGGGTCTATCCGCCACGTTCTATTACGCAACCCGGTCGTCGCGCCATCCGGCGCTGCGAAAACGGTTTCCGCTTTTCGGGATCGGGATGATGCTTTAATCTCGTCGCTGCGGCAGAGGGAGGATGTGAGTATGCGGGGAGGATGGACCGGTGCGGCCCGGGCGGCGGGCGCGGCCATAGTTGCGGGCTTGGCGATGGCAACGAGCGGTTCGCTGTCGGCGCAGCAGAACAACGGTTCGCCGGCTCAGCCTTCGATCATGGTCGACGAAAAGCCGGCCGTCGCGCCGGCACAATCGCCGCAAGCGCCCAAGCCGGCGAAATCAAAGCGCGCGCGCGTGCAGACGCCCGCTGCCGGGCAGAACCCCGACCTCGATGCCGCCGACCAGCTAGCCCCCTCGCAGGTGTCGCAGCCGCTGCCGGCGGCGGTGCCCGCGCCGACCCGCACACAAACCACCGCGCTCGCCGCGCCACCTGGCGCGGCGGCGGGAAAGCCACCTCGCGCCAATTCCAATCTCGTGGTCGCCTGCAGCGGCGCGTTCGCCAAGGATTCGAATCATCTCAAGCTCACCATGGCGTACGATCTGAAGAACGTCGACTTCACCGAGGTCGAGGCCGGCTCGGGCAAGACCATGGCGTCGATCCTCTATCCGAAGGATCCGAAGAAGCGACTTGAAGTGTGGTGGCTCGAGCCGGAGAAGCGCAAAGACACCTATCTCATCGCCATCAACGGTCATTCGACCTGGGCCGGGCCAGACGGGCTGCGGCTTGGCCTCGGCCTTGCGGACCTAGAAAAGCTCAACCGCCGGCCGTTCAAGCTCCGCGGCTTCGACAAGGATGGTGTCGCCGCGGTAAGCGACTGGGACGGCGGCACGCTCGCCGCGCTTCCCGGCGGCTGCAAGGCCGGCGTGATGTTGCGCGCCGACCTCAAAGCCCCGCCGAACGCGGTCGCCGCCATGCCGGCAGACCGCGAATTCTCCTCCGCCTACCCGGCGTTGCGCGCCGTCAATCCGGCGGTCAGCGAGATTCTCATCGGCTATTAGGGGCGCCCGCCCGCTTTACCGGCACGAGTCTCGGCAGTGTCTCGGTTGCAATTGCGCCTCAAGGGATGCGAGCCATGTCCCCGAGGGAAACCGTGCTGGCTTGGGTTGATGCGTTCAACCGCGCCGACGTTGATGCCCTCGCCGCCCTCTATCATGCGGACGCGATCAACCATCAGGTAGCCGAAAGCCCTGTTCACGGCCGCGAGGCTATTCGAGCAATGTTCAAGGCCGGATTTGACGCGGCCGAGATGGTCTGCATTCGCGAAAACCTCTTTGCGGACGGCGAGTGGGCTATCCTGGAGTGGCGGGACCCGAAAGGATTGCGCGGCTGCGGCTTCTTCCACGTCGTTGACGGGCAGATCGCTTTTCAGCGCGGCTATTGGGACAAATTGTCATTCATCAGGCTCCACGGCGTGCCGCAGGCCGACAATTCAAACTGAGACACTACCCGAGTTTCCGGCCGGGCGAGCCGCACCGCCGCTTGCCCCGCGCAGGATCGCGGGGCAGCGACAATCACGCGGCGTCAAGGCGGGCGATCTCGGCTTCGATCTCGGCGCGCCAGCGATCGGCTTCGTCCTGGTCGGGGAGCCGCGTGTAGAGATAAGGCCACACCGTCTCGCGATAGAGCTCGACCATCACTTGCTCCCACTGCCAGCGCTTGGCCGCCCGCATGGCAGCAAGCATGTCGTTGAGCCGGCTACGCACGTGGCTGGGATCGAGGACAAAAAAGTTCGGCGCGGCTTGCGCGGCCCCGAACAACTCGGGCGGGTCTGGTGGCACGGGCAAAATCTCCGCGAATCACCTGTGTCATTGTACCGCGGATCGTATCCGACAAAATCAGGACGTTGGCGCTCGTGTGCAGACGGCCGAATGCAGCCCGCGGCACCGCGAAATCGCTGACGACAGGCGATCCCGCGCCCCACCGCGGGATGCGCCTTAGTCGCGCCAGCCGCGCACCAGTTCGTCTCATCGAAAGGAGCGATAGCGCCGGGACGTGGGGACGGTGCGACTACCGGGAGCTCCGCCTCCCCTCCCGCCGTTCAACGCCCGCCCTGGTCCGTCGCGTGAGCAATGAATTCATTGGCCGGGGCCGCGCGGAAGCGGGTGGAGGATCAAGCGCCGCGGCAGCGGATGAAATGCCGCGCCGACAAATGCCCTGCGACCAGCAGCCCTCAATAGGAAAACGGTGACCGCATGCCCCGCAGCGAAGCCAGCCGCTCGCGTTCGCTCAGCACGCCGAGCGTGTCGGACCACGCCACCCACAGGTCGGACAATTGCCTCCAGGCCTGCTGACCATGGTCTTCGCTGCATAGCCGCGCCGCCGTGAGACACTCGGCGGACCTTTTCTTGCAGTCCTCCGGACTCATCATCGCGTCTGCTCCCCCGGCGAACGGCATCGATGAAGGATTTTAGTTCTCGATCCGACAAGACAAAAAGTTGCCGGAGCGGGTTTTCCACCGTCAAAGAGGCAGTTTTCCACAATCCTGGCAGCCGTTTTCCAAAGGCTGACGGGGCAGAGCGAGAGTTGAAGCTTCGTCGCTTCTCGGGCGGTCAGGGAGTGACGCTGCCCCTCCCCGCTTCCTCACAGGATCGGATCAGGAGTCGCTTCCGGCAAAAGGGGGAGAGGCGAGAACGCGCGGCGGACGCGGAGGCATCAACCCTGCGGCGGGATGGCGCCGGCCTGCCGGGTGATCAGCCCGTAGTGCTCGATGCGGCGGTGCTGGGCGAAGTTGAACATCGCCTCCTTGTTGAACCGGCTGATGGCGAGGTCGCATCTTGCCGTGAACACCTCGTCGCCCTTGGTCGTCGCCTGCGCCACGATCTCGCCCGAGGGCGCCACGATGCAACTGCCGGCGAGAAGCTCGCTTCCCTCCTCGTTGCCGGCCTTGGCAATGCCGACCACCCAGGTGCTGTTCTGGTAAGCGCCGGCCTGCATGCACAGGTGGTTGTGAAAGTCGGCGAGGTGATCGTAGACCGGCACCCACGGCAGATGGGTCGGCGTGTTGTAGCCAAGCAGAACGAGCTCGACGCCCTGCATCCCCATGACCCGGTAGGTCTCCGGCCAGCGCCGGTCGTTGCAGATGCACATGCCGACATTGCCGCCGAAGGCGCGCCAGACCGGAAAGCCGAGGTCGCCCGGCTCGAAATAGCGCTTCTCCAGGTGCTGAAAAGGATAATGCGCCCGATTGTCGGCGTGGCCGGGCAGATGCACCTTGCGGTATTTGCCGACGATCGCCGCGTTCTTGTCCACCAGGATCGCGGTGTTGTAGCGGTGGGTCGCGCCGTTCTCTTTCGCCAGTTCGGCATAGCCGAGATAAAAGCCGATGCCGAGCGATTGCGCGGCCTCGAACAGCGGCCGCGTCGCCGCGCTCGGCATTTCGCGCTCGAAGAAGCTGTCGATCTCGGCGTCGTCCTCCATCCACCAGCGCGGGAAGAAGGTGGTCAGGGCGAGTTCCGGGAAGACCACGATGTCGCTGCCGCGCGCCTTGGCCTCGCGCATGAGCTCGAGCAGCCGCGATACCACCTGCTGGCGCGATTCGTCGCGGGCGATCGGCCCGGTCTGGGCACCGGCGACGTTGATGAAGCGTTCCATGGCGCACCTCTCGTTTCAGCCCACGGCACAATCGACCTGACGTTCGTGGCTCACCCTGACGTCGACGGGCCGGTCACGCCTTCGCCGGCACAAGCTCGGGGGTGCGATGCTTGTTGATTTTCATCCACACATGTTCGCCGGAAGTCGTGCGGCCATAGCGCGGCGGGCGGTCGGCACCGCAGCAGGTCGGCAGGCATTCGATCAAGGCGTCATAATTGGGTTGATGGAAGAACGCCATCGACAGCCGGCGGCTGCCCGACGCCTTGTCGCGCGGCGGATTGACCACGCGGTGCAGAGTAGAAACCCAGCGATTGTTGGTCCACTCGGCCATAAGGTCGCCGAGGTTGACCACGAAGGTACCGGGCAGCGTCGGCACGTCGATCCATTGGCCGTCCTTGTTCAGCACCTGCAGGCCGCCCGGCGCGTTGTCGGGCTTCAGTATGGTAAGGCTGCCATAGTCAGTGTGCGCACCCGCGCGCAACTGTCCGGGCAGCGGCTCCTTTGGCTGCTCGGGGTAGTGCAGGACGCTGAAGTTGGTTATGTGGCGGTCGATTTTGTCGTCGAAGTAGTGCTGGTCCATGCCAAGGCCGACGGCAAAAATGCGCATCAGCGCCGTCGCCACGCGCTCCATCTCGCGGTAGTAGGTCTCCCAGACCGGCCGAAAGTCGGGCAGAGATTCCGGCCACAGGTTGGGGGCGAAGAACTTTCCCGGCGCCGCGGCACGGTGGTAGTCGTCATCGGGAAAGTCGACCGGGCCAATGGAAAAAGATTCCTTGAAGTCCGGCGGCGATTCCTGGTCCAGCGAATAAGACAGGGCTTCGCTTCCGAGCGCGATGTAACCGCGATAGCGGTCCGGCGGCATCCGCAGCTTCAGCTTTTCCTCCAGCGGCCGATCGAAATAGGCCAGCGATACCCCGCGCATGTCGTCGATGAGGCGATCGGCCACGCCATGTCCCGAGATGATCAGGAAGCCGAGGCCGGAGCAGGCGCTGTCTACTTGACGCGCCACGGCTTCCCGGTCCCTTGCACCGCCTTCTGCGAACGGCGCGATGTCAACGACCGGGATGCTGTCCATTTCGCCTACTCCGCTGCGGACCAATCCTCGAGTAATCCGAAACGCCTTAGCCTGCGCGCCGCGAGCACGGATCGCTAGGCCGCATCAAGCGTCTCTGGCCGGCGCGAATCCTCAAGCAGAATACCGGCCTCGGCGGGCCAGCACAGCATTTCGCGGGCGCCCCTCTTGTAGATGCGGTCCTGCGCGTGCCGGTGCTGCTCGACGTGGACGTAATGCCCTGGCGCCACCTCGAACACGTCGGTCTCGAGCGAGCCGAGAAACTCGCTGGCGATATACTTGCCTTCGACGCGGTTGGCCATGTCCTGCTTGTCGCCGGTGTTCATCAGGTCGGCGCGGACCGAAAACCACACTTCCTTGCCGATCGGCACGTGGCGCACGCCCGGCGGCACCTTGATGTAGAGCAGCTGGCCGAGCGATTCGACGAACACGATCGAGCCGCTGCGCGAGCGGATGCGGCCTCTGGAACAGATTGTTGTTGCCGATGAACTCGGCCACGAACTTGGTGCGCGGGGTCTCGTGGACCTCGCGCGAGGTGCCGATCTGCTGGATGACGGCGTCGCTCATGACGATGACCTTGTCGGCGAGCGACAGCGCTTCCTGCTGCGAATGGGTGACCATGATGAAGGTGATGTTCAGCTCCTGCTGCACCTTCTTGAGCTCGATCATCATCGCCTGGCGCAGGTTGAAATCGAGCGAGCCGAGCGGCTCGTCGAGCAGCAGCACGGTCGGCCGGCTGATCAGGGCGCGGGCGAGCGCGACGCGCTGCTGCTGGCCGCCGGAGAGGTCGCGCGGCCGCCGCTCGGCGAAGCTCGCGAGCCCGACCATTTCCAGCATCTCCCAGACGCGGCGGTCGCGGGCGATCTTCTCCATGCCCTTCATCTTCAGGCTGAACTCGACGTTCTGAAACACCGTGCGGTGGGGAAAGAGCGCGAAGCTCTGGAACATCATCGAGGTGTCGCGCAGCGCCGGCGGCAGGTCGGTGACGTCCTTGCCGGCGACGAAGATCTTGCCCGCCGTCGCCTCGTCGAGGCCGCCGATCATGCGCAAGGTCGTGGTCTTGCCGCAGCCCGACGGCCCGAGCATGGCGATGAATTCGCCGTGCCTGAGCTCGGCGTTGAAGTCGATCACGGCGCGGGCGCCGCCGGGAAAGGTCTTGGAAACGTGCTCCAGGACGACGTCGTACTCGCTCATGGCCGAGCCGCGTCAGCCCGCCGCCTTGGCGACGGCGTTGAGCATGTTCCAGACCGAGTCGAAGGGCACGTCGTTGAGCGCGCCTTCCTGGTTGAACTCGGCCAGCACCTTGACCGCCTGGCGCAAGTCCTCGTTCGCGCCGGCATGCTCGCCGAGCCGCGCGATCGCCTCGGGGAACGGCACTTCCCGCGCCTTCTTGGTGCGCAGATGCTCCTGCACCAGCGCATTGAGGTGCTCGTAGGTCTGCTTCAGCGAGCCGCCGTTGTACGGCCGGCCGAGCAGGCCCTGGATGCCGTTGGCGCTGAGCCGCTGCCGCAGCCCCTCGGGGATCGATTGCGCAATGCCTTCGAGGACCTCGCCGATGCCGAAGCCCTGGGTAAACAGGCCGCGAATGGTGTCCATGGTGCCGTCGCCGCCGCCATACATGCGGATCTGCGCCTGCGACAGCGCGCTGCCCATCGCCTTCGCCTGATCGATGTGAACGTCGCGCTCGGCCTCGATCCGCAGTTTCGCCAGCTCGAGGAAGGTCGCGGCGTCGTTGTACTTCTTGAGCGCTTCGGCCTTGGCTTCGAGGCCGGTCGCCTCGGCCTCCAAGAGCCGCTGCGTGTTGGCGATGCGCAGCGTCTCGACCTCCATCTCGGCGCGCCCGCGCGCGCCGGCCTCGCGCTCGAGGCCTTCGGCGCCGATCTTCTGCGCCTCGGTCGAGGCACGGGCGCGGATCAAGGTCGCCTCGGCTTCCAGTTGCGCCGCGGCCTTGCGCGTCTCCGACTGCGTGATCATGTGCATGCGCGTGACCGCGGCCTTGCTCTCCTCGTCGATGCGCCGCGACTCGGCGGCCTTGCCGGCATCGATGATCTCGATCTGGCGCCCGCGCTCCGCGTCCGCCACGATGCGCACTGACTCGGCGCCATGCTCGGCGCGTTCGCGCTCCGCGGTCGCCGCCAGGCGCTTGACTTCGGCCGACTCGAGCTCGCGGGTCTTGCCGACAAGGGCGATCTCGCGGTCGCGCTCGGCCTGCTCGCGGCCGAGGAAGCGCTCGATATCGGTGCGCTCGCGCTCGCCCTCCTTGCCGATGAGCGCGATGTCGCGGTTGAGTTCCTCGAGCTGGGTGGCCAACGCGCTGCGCACCTCGGCCTGTTGCAGCTCCGCATCCTTGGCGACGAGGGCGATCTGCCGCTCGCGGTCCTCCTGCTCGCGCGCCAGCACGCGGCGGATCTCGGCGCGCTCCAGCTCCTCGGCCTTGGCGACCAGCGCGATCTCGCGGTCGCGCTCCTCCTGCGAGCGGGCGAGCGCGCGGCGGATTTCCGCGGCCTCGCGGCGCTTCGCTTCCTCGATGATGGCGACGTCTTTCTGGATCTGCGCCGCTTCGAGCGCCTGCTGCTTGCGGATCTCCTCCTGCTCGACCTCCCAGCGTCGGTCGAGCACGTAACGCTGCTGCTCGCTCAGGATGCGCGCGCGCTCGTCGGAAATCTCCTTCTCCTGCTTGGCGGCGGCGACCGCTTCGTCGCGATCGACATCCAGGATGCCGAGGCGGGTCTCGAGGCTGCGCCGGCGCACCGCGAGCGCGGTTTCCTCGCTCGCCATGTGGCGCTGATCGCGCGCGCGCTCTTCGGCCGCGGCGACTGCAGTCGCGCGCGCGATCTCGGCCTCCTGCCGCTCGCGCTCCTTGGCGGCGAGATCGATGTCCTTGTCGCGTTGGGCGCGCTCGCGCGCGAGGTTGCGGCTGATTTCGGCGATTTCCGCCTCGCGCGCCTTGTCGATCAGCTCGATCTCGCGGTCCTTCTCCGCCTTCTCGATCGCCAGACTGCGCTGGATGCGCTCCTGCTCGAGCGCCAGCTCCTTCTGCACCTGCACGATCTCGCGCCGCTTCGCCTCGGCGGTGACGGCGATGTCGCGCTCGGTGCGCAACTGCTCGAGCGTCTTCTCGTTCTCGAGCTCCTTCTGCTCGACGGCGAGGCGCTGGTCGAGCACGAAGGTCTGCTTCTCGCGCAGCTGCTTGGCCTGCTCGTTGGCGACCTCCTTGTCCTGGCTGGCGCGCGCCACCGCCTCCTGGCGTTCGATCTCCAGGAGTTCGAGCTGGGTGGTGAGGTCCTTCTGGCGGATCGCGACCGTGGTCTGCTTCTCGGTGGTGTGCACCTTGCGCCGCGCCTCCGAGGTGATCTCGGTGATGACCTTGAGACCTTCGGCGTCGAACACGTTGTCGGAGCGGAAATATTCCTTGGTCGACTGCTCCAGCGCGACGATGGTCACCTCCTCGAGCACCAGGCCGTTGGCGACGAAGCTTTCGCTGACGCTGTCCTTGATCTCGCGGGCTAACCCATCGCGGTTCTCATGCAGCTGCTTGAGCGTCTTGGTGGCGGCAAAGCTGCGCAGCGCGCCGACCACCTTCGCTTCGAGCAGGTTGCGCACCTTGTCGGCATCGAACGTCTTTTCGCCGAGCGTCCGGCTGGCGGTGAGGACCGCCGCCTCGGTGTGGCCGACGTGCGCGTACAATTCAGCGTTCACGTCGATGCGGATGTTGTCGGACGTGAGTATCGCCTGTTCGCGCGCCCGGCTGACCGCGAACTTGATCGTCTCCAGCGAGACCCAGGTGATCTCGTGAAAGACCGGAAGCACGATGGCGCCCTTGCCCAGGCACACTTTGGTGCCGAGGAAGCCGGTGCGGATGAAGCCCATGTTCGAGGGCGCTCGCTTGTAGATCCAGATCGAGACGATGTAGAAGATCGCGACAAGGATCACCGCGATGACGAACAGAGTGATTACGAGCTCAAGCATCGTGCACTAGCCCCATTTGTCCAAGCTCTTGCATTGCCAGCTGCCGCTGGTCCCTCATCCCGCGTGAGCGGCGCGGGTCATTGACGCGTTGCCTTTGCGCTCGCCGAAATCGAACAGCTTCGGGGTCTTGCGATTGCGGCGCATGCTGTCGCGCATTTCCTCGGTGGCGCGGCGGTCGATGTCGAGACCGCTGCCGGTGAGGACCACGCCATATTCCTCGCGCGCTTTCGTTTCGCTCATCAGCCGGCGCGCGACATCGTCGCGGGTGCGCTTGATGTCGCGCTCGAGCGGATCGCCCCAGCCGCCGCCGCCGGCGGTGCGGAAGAGGACGCGGTCGCCGGCGCGCACGCGCACACTGTCGACCTTGGACGGCAGCGGCTGGCGCGTGCCGTCCTTGCGCACCAGCCATTTCTCCGAGCAGGCGCCGGGCCGGCCGCCGAGAATGCCCCAGGGCTGCGACTGGTGCCGGTCGTCGTGGATCGAGACGTCGCCTTCTTCGAGCAGCAGATAGATTTTTTCCACGCCGTTGCCGCCGCGGTGCTTGCCGGCGCCGCCGGTGTCCATGATCGTGCTGTAGCCCTCGACGAGCATCGGGTAGTAGGTCTCGAGGTATTCGCTCGGAATGTTCTGGAACAGCGGCCACCAGGAATGCCCGTCCATGCCGTCGCCGATCGGGCGCCCGGGAATGCCGCCATAGAGAATTTCCATGAGCTGGAACGGCCGGCCGGACTTGTCGACGCCGGAATAGAGGAAATGCGGGCTCGACCCGTAGCCGGCCGCCGTCGCCATTTCCGGCGCGTTGTAGCTCAGCGCCCCGCCGAGCACGTCGAACTGCCGCGACAGCGCGTGGGTGCGCGAGCCGAGGGCGGCCGGAAAGTCGGGATGCAGCAGCGAGCCCTTGGGCAGGGTGACGTGAATGAGGTCGTAGAAGCCGTCGTTGAACAGGATCTGGGGGTCGAACACCATGATCATGTAGACCCCGATGAACATCTTGAACATGCCTTCGTGCAGATAGAAGTTGATCGGCCCCGGCGCCTGCGGCGAGGTGCCGGTCCAATCGAAGAAGGCGTGGTCGCCTTCGCGCCAGACCGTGAGCTTCATCTTGAACGGCCCGTTGCCGCGGCCGTCGTCGTCGACGTAGTCCTCGAACGACTTCGGCTCCTCGGGCAGGTTCTGCACGATGAGCTTGCGCATGGCGCGATTGGTGCGCTCGAGCAGCGCCTCGCAGGCCTGCTTGTAGGTGTCGCGGCCGAAGCGGTTGCAGATCTCGATCACGCGCTTCTCGCCGGCGCGGCAGCCGGCGATGATCGCCATGAGATCGCTGTAGTTCATCTCCGGCGTGCGCGTGTTGTTCATGATGAGGTCGAGCACCGCCTTGTTGAGCTCGCCGCGCTTGTAGAGCAGCAGCGGCGGAATGCGGATGCCCTCGCCGAAGATCGAGGTCGCGTCCGTCGGCATGCTGCCCGGCACCCAGCCGCCGACGTCCATCAGATGGCCGAACATCGAGGTGAAGCCGACCAGCTCGCCCTCGTGAAACACCGGCACCAGCACCATCCAGTCGTTGATGTGGCTGATGGCGCCGCCGCATTTGTACGGATCGCTCTGCAGGATGACGTCGCCGGGCTCCAGGTCGAACTTGTTCTCGGCGAGCATCTCGTTCACGTAGGAGCCGAACTGGCCGACGATCATCCGCCCCTTGGGATCGGTGATCATCGGGAACTCGTCGTGCTGTTCGCGGATCACCGGCGACATGGCCGAGCGGAACAGCACCGCATCCATCTCGTAGCGGGCGTTGCGCAACGCGTTCTCGATAAGATCGAGCGCGACCGTATCAAGCCGGCGGCTTTCGCCCGGCGCCGGGGCAGCCGCCTCGCGGGCGCGGGCGGCACCGCTCGGGCGCGCACCGGCGGGACGTGCCGCGGCCGGGGCTGGCGCTCGCGCCTCGACCGCAGCCTCGTCGCCGAACATCTCGGCGCAGTTGCGCAGCGCCGCTTCGGTCGCGCGCCGCAGGGCGGCGCCCTCGTCGCCATTCGCCCGCGCCGAGCCGAACTGCATCTTCGCGGCGCCGTCCACCGTCAGCTTGCAGAGTACGGTCACCGCGCCGCGCTCGGCCTTGTGTTCGACGACTTCGGACGACCATCGCGAGCCGAAACGGCCGTTGAGCATCGCGTAGAGATCGGAAGCCTCGCCGCGCGGCTGCGACGACAGGCTCGCCGAGTCCAGATCCGCCGCCGTGGGCGGCCGGTGCGTGGAGCCGACCAGACCCAGTTCCTTCGTCTGCGCCGAAAAGATGAGATCAAACTGCTTCTTGTTGGCCTTGAGCAGGTCGTCGAACGTTACATTGGTGCTCAGCGGGCTTAAGTTCGCCATCGCGTAGTCTCCGCGCCCTTCAGGACGCCTTGTCGGGTTTGATCAGAATATTCAGGTACTCGTCGACTTCGCCGGTGTGGCTCGGATGGATCACGGTGGTCGCGTCCATTTGCACCACGATGGCGGGGCCGCGGACGCGATTGCCCGCCCGCAGCCGGGTGCGGTCGTACACATTAACCGAAGAGAAGCTGCCGTCGAAGTAGGCGCGATGCTGCTCGACGACGGCGGCCGCCGCATCGGCGCCTTCCTTCTCGAATTTCGGCAGATCGATCTTTTGCACCGCTCCGACCCCGACCGCGCGCAGGTTGACGAGCTCAACCGGCTGGTCGAGCTTGAACCCGTAGATGCGCTCGTGGGCGAGGCCGAAACGCCCGGCGAGATCGTTGAGCCCGCCACTGCCCAGCCGGTCGGGATCGATCTCGAGGGAGAATTCGTAGCCCTGGCGGAAATAGCGCACGTCGGCCTCGTAGCGCAGGCGCTGCCGCCCCTCCTCGATTCCCTCCTCGCGCAGCCACACCCGGGCCTCGCGGCCGAGCCGCGCCAGGATCTCGCCGACCTGGCCGAGATCGGCGTCGTCGATGTTGCGCACGAAGGTTTGGGCAAATTCGTTCTTCACGTCGGAATAGAGGAACCCCAGGGCCGACAACACGCCGGGGGTCGGCGGCACGATCGCCGGATAGCATCCGGCGAGCATCGCCATGGCGTTGCCGTGCATCGGGCCGGCGCCGCCGAAGGCGACCAGCGCAAAATCCCGCGGATCGAGGCCCTTCTGCACGGTCACGAGGCGCAACGCGCCGAACATGTTCTCGTTGACGATGTCGAGGATGCCCTGCGCCGCCTGGTGCAAGTCGAGGCTGAGCGACCGCGCGATCTTCCCCACCGCCTCTTCGGCCGCCTTGGTGTCGAGCACCATCTTGCCGCCGAGGAGCCGCGGCGGCAGGCGGCCCAGCACCACGTTGGCATCGGTGACAGTCGGGCGGTCGCCGCCTTTGCCGTAGCACGCCGGACCCGGCACCGCGCCGGCGCTTTCCGGACCGACGCGCAGGGCGCCGGTCATCGGCACGTGGGCAATCGAGCCGCCGCCGGCGCCCACGCTGTGCACGTCGACCGACGGCACCTTGATCGGATAATAGCCGATCGTCGTCTGCCGCGAGATCGTGGGCTTGCCGTCCTGGATCAGCGAAACGTCGGTCGACGTTCCGCCCATGTCGAAGCCGAGCGCCTCCGGATAACCGGCCAGCGACGCCATGAAGGCGGCGCCGGAAACGCCGCCCGCCGGGCCGGACAGCATGGTGTGGACCGGCGATTGGCTGGCGCGCTCGACGCTCATCAGGCCGCCGTCGGAGCGCACGATGTTGACGCTGGGCTGGAACTGGACGCGGTGCAGCTTCTCCTCGAAGCCGCTCAGGTAGCGGCGCATGCTCGGCCGGACATAGGCGTTCATGACGGTGACCAGCGCCCGCTCATATTCGCGGAATTCCGGCAGGATTTCCGACGACAGCGACACCGGCATGCCCGCATCGATCTCCTCGACGATGGCCTTGACCCGCTGCTCGTGCTGCGGGTTGGCATACGAATGCAGCAACGACACGGTGATCGATTCGGCGCCGAGCTCGATCAGTTCGCGCACGGCGCGCCGCGCCGATCCCTCGTCGATCGGCGTGACCACCTCGCCGCGCGCATTGATGCGTTCGCGGATGCCGCGGGTGAGTTCGAGGTCGGCGAGCGGATCGGGCTTCTGCATGATGATCCACCCGGCCAGCGGTCCGGGCGTTTGCGAACGCGCCAGGTGCAGGACCTGCTCGAAGTTCTCGGTGACCAGCAGGCCGACCTTGGCGCCCTTGGCCTCCAACACGATGTTGGTCGACACGGTCGTACCGTGCAGCAGGGCGGCGACGGACGAGGCGGTGATGCCGGTTTCTGCGACCAGTTGCTGGATGCCTTCAAGAATCCCGACCGATTGGTCGCTGGGCGTCGACGGCGTCTTCAGCAAACGCATCGCGCCGGAGCTCTCGTCGAACAGAAGCAGGTCCGTAAACGTCCCGCCGACATCAATTCCGAGCCGGCTGCTCATATCTCCCCCTGCGTTGGCCGTTTCGGGGCCCTTCTTGCACCGAAGCCGGTACCAATCCTCTCGTCTTCACTGGCACAGGGTTCGCGCCTTCCCGGCACGTGAAGAGACGCGTTCTGGACGCCGTCTCCGCGCCAATAGTCCCGGAGCAGGGCCTCGTTGTCAACTCGTTAACCGCGCGCACCGCGGCGCCGGAATCGCCGCCGCATGGAGGTTTTGACATCACGATGGAATGATTTACCATCTTCTCAGGAACTCAAAACCAAGACGTGAACATGGCGGAAGACACTACCCGGCAACAGCAGTTCTGGATCGGCGTTGTTGCCGTCATCATCGTCCTCATCTTTCTCTATTTCTATCGCCCGTTCGAGACCTATCTGGTCGCGCACATACCGCTCATCCATTTCAGCAACGTGGTTTTCTGGTTCGCGTCGCTGGTCGGCATCGCCGTCTACGCGATCGCCCATTGGCAATCGTTCCACAACGAGATTTTCCGCAACGTCAGCGAACTGAACGTCGACACCCTGGTATTCGACACCCTGCAGGCGGCGATCCTGGCGATCGTGATCTTCTGCGCCGGCGCGACGCTGCAGGCGATCGAGACTTTGGGCGAGTATTTCGTCAACCGCGGTCCGATCTTCGACTCCGCGTTCGGCGAGAAGCTCCTTGCCATATTCCTGCTGATCATCCTCGCGGTGATCTTCTATCTGCTGCACTATGTCGTGCGCGCCCTGCGCACCGGCTGGCGCCCGCAAAGTGCACCGCCGCGGGCGCGCTGACCGGCCGGCCACGACGCCCCGCAAGCCGCGCTCAAGCCCGCTTCGCCGTCGCGTGCGCCGCCGATCCGGCCGGCGAGGCCGCCGGCGCATTGACGAGATCGTTGAACACGGCAAGTGAGCGCTCGATGCGCCCGCGTTGCAGGCCGTGCACGATGAAGATGAGACGCGAGCGCCGGTCGGCGTCGGGCCACTGTTCCAGGTGGCTCGGCGGATGGACGATGTGCTGAACGCCGTTGATCAGCACGGGCGTCGGCACGCCGGCGACGTTCAACAGACCCTTGAGGCGCAGCACGTCGGCGCCGTGTCGGTGCAGCAGCATGCTCGCCCAGACGCCGAACGCCGTCCAATCCAGGGGGCGGTCGAACGTGACCACGAAGGATTGCACCGCCTCGGTGTGATCGTGCGGCCCGTGCGCGTGCTCGCCGATTTCCTCCGCGGTCCAGTGGCTCGCCTCGCGAAATTTGCCTTCCGCGTCGTAGATGTCGTCGGTGAGCAGACGATGGGGCGCGCCGCCGATTTCACTCGAATCAAGGATGTGTGCGGAAACGTTGAGCGCCCGCAGCCGTGCGCGCAGCGCCGCCACCAATTGTCCGTCGCACAAATCCGTCTTGGTCAGAACCAGCCGGTCGGCCATCGCTACTTGTTTGGCCGCCTCGGGAAAGCCGCCGATCTGGGCCGCGCCGTTGACGGCGTCAACCGTGGTGACGATGCCGGAGAGACGGAAATGGTGGCGCAGGACGGCCTCGGACAACAGCGTGTAGGCGATCGGCGCCGGATCCGCCAATCCGGAAGTCTCGATGACGACCCGGCGAAAATGCGGCACCTCGCCGCGCGTTCGCCGCGACAACTGCTCCCGCAGCGCCTTCTGCAGATCGCCGCGCACCGCGCAGCACAGGCAGCCGTTTTCCAGCAACAGCGTGCTTTCGGCGACGCCCTGCAGCAGATGATGGTCGAGCCCGATCTCGCCGAACTCGTTGACGAGGACGAGAACGTCGGACAGCTGCGGCGAGCGCAGCAGACGCTGCAGCAGCGTGGTTTTGCCGCTGCCGAGAAAGCCGGTGATGATGTTGACCGCCGTAAGGTCGCCGTAGCTTGTCATCGTGCTTGCGTCGAGCCCGCGCCGTCGGCGAGCTTGGCCAAATAGCCTTCGTCGAGCGGATCGCAGATGCGTCCGCCGAGCCGTTCCGCCGCGCTCCAGATTTCGCTGATTGTCTCGACAATCGCGGTGCGGCCGGTGCGGCTGCTCAGCAAATAGGCGTTGCCCGACCAATCGCTGACCACGACGCCGTAGTGCTTGAGGACAACGTTGAGCAGGCGCGTGCGCGCCTGGCGCTCGCGCAGCCTGGTCTGCGGCTCGGCCCGACCGGCAAAAGCCGCCGGCGCACTGGCGCTGTCGCTCCAATGCCCCTTGCCGCCGAGCACGCCGCACAGCGCGCACATGAAAGCCCGCCCTCGCCGTTCAGCGCGCGCGCGCCGCTTCGGCGGCAGGCGCACTCTCCCGCGGGCAGCGGCGGCGGAAATCGTCGGCGATCTCGTCGAAGGTGCAGAACTTCACGCCGGCATGTTTGGAAATATAGTCGTACATCCGCTCCAGCATCAGCAGGACCTGCGGGCGCCCGGAAACATCGGGGTGGATGGTCATGGTGAACACCGCGTAGTCGTACTCCCGATAGACCCAGTCGAACTGGTCGCACCAGAGCTCCTCGATGTCGCGCGGCTTGATGAAGCCGTGGCTGTTGGGCGCGCTCTTGATGAACATCATCGGCGGCAGATCGTCGAGGTACCAGCTGCCGGGTATGTCGATGAGATCGGTCTCCTCGCCGCGGACCAGCGGCCGCATCCATTCGTTGGGATGCTTCGAGTAGTCGATCGGCGTCCAGCTGTCGCCGACCCGCACGTAGAACGGGTGAAAGTCGTCGTTCATCAGGCTGTGGTCGTATTTGATGCCCCTTTTCAGCAAGAGCTCGTTGGTGACCGTGCTGAATTCCCACCACGGCGCCACATAGCCGGTCGGCCGCCGGCCGCTGATACGCTCGATGAGCTCGATGCACCGATCCATCACCGCCTCTTCCTGCTCAGGCGTCATGGCGATCGGGTTCTCGTGGGAATAGCCGTGCATGCCGATCTCGTGGCCGGCATCGACTACCATCTTGCACTGCGTGGGGAAGGTGTCGATCGAGTGGCCGGGGATGAACCAGCTGGTGCGAATGCCGAGGCGGTCGAACAGCTTGACGAGCCGCGGCACGCCGATTTCGCCGGCAAAGAGGCCGCGCGAGATGTCGCAAGGCGAATTCTCGCCCCCGTACGAGCCGAGCCAACCGGCGACGGCGTCGACGTCGACGCCGATGGCGCAAAATATCTCCTTCTTGCCGCCGCCGCCCGTTCGTGGCGACGAGCGCGCGCTGCGTACCGATTGCGCCGTGCGCGACGGCACCAGCGAGCGTGGTTGATAGCGTGGCGCGTAGCCGGCTCTTGCGGCCCCGGAGGGCGGGCGGGTGCGGTTATCGTCGGTCATGATGGTGCTCGGCCGCGCTGGATGAAACACGCGAGGAAACAGAAAAACAATCCGCTCGGCGGCGATCGAACGGACGCATGCAACGCAACAGTCCCACGTTGCATTCGCACCGGCAAGAGGTAGCGCCGACGGCTTTCCCGATGCGACCAGGTGCCCGCTGCTGGTCGGGAGATCGTTGACAAGCGGGCGCCGGCGACGCCATCCTTGGTCATCCTCATCGGCGTGGTGGAAGAAAGTCATGAACGACTGGCAAAACGGCACGCGGGCGGACTACGAGCGCAAGGGCTTTGCCGGCCGATCCGGCTACGGCAAGAGCCCGGTTCTGCTCGTGGTCGATTTCATCAACGGCTTCACCGACCCCTCGACGCCGCTCGGCGGCAACTTCGCGTGGGAGATCAACGCCACGCGCCAGTTGCAGGAGGCGTTCCGGCGCGGGAGGCTGCCGATCATCTACACGACGATCGCCTATGCGCCGGACTTGCGCGACGGCGGCATTTTCGTGAAGAAAGTGCCCTCGCTCGCCATCCTGCAGAGAGGTTCGCCACTCGTCGAGGTCGATCAAAGAATACGCCCGGCGCCCGGCGAGCGCGTCATCGAGAAAAAGTACGCCAGCTCCTTCTTCGGCACCGATCTCGACCTGCATCTGCGCTCCCACGGCATCGATACCGTCATCATGGCGGGCTGCACCACCAGCGGCTGCATCCGCGCCTCGGCGATCGATTCCCTGCAGTACGGCTACCACACCATCGTCGTGCGCGAGGCCGTGGGCGATCGCGCCGCGGGGCCGCACGAGGCAAACCTCTTCGATATCGACGCGAAATACGCCGACGTCGTGCCGCTTGCGGAGGCCCTCGAGTATCTCGGCGCCTTCGCCGCGAGCGGGGATTTCGCGGCCAAGGCGCAGGACGATTTCGACCGCTGGTGGCCCCGCGCCCAGCGCTTGGGCTGAGTATCGCGCATGGCAGAGACGCGACGCCCGGAGCACTCGTCGGTCTTCGACGACATGCTGGCGCAGACCAAAAAGCAGTTCGACGACCTCTATCGCGGCCCACGCCGCGCCGGCGAACGCGCGGCGAGCATAGAGCCGCCGACGGCGACCGATCGCGATTCCGGCGCACGCACTGCGAAAGCCTCCGGCCGGCTCGACGCCAGCTCATCTCCCGCAGTGCGCCTGATGAACGAGCGCTTCGGCAGCGATTGGCGTTACGAGATCAGCGAGCAGCGGCGCGAGGCCGGCGAGGCGATCGTGTTGTGCAGGCTCACCTTCGGCAAGGACGGCGCGGTGCGGACGCAATTTGGCCGCGCCGCGCTCTCTTCGGGGCCGGTGACCGGCGCCAGTGACGGTGTGCGTTTCAGGTCGGATACCGGCTTCTCGGGGACGGACGAACGCGCCGCCTTCCGCCGCGCCGCCGAGGCGGCGCTGATGAACTGCATCGAGCTTATTTAGGTTTTTTCCGTCTCATTCCCGCGCAAGCGGCAATCCAGGGATTTCGTTGTCGCCACGCACGCTGGGGTCCCCGCGTCCGCGGGGAGGAGCGGATCGCAGCTTTGATCCGAGCCGATTGACCTCAGTGGGAAGGCGCGGCGCGCGAGATCGGCCACGACACCTCGGCCTTGTCGGTGAATTCGCCGCACCAATCGCTGCCGAAGGTTATCGGCCAGGCGCCGACGCCGTTCTCGCGCCGCGCCGGCGGAAAGCGCCGGCAGTATCCGACCGCCTGTTCCGAGCCCGGCTCGGCGCCCTCGGTCGGGTGATAATGCCACCACCTGCAGCCGGCGCAGACGAATTTACCAGTCGCCGCCATCGCTCGCGTTCCCTTTTCTGCCCTCAACGGCATTCAACCACTATTTGGTCGCAGCGCTCAACCTTGCTGAGCGACGCGCTCGGGCGCCGCCCCGCACCGACGGACCGTTCCCGCGGCGCGGCGCCCGGGCGATGCCTCCCGGGCCGCATGTGCGGGGGTTGCACGGGCGTACCAATGCTGACAATGTTTCCTCGACGATCAGTCGATAGCAAAGGCGTTGTGCACCCGGGTCTGGCACGGCGGCGCGGGGACGATTCAGGCGATCCATGGCGCGCGTAGGCGTCGATGTCGGCGGGACCAACACCGACCTCGTTCTCGAGGCGGACCACGGCGTCTTTGTCCACAAGGTCGCCAGCACCCCGCATGACCAGTCCGAGGGCGTGCTCAAGGGGCTGCGCGAGCTGTGCGAGATTTCCGGCGTCCGTCCCGATGACGTGTCGCTGATCGTGCACGGTACGACGATCGCCACCAACATCACGATCGAGCACAACGGCGCCGAAGTCGGGATGCTGACGTCGCGAAACTTCCGCGACATCCTGCACATCGGCCGGCACAAGCGGCCGTATAATTTCTCGCTGCATTTCGAGGTCCCCTGGCAGCAGCGGCCGCTGGTCAAGCGGCGCAACCGCATCGCGGTGACCGAACGTATCCTGCCGCCCGACGGCAAGGTCGAGACGCCGCTCGACGAGAGCGAAGTCGCCGAGGCCATAAAGCTGTTCAAGCGCCGCGGCATCAAGTCGGTGGTCATCGGCTTCCTGTTTTCCTTCCTCAACGACGCCCACGAAAGGCGCGCCGCCGAACTGGTGCGCGCCGAGATGCCGGACGCCTATATCTGCACCTCGTCCGAGGTCGCCAACGTCATCCGCGAGTACGAGCGCTTTTCGACCGCGGCGATGAACGCCTTCGTCGGGCCGAAGACCTCGCTCTATCTCAACAACCTGCAGAGCAAGCTCAGCGACAGCGGCTTTCGCGCCAATCTGCGCGTCATCCAATCGAACGGCGGCATCGCCACCGTCGAGACGTGCGCGCAGAAAGCGGTCGGCATCCTGATGTCGGGGCCCGCCGGCGGCGTGATCGGCGGCCGCGCCGAAGGCATGCTCTGCGGCCGCTCGAACCTCATCACCGTCGACATCGGCGGCACTTCGGCGGACATCAGCACCATCCCCGACGGGCGCATCAAGATCATGAATGCGCGCAACTCGTACGTGAACGGCCATCCCATTCTGGTACCGATGATCGATCTCGTCTCGATCGGCGCCGGTGGCGGCTCGATCGCCTACATCGATTCCGCGGGCGGCTTTCACGTCGGGCCGCGATCCGCGGGCGCCGAGCCCGGCCCGGCGTGCTACGGCAAAGGCGGCGAGGAACCGACCGTCACCGACGCGCAGGTCGTTCTCGGCCGCCTCGACGCCGACAAGATGCTCGGCGGCGACCTGCCGCTCGATCCTGATCTCGCGCACAAGGCCGTCGAAGCCAAGGTGGCGAAGCCGCTCGGCCTGTCGGTCAAGGACGCCGCGCTCGGCATCATCAAGGTCATCAACTCGAACATGGCGCTGGCCATACGCTCCAACTCGGTGGCGCGCGGCATCGATCCGCGGGAATTCGCGCTCGTGCCCTTCGGCGGCGCCGGTCCGCTGCACGGTGTCGCGCTCGCCGAGGCGATCGCGGCGAAGGAGATCATCGTGCCGGTGGCGCCCGGTATCACCGCGGCGATGGGACTGTTGCAGACCGACATGCAGTACGAGCATGCGCGCTCGCTCATCGTGTCGCTCAAGCACGTGGATCAGGCGGCCAGTGCCCGGATCAATGCGGTGATCGACGAACTGGTCGAGCGCTGCCGACGCGATCTTGAGAAGGACGGGGTGAAGCCCGAGCGGCAGAAATTCCAGAAGCTCGCGGAATGCCGCTATCACGGACAAGGATTCGAGCTGCGGGCAAGTCTTCCGGACGGCAAGGTCACCGCGGCGAATCTGGCCGACGTGGTCACGGGCTTTCACCAGCAGCACCGGCTCGACTACGGCTACCATTTCGATGACGGCGAGGTCGAGCTGATCACGATCCGCGTCATCGGGCGCGAGGACGTCGTGCCGCTCAAGGTGGCGCGCATCGACAAGGCCAACGGCCAGGCCATATCCGACGCCGTGCTCTACAGCCGTCCGACCACATTCGACGATGGAGCGACCGTCGAGACGCCGCGCTATGACCGCGGCCGGCTCAAGGCCGGCCACCGCGTCGCCGGACCGGCGATCCTGATCCAGCACAACTCGACAACGCTGCTGCCGCCCGGCTATGTCGCCGAGGTCGCGGAATTCGGCAATCTGCACGTCCGTCGCACCGGCTGAAGGCGATAGAGGCGCTAGAGAAGCGATCGAGCATGTCCCGCGAAGCCATCGACCCCATCACGCTCCAGGTGATCAACGGCGCCCTGCAGACTATCGCCGAGGAGATGGGCCACGTCCTCTACCGCATGTCGTTCTCCTCGATCATCCGTGAATCGCAGGACCTCGGCGCCGGCTTGTTCGACACCGATTTCAACACGCTGTGCGAATCGGAATCGACGCCGCTGCACATCGGCTCGCTGCCCGGCTATCTCGCCGGCATCCGCGACACGCTGCAGGGCGGCGAATGGCACGAGGGCGATCTCGTCATTCACAATCATCCCTATCACGGCTCGAGCCATTCGCCGGACATCGCGGTCGTGGTGCCGGTCTTCCACGAAGGGACGCTGGTCGGATTCTCCGCCAACACCGCGCACCACCTCGACATCGGCGCGGCGACGCCGGGACTGATCATCGACATCCCCGATGTCTTCGCCGAGGGCATGCTGTTTGCCGGCACCAAGCTTTACGAGCGCGGCAAGCGCAACGAAGCGCTGTGGGACTATATCGGCCGCAACAGCCGCGCCGCGCGCCAGCTGCAGGACGACCTCGACGCGCAGATCGCCTCGGCGCGGCTCGGCGCCAAGCGCTTCGTCGAGCTGATGGACCGCTACGGACGGCAGACCGTGTTCGACGCGACGCAGCAGCTGATGGACTACACCGAGCGCGTGCTGCGCCAGCGCATCGCCGCCATTCCCGACGGCGAATACCGCGCCGAAGGCTTTTTGGACGACGACGGCAAGAACCGCGACGTCCGGCTGCCGATCAAGGTGTGCGTCCGCGTCCAGGGCGACGGCATCGAGATCGATCTCACCGGCTCGTCCAAGCAGGTCGAGACCGCCTTCAACGTACCTTTCGAGGGTTCGACCAAGGTCGCCTGCTTCTGCGCCATCCGCTCGCTGCTTCTCGATGCGGTGACCTCGGACGTGAAAGTGCCCTCCAATCAGGGATCGTTCCGGCCGGTGAAGGTCACCGCGCCGAAGGGCTCGATCTACAATCCTATCTTTCCCGCCGCCGCCGAGGCACGCTTTGCCCAGATCAACCGCGTGATCGATCTGATCTACAAGGCGCTGGCACCGGTTCTGCCCAACGACATCATTGCCGGCAGCTCGGCGAGCCTGTCGTTCTGCTCCTATGCCGGCGTCCGCCCGAGCGGCGACTATTGGGTTTTCCTCGAGGTCAACGAGGGCTCGTACGGCGGCCGCCCGCGCGCCGACGGCCCCGACAGCATCGACAATCTGATGGCCAATACGCGGAACAACCCGCTCGAAGACCTGGCGATGCATCTGCCGATGATCTGCGACCGCTACGAGCTGCGCGACGACGTCATGCCCGGCGCCGGCCGTTCGCGCGGCGGCATCGGCGTGGTCAAGGCGCAGCGGGTCCTCACCGACGCCTTCATCACCCATGAGAACGAGCGCCATCATGACGTACCCTGGGGCATATTCGGCGGCGGGCCCGGGGCCGTCGGCAAGGTCGACATCTACAACGTGGCGCGGCCGACCGACGTGAAGCATATGCCGGCGAAGTTTTCCGGCCTGCGTGTCGCCGCCGGCGACGTGCACGTGTTTTACGGCCCCTGCGGCGGCGGCTTCGGCGACCCGCTGGAACGGCCGGCGGAAAAGGTCCTCGACGACGTGCTCGACGGCTTTTGCACCGTCGAGCATGCCCGCGCCGCCTATGGCGTCGTTCTCGATCCGGTTGCCGAGACGGTGGACGCGGCGGCGACCCGGGCGCTTCGCGAACGTATGCGATCAGCGCCGCAGCTCCCGGCCGCCGCGGCCGAGGAGCCGCGCGCAACGCCGCGACCGCAGGCCCCGCCGGCGCGGTTGCCCGAACCGCCCCGCCCGGTCGGCCCGCCGCCGCGCCCGCGGGCGGCGCCGCAGCCGATCGCCGCGCGCCAAGAGCACCCGCTCGCAGAGGTGCTGCGCGGCTTGCGCGACGCCCACGGCGACGCCTGGAGCTTCGAGATCGTGCGCCACAGCGCCTACGGCAACACGATCGAGGTCGTCGGGGAGCTGCGCGCCAATGGCTCGACCGTGCGTGAAAGCGCGGCGGCGGCAGGCGGCCAGGGCCGCTCGCTCGGTGAGCTGCTGGAGCGCGCGGCGAACGACAGCCTCCAGAAGTGCGTCGACACGCTCCTGCGCAACGGTCGGTAGGCAATCCGTCGAGGGCTTAGCGAAAGGTCAGGACGTCCTTGGAACAAAGAGCGACAATCTTCGTCGAGGCCATGGTCGTGGTCGCCATTATCGGCGTGCTGGCCTTCCTGATCGCATGGCTGGTGCGCTCGGCGCAAACGCCGCAAGCGGCGGGCGCCGTTGCCGGCGCGCCGGCGCAATCGCCGCGGTGGTACGAATTCACGCTGGCCTTGCTGCTCCTTGCCGCGATCGCGGCGTTCGCCATCTGGCTGATTTCCAGCGGCCGGCAATGGGCGTGGGGCGAGACGTTCGAAGATTGGCGCTCGGATACGCGTGCGATCATCTTCGCCGCCGTGATGGTCGCTCTCGGCGTCATCGGGCTCGTCGTCTCCTTCGCCTACACGCTGGCGCAGTCGACGCGGATCGCTGTGGCGCCGCGGCCGGTCGGGTCAGCCGTGGAGAAAGCGCCCACGACCGCGCCGGCGGCCGCCGCGACGCCGGCGGCCCCGCGGATTCTCGGCCTCATCGGCCTCGCGGTCGCGATCGTGCTGCTGTGCTGGATCGGGCTCGCGCCGGCCGACCAGTACGGGCTGATCGCGCAGCTGATCTATCCCGCAAGCCTCGGCGTGGCGCTGGTGCTCGTCTTCGACAAGGCGACGCGCGCCTGGGGCGAGAAGAGCGCGGCCGAGGCGACGCGCGAATGGCTGCTGTGCGACCTGCTGATGTTTCTGCTGCTGCTCGCGTTTCTCAACCTGCGGAGCCTGGCCAAGCCCGAGGCCTATGCCTCGAGTTTCTGGGACATCCTCAACCTGGTCCTGTTCTTTGCCGCGTTCTGGGTCATCGACCGCACCGCCTCGCGCAGCCGCTTTCTCATCGGCTACGGATACCTCGTCATCCTTCCTTTGCTGCTCTTGATCTGGACGACCATGCAGGGCGTCGCGGCGCCGGCTTCGTGGTGGGGCACGATGTGGCCGTTTCTCATCCTCGCGGTCGTATTCTTCGTTCTCGAAGTGGTCACGCTGGTCTCGTCAACGGGCGAACGGCAGGTCCTGCCGGCGTTGAAGGACGCCGTCTTCGTGGTGATCTACGTGGTCCTGCTCATCGTCGCCATGAGGTCCAGTGCCTGAAGGCGCCGGTGCGCGGGCGCCGTGCCGCCGCCCCCTTGCCGTTGGCAACGTGACGTGCTCCAACTAGCGCCGCACACGCGGCCGGGTTTATCCGCAGATCATCGGGGGCTCAGTCGAAATGGCGGGATGGCGGCTGTTTTGGGCGCTGGTGGGCTATGTGGCCTTCATCGTCATTCTCATCTTTCTTTATTTCTACAAGCCGTTCGAAGACTTCTTCACGCTGGTCATCAACGGGCTCGGCTACGACAACGCGATGTTCTGGGTGATGCTGATCGCGGGCATCGTCGGCTTCTGCGCCTATCATTGGCGCGCCTACCGGCTCTACATCGTGCAGCGGCGCAGCGTCGACGGGATGGTGCTCGCCTCGCTGCGCGGGTCCGCCTTCATTGCGATCCTGTTCTGCGCCGGCGCCGCGGCGCAATCGATGCTGATCCTTTGCGTCTATCTGCTGCAGGGCGGTTACACGCTCGGCGCCGAGTTCGGCGCGCGGCTGGGCGCCGTCGTCGCCATGGCGATCCTCACCGTGATCTTCTGCCTGATCTACTGGCTGCTCAAGGTGGTGCGGCAGAGCTCCGCGTCTAGCGCGAGCGCCGATACAGGATCGTATAAATTACAATAAACAGGCCGATCATCAGCAGCGAGAATAAGGTCGAGGCGGTGCCGAGCGCGAACAGCGTCGGCTGCACGCGCTGCGTCAGCGACGCGTTGATGTCGAGCGGCAACGTGTTCTGCGCGCCGGACAACAGCGTCGTGCGGGCGAACTCGTCGTAGGAGAGAGTGAAGCCGAACAGGCCCGCCGCCACGATGCCGGGCGTGATCAGCGGCAGGGTCACTTCCTTGAATACCGTCCACTCGTCGGCGCCCATGTCGCGCGCCGCCTCCTCGAGGCGGGCGTCGAAGCGGTTGAACACCGCCATCATCACCAGGAAGCCGAACGGCAGCGTCCACACGACGTGGACGCCGAGGCCCGAATACCACCAGTTCGGCGGGATGCCGAGCTGACGCAGCAGCGAAGCGAGCCCGAGGCTGAGCAGAACGCCGGGGACCATCAATCCGGCCATCACCGCGTAGAACAGCGCGCCCGACCCGCGGAAGCGCTTGCGAAAGGCCATGGCCAGCATGGTCGAGAAAATCGCGGTGATGATCATCACTGCGACGGCAAGAATGAGCGAACGCACCAGCGAACTCTTGAGATCGCCGACCGCCGACGGACCGGTCAGCTTCGCCCACCAGTAGAAGCTCAGGCCGCGTATCGGGAAAGTCACGCCGCCGCGCGGTCCCTGAAAGGACAGCGTGAACATTGCGAACATCGGCCCGTACACGAAGATCAGGAAGATCGCGTAGTAGACGCCGAAGCCCGCCTTGACGCGGGCCTTGCGGCGCTGTTCCGGAGTCGAGCGCGCCATCGCTAGAGCTCCTTGCGGATGTCCACTACCCGCAGGATGACCACGACCCCGATCATCATCGCCACCATCAGCATGAAGGCGTTGACCGCGGCAAACGGATAGTTGGCGATGGCGTAGTAGTTGAGGATCACGGTGCCCGTGGTCGAGGTCTTGCCGCCGTAGACCACCACGGCGGTGGCGAACTCGCCCATCAACATGACGAAGATGAAGATCATGCCGATGGCGACGCCCGGCAGCGACAGCGGCGCGATGATCTCGCGGAAGATCTGGAACGGCGTCGCGCCCATGTCGCGCGCCGCCTCAAGCAGCGTGCGATCGATCTTGGCGAGGGAGAAGAAGATCGGCCCGACCGCCAGCACCACGTAGAGCTGCACCAGCGCCATCGTGTAGCTGAACTCGGAATAGAGGAAGAAGCTGACCGGTTCGTCGATGGCGCCGAGCGACATCAGGAATTCGTTGATCAGCCCATGGCGGCCGAGCATCGGCAGCCAGGCGACCGCGCGGATGAGATAGCTGGTCCAGAACGGGACCATGACCAAAAGAAACAACGCAAGCTGCCATTTGAAATCCTCTACCTGCATGGAGAGGAAGTAGGCCATCGGATAGGCGAGGATCAGGCAAATCGCCATCACCGTTATGGTGAAGCGAAACGTCGTCCACAGCGTGCGGATGAAAACGGATGGCGTCAGGAAATCGGCGTGACTTGGATCGAAAAAGCCTTCCGTCACGAAGAAGGCGCGGTAGTTGTCCAGCGTGAAGGCCGGCGTCATGCCGTGCCCGCTCGATTTCCAGAACGTGAAGATGAAGATCGAAACCAGCGGCAGGAACAGGAAGACCACGAGCCACAGCGTGGCCGGCGCGACCAATATCGGCACCGGGAAGCCGGGCTCGCGGCGGTATTTGCGCTGTGCCTCCGCTTCGGGATGCGCCGCCGGCGCGCCGCCGATCAGCCCGCGCGGCGCCGTTTCGGCCTGCGTCAATCTGGAGTAGGTCTCGACCGTCGTCACAGGTCAACCATACACGAAAACGCCGCCGGTTGAAGCCGGCGGCGTCGCTCACAAGACAGTTCCTAAAGCGGCCACCAGGCTCAGGCGGTGAGGAACTCCGTCCACCGCTTCACCAGGTAGTCGTTCTCGTCCATCAGCGAATTCCACACCGCGATCTTGGAGTAGCGGTTCCAATAAGAGCCGCCGGTGCGGACGTCGCCCTTCTTGATGATGATGGTGCCGAACGGGTCAGCCAGGTCCTTGGCCGCAGGCTTGCCGTCGTACCAGTAGTCCCATTCCTCGGCCGCGAGGAATTTCTTCGCGTTCTCAGGGATCGAATGATAGTAGCCCTGGCGCGCGACGAACGCGGCCGGCCAACCGGCGAGCCACCAGTTGATGTACTCGTAGGCCTGGTCGAGCTGCTTGCCCTTGACCTTCGCGGAGATGGCGAGACCGCCGTGCCAACCGCGCATGCCCTCCTTCGGGAACGCGTAGACGCACGGGACGCCCTCGGCCTGGATCGCGGCGACGGCCGGCGACCACATGCTCTCGAGCGCCACTTCGCCGTTGACCATGAGGTTGACCGACTGGCCGAAGTTTTCCCAGAAGGCGCGGAAGTGTCCCGGCCTTCTTCAGCGGGATGAGGTAGTCGATCAGGAAGTCGATTTCGGGCTTGGTCATGTTGCCCTTGTCGCCGAATTTCTTCAGACCGAGCGCCTCGATCGCCATCGCCGCGTCCATCACGCCGATCTGCGGCACGTTGAGCAGCGCCACCTTGCCCTTGAAATCCTTGTTGAGGAGTTCGCCCCAGCTTTCAATAGTACGGCCGGTCGCTTTCGGGTTGTAGCCGATGGAGTCGGCATTATGGAACGCCGGGCACATGCTGATGTACTGCGACGGTCCCTTCACCTTGTTGCCTTGCTCGTCGACCCACAGGAACAAGTAGGGCGCGTCGCCCTGGCCGATGCTCGATTCGGGCGTCAGCCTGCCGGTCTTGGTGAGGTTGGTGACCTTGTCCCAGTCCTTGATCTTCTTGGTGTCGATCGGCTGCCATACCTTGGCGGGCAGCATCACGTCCATGTCGTTGTAGTAACCTTCGGCGATCTCGTACTGGTCGTTCTGGTTCAGCATCTTGCTGAACATGTCGCCGTAACCCATCGCCTGGCCGCTGACCGAGAAGCCAAGTTCCTTGGTCGCCTTGTCCTGGATCTCGTTGATCTCGCTGACGCCAAGGCCGATGCTGCGCAGTCCGTCCGCGGCTTCCGCTATCCGTGCGAAGTTGCCGACCACGCCTGCGGCTGCGACGCCAGCCGCCGTGGTCTTTAAGAACGATCTGCGCGACCACTTTCCTTGCTGTACGCGCATGCATGTCTCTCCTGGTTGGAACTAGCCAATTGCGCTGTGTGTATTGAAGCCCGGAGCGGCAGTAGATGGCCAGGCGGGAGGCCAAAGCCCTTGTGCGCCGCTTCAATTTGCGAATGATACATCAGAACAGGGGCCTGTCAAAGAGCCACGGGGAGCACAAAGTGAGCGTATTGATCAAAAACGGGCGTATCGTTACCGCGGTCGACGACTATCGCGCCGACATCTTCGTCAACGGCTCGCAGGTGGCCCTGATCGGCAAGGATCTCGCGATCGAGGCCGACAAGCGCATCGACGCTTCCGGCAAGCTGGTGATCCCCGGCGGGGTCGATCCCCACACGCATCTTGAATTGCCGTTCGGCGGCACGACAACCTCAGATACTTTCGAGACCGGCACCCGCGCCGCTGCCTATGGCGGCACCACCTGCATCATCGATTTTGCCGTGCAGACGCGCGGCACCTCGACGCTGAAGGCGCTCGACACCTGGCACGCCAAGGCCGAGGGCAAGACCGCGATCGACTACGCGTTCCACATGATCGTCACCGACATGCCGCAGGAGCGCGTCGGCGAGATGCGCAGCCTCGCCGACAGCGGCGTCACCAGCTACAAGCTGTTCATGGCCTATCCGGGTGCGCTGCTGTCAGACGACGGCACCATCTTTCGCGCCATGCGCAAGGCCGGCGAGGATGGCACGCTTGTCTGCATGCACGCCGAGAACGGCATCGTCATCGACGAACTGGTGAAGATCGCGCTCGCGCAGCGCCATGTCGAACCCAAATATCACGCGCTGACGCGGCCGACGCGGCTGGAGGCGGAAGGCGTGCACCGCGCGCTGGCGATCGCCGAGGTGGCGCGGGCGCCGGTCTATATCGTGCATCTGAGCTGTTATGACGCGCTGCACGAGTTGCGCATGGCGCAGGCGCGCGGCGTCATGGCCCACGCCGAGACCTGTCCGCAATACCTGCTGCTCGACGTCGATCGCTACGACGAGCCGGGCTTCGACGGGGCCAAGTACGTCCTCACGCCGCCGCTGCGCGAAAAATGGAATCACGACGAGCTCTGGGGCGGCCTGCGTTCGCACGCCCTCGACGTGATCTCGACCGATCACTGCCCGTTCTGCCTCAAGGAGCAGAAGGAGCTCGGCCGCAGCGATTTCAGCAAAATCCCGAATGGCGGTCCCGGCATCGAGAGCCGCATGAGCCTGATCTATCACTACGGCGTCAGCACCGGGCACATATCGCTCAACCGTTTCGTCGAGCTGACCTCGACGGCGCCGGCAAAGATCTTCGGCCTGTTTCCGAAGAAGGGCACGATCGCGGTCGGCAGCGACGCCGACATCGTGATTTTCGATCCGGCGCGGGAAGAGACGATCAGCGCCTTCAACGGCCGCACCCACCACATGAACATCGACTACAGCGCCTATGAAGGTTTCAAGGTGAAGGGTTACACCGAGACCGTGCTGTCGCGCGGCAAGGTCGTGATCGAGAACGGCAACTACGTCGGCCGCGCCGGCGATGGCGCTTTCGTCAAACGGCGCGCCTACGGCGGACAGTACGCGAACACCCACGCCAACATGGTGCGCGACGTGCTTGCGCCGCGCGCTTCGCTCGGCTCTCCGGGCCGGCGCCTGCCCTGACGGCGACGGTTTCGGCTCGTTTTGGTTAAAGCGGCGGCCGCTCGCCGCGTCGGTCGGCGGCCGCCTCATAGGCAGCGCCGACGCGAAACAGAAGGTGCTCGCGGAACGGCCGGCCCACGAGCTGCATCGCCTGCGGCAGGCCGTTGCGGGTAAACCCGATGGGCACCGAGAGGCCGGGCAGGCCGAGATAGTTGATCGGACGCGTGGCGGCGACGATTTGCGCCAGCACTCCCGCCATCGCCGGGGACCCGCCGACATCGGTTTCGGCGGCCGTCGGCACCGGCCGTTTCAAGACGGGGATGTGCAGCACGTCGCACTTGGCGAATGTCTCGCGCAAGACTTCGTCGAGCAGACGCGAGCGCGCTTGCAGCGCCTGCAGATAGAGCGTGGCGGGCAGGCCGACGCCGGCCAGGAGGCGCGCGCGAACCTGCGGCGAGTAATCCTGCGGACGTTCGCGCAGCCACGGCAGATGCAAGGCGGCGCCCTCGGCCATCACCACCGCGCCGGCCAAGTCGTTGATCATGCCGTGATCGCCGACCGGCACGTCCACGATCCGCGCGCCGCGCTTCTCGAGCAGCGCGCGGCTCGCCGCGAGCAGTTCGGCCACTTCGGGATCAATGCCGTCGTAGTAATACCGGTCCGGCACGCCGATCGTCACGCCGGCCAGCGCTCCCAAGCCCGCCGCATCGTCAAGGCCGCGCTCGTAATCCTCCACCGGCTGCCGGCTCGACATGCCGTCGCGATCATCCGCGCCGGCGATCACTGATAGGAGACGCGCGCAGTCGCCGACGCTGCGCGCCAGAACCCCGATGCAGTCGAGCGACTGGGAGAGCGGCATGGCGCCGTATCGGCTCACGCGGCCCAGCGTCGGCTTTATACCGGCGATGCCGCACACGGCCGCCGGCAGCCTGACCGACCCGCCGGTGTCGGAGCCGAGCGCTCCAAACGCCAGGCCGGCCGCGACGGCGGCGCCGGAGCCGGACGAGGAGCCGCCGGTGATGTGCTCGGGATTCCAGGGGTTCCGACAGCGGCCGAAATGGTCGTTGTGGCCGGTCGGTCCCAGCGCGAACTCCGCGAGGTTCAGGCGGCCGAGCTCGACCGCCCCCGCCGCGTCGAACCGCGCCAGCACCGTCGCGGTGTGGTCGGGAACGAAAGCGGCGCGGATTTTCGATCCGCAACTGCAAACCTCGCCGGCGCGGTAGAACATGTCCTTGTGCGCAAGTGGAACGCCATGCAGCGGACCGAGCCTTTGCCCCGCCTTGACAGCCCGGTCTGCCGCGCGGGCTTGCTCACGCGCCGCGTCGGCGGTCACGCGGATGAAGCAATTGAGCTTCGGCTGCAGACGCTCGATGCGGTCGAGGCAGGCTTCGACGAGCGCCTCGGCGCGCAATTCGCCCCGCGCAATCGCGGCGACCGCCGCGCGCAGCGTCAGCGCCGTCGGATCGTTCACCGACCGGCCCCTTCGGCGGCGTCGCTCTCGAGCAGGCGGTAGAAGCGCTCGACGGTCTCGTCGAAGGATGGCGGGCGCAGAAGAGTTGCCGCCGCACCGTGGACGCGCGCCAGCGACTGGACCAGGGCCTGTGCTTCCGCCGGCGTCACGTTCACGCCGGTATCGGCAACGAGCGCTTGCAGCGCCGCTGCCCGGTCTACTCCATCACCCGCCCCAGCACTCATGCCATCGTCTCCGCTACCAAAGAACTGTACACAATTTTTCCCGCGTAGCACACTCGACGGGCGTTATCGCCGGTGCTGGCCGCCAACTCATGCGGCCCAAGAATACATGGAGGGCGCAGCATGACCGAACGGCAGCGACCGAATTTTCGCTCGCGACTCGCGAGGAAGGAGCTGCTCGTCGCTCCCGGCGTGTTCGATGGAATTTCGGCGAGGATCGCCGATCAGATGGGCTTCGAAGCGCTCTACATGACCGGATACGGCGCCGTGGCGTCGCACCTGGGGCTGCCCGATGCCGGCATCGCCAGCTACACCGACATGGTGGGCCGCGTTAAGGTCCTCACCGACACAGCCGAGACGCCGCTCATGGCCGACGGCGATACCGGCTACGGCGGGCTCCTCAACGTCCAATACACGGTGCGCGGCTATGAGGCGGCCGGCGCTGTCGCCATCCAGCTCGAGGACCAGGAGTTCCCCAAGAAGTGCGGTCACATGCTCGGCCGCCGTGTCGTGCCGATCGAGGACATGGTCGACAAGATCAAGGTCGCCGTGGCCAGCCGGGATTCCGCCGACTTTCTCATCATTGCCCGTACCGACGCGCGCACCACGCTTGGGCTCGACGAAGCGCTGCGACGCGCCGACGCCTACGCCAAGGCCGGCGCCGATATCCTGTTCGTTGAAAGCCCGGAAAGCTTGGAGGAGATGCGGACGATCGGCCGCAGCTTCGACCGGCCGCTGATGGCGAACATGGTCGAAGGCGGTCGCACGCCGCTCGCAGATCGCAAGACATTGGAGGAAGTGGGCTATTCGATCGCTATTTTTCCCGGTCTCGGCTTCCTGGCGGCGGGGGCGGCTTTGCACAAGGTCTACAGCTACCTGAAAGAGCACGGCTCCAGCGTCGGCGGCGACACTCCGCTCTACAAATTCGCCGAGTTCAGCGATTTGATGGGCTTCCGCGAAGTCACCGAGTTCGACAACACCTATCGTCGATAAAGACGGGGCGACGCAAATGCGCGATGCGGGCCGAAACTGCTATGCGGGCACGAGCCAAAACCGCTCCCACTCGGTTGGGGCGCGCTTGAGCACCGCCGACCAGCCGCCATTCGCCTCGTGCTGGCGGGGCGTGACCCGGCGCCCGGCGAAGGCGAACTCGGCCGCATGCGGCGCGAAGGGAAACGGCGCCAGCGCGTAGACGCCGCGTGCCTGCGGCTGGATCGTCACCGTGATATCTTCCTCGGCGTTCAGCGGCACGTGCTCGAACGTCTGCGGCCCGCGCGCATCGGGATGGACCCGATTGAAGTAGAGGGCGAGCGTGTCGAGGAATTGCAGCTGCTTGTAGTTCTGAAAAATTTTCTTCTCGTCAAGCCAGCCTGACGCCCGGCTGTCCTTTCCGATCTCCTCCTTCAATTTTTTTTGCCGTGACAATTCGCCGTCGAGCATCCGCGCAGCGAGCGGCCGGTCGTGCTGCGGAATCCTGTCGATGAGCACGAGATTGGAAAGGCCATAGCGGCCATTGTAGAGGCCCCAGCTGTGCATGCTCGATATCAGGCCGCAATAGGGATGCTGCCGCTCGTTGAAGTCCGGCGACAGCCGGCTGGTGACGGTGATGTGCTCCGCTGGCGTTTCCACGAGATTGTAGGGGAGACCGGTCTTCTCGTCGGTGACCGGATTGCGGTCGAACTCGGTCCAGCCGGCGTCATGATGCCCGATCACGTAGATCATCAGGTCGAGCGGCGACAGCGACTCGAACCGGTCGTTGCCGAACGCGCGGGCGAACTGCGCGCACAGGGCGGTATGCTCGTGCATCATCACCGCCAGCCGCGGCGTGCCGGGGGATGCGGTCTGAATGATCATGGCTGCCGCGCGGCCGATCGCCAGGCGCCCGCTTATTTCGGCGCCGGTCCAACGCGGGGCGTTCCTGCGGCGCCGGGCGTGCCCGGCGCCCCCGGTGCGGCCGCCTTGCCCCTGCCCTCAGCCTCGCTACGCATGTTGCGCACGTCGCGCGCCATTTCCAGGCAGGTCAACAATTCAGTGTAGCTCGAACTCCCCGCCCATCCTTGATTCGTTGACGCAGGAGACCTTGTCGGGGGGCGAAAAACTCGACCATTGCTTGGCCAGCTCCGCACGGACCAGCATTTCACTGTCGATGCAGCTCTTCTTCTCCCGGGCAACTGCGGGATCGCGGAACGTGACGCCGCCCTGTTTGGCGATGCCATCACAGACCTGTTCGACATTGAGATCGGGGACGCTGTCGGCGACCGGCAGCATGAGCTGGGCACCAAGCGCTAGTGCAGTGGGTAAGATCATGGCCGTGCTCCTCAACCCGCTGCGCGACTATAGCACCCGTTGGCCGCAGAAGCAGCAGTGCTGCCCGCAGAAGCAGCAGTGCCGCCTGCGGCTGCGGCAAGATGAGGATTGACCGGCACCGATCGTCCCCGCTATGGCTCCTGCTCCGGGTGAGGGAGATCGCATGATTCTTGCACCGCTTGTCGGCACGGCGCTCATCGTCGCCGTGGCTACGGACCCGCTGAGCGATCCGACGGTCGAGGCGAACTTGTCCGCCCAGCAGAAGGTGGCGGCGACCGAGCCGTTGGTGCGATCGGCCACCGAATGCATCGTCCGCGCCGTCGTCGCCGACCCGCGCTACGCCAAGCCGAAGGCTCATCTCGGCGACCTCATCGTCGAGTCGATGCCGTCCTGCGTGGCTCCCGTACGCGCGATGATCGACGCCTACGATCGCTATTACGGCAAAGGCACCGGCGAGGCCTTCTTCATGGGCCCCTATCTCGACGTGCTGCCCAGGGCAGTCACCGAGCGGGCGAAAAGCGCGACACCGTAGCTGATATCCCGCGCTTCCAGCGGCGACGGCGGGGCTCGACGCTCGATGCGCCGCGAGTAGTTTTGCGCGGGGACAAGCGGAAACGAAGCGGGCCGCGCGGTCAGCGCGGCGAGCCGATCACCGCGACAATCCGCATGTTGGTCGGATCGACCAGCACGACCCGGTCCTGCACCACAGTGTATTTGTAGAACTTGGCCGCCGGATTCTGCGCGAGGATATCGTCCGGCAGCATGTAGAGTTCGATCATCGCCGGAACCTCGGCACCGACTGCAGTCGAAAACCGGCTGGGCGCCACCTTGCTCTTGTCCTTGCGCACCGCGTCATAGATCGCGCTCCGCTGCGCCGGCGTCAGCTCCAGTTTTTCCGGAATGCCGTTGGGGTTCATCACCCCGGTGGAGCCGGTCGCCTCGTTCGTTTGCGCATTCGCTGGCCCGACGCCGGCGAATATCAACGCCGGCACGGCGGCGGCGAGGGCAATGGCCATAAGGCTGCGGAAGAGATGGGTCTTCATGAACGTCCTCATCTCGCGAAACTCGCACGCGCCGCCTTTTTGACGGCGCGTGCGTCCTCTTCTCGGCTCCTCGCGCACGATTCGGAAAAGTGGACTGGTTTCCGAAAAGATCATGCTCGGTGGAGAAACTCATCGGCAATCGATTCAACCTGAAGCGATTGCCTCCGACTTGTATCTACGCGTCCCTGGCGCCTGTCGCGCGCCTCATCGCGGGATCGCTTGCACAGCGATGTTCGTGTAGGGGTCGATGACCAGGATGCGATCCGGCTCGTACACATAGCGGTAGCCGGGGATCGGCATACCGGATTGCGCCGCCGGGGCCGCGCCAATGGCAGGGGCCGCGCCAACGAATGGCGCGGGCGCAACGACCGGAGCCGCCACATTATAGAGCGGCCGCGAATAGGCCGGTTCGGCGAGGCCCGCGCCCGGCGCGACATCGTAGAGGGGGCGAGAGTATGGCATGTCGGCCACAACCGGAGCGGGTGCCATGTCGCTGTAGGTCGCCGGCGCAGGCGCGATCACTGTTGGCCCCCGAACGACGCGGTCGCGCACGATCGTGCGCGTCGTGGTGGTGGTCACGACCTTGGCCGATGCTCTTCTGGCGACGTGGTGGCTCTTCATGGTTCGAGCCGGTTCGACCGTGCGCACCGTGCGGACGGTTTCGACGGTTCGTGCCGGCTGCTCCCTGACGATCACGGCGCCCGGCTGGTCCGCGATGAGGGTTTGGGCGTTGGCGGCGGATGCTCCGGCGAGGAGCGCGATACCAAGCGCTGTGTAGGAAATGTGGTTGATCATAGCCAGCTCCATGCATTGCTGCTTTCCGAACGTGCAGGTCCGAATAACAAAGCCAACGCGCGGTTCGGTCGTGCGTTCCTAAAGCAGGGAGAACGGCCGGAAGGATGCTGGCAAGGAGGCTAATATTCAGTTCCGACGCCGCAGAATTGCCACAACCGCACCCCAATGCCGGCCTTCTTTGGCGCCCCGCCGCGCCCGAGGCGCCATACAACGCCCTCGATTGACCGCCGGGATGGCGGAGTGCAGTGTGTGCCCAGGGGGGAGCTTCTCAGTTAGCGTGAATTCCAGCGACGTGGTCGCGTCGCCTTTTTCCGACGGGAGAAGCCGCGATGTTCGGCATCAGCGACCTGTTCCAGTGGGAGCGGTTCGTGACGCCCACTGTGATCAAAGTCTTCTATTGGCTGGCTGTCGTGATTTCCGTCCTGCTCGGCCTTGCCGGCGCGGTGTCGTCGCTCACCACGATGGCCTTCAATCCCTTCGTCGGCATGATATTCCTCATCGCCAGCGTGCTCGGCGCCTGCATGGGTGTGGTCATCGCACGCATCATCGCCGAATTCGTGCTCATCGTGTTCCGCATCAATGAGCACCTCGCGGCGATCAGGAACCAGGGATCAGCGATGAGGCATCAGTAACGGTCAGAGGTCAGAAGCAAATACTTTGACCTCTGATCTCTGACACCCGACCTCTGAAATCCATCCGACCGCTCAATCCGCTACGTCGCGAAGCGGAAGTGCATGACATCGCCGTCCTGGACGACGTAGTCCTTGCCTTCGAGCCGCATCTTGCCGGCGTCCCGCGCCGCCGCTTCGCCACCGCAGGCCACGTAATCCTCGTAGGCGATCGTCTCGGCGCGGATGAAGCCGCGCTCGAAATCGGTATGAATGACGCCTGCGGCCTGTGCCGCCTTGGCGCCGCGTTTGACCGTCCAGGCACGTGCCTCCTTCGGACCTGCGGTGAAGAAGGTGACCAGGTCCAAGAGCCGGTAGCCGGCGCGGATCAAACGATCGAGTCCAGCCTCCTTGAGATCCATAGCGCTGAGAAACGTCTCCCGCTCGCCCGCGTGCAGTACGGCGATTTCCGCTTCGATCTTCCCGGAAATGACGATCGCCGCGGCACCTTCCGCCGCAGCCCGGGCCTCGACCTCACGCGAGAAGGCGTTGCCGCTTGCCGCCGCGGCCTCGTCGACGTTGCACACATAGAGCACGGGCAGCGACGTCAAGAGCCCGAGCATGTGAAAAGTCCGCTCTTCCTCGGGCTTGCGCTCGGTGAGGCGCGCCGGCTTGCCCTCGCGGAGCAACGCCAGCCCGCGGCCGACGAGGTCAAGCGTCTCCTTCGCCTCTTTGGCATCCTTGTCGGTGCCGCGCGCCTTGCGCTGCAGGCCGTCGAGGCGCCGCTCCAGGCTCTCAAGATCGGCGAGCATCAGCTCCGTCTCCACCGTTTCGATATCGGCCAGCGGATCGATGCGGCCCTCGACGTGCGTGACGTCGGTATCCTCGAAGCAGCGCACCACATGCGCGATGGCGTCGACCTCGCGGATATTGGCGAGAAACTGGTTGCCGAGCCCCTCCCCTTTCGAGGCGCCGCGCACCAGACCGGCAATGTCGACGAAGCTCAGCCGCGTCGGCACGATCGCGTCCGACTTCGCCAGCGCCGCAAGCGCTTCGAGGCGCCGATCCGGCACCGCGACCTCTCCGACATTCGGCTCGATGGTGCAGAACGGATAGTTCGCCGCCTGCGCGGCGGCGGTCTCGGTGAGCGCGTTGAAGAGCGTCGACTTGCCGACATTCGGCAGGCCGACGATGCCGCATTTGAAGCCCATGGGCCGATGTCAGTTTCTGGTGGGGGATTGGCGAACGTCGGTGCCGTGGTTCGGACGAACCGGTGAGATAGGAGCGCTCGCGGCGATTTGCGAGGGCTCGAGGTCATCCGCAGGATGGCGGTGGGCTGCGACAGCACGCCGGCGGTCACCTGCGGCGAAGACAAATGAAGGCAAATGCGGGCGCCGAGGTCAGCCGGGGGCGGAGCCGCGGTCATGAACCACCGGCTGGGTCGCGAAACGCGCGGCCGAGGCCGGCAGCTCCGGCGCCGCGGCGACGCGGGCGCGGATGCCGGCGGCGGCCTCGTTCAAGAGCTTCACCAACGCTTCGCCGGAAGCCTGCATCGATTGCTGCATCATCGGCCCAATTTGCACGAAACGCTCCATCAGCTCCGGCGGCGGCGGGGCAACGCGGACTTCGATGCGCGTGCCGCCGCTGGGGCCGTCGCTCAGCGCGTGGGTGAGCGTGAGGTTCACGCCGGTGTCGAACAACTGAATCCGCCGGGTGAGGTAATCGGGCGGCTGCCAGTCGAGAACCTCTTCGATGATGACGTCTTTGCCGTGCATGCAATGGTTGACCGTCCCGGCGCCGCGTCGCCCGTTCGCGACATCCTCTTCGACGCCGGTCGCGCCGGCGGTCCACATCACCCGATGACCGGGAGCGGTGAGAAATTCCCAGGTCGTCTGCCGCGCGGCCTCAACGTCGATGACGAAACTTGCAATCGCCTCGGCAGCGGTAACCTCGACCCGCTTGCGCGCCGCATCGGCCTGCCAACCGGCCTCGAGGTCGCGGAGCCAGCATCGCACATCGCCGATGATCTCGACCGTCTCGTGATGCTCGATCAGCCCCTGCGCCTGCGGGTTCATGCCGGTGCGCTGCGCGAAGGCATCGGTGTAGAGGATGTAGGCATGACGGGCGAGCTTCGCCTCGACGTTATTTTTCAGCAGGCGATGAACCAGGATCACGTCGCGGCCGATCAACTCCTCCTGCCCGGACATGGTCTGCTTGGCGATCTGTCCGTAGTGGGCGATGAACTTGAGATCGAGCGTCGGGATCAGCCGGCAGGCGTCGCATTCGCAGATTGAGGCCTGCTTGATGTCACGCTGCCGCCGGCGGAATGTGAAATACGCGCTCTCGATCGTGTCCTGCAGATGCGAGCCGTCGAACCCCGGCGCGACGAGATAGACGAAGGCTGCGTCCCCTTCGAGCTTCGACAACTGGAAAGGCGGGCGGAGCGCGCCGACGATCGTATCGATCAGGTCGGCCAGGATGTCCTGGGCGTGATCGAGCTCGACCCCGGCGAGATAACCGGTGTAGCCGGAGATGTCGGCCATGACGAGACATGCGGGTTCGGGCTTGGGCAGCATGGCATCACCGATCAGCTCGAAAGAGTGGGCACGCATCGCGGCGGAACCGACGGCCCGTCGCAGTCTAGGCCGACAGAGCCACGGCACTCAACGTGCCGAGGATCGTCCGCACCTCAATATACGCGGCCGAGGCCGCAGGGTTTCATTTCGACCGCGTGAAGCTCATCCGCCGCGAGGACTGGAACCTCGGATCGAAATTGAAAGGCTCAACACCATCTGCGCTGGCGGAAATGTCCAGATAAGCGCCGATGGCAGTCGGTCGGTCATCTTGTTAGTCCGGAGTCCGGATTCCCGTTGCGGGCTAATCGTCGGCGTCCGGTGCCGAGGCGCCTTCCCCAAAACCCTTCGCCGCCATGGCGAGGTGCACCTTGTTCTGAAAGCTCGCATCCTCGCCGCGCACCAGCAGGCCGACATTGTCGGCGAGCACGTCGATGAGCGCCTCGACCCAGCCGCGCTCGCTCTTGGCGAAATCGCTGAGCACGTGCGCGTGCACCAGATCCTTGTCGCCGGGATGGCCGACACCGATGCGAACCCGCCGATAGTCGTTGCCAATGTGCGCGGTGATCGAACGGAGCCCGTTGTGGCCGGCAACGCCGCCGCCAATCTTTACCCTCACCTTGCCCGGCACCAGATCGATCTCGTCGTGGAAGACGGTGATGCCGCCCGGCGCGAGCTTGTAGAAATGCGCCGCCTCGCCGACGGCGCGGCCCGACTCGTTCATGTAGGTTCCGGGCAGGAGCAGAAGGACGCGTTCGCTGCCGATCGGGCCCTCGCAGGCAACACCTTGAAAGCGGCGACGCCACGGCCCGATGCCGTGGCGCTTGGCGATCGCCTGGACGACCATGAAGCCGATGTTGTGCCGGTTGCCGGCGTGGCGCGCCCCCGGATTGCCCAGACCGACCAGGAGCTGCATCGGCTTCCGCCCCGCACGGGAGGCGTCACTTTTTCTCCGGCGCGCCCGCACCACCCGCACCGCCGGCAGGCGGGGCCGCGCCGGGCGCGGCACCCGGTGCCCCCACAGGCGCTGCGCCTTCCCCCGGCGCTCCTGCAACCGCAGCCGCCGCAGCAGCGGCCGCTGCAGCCGCCGCTTCCGCGGCCGCCTTCATTTCTTCCGCATAGCCCGACGGCGGAACGACGGTGACCAGCGTGAGGTCCTTCGCCGCCACGGCACGCACGCCCTGCGGCAGCGTGATGTCGCTCAGATGCTTGGAATAGTTGATTTCGAGCCCGCTCACATCGACCTCAATGGCGCTCGGGATGGCCTCGGCCAGGCAGCGCACCTCGATCGTGTGGGTGACGATGCTGACCGTGCCGCCGCGCTTGACCCCGGGCGCCTGGTCGGCGTTCCTGATCCGGATCGGGATGTTGACGCGGATCGTCGCACCCTCGCCAAGCCGCATGAAATCCACATGCAGCGGCAGGTCGCGGACGGCGTCGAGCTGAAAGTCACGGGGAATGACGCGGTGCTTCACGCCGTCGACCTCGACGTCGTGAATGGTGGTGAGAAAGTGTCCGGCATAGATGCGCTGGCGCAGGTCGCTGTAGTCCAGCGAGATCGGCAACGGCGGCTTGCCGTCGCCGTAGATGATTCCGGGTACGCGGCCCACGCGACGCTCGGCCCGGGCGGCCCCCTTGCCGGCCCGCGGACGCGCCGCCGCTTTGATGAGATTGACGGTCGCCATGATGTGAGTTCCTCGTCTACCGCTTGTATGCAGGAAAGAGCCGCGGCAGCCTCCAGGGGTGCTGGAGCCGCGGTGGCGGGCTTATAGCGGCGCGAGTGATGAAAAACAAGAAAGCGGCGGCGCAGCGACTGGCCGCATCAAAGCCCGGGGCTTCCTCCCGGAGCAGCGCCGCCCGGTGCACCGGCTGACGGCTTTGCTCCGCCAAGCGCCGCTTCAAGCGTGGCGACACGGAGCTTGAGCGCTTCGTTCTCTTCGCGCGCAAGGCGGGCCATCTCCTTGACCGCCTCGAATTCCTCGCGCTGGACAACGTCCAGGTCGCGGAGTATGCGCTCGGCCTGACTGCGGAACAGTGTCTCGAATTCGCGCCGCACGCCCGTGGCGACACCGGCGGCGTCGTTCATCAGCCGGGCGACTTCGTCGAAAAACCGGTTCGTCGTCTGGACCATGACTGCCTCCGAACCCTGCTGGCGGCGGCTGCTCGCCACTCAAGCTTGCGATCCTCGCAAACAATGGCAATGGTGCGGCGCGGCCGCAAGGGGAGCGGCGGCGAAGGACCGGCGCTTCGCGCCCGCTTGGAAGGACCGGCGCTTCGCGCCGCTTGGAAGGACCGGCGCTTCGCGCCCGCTTGGAAGCCGATTTGATGCTTGTTCTGCCTGTCCTGCCGTTTCCGGCGATCGATCCGGTGCTGATTTCCATCGGGCCGCTTGCCATACGCTGGTATGCCCTTGCCTATATCGTCGGCATCATCGCCGGCTGGTTTTACGCCCGCGCGCTCATTGCCTCGAAGCGGCTATGGGGCGGACCAGCGCCACTCACCGTCGTCGATTTCGATGATTTCGTCATCTGGATCACGCTGGGAATTATCCTCGGCGGCCGCATCGGCTATGTGCTGTTCTACAATTTCGGGCTCTTCGCCGCTCACCCGCTCGAAATCCTCGAATTGTGGAACGGCGGCATGTCGTTCCATGGGGGCTTCATCGGTTGCGGTGTCGCCATCATCCTGTTCGCGCTGCGCCGCGGCTTGCCGATGCTTTCGCTGAGCGACGTGATCACCGCCGTTGCGCCGATTGGCTTGTTTCTCGGCCGCCTCGCCAACTTCATCAACGGCGAGCTCTGGGGCCGGCCAAGCGACGTGTGGTGGGCCATGGTCTTTCCCAACGGCGGCCCGGTCCCGCGCCACCCCAGCCAGCTCTATGAGGCGGCGCTCGAAGGGTTGGTCCTGTTCGCGGTGCTTGCGGTGCTGGTGTGGCTGGGAGGCCTCAAGCGGCCCGGCCTTGTCACCGGCGCTTTTGCCGTGGGGTATGGCGTCGCACGCGTCGTCTGTGAACTGTTCCGTGAGCCCGATGCCCAACTCGGCTTCCTCTGGGGCGGGCTGACCATGGGGATGCTGCTCTGCATTCCGGTGATCCTGGCCGGCGCCGCCCTGATCGGCCTGGCCTTGAGGCGCGAACCGATAGCGAAAAATGGCTGACGAACGTTCGCCGCTCGAGAGCGAAATCCGCCGGTTGATCGTCGCTGCCGGACCAATGCCCGTCGGTGACTACATGCGGCTATGCCTGACCCACCCCCAGCACGGCTATTACCTGACCAGCGATCCGATCGGCACCAGCGGCGATTTCATCACGGCACCGGAGATCAGCCAGATGTTCGGCGAGCTGATCGGGGTGTGGATGGCGTCCGTCTGGAAGCAGATGGGCGCACCCGAGAATGTGCGCATCGTCGAACTCGGCCCCGGGCGCGGGACGATGATGGTCGACGCGCTGCGGGCGGCCAAGGTCGTCCGGGATTTCCACGCTGCGATCGTCCTGCATCTGGTCGAAATCAGCCCCATCCTCCAGCGCCAGCAGCAGGAGCGGATGGAAACTCTCGGTCTGCCGGTCTTGTGGCATGCAACGCTCGATGACGTGCCGGGCGGGCCGAGCATCGTGGTCGCCAACGAATTCTTTGATGCCCTGCCGGTTCATCAAGCCGTCAAGCGCGCCGACGGCTGGCATGAGCGCGTCATCGAAATCAACCCGAGCGGCGATCTCGTCTTCGGAGTCGCAAACGAACCGCTGGCGCATTTCGGCACCACGCTGCCGCGCGGATTGCGCCAATCGCCCGACGGCTCGATCTACGAATGGCGCTCGGACAGGGTGGTGCTCGAACTTGGCCGCCGCGTGCGCACGGACGGCGCGGCGCTCATCGTCGACTATGGCCACGCCTGGTACGGGCTGGGCGAGACCCTGCAGGCCGTGGCCGACCACAAGCACGCCGACCCGTTGCGCTCGCCCGGCTGCATCGATCTCACCGCCCACGTCGATTTCCGCGGGCTCGCGGTGAGTGCCGAAACGATCGGCGCGCGCATCCACGGCCCGGTTTCCCAGCGCGACTTCCTCCGCCGCCTCGGCATTGAGAAGCGCGCGGCGGCGCTCAAGACGCGCGTCGCACCCGAGAAGGAAGCCGAGATCGACAGCGCGCTCTCGCGCCTCACGGCGACGGGAACGGGTGGAATGGGCGAATTGTTCAAGGTGCTCGCCATCTCCGACGCCCGTCTCGGCCAGCTTCCGGGCTTCCAGCCGTAAGCCATGATCATCCAGGCCGAGACCCTCGCACTTCCCGGCGTCCGCCATGCGTTCTTTACGCGGCGCGGCGGCGTCTCCGCCGGGGTCTATGCCAGCCTCAATGGCGGCATCGGCTCGCGGGACAGCGCCAATCTGGTCGCCGACAACCGCACCCGCATGGCGGCGGCCCTCGGTGTTGGGCCGGATCGGCTGCTCACCGCCTACCAGATCCACTCGCCGCACGTCGTGACCATCGAGGCGCCCTGGACCTCCGAAACGCGCCCCCGCGCCGACGCAATCGTGACGGGGACCCGCGCGCTGGCCATCGGCGTGACCACGGCCGATTGCGGACCGATCCTCTTTGCCGACCCGCAAGCGGGCGTCGTCGGTGCGACTCATGCCGGCTGGCGCGGGGCGCTTGCCGGAATCGTCGAGGCAACGGTCGATGCCATGGAACGGCTCGGCGCCCAGCGCCGGCAGATCCGCGCCGTCCTCGGCCCGATGATCCGCCAGGGCAATTACGAGGTCGGCCCCGATCTCATGGCCCGTTTCCGCGCCGAGGATTCCACGAGCGATCCGTTCTTTCGGCCCGCAGCGCGCAAGGACCATGCCCTGTTCGACCTCGCCGGCTATATCGCGGCGCGGCTCCACCGCGCCGATATCCGCCAGGTGGAGGATCTCGGGCTGTGCACCTACGCCGATCCGGACCGCTTTTTCAGCTTCCGGCGTTCGACCCACCGCGCCGATCCGGACTACGGCCGCCACGTGAACGCGATTGCGCTGGCTTGAGCGCGCGAATGGATGAATGACGTTCGGCGAATTGGCGATCTCCCGCGATCCAAATTGTTCACCATCTCGCCCCTTCGCGGGGACTATTCACAAGGCCCGAATTCATGTTGCCAGCCCGGTAAGCGGCTTGTATCAGGTCCGGGCGCGCGCGTAGGAGAGTGGGATGGCGAGCAACAACGGAGCAATCAAGCTCGTTGCCGGCAACTCCAATCCCGCCCTGTCCGAGGGCATCGGCGCCTATATCGGCACGCCGTTGACCAAGGCGGTCGTGCGCCGCTTCGCCGACATGGAGATCTTCGTCGAGATCCAGGAAAACGTGCGCGGCGCCGACGTTTTCGTCATTCAGTCGACCTCGTTCCCGGCGAACGACCACCTGATGGAGCTGCTCATCATCATCGACGCGCTGCGGCGCGCCTCGGCGCGGCGCATCACGGCGGTGCTGCCCTATTTCGGCTATGCCCGGCAGGACCGCAAAGTCGGGCCGCGCACGCCGATTTCGGCGAAGCTCGTCGCCAATCTCATCACCAATGCCGGCGCCGACCGCGTGCTTACGGTCGACCTCCATGCCGGGCAGATCCAGGGGTTCTTCGACATTCCGACCGACAATCTCTTTGCCGCCCCGGTGATGGTGCGCGACCTCAAGCAGCGCTTCGAGCTTGCCGATGTCATGGTCGTCTCGCCGGACGTGGGCGGTGTCGTGCGCGCGCGCGGCCTCGCCAAACGCATCAACGCGCCGCTTGCTATTGTCGACAAGCGGCGCGAGCGGGCGGGCGAGTCGGAAGTGGCGAACGTCATCGGCGAGGTCGACGGCCGCATCTGCATCCTCGTCGACGACATCGTCGATTCCGGCGGCACCCTGCTCAACGCCGCCGACGCGCTCCTGGAGAAGGGCGCCGAGGCGGTCTACGGCTATATCAGTCACGGGGTGCTTTCCCAGGGAGCGGTGGCCCGCGTCGGCGCCTCAAACCTCAAGGAATTGGTGATCACGGATTCGATCCAGCCGACGCCGGCGGTCAACGGCGCGAAGAACATTCGCGTCCTTTCCATCGCGACTCTCATCGGCGAAGCCATCAACCGCACGGCGGCCGAGGAGTCGGTTTCAAGCCTGTTCTTCGACTGAGCGGCCCCCGCCCCCGGCTTTTGCACGGAACAGCGCCGACCGGACAACGAGCGGTCACGTCTCCGCTGCGGGCGGCCGCCCTCGGCGTTCGACGCCGCACCCGAGTCAACTTGTCGCAGGCGGGTCTGTGGACGGGCTTCCTTCCCGCATTGTGCCGGTCACGCAAATCACTTCATGAGTGCCGGCGCGACGCGTTTGACCGGCTGCTGCGCGGTTTTGGCGGAACGATTCGAGCCGTCTATAGTCGGTGCGCCGGCTGATTCGCGATCTTGAGTCAATCAGCGGACGCCAGTTGTTCCTGCGTCAAATCGCAGCCGGGTTCTCGGCGATGTCCAGTGGCGTGCGCATTTCCACTTCAGCGGCGCTGTGGAGGCGGCATGTCCCTCATCGAACTTGAACGCGATCAACGCAACAACCCGCTCGAGGTGGTCGAGCACATGGCCACCGGCAACAACTGGCCGTTCGAGCGCTCGGGCGAGGACGAAATCGCGCTCATCGTTACCGGCCGCTGGACCGAGTACCAGCTCTCATTCACCTGGATGCGCGAGATCGAGGCGCTGCACCTGGCCTGCGCCTTCGACATGAAGGTGCCGGAGCTGCGGCTCGCCGAGGTGCAGCAGCTCGTCGCGCTCATCAACGAGCAATTGTGGATCGGGCATTTCGACGTCTGGATGCAGAATGGCATGGTGATGTTCCGCCATGCGCTCGTTCTTGCCGGCGGCGTCGCCGCCTCGGGCCGGCAATGCGAGGCGGTTCTCGCCAGCGCGCTCGACGCTTGCGAGCGCTACTACCCGGCGTTCCAGTTCGTGGTCTGGGCGGGCAAATCCGCCCGCGAGGCCATGGACTCCGCGATGTTCGAAACGTCCGGCGAGGCGTAACGCTCAGCCGTTCCGGCCGGAGCGGCACTCACGCGCCTGCAACCAAAATCGTTTGTTTGTCATGCCGGCGTCGCGCCGGATGCTCCCTTCTTGGCGCGTTCTTCTGGCGCCTGAACGGAAACGTCGACGGCTCCGCCATGACGGTGGCGGCGAAGTTTGATTAGATGCCGCCATCGATGAGGACGATTGCCATGAACTCTCCAGACGTTGCGGCGCGCGCCGAGGCACCGGATCTACGCAATTTTTCCGGCCTTCTGACGCTGGTCGGCGCCGGAAAGATGGGCGGCGCCCTGCTTCAAGGGTGGCTGCGTTTCGGTATCGATCCGGCGCAACTCGCAGTGCTCGAGCCGGTGCCGTCTTCGGAGATTTCCGCGCTCGGCAAGCGCGGCGTGCGGCTCAATCCGGACACCGCCACGCTCAGGGATGTCGCCGCCATCGTGGTCGCGGTAAAGCCACAGGTGGCCGGCGACGTGCTGCCGCGCATTGCACCGATGATTGCCGCCTCGACCGTCGTCGTCTCGATCATGGCGGGCCGAACGTTGCGGTTCCTTGCCGGAGCGTTGCAGACTTCGTGCGCCCTGGTGCGCGCCATGCCCAATACCCCGGCCGCCATTGGTCGGGGTATTACGGTCGCCGTGCCGCTCGGCGCCAACCGCGCGCAGCGTGACCTCGCGCACCGTCTCCTCTGTGCCACCGGCACGGTCGAATGGATCGACGACGAGGCATTGATGGATGCGGTGACGGCGGTGTCCGGGTCGGGACCGGCCTACGTCTTCCTGCTTGCGGAAGCCTTGGCGCGGGCCGGCGCCGCGGCTGGACTGCCGGCCGATCTTGCGGCGAAGCTGGCGCGGGAAACCGTCGCCGGTTCGGGCGAACTGCTGCACCAGTCGGTAATCGATCCGGCGGTGCTGCGCGAGAATGTCACGTCGCCCGGCGGCACCACGGCTGCGGCGCTCGACGTGCTGATGGGACCGAACGGCCTGGCGCGGCTGATGAACGAGGCGGTTCAAGCTGCCACCGAACGTTCGCGGGCGCTCGCGGGCTGAGCGGCGCCGCGCCGCCGCCTTGCACCGCAGAGCCGCCTGTCTACACTGGCGTTATCGCAGGAGTTCCTCTTGCGAGTTGTTTGTCGAGGAGTTCGGCCATGGCCCGTAAACCGGCACGGAAATCCAACCGACCTGCCGCGGGTCAGGCGCCGTCCACACCGCCGGGAGATCGCGACAAGATCGTAGCGGCATTTCTCGAGCTGTTGGCTGAAAGGCAATTCGAGGAGATCGGATTTGCCGACATCGCCGGGCGCGCTGGCGTTTCGCTTGCGCAACTGCGCGGCGATTTCGCCTCGACGCTCGCGATCCTGGCCGCACACATCAAGGCGACCGACCGCGCCGTGCTTGCCGCCGATTTCAGCGACATGCAGGAGGAGCCCGCCCGCGAACGCCTGTTCGATGTGCTGATGCGCCGGCTTGAAACGCTCGGGCCGCATCGCGAAGCAGTGCGCTCACTGCTGCGCTCGGCGCGGCGCAATCCGCCCCTGGCCTTGGCTCTCAACGGGCTCGCGACCCGCTCGCAGCAATGGATGCTGAGCGCCGCCGGGATCGAGGCGTCAGGCCCGCGCGGCCTCCTCCGCGCGCAAGGGCTCGCGGTGCTGTTCGCGTCGGTGCTGCGCACTTGGGTTCATGACGACGACCCCGGGCTCGCACGCACCATGGCCGCGCTGGATCGCGCGCTCGCGCGCGGACAGCGCGTCGCGGGCCTCCTCGACGATCTCTGCCGCATTCCTGCGCGCCTCTGCCGGCTGGGTTGGCGTCGCCGCAGGCGGCACGACGATTCCGAGGAGTCCGCGGCAGCGTAGTCCCAAGCCCCTCGTATTCTCATCGGCTATTGCCGAATGGTTCCGAAAATAACCTTTTGTAAACTTCGCAGCTCTACCTCAATAACTACTCATTTCCGCTTGCGGAATTACTATTACGACCGTAGCTCTTGTTCGTAGTTCTTCGTGAAAATCCATTTGCAGCGCCCGATAAGCTTATCGATCGGAAGATTAGAACCACTCAAAACAAGAATTTCTTCTTGCACGGCCTCGTCCCCTGCATTATGTAAATAGTTGCAGGTGATACCAATCCGCGGCTGGGCCTTTGCGAAAATGATCGTCTGTTCCTGCAACGTGCTGACCGACCAAGACGTGCGCGGCGCTCTGTCGGGCAACGAAGCCCCGCCGCGATCGACCGGCGACGTCTATCGGTGCCTGGGCTGCAGTGCCCAATGCGGCCGCTGCGCCCGTACCATCCGGCGCATCATGGACGAGGCGCTCACCGGCGCCGCATGTTGCCAGGCCGCGGGCAGCGGATCCTGACCTTTCTACTTATCCACCACGAAATGCGCGTTTGAACGCCGCCTTTCCGCGTCTGCGGCAAAGGCTATAATCGCCGCGCCCGCGCGCCCCGTGCGGCGCCAACCGCTGTCGCAGGAGGACGATCATGAGAGGCGAGCCCGGAGTCCTCGATTTCCTCAACAAGGGGCTGCGGCACGAGCTCACGGCGATCAACCAATATTGGCTCCATTACCGGCTGCTCGACAATTGGGGCTACAAGTCGCTGGCCAAGCAATGGCGCAAGGAATTGATCGAGGAGATGCAGCACGCCGATAAGCTCGTCGAGCGCATCATCTTTCTCGACGGCTTCCCCAACATGCAGGTGCTTGATCCGCTGCACATCGGGCAGAACGTGAAGGAAGTGCTCGACTGCGATCTGGCTTCGGAAATGTCGGCGCGAGCCCTCTACGAGGAAGCCGCCACCCATTGCCATGCGGTCAAGGACTATGTGTCGCGCGATCTGTTCGAGAAGCTGATGCACGACGAGGAAGCGCATATCGACTTCCTCGAAACGCAGCTCGGCCTCGTCGGCGACCTCGGAGTCCAGCTCTACGCTCAGCATCACATCGGCGAGATCAACGAGGACCACGACTGAGCGCGAACGCGCCCGGGCGTTGTTGGTCGAACGTTAACAAGACCTTAAGCCGTGAAAGTGCAGAAATCGCAGATTTTATTGGCTTTTATTACTTTTCGAATTCGCTCCGGCTAATTGTCGGCTAACGATGTAATCCACTTTTGCCTGGGGCCCCGCCCGCTGCTGTCATTGAAAGGTTCTGTTAACCGTGCCGGGTTTCAATGAGCCGCCGGAGAATCTGGGCCCTCTGGCTTTCGCGCTGGAGACCTCGGCCCCTTCCCAACCACTGCCGGGGTCTCTCTCTCTCATCTCAGGTCTCCGATGTGCCCTAAAACCGAGGCCGCCGCTTCCGCGCCCTGGATCGCCGAAGAGACGACGCCTGCTTCATCGCCGCGACGCCACCGGTACGCGCTCGCCTACGTCGATTTCGAGCCCGAGCCCCGCCGCTTCCCGCCGCCCTGGTCCGCTGAGGAAACGGACGCCTGCTTCATCGTGAAGGATCACGCCAGCAGACGCTCCCCGTCGAAAACCGGCCATCGCACCATCACCTCGCCCATTTCATCGGGGTCGTCCGCCACGTCGCGTGGTGGAATAGTCAAAGCAACGTATTTGTCGGGATAGCGCGCGCACAACGCATCGAACAAACGAAGAGCGACGACGCGCCGATACTCAATCTCTGCACGTGCCATGATGTCCCCCCTAGCAGCATAGGCGGGAGCACGATCAGTCTCTCAGTCACCGGTGGTGCCCAAACGTTCGTTGTCCCCGTGATGGCAGGCATCTTGCGCCTCATCAGGCCATGGAGTCTACGAAAAAGGCCCCGCGCCGAATCGCGGGGCCAAGGATTCCATGGCCGTTTCCAACCCGCGCAAAGAAGGGGGCGCGCGGGAAGGTCCGTCTTCTGTAGCTGATTCGTCAGCGCGGGCGAACAAATCACCGCGAAAAAGGCCCCGCTGTCTGCCGCGCGGGGCCAGTCGGCCATCGAGACCTCTGTGCAATGGGATGACGATTCCCTGCATAAAGCGGCGTAGCTTCGCGCAAGTGAGAGCGCCGGGCGTGCGGTGCCGCCGGCGATCTTGTTAGGCATTGTTGCCGAATTGCCGCAATGGCAACCTTTCTCCCTGCCTCTAACCACTTTGCGATCACCCTGCGCTATGCTGGTCGGGCGGCATACCGCCGCTCGGACAGGCGTGATCCACTCCGACTTGGCGAAGCGAGGGCGTCGGGTATGCTAAGGCGGCTGAGCGGGGTCGCGCCGGTTTTCATATGCGCGAAGTCGCCAACCCTCGCACCATTCATTTGGCAATTTGTCTGGAGGGCTAAGCCGCCGCACGGCATCGGCCCTTCACGGCCCCTGACCGCGACTTATCGAGCGGTCGGGGGCCACAATCTGCAAGCTGCCGGAGTTGCTATAGCGGTCCTGACTCGGCTCCGACGCTTTTGCCTCAGCGTGCATAGCGGTCAAGGTCGCCAAGTTCGGGCTTCCATGCTAGCGCTAGCAACAGTTTGGTAACCGTTGCGATGCACGCTGGCGGCCTACCCCGAGGATCAGGAGAGACCGCGATTATGGTGTTCGAACTGGTGATTATGCTGGTGGTGCTCGCACTAGGCTTCGTATTCGGGCGCATCTGGGAGATTCGGCGAGAGATTCGGAGGGACCAGCTTCAGCGGCGCCACGTTGCTCTTCGACAGCACCGAGTAGGTGGCGGCCTCGCGAGCCAATCCCAGGCCGGTTAAGTGGATTTCTCGAACCAGACCCCCGCATAGAGTGTGTGATGACCGACGATCTCAATCGAACGTGCCCACATTGCGGGGGCAAGAACACCAGCTATTTTATTGGTATTGACGAGACCGTGTGGTTTACGACCAAGTACGAGATCGCGGACGGAAGCGGTCTTTTTGCTTGCAGCGACATCAACCGGCATCATTGTCCCAACCTGCGAAAAGCGGAGCCAGCCATCGTGCTGTGCGACAATGACACGGGCAGTGACGCAGTCACCCCGTAAGTCTCACCGGCAATTCATTTGCAGAGTATGCCACATGCCGTAAGGCACGCACGGCGTGCGACTGGTACCTATAACGACCGCGAGCAAACCTAGCATCGCAATCAACGCAACCCAGCGCGCGATCAGGGCGCGCATCACCCCATGCATGGCAAGCCCCCCCGAGCCTCGCCGCCCCCCGGCGGACGAATGGTTCAATCCCGTCCATCTCCGGAGGCGAAATAGGGACGGGAATGAGGAGCGTACCCGCAGAATTTGTGACGAGGTCCGGCGCATAGCCGATTACGGGGGCGGACGGGTGTCGCGCGTGCTCTAATAGGCTATGCCTGAGCGCCACTTTCCGGAGCCCTGGTTCGTCGAGGAACTGGACGCCTGTTTTGTCGTGAAAGATTTGAACGGGCAGGCCCTTGCCTACATGTATTTCGAAAAAGAGTCGCGTCACCGACATCGCCCCAGTGAGCTGCTTACGCGCGACGAGGCGCGGCGTATCGCGGCTATTTTTGCCCAGTTGCCGGAGTTGCTGGCACGCTGAGGCGACACCCTTGCCAATTCAGCCTGCGCGGCTCGCCATAGCGGCGCGCTGTCAGAGGGCGGCAATGCTTCCGTGAGGCTCTTAAACCGCTTCCACGCGGCGGTAGCGGCCTTCACCTAATCTTCGGCGCATTTGTCCTTGGGGCGTGCGGTTGCTCGGAGCCAAGCTCGACAGACACTCAGCGGGTTTATAAGTTTCGCTCGCCGGCTCTCCGGCAGCGTCGCCCGCCACTTCTCGATGTCGGACAGGCAGCGGCTCGGTGAGCAATCTCGATTTTCTCTCGCTGCGTGCACGGGCCGGCTGGGTTCTCGGCAATTTCCTGCCTTATGGATTTGTCGGCTTTGCCTTGGGTCGTGCCGACATTGCCGTCGCGGCAAATGTTTCTGTCCTCCAATGCCCTAGCGGGGGCGGTGCGTGTGGCTCTTTCTCCTTTGATGGAAGCGCCGGGAAAAGCGGAGAGTTGCTGTATGGCTTCGCCGTCGGCGGCGGCATGGACGTCGCACTCACGCCAAACATTTTTGTGCGTGGCGAGTACGAATATACCCGCTTTGCCCCCATTGCCAATGTCCTGCTCACGGTTACCAGCGCCCGCGTCGGCGCCGGCTTCAAATTCTGACAGCGGGCGACGGACGATCGTCTGCGCCGATCAGTCGGGCAGAGATCACATGCGCTTGATATTCATCGCCACCGAAGCCAGCGGCCGCACCTCGCGCTTGGCGACCATGTCCTTGGTTGCCGCCGCGTATTTCTTGAAGTGTTCGGTCTCGCGGTGCGCCTGCGCCGCCGCGGCATCGTCGTAGACTTCGAAAATGAACACGTGGTTCGGATCCTTCTGCGAAACCGTGATATCGAACTCGCGGCAGCCCGGCTCCTTGACGGAGGCCGCGCCGTTTTCCTTGAGCGCCGCGAGGTAGTTGTCGATCTGGCCCGGCACGACGTCGATGTCGACGGCATGGATATGGAGCGGCGCCGACTGCGCCGCGGCCTCGTGGCTCGGGATCGGTTGCAGCAGCCACGCCGCAGCGGCAAGCGTGACGGCGGCGGCGGTTGCCGCGATTGATTTCCTCATGATCAGTTTTCTCCTTCGGTCATGAACGTCGGCACCGGCCTTCGCCGTTGCCGGCACCTTGCTCCAATGTTCAGAGCGAGGCGTCAAGAAATCGCAGCAGCGGTGTCGCTGCCATCGCCCCAAAGCTCTGAGGGTCCTTCTCGAACGGGTCGGACACCCAGAAATGGCCGGCTTCGGGAATGACGAAGCGCTGCACCGAGAAGCCGGCGTTCGTGAGCGCCGCGGCGAAGGCGCCCGACTGGCTTTCCGGTTCAACGAGTTCGTCGCGGGCGCCGTTGATGAGCAGGAAGCGCACCTTGTTGCGATCGGCAATTTGTCCATCGGCGGTCGCATGGCTGATCGGCGACGATTCGGAATAGAGGCGCGGATTCTGCGCCGGCGAGGCGCCGAGGAATTGCTGAGTGATGCTGTCGCGGGGACGCGGGATGAAGTCGCGATTCCGTTGCGCCACGATCTCCTGCTTCTGCTCCGCCAGCGTATCGTGATTCCATTGCGCCAGCATGTCGTAGATGCCGTAGAATCCGACCACGGCTTTCACATTGACCGGGATGGTGGCATCGGCATCGTCGCCGTGTGTCGCGGTAAAGCGGTCGGCCGCGAGCGCCAGCAGCGCCGCGAGATGCCCTCCGGCTGAATCGCCCATGAGCCCGATGCGCTCAACGTCGATCTGGAATTCGTCGGCTCTTGCGCGCACGAACTCGACCGCCGCCTTGGCATCCTCGACCGCCGCCGGATAGCGGCCGGGTTTGCCCAGGCGGTAATCGGCGGTGAACACTGCGTAGCCGTTGCGGGCGAGAAACGGCCCCCAGTACCTGTAGAACGCGCGGCTGCCCGACCGCCAGGCGCCGCCGTGAAACGCGACCACGACCGGCGCCTTCCCTCGGCCTGCGGGGAGATAGAGGTCGCCGACCAGCCTGACGCCGCCATGCTCGGCATAGGGAATGGCAGACTTCATCGTGACCTTGTAATTTGCGGCTGACGCGCAAGGATTCGCAAGAAGCGTTGCGAGCGCGGGGACAAGCAGCAGGAGGAGGCGCATCGTCCTCGCTTTCCAGGTTCGCGCCGAGGCTACCACCAGTCGTGAAAATGATGCACCGGCCCGCGGCCGTGGCCGACCTTGAGCCGGTCAGCCGCGGCGATGGCGGCGCTCACATAGGCTTTCGCCGCCTTTGCCGCCTCTCCGAGAGCAAGCCCCTTGGCGAGTCCGGCCGCGATGGCGGACGCGAGCGTACAGCCGGTGCCGTGGGTATTGCGCGTCTCGATCCGCGGCGCGGCAAGGCGCAAGCAGCCGGCGGCGTCGACGAGAAGGTCGACGCTTTCCGCACCGCCGCGATGGCCGCCTTTGATCAGCACCGCACCGGCGCCCGTCGCCAGCAGCTTTTCCGCCTGGGCGCGCATCGTCGCTTCGTCATCGGCGAGCGGCGCATCGAGGAGTGCGGCGGCTTCCGGCAGGTTCGGAGTGAGCACGCGTACGCGCCGGATCAAGTGCCGCAGCCGGTCGGTCGCGTCCGCGGGCAGCAGTCGTTCGCCCGAGCTCGCCACCATCACCGGATCGAGCACGACATTGCGCGCGCGATGGCGATCGAGCGCCGCGGCAACCGCGTCGATCGCCGGGGCATTGGCCAGCATGCCGATCTTCACCGCGCCGACGTCGAGGTCGGAGAACACCGCGTCCATCTGCGCGCCGATGAAGTCCGCGGGCACCGCATGGATGCCGAAAACGCCCGTGGTGTTTTGCGCCGTAAGCGCGGTGATGACGCACGCGCCATAGACGCCGAGCGCGGAAAAGGTCTTGAGGTCCGCCTCGATGCCGGCGCCGCCGGTCGAATCCGAGCCGGCAATGGTCAAGGCGATGGCCGTCAAGGAAAGCTCCTGTCGAATGGCCGCTTATTTGACCCTGCCCACTGACCGCCGCAACCGGCCGCGTGCTCTTGAACGGATTGTGCGCTGCAACCTTGCGCAAATTTAACTGCCAATGACAGCAACCCTTCCCTGGTCGAAAAAGTTTGGAGTGCAGAGGTGGTGCGCTTGTTGCGCTGACCGCGGGAATACTCATTAGCACCCGTCGGCGCAACGGACGACGGAGGTTGGCCATGGCGAAAAGTATGATGCCGAAACGGATGATTGGAATTCTCGCGACCAGCGCCGCCCTGTGCGCGCTTTTGACGGCAACCGACGTATCAGCGGCCGGGCGAGGTGGTGGTGGTCGCGGCGGCGGTGGTGGTGGGCACGCCGGCGGCGGCGCCCATTTCGGCGGGGGCGGCCACTTTGGCGGAGCCCACATCGGCGGCGGCGGTTTCCACGGCTTCGGCGGCCACGCCCTTGGGGGTCATGCCTTCGCCAGCCATGCGTTGGGCGGCCGCGCGTTTGCCGGGCACCACTTCGCGCCCCATTCTTTCGCCGGCCATGGGCCCGCCAGCCACGCGGCCGGCCTTGCCGGCCATGCGGACCGGTTCGGCGCCGGCCGCCACGGCCTTGCCGAGCACAATCTCGCCGCCCACGACAATGCACTCGCGGCTCACAACCACGAGCTCGGCGCTCACAACCAGCTCGGCCCGGCCAACGGGTTGGCGGCGCGCGCCCATGACCGGTTTGCCCACAATCAGATCACGCGCGCTCAGATCACGCACAATCAGTTCGCCGCGCACAATTTTCATGGTCTGCACAACTTCAACCGCACGGGGTTCAACCGCAACGCATTCGGCAACGGAGCCGGGTGGCATCACTGGGGCGGTCGCTTCTACGGCGCCGGATGGAATAATTGGGGCAATGGATGGGGCGGCTGGGCCGGGCCGGTGTTCTGGCCGTTCCTGCTCGGCGACATCTTCTCCTTCGCCTTGTGGCCTTATGGCTACTACGATCCGTTCTGGGCCTACGGCCCGGCGTTCTTCCTCGCCAGCATCTTTGCCCCCGGACCTTATTTCGGACCCGAATACGGCTATGGACCTGCCTACTACGGGTCTGGCGGCTACTACGCTTATGCCGGCTCTTCTGGCGGCTCTCCAAACATCTACTACGGCCGCTCGGCCGCCACGCCGGCTCTGACCCCGCAGGATCGCCAGGAGTTGGTCGAAACCAACACGCAGGCGATGCAGAGCTGCGGCAGCCTCGCGCCCGGCGTCAGCGACCTACCGATCGCGCAGATACAAGGGGCGGTGCATCCGACCGCCGAGCAGAGCGCAGCGCTCGACGAACTGAACGCGGCCGTATCGAAGGCCAGCGAGATCGTCGCAGCCTCTTGCCCCAAGGATGTCCCGCTTACCCCGGTCGGCCGGCTCGACGCCGCCGAGAAACGGCTCGATGGCACGCTCAAGGCGGTGCAGGTCGTGCGCACGCCGCTGCAGAACTTCTACAACTCGCTGAGCGACGAGCAGAGGCAGCGGTTCGACGCACTCGGCCAATCCGGCAGGGCGGGAGCGACTGGCGGCGATCTCACGCAGCTCTGCAGCAAGCAGGCCGGCGGCATGACCGATCTGCCGATCCAGCGCATCGAGCAGGTCGTGCAGCCGACGGCGGAGCAGCAGGATGCCTTCAACGGACTCAAGGCGGCATCCGCGAAGGCTGCGGAGGGGCTACAGGCATCCTGCCCGGCGCAAACGCCGACGACACCGTTGGCGCGTCTCGACGCAGTCGGGACCCGGCTCAAGGCGATGCTGACGGCCATGCACACGGTTCGCCCCAAGCTGCAGCAATTCTATGCCTCGCTCAGCGACGAGCAGAAGGCGAGGTTCGACACGATGGGGCCACCGCCGACCGCCTCCGCGCAGCAATAGCGCTAGTCGGCGACCGCATGGGTGGACCATGACGGACGAAGCGAGGCAGCGCTAAGTGCCTCGCTTCGCCAGCATGGCGTCGACGATCTCACGCAACCCGCGGGCGGCGGCCGCCGGATCAGGTGTCAGCGAAAGTGCCGAGATGACGGCGACGCCGTCTGCGCCGGCGGCGATGACCGCGCCGGCATTGCCGGCGTCGATGCCGGCGATCCCGCAGAACGGCAAGGCCGGCGCGCGGCGTCGCAGCGCGCCGGCAACGCGCGCGAATCCATCGGGACCGATCGGCGCACTCTTCTGCTGCTTCGACAGCGTCGCATAAACGCCGCCGATGCCGGCGTAATCGATGAGGTCGACCGGCGCCGCCGCGGCCGCTTCCACGCTTTTGATGGACAGACCGATGATCGCGTCCGGCCCGAGCAGGCGGCGGGCATCGTCGACCGCCATGTCTTCCGGCCCGAGATGCACGCCATCGGCGCCCGCAGCGAGCGCGACGTCGACGCGATCGTTGACCACGAAGGGCACGCCGGACGGCGCAAGCGCCGCCTTGATCGCCCGCGCCGTCTCGATCACGGCCCGGGTGTCGCTGCGCTTGTCGCGCAATTGCACCAGCGTCGCGCCGCCCTCGACAACACGCCGTGCGAGCCCGACGAGGTCGTGCCCGCCGGCGCGCTCGGGATCGACGATGGCGTTGAGGCGAAGGTCGACCGGCTTCACGTTGCGCATGCTCCCGCACCTTTCCCCTCCGCGGCGCCGGTGGACCGGCTCGAAATGACGGCGCGGCCGGCTTGATATAAGGTCCCCATGCGACGGTTTCGGAGGTGCGCATGGTCCCCTTCTTCGTGCAGATCAAGTGCCAGCTCGGCAAGTCCTATGAAGTCGCCAACAGGCTCGCCGACGCCGAGATCGCCTCGGAAATCTATTCGACCGCCGGCGACTTCGATCTGCTGGTGAAGTTCTATGTCGATCAGGGAATCGACATCGGCCATTTCATCGCCGAGAAGGTGCAGACCGTGCCCGGCGTGCAGGACACCCGCACCATCATCACCTTCAAGGCGTTCGGAGCCTCGTAGCGGCGCCGGCGCCGACCACGCGCGGCCCGGCGGGCTCGCGTCTTCGCGCCAAAGTGAGTTGATGCTCGCGCCAGATCACGAACATGCCCGCCGCCGCGATGATCGCCGAACCGAGCACGATCATGGTCGTCGGCACCTCGCCGAAGAACGCGTAGCCCAACACCAGCGCCCATACCATCGAGGTATAGTCGAACGGCGCCAGCAGCGAGGCCGAGGCGTAGCGATAGCTTTCGGTCAAGAGGATATGCGCGGTGCCGCCGAGAAGACCGATGCTCAGGAGCGCGACCCATTCCGCGGGCGTCGGCTTCACCCATCCGAGCGGCCAGGTCGCCAGGCCGGCGACGGCGCAGATCAGCGAGAAGTAGAACACGATCGAAGAGGTGCTCTCGCTCCGCGCCAGCCAGCGGGTCTGGATCACGGCACCGGCGTTCAAGACGGAGCCGGCCAGCGCAAGGACCACGCCGGCGACGCTGGCGGCGCTGGCGAGCACGATGCGTAACTCCTCGCCGCTGAAGTGCGGGGCGAGCACCACGAGCACGCCGAAAAAGCCGACGGTGACGGCCGACCAGCGATAGATGCGCACGCGCTCCTTGAGCAGCAGCGCGGCGAGCGCCACGCAGATCAGCGGCGTGGTGAAGGAGATCGCGTTCGCTTCGATCAACGGCAGCCGCGCCAGCGCTCCGAAATTGAAGAACATGGCGACGATCGCCAATGCGCCGCGGCCCGCCTGACCGAGCGGACGTTCGGTGCGCAGCGACGCCATGAGCTCGCCGCGCCAAGCGTAAACGACCACCACCGGCAGGATCGCGAAGGCGGAGCGGAAGAAGATCACCTGCCCGGTCGGATAATCGACGCCGAGATAGCGAATGAGTGCCGACATCACGGTGAACAGCACCGCCGAGATCAGCTTGAGGAGAATGCCTTTGCCGCTATGCATGGGAATAGGGCGGTGGTTCCCAACGGGAGAACCCGCTGTCCCTGGAGCGGACCCAAGTCGGACCCCAAGTCGGACCAAGTCAACCCTGGTGTCGTGATTCGTGTGCGTAAGCCAATTATTTCTTCTTCGGCGGCGGTTTCGGCCCTTGCCGCGGCGGCAGCGAGACGATGTAGGCGGCGATCGCGGCGCGGTCCGCCGTATCGAGGAGAGATATGTTGCGGATCACCTCGGCCATCACATCGCCGGCATAGTCACCGGACGGGTCCATACCGCTCTCGAGGAAGGTCGCGATGTCGCTTTGCGACCAGGCGATGTCGTCCTTCGACCAATGCTGCAGCCCGACCGGCGTGATGTTCGGCACGAAGCTCTTGCCGTCCGGGCTCGGCCCGCCAGCAAAGCGTTGGCTTTCGACGATCGCGCCAAGGAAATTGCGCGGGCTGTGACATTCGGCGCAATGACCGGGCCCGTTCACCAGGTAGGCGCCACGGTTCCACTGCGCCGACTGCGACGGATCGGGCGCAAACGTCCCGTCGTGAAGGAAGAGGAGCTTCCACACCCCGACCAGGCGACGGAGGTTGAAGGGGAACATGAGATCGTGCCGGCGCGTCCGGCCCGTCACCGGAGGCAACGTCTTCAGATAGCCGAACAGGTCGCGCATGTCGGCGAGCGCCATGTTCTGATAGGAGGTGTAGGGAAAAGCGGGGAAGAGGTTCTTGCCCCAGGGCGAGGTTCCCTTCCACAGCGCGGTAACGAAATTCGCTTCGCTCCACTCGCCGATGCCGTCGCTGGGGTCGGGCGAGATGTTCGGCACGTAGAAGGTGCCGAACGGGGATTTCAAGCCGAGCCCGCCGCCGAGGCGCGTACGATCCATCTTGTCAGGCTCACCCGCGGGCGTGGCGTGGCAGGACGCGCAGCCGCCGGCGTTGAACATCGTCCTGCCGTTGTCGACGTTGGGGGTGTACGCGGGCAATGCCGACGCCGGAACGGTCGCCGGCAAGGTCAGCAACCAGACGACAGCGAGGGCGGCGACGAGGATGCCCGCCGCAATGAGCGTGACCGTTCGCATTCGCCGCGACAGTTTCCTTACAATGTTTGTTTTCTCCGCCCGTCCTCGCGCGAGCGCTAAACCCGGCTTCCGGCTGGCGCCAGCGAGCCGGATCGCCGTTTGCGCGGAACGAGTGGATGAAACCTTCGGTGGCGCGAAGGCCGCATGGTCACGGGACGTCAGCTCTTCTTGACGCGGTACTTCTCGTGACAGCCGCCGCAGTCGTTCTTGCCGATGTTGCCGAAAGCCGCCTTGAAGGAATCGAGATCCTTCACGCTCTCGCCGGCCGCTTTGGCGTCGGCGCCGAGCTTGACCAGCCTCGCCTTGAAGTCGTCCATGTTCTCCCAGATCTCCGGCTTGGCCGCCGTGTCGCCGCCGGTCTTCGAGTTGTCCGGAAACAGAGCCGGCGCCTTCGCCGACGCATCCTCGAACGTGGCAAACATCTTGCGCGCCTTGGCGAGATCGAACGGCGCTTCGCCCTTGGCCATGGCGCCGCCCATCTTGGCCTCGTCGCCGTTCGCCTTCATCAACGCCCGGCGCGCGGCAATCGGGTCCTGCTGCGCCAGGGCAACACCAACGCCAAGCGCGATCGCGGCCACGGCGAAAAATGCACGGATCATGTCATGGTCTCCCTATCGATTTTGCCCGTTCGAGCAGCGGATGCATACAGGCAAACCCCGCCCCGGAGAAGTAACGAAACCGCGCGTTGTGGCACCGCTTTTCCGGCCAATGCCGCGCGGATCGCCCACGAACCGGCCCTTTCCAGGCAAGACCGTCGGCACGAGCGAATACGAGATTCGCCATGTCGTTGCTGCAGCGCCGCTATCGGTGCGGAAGGCTTGCAGGCGGCCATTCGCCGTCGTTGTATACTAATTGACATATCGATAGAGTACTGCTGGCAGGACGCCTCTCGCGGCGAAGGCAGAGGTCTGCTAAGCACTCGGTTCGTCAACAGGGGCTTGGTCAACGAACGTTGGAGGAAAGCAATGAAATCATCTGTGATGTATTCGGCCGCAATCGCGACGGCACTCGCCCTGTGCTGGAGTCCAGCTGCCAATGCGCTCTCGCTGGACACAGCAAAGAAGATGGCGGCCGCTTGCGAGGCCAAGTCGAAAGAGCAGAACTGGAAAATGAACATCTCGGTAGTCGACAGCGGCGCCAACGAGATCTTCTTCGAAAAAATGGATGGCGCCTACCTCGGCAGCCGCGACATCGCTCTTCACAAGGCGCAGACCTCGGCGCGATTCCCGTTCCCGACGCGTTTCGTGCAAGAACTCGCCTACGGCAAGGATCTCAAGGGCGGCGCGGTACCGGGGATTGCCCAGGTTCCGGGAATCATCGCGTTTGCCGGCGGGCTGCCGCTCATGACCGCCGACAAAATGCACGTCGGTGGGATTGGCGTCAGCGGCGGCACGGCCGACCAGGATGAGGAATGCGCCCAGGCGGGCATTGACGCCGTCAAGGATGCGATGAAGTAGGGGTCGGTGAGCGGCCGGCGGGCGAAGGTCCCCCAGTGCCGCCCGTCACGGCCCACACTCGATCTCGTGGACAGCGGGGAGCAACACTTGGCTCACCCGCTGCTCCATCTTTGGACGGCGCGAGCAAATAGCCGCAGCAGGCAGTGAGTTGCTGCGGCCGTCGGCCACGACCGCTTGAGCCGTCCGCAACGCCGACGAACGGGGCCGCCTTAGTTGAGTCCAACCGACCCCGAGACCAATTCGTCGTCGGCGGCCCCTTCGGCCAGCCTGGCTGGACCGCCGGCGAGCGTCAAACCCAAGCCTCTGCATGCTTCGGCGGGAAGGCCGAACGAGACCTGGAAGCCATCGGCCGTCGCCATCGTCAAAAGCAAGCCGTCACCTTGCCCGGACAGCTCGACAAACCAGCGATCCAGCGGAAACACGTAACGGGCGTTCGGGCTTCCGGTAAGAGATTTCAATGCCCGCGTCAGCAGGGAGGGCAGCGTCATCGCGACGGCTTGCGCCTGCTCGAACGGGAGCCGCAGCGAGATCGCCATTCCCTTGTCGTCGACGAGGTCCAGCCGCACGACGTGGCCGTCCTCGAGGATGCCGCACGTCGTCAATTCGACGCCGCAGATATTCATGGTCTTCTCCTGGATATCGTTATATACGAACAAATATAACGATGGCAAGCGACGGCGATGGATCGGCGCGGCCCCGGGGGGCGCGCCGCCCCGCCCTGCTCATTCGCGACGTAGAGAGGCCGGCTATTCCGCCGGCTGCACTTCGGCGAGCCGCTTCTTGCCCCGCCGCGGACCGAGCTGCGCGATCCAGCGCGCGATCACGTAAAACACCGGCGTGAACACGAGGCCGAACGCCGTCACCCCGATCATGCCGGCGAAAACCGCCGTGCCGAGCGTCTGGCGCAGCTCGGCGCCGGCGCCGATCGCCCAGACGAGCGGCGTGACGCCGAAGATGAAGGCGAACGAGGTCATCAGGATCGGCCGCAGCCGCATCCGCGTCGCCTCGACCGCCGCCTCCCAGCGGCTGCGGCCCTGATCCTCGAGCTGGCGAGCGAATTCGACGATCAGGATCGCGTTCTTGGCGGCAAGGCCGATCAGCACCACGAAGCCGACCTGGGTGAGGATGTTGTTGTCCTGGCCGCGCAGGATGACGCCGGTTATCGCAGCGACCAGGCACATCGGCACGATGAGGATCACGGCGAGCGGCAAGGTCAGGCTTTCGTACTGTGCGGCGAGGACGAGGAAGACGAACACCACCGCCAGCACGAAGGCGAACATCGCGGTGTTGCCGGCGCGGATTTGCTGGAAGGCGAGCGTCGTCCACTCCGTGGTGAAGCCGTCGGGCAGGGTCTCCGCCGCGAGCCCCTGCATGATCGCGATCGCCTGGCCCTGGGAAAAGCCGGGCGCAGCGGCGCCATCGAGCTCGGCAGCGGGGAAGAGGTTGTAGCGCGGCACCCGGTACGGGCCGGAAATGTCGCGCACCGTGGTGAACGAGCCGAGCGGCACGGTGTCGCCGTTGCTGTTGCGCACGCGGATCTTGAGCACGTCTGCGGTGTTGATGCGGTCCTCGTCACGCGCCTGCGCGGTCACGCGGAACGTGCGCCCGAACAGGTTGAAGTCGTTGACATAGGCGGAGCCGAGGAAAACCTGCAGGGCGTTGAACACATCCTGCACGTTGATGCCGAGGAGCTGCGCCTTGGTGCGGTCGATGTCGAGATAGACCTGCGGCGTCGACGTTTCGAACAGCGTGAATACCTGCGCGACACCGGGCGTCTGCGAGGCACGCACCATCATCGCGACCGCCGCCTGCTGCAACGCCGCCGAGCCGCGTCCGGCGCGGTCCTCGATCACCATGCGGAAGCCGCCGGCGGTGCCGATGCCCCTGACCGGCGGTGGCAGCGCCGCGATGACGAAGGCGTCCTGGACTTTCGACATCCGGCGGTTGAGCTCGGCCTGGATGGCCCGTGCCGATTGCTCTGGATGATGGGCGCGCTTCTCGAACGGGTCGAGCACCAGGAAGATCGCGCCGGAATTGGGCGCGTTGGTGAAGGTTGCCCCCGAGAAGCCGACGATGTTAGCGCCGTGGGCAATGCCGGGAACTTCAAGCGCGATATCGAGCGCGCGCTGCTGCACCGCATCGGTGCGCGCCAGCGATGCGCCCGGAGGAAGCTGCACCACAAGGATGACGTAGCCGCCGTCGACCTGCGGGATGAAGCCGACCGGCGTCTGGCGGAATTGATTGAGGCCGAAGCCGAGGAAGACGAGGTAGATCACGAACATGATCGCGGCGCGGCGCACGGTGCGCGTGGCCAGCCAGGAAATTCCGACAGCGACGCCGCCGAAACCCCAATTGAAGGCGCGGAAGAAGGCATGGATCGGCCGCTCCCACCAGCGGTCGCGGTGCGTGGGATCGTGCGGCTTGAGCAGCAGCGCGCACATCGCCGGCGACAGTGTCAGCGAGACAATGAGCGAGATGACGGTGGCGCCGGCGATCGCCAGCGCGAACTGCCGGTAGAACTGGCCGGATATGCCGGTGATGAATACCGAAGGCACGAACACCGCGCAGAGCACGAGCGCGATGGCGATGAGCGCCGAGCCGACCTCGTTCATGCTCTTGATTGCCGCTTCGCGCGGCGCCAGCCCCTCGGAGATATTGCGTTCGACGTTCTCGACGACGACGATGGCATCATCGACGACGATGCCGATCGCCAGCACCAGCCCGAACAATGAGAGGTTGTTAAGCGTGAAGCCGAATGCCGACATGAAGAAGAACGTGCCGATGAGCGACACCGGTATGGCGACGAGCGGAATGATCGCCGCGCGCCAGGTCTGCAGGAAAACGATCACCACCAGGACCACGAGAACGATCGCCTCGCCGATCGTCTCGACCACGGCATTGACCGACTCCTGGATGAACTGCGTCGGATTGTAGACGATGGCGTATTTGATGCCGGGCGGGAACCGCTTCGCCAGCTCCACCATCAGCCGCGACACGCCCTGGGCGGTCTCCAGCGCGTTGGAGCCAGGGCGCTGGAAAATGGCGAGCGCGACCGCCGGATCGTGATCGAGATAGGAATTCGACGAATAGTCGAGCGCGGCGAGTTCGACCCTGGCGACATCCTTCAAGCGGACCACCGCGCCCGGCGTCTGCTTCACCACGATCGTGCCGAACTCGTCAGGGTCGGCGAGCCGACCGAGAGTCTGCACCGCGATCTGGAACGCGCCGGGGTGCGCGACCGGCGGCTGGTCGAGCACGCCGGAAGCGACCTGGATGTTCTGCCCCTGCAGCGCGCTGGTGACGTCGGTGGCGGTCAGCCCGAGCGATTGCAGCCGGTCGGGATCGAGCCAGATGCGCATCGAGTAGTCGCGGCTGCCGAACACGCTGATCGAGCCGACGCCGTCGACGCGGGTGAGGGCGTCGGTCAATTCGAGCGTGGCGTAATTGGAAATGAACAGCGAGTCGCGCGATTTGTCCGGCGAAAAGAGGTGCACGACCATCATCAGGTCGGGCGAGGCCTTGGTGACGGTGACGCCGATGTTGCGCACGTCGGCTGGCAGCCGCGGCTGCGCGATCGAGACGCGGTTCTGCACCTGGACCTGCGCGATGTCGAGATTGGTGCCGAGGTCGAAGCTGACCTGGATGGAGAAGCGCCCGTCGGCGGTCGAGTTCGAGTACATGTACAGCATGTTCTCGACGCCGTTGATCTGCTGCTCGAGCGGCGTCACCACGGTCGAGGCCACGACCTCGGCGCTGGCGCCGGGATACTGGCCGGAGACGTTGATGACCGGCGGCGCGATCTCGGGGTATTGCGCGACCGGCAGACGCGCGAAAGCGACGCCGCCGAGGATGACGAAGATGATCGAGACCACGGCGGCGAAGATCGGCCGGTCGATGAAGAAATGCGAAATGCGCATCTATGACATTTCCGGTCGCGGGTTGGCGCCCGGCCTCAGCCGGCCTTTGCCTCGTCGGGGCCCTTGCGTGGCGGCGGAGGCGCCGGCTCGTCCTGCACCGTGACCTTCTGCCCCGAGCGCGCGCGCATGAGGCCTTTGACGATCACCTTGTCGCCGGCGGCAAGGCCGTCCTTGATCACGCGCAGCCCGCCGTCAAGCTGGCCGAGCGTGACGTATTTCTGCCGGGCGACCCCGCCGTCATCGACCACGAGCACGAACTTGCGCGATTGCTCGGTACCGATCGCGGCATCGGGAATGAGCAGCGCCGAATGCGGCGGCGAGCCGGGAACGCGGATGTGTCCGAACATTCCGGGCGTGAACCTGGCGCCGGGATTGTCCAATACCGCGCGGCCGCGGATCGTGCCCGAGGAGCGATCGATGGCATTGTCGACGAAATCCATCTTCCCGGTGTGTTCGAACTCCTGCTCGTCGATGAGCTTGAGCGAGACCGAAACGCCGCTTTCGCCCTTGGCCATCTGCGTGGCCGGCCCGGCAAAGCGCTGGTAACGCAGGTACGAGGCTTCGTCGAAGGTGAATTCGAAGCGGATCGGATCGACCGACACGATGGTGGCCAGCAACGTGGTATTGCTGGCGATGCTGCCGGAAACCAGATTGCCGACGGACACGCGGCGATCGCCGATGCGGCCGTCGATCGGCGCCCGCAGCTGCGAATATTCGTTAAAGTCCAGCTCGGCCGAGTGCACCATCGCCTCCTGCGCCGCGACCGAGGCCTCCGCCACCCGCTTGGCCTGTATGCGCTGGTCGTAGCTCTGCTCGGTGATGGTCTTGTTGTGCACGAGCTCCTGCCCGCGCGCGAGATCGGCCTCGGTGAAAGCGAGATTGGCGCGCGCCTGAGCGAGATTGGCGCGCATCTGTTCGAGCGCGATGGAGAATGGCCGCCGGTCGATGGTGAAGAGAAGGTCGCCCTTCTTGACCAGCTGCCCGTCGGTGAAGTGGATTTCGGAAAGATACCCCGAGAGGCGCGCCCGCACCTCGACCGCATCCACCGCGACGAAGCGGCCGACATATTCGTCCTGGTCGACGACCGTGCGCTGCTCCGGGTTCGCTACAGTTACGGCCGGCGGAGGCGGTGGTCCCGCCTGCTTCTGCTGGCCCTGACCGCACCCGGCCAGAGCCGAAAGCGCGGCAGCGATCAGCAGGGCGGCGGCCAGGCGCGCCGCATTAACGATGGCCATGAGGTCTCCTTACGGACTTCCCTGCGTCCGCACCATAAGTGCTCGCTGCTGTCAACCAGCCGCGTGGCGGGACTGCGGCGCGGGGAGTCGCAGCCGGGTAAGATATGGGAGAGCAGGTAGAATCCGCCACGTCAACGTCCCCGATGGCGATGCCGCCGACCCCACGCGCATCGCTCCTTTCCGCGGATCGCTCGGGCCCCCATATCCTACTCCCGGCTGGTACCGCCGGGCTCCCGGGCTAATGCCGCGAATACATGGCGATTTCCGTGAAGATCATCCCTCTGAATGCGATCGGCTGGGGCGGGCGCCGACCCGCCGACGATGTGCCCTCAGAGCGGGCTGCGGTCCCGCCCGAGGACCAGGCGCTGCTCGACGCCTATTCCCGCGCCGTCATCGACGTGGTCGACCGTGTCGGGCCGGCGGTGGTCGGTCTTGCCGCGCGCGGCAACGGAGACGGCGCCGCGCGATCACGGGGCGGGTCGGGCTCAGGAGTCGTTGTCGCTCCCGACGGGCTCATTCTCACCAACAGCCACGTCGCGGACGCGGCCGGCTCCGGCTCGCGCATCGAGGTGACCACCGCCGACGGCCAGGATTTGCGCGCGCGGCTGGTGGGCGATGATCCCGACACCGACCTCGCGCTGCTGCGCATCGACGAAGCGGTGACGCTGACGGCGGCGCCGCTCGGCGATTCCAAGAAGTTGAAGCGCGGCCAGCTGGTGATCGCCATCGGCAATCCGCTCGGTTTCGAATCGACGGTGACGACCGGCGTCGTGTCCGCGCTCGGCCGTTCGCTGCGCTCGCGCACCGGCCGCCTCATCGACGATCTGATCCAGACCGACGCCGCGCTCAATCCCGGCAATTCCGGCGGACCGCTCGTTTCGTCCCACGGCGAGGTCGTCGGCATCAACACCGCGGTGATCATGGGCGCCCAGGGCATCTGCTTTGCCGTCGCCGCCAACACCGCAAGCTTCGTGCTCGGCGAGCTGGTGCGCCACGGCCGCGTGCGCCGCGCGTTCATCGGCATTGCCGCTCAGCAGACCGCCATCCCGCGGCGGCTGCGTCACGCCGCTTCCCTCCGGCAGGAGAGCGCGGTGATGGCGGCGACCGTCGAGCCGGCAAGCGCCGCCGATCGCGCCGGTCTCAGAGCCGGCGACCTCCTCCTCGCCCTCGACGGGGTGACGATCACCGGCGCCGACGATCTCATTCGCGCGCTGACCGGCGACAAGATCGGCAAGAGTGTCGCGCTCGACGTGTTGCGCGGCACCGAGCGGCTCGCGCTCTCGCTGGTGCCGCAGGAGCGCAAGCGGGCCGGCTGATCGGCCCTCCCCTCCCCGCCGTCGCCACCGATTTTGCCTATTTTGCGGGCTGCAAAGACCGTCATTTTTTCGCTAGGGTGCGCACGGGACGACGGGAGTCCTCGGCTGGAGCTTGCTCCCGGAGTAGAGGGAATCATGCGTGGCGTATTGGTAGCGTTGGTGGTGGGCGCCGTTGTTGCGTTGAGCTTCAGTCCGGCGGACGCGAAATGCGGCAGAAGGGCCAGGGGTGAATGCGGCCACAGGGTGCACGTCCACGTGGTGCGCGAGGTGCAAGCCCCCGATGCGACCGGGACGGACATGCGGGCCATGGCCTCCTCGCAGATCGAAATGGCCAAGAAGCAACTGGACATGGCCGACGCGGCGGTCAACCGGGCGAAGCAAGAGCAGGACATGGCGAGCGAGGCGATCACCCGCTCCAAACAGGAGCAGGAGAACGCGGCGCAGGCAATGGAGCGCTCGAAACGCGAGATCGAACAGATGAAGGCGCGGGCCGAGCGGGAAATCGCCGATGCCAAGGCGCGGGCCGACCAGGAGATCGCCGAGGCCAGGCTTCAGGCCGAACGCAAGATCGCCGCGCAGATCACCGAGGCGAGCAGGCTGCGGCAGACCGCGATCGAGCTGCAGGACTATCTGACCCAGAAGATCGGCGAAGAGAAAAAGATCCTGGAAGAGGCCTCGGCGCGCGAGCGCGAGGCGGATCAGAAGATCAAGGACGCCGACGCGAATATGGAGGACGCCAATGTCCGCCAGCATGCGGCCGACGAGCAGATGCACGCGGCGCAGGACGAACGCCGGCGGCACGACGATCGCCTGCGCGAACTCTTGGATGTCGCGACCAAGTTGATAAACCAGACCGCCAAGAAGCCGGAATCGTGAGCGCGGCCGAGGTCGGTGACACAACCGTGATGCGGGCCCTCGCGAATTTCGCCGCGGGCCCGCAGGGCGGCTATCGGAACTGCGCCTGCTACTGAACCGCCGCCGCCGTGACGCGGCGGATGCCGTCCGCGCCGGCGACCTCGGTGAGCATGCCCAGGCGCAGCATGTAGTTCACGTGCGCCAGAACCTCACTGAACGCGAAGCCCATCTGATGCGGGTCGAGCTTGCGCGTGAATACGAACGGCACCAGCTCCGCGGCGGAGCGCGGTGCCGTCCGGCACGCGTGCAATATCAGATCGCAACGCGCCTCATGGTGGGCGATCAGCTGGTCGATGCGGGTGTGCAGCCCGTAGAACGGCAGATTGTGTCCCGGCAGCACCAGCACGTCCTCGCCGACGTCCCGGCGCAGCGCCCCGAGCGAGCGCAGATAGTGCCCGAGCGGATCGCCTTCCGGATCGACCGCAATCACGCTGACGTTGGGCGAAATCTTCGCCAGCACCTGATCGGCCGAGAGAAACAGCTTGTCGGCCCGGGAGAGCAGCATGATCTCTTCCGGCGAATGGCCGCCGCCGGTGAGCACGTCGAACTCGCGCCCGCCGATGCGCAGCATGTCGCCGGCAACGACGCGGTGATACGTGGGCGGCAGCCCTGAAGTCCTCTTGAGATAGGAGTGACCGCCAGTGACCACGCGCCGGGTCGTATCCGCGTCGAGGCCGTGGTCGAGATAGAAGTGGCGGTAGTGCTCGGCCTCGAGCGCGCCGGGGTCGAGATGGATGTTCAGGCTTTGCAGATATTCCGTCGCCGACATGTAAAGCGGCACGTCGAAATGCTTCAGCAGGAAGCCGGCGGCGCCGACATGGTCGGGATGGAAATGCGTGGCGATGATCCGCGTCAACGGTCGTCCGCGCAACACCCCGTCAAACAGCGGCTGCCACGCCGCCTGGGTCGCCTTGTCACCGAGCCCGGTGTCGATGAGCGTCCAGCCGGCGCCGTCTTCGATGAAGTAGATGTTCACGTGGTCGAGGAGGAACGGCAGAGCGAGCCGCGTCCACAGGATACCGGGTGCGACCTCGATCGTGGTGCCGGCCGCGGGAGCTTCAACGTGCGGAAAAATGAGCTGTGCGCTGGCGGCGGGCTGAAGGTTGGGTGTGCTGTGCATCGTGCGGGGTGATGGCCCACGCGCCGCGAAGAGTCAAATGGAGGGAACGCGCAAGGCGCGTCAGAGACCGGCTGCACGCCGCAGCTTCGCCGGATACCACGATGTGAATGCGACCGCGCCAGCGAACGCCAGGATCGAAGCCACGACATCAACCGTCAGGGGGACCGCGGGCAGATATTCCGCCGCCGCATCAGCAGCGACCAGCACCGCGAAAGCAGCCGCCCAAACCGAGGTGATCACGCGGTTGGCGTGCAGGAAACGCGGCGCCGCCCAGAATTCTTTCGGCACCCGCTCGCGGGCGTACGGCAGTGTAAACGGGCGGCCGATCGCCAGCGAAACGAGCACGATCGCCAGGAGGCCGGCATCGACGACCAGGCGGACGCTGGCCACACTCCACGCCGGCGCGGCAACCAGCGTGTAAAGCGTCAAACCGGCAAACAGGAGCAAGCTGCCGATCTCGAGGATCTTGATTGTTTCGCCGCGCCACCACATGCGCGCGCCGAGCAGAAGGGAAACAACAAGGCCCGCCGCCAGCCCCGCGAGCGGCGAGACCAGCCGCATCAAAGCGAAAAACGCAATGAAAGGCGCCAAACCCAGCAGGATGCCCATCTCCACCTCTTGGCCGACGGACCGGCCGGCGATCGTTGTTGCGCCCCGGCAACCGACTATCTGCAAAAGAATGCGCGATCAATGATCGTTCGGTGCGCACGGCGGAACGCGGAGGCGTCCGCCTCAAACTTCCAGCCAGGCATGGCGAACCGTGGCGTCGGCGGCAAGCTCGGCGGGCGTGCCCTCGAACACGACGCGGCCGTGGCCCATCACATAGACGCGATGGGAGATGCGCATGGCGATGGTCAACTTCTGCTCCACCAGCAGGATGGAGATGTGGCGCGCGGCGATATTCTGCAGCAGGCCGGCGATGCGCTCGACCATTTGCGGCGCCAGCCCTTCGGTCGGCTCGTCGACCATGATGAGGTCCGGATCGCCCATCAGCGTGCGACAGATCGTGAGCATCTGCTGCTCGCCGCCGGAGATCACGCCGGCGGGCGTCGCCGCCATTTCCTCGAGCCTGGGAAACAACCGGTAGGCATCGCCGAAGCCCCAGCGTGTCGCCTTCTTGCCGGCCTTGCGGCCGAGGATCAAATTCTGCTCGACCGTGAGCGTCGGAAAGATGGCGCGGTCCTCCGGCACGTAGCCGATGCCCCGATGCGCGATCTCGTAAGGCTTGAGGCCGGCGATGGGTTCGTCCTTGAAAACGATCGAGCCGTGCGGCGGCACGTCGCCCATGATCGCCTTCAAGGTGGTCGAGCGGCCGACGCCGTTGCGGCCGAGAATGCTGACGATCTCGCCGGCGCCGACATTGAGCGACACGCCCTGCAGGATGTGGCTCTTGCCGTAGTAGGCATGCAGGTCGCGGACCTCGAGGATCATGCGGCGGTGCCCAGATAAGCCGTCTGCACGGCGCGGTCCTGCTTGATCGACGCCGGCACGTCGCTGGCAATGATCTGCCCGTACACCAGCACGGAGATGCGGTCGGCGAGGTCGAAGACGACGTCCATGTCGTGCTCGATCATGATCAGCGTGCGGCCCTGGCTCACGCGGCGGATCAGCGTAACTGCGCGCGCCGCCTCGGCCACGCTCATCCCCGCACTCGGCTCGTCGAGCAGGATGATGCCGGCGCCGCCGGCGATGGTAATCCCGATTTCGAGCGCACGCTGCTCGGCGTAGGTGAGCACGCCGGCCTGCACGCGCCGGCGGTCGATGAGATCGATTTCCGCTAGAATGTGCTCGGTCCGCTCGCGCACATCGGCAAGGCCTTCGATGCCGCGCCAGAACGCGTACCGGTAGCCGAGCGACCACAGCACGGCGCAGCGCACGTTCTCCCACACCGACAGCCGTGGAAAGATGTTGGTGACCTGAAAGCTGCGCGAGAGGCCGCGCCGGTTGATCTGGTAAGGCGCCAGCCCGGTCACGTTCTCGCCGTTGAGCTCGATCGTGCCGGAGGTGGGAGTAAGCCGGCCGCTGATCAGGTTGAACAGGGTGGATTTCCCGGCGCCGTTCGGGCCGATGATCGCGTGCCGCTCGCCGGCCGGCACGGTGAGACTGACGCCGCGAATGATCCGGGTCGCGCCGAAACTCTTGTGTACGTCGTTGAGCCTGATGGCCGGCGCAGTCATTTCGCCTTCCCCGCACCCTGCGCCGCGACGAGCGCATTGTTCCAGGCGGCGTCCACGATCGGCCAGGTGCGGCGGAACAGCAGGTATCCGCCGACCACGAGCACCGCCGTTCCCAGCCACGGCCACACGCTCGTAGTGTTCAGCGTGAGGTGGAAGACGGAGATCGTCGGTCCTTCGGATGCCTTGACGCTGAGGTGGTAACTCATCTCGATGACCACGATGAGACCGGCGAGCAGCAGAAGCGCCGGCCCGAGCGCGATCAGATAAGCGAGAGCGAGCCGCAGCAGGGAGCCGTAGGCGCGTGCCTGCCACAGAGGCTCGTGCCGCATCACCAGACCGGCGATGCCGTTCGGCGCGAACACGACTACGCCGATGAACAACAGGCCGAAATAGAGCTGCCACACGTCGGTGAGGTCGCTGAGCATCACCCGCAGCCAGGTGACAAGCACCGCGCCGATCACCGGCCCGATGAAATTGCCGACGCCGCCGATATAGGCGGCGAGCAGCACCTGCCCCGACTGCTCGGCGCCGACCGAAGCGGAATTGATCAGCTCGAAATTGATTGCCGCGAGCGCACCGGCGACGCCGGCGAACAGCCCGGCGAGCGAAAAGGCCATGAAGCGCACCATGGTCGGATTGTAGCCGACGAATTGCGCGCGCTCGGCATTCTCGCGCACCGCGTTGCACATGCGGCCGAACGGTGTGCGCCTGAGCGCATACATCGCCAGCATGGCCAAAAGGCACCACGCCGCGATCAGATAATAGACCTCGATCTGCGGGGCGAAATTGAGCCCGAACACGCGCAGCAGCTTGGTGCGGTTGGTGGTCACCCCTTCCTCGCCGCCGAAGAAGCCGCGCAGGATGAGCGAGCTCGAGGCGACGAGCTCGCCGAGGCCGAGCGAGATCATGGCAAACGCGGTGCCGGCGCGCCGCGTCGATACCGAGCCGAAGATGATGCCGAACAGCAGGCCGCCGAAGCCGCCGACCAGCGGCATCAGCGGGAGCGGCACCGGCAGATGGTCGTGGATCACCGTGTTCATGGCATGCACGGTGAGGAAGCCGCCCAGCCCGTAATAGACGGCATGGCCGAACGAGAGCAGGCCGGTCTCGCCGAGCAGCATGTTGTAGGAGAGCGCGAACACGATCATGATGCCCATCAGGCTGAGCATCGTCAGCGCACTGCCGGAGGCAAAGATCATCGGCAGCACCGTGAACAGGAGAGCGAGCGCGACCCACGGCGCCGCCAACCCCGCGAACGCCGCCGCCGCGCCCGGCGAACCCGCGCCACGACGCGCCGGCACGCTTGCCGTATCTCCTGCCGCGTCGCTCAATGTTCGCGCGTTCCCATCAGACCGGTCGGCCGCAAGATCAGGATCAGCACCAGAAGCAAATAGGGCATGATCGGCGCGATCTCCGCCACGGTCACGTTCCACACGTCGAACAGCGCGCCGCCGGTTGGCGGCGCGACGCCGATGCGGCCGAGCACGTCGGCGACCGACAGGTTGACCGAGACCGCGAACGTCTGCACCAGCCCGATCAGCAGCGAGGCCACAAACGCGCCGGCGAGCGAGCCCAATCCGCCGACCACGACCACGACGAACAGGATCGGGCCCAGCGCCGCCGCCATGTTCGACTGCGTCACCAGCGCCGGCCCGGCAATCACGCCGGCGACCGCGGCAAGCCCGGTGCCGACGCCGAACACCAGCATGAACACCCGCGGCACGTTGTGGCCGAGCATCGCCACCATGGGGGCGTGCGTGATCGAGGCCTGGATGATGAGCCCGATCCGGGTGCGCTTGAGCACGACGAACAGCACGACGAAGATCGCCACTGCGGTCAGAAGCTCGAACATCTTGTAGGCGGGATAGTTGGTGGAGAATATCGTGAAGGCCGGGTAGTCGAGCGAGGCGGGCACGCGATAATCCGCCGGCCCCTTGCCCCAGACCATCTGCACCAGCTCCTCGATGATGAAGGCGAGCCCGAACGTGAACAACAGCTCGGCGACCGGCCCGTGCCGGTGCACGTGACGCAGAGCGTAGCGTTCGACCAGCGCGCCGATGCCGCCGACCAGCACCGGGGCGATGACGAACGCCGGCCAGAAGCCGACGATCTGGCCGATCTGGAAGCCGAAGAACGCGCCCAGCATGTAGAAGCTGGCATGGGCGAAATTCAGCACGCCCATCATGCTGAAGATCAGGGTGAGGCCGCTCGCCATCAGGAACAGCAGCATGCCGTAGAGCACGCCGTTGAGCGTGGATATGGTGACGAGCTCCTGCACCCCCTTGAGCCGCCGGACGAGGTCAGCTCGGGCGGTTCATCTTGCAGGTGGTCGAGACGTTGGTGTCCGGGGTGTCGATCTTGCCCATCATCTTCCAGCCCCAGCCGGTATTCTCCTCGTCGAACGGCTGGTCCTTGCCGATCGGGCCGAGGTTGGCGATGTACATCGGCTGGAAGAACTGGTGATCGTCGGCGCGCATGAAGCCGTCGCCGCCGTCGTAGACCGTAAATTTCATGCCGTCGAGCTTGGCCGCGACCTTGGTCGGTTCGAGCGAATTCGCCTCCTCGGCGGCCTTGACGAACATGCGGATCTCATTGACCGCGCGCGGATAGAACAGGGTGACGTCGACCTTGGCGCGGAACGCCTTCTCGAATTCGCGGGCCGGCGCATAAGGCTCATTGGCCACGCCTTCGGCGATCGCGAACACCCGGTCCGGCAGGTTCGCCTGCTTGACGGCGGTCGGGCCGCCGGTGCCGCCGGCGTAATAGGTGTACCAGTCGACCTGCAGGCCGGCGTCGGCGGCGGCCTTGAGCAGCAGGGCGAAATCCTGGCCCCAGTTGCCGGTGATGACGCTGTCGGCGCCGGAGGCCTTGATCTTGGCGATGTAGGGCGAGAAGTCGGTGACCTTGAGCAAGGGATGCACCTCGTCGCCGACGATCTCGATGTCCGGCCGCTTGGCGCCGATCATCTTGCGCGCCTCGGCGCGCACCGCCTGGCCGAACGAATAGTCCTGGTTGATCAGGTAGAGTTTTTTGATGTTGGTGCGCGTCTTCATGTAGTTGGTCAGCGCGGTCATCTTGATGTCGGAGTTCGCGTCCCAGCGGAAATGCCAGTAGCTGCATTTGTCGTTGGTCAGCACCGGATCGACCGCCGCGTAGTTGAAGTACAGCACTTCCTTGCCGGGATTGCGGTCATTGTACTTGGCCACGAAGTCCTCGATCGCCGCTGCGAACGCCGAGCCGTTGCCCTGGGTGATGAAGCGGATGCCGGAGTCGATCGCCTTCTGCACCTGGACCAGGCTCTCCTGCGCGTTGAGCTTGTTGTCGTAGGGGACGATTTCGAGCTTCTTGCCCAGGATGCCGCCCTTGGCGTTGGTGACCTCGGCGAGATAGTTGAAGGTCTTGAGGCCGACCTCGCCGATGCTCGCGCCGCCGCCCGACAGCGGATCGATGTAGGCGAGCTTGACGGTGTCTTCGGCCCCCGCCGGGGCTGGCATGATGAACGCGGCTGCCGCGGTTGCGGCCGCTGCGGTGGCGCAAAGCATGGCGGTGATGCGCGATGTCATGGACGATCCTCCTGATTTATCTGAGCTTTGCGCCTTCCGGCGCTGATTGACGCCTACATTCCCGGTTTGGCCGCTGTTCGTCAAGAACTCCACTCCCCGCTTGCTTCTACCGGGCGCGACGATCGATGAAGTCACCCTGGTAGCCCGCATGGAGCGAAGCGGAATGCGGGGCGGCTGGAAACGCCGTTCCCCCGGATTTCGCTGCGCCGCTCGGCTACGTTTCTGCATGCCGGCGAACATCGCAACAAGCGCCGGCCGCTCATCCCGGCACCGTTCTGCGCGCGCGCTGCGCCGGATCGTAATAGAAACGCTCCTCGACGATCCGCTCGCCGCGCCAGAGCTGAAAGGCAAGCTCGTCGAGCGTGTAGGCTCGGCCCTCGTGGTCGACGAACTCGAAGACCCAATTGATCACGGCGCGATCGCCTTCGACCGTGAAGGTTTGTACCGGCCGGGTGCGGATCGAGCGATGCGCCTCGATGACGCGCCTTTCGCCCCGGATCAGGGTGGCGCGGCCGTGGCGCGGCGGATCGAGGTTCTCCTGCATCGACGCGTCCTCGTGATAAAACGCCTCGATCGCCTCCACATAGCGGCCGCCCTCGACCAGGTCGATCAAGGCTTGCACGCGCTCTCGTGTGGGCATGGTGCGTCCTTTCAACTAAGCCGATCCGAGCGAGCTTACGGCAAAGCGCGGCGCCGGTGGCGCGCGTGCGGCACCCGGCCTTTGGCGAATATCCCAGACTTACCTTTGAGGGAATGCAACCCTGGGGATTGCCTTCAAGGGAAGGTTCTCCGATTGCCCGGCCTGGAAGCCTCTTTGGAGGTACAATCGTCCCAAAATCGGGGCTGGGCGGATTTCATGCCTAATTTTGAGTTCTGGCTTTCCGGAACCGCCTTTTGGGGAGCGGCCGGATTCTTATTTACATCGGGGCTTGCCGTGATCGCCGTCAGGCAGCATCCAGCGTACTGGCCAGCAATTTGCCTACTGCCACTTTTATGCGGGGGGCTTTGGTTTGCTACGGCACGATCTGAAGCTGATAGAGCTAAGCCAGAACGTGACTACGCCTATTTTGATCTAAGCAACGACCCCAGAGATGCAAATGGCGAAGCAGCAACCTTAGTAAGTGTCGCGACAGGCCCACTGAGAGATGTAAATGTCGCGATACAGGGAGCAGAGGAGCGAAAAACGGGATCGCGCCAATACATTTTTTTCCATCACTTCGCAGCAATCCCCGAGGGAATCACCCTACTCCCTTTTGCCTTAGCCGTAGGGGATTATTGGATTGATTCAGACCAACCGGCGAAACTTGGACAGGTACTGGAACATATACAAATAGAAAAAAGATACGGCAAGTTAGTCGCCTCAATACACGTAACGAGAAAAGCGACAAGTGAAGTATTGTATCCTCCGACTGAAACGATTTCGCTTTCTGGAGGGATTGTACTGTTTCTTATTTGCCTAGCATTCATGGGATTTGCCGCTGTCTTGGTTTGGGTCTCAAGATAAGAGCATGAACGATCTAGCGTCGCCAACATTGGCCCGGACCGGCAAGATACCGTAGACCTCATCATCACGTAATTGTAGGTGGCATCGTGTTATATAACCGCGGATTCAACTTCCCAGCGCATAGAAATTTAAGAGTAAGCGAGGGAGTGGAAAACCTCTTGAGGTGAACGGAAGCCGAGGGATTTTCGAGGTCTCGCGTTGAGCAAACGTTCGACCTTGGCAACCTCGGCGCTTGAGATCGTAGAGAAGTCTGTTCCCTTTGGGAAGAAGTCACGGATAAGGCCATTGGTGTTTTCATTTAAACCGCGCTCCCATGCGTGATACGGCGTGGCGAAGAAGGTTTTGGTTTTCAGTGCATGGGCGATGTCCTGATGCGCGGCGAATTCCTTTCCGTTGTCGAAGGTGATGGTGTGCACGAAGTCGCCGATAGGCTGGAGGCGACGCACGGCAGCCTTTTGTGTCGCGCGGGCGGTCGCACGCGGCAACTTGGTGATTTTGGCTAGTTGGGTTTTGCGCTCGACCAGGGTGAGCAAGCCGCCTTTGTGTCCGGCGCTGACGACAGTGTCGCCCTCCCAGTCTCCCAGACGGGTTTTGCGCGCAACAATGGCCGGACGCTCGGAAATGTCGATTCTATTAGGGATCAGGCCGCGTCCGGCGTTCTTGCCGGCACGCTTGTTATAACGTTTTCCGCGCCGCCGAAGACTGCGCCACAAGTTGCCGCCGTCGCGTTTGTCATCCCAGATCATCTGGTAGATGCGTTCATGGCTCAGCTTGATGCCCTGTTCGCTCAGCCAGCCGCTGATCTGCTCCGGCGACCAGCGCATCTGGCGCAACTTCGCCTCGATCTTACTGCGCGTCGGCACCGTGAGCTTGCGGGGCTTACTTCGTATCGCCTGCCGTGCTTGAGCCTTGGCTTCCGCTTGCTTGAACCGATAGCCGCGCTCACCACGATTGCGGTGAATCTCCCGGCTCACCGCGCTTTGACTGACGCCCAAAACTTCGGCGATGCTTTCTTGGCTCGACCCACGCTTGCTCAGTGCATAAATCTGGCAGCGATCCTCATACTTTATTCGCCGGTACTTGCTCATCGGCAACCTCTTGCAATCTCAAGAGGTTACCCCATCATCGCATCACTCAATTATGCGTTGGCTACTTGAATCCGCCAACTGTTTCCTAAAGAAGGAAGTCGTCTACGTGCCGACCGTTGCTAAACTACAGACGGGAGCCTACACGGATATCGAACCCGTTGCTGTTGTACCCGTTGCAAATACGGAATCTTTACGTCGCGCCTTCCTGGATGTAATCGCCAGAAAGAACGCTATCGTGCCTAACCCGCCGAAGGACGATTGGCCACCGCCGGTCTTGCTAAAATACGCGGGTGTCAAGACTTGGTCGGCATTCGCGCGCGGTGCAGCGCAATGGAGTATCAAAGAAAAAGACGGAAGGTACCAAATCGTCGGGCATCGAACGCATAGAGACGGCTATTGGGAGGAAGATTCCGACCAGAAGACCGACTTCCCGCGGGGCGCGACGGTCGATGATGTTGTCGGACGGATGATCACGATCCTGCAGGGCGCAGCGCGAAACTAGCCGGCCAGCGGCACCGAAACGCGGCGTCACCTCACTTCAACGAAGGGTTATCGACGTAAGCCGCACACAGCGCAGCGGCAGGCACCCACAACGCCGCGGCCATCATGCCTCCGGCCTGCTAGACTTACTTCGATCAAGAACCATCAAGCGAGCAAAAGATGAGCGAGACCCTGAAAACGCCGCCGGAACGTTTCGCCGACCTTCCGGGCTTTCCCTGGAAGGCACATAGCCGCGATGACTTGCCCGGCTTCGCCGGCCTGGCGATGGCCTATGTCGACGAGGGGCCGGCGGGCGCGCCGGTGTTTCTCTGCCTGCACGGTCAGCCGACCTGGAGCTATCTCTACCGGCGCATGATCCCGCACTTTCTGGCCGCCGGAGGCCGCGTGGTCGCGCCCGACTTCTTCGGCTTCGGGCGCTCCGACAAGCCGGCTGACGACGCGACCTACACCTTCGACTTTCACCGCAGCAGCCTTCTCGCCCTCGTCCGCGCGCTCGATCTCACCGACATCACGCTGGTGGTGCAGGACTGGGGCGGCCTTCTCGGCCTGACGCTGCCGATGGAGATGCCGGAACGCTTCAGCCGGGCGATCGTGATGAACACCGCGCTGCCGACCGGCGATCTTCCGCTCGGCAAGGGATTTCTCGACTGGCGCGCCTTTGCCAACAGCCAGCCGGACATGGCGATCGGCAAGCTCTTGGCGCGCGCCTGCCCGCATCTCTCTCCCGCGGAAGCCGCCGCCTACGACGCCCCCTACCCCGACGCCCGGTACAAGGGCGGCGTGCGCCGCTTTCCCAACCTGGTGCCGGAGTTCGTCGACAGTCCCGGCGCCGCGATCGGCCGCGCCGCGCGCGAGTTCTGGCGCAACGAATGGCGGGGTCGAAGCGTCATGGCGATCGGCATGGCCGACCCGGTGCTCGGCGCGCCGGCGATGCGCCTGCTGCATCGGAACATCCGCAACTGTCCGCCGCCGCTCGAATTCGCTGACGCCGGCCACTTCGTGCAGGAATGGGGCGAAGCGGTCGCGCCGGCGGCGATCGCCGCGCTACGCCTCGAAGAAGATGCGCGTTAGCAGCCAGTAGCTGCCGAGCACCGTGATCAGCGCCGACAGCGCATAGACGAGCGCCGCCGCGCGCACCGGCTTCGTCCGGTCGACGGCGAAGAGGCGGTCGAGCACGACCAGCACCGGGACGACGATCGAGACGATCGCCACCTGGCCGATCTCCACGCCGATGTTGAAGGCGGCGAGCGCCGGGACCACCGCGTTCGCCGGCAGGCCGAATTCCTGCAGCGCGCTGGCGAAGCCGAAGCCGTGGATGAGCCCGAAGGCGAAGGTCACCTTCCAGCGGCCGTCGATGTCGCGCGAGAAGAAATTCTCCACCGCCACGAACACGATCGAGGCGGCGATCGCCGGCTCGACGATGGTGCTCGGGATGACGACGATCTGCAGTGCGGCGAGCGACAGCGTGATCGAATGCGCCAGCGTGAACGCCGTGACGATCTTGATCACCGGCAACAGCCGCCGCGCCCACAGCACGATCGCGATCAGGAAGGCGATGTGATCGTAGCCGAGAAAGATGTGCTCGATGCCGGTGACCAGGTAGCGCTGCATCACCGACAGGAGCGACGGCGGCGGCACCGAGATCGCCACCGTGGTGTTGGTATCGTCGAGCAGCGCCTGCGCGGCGTCGGGGCCGGTGCCGAGCAGCACCACCTGGCGGGCCGAGCTGTTGGACGCGGTCAGCACGGTCGAGTGGTAGACGAGGTCGCCGGCGACCTTGGCGCAGGAGAACGTATTGCGGATGATGACGCCGTCGCCGTCGGCCGTCACCTCGCGGAGCGCCGGCAACGCAGGGCGCGCCATCGGCGCCGGTCACGGACACATGCGCGCCGACATAGGCGGCGATCGTGACCGGCAACGGCGGCAACCTTCGCCGCGTCGACGGTCCCCGTCTGCTCGTCGAAGACATGCGTCCCGGCGACGCGGTCGACGTCGCTGCCCTTGAGCGCCACCTCGACGGCGACCACGCGCTGCGGCCGCACCTCGACCCGCGCCGTGGAGATGTTGACCTGATGGGCGCAGGCCGGCGCGGCGGCGCCAATCGCCGACGCAAGCAGGATCGCGCCGGCAACGCCGCGCACCGTGCGCCGAACGCTGATGGGCAAGCTGGTCACGAGCCTGCCCCCACCGCTTTCAGGAGTTCGGTGAGGCGATTGACCTCGAACTCGGCGATCGTCACGACATCGCCTTTCGGCGCGAGGCGGGCATAGCGATCAAAACTGTCGGCGGCGGTGCCGAGCTCGAGCCGCGCCAACGGGGTCGAGCTGTCGCGCGCATAGAGCAGCACGATGATCGGCGGCAACGCCAGTCCAAAGCGCGTGAGCTCGGCCTCGGCGGGTGCCGGCGCGGCGCGGGTCTCGACCGCGGTCTGATCGAACGCGTCGAGGGCGGCGCCGATGAGCTGCGCCTGCGCCGGATCGGCGACATGAGCATTGGCGGCGCTTGCATGCGAGTGCTGGCCGGTGTGACGGAACCAGCTCCCGGCGGCGTCGCGTTCGAAGCGTGTCAGCTTGCCTGCGTACACGATCTCCACAGCCCACACCTGCGCCATCGACATCGGCAACAGCAGGCTCGTGCCGGAGCTTGTGGCCGTGTGCTCGGCTTGTCCCTGCAGCCGGCGCACCATGTCGCCCGCCAATTGCCACTCGGTCCCGACGTGCCGCGGCATCAGATAAACCGTCCCGGCGCCGGCAAGCCGGACGTATTGCGCCACGCCGGCCGGATTGAGGACGCCGAAGCTCGCGGTCGCAACCGTGCCGCCCGAAGCGCCGAGCACCACGACGCTCGCCGGCGGATCGAGTCCGAATTCCGCAAAGTTTGCAGCCGAAAGTTCCTTCGCCGGAATTTCGCGCGTCGGCTCGGTGACGTGCATGAACCGCAGCCCGAGATCGACGTGCGCGGCAATCTCGGGCGGCAGCGCAACCGGGCCGCCGGTGCCGTCGATCGTCCAGCCGCCGGCTTCGCGGCGAAGCGCGACGCTGTCGCGGCCCGACCGCATTTCGATGCGTGTGACATCGGCCGCGGAGGCCGCGACCAAGCCCTTGTTGGGAGTGAACTGAACCAGGCCGCGGAACTCGGGCGCATGGCCGCTGATGACCAGCACGGCGACGAGCGCAATCAGGAGCCCGGCCGCGAGCGCCGCCGGAACAAGCGCGCCGCTCCGTCTGGGCAACGACTGTCCCGCGGATGGTTGCGCCGACGGCATCAGCGCCGTCTCCACCAGACCAGTACGCCGCACAGGAGTGTCGAGAGCGGCAGCAGCACTTCGAGGACGATGAATACGTCGCGCATCTGCCGGCTCGTCAGCACGATCTCGGACAGGCTGTAGGTCTGCGGCTGAACGGTCGGCATTGTCTCGTCGGCAGCGAGCCAGCGCAACATGGCAACGCCAAGTTCGCCGTTCGAGACGTACGGGAAGTACTCGTTGGTGGCGAACTTGCTGGTGCCGGCGAGCACCAGGCGAAAATGCTTGCCGGGATCGGCGCCCGGCCAGACGCCTTCGACCGCCACCGCAAGCGCCTGCGCGCCGCGGTCTTCGGCGTCGGCGGCCGGTTCGTTGCCGGCAAGCTCCCTGGCGCCGGAAGTGAGCGGCCGGGTGAAACTGTCCTGGCTGCTCGTGGCGAGAATGCTGACCGCCACTCCCGCCGGCGGCGTTGCCGACGCGTATCGGCCGTGCCTGCGGAAAGACCGTCAGTGCCAGCCGCTCGGTGATCGGGTGACGCGGATAGTAGGGAACGGCGACCTTGTCGGGATCGGTGCGGAAATGATTGAGCGGATCGATGACGACGGCCTGCTCCGTCGTCATCCCGATGGCGCCGAGCAGATTCTTCTCAAGGTCCGGAGCCACCGGAAACACCGGGTCGAAGAGCAGCAACAACCGCCCGCCGCCCGCCAAGTATTTGACCATGAGATCGGTTTCGCCCGCTGCGAATGCGGTGCGCGGTCCGATATCGGCAACGACGGCACAGTCGTCCGGGATGGCGTTCATCGACGCCGGCACGATGCCGCGCGATTCATAGCCGATCTCGGTCAGCGCCAGCTGCAGGCGGTCGAGATCCTGCGGCTCGCCGACCAGCACATCGCCAGCGCCTGGCTTGTCGTGGCCCTGCAAGGTCTCGACGTGGCTGTAGTGAAAGTGCGCCGGCGTCGGCCGGTAGGTCTCCCCGTGACCGGTCACGAAGCAGACGGTCTCGACGCGCTGCTTGAGCACGCGCATTGCCGCATAGGCCAGGCGGGCGACGTCGGCATTGTTTTCGACCACGACCCGACGGTTGCCAGCCTGGAACACGGCGGTGTTGTAGGCGTGAACGCCGTCGTCGCGGGCGAGCCCAGGCTCCTTGTCGAGGTCGATGGCGCGGAACGCAAACAGCGGATGGCCGCGCGCGGCGACCTCGATCAACTCCTTGGCGACAAGCGCATTGCCGTCGCCGCTGTTGTAGAAATACGTCAGCGACAGCGGGCTGCGCAGGTGGTCGATGATGGCGGTGAGCTGTGCCGGCGGCGTGTTGCGGCCCTCGCGGCTAACGTCGAAATGCACGTCGTGCCGATAGAGCGCGACGTTGGCCGCGACCGTGACCGCGACGGCAGCGATGGTCACCAGCGCCGTCGCCGCCCACGCCGACAGGCGCGAGCCGCGGCCGCGCAGCGGCAGGCGCAGCGCGAGCACGAACAGCGCGAGCAGCGCCATCGACCAGGCCGCGAACAGGAGACCGTTGGCGGCCTCTTCGCCGAAGCCGGCGAAGCCGAGCACGCCGAACGCGAGCGCCCCGATGACCAGCATTGCGACGACGACGTTCGATTGCCTGGACCGCGACATGCGCTCCTCACCGCCGCGCCAGCGCGCGCACGCTGAGCAACAGCGTCAGCAGGGCGGCGCTGAGAAAGAAGCCGACGTCGGAGAGATAGACCGAGCCGACCGCGAATGGCCGAAAATGCACGGCGAGCGACAGGTTGACGACCAGCGTGTCGAACGGGCTCGGCAGCAGCATGCCGAAATTATCGATGATCCAGAAAAGCAGGAAGACGCTGAGCGAAATGAGCGCGGCGACGATCTGGTTCGAGGTGAGCGCCGAAGCGAGCAGCCCGGTGCCGACCACCGTCGCGCCGAACAGCAGCAGCCCCAGATACCCGCTGTAGATCGGCCCCAAGTCGGGATCGCCGAAGAAAGCCAGCACCAGCGCATAGGACGCCGGACAGCAGCAGCATGAGCACGATGAGGCTCATGCTGGCGATGAATTTGGCGAGCACGATGTCGATCTCGGACACCGGTGCGGTCAGCAGGACTTCGAGCGTGCGGAGCTTCCGCTCCTCGGCGACGAGCCGCATGGTGATGAGCGGCCCGGTCAGCATGAACAGGACGAACATCTGGAAGAAGACGTGCACCAGGCTCGGCTGGTGGCTGAGAAACAGGCTCAGCGTGAAGCTGTAGCCCATGATCAGCAGGAACACCGTCATCACCACGTAGGCGATCGGCGAAGAAAACAGCGCCCGCTCCTCTTTGAGCAACAGAACCGCGAAATTGCTCATGCGGCAGCCTTCGCCGGTCGTCGGGTGAGACCGAGGAATATGCGTTCGAGATCGGGCGCCGCTTCGGTGAGCTCGGAGACAGCAATCCCGCGGCTAACGAGCGCGGCGACAATATCGGGTGCGAGAGCAGGACGCCGTTCGGCCGCGATCAGGTAGACGGCCGGCTCCGCGCCACTTGCGTCGTCGCCACCGCTCTGCGCCGCCGCAATATCGCGGACGCCGGCAACCGCGCCGAGCGCGGAACGGACTTCGGCCTCCGACCCCGCGGCGCGCAACCGCAGCGTCACGGTCGCGGCGGCGTGCTTGAGCGCGTCCGCCGTCAGCAGCGCGCCGTCGAGCAGGATCATGACGCGCGTCGCGATCTTCTCGATTTCCGGCAGCACGTGCGAAGCGAGCAGCACGGTGTGGCGGCCGCCGAGCGACCGAATGAGGTCGCGCACGGCGATGACCTGATGCGGATCGAGCCCGCTGGTCGGCTCGTCGAGCACCAGGATCTTGGGATCGCCGAGCAGCGCCTGGGCGATCGAGACGCGCTGGCGAAAGCCGCGCGACAGTTTTCCGGTCGGCATCATCATCACGTCCGTCAAGTCGAGGCGCTCGGCCGCAGCGTCGACCGCCTGCCGCAAGCCGCGGCCACGCAGCCCCTTGATGGTCCCCATGAAGCGCAGAAACTCGATGACCCGCATGTGATCGTAGAGCGGCGAGTCCTCGGGCACATAGCTGATCGCGCGGCGCACCTCGATCGAGTCCGCCATCACGTCGTAGCCGGCGACTTCCACGCTTCCGGAACTCGGCGCCAGGTAGCCGCAGATGATGCGAAAGATCGTGCTCTTGCCCGAGCCGTTGGGCCCGAGCAGGCCGACGATCTCGCCCGGCTCTATGGTGAAGGAAACGTCGGCGACGGCGCGGCGCCGCCCATACCATTTCGTGACGTGCCGGGCCTGCACGATCGGAGAGACGGCGACCGACATTGCTGTACGCTACTGCAGGCTCTTGACGACAATCCCGGGCGGCGGAGCCGCCCGGGACTGCATGATTTGTTCCTGACGATCAGCTCAGGCGTTTACTCAGTCGTAGAATTCGGGCGAGTGCTTTTGCGCCTTGAAGGCATCAGGGTCGTGCGCCATCATAATGTCGGCGCCTTCGCGGGCGCGGATCTCCTTTACCCACGCATAGGCGTCCAACATGCCGGGCGGATTGTAGACGCTGCCGACACTCGGCAGGATGTTCTTGTCGAGATTTTCCGCCAGATAGACAGCATCGCTGGTCAGCACCACCGTGCCGTGCTTGGGCAGGCGCACGACCATCATCTGGCTGCCGGGCGTGTGCGACACGGTGCGGTGGATTTCGATGCTGTGGTCGCCGAACAGGTCGAGATCGCCGTCGAGCTCGATGGCCTTGACCTTGTTTGGCATGCCGCCGCCGATGCTGTTGCGCATCCAGCCGAAATCCGCGGTGATAAAGAATGTCGCGTAACCCGGCGCCGGCCAGAATGCGTTCTTGATCTCGTCGCGCTGGTAGACGAACGTCGCGTCCGGGAACTTGCCGACGTTGCCGGCATGGTCGACGTGGAAGTGGCCGAGCACGACATATTTGACGTCGGAGGGCTTGACGTTGATCTTGCCGAGCTGGGCGTCGATGGCGATATCCGGCGTGCGCACCGGATCGAGCGCCTTGACGAACGGTCCCCAGTAATCGGGGTCGGTGATGATCTTGTCGTTGTTGCCGCAGTCGAACAGCACGTCGCCCTTGGGATGACGGATCAGGTAAAATCCGACCGGAATCGTGACCTTGCCGCTGGCACCGTTCTGAATAATTGACTTGTCGAGCGTCAGCCCACCCGATGTGAACACGTAGAGCTTCATCTCCTTCGGCGGTTCCGCCGCGACCGCAGCGGTCATCCCCAAAACGCTTGCGGCAATCGCCAACGCGCCGAGAGTCTTCGCCAAGCTTACCGGCATGTCGTCCTCCCTATGTCAGTCGCAATCAGTGTCAATTCCGGTGGCCGTTTAGCGAACGGCCTACGTGTACTCTAGCACAAAAGCGGGGCGTGTGTAGCAGCAGTCCGCAAATTTTACAATGTTACAGACCGTGATCAGCCGCCGCGAAACCGTGCCGGCGAGCTTGCGGTTTACGACTCGCAGAGACGTCGAGCCGCGCAGGAGGCGTGAATGGCGAACAAGGTCATCTACGAGAAGGACGGGCGGATCGGACGCATCACGCTCAACCGGCCCGAAGTCATGAACGCCATCGACGACGACGTGCCGGTCGAGCTCGCCGATTGCGTCGCCAGCGCGAATGCCGACGCCGGGGTCCACGTCATCGTGCTGGCGGGAGCCGGCGAGGCGTTCTGCGCCGGCTACGACCTGACCTATTACGCGCAAGGCAGCGGCGGCACGGGTGTGACCCAGGAGATGCCCTGGGACCCGATGAAGGACTACGCCTTCATGATGCGCAACACCGAGCTGTTCATGAGCTTGTGGCGCTCCTACCGGCCGGTGATCTGCAAGGTGCACGGCTACGCGGTCGCCGGCGGATCGGATATCGCGCTCTGCGCCGACATCATCGTCATGAGCACCGACGCCCGGATCGGCTATATGCCGACGCGGGTGTGGGGATGCCCGACGACCGCGATGTGGGTCTATCGACTGGGTCCGGAGCGGGCGAAGCGCATGCTCTTCACCGGCGACAAGATCACCGGCAGCGAGGCGGAAGAGCTCGGGCTCGTGCTCAAGGCAGTGCCGCCCGAGGCTCTCGACGCCGAGGTCGAGGCGCTCGCCCAGCGCATGGCGACCGTGCCGGTCAACCAGCTCATGATGCAGAAGCTCGTCGTCAACCAGGCGATCGAGGCGATGGGCCTCAAGACGACGCAACTCATCGCTACCGTCTTTGACGGCATCACCCGGCACTCATCCGAAGGGGTGAATTTCAAACGCCGGGCCGAGACGGTCGGGTGGAAGCAAGCCGTCCGCGACCGGGACAACGGCACCTGGGATTGGACCGAGAACCGCCCGATCAATCCCCGTTGATGTTACTACGGCCACCTCCTTCACCATGAGCCTTCAGGTATTTGGCGGCGTCGCCATGTCATGCGGGCTCGATGCTCCCTTGCGCCCGTCACGGCGCCACTCCCTCGTTGGCGATCCCCTGCCCGCGCTCGCGTTCGACGTATTCGGCGGCCGAGGGAAAATGCAACTCGAACTCTAAGCCCCGGCGCGTTGTCGAACATATCGATGCGGGCACCGTGAAGGCGGGCCACGGCGGCCACGAGGCTGAGGCCGAGACCATTGCCCGGCGTGCCGCGGCTGCGCTCGAGGCGATAGAAGCGCCGGAACACATGCTGATGCTCGTCCGCGGGGATGCCCGGTCCGTCGTCCGCCACGGTGATCACAGCTTCACCATTGTTGCGGCCGACGGCGACGGTCACCTCACCGGCCGCGCGCCCGTGCTTGATGGCGTTGTCGACGAGATTGGCCATGGCGTCGAACAAGAGGTCGCGGTCGGCGCTGACGAGGACCGGCTCGCCGTCCACGACCTTGATATGTCCGCCCTTGTCCTCTGCCGCGGCGTCGAACAGCTCCACGACCTCGCCCGCGACCTCGACGAGATCGACCGGCACGGAACACTGCCGTGCGATTGGCCGCCTCGATCTGCGAGATGCGCGTGACCGACGAGAACATGCGCAGGACGTCGTCGAGATCGGCGATGGCGGCGCTGATCAGCGACTGGTCACCTTCCGCCTCGCGCCGCCCAATCGATGCCTTTTCCAGACGGCCGCGCATGCGCATAAGCGGCGTCCTCAGATCGTGGGCGACGTTGTCGGTGACCTGCTTCACCTCGCCCATCAGCCCCTCGATGCGTTCCAGCATGGAATTGAGATTGCGGGCGAGTTGATCCCACTCGTCGTGCGTTCCGCGCAGCGGAATGCGCCGGCCGAGGCCGCTTTCCATGATGGCGCGGCTGGTGGCGTTGATGGATTCGATCCGCCCCACGGTGCGCCGCGTGACGCTGACGCTGGCCACCGCCGCCAGCAGAAACACGAACAGGACGGTGAAGGCGAGCACCCCGTAGATGCCGTTCATGAAATGGCGCGCGTCGCCGATATCCTTCGCCACCAGCAGATGGAAGCCATCGGGAAGCGTTTCGTATCTTGCCCGCAGCAGCGCTCGATCGGCGGAGGCGTCCGGCTTGGGCGCGTCGGAGTTGAACCGGCTCCACCCTTCGCCGCTCTCCTTCAGCATCGAGGGCCATTGGCTAAGATTGCCGGCAACGACGGAATAGGAAGGGTCGGCGAGCAGATAAAAGCCGCCGTCAAATCGCCGATCGGCGAGGCGTTGCTCGATCGCCGCGACCAGACCGCCGTGGCCGGAACTGTCATACGCCCGGTGCAGGCTGCCGCGCTCCGCCGCGATGGCGCTGTCTGCTTGACCCAAGACGTAGGCGGCGGTCGACCAGTAAACATATCCGAACAGGGCGATGACGACCGCGCCGAACACGGCGATGCTGACCAGCGCGAATTTGAACGTCGAAGACCGTAAGGCCTTAGCGAGGAGCACGGACACAAAACCCGACGCCGCGAATGGTGTGGATCAGCGGATAAGCCTGCTCGCTGTCGACCTTGCGGCGCACGCGACCGACATAGACGTCGATGATGTTGGTCGTCGGATCGAAATGCAGATCCCAGACATGCTCCAGCAGCATCGCCCGCGGCACCACGTGGCCCTCGTTGCGGACCAGATATTCAAGCACCTGGAATTCGCGCGGCAGCAGTTCGACCGCCCTGCCGCCGCGGTTGACCGTGCGTGAGACGAGGTCGAGCTCGAGGTCGCCGACGCGCAAGACCGTCTCCTTGACCACGGTCGCGCTGCGGCGCGCGAGTGCCTCGACGCGCGCCAGCAATTCGACGAACGCGAACGGCTTGACGAGGTAATCGTCGCCGCCGGCGCGCAGCCCGCGCACGCGATCGTCGACCTCGCCGAGCGCGCTCACGATCAAGGCCGGCGTGACCGTGCCGGCTTCGCGCAGGCGCCGAATGACGGCAATCCCGTCGATGCCCGGCAGCATCCGATCGATCACGATGACCGCGTAGGGCGCGGACTGCGCCAGGCGCAGACCTTCGTTGCCGTCGGCGGCGAGGTCCGTGGCGTAGCCGCGCGTCTCGAGGAAATCCACGAGCTGCTCCGCCGTCTCCGGATCATCCTCGATGACGAGAATGCGACGGCGTGCACCTGTCATCATGTTGATCTCCGATGCACCTCGTTCAGCCGAAAGCTAACACAACTCGCCGCTTCCCAAACTGACATATCTGTCAGACTCCAGCCCTCAGCAATTTGCGCATTCCCGATTTGGCGCCGGGTGCCGCTGTTCATTGAAATGGCGGCGGTTGCTGGGAATGTCGAATCTCCGGGGCTTCTCAACTCAGGCCCGCCGCCGCGATGCAAAGATGATACGGAGGTTGAGGAAATGATGACGAAATGTTGACCTAACGCACTTGCACATCAAATGACGCGGGATAGTTCGGCTGCATGCTCACAATGGCGGCGGGCATGACCGGCCGCGGATCGGCGAGGCCGAAACGGAAGTTCCGTACCAGGATCGCCAACATCAGGACGACCTCGACGAGTGCCAGCTGGGCGCCCACGCACACGCGCGGCCCGGCTCCGAACGGCACGAACGCGAAGCGGTCCGGCGGCTTGCCGAACAGGAACCGCGCCGGGTCGAAAATTTCCGGACGATCCCACAGGCGCACATGCCTGTGCAGGACCCACGGCGAAATTACCACCAGCGCGCCTGCCGGAACGGGCGTCCCGCCGCAGCAGTCGGCAGCGACGGCTTGGCGCGCAATGAGGAAAGCCGGAGGATAGAGGCGAAGCGCCTCGTTCACGACGGCGCGGGTGAAGGGAAGCCGCTTGAAAGCCTCGCTCGCGGCGTTGGGGGTGAAATCCTCGCCATCGGCTTCTTGCGCAACGCGATCCTGCGCCTCGGGCGACGAGGCGAGGAGAAAAAGTGACCAGAATAGCGCGAGCGCCGTCGTTTCATGACCGGCTACGATCATGGTGGCCACCTGATCGCGCAATTGCGTACGCGAGAAATGCGCTCCGGTTTCAGGATCGCGCGCGGCGATGAGCAGATCGAACAGGTCGCGCGGCGCGGCGCTCGCCGGCAGCTCCCAACGCTGGGCGACTATGGCGTCCATCAGCGCGATCCAGTCAGACCGGAATTTCATCCTGGCCAGGTCGCGAAGGGTCGGGATTGCGGTCGGCAGGATCAGGTCGAGGCCGGTCGGCCGGCCGAGCCGCGGCCGGTAACGGGCAATCAACGCGCGCAAAGCCGCGCCATGCCGGCGCATTTCCAGCGAGAACATCGACCGGGCCGCGACCTCGAGCGCCAGTTCCTGCATCGCCGCCAGCAAGTCGACAGGCCGACCGGCAAGGGTGGCGAAGCGCGCGACGGTCTCCGCTGCGACGCCGGCGACCTGAGCGGCGACGAGCGGAGCGACGTGATTTGCAAGCGCCGGGGCAATGATGCGGCGCTGACTGCGCCATTCTGAGCCTTCGCTCAGGAGCAACCCGTCGCCGACGATCGGCCGCAGTATTCGCAGCGTCGCCGGCGGCCGCCGATAATTCCCCATGTTTTCAACCAGCACCCGGCGAATGGCCGCGGCGCCGTTGAACAGAAAGTGCCGCCGTGCGAACAGGCGCACGACCAGCGTGTCATCTTCGTATGCGGCGCGCGGCCATAGCCGCAGCACGTTTGAGCGCAACGCCGCGATCGTCTCAAGCCAGGTGAGACTGCGGTCAGGAATTTGCGGACAGGGCGGGACGAACGCGGGCGGCACGGCTCTCCACTACTCCTCGGCCCCTGGTGAAATTTCCGACTATTTCGGGAATGGCAGCAGCATGCGTACCTCGCGCTGATAGCGCCGATACCGATCACCAAATGTGCCTACGAGGTCGCGCTCTTCCAGGAAAGTGCCGAAAACGGTATAGGCGGTGCCCACGGCCGCGAACAGCAAATGGCCTGCGGTCATGTGCGGCGTCGCCCAAAAGGCAATGAGGGTACCGACGTAGATCGGATGCCGCACCAGCCGGTAGAGGCCCGACGTTGTCAGCGTCGGCGCGCTGACCGGGCGGCCGCCGGAGACATCGAGAACCTGCCGCAACCCGATCAGCGCCAGATAGTTCGAGCGGAGCCCGGCAAAGAGCACCATCAACCAGCCAAGCCAGAACACCAGCAGAATGATCAGCCGCACCACCGGCTGCTCTATGGTCCAGACCGGATGGGAGATCGGCCGCCAGAACCAAAAGAGCAGCGCCAACGACAGGCAGGTTACGAGCACGTAGGTGCTGCGTTCGATGGAATTGGCGATGAGCCGGGTCCACCAACGTTTGAAGCCGGGCCGGGCCATGACGCTGTGCTGGAGGGCAAACTGTCCCAGCAAGAGAACATCGACAATCAGCGCCACCGGCCACGGTCCCGCGGTGCCCGCGTCGATCGACCTTGGGACCAGATTGGCCATGAAGCCGATGCCATAGAGGGCCGTTGCCGCGGCAATTGCCGAGGCGCTGATGCCGTAAAGCAGTCCGATCCCTGGCATGGAGTATCCGCTGCGCCTGCTCCGGCGGCCGGCCCCGGAAGTCCGTGGACCACGTCCTAGTTTGCCGCCTCGAAGATCATGCTTTCCGCCGTCAATCCCGGCCCGAACGCCATGGCGCAGCCCAGGCCCTGCAGATTTTTCTGCAGCATCTCCTTGAGCACGAATCCCACCGTGGCCGAAGACATGTTGCCAAATCGGCGCAGCACCTCGCGCGAATGACCGAGCCCTTCCGCATCGAGGTCGATGGCCTGGCCAACCGCATCGAGGATGGCGCGGCCGCCAGGGTGGACGGCCCACAGGCCGATGTCGCCGACCCGCCGTCCGTCGAGGATCGCATTGATGCTCTGCGGCAGGGCCCGGGCCAGCGTCTGCGCGATCTTGCTGGAAAGCACGATGTCGAAGCCGTATTGCCCGACCCGCCATACGAGTTGATCGGCGCTGTCCCCGATCACCGCCGAATGGAAACTTCGCAGTTCGAGTCCGGAAGGTTCGGCGGAGACGAGGAACGTCGAGCAGCCGTCGCCCCAGAGCAGGAAGCGCAGCATGTCATCGACGCCGCTGACTTCCTGGAGGTGAATGGTGCAAAGTTCGATATTGACGATCGCGACCTTGGCGTGCGGTTCGGAGCGAACGATGTGCCGCGCGAGCTTCAGCGCGTTCATGGCCGCATAACAGCCCATGAAGCCGACGATGGTCCGCTCGACCGACGCCTTGAGCCCGAACCGGTTCACGATGTCGATATCGATTCCGGGGGCGTAGAAGCCGGTGCAGCAGGCAATGATGAGATGCGTCACTTCATCCTTGAAGCTGGGAAAATCGATGGTGTCCAAGGCCGACGCCGCCAAGTCGGGAGCATGTTGCTCAAAGAAGCGCATGCGCGCCAACGTGTCCGGAAACCGACCCGGCCGATAAAAACCCGCGGGCTCGAGGAAAGACTCCGGCGGGAGGAAGGAATAGCGGTGGTCGATTTGCGCGCGCTCGGCCAACCTGCAGAAAGCCGCCTGCGCTTTCCGGCCACTGAGCCGGGACATTGCGAATTCGGAAAACGGGCGATGAATGTCGAAGGGCGGAACGGCGACGCCAATCCGGTTGATAAAAGCAGCGGTCATGGGGGTCCCGCATCGCAAGGAACGAGACGTCGAAAGACCCGGTAGAGAGTCCACCGAGACCACTCAAGTGTCATTTGGGTCAGTTTATGACTTCACAAGTCAGTTTCGCGGAACTCAGTTTAGCGGAACTCCAGTTTCGCCGCACAATGTGGCGGGCCGGCGATCTCGTGCATCCGAAGATCACGGCAAACTGACAATCCAGGCGCAGCCTAGCAGCAGCGCACCCGCCGCACTCAAATAAAAAGTGCGTCGCAGAGTTGCCGGCGACCGCAGAAAGGCCCAGTCCGCCATCATGGCGCCGAGCAGGAACGCCCCGGCGACCAATCCCGGAATGAGCCTACCCAGATGACCGCCGATCAGCAGGCCGGCCGCCGCCATCAGGATCATGGTGGCCGCGAGGCAGAGCCAAAGGAGGAAGAGCGCCCGCGACTGTCCGAGCCGGTGCGTGAATCCCTTGACCCCGCCGGCAAGGTCGCTTTCGAGATCGGGTAGCGTGTTGGCAATGTTCAACGCGACTGCCAGTGGCACGCACACCGGATAGGTCAGCAGAAGAGCCGGCGTGAACTTCCCGGCAGCCACGAATCCCCATAGCGGCAGCGACGGATAGAAGCCGGCAAAGGGAAGCCAGCTGAGGCGCGTTCGTTTGGCCCAGAAGTTGTAGGAGACCCCCAACAGCCAGAGAACGACTGCGATAGCGGCTGTCGCAAGATTGAACGCGTATGAGGCAGCGAAACCGAGCAGCGCCGTCGCGATCCAGATCGCCAGCGCAGCATCTCTCGACAAATCGCCGGCGACCAACGGCTTTTCGCGGCGGCACGCCAAACGGTCGAGCGGTTGGTCGACGTAGTCGTTCATCGCGCCAATTGAATAAAGGACGAGGTATACGCTCACGAACAAGAGGCCGGCACCTGCGCTCACCGCCACTTCGCCGCGCGCCATGAAGAAGAAGGCGGTGGCGGCGACCGCGGTGAGAAAGGTCGGCAGCGGATGGCCGAGGACAAGCAGTCCGCGAATGGCCGGCCGGGCGCCGGCAAGGAGTTGTCGGCTCGGCGTCATCGCAACGATCGGACTCGCGTCCGGGCCCCCATTCGATTCCTGTGGTCAACATGGCCTCTCGGTCGCGCCGTTGCAATTCATTGCTCGCCGCCTGCCCAATCAGCACCGCTCGCGCCCTGCGCGCGCGCAGCCCGTTGTCCAGCCGGAACCTGACTTGCAGGTCACAAACTGACTGTTTTGTCAGTTGCCCGGTGAAGGCCCTCACGCGCAGTACACCTCGATGGTCACCAACAAATTTGCGACCACAACCGGGCAGGCTTCGGCCGCCGCATCCCCTTCGCCGGCGACCTGGCTCGGCTTCATCGCCATGTGCATCGGCATGTTCATGGCGATCCTCGATATTCAGATCGTCGCCACGTCGCTGCCGACGATCCAGGGCGCGCTCGCGATTTCCCCCGACCTGATGAGTTGGATCCAAACGAGCTACTTGATCGCGGAAGCGATCACCATTCCGCTCACCGGACTCCTGACGCAGGCGCTGTCGCTGCGCGGCCTGTTTACGCTCGCGGTGACGCTCTTCGTCGGGGCTTCGCTCGGCTGCGCGGCGAGCACGGATTTTTCCAGCCTGATCGCATGGCGGGCGCTCCAGGGGTGCGCCGGCGGGACAATGATCCCGGCCGTATTCACGTCGGTATTCCTGCTGTTTCCGGGGCGGGGACAAGCGCTCGCGACTGGGTTCGCGGGCATGCTCGCCGTGCTCGCGCCGACCGTCGGCCCGATCGTTGGCGGCTGGATCACAGCGACTTTGAGCTGGCAATGGCTGTTTCTGGTCAACGTTGGGCCGGGCGCCGTCGCCGCGATCACCGCCGCGTCGCTGCTGCCGAGGGCGGACGCCGATTTCTCGGCGCTGCGGACCTTCGACTTCCCCGCTCTCTTGCTGCTTGCGGTTTCGCTTGCGGCGCTCGAGATCGGCCTGAAGGAGGCCCCCGGCCGTGGTTGGACGTCCGCAATCGTCCTCGGCGTGTCGGCACTCTCGCTGACGTCCGGGGCCGCCTTCATCCATCGCACTTACGCGCGCGCCTCGCCGATCGTCGACTTGACGGAGCTCGCCGACCGCAACTTCGTGCTCGGCTGCGCGCTGAGCTTCATCCTCGGCGTCGGACTCTACGGCTCGGTCTATCTCATGCCGGTCTTCCTGGCCTATGTGCGGGGCCATACTTCGCTTGAAATCGGCCAGACCATGCTGGTGACCGGCGCGGCGCAGTTCGCCGCGGCGCCGATTGCGGTGTGGCTGGAAAGGCGCGTCAGCGCCCGTCTTCTCACCGCGTGCGGCTTTGCCATGCTTTGCATCGGATTGGCGCTGAGCACGCGCGACACGCCGCGCGCCGACTTTGCCGAGATGGTGCTGCCGCAAGCCGTGCGCGGTTTTGCTCTGATGTTTTGTCTCTTGCCGCCGACACGGCTCGCGCTTGGTCATCTTCCGCAGCGCCGCGTCCCGGGCGCGAGCGGGCTGTTCAATCTCATGCGCATTCTCGGCGGCGCCATCGGCCTTGCGGTCATCGATACGATCGTATTCGGCCGCGCCGCGCAGCACGGCGAGGAATTGGCCAAACGCCTCCTGCGGGGCGATGCGGGTGCCTTCGCCTATGCGGGGCTTCCACCGCTGCCTGGCGGTACCGCGGTGACGCCGGACATGGTCCTCGCCGCGCGTCCGACCGTCGAAAGGGCGGCGCTGAGCCTCGCGATCAACGACGCTTGGGCGATGGTGGCAGCGCTCACCGCAGTCGGCGTCCTCCTCGCCGCCTGCGTGCGCCGACATCAGACCTGATGCAGGTTCGTGAACCGCCGAGCGATCGCGGCCAAGCCGGCGGCGGCTTTCCGCCACGCTTCGCTCGGCGCGTCTGGCCGCGGAAATTCACGTCTCAGCTTGCCGGCTCGGCCTTGAAACGATCGATCTCGGAGAGGTCCATCGTATAGCGTCCGTCTCTGGTGATCCCGCCCCAGGTATCGAAGCGGCGCGTGAGCCCGTACAGGCGGAGGAAGGCCTGCAGTTCCTTGTTCGGATCGGCGCCGAGCTCCTTGGCCAGCGCGATGTTCGGCCCCATGGCGACCGGGCGCGTATGAATAACGGGAGTTTCATCGACGATCGCGATCTTGTCCTTGGGATATCCGAGAAGCTTGGGGAAAAGGTAGTCGGGGCCCCACGATGAAACCGTTGAATTCAAATACGGCAGGCACAGCTCGAGCGCGCGCCGCGAGAAGCAGGGCGCCATCGACTCGACAAACGAGGTGAAGCGCAGCGCCATGTGCGGCCGTTGGCGTGTAATGTCGTATGCGACGTATGACCCGCCGCCGAGCGCTGGCTGCGCGAGGTCGAGCTCGTATTCCTCGACAATCTCGACAAAGCGATTCAACGTGGCCAAGTCGGCGGCGAGATCGTCGTCCAGCACCCACATCCAGTCGTACGTCCAGATGCGGTCGGCGAGCTTGTCCATGCTCGCGTTGAGTCCGATCGACTTGGTGCCCTTCTCGATGGTGAGCGTCACGTCGTCCGGCCGCTCCTGAAAAGGATCCGGCCGATCGCCGAAATAGCTCAGGTGCAAGTCCCAATTGCGGCTTCCCGGAGCCGCGCCCGCCAGCCAGCCTGGATGCAGCGACGCATCGCCGACGCGGGCGATGACGAGCGCGCGCCGTTGGCCGGCCGATGGCGCCGACGCATGTCTCGTCGCGGCGCGACCATCGCGCCGTCCGCGCTGCGGCAGGCTCGCAGCGACAAGCGCGTCGTGCTGCCCTTCCAGCGCCCGGTATTTCGTTTCGAGTTCGTGGTGGCTGGTCTGCAGGGCGCGCAGCTGCGCATCGAGCGCGATGCTGTTGCGCAGGTTCTCGATCCAGCGCGTCGCATCGGCGAAGTCCATGCGTCCCGGAAGGTGCAAGCCGGGATCGTGCTGGCGAAGAGCAAGGTCGATATAGGAGCCTTCCGGCGGCGCCAGCTTGAAGGGAATCCCGGCGCCGCGCCAGACTTCGTCGTGCAGATCGAGGGCGTAGGCGGCCGTGCACCGGTCGCGGACCTCGTCTGCCCGCGACGGGTCAAACAGCATCGGCAGTTCGAACCAGGCGATCGGTGAGCTGTCGGTGCGTGGTCGGCAGAGCTGCGCCAAGCCGTGTTGCTTGATGAGAACGGTCAGCAGCGGCTGACCGGCCTGCGCCCACAGCTCGACTTCGAGTGACGCCGCCCGCGCCATGGCCTCGGCCAGCATCGGATGTTCGCTCGGGAATTTCACCAGATTGCAGGAGACCTGATCGAGCTGCCCCGACGCTGCAAAGAAGATTTCATCCTGCGACAGGTCTCCCCGCAACAGCAAAAGGTCGAGATCGGCCCACCAGCCGCCGCGACGGTGCAGCAGCGCGTAGCGAAACAGATTCGTGTGCACGGCAAAGCTGCCGGGGCCGGTGCCGGAGCGATAGCGCAGCGCGCGCTCCGGCGGCAGGATTTGCGACGCATCCTTCCGTTCAACCCAATCAGGCACGGCGAGACTTGGATCGTAGGAGTAGAGCTCGACGCGGTGGCCGTGAACGGCAAAGCTGCGCAGGCAGAGGAGCTGATAGGCGTTGAGCGGCTCGCCATGCCAGAAACCGCGCACCGCTTCGGCGCGCGGCTGTGGCGGCGCGCGCTCCACCGGGCTCACCATTTCTTCGCGAACGGCTTCAACCGGATCCGCGTCCGATGATCCTCTACCGGCGCGCTCTGGTCGTGGACGTCGACGCCGCGATAGTAGTGCTTCTGCCAGCGCTGCGCCTGCGCTTCCGTTCCGGGCGCTTTCAAGTCCTCGTTGAATTGCCCGCGACTGGTCTTCCATTTCTGAAACTGCGCGGCGAGCTCAGCGTCTTCGGAGATCGGGCGCAGCTCCGGATCGAACGCTTCGATCTCCTCGCGTTTGATTGGAAAGATGTGGCAATAGGGCTCGCCCTGCTCGAAGCGTACCGCGATGCCCGGGCGCGTGAACATCCAGTTCATGGTGAACGGAAAGGGCGACCAGTCGGTCTCGATCACGCCGCAGAGCGCCGCGATTCCATCCTTCGGGCGGTTTATCGGGCCCTGCACCATGAGGTCATATCCCGGCTCGGTGCGAAACAGGCAGCGGACATGGAACGTCAAAATGCCCTGCATGAAATGGCTTATCGCCGGCGCCGGGGCTTCGCCTTCGACGCGGACTTGGATCGACTCGATCCCCTTGCCGCCATCCCAGGCTGCCGTGAATGCGGACGGACACAGGATCTCCCAGCCGGAGGCATTGGCGATATTGAGCGGCAGGCAGCGATAGGCGAAGCGTTGATCGGTCGCCTCCATCCATGGGCGCTCAACCGGGGCGGGGCGAATATCGATGTGGTCGCCCTCCGGCAGGTAAGCGATCAGTTTCACGCGCGTTTCCTGTGGATCATGCGAGTCTCCGTTGATCCGCCTGCATTTAGGTTTTCGCGGTGCGGCGCATCAACTCGTTACGTCAACGGTATAATCCTACGTGTGGATCGGTCGATCGTAACAGATCGTGTTCTCGTTCGCGCCAAGCCCAAAGCGCAGACCGCAGGCCGGGGGGCCGACTGCCGTCGTCGTAAACCGTGACGGTTGGGTCGCCGGCTGCTGCAGTTGCAGCCGGGGTCTGCAGGCACCGACCGCACTCGCGCGCCCGACGGGTTGCGCGGCGCCGTCATTTGCCGGCGAGATACTCGCGCGCCCTGATCATTTCCGGCCGCGTGCTGTCCGCATCCGCCATGTCGACGATGCGGCTGAAGTAATAGCGCGCCTTGTCGGAACTGCTGGCCGCCGCGGCGGCGCGGCCGGCGCCGTAGAGGCTGCGCAGCCGTTTCGGATCGTTGACGAGGGCGGCTTCGTAAGCGGCAAGCGCATCTTCGGCGCTGCCGCTTTCCAGCAGCATGTCGCCCAGCAGCTCGCGCGCCGGCAGGATGCGGCCGGGAGATATCGCGCTCTTCTCGCTGGCAGCTTCCATATCGGCCGCGGCGCGCATGAGGCCGAGCGCTTCGTCGCGCTTGCCCGCGGCGAAGGCGATCCAGGCAGCGGCGCCGAGACGCTGCACCTCGACCTCGCCGGACCAGTAGTCGTTCTTCGCCGCATTGAGGGCGGCGGCGATGGCCGCCAGCCGAACGACGTCCTTCTCCGCCGCGGCGGGATCGCCGCTGCGCGCAGCGCCGACCGCGCGCGCGAACAGCGTCATCGCCTCGGTGTAGGGAAACTTGCTGTCGGCCGGATCGTCCAGGGCGGCGGCCTCCGTCCATTGACCGCGTTCGACGGCGTAGCGCGCCGGGATCGCGGCGCGGGCATAGAGCGAGACCACCGCCGGCGTGGAGATATTGTCTGCTTCCTTGACCACGACTTGCGCGGCGGCGTCGCGCGCCAATTGCAGATCTGCATAGACGGTGTAGTCCATGGCATGGAGGACGGAACCTAAATTGTTTTCCGCCATCGCCGACGCGATCGAACGCGCGTTGGTGTCGATCGATTCCCGCCAGGCGCCGACGCGGGTGAAGATGTGCGACGGCATGTGCAGCGCATGCGAGGCATCGGGCGCTATATCGGCATAGCACAGCGCCGCCGGCAGGCCTTTTTGCGCGATCGGCGGATAGTCGTAGCTGTGAATGAGATAATGGGCGACGCCCGGATGATCGGGATGCCTGGCGAATTGCGCCTCGAGGATTGCCGCCGCCTTCACGGCCCGCGCATAGCTCTTGTCGGCAGGCGACTGCGTGGCGGTGAGGTACAGCGCACTGAATATCTGCGCCTCGTCGTCGTCGCCGTAGCGGTTGGCCAGAGCTTCGAAGGCGTCGGACAGCGACTGCATGCGCGCCCGCGGCAGCCGCTCGCCGAAATGATCGTAATAGGCGCCAATCGCCTCGATATAGTCGCGCTCGCGCTCGGTCTTGGCGCCCATGGCCCGGCCGCGCTCGATTGCGGCGAAAGCACGCTGCGCCTCTTCCGCGATCGGGCCGATAGCGAAGGTGTTGCCGACAAGCACGGTCGCAATTCCCCAGGTGGCGATGGCACAGGCCGGGTCGTGGGCAAGCGCCTCGCGGAACGCCTGCTCGCCGGCGATGAACGCGAAAGAATGGAGCAACGCGACGCCGCGCTCGAAACTTTCCTGGGCCTCCGGCGCGCAGGAATTGGCAAAGGCGACCGTTCCGAGCCTTTTCGGCGGAGCGGCATCGTCATGCGCCCGCGCGGGCCGCGGCGCCCCCAGCAGTGCCAGCAGCAAAAAACCGATGAGCGCGCTACGGGTCATGGCGGCCTCCACTCGTTTTGCGAAGTTACCACGCGGCGCGCGTCCGGTCACTTTGCCGGATTTAGCGGTTCCTCAGCGCGAGGCGTTCATCAGCGCCGACAGCGCCGCGGCGATCTCTTTGCTCCCGCCGTCGCTGGTGATCGCCCTGGCCAGCCTCCCCTCAGGATCGATGAGATAGACGTAGGCGCTGTGGTCGACGGAATAGCCGCCGTCGTCGTTGTCGTGCCGCTCGTGGAAGACGTGAAAGTCCTTGGCCGCTGCCGCGATCTGCGCGGGAGTGCCGGTAAGGGCGGCGAGGTGCGGATCGAACGATTTGACGTACTCGGTCAGCACGCCGGGCGTATCGCGCTTCGGGTCGAGCGTGATGAACAATCCCTGCACCGCGCCGGCGCGCGGGCCGAGCGCCTCGAGCGTCTGCGCGATATCCAGCAATGTCGTGGGACAAACGTCGGGGCAGGAGGTGTAGCCGAAATAGACGACGAGCCATTTGCCGCGATAGGTCTGCTCGGTGATCGCCGCTCCGTCGCTTGCCGCGGTCAGCGCGAAACGCAGGCTGGACCCTTCGCGAGGCGATGCATTCTGCGCACCGGCCGGCCGCGCCGGCAGGACAATGCAGAGCATGACCAGGCCGACCGCCGCAATCGCCCCGCCGCGCGGGCTGCGGCGCGCCTTCACTTCACCTCCGCCCGGCCCACGCCGAGATAGCGGAAGCGCGCGCGCTGCATCTCTTCGGCGCGATAGATATTCCGCAGGTCGACGATCACCGGCCGCGTCATCGCGGTGCGGAGCCTGGCGAGATCGAGCGCCCGGAACTGCTCCCATTCGGTCGCGATCACGACCGCGTCGGCGCCGGCAGCCGCTTCGTAGGCGCTGTGGCAGTAGATGATGTCGGGAAGATGCGGCTTCGCCTGTTCCATGCCGGCCGGATCGTAACCGCGCACCTTGGCGCCGAGGTCCTGCAGCGCGGTGATCAGCGGGATCGCCGGCGAGTCGCGCATGTCGTCGGTGTTCGGCTTGAAGGTGAGGCCGAGCACGGCAATGGTCTTGCCGCGCAGCGAGCCGTCGAGTGCGGTCAGGACCTTGCGCGCCATGGCGCGTTTGCGCTGATCGTTGACGGCGGTGACGGCTTCGACCAGGCGCAACTGGGCGCCGTGATCGTGCGCCGTCTTGATCAGCGCGACGGTGTCTTTCGGCAGGCACGAGCCGCCGAAGCCGGGGCCGGCATGCAGGAACTTGCCGCCTATGCGGTTGTCGAGGCCCATGCCGCGGGCCACATCCTGGATATCGGCGCCGACCTGCTCGCACAGATCCGCCATCTCGTTGATGAAGGTGATCTTCGTGGCGAGAAAGGCGTTCGCAGCGTATTTGATCAGCTCGGCAGTGCGCCGGCTGACGTAGAGGATCGGTGCGGCGTTGAGGTAGAGCGGCCGGTAGATTTCGGCCAGCACGGTCCGCGCCCGCTCATTTTCCGTGCCGACCACGATGCGGTCGGGATGCTTGAAATCCTGGATGGCGGCGCCCTCGCGCAGGAATTCCGGGTTGGACACGACCTCGATGGCCGCGTCCGGACGCCGCTCGCGCAGGATGCGTTCGATCTCGTCGCCGGTACCCACGGGGACCGTCGATTTCGTCACCACCACGGCCGCGCCGGAGAGAACCGGCGCGATCTCGTGCACCGCGTCGTAGACGAAGCTCAGATCGGCATGACCGTCGCCGCGGCGCGACGGCGTACCCACCCCGATGAACACGGCTTCGGCATCGGCCGCGCGCTGCGTTTCCGTGGCGAATTCGAGCCGGCCTTCGCGGAAGTTCGCTTCGACGAGGTCGGCCAGGCCGGGCTCGAAGATCGGAATCTCGCCGCGGTTGAGCGCGGCGACGCGGCCGGCATCCCGGTCGATCACCGTCACCTGATGACCGAAATCGGCAAAGCAGGCGCCGGAGACGAGCCCGACGTAGCCAGCCCCGATCATGGTCACGCGCATGAAAGACTCCGCTCGAGCTCAGGACTGATCGGGTTCCGCGGCCGGGGCAGACGTTCCCTCGAACGCCTTGCGGGGCGCCGCGGGCGCCTTGGCCGCGCGCAGGCGCAGGCGCGAAAGCCATTGCCGCCCGAACAACACCGCGACCAGCGCTCCATAGAACAGGCCGCCGAGAACCGCCAGCGCGATGAGTTCAGACGAATCGCGGAAGCTAGGCCACGACGGTAACAACGCGGTGACGACGGGGGCCGCGACCAGCAGGAAGATCGCGAAGGCGCCATTGGCGATCGCGAGCTTGCCGAGCGAGGACCGCAATGCCGCGTCGAAGCCGAAGAGCCCTTCGCGACGGGCGAACCAGAGCACGAGCACGAAATTGATCCAGGCGCCGATCGAGGTCGCCAGCGCCAGCCCGATCTGCGCCAACGAACCCATCAGCGCGATCTTGCACACGATGTTGACGGCGGTGCCGGTCAGCGCCGCCTTGACCGGCGTCGCGGTGTCCCCGCGCGCGAGGAACGGAGCGACGACGCTGCGCACCAGGATGAAGGGGATGAGGCCGATCGTGTAGGCGACCAGCGTCATCGCCGCGGCGTGCGCGTCATCCGCCGTGAAACGGCCGCGCATGAACAGACCGCGCATGATGAGGTCGGGCAGCACCAGGAAGGCGACGACGCAGGGAAGCGCGAGGAGCAGGGCGAATTCGATGGCCCGGCTTTGTGCCGCGCGCGCGCCCGCTTCGTCGCCCGCCGCGACGCGGCTCGTCATCTCCGGCACCAGCACGGTGCCCACCGCAATGCCGATCACGCCGATCGGCAGCTGGTCGATGCGGTCGGCGTAGTAGAGCGCGGAGAGCGCGCCGGCCGACAGGAAGCTCGCAATGATGGTGTCGGCAAAGAGCGCGAGCTGAGTGCCGGCCGAGCCGATCGTCGCCGGCACCAGCGCCTTGAAGAACCGGCGCACGTCGTCGTCCCAGCGCAGGGCGTGGAAGGAGGTCATGAAGCCCGCGCGCCAGGCATCGCCGCCGACCAGCGCCGCTTGCAGCACGCCGGATATCAGCACGCCCCAGGCCGCCGCGTGGGCGGCGCCGCCGAACATCGGGGCCAGCGCCAGTGTCGCCATCATCGACAGGTTGAGCAGGATCGGCGCCGCCGCAGCCGCCGCGAAGCGATGCAGGGCGTTGAGAATGCCGCCCCACAGCGTCACCAGGGTGATGAGCAGCAGGTAGGGGAAGGTGATGCGGGTCAGGCTGACCGCGAGCGCGAACTGCTGCGGCTCGCGCGAGAAGCCCGGCGCCAGCAGATCGATCGCCTGCGGCGTGAACAAGAGCGCGAGCGCCAGCAGAAGAATCTGCGTCGCCAGCAGCAGCGTGAAAATGCGGTCGCCGAATAGTTTCGCCGCTTCGAGCCCGCCCTGAGTGCGAATGCGCGCGTAGGCGGGGATGAAAGCGGCATTGAACGCGCCCTCGGCAAAAATGGCGCGGAAATGGTTGGGCAGCCGGAAGGCGACGAAGAAGGCGTCGGCGACCGGCCCGGCGCCCAGTATGGCCGCCAGCATGATGTCACGGGCAAAGCCGGTAACGCGCGAGACGAGCGTAAAGCCGCCGACCGTGAGAATTCGCTCGATCATTGCCGCCACTATCCTCCCCGCGCGGGGAAGACGAAGGTACAAGCTTCAGCCGGCGAGCGCTCGGCGAACGGCGGCGATGATACGGTCCTGCACCGGCTCCTCGAGATAGGCGTGCATGGGCAGGCTGATCACTTCCTCGGCCAGGCGCTCGCTCACCGGCACGCCGCCGTCGGCCACCGGGAAGTGCCGATAGGCCGCCTGCCGGTGCAACGGCTTGGCGTAGTAGATCGCCGTCGGAATGCCCTGGGCCTTGAGCGCGGCCGCGAGCGCGTCGCGCCGTCCGGGAGCGAGCCGGATCGTGTATTGCGCCCAAACCGAGGTCATCGTCGGGGCGACCTGCGGCAGCATCGCGACGCCGGCGAGCCCGGCAGCGTAGCGCGCCGCCGCCGCATTGCGCGCGGCGATTTCCTCGGGAAAGATCTTGAGCTTCTCCAGAACAATCGCGGCCTGCATCGTGTCGAGCCGGCCGGTGAGGCCGATGTGTTCGGCGTCGTATTTGTCGCCGCCCTCCCCGTGCACGCGCAGACTTTTGAGCCGGGCGGCGAGCGCATCGTCATCGGTGAAGATCGCGCCGCCGTCGCCGTAGCAGCCGAGCGGCTTGGCCGGGAAGAAACTGGTCGCCGTCGCCGGCGCGAGTACGCCGAGCCTGCGGCCCTTGTAGCTCGCGCCGAACGCCTGCGCGGCGTCGTCAAGAACGAGCATGCCGTGCGCCGCGGCGACGGCGGCGATGGCATCGTGATCCGCGGGGAGGCCGAAAAGGTCGACCGGAATGATTACCCGCGGCTTGAGCCCAAGCCGCGTTGCGGTCGCCACCGCGCGGTCACAGCTTGCCGGATCGAGATTGAACGTTTCCGGCTCGACATCGGCCATCACCGGCGTCGCGCCGCACAGCGCCACCACCTCCGCCGTCGCGCAGAAGGTGAAGGCGGGGCAGATCACGGCGTCACCCGGTCCGATCCCCCATGCCATGAGCACGAGGCGCAACGCATCCGTCCCGTTCGAGCAACCGATCGCGTGCCGCGCCCCGCAGAATGCCGCCAGCTCGGCCTCGAGCGCACGCACTTCCGGACCTTGGACGAACTGGCAATGCGCAAGGACGCGCGCGATGGCGTCGTCGATGGCGCGGCCGAGGCGGCGCCGCTGGGCGGCGACGTCGATGAACGGGATCGCCTTGTCCTCAAGGCGCGCGTGCTGATTCATGACCTAGTCCTGTTCGATCCACGCGCGAAAAGGGGGCCCGCTCAGCCGGCCACGCGCCGCGGCCCCTTGCGCTGCGGCACGGTCGACGACGCCGCTCGCGCGTCGAGGCAGCGGATGGCGACTTCGAGGCTCGCCACACCCTCTTCGCCGGTCACCGCGGGGGTGCGGCCGCTGCGGATGGCAGTGACGAAGGCGAGCAACTCCGAGCGCAGCGGCTCGGCGTAGCCGACCGACAAATGGCGCATCGAATAGCTGCCGTCCGGCTGAAAGCCGAAACATTCGGTGACCTGCAGCGTCAGCAGATCGCCGATCAGATATTTGTTGCGCGTCGCGACATGGATGGTGCGCGCCTTGAACGGCGTCAGCCAGTTGGTGTTGATGTGGGCGAGCACGCCTGAGGCGGTGCGGAACTGCAACAGCGCAATGTCCTCGCGCTCGGCGATCGCGCTCGACAATTGCGGTTGGATTTCGACGATCTCCGAATCCGTGAACCAGCGGATCAGGTCGATGTCGTGCACCGCGAGATCGATGACCACGCCGACGTTCGACATGCGCGGCGGAAACGGACCGACCCTGGTGATGGCGATCGAGAGGATGTCTTCGTTCTTGATCGCGCGCTTGATCGATTCGACCGCCGGATTGAAGCGCTCGACGTGGCCGACCATCAGCGTGACGCCGGCGTGGCGGGCGGCGGCGACGATCGCGCGGCCTTCCTCCACCGTCGGCGCGATCGGCTTCTCGACCAGGAGATGCACGCCGCGCGCTATGCATTCAAGCGCGAGGTCGTGATGCAGGTGGGTCGGCGCCGCGATGGTGACGGCATCGAGCCCGCAGTTGAGCAGTGAATCGAGATCGCCGAACGCCGCGCAGCCGAGCGTGCGAGCCACGAAATCGCGCTGCTTGCGATCGGGGTCCGCTATTCCCACCAGGCGGACATTGGACATTTCCGACAGGACGCGCGCATGGTTGCTGCCCATGACGCCGACGCCCACCACCCCGATCTTCAACGCACCGTCCGCGCCGATTCCCGCCTCACCCATGACCCCAAGGGCTCCCTCAGTGACCGCCCCGCCCTCCCCTAGCACGGCTCGCGGCGACTGGCGACACAATCCGCGCGAAACCCCGACACGTTTTGCTTCAATGGCTTACGGCCGTCGGTGCCGCCGAAATTCCTTGTTCTGAGCCAACTTACTCGGAATCTTTCGTCCGCTCGGGTGCCAGCACAAATCCTCGAGCTCCTCGAACGCTGACATTTTCAGAATCTGGCCGGGGAAATTCGATCATCGGAAGGTGGGTGATGCGCTGCTCTGCACTTCTTCTGTCCGTGCTTTGCCTCGGTGTCGCGTCGGCGGCGGCGGGGCCTGCGCTCGCAGCCGACGACGAGCCGGCGTACGGTCCGCGACTTGAAGGGTTCGAATATCCGCGGCCGGTAGCGTATTTCTCCTTCACCTCGCAGGGCGAGGCCGTGGAGATGGCGTACATGGACGTGCAACCGGGCGCCGCAATACGAACGCTGGGTGCAGATGCTGGCGGGCATGTATCGCGGCCCCGGCCGCGACATCGTCGCCTGGAATTCGGCGCTCCTCTACGACATGATCTATACGCAGCCGGTCTTCTACGAGTTCGAGAAGATCGCAGTGCCGGTGCTGCTGCTGATCGGCGACAAGGACACAACGGCACTCGGCAAGAACCTTGCTCCGCCCGCCGTGCGCGCCACGCTCGGCAACTACCCGGTACTGGGAAAGGCGGCGGCGGCGCGCATCCCGCACGCGCTGCTGGTCGAGTTTGCCGATCTCGGACACTCCCCGCAAATCCAGGCGCCCGAGGTTTTTCACAAGGCCCTGCTCGACGGCCTGCGCCAGTAGGCGGCGGCCGCCAAGTCAGACCACGCGGGGAGGCCCCGCTTTCCGGCCGACCGGAGATGATCTACGGGCGACTTTTGTGTCTCGTAAAATAGTGAATGCTTAGAAGTTGATACGCGTGGTGAATACCCAGGCATTGCCATAGGAGGGAGTCAAAGGGTTCGGGCGGTAGCTAGGCGCTACAGCAAATTGATAACCGAATCCGGCCGTCAAACTTAGATTGTCGGCCAGCGGAAGACGGCCGATTATTATGTTTGGCGTAAGGTAGACTTGGTTCAATCCGTCGCGCTGACCTCCTATCCAGTAGGTCCAACTGACCTCAAGCTCGGGCGAAAGAACTTTCATCACGCGGTATTGGAATGCAACGTTCGTTTGAATTTGATCGCCCAGGGTGCTGACGTTCGACGCCGGCAATACGCCGGTTACCGACGCTTGGACGTTGAAGTCGCCCCAGCCTTTGCCGAAAGCGAGCGTCGGCAAGAAGGTCCAGGCATCGCTGGTCAACTGCGGAGTGCCGGTCGGCGCCTGCGCCTGCAGCATCACGCTGACGAGGTAGTCGTCCGCGCTCGATGGACTGCTGGCAAGTTGCTGCTTGACGCGAACAAATCCCCAATCCGCGAAGCCGCTGAACACTCCCTGCCCCGTCGGCGTGTTGCGGATGTCGTATGGCGGCATGGCAATCTGAATCTCAGTACGGTCGCTCACAATAAGGTCGACGCCTTTGCCGCCATCGATGATGGTGGTCTGATTGCCGTTGCCGACATGCTGTTCGGCCAGATCGAAGCGATAGCGGTGCAACAGCAAGCCTGTCGTCGTGATCAATGGGGTAGCCCAGTTCGGCTGGTTGGCGCGCACTCGTGCTACCAGCGCCTGCCAATCGGCAAGAAAATCCGCTGCCGCATTTGCATTTGAGCCGAACGCCGTAGATGCAGCCGCGGGCGTTCGCGTTCCTGAACTGCCGGACCCCCAATCAATGGGATTGTCGGGATTGAACAGATAGCTTAATCCGAGGCGGGCGAAATCGACGTCGTTGCTCATTGAATTTCGACCGCTAACCGCAAATGGCACACGAGACGCGGTACCGGAGGCGGTGAAGTTCTCCGCTCCCCGGTCAAACGCCAGGTGCAAATATTCGGCGCGAAGTATCCATTGTGGGGTGAGCGCCCACTCGATACCTACTCCCGCCGCCCAACCACTGAGCGTGGCAGACGCCTCGGAAGAGCCGTCGGTGAATTTCACGCCATGGCCTGGGCACGAGCCTGAAACGGTGACACAGGTGGCAATCGTCGATGTGGAACTTCTTTCCCAGGCGAATCCGCCTGTACCGTACACAAGCACGTGGTCGAACGCATAACCGACGCGGCCGCGCACCGTGCTGAACTCTTCCAGCTTGTTATTGCTCGTCTCACAATTCGCACCGTGCCCGAGCAGCGGTCCGCCGGTTCCGGTGCTGCAGAAAGTCGTCAATCCGTGGAAGGACGATCCGTCAAGATCGGCCTCGAAACCCAAGACAACGTGCGCGGGCAATTCATAGTTGAAGCCCAGTTGGCCCCCCGCCAGGATTCCGCTTGCCGTCCCGCTGTTGGCAAAGGCGAAAGGATCGGCAACTCGCGCTATCGTAAAAATCCCAGTGCCGCTGAAATTGATGTGGCTCGTGCCGCCGCCGACATTGCCGCCCAGATAGAAGCCCGTCCAACTGAACACAGGACTTGGCTGCAGTGTTTTTTTCGACAAAGCCGAGCCTGTCTCGGCCGCAGCGGCGAACTGAATTGCGCCGCTCATCATCAAGAACACACCCGCCGCGGCTTTACAGAACTCCCTCACGTCGGCTCCCCGCCTCCCGACAATCCTTTGATAAGTCGTCTATATCCTTTGTCAGCCTATTCGAGGTTGATGGAGAAAATCCAGCCGAAGTTTCTCCGGAAATTCGGCCAAATTGTAGAACATTTCAGCTGCTACTAGTCGACTCACTGAGTGGATTATTGCTGAAGACAGTGCGGGAAGAAATTCTTGGCAGCCGCGCGGCGCGGAGTGATCGAAATTCTCTATGAAGGTCGTATTTATAAACCATTCGACCATCCCAGTGCGCTCGCATCGGGCGCTGCGACCGCCCAGGCGATCGATTCGATCAGGCGCCGCCGCGAGGAGAAGGCGCAGCGTCGCGGCGCGGGCGCGCCAGCAAAAGGCTTCCGCCGAATGTCAGGGCTGAAACGCCGAGCGAGCGGCCGGATCCCGGCGATGCCGCCGCGGCTCCGCGCTCAATCCGCGCAGGCCGAACTTGATCCGCGCCCAAATGCGCTCGTGACCGTAATAGAGGAGCAATTTGGTCATCAGCTCGGTGCCGCTGATGGCCGCCGAGACCTTCGCGCTGCCGGTGAATATGAACGACAGGATGAAAGTATCGACGCTGCCGGTCGTGCGCCAGGTCAAGGCTTTGAACAGGCTGCGCAGCGGCCGCTCCGGCGTTCGCCGCAGGCGCGCGAAGGCGCGGTCGCGCAGCGCGCCCAGACGGCCGAGCCGCCGCCCGGTCCTGGTGATCGCTCCGTCAGCTTTGCCTTCGCCGCCGGCTTCGGCAACGATCAGCCCGAGTGCAACGGTATCGTTGCTGATGCGGTCGATCAGGATAAAGCCGCCGAGATCGCGGCATTCCCGGTACGGCACCAGCGGCATCGGCCGGTCGAAAGCGATGGTCACCCCGGCGAGGCCGTTGACGTCGACGGCCTCGGCATCCACCTCGCGGTAGTCATCAACGTCGATGGCGTGATCGATCGCAGCGACCGTTGCCGTTGCCGTGCTCGTGCCGATACGCGCGATGAAGCTGCGGCCCTTGCGCAGCGGCTGATCGTCCATCCAGAAGAGGTGCGCCTGCGCCTCGCGGACGAGCTTGATCGCGCCCGCTTCGGCAACGATGACGTCGCCGCGCGCCACGTCGAGGTCGGCGGTAAGCGTGAGCAGGACGGACTGTCCGGCGCGCGCGCGAAGCACGGGCTTCCCGCCGACCAGAATCTGTCCGATAGCGGCCGTCTGGCCGCTCGGATGGCAGATCACCCTGGCGCCGGGCGCAGCCGAACCGCTCGCGATCATCCCGCCATATCCGCGGAAATCCGCGTTGGGCCGCGTCACCCACTGGACCGGGAAACGAAACGAAGCGCTCGTGCGTTCCTCGCCGACGGGGACGGTCTCGAGCAGGCGCAGCAACGTAGGTCCGCGATACCACGGCATCGCGCGCGAGCCGTTGACGATATTGTCGCCCGAGGTTGCCGAAACCGGAACGAAGTCGAGGCTTGCGAGGTCGAGCCGATCGGTCATCTGCCGGCATTGATCGGCGATCAGGTCGAACCGCTCGCGGGCAAACGCCACCAAGTCCATCTTGTTCACCGCGATCACGACGCGGCGGATGCCGAGCATCGACACGATGAACAGATGCCGGCGCGTCTGCGCGGTCAGGCCCTTGCGCGCATCAAGCAGGATGACGGCGACATCCGCCGTGGAAGCGCCGGTCGCCATGTTGCGGGTATATTGCTCGTGGCCCGGCGTATCGGCGACGATGAAAGAGCGGCGCCGGGTCGCAAAGTACCGGTAGGCGACGTCGATGGTGATGCCCTGCTCGCGCTCGGCGGCAAGTCCGTCGACCAGCAAGGCGAAATCGATCTCGTCGCCGCGGCTGCCGTAGCGGGCCGAGTCCTTGACCAGATTTGCCAGTTCATCGTCGCGCAGGCGCTGCGAATCGTAGAGCAACCGGCCGAGCAGCGTCGACTTTCCGTCGTCGACCGAACCGGAGATGACGAACCGGAGCAGGTCGGCGCCCTGACTCGGCGCCGCGCGCGTTTCGACGAGCCATTCGTCTTCAGCGCGGCTCGCTGTCTCATCGAACACAAGCGGTTCGTGCATCAGAAGTAGCCCTCCCGCTTTTTCTGTTCCATCGAAGCCGACGCATCGTGGTCGATCAGGCGTCCGTCGCGTTCCGAACGCCGCAGCCCTGCGGTCTCGGCGACGATCTGCGCGACCGAGGCGGCGTTGCTTTCGATAGCGCCGGTCAGCGGGTAGCAGCCCAGGGTGCGGAAGCGCACCTTGCGCGTCTCCACGGTCTCGCCCGGCTGCAGCTCGAGGCGATCGTCATCCCGCATCAGCAGAGTGCCGTCGCGGCGCACGACCGGCCGGTCGGCGGCAAAATAAAGCGGCACGATCGGGATTTCCTCGCGCTCGATGTACATCCAGACGTCGAGCTCGGTCCAGTTGGAGAGTGGAAACACGCGCACGCTCTCGCCGGGCGCGAGCCGCGTATTGTAGAGCCGCCAGGGCTCGGGCCGCTGCCGCCGCGGATCCCACCGGTGCTGCGGCGCGCGCAGTGAAAATATGCGCTCCTTGGCGCGCGACTTCTCTTCGTCGCGCCGCGCGCCGCCGATCGCCGCGTCGAAACCGTACAGGTCGAGCGCCTGCCTGAGCGCCTGCGTCTTCATCACGTCGGTATAGAGCCGCGAGCCGCTGCGGAAGGGATCGATGCCCTGTGCCAGGCCGTCACGATTGGTATGAACGATCAGCCGGAGGCCGAGCTCGGCGGCGCGCCGATCGCGGAACGCGATCATGTCGCGAAACTTCCAGGTGGTGTCGATGTGCAGCACCGGGAAGGGAATGCGGCCCGGATAAAACGCCTTCGCCGCCAGATGCAGCAGGACCGAGGAATCCTTGCCGATCGAATAGAGCAGAACCGGGTTGCGGCACTCGGCGGCGACCTCGCGCAGGATGTAGACGCTCTCGGCTTCGAGCCAGTCAAGGTGAGAAAGCGGCTTCATGATGTTGCTTGCGCGATGTCCAGCGTGGCGCGGGCGCGATGGCGCTCGTGCAGTCCACACTCCTTCTTGCCGTCCTCTTCCCACCACCAGCGGCCGGCACGCTCGCTCTCGCCGGGCGCGATGGCGCGCGTGCACGGGGCGCAGCCGATGGAGGCGAAGCCCTTGGCATGCAGGGCGTTGACCGGAACGTCGCGCTCGCGGGTGAAGCTCAGCACCGCCTCGCGCGTCCAGTCGAAGAGCGGATTGAATTTGAGAATGCCGCGGTCCCAGTCGACATTGACCAACCCGACGTCGCGGCGCGCGTCCGACTGGCCCGACCTCAGGCCGGTGATCCAGGCCGTGGCGCCGGCGAGCGCGCGATTGAGCGGCTCGACCTTGCGAACGTGGCAGCACGCCACGCGCGCGTCGCGCGAATGAAAGAAGCCGTTGATCCCTTGCGCGGCGACCAACGCTTCGACCGCGGCGTGCTCCGGATAGATCGAGCGGATGCGAATGCCGTAGCGTTGCTCGCTCTCCATCCAGACGTCATGTGTCTCCGGAAACAGCCGGCCGGTGTCGAGGGTGACGATCTCCACGTCGATCTGATGCTGCCGCAGCGCGTGGAGGATCACCTGGTCCTCGAGGCCGAAGCTCGTGGTAAAGACGATCGGTCCGCGGACCTCACGGCGCATGAGCTGCAATCGTTGATCGAGCGGCAACGGCGCGAGCGCGGCCGCGAGCGCCGTCGACCGCGTCCGCAATTCATCCGATGGAAGCGGCTCGCGAGCGGAGGGCAGCGGCGTATCGAGCGCAGCAATTGGTTTTGAACGCACCCTCTCCATGACCGCGAGGTGCGGGCAAAAGTCGTTATCTGTCAAGCACTAAGACGAAGTTTGACGCCGGCGCGCGGGCGACGTTGCGCAATTCCTACCCGCAGTGGAAATGTTAGAAGAATCTTCTTGTCGGTCGCGCGCGGACCGCCCTCACGACCGGTGATAGTCGTCCTCGAGGCGCACGATGTCGTCCTCGCCGAGATAGCTGCCGGTCTGTACCTCGATCAGTTCAAGGTCGATCTTGCCGGGATTCTCGAGCCGATGCCGGGCCCCGTTTGGCACGTAGAGCGACTCGTTCTCGTGCAGGAAGGTGACGTTGTCCCCGATCGTCACCCGCGCGGTGCCGCGCACGACCACCCAGTGCTCGGCGCGGTGATGATGCATCTGCAGCGACAGCCGCCCGCCCTGCTTCACCACGATGCGCTTGACCTGATAACGCTCGCCCTGGTCCAGCGACTGATAGGAGCCCCACGGCCGATGCGCCTTCAGATGGTCTTCGGTCAGCGCCGGGGCGACCTCCTTGAGCTTGCCGACGACGCCCCGCAATCCGTCGCTCGCCTCGCGCCGCGCCACCAGCACCGCGTCCGCGGTGGTGACGACGACCACGTTGTCGAGGCCGAGCACCGCCACGAACTGCCTGTCGGTGGCCACATAGGAGCCGCGCGTGTCGACGAAGAGCGCCGGACCATGTGCGGCATTGTCGGCTGCTTCGTGCGCCGACAGTTCCCACACCGCCTGCCATGAGCCGACATCCGACCAGCCGTACGACACCGGCATCACGCTCGCGCGCGTCGTGCGTTCCATCACCGCATAGTCGATCGATTTCGCCGCTGCCCGCGTGAACGCGTCGACGCCGAGCGTGACGAAGCCGAGATCGGTGCCGGCGGCCGCCAGCGCGGCCGCGACCGCCGCGGCGCTGTCGGGCTCGAAGCGGTGGTATTCGTCGAGCAGGAAGCGCGCGCGGAACATGAAATTGCCCGAGTTCCACAGATAGCCCTCGGCGAGATAGCGTGCCGCGGTCTCGGCGTCGGGCTTTTCGACAAACCTTTCGATCGCGAAGAGGCCTGGAGCGAGCGAAGGGCCGGTCCGGATGTAGCCGTACTCGGTCGCCGGCCGCGTCGGCTCGACGCCGAACATGACGATCCGATCCTCCTCGGCGGCGGCGCGGCCGAGGGCGCAGACCTTGGCGAACGCCGCCGGATCGGTGACGACGTGGTCGGCGGCAAGCGCGACGACGACGGCGCCATCATCGCGCGTCAGCGCGTAGCCGGCGCCGGCGGCGATCGCCGGACCGGAATCGCGCCGCGCCGGCTCGAGCAGGACGTCGGCCTCGGCGCCGATGGCGGCAAGCTGCTCGGCGACGAGGAAGCGGTACTGACCGTTGGTCACCACGATCGGCCGAGCAAACAAAGCCGGATCGGCGACCCTGCGCACGGTCTCCTGGAAGGTCGACAGCGTGCCGAACAGCGGCAGGAACTGCTTCGGCCGGTTCTCGCGCGACGCCGGCCACAGCCGCGTGCCGGCGCCGCCGCACATGATCAGGGGGATGATCGGTTGAGCCAATTTATGCCCGTCGTCCGTGTCCGCCGATGCCGAGCCCGCGCCGCGGCAGGAGCACACCGCAACCAAGCATCAGGTCGCAGTTGCTGCCTTCCATAAGCGGCCAGCACTGTCAAATGACGTGCCGTTCCGCCACGCGCGCCGAGCGACATCGCATTGAAAATCACATCACGCGCGGGCACGCCCTCTCCCCTGGCGGGAGAGGGCAGCGCAAAGGATTCAGCAAACACCGTTGGGCGAGGGGACGCGGCCCGACCCCTCACCCCAGTTGTGTTGTTGAACTGCCATATAGCCCTCTCCCGCATGGGGAGAGGGCAAAGCCTCGAAGCGATTGCGACCCACCTATTGACGCAGGATCCGCCCGGCGACGGCGTCGAGCTTCTGCAAAAGTTGCGGATCGCGCGCTTCGGGGGCGGTGATGATGGCATTGTCGAGCGCGCGGTCGGAACCGATCGGGCACGGCTCGTGCTCGCGGGGAAAGTCGCGCGCCAAACGCGCCACCAGGCCCTTCGCCTTCTCGGCATTGGCGACGAGGACCTTGATGATGTCCTGCACGGTCACCGCATCGTGGTCGGGATGCCAGCAGTCGAAGTCGGTGACCATGGCGACGGTCGCGTAGCAAATCTCGGCTTCGCGGGCGAGCTTCGCCTCCGGCATGTTGGTCATGCCGATCACCGAATAGCCGAGGTTCTTGTAGGTGAGGCTCTCCGCCAGCGTGGAGAATTGCGGGCCTTCCATGCACACATAGGTGCCGTCGCGCACCACGGCGATGTCCTCGGCCATGGCCGCCTCGGCGATATGCAGGCGCAGCCGCGGCGACACCGGATGCGCCATGGAGACGTGAGCGACGCAGCCGGTGCCGAAGAACGAGCTCTGGCGCCCGAAGGTGCGATCGACGAACTGATCGATGAGCACGAAGGTGCCGGGCGGCAGCTCCTCCTTGAACGAGCCGCACGCCGACAACGAGACGAGGTCGGTGACGCCGACGCGCTTGAGCACGTCGATATTGGCGCGGTAGTTGATGTCGGACGGCGACAGCCGATGGCCCTTGTCGTGGCGCGACAGGAAGACGACGGGGAGGCCGGCGATTTCGCCGCGCAGCAGTGCCGCCGACGGCTGGCCCCACGGGCTCTTCACCGTTTCCGTTTGCGCGTTTTCGAACCCCGGCAGGTCGTAGATGCCGGAGCCGCCGATGATTCCCAGAACTGATTTTGTCATGATCTACCTGCTTTGTCGTTTGCTGCGACGCGCTGCAACCAGCCTCATTGCGGTTTGAAGAATTCGCGAAACCAGGCGGCGAAGCGGCGCACTCCTTCCTCGATCGGCGTCGCCGGGCGGAAACCGACGTCGCGCATCAGGTCGTCGACGTCGGCGCGGGTTTCGGGCACGTCGCCGGGCTCCATCGGCACGAGCTCGGTTTTCGCCTTGCGCCCGAATTCCTGCTCCAAAAGTTCGACCAGGCGGGAAACCTCGACGCTGCTGTTGTTGCCGATGTTGTAGATGCGCCACGGCGCCGTGCTCGTCGCCGGGTCGAGGTCGCCGGGCGGCGCCGCCTTTTCCGGCGCCGGCGGCTTGCCGATGAGGCGCTCGACCGCCTCGACGATGTCGTCCACGTAGGTGAAATCGCGCCGCATGCGCCCGTAGTTGAACAGCCGGATCGGCGTCCCTTCGACGATCGCCTTGGCGAAGATGAACATCGCCATGTCGGGGCGCCCCCAGGGACCGTAGACCGTGAAGAAGCGCAGCCCCGTCGCCGGCAGCGCGTATAGATGGCTGTAGGCATGCGCCATCAATTCGTTGGATTTCTTGGTTGCGCCGTAAAGGCTCACCGGGTGGTCGACGTTGTCATGCACCGAGAATGGCAGCCGCGTATTGGCGCCGTAGACCGAGCTCGACGAGGCGAAGACGAGATGCCCGCTGCGGCGATGGCGGCAGCCTTCAAGGACGTTGAGAAAACCGGCGAGGTTGGCGTCGAGATAGGCGTGCGGGTTTCCCAGCGAGTAGCGCACGCCGGCCTGCGCGGCAAGATGCACGACCGGCCCGAAATCACCGTCGCGAAACAGTGCCGCGGTGGGCTCGCGGTCGGCGAGATCGAGGCGGTGAAAGGTGAAATCCTTGAACTGGCGCAGGATCGCGAGCCGCGCCTCCTTGAGCGCCGGATCGTAATAGGAATTGAGGCTGTCGATGCCGACGACGGCGCGGCCGCCCTCAAGCAGCCGGCGCGCCAGGCAAAAGCCGATGAAGCCCGCCGCACCGGTGACCAAAACCGGATGGTCCGACATCCAATACCTTAGTACGCCATCATCTCGGCGCCGGTCTGCGCATGCGCGTTTTCCGGCGCGGCCTGCACCTAACACGGTTCGATCAAGCTGTGGAAGAGTGTACGATGCGCTCGCCATGGCCGATGAGCTCGCAACCTCGCTGTCGCTGCGCGGCGCAGCGACTGTCGCAATCGCGGCTTTGCTCAGCGCCCTGCTCATCGTCCTGTTGCGGCCGGTTCTGCTGCGTTACGCGTTGGCCCGGCCGAATGCGCGCTCCTCGCACACGACACCGACGCCGCAAGGCGGGGGCATCGCGGTCGTCGCCGCAACCATCGGCGGCTTCTGTGCCGCCGCACACTTTTCCCCGGGGGTGCCGCTGCTCAGCGGATCGTTGCTCACCACGTTCGCCGCGGTCGTCCTGGTCGCCGGTGTGGGCGCTGCGGACGACGTCCGCTCGATTGCCGTGGTCCCGCGGCTGCTGCTGCAGGCGCTTGCCGTCGTGCTGGTGATCTATGCGCTGCCGGACGAGCTGCGCGTCGCGCCTTTCCTGCCGTGGTGGACCGAGCGCGTCCTGCTCGTCATCGGCGGGGTGTGGTTCGTCAATCTGGTGAATTTCATGGACGGCCTCGACTGGATGACCGTGGCGGAAGTCGTGCCGGTCACCGCGGCGCTCGCGCTGATAGGGGCGCTCGGCGCGCTGCCGCCGCAGGGGCTCGTGGCGGCGCTCGCGCTTGGCGGCGCCATGATCGGCTTCGCCTATTTCAACCGGCCGGTGGCGGTACTTTTCCTCGGCGATGTCGGCAGTCTGCCGATCGGGCTCATGCTCGGCTGGCTCCTCATTCTGCTCGCCGGCCGCGGCCATCTCGCCGCCGCCGTACTGCTGCCGCTCTACTATCTCGCCGACGCCACCATCAGCCTCGGCCGCCGCCTGATCCGCGGCGAGCCGGTCTGGCAGGCGCACCGCACGCACTTCTATCAGCGCGCCACCGACGGCGGCTTTTCCGTCACCGAAGTGGTTGCGCGCGTATTTCTCGGCAACGTCATTCTTGGCGCGCTGGCGATCGGGACCGTGATGGCGCCGAGCCGGCTCGGCAATATCATCGCGCTTCTGCTCGGCGCCGTGCTCGTCGCCTGGCTCCTCGTCGTCTTCGCGCGCGGCAAGAAGTGATTGCCGTCAATGGCGGCGGGATCGCAACGACTCCGATGACACCCTTTGCTGCTCAGCTTCCCTCCGGGGTCACCGCGCGCCCGCTGAACGACCGCGACCTGGCTGCGGCGCTGACGCTCTCCGCCGAGGCCGGCTGGAACCAGACCGCCGCCGACTGGCAAATCTTTCTCGACCTCGGAAGCGCCGTCGGCGTTGTCGGCACCGACGGCCGCCTGATCGCGACGGCTGCCACGCTCCCTCATGCCAGCCGCTTCGCCTGGATCAGCATGGTGCTCGTCACCGCCGCGCGACGGCGACAGGGACTTGCCCGCTGGCTGCTGCGGGACTGCATCGAACGGCTCACGCGCCGTCAACTGGTGCCGGTGCTCGACGCCACGCCGGCCGGCCGCAGCGTCTACAGCGGGCTCGGCTTCCGCGACGCCTGGAGCATGCGGCGCCTGGTCGGCCTGGTCGGCCTGGTCGGGCGAGCGGCGCCGGCGCCGCAGGCGGGGCCGGCGGCAGAGGGCGTCACGGTACGTCGGCTCGACCCGGCGGATTGGCCCCAAATCATCGCCTATGACGCCGCGATCTTCGGCGCCGACCGCGGCGCGCTGTTGCGCCGGCTCGCCGGGCGTCTGCCGCAAGCGGCGCTGATCGCCGAGCGCCAAGGGCGCCTCGTCGGCTTTCTTCTCGGGCGCGATGGCCGGGTCATGAACCAGCTCGGGCCGCTGGCCGCCGAAAGCGATCAAGTCGCCCGCGCGCTCCTGGCGCGCGCCTGCGCCGCCGTTGCCTTGCCGCTTGCCGTCGATGTCGCCGACCGGCATGCCGGGCTGGGCGGCTGGCTGCTCACGCTCGGATTCACCGCCGAGCGGCCGCTGACGCGAATGGTTTACGGCACAAGCGCGGCCTTCGACGACCCGACGCGCCTGTTCGCCATCGCCGGCCCGGAGCTCGGCTGACGCGCGCTCCATCTAGGGCGTAGCGTGGAGACTCACTAACGCGCAGCCACGGCCGTATTGATGCGAGCTGGATGAAGACCAGATGGTTGCCGCGAGCTTGTCGTAGCGCGTCGCGACCCGTCAACACGCTGTCTGAATCTCATTGAAAAACCGTTCGCGCGGCTTACCTCAACGCGCTTCTGCCCGTCGCGCCCAGCCTCAGGTCCCCTTTCGGGGCGAAGCCGACATGAGCCGAGAGGCAAGACGGGCCAGATCGGTCGAAAAATGATGCTGTGGACGGCGCCCACTCTACGGCATCGATGTGCCAAAGGGTGGTTGCGTTAAAGCGAACCACTATGAGGGGAACCGTCCATGGGCGAGGTTAGCACAATTGGTCTCGACATTGCGAAGTCGGTGTTTCAGGTTCACGGCGTGGATGCTGATGGCGCGGTGGTGATCCGCAAGCGGATCAGCCGTGCGAAGGTCTTGGAGTTCTTTACGGCTGTTTCGCCGTGCCTGGTGGGTATTGAGGCTTGTCCGAGCGCACATCATTGGAGCCGCAAGCTTCAGGCGCTCGGCCACACGGTAAGGCTGATGCCGCCGAGCTATGTGAAGGCCTATCTCAAGCGGAGCAAAAACGACGCCAACGATGCCGCCGCGATTTGCGAGGCAGTAACGCGGCCGTCGATGCGTTTCGTGCCAACAAAATCTGAACAGCAGCAGTCGGGATTGATGTTGCATCGCGGCCGGCAGCTTTTGGTGCGTCAACGAACCATGTTGTCGAATGCGATCCGCGGGCACATGGCCGAACTCGGCATCATCTCGGCCAAGGGCCGCAATGGCACGGTCGAGCTGTTGGAGATCATTACTAATGCGGATGATGACCGCGTTCCAACGGTTGCGCGATTGAGCCTCGACGCTCTTGCTCGGCAATACGCCAATACCACGGCAGAGATCAGAGCCTTTGAGAAGCATATTCATGCCTGGCACAGATCATGTGAAGAAAGTCGGCGGCTCGAGGGAATCCCTGGCGTGGGCCCGATCGTCGCCACTGCGCTGGTTGCCGAGGTCGGCGATTGGAAAGCATTTTCGTCCGGACGCAACCTAGCGGCCTGGATTGGTCTTGTTCCAAAGCAGCATTCGACGGGTGGCAAGGAGCGTCTCGGCGGGATCTCAAAGCAGGGCAATCGATATTTACGATGGTTGCTCATCGCTGGAGCTATGGCTGTCATTCGATACGCGCGGCAGCACGGTACGAAACGGCTTTGGCTCGCGCGTATCATGGAACGTCGGCCGATCAAGGTCGCTGCTGTCGCGCTGGCCAACAAAATCGCACGTATGGCCTGGGCCATGATGGTGCATGGCGAACGTTTCAAGGAGCCGAGATTGCTCTCGCAGGCGGCATAGTCGAGAGTTGATCGAGGGTTGCAACGAATTGGCGAGGGCATGACGACGTAATGCAGATACGGTCGTTCCGGGGATCGGGAGAACCCGCTTGGGTCATCGCACTTCCGAGTGCGTGTAAACGATTGGGACCCGATCCGCGCAGAGCATTAGGGCCAGCGGCCATCCGCGCCGCATCAACAGGCCGGACACGTGACCGCACCCGACCAATGCTGCACAAACGTCAGAAAGTTCTTGCCAGGGCGCCGTCCACACGTGACCCTTCGCGACAATTCGCGGTGACGCAGCAACTGGGCCGCTTTCGAGGCGAAGCGGACGTGGACTGATCGTCGCTCTTAGCCAATCGGGACGCGAATGACCCGACTGAGACGTGCGTGCTCGAAAGGATGTTGTTCTGCAACCTTGTGCCGACCCCATTTCGCCAGTGTCTTGCACTCGCGCCTCGCCAAGGGAGCGAACCGTCGTGGTCGAGAATTGAGGGCGACACCTGGCCGCCCTCTCATTTGGTCAGGCGATAGACAATCATGCCGTCGCCAGCCGGCCGGTCGCGGTGGCGCCTCGCCGCAGCCGCCATAGAACGAGGCCATGCAGCATCAGGGCCAGCGGAACGGCGAAGGTGGGCACCATGACCAGCGGATAGGATGAGATGAGGAGGTTCGGCGCATCGAAGGCCAGGAGGTGCGCCGGTCCCGGAGAGGTCATTGCGCCCATCGTGACTGCGACGACGAGGTCGGCGATTCCGAAAAGGCACCAGGCGTATGTTGCCCTGCGTGCGCCAATTGCGTTTTGTGCCAACAGCGGAGCCACGACGACGGCAACGCAGCCCGTCGCGACGTCCCCAATCCCCGCCGGCAGCGCGAATTGCCAGGGCAGGCGTCCGTCAGCCCAAAGCACGAGGAACACACCGCCCGCGACGCGGTAGACCTGAGCCGCCACGAGCCAATGCAGCGGGATCGCGGAGACCAGCCTTGCGATGCTATCCGACCCCCACAAGGCAATGCCGGCGACAGCAAGCGGGATCAGCAAACCGAACAATATGATCGGCACCGCACTCTCTGTGTTTGCGAAATACGTATTTGCCGCGCCGAGATACTGGGCGACTGCCAGCCAGCCGATGAGCACCGCCGATAGCACGCCAGCAGTCGCGTAACGCGACTTCGCCGAGGCCGGCATGCGCGCGGCACCCAACCAGATGAGGCTCAGCACAATGACCGTCACGACGGGGCGGACGGCCGATTCGAATGACAGGAGGTAACCAGGGATTTGCGGCGTCATGGCACGACTCCATCGTTGTTACTATCATTTCGATAGTGACTAACGGCATACTAGTCAACAGGCGCATTAATAGTGACATGATCACATGATAGTGACTGCGGAAACAATTGTGAATGACGCAACGGCTGAATAAAGTTCCATCATGCAGAATCAAGACACCACTGAGTCCCCGGTGGCCCGCACGCTCAGCGTCATCGGATCGAGTTGGACCTGCCTTATCCTGCGCGACTTTTTTCTGCACGGGCCAAGGCGCTTTCAGCAGTTGCAGGAACTCGTTGAAAGGCATTGCCCCGACGACGTTATCGGAGCGTCTGCGAACGCTTGAGGAGAATGGCGTCGTCGAACGGCGCTTCTATTCGATGAGTCCCCCGCGGGCCGAGTACGTCCTCACCGCAAAGGGTCGCGATCTCGGCCCGATCGTCCGTGCCATGCGCGATTGGGGGCGCAAGTACGGCGTTGACTCGTCAATGAGGTGATCGCGCCCTTTCGCTGTGGCGCACTTTGTCCGGAATTGGTCCTTCTCGTCGCTTTCAGCGGCTCGTAATTTCGGTAGCGATCGGAGACACAGCAGACATTGGCTGGCCTGCTGCTGGTTGGACCCGGTCGCGAGTGACCCATTTCGACATTCAAACTGTGAACTGGTGCTCAGGTTCATCCACCGGGGTACATCGCTCCGCCGGCCCAGGAGCCTCATATTGCGCCGCAGCAGAACTAGCGATCCAGGCTGTGGCGAGGCACATCAGCGGCTTCCAATTTCCTGAAGTCTCCCGATAAGATTGGTTGGCCCTTGGATGAGTGAGGCAACGACAAGCCCGCGCTCTAAACCGGGCGACAAATAATTAGTTTCTTCGTTAATAGGCGTCGATAGAGAGGAACCGCATGCCAAACTTGCTTCTCAAAACGGCATACACTTCCGCGATCCTCGTTGTCGTGAGCTTGCTCGGGACCCCGACCCTCCACGCTGATCCAGGCGTGTTCGATGACCGCCTCGTGTTTGGCCAGTCCGCCGCCTTGAAGGGGCCGGCGGGCGCCCTTGGTCTCGGCATGCGGGAGGGCATATTGGCGGCGTTCCATGAAGCGAATGCCACCGGTGGGGTTCATGGCCGCAAGCTTGAGCTGATCTCGTACAATGATGATTACGAACCTGAAGTGGCGATCGCCAAAACCAATAAGCTGATTGAAGAGGACAAAGTATTCGCCCTGATTGGCGAAGTGGGAACGCCGACGTCAAAAGCCGTGCAGCCAATTGCAACTGAGCAGGGGGTGCCCTTCATCGCGCCGTTCACGGGTGCCGACTTTTTGCGGGATCCATTGCTGACAAACGTGATCAATGTTCGTGCTTCCTACGGCCAAGAAACCGAGGCTTGGATCAAGCATCTGACAACCGATCTTGGCTTGTCGCTTATAGCTATTCTGTACCAAGACGATTCATTCGGCCGTGCCGGACTCGACGGAGTGAAAAGGGCTCTCGAAAAGCGAGGCTTGAGTCTTGTGGCGGAAGGCACGTACATGCGTGGTACGACCGCCGTTAAGCGAGCGTTGCTGGCGATTCGGCGGGGTCATCCGCAGGCGGTGGTAATGGTCGGCGCCTATAAGCCTTGCGCCGAATTCATCAAGCTCGCGCACATGATCAAGTTGGATGCCGTGTTCGTCAATATCTCCTTTGTAGGTAGCGAGCCATTGGCAGAAGAGCTTCGTCGCGATGGTGAGGGCGTCGTGGTAACGCAAGTGGTTCCGCTTCCGAATGACACGACAATTCCGCTCGTCGCTCGCTATCAGAAGGCACTCAAGTCAGTAAATCCGAGTGCCACGCCAGGTTTCGTGTCGCTCGAAGGGTACATCGCCGGTCGGTTGGTAGTTGAAGCACTTAAACGCTCTGAAAATCCGGTAACCCGTGCCGGATTGCTCGCGACGATAAAAAATAGCGGCGTCTTCGACCTGGATGGCGTGACGCTGTCCTATGGACCAGCGAGCAACCAAGGAATGGATACGGTCTATTTCACCGTGATCCAACCGGACGGGAGCTTTAAGGCAGTCGAGAGATTGAGCAACGCCGATGTCAGATGGCAGGAGCCTCGGGCTGGCGTAGACGTGCCCAACGTGCGGCTAGAGTCGCCCAAATGACAGTTGAACAGGCCCAGGCTTCCTCGATTGAAATCGACAAGACGCGGTCGCCACTTAAGCAGACCGCGGTCGGTAGAGATACGCAACATTCCCGGTTCGGCATCAAGACCAAGCTTTTTCTTGCATTTTTCTCTTTTGCCGGCTTGACCGTGTTGGCAAGTGCGATTGCTTGGTACGTTTTCCGCGATATCGAGCGCGCGGTCACACGCGTCACTGTCGAAAGCGTTCCAGGCATAGTTACCGCCCTTAGCTCCGCTGAAAAAAGCGCCGAGATCGCTGCCGCGGCTCCAACGCTAATGGCCGTCGGCAATCAGGAGGAGCGGGTTCTGGAAGAAGCAAAGTTGGAGGAGCGCGTACGCGCGTTGGCTACTCAGATAAAGGATCTGGTTGCCTCGAAGGTGCCGCCGGAAAAAACTTTCGCTCTTTCGAAAATCGGGCAGGAAACTACGGCGAAGATCCACGAGTTGAACG
>CAWHZA010000073.1:0-9896 GCA_963833665.1 uncultured Alphaproteobacteria bacterium | reverse complement strand
TCCGGGACAGGTTCAAATTTTGCGGGGTGGTCGAGGAATGCTCATCCGCCGGGCTTAATCGCTTGGCGGTCGCGGACGGCCGAGGGCAGTTCTTCGGCTATTGTCGGGACATCGTCCTCGACGAGTTCAGCCGTAGCCGCGGCCGCCTCACGCCCGCCGATGTTTGTGAGCGCCGTGCGCAGCCGCCCTCCCGCTTGGTCGAGCAGCCTCGTGCCTTCCTCGGCGCTGCAGCCGTGGAGCAGCAGCATGGCAAGCTTGACGCTTCCGTTGGCTCGGCGTAGCGCGTCGGCGGCTTCCTCGCTGCTGCGGCCGGACAACCGGCGCAGAATTGTCTCGCTCCGCCGCACGAGCTTGGCGTTGATCGCCTGCACGTCGACCATGAGCCCTTCATGCACGCGGCCGAGGCGGATCATGACCAGCGACGACAAGATATTGAGCGTTACCCGCTGCGCGGTCCCGGCCTTCATGCGCGTCGATCCGGCAATCGGTTCGGCGCCCGTGTCGAGCCGAATCGGACAGTCGGCTTCCTCGAGAATCGGCGTGCCGCGATTGTTGGCGATACCGATCGTCAGCGCGCCACGCTGCCGGGCTTCACGCAGGCAGGCGAGCGTGAACGGTGTCGTGCCGCTGGCCGCGACGGCGATGACCACGTCGGCGGCGGCGACGCGGTGCTGGCGCATGAGATTCAGAGCCTGATCGGTCTCGTCTTCGGCGCCCTCAGCCGATCGCAACAGGGCGTCCTTGCCCCCGGCCATGAGCAACAACAGCTTATCCGCGGGCCAGTTAAAGGTCGGGATAAGCTCGGCGCCGTCCTGGACGGCAAGCCGGCCCGAGGTTCCCGCTCCGGCATAGATAAGGCGCCCGCCGCCGCGCAGGCGCGCTTCCATCGCCCGTGCGGCTTGCTCGACCGCGCCGCGTTCGGCGCGAACCGCCGCCACCGCGGCCATCTGCCCCTCGATCATGGCATCGAGGATGTCGGCGGGCTCCCAAAGGTCGATATCCGAATAGCGCGGACTGGCGTGCTCGGTGTCCATGGCCTGGCCCTCGCGGCGATTCGAAGCAGCAAAAACGGCGGCACTGCCTCAAAGGAAAACTATTTCGACCCTAATTAGTTCTTATATGTGCCGGGACCAATACTGGACAAAGACGGAACCTGCGCGTGGACTCGAATGTGCTCCTCCTCGGCGTGGACGGCGGCGGCACGAGCTGCCGGGCGCGCCTGTGCACGTTCGCTGGCGAAATCCTCGGCGAAGGGATAACCGGGCCGGCGAATTTGCGGCTCGGCCTTGGACGCAGCTTTGCTGCCGTCAATGAAGTCGCCGTTCAATGCCTCGGCCAGGCCGGACTTGCGCCCGGACAATTGGCGCGGACCGTCGCCTGCCTCGCCCTCGCCGGCGCCAGCGAACCGACGCAGCTTGCCGCGGCGCGGGCCCATAAGCACCCGTTCGGCAAGGCGCTCTTTACCACCGACGCGCACGCCGCCTGCATCGGCGCCCATGGCGAACGCGACGGCGCGGTTATCGTCGTGGGCACCGGCTCGATCGGCTGGGCGGTGTTGAACGGAAAATCCCACCGCTTCGGTGGCTGGGGCCTGCCGCTCTCCGACGAAGGGAGCGGCGCCTGGCTTGGCTGCGAGGCGTTGCGCCACGTCCTCTGGGCGTTTGACGGGCGCATCGGCTGGACGCCATTGTTGCGCGCGCTGTTTGCCGATTTCGCCGACAATCCGCACGCCATCGTGCGCTGGACGCAGACCGCCACGCCGCGCGATTTTGGATCGTTTGCGCCGCGGGTCTTCGACCACGCCGGCCGCGGCGATCCGGTCGGTAACGAATTGGCGGCCCTGGCCGCCGGTCACATCGACGCGCTCGCTGCCCGGATCATCGCCGCCGGCACTACGCGGCTGGCGCTCGTCGGCGGCTGCGCGCCGTTCCTCAAGCCGCGACTCGGCGAAGCAGCGAAATCGCGTCTCGTGGAGCCACTCGGCGACGCCCTGCATGGTGCCGTGCATCTCGCACGCGCCGCGGCGCAATCGCTGGCGCAGGTAGCCTGATGGGCGGTTGCGCGGGGAGAAAGGCTCGCCGATGACGCCGCTCGGCCCCGGCATGGCGGCAGAGCTGCGCGAAGTCTCCCGAAGCCGTTGAGCGTCAGGCAGAGGCCCTCGGGTCGGTGGTCGCCGACCTCGCCAAGCGGCTCAAGCGCCGGCCGCCGCAGGTGGTCGTGACCTGCGCCAGAGGCAGCTCGGCGCATGCGGCCACGTTCGTCAAGCATCTGATCGAGCGTCACCTCGGCATTCCGGTGGCCGCGGCTGCACCTAACATCGCAACGATCTATCATCGCCCGCTTGAGCTCCGCGACCAGCTCTTCCTCGCCATCTCGCAGTCGGGCCTGAGCGACGATCTGATCGAAACGGCCCGCATGGCGCGAGCGGCCGGCGCACTCACGGTCGCGGTCGTCAACGCCGCGTCGAGCCCGCTGGCGGCGGCCTGCGAGACCGTTCTGCCGATCGCGGCGGGACCGGAGCTCAGCGTAGCAGCGACGAAAACCTTCGTGGCCTCTCTCGCCGCGTTGCTGCGCCTGACGGCAATGTGGACGGACGATGCGGCCATACGCCACGCCTGCGACCGGCTGCCGGAGCGCCTCGCCGAAGCAACGCGGCTCGATTGGAGCGAGGGTCTGGGCGTGTTGGCGAAGTCGAGCAGTCTCGTCACCATCGGCCGCGGTCCGACGCTCGCCATCGCCCGCGAGGCGGCGCTCAAACTCAAGGAGATCTGCACGCTGCACGCCGAGGCGTTCAGCAGCGCGGAATTCCGCCACGGCCCGATCGCCCTGGTGTCGCGCACCTATCCCATCCTCGTGCTCGCGCCGACCGACGAAGCCGCACCCGGTATTTCCGACCTCATCGCCGACCTGCGCCGCGACGGTGCATGCGTCCTCGTCGCCGCGGCCGGCGAGCGCACAATGGGCGTGCTGCCGGCGCTCGCGCCCGAGCAGCCGGACGCCGACGCCATCTGCCTCATTCAGAGCTTCTACGCTTTCCTGGTTCGCTTGGCGCAGCGCCGCGGCGCCGATGTCGAGCATCCCCGCCATTTGCAGAAAGTGACACGCACCCGATGAGGGGCAGCGTTCACGCCGTCACCGCCCCGTGCGTTTTCGACGGCGTGGCGGTCCACGGGGACGCGGCGGTCGTCATCGACGGCGCCCGCATCGCCGCTGGTCATGCCGCGTGCCGAACTGCCGGCGATCATTCCGCTGCGCCAATTCGGCAAGGACACCTGGCTCGCGCCCGGCTTCATCGAGGCCGGTCGGCGACGCGCGCGCGTCATTCGCGCTCAACGGCGAAACCGTGACGGTGCGCGACGGTCGCTGCGCGCGGGCGGACGGAAGGCTTGCCGGCGCCTGTCTCGCCACGGCGAGTGCGGTGCGCAATTGCGTGCGCCTGCTCAGCGTGCCGCTGACGACGGCGCTGCGGTTTGCTTCCACTCATCCGGCGGAATTTCTCGGCCTCGGCGACAGGCTTGGTAAGCTCGCGACGGGATATCGCGCCGACATGGTCGCGCTCGACGGCGCCGCGATCGCGGTTCTCGACACCTGGGTCGCCGGCGCCGGCGGCGAGCGTTAGGGTAAGCTTCCGGAGATCGACCCGCTACTCTCGCCCATTCGTCCCCGCGAAGGCGGGAACCAGCAGATTTATTGCTTTGTCGCGCTCTCCGTCTGGGTTCTCGCTTGCGAAAGAGTGAGTCAATTCGATCAAAATGTACATAAGTGGCACCGGCAGCGATCCGCCGAGCGGACCTCTCGGCGGGGCAATAACGTTGCTTCCGCATCGACTTGGCCGCATGCGCGCAATTTGCTGCAAATTTTAACAAATAAAATTTGCCACGATATTTGCTCAAATGTCGATGCGATTTTCGGGTGTTCTTTAGCGGTGTTTAGTTCAAATTGAAGCATCGAACTTAGCGGCGCCGAAAAATCTTTGTGAGAAACGTGACCCCAAGAAGACGGGAGAGGGGTCATATGGGTTCGGGTGCTAAACGATTTTGGCGGCTGAGTGCGGCTGCGAGCTTCATCGTGATTGCCGCATTCACGGTGCCGGCGGCGAGCAACGCGGACGAGCGTCCGCTGTTTGTCGCGCTCGGCGACACCGCCCGGGCGCCGGTCGGCTGGATCGAGTTTTGTGAAGAGAACCCGCGTGACTGCGCCGGCCGCCCGACCATGCCACGCGACGTCGTGCTCTCGACGCCGGCCTGGAAGGAGCTCGCTCGCATCAATCTGTGGGTCAACAGCCACATCAAGCCGATGACCGACCTCGAACACTACGGCGTGGTCGAGAAATGGTCCTACCCCGAGGACGGCTACGGCGATTGCGAGGACTACGTGCTGCTCAAGCGCCGCATGCTGATCCAGTCGGGCTGGCCGCGCGAGGCGCTGCTCGTCACCGTGGTGCGCGACCGGCACGGCGACGGCCATGCCGTGCTCACCGTGAAGACCGACAAGGGCGAATTGATTCTCGACAACCAGAACGACGAGATCCGGCTCTGGTCTGACACCGGCTACCGTTTCGTGAAACGCCAATCGCAGGCCGATCCGAATGTTTGGATCTCGCTCGGCGATCCGCGCGCGGCGCCGGCCACGGCAACCTCGCGCTGAACAAAATAGGAGCTCGCGACCCCGGTCACGTCCCCACCCCTCCCCGTCCCCAGACCGGGTTCGCGCGCGGCCGGCTCTCCCCCAGGAGCCGGCCGCACCTTTTTTGGGCTCTACCCTGCGCCCACCTTCCGCGCTTCGCTTGGATCGTGGGCGTCGCCATTGCTGGCTCCGTTTGAAGAGCCTCTTTCCTACCAACAGCACCCGGTGCTCCGCCGACTGGCCGTTTTAGTTCTGGTGTTTGCCGTGCTAGGCTTCCATCAGCAGGGTAGAGCGGTCCAGTCTTTAAGGCGGCAAGCCGAATCGTCCGTGTCGCGCATTCCTCCCGATCGCGAAGAGACCGCATTCCTGCGGCAGGCCCAATGCGATGACAACTGAGAATACCACTTCGACGCAATTGCGATTGGCTGTCCCTGTTTCGGACATTGCGACCCTGCTTCAATCAAATCCGTTATTTGCCGAAACCGATTTGGTGGCGTTGAAGAAGCTCCTCGACCGCGGAAGCATTCTCGCACTGCGTCCCGGCGACGCGTTGCTGCGCCAGGGTGAGCCGAGCGACGCCGCCTATATCGTCATCGAGGGTTCGGCGTCCATCCGCATCGAAACGAGCTATGGCACCGTCGATCTTTCCGTCGTTTCAGCGCCGGCACTTGTCGGTGAGATCGGGATCTTCACCGGAGTTCCACGCACCGCCACGGTCGCCGCCACGACGCCGCTGCGCGTTCTCCGCATTAGCGGCGGCGATTTGCAAGAATTCGGCGCCGGAAACCCGCGATTTCTTGCCGCGGTGATGACGCAGGTTGGTCGACGATTTCAGACGTTCAATCAAGCCATCGGATTTTACTCCAATGCGCTGGACGCGCTGCGTCAGCACGATTTCGACCTGCGGCTGCTCGACGATCTGCGGGCGCCGCTGCCTGAGCTGTTCGACTTCGCACAATCATTTTGCCGTTTGGCTGAGGAACTCGTCGAGCGGCGCGTGCATCGTGAGGAAATGGCGAACGCAGTAGCGATCCAGCGCACCATGCTGCCGCCAGCCGCGGCGCTTCTGCACTGCGGCGACGCATTCGACCTCTTTGCGCATACCCTGCCGGCGCGGGACGTTGGCGGTGACTTCTACGATTATTTTCTGCTCGATGATCACCGCATAGCAATCACCATCGGCGATGTGTCCGGCAAAGGAATACCGGCGGCACTGTTCATGGCGGCCACTCAAACCGCGCTTCGCGTCGCGCTCAGGCAGCAGCAAACGCTCGACACCGCCATTGCCGCGGCCAATAATTTGCTCGTCGCGAACAATGACGAGGCGATGTTTGCAACGCTATTCTGTGCGACCGTCGATATTCGTAACGGTGTCGGCTTCACCTGCAACTGCGGCCATCCGGCGCCTTTCGTCCTGCGTCGGGCCGGGGGTCATGACCGACCCACATCCTCGAGCGTGCCGCTTGGGGTGCAACGAGATGCGACGTACAAGACTGAGCCGATAACGATGGACAACGGTGACATGATTTTTCTTTGGACGGATGGCCTGTCCGACGCACTCAATTCCGCCGGCGAAAATTATGGTGAGCAACGCCTGGAGCAACTCGTATCCGGACTTTCTACCGAGAGCGCCAGCGGTACCGTCCTTGCCGCCTTCCGCGCTGTGACTGAATTTGCCGTAAACACACCGCAATTCGACGACCTTACGGCGCTCGCATTCATCTATCATCCCGGGGCTTTGCAGGGATCCAAAGGAGGTCCGTGACACGACGGTTGTGCTTGCTTGTGATGCCGGCCGAGGCATTGTATTGAAGTCGGCGTGCGGCGACGCGTCCCAAGGTTTTTTTGAACTCCAGACTCTACCATGGCCCGCGCGCGAACTCGATTGGCGGCCGATGAGCGAGCTGTTGCGCGCGCGATAGGTTGGGTCGAGCGCTTCTGCAATCACCACCAGTTGTCGCGGGCTGTGACCGACGTCGTCTGCTTGTCTTTGGAGGAAGTTGTCAGCAATGTTGTCGAGCACGGCTATGAGCGGCAGCCGGGAAGGCTCTCGATCGAGCTGCACTACGACCGCCGGGCTTTGTCAGTAGTGATTGAAGATGAGGGTAAACCGTTCGATCCTACGCAGGCCGTGACGCCGCCTACTGATGGTACGCTGGCGTCACGCCGCGAGGGCGGCTTCGGGCTCCTGCTCATCAAAGGTGTGATGGACGACATCACGTATCAGCGGGCAGGTACCATTAATCGGCTCAAGCTGGTGAAGCACCTATGACATCGATCGAAGCTGAGAGATCAAGCGACGGGAGCGAGACATACGGGAGGCGGCAATGAAGATTGAGACGCGCAGTGTCTACGATGTGCTGGTCGTCGACATGAGCGGAAGACTCGACAGCATGTCGTCAGGTGATGCGGGAGATCGCATCGTGGAGATCGCAAGAGGCGAACATAAGCGGGTCCTGCTCAATCTCGAAAAGCTCGACTACGTCAGCAGCGCCGGGCTGCGAGTGATCTTACGCGGGGCCAAATTGTTGCAAGGAAATCGCGGCGAGCTCAAGATTTGCAACGCCAACGGCCTGGTCAGGAATGTTCTTGAAACTTCCGGCTTCAACAGTTTGATAAAGGTCTACGACACCGAAAAAGAGGCCTTCTCGGCATTCGTTACTTGACACATTCTGGAGAACAGTGATCGCGGAGCGAGGTGGCGTGATCTCGTCGACCTCGCCCTGAGACTTATTTGAGTTTCAGTCCCGTCGTCGTCCTCGGCAGGGGAATTTCAAACCGCTGCTGAGCCTCTGAGGGATGATTCACGTTTGAGCGTCTACCTTGCGTTCGCATGCGGCCGTGGACCTCCTGCCATGATGGCGTTTCGAGGGAGTTCCTGCGTCCAGTGCGCAACGGCTGCCTCGTCGCACCAGTTCAGGAGGCGAGGCATCATCCGGCGGTGCGCGCCTGACAGCATGAACGCGCGCATCGCGTCCTGATCGTTCCACAATGTCCGCGTCCAAAACGCAAAGTTCGAAATCGGCCAGAAGGGAAACGGCGAGATTCCCAGGTGCAGTCTTGGCTTGCCGCGCCGCGCGCAAGGCGTTGAACGAGAAGGCCGGCAGGTAGCGCAGTGCGCGCACGCGAAGCCTCGTGACTGATACAAAGGGCATGGCGCCCTTATACTTGGCGCTCACTCTAGATCCCATCGCCGATCCGGCGAAAATGGCCTCCATCGGCAAGATCATGAGCTTGCCGCGCTGTTTCCGGTGCGGTCGGCAAGGACGGCAGGACAGCGTTGTCCTGCGCCCCACCGCCTCTGACTTCACATGATTCAGGGCTTCCTATTTGGTGCTTGTAGGAGGCGGCGCGGTACCTTGGGCCCACTTTTCAAGCTTGCCGAGCGCGCCCCAAGCCGAGAGTGCAAGGAAAAGCGGCATCGTAAAACCGCTAAGTCCTGGAACGGACCCGGCTATCAGTTGGAGGAGTCCCAAAATGCCACTCGGGCTGGTTCCGGCTGGCAACGCCGGGACACTTGAGAGCCATGCGGTCAGCAGGCTGCCGATGAGACCAATCGCGGTCTTATTGCCATTGAGCAGATTGCCGATTGTTTGACCGAGCGCGCCATTGACCTGGCCCAACGGCGCCGATTTGCCGCTCGGGTTGATGAGGCCACTGACGAAATCGAGGATCTTCTGCAGTTGAGCGGCCTGATTCGGCGGCGGTGGCATCGAAATCGGTGTCGTTGAGGTTGGAGGTATGTTGATGTTGAGTTTTTGTAGGAGATTCGCCACCTGTTGCAGCGTACTTGTGAGATCGTTCGCGGGCGCCGGAAGCACTGGAATCTGAACGCCTCCACCCTTCTGTAGCTGATCAAGCAATTGTTTGATCGCAACGATCAGGTCGCCTGGCACTTGCCCGTCCGGTTGCCCTTTCGGCGGTGGCGGCGGCGGCGAGCTTAGCTTCTGCGCAATCGCTGCAATCGTCGCAGGGTCGGCGAGCCCGGTATCTGTTAGGCCATTTTCCCGCTGGAACTGCGACACCGCCTCCATCGTTTTTGGCCCATTCTTCCCGTCCTCTGCCAATGGCGGGTTGGCGCCGAGCTTGTTGAGAGACCCCTGCAGCCAAACAATGCCTTTGGCAAGCTCATCATCCGGCTCGTGTGCTACGGTGTGGTCCGAGGACCCGTCCGTCGCGGCGCCGCCGAGATCGATTGACGAATCGAGCTGCATCAACGCCTTCAGAATGACCGCGGTGCCGAGCTGCGTATCCACAACGCCGGCATTGAACACATGATCGGCGACGTACTTGCCGCCTTTGGCCTCGGGGGGGCCATAGACGGTAGAGCCCCCATAGAGATATGGAGAATTCACGCCCTTGCCGTGGTATCCGTACCCGTTGAACCCCTCGAGCCGGTAAAGCGTTCGGGCAATGCCCCAATCATTGGCCCCTATGAACCCTTCGAGGCGCAACGCATCGAGCGCTCCGTTTGCGAACGCATCGGGTCCGGTGAAGGGTCCCCGCCCCTTCGGCACTATGGTGGTCACCCTGGCGAGCGATTGGCCGTTGCCCAGGTACGTATCGAAATTGAAATTGGATTCGCGATAGTGACACAGACCCACGAACCACCATGGCACCCCGGTCTTACTCTCGATTTGCTGGTAGGCCGGTTTGCCGTGAAGCAGCCTATTGGCCTGATTCCGGGCTTCTTGAAGTCGAACTCGGTCGGATCTCCAATTCGGCCCAGTTGTTCTCGTATGCGTTTTTGTACTCTGGGAATGACGCCATGCCAGCCTCCCTGCGACGAACGCAAAAATCACGATGGAGAGCCTTGCGGCGGTTTAGAAATTACCGCTAGTGCCGCGCGTGCCTGAGAATTCTGCGGTGAATTGAGCTGCCGAGACTCTCCTAGCTCCTTCGCGGCAATCAAATCAGCGGAGAAAAAGGAAGCGCTCAGGAACGCGGGCTCCCGAGGGTTTGCCTCGGTTGCGGAAGCAGTGAAAGTCATATTGTCGCGTCGCATCGTACTGCCCCGAACGCGCCGCGTCTACGAGGCAGGCAGACCTTTGCCGTCAATCTTGGATACTACCTCACAATTACTGGTTGCGCAAGAACAAACAGAGAGCAGGCTTTCCCCTTGGGGTCGGCAGCCCAGATGGAACGTCGGATGAAGCGCATCAAAGCAGCCTGTCCGACAGTCAGCTGATTGAAGCGCACGGCGCGAAGCTGCGACAAGACCCTAAAGCCCTTTTGGTTTCCAAACGAGAAAAGCAGCCGACAGAAGATCG
>CAWHZA010000072.1:0-118996 GCA_963833665.1 uncultured Alphaproteobacteria bacterium | reverse complement strand
CAAAATCAATTGTCCGGCCCGGAGACATGGGTGACGGAACGTACCTAAGACATGGGTGACAATCTCGTGCCGAACGGATCGTCGATGGTCTGCAAGGTCCTCTGCTCGAGGTCGATATAGCCGAGATCATAGTGCATGGAGCTGACCAGCCAAATGCCGTCGTCGACTTCCCTGACGACGAGTTTCTGACCGGCGAGCACGGTCGAGATATTGATCTTTTTCCTGTGCATCAGACGCGGCCGCAGGCGGTGACCAGGATGTCGCGGTCATGCCGGGGATATTGGAGTTCCGGCAGCCCGTCATAGGGCCGTGGCGAGGCGGTGTAGAACTCGGCCGGGCATCTCATGGCGAGCGCCTCGTGCGGGCGTTCGGCGTTGAACTCGCGCACGAAGGCATCGAACCTGGCCTGCTGCTGCAGACTGTTGAGACCGGGCGGGCGGGTTGCTTCCTTCTTCAGGGTCAGGTGCATGCGCTCATGGCGGCCGTTCTGCTGCGGATGGCCGGGCTTGATGCGCTCGATGGCGATGCCCAGCCGCAGCCACCAGACCGAGAGGCGGGAGAGATTGTAGAGGCCGTTGGGACTGGCGAACGGCAGCCCGTTGTCGCTGCGGATGGCGACGGGCAAGCCGCGGTCACGGAACAGCCGCTGGAACGCGGCGATGACCGGGGCTTCCCGGGTCGATTCGAAGGCCTCGCGCAGCAGCAGATAGCGCGCCGCATGGTCGGAGACCGTCAGGGGGTAACAGTAGCGGCCATTGCCGAGCTTGAACTCGCCCTTCGGCGCACCACAGGTCGTTGGGATTGGCGCCTGCCGACAGCGGCGATGCCGTTGGCGCGGTTGCGCCGGATTCGGGCGCGGTTGACCAGGCCGTGGCGGTCGAGCACCGCATGCACGGTGCTCCTGGCCGGCAGGCGCACGTCGCCGGCAAGCTTGCGAACGAGCAGTTCGCGGATTTTGCGCGCGCCCCAATGCGGCTTGTCGCGCTTGAGATCGACGATCAGCCGCTCCACCTGGTCCGGCAGCTGGTTGGCATAGCGCACCGGCCGGCGCGAGCGATCGGTGAGCGCCTCGAGCCCCTGATCCCTATAGCGATTGAAGATCTTGTAGCCGGTCTTGCGGGAAATGCCGAAATCGCGGCACACCTCGCTCATGCCCTCGCCGTCGAGAAGACGGGCGACAAAGCGTAGACGCTCCTACGTCACCGAACACTCCTTCCACGGCATCAACACCTCCCGCCAAATGGCGAAAAGTGTTACCCATGTGTCCGGTACGGTCTGTCACCTATGTCTCAGGCCGCTCAAATGACTTAGCTGGGCTAGCTGTTCGTTTGGCTCGCTTTTGGCTCCGAGCTGCAAATATCGAGTTTGAGAGTGTTTGGCCATCGCCCGAACACTGCATTTGCAAGGGGGTTGAAACATCACCACGACGTAGCGTGATCCGCGGCGCGGACACTTCAAGCGACTATTCAATCGCGAGAGAAGGAAGGCCGGTCCACGGGTCCACACGAGGGTCTCAATGTCGAGGTGCAACCGCCCGATGCACTTGCGGCTAGATTTGGAATGAGCACCATCCTCCCGGCCGTCGGCGCAGCGAACACTGACGCCCCAGACTTGGGAAAACGCATCGCCAAGTGTCTCCCACGTCATGACGACAGAATGAGAACTTCGTCGAGGGAACGCGAGGCGTGGTGCGAGGGAACTTGGGTCAGGCCAAAGAGTTAAGAGGCCGGATGGCGAAGCGCTTTTCTGATGCTGCTTCACCGGCCGGCGTCGCTAAGTGTGCATAGCGGTACTTTTGCTTTGCCTGCTAGACCAGCGTTTTCGAAGTTCGAATCATATCAGGCCGCCTTGTCGAGCTTATAGGCCCAGGTGTGAACGACGGGCTCCTGATTGAAATAGTCCATGGCAGCCATGATCCGATCCTTGAGTTCCTGTTTGGACGCGACGCGGATGTGGCGGAGGACGGAGCGGGCAAGTTTAGAGAAGAAGCCCTCGACGAGGTTGAGCCAGGAGCCGTGCTTGGGAGTGAAGGTGAATTCAAAGCGGTGCGCGGGTTGATCGGCGAGCCAGGCTTTGGTCTCTTTGGAGATGTGCGCGGAATGATTGTCGAGGATCAACTTGATCGCTGTGTGGGCCGGATAGGCGGCGTCGAGAAGCTTGAGGAATTCGATGAATTCGCGGCTGCGATGGCGATCCTTGACCAGCGCATGGACCTTGCCGGTGACGAGGTCGATGCCGGCCAGCAAGCTGATCGTGCCGTGACGTTTATATTCATGCTCACGTGCGAAGGTCGCATGCACGCCGGGCTCGGGCGGCAAGTCGGGGGCGGTCGTTGCGATGGCCTGTATGCCGGGCTTCTCGTCGTAGGAAATGATCGCCATCGCGTCGCTCGGCTTCTTCTTCGAGACGGCTGCGGCCTGCTTCAAGATTTTCACTTGGCGATAAACGCACAGCACTTCGGCCATCTTCTCAGCAAAGTCGGGATCGCGCTGTTCCAGGTAGTATCGCACTTTGTGCGGTTTCACCTCTTCCTGGTCGAGGATCTTGCACACTGTGCCCTGGGCGAGGTTGGCGAGGCACGCATGTCCCTCCGCGGGTCCATGCTCGCGAGCGTGGCGGGCCAGAAGCCGCGTTGTCCACAGTTCGTGGGGATAGCCAAGTTCCTTCGCCTTCCGGCACGCCAACGACACCAGCCATGCCTTGGCCTCGGGAGTGATCGTCGGCTCTCTACCGGGGCGAGGGCGATCATCCAGCGCAGCCAGCGGGCCTTCGGCCACGGCGCGCTCGACGCAGCGCTGGACCGTTTGATGATGCAGCCCGAGTGCCCGGCCGACCGCAAAAAACGAGGGGTCTTCTCGATAGGCCAGCAATATCCGCGCCCGCTCCACCCGGCTCGCCGGTTCAGTGCGCGACTGCGCTATCGATCTCAACTTCGCCGTATCAGCTTCTCCAAGCGACAACTCAATCGCCCGCCGCCACGCTGCCATGACTTCTCATCCCGTTCTCTTGTGGGCACGCGCGACATATGTGGGAATCCGAAAACCAAGATGAATCCCCCCTATGACAACTGACAACTTTCATGGAATCGATCGTCTAGTTGACACTCTTCAGCGGGGCATAAATTTTAGCGCGAGGCGGCCAGGCGCTGCAGCGGCCCGAGCAGGATGTGCGCCTGTTTGCACTAAAGTAGGCAAAGGATGCAAAGGTCAAAGGAGAGCGAGGGGCAGTTGATCGAGGGGTCGCCAGAGAACGAGGGGCAGGGCCAGGGATGACGATACTCATTGCGCAAGTGTCCGCTCCTCGTCGGACCCGGCAAGCTTGCTGAATCCGACCACATCCGCCGCAAGAAGGCTGCGAGTTTCCGGGTCTCCGCCATGGCAGTCCCTTCACCACACGCCAGACTAGCATGATTGCTCATTGGCCTGTATAGGTTGTGGGTTCAACACGTAATTCAACACCTACTTGGTGTTGCTTTTGCCCCTGTTCGAGACTTCCTCGTATTCGACGACCTGCCCCTCATTGAGACTGCTGAGGCCGGCTCTTTCGACCGCAGAGATGTGGGCGTTGCGCCGCAACCGAAGACGTACATCCTCGGTTCTCCCGACGATCTCAAATTTCGGTCCTGTCTCACCCTGTTTGCTGAAGCGGCGTCGGATGACTCTGACCGTATGTTGTTCAAGCAGGCTCTGGATCAATTCTATGGTGGCCAGGCGGATCCTCGAACGATGGAGCTGCTGTGCTTGGCTCGGTAAAATGGTGCAATCAGTGAGCACAACAAGGAAATCAAGACCATGACGATGAGCAGCGGAGGCGGTGGGGCGATGTACGGGTTTCTCGCCTGCACGGCTAGTCAGTTCATGACGCCGACCGTGATCACAGTGAAGCGGCAAACGACAATAGCCCAGCTAGGAGCACTATTCGAACAGCACGATTTCAATGGGTTTCCGGTGATGGAGGACGGTCAGGTTCTGGGACTTGTCACCAAATTTGATTTCCTTCGTACCTTTGCCTTCACGAGCAGCCAAATGGTCCCTCATTACGACGATCTTATGAGTCGTCGGGTCGCGGACGTAATGACCGAGGCAATCGTGCATGTCGATCCAACTTTGCCATTAACGCGGGTCCTCCAACTGATGGTTAGCCTCAAGATGCGAAGTTTCCCCGTAATGACCCCCGAGCGGCAATTGGTAGGCATGATTTCCCGAGAGGATGTCATGCGTGCTCTCAGAGAGACAACAACCGAACCTCGGTAGGTCCGATTGCTCCGCTAAATAAGATAATCCACGATTTCTATGAAAAGATTGGCCGCTTTCGGTTATTGGCATCCAGCCTAGACATTGGAGCAGCGCCTCGATCGAGCAATTGCGGCTGGCCCTCCGGCGTCAATCGCTTCACAATATCCGAAAGCAAAGCGTTTCTATATATATATACGCACCATTCGCGATTGAGCTTGCCTTGCGGTTTCGCCCTTCAAGGTCAAAAATGCCACTGGGCCTTTCTCAAGAACACGCAAAATCCGGATTGGACCGCGCGAATAGTTCGCACGGCCGCAAACGCATGACGCGTTTTCAAATGGAGGCCATTATGGCTACAGGTACCGTTAAGTTTTTCAACGCCCAGAAGGGCTACGGCTTCATCGTGCAAGACGCGGGCGGCCCGGATGTGTTCGTCCACGTCTCCGCCGTCGAGCGCGCCGGCATGCGCAGCCTTAACGAGGGGCAGAAGCTCTCCTTTGATATCGAAGCCGACCGCCGCAGCGGCAAGTCCGCGGCAACCAATCTGCAAGGGGTCTAATCGCTCCCTATATCAGCCACCGCTGTCCCGCTTTTGGGGCGATGACGGCAAATGGTTGCGAGTCACTCTCGAATCACCGATAAACTCCGACCGCGTCCGCCGAGCCTCAGCGGAATAGAAAATGGGGCACCAATTTCTTAACGCTCATCTCCGCCCCTTAATGCCTTCAGCCGCATAGCAATCTTACCCTGTCGCTGCTTCCGAGCCCGTATTGAATGCCTCACCAATCTGCCGCACTTGAAAAGGAATGGCGTCTCCGGTCACTCCAAGGTGAAGGTCCCAATAGAGGTCGATAATAATCGAGGTAGTGCCGCATGAACGGCTTGTTAGCGAATTGCTGATCCATGAGTTTGTCAAAGAAAGCGACGACCTTCGCGCTATACATTGGCTTGTAGAGGTCCGGCGTCACCGCTGAGAGTCTGTCCGGACACTTTAGGCCGGATTACAAAGTTTTCTAAGCATGAGCCGAATTGAGGCGAGGTGCAGGAACGCAAGCGCTTTCCGATTGCGGTTCTCCCAATCCTTGGCGAGCCTTCGGCAGCGATTGAGCCAGGCAAGCGTGCGCTCGACAATCCAGCGTTTGGACAAGACAACAAACCCTTTGGCCCGATCAGAGCGCTTGACGATTTCCACGTTCAGATGCGGGCGAACTTTGGCTAGCGCGGTGCTGAATTCCGGCCCCTGATAGCCACCGTCAGCGAACAGCTTTTGAAGAAAGGGAAACATCCCGAACAGGGTCGCCATGACGAGAATGGCTCCATCTCGATCTTGGACGTTGGCAGGATGGACAACAGCGTGAAGCAGCAGGCCTAATGTATCGACGAGAACATGCCGCTTCTTGCCCTTGATTTTCTTGCCTGCGTCGTAACCCGGCGCATCGATGCAGGCCCCCCTTGTATGGGGCCTTTTTGTCAAGCGGTTTCAGAGCGGGGCACATTGGCTTGATCGGTTTCTTTGTTCGACCTGGAGTTCCGTTTCTTCGCCCCGACCCGCAGTATTGCAAACCGACGCGCGCAGGAGCTGTCAAGGTTGGCCGACGCCCCAACCTTGCGGCGTACTCCGCCCTTGCCAGGCCATACCTTGACAGCTTCGAGCACGACGGCACGCTTAGTGCGGTCGGGATGACGATCAGAGGGGAGCCCGCTTTCCTGGGCGCGGATCAAATCGCGCCACGACCTTGTATCCGGTGGGTCCAGGACCCGAACCATGATGCACTCATGCGCATCGGCGGCGAAGCTCCGAGGCGGCGGACCCATTCTTTTTCCCGGCATGAAAGCCAAGGGGGGCGATCGGGACCCCGCCACCTCGAACCGTCATCGGCACCCTCTCGCGCTTGAAGCGACGGGCCGAAGCTGTCGGAAGATTTCTATGTAACTCCGCTCATAAAGCTGGACGCAGGACGATACCCTCCGGGATCGCGCCCTCCCGCGCGAGCCGCCACAGGGCGATCAGCAGCTTGCGTGCCAGCGCCACAATCATTGTCTTGCGGGTCTGAGGCGCATTTTTCGTGCGTGCGTAAAACCAATGCGCCAAGGCGCTGCCCTTCTGGAACATCAGAAACCGCCATGCCAGTTGGATCATGCCGCGCCGGACTCGCGCGTTACCGGATCGAGCCAGCCCTTTCTCGCGACGCTTCTTGCCGCTCTCGTCAGGCGAGCCGGTGAGGCCCCCATAGCGCGCCACCGCCCGACGGTCGCGCAAGTTTCGGCTGAGCACCTCCTGCACCAGCATGTCCGCCGTCTCTACGCCAACCCCGATCACCCGCGCCAGCAGGCGCACCATGACATGAGGTCCGTCACCGGGGGCTTGCTTGAGGCGCTCCAGGCGGGTCCCCTCAATGTCCCGGATTTGACTGCGGACGAGCCGGCGGCGCTCCATGTCGTGCTTGAGTTCAGCCAATGTGTTGGGCGGGATCGGCTCGCCTTCGGGCGTGCGCAAGCCGTCGAGGCGTTCAACCGCCTTCTTCAGCTTGGGATTGAAGCCGCGGATGCCGAGCCGCGCCAGCGCCGCCTTCATCCTGTTGACGATCCGGCTTTGCTCGCCAACGAGACTTTCGCGCTCGCGATTGGGCCGCTTGGCATCCTCCTGCGCCAGCGTCGGAATCGCCACCATCTTGCAGTGATCACGCTCGCCGCGCAGCCAGCCGAGAAACGCGCGTTTGAGCAGTTCCGTGTCAAGCCGGTCGGTCTTGGCGCGCCGGTGCTCGCGCGATACGGCTACGCTGGATGCGTGAATGACATGGGCTTCGATACCGCGAGCCCGGAGCCAGCGCGCCAGCCAGAAGCCGTCACGGCCGGCCTCGAAGGCGATAGCAATCCGTTCGATCCTATGTCCTGCTTTCTCCGCTTCCTCCCGCCAGCGATTGAGCAGTTTCAGCAATGCGCTCTCATCGACCGCGAGCTTCTTCAACGGCGAGCGCTCGACGCCAGGCACGATACCGGCGACCAGCCAATTCGACTGGCCCATCTCGATCACGGCGATTAGTGTTGCATCTTGTTCGAGAATTACGAGGGATCTGCTCAAATCGTTCAGCTGTGGCATGGGGCGCTCCGTTGATTCGCTGGAGCGACGATGGTGCCATTGTCCTCGCCGCTCGCCCCATAGCATCTTTTTCGGCGCTTTTCACGCTTTGGCTATCGATGATGGCGGCAGTCGGACTGGCTTCCCGTTGCGCTTGTTCACGACACTGGTCATAAAGCGCGTGGTGGATGCGCTGCAATGTGCCGTCATAGGTCCACAGATCAAAATAGTCGTAGACCGTGCTTTTCGGGGGCAGGTCTTTCGGGATTGCGCGCCACTGACAGCCGGTCGACAGAACGTACATAAGACCGTTCACCACCTCGCGCATGATCACCGTCCGTTTGCCTCCGCCAGACTTGCCGGGCGGGATGAGCGGTACCATCAGCTCCCATTCCTCGTCGGTCACATCGCTCGGATAGCGCAACTTGCTGCGGTCATAGCGCGCGCGATTCCTGCTCGTCCACATCGGTGCCCCCTCGAATCAAGGTCACCACTCTTGAATCACAACTGATTCACTTGATTCAAGAACTCTCCGGACGGACACTTAGATGCCGGCAAGGGACTCAACGTGTTGGCTTGAAAACAGCGCTCACCCTTTGTCTGCTGCTATTTCACGACGAAAGCGTTCTGCGACGGCCGGAATGGTGTTCCCATCGCCAGCGGCGTGCTTTGCGTACTGCCGCTATCGTTGCTCTTGCCGGGGACGGGGAAGGCATAGCCGATGATGGCTTTGAACATCAGCCGGTCTGATCCGGGGGTGAAGCCATAGCCCACGCCGAGTTGGACATCGACCTCTTTCACCTTGAAATCGGTCACCGCATACAATTGCTGGCTTTGCTGGGGCAGCGGCAGGAAATTGCCGATCTTGCCGAAATCGGAATAATATTCGAGGCCGATAAAGCGATCCTCCCCGAGGCTGCGCGCGAGCCGCGCCGCCGGCGCAAAGTCCGCTTCGCCGCCGGTGCCGAAGCTGATGTCAACAATCGGATTGACAATAAACTCCCACTCCTTGTTGCGGATGCCGATAATTGGCCGGATTTCCATCGCCCAAGGCTTCGGTGCGAATCGCGGCATCTCGTAGCTGAGCTCAAAATTGACCCCGTAGAAGAAGCTGCGTTTGTCGGCTTCCGGAACCGCGAACAAGCTCCGGATTTTGGCGCCATTGGAGAGGAAGTCGCCGGTACTGTTTACCGCGAATGGCAAATAGAACCCGGCCTCCCACCACTTGGTTATTCCATAGGAGAATTCGGGCGTGCCCTGCAAACTATGGTTCGATGTGAAGCCGCCAGGGAATTCCGGCTGCGTCTGCCCGATTGCTGCAAAATTGAGGTGTTGCTCGTAAGACCATTGCCCAACCTCAGCCATGTCGCCCTTATAGACCTGGATTTCGTCATGGACCTGATCGACGGCCAAGGCGGGCCAGCTTATCAGCATGAAAACGCCGGCAGCGACAAGCCTGGCCGCGCAACGGTGCCGTTTCAAATCGGAGACAATCAAGCTGAAATCGCGGATGCGGTGAAGCGGAATTGTATTTCGAGCACGCTTTCGCATTGGCGGCCACAGATTCTACAGTCCGAAACACCGCCTAGACGTCGTTCTCGGTCTCGTCTTTCCAAGGCAGTTCATCGAAAGGCGGCTTGTAACCTCTTTCCCGGTAACGACTTTCCGACATGTCAAGCTCTTGGTGTTCGTCATATTTAACGCGGGCACTGTGTTGATCGCCCCAGCCATTTCGTTCTCTATAGATGCCTCGCGGTTCCATTGAGGTAGAATATCGAACCGCGTACCAGGACGCTACCTTCGCAAAGCGGTATTCGTGGCAATGCGCTGCGCAGCGCCGGATGGGCGGCGACAAGGGCAGTAAGATCATTGATGTTTTGATTTTGATCTGCGACCGTTTTCGGTGAGCGGACGCCACCGGAGTTTGGCAATCAGCATTGATCGTCGGAAGAAATGCAAATAGTACTTTCTCTAGCTTCCAAATGGGTCAATTGAACCCGTAGATGAGGAGGACGCGCAAATGAAAGTAGATTCGGTCGCGATGGAACGTGCAATCGTACCCAAACGACGGCAAAAGCACTATTCATACGATGAAAGTGTGGATGAAGCGGGAAAGCTCATTGCCGATGAGCCGGTCGAGATCGAACGCGAGGTTCCGGCAGAAGAGAACGAACCCGTGGAAGGAGCGGAAGCAGATAACTCGGCGGAATCGCCCGCATTCGAAGAATGAACGTTAGCAAGATGAGGGGTTACCTATGCTGCGTACATCAACGTGGCTTGTCGCCCTTTGGATCGGCGTATGCTCAGCCTCGGGTCAAGAAGCCACTTCGGCAGACGATTTACGCAAAGGCCATCAGTTGGCGACCATGGTGTGCGGGTTTTGTCACGTGGCAGCGCCAGACCAAGCCCGGATGCCAATCCTGGACCCACCGGCACCATCGTTCGAGTCGATTGCTCAACGTACGGATGTCACTGCCGATTGGCTGGAAAAGTTTATATCTACAACGCATAGAGGCTTGGATAATCCACGTGGGATGCCGAATCCGTCGTTGCTTGACTATCAAGTGAAGCAGGTCGCGGCGTATCTTCTGAGCCTCCGTAAATAGGTGCCAGTTTGAAATTGCCGCGCAAGCCCATTGAGATTCGAAGGTGGGATATATGAGCAGCTGCAAAAAGCTATTCGGAGGGTGACAAAGGCCATCAGTTTGGAAGCCCCCCGAGTCTGGGGCACGGGGTCTTTTGCGCGGTCCTTGACTCAGTTTCGATGTAGCTCAACCTATACCAGGGGGCGTGTGCAGGTGCGCGCCCCACTGGAAGGTGCTGTCATGGCTGAAACCAATAGGAAAGTGCCCGTTAAGACTGACAAGACGTCCGCCTCAGCGCAAGCACCGCGGGCTTTCCCACGCTTTCGCCAAGAAATGGATAGTCTGTTCGAGGACTTCTTTGGCGGACGCCCGCATTTCCGTCATTCGTTCTTGAGGAGAGCCGAAGCGGGTTTCGGTGCAATCCCGGTGACCTGCTCCCCGGAATTCCCTCCAGCTGATAGTTGAGTCGATCGCGAGGAGATCGACGATGCGCAAGAGCCGTTTCACGGAAGAGCAGATCATTGGGATTTTGAAGGAACACGATGCAGGGGCCAAGGCCGAGGAGCTGTGCCGGCGGCATGGGATCAGCGGGACGACCTTCTACAAGTGGAAGGCAAAGTTCGGCGGCCTGGAAGTACCGGAGGCTCGCAGACTGCGGGCTCTGGAGGACGAGAACCGCCGGCTGAAGAAGCTGTTGGCCGAGCAGATGCTCGACAATGCGGCGCTCAAGGACCTGGTCGGAAAAAACTTCTGACGCCTCGGACGCGTCATGCGGCAGTTCACAACGTTGTTGAGCGTCACGGACTGTCGGAGCGACGCGCTACGAGGCTGCTCGGGGTCGACCGGTCGGCGGTGCGTTACCGCAAGAAGCGCAAGGATGACACTGCGGAACGTTCGGGTCGGCAACCTCCTGGCGATGGCGCCGAGTGCTTCCAGCCGCCGCCTCTCACCTCATAGGAGTCAGGAGCAGGCTTTGGGCGGGCTTGATCCAACCGCCATGAGGCTCTTTGACGGCCTCGCTCATGGCGACAAGCGCGGAGCCGAGCGCCGCCAGGCGCCTCAATGCCGGCACGGTGCTCGTGCGCGAATATCAGGGCGAGCGCCACACCGTCACCGTTGTGGCGGACGGCTTCCTCTGGCGCGACAGCCACCTACACCGAGCACAATCTCGACCTCGAATTCAATTCGCTGGATGCCCAACGGGAGGCCTGCGAAGCGTACATCAAGAGCCAGGCCCATGAAGGCTGGCGCCTCCTTTCCCACACGCCACGACGACGGGGCTCCCGCTGGGCATTCAGAAGCGGGCTGGTCCGCGTGGGGTAGCGCGGCACTGGGCACGAGTTTCGCGGATCAGCGGCGGCTTATTGGCGTTTTTATCGCTTCCTGGAAGTACTACGCAGCCGAAGTAGCTATCGCGATCGGCTCGACGATCGAGGGATGCGTCGAGATTGGCTCGGTAACTTCCCCTGCGTGCCAGTCGGAAGCCGCGATGATTGCGCGTTCGTACCATCAACGTGCCATTTTTTGATCAAAGAGACGGTTAACGGTATTAAGTCGATGGGGTTTGGCGCTGTCCAAGCGTTGCTCGGAGACACCGACACCGCGGCTGCAATTGTAATTGCGGAACGAGGCAACGATGAGTGCCGACAATAAGACTGAATTGGCCCATGGCAACGCTTCCGAGATCGAGGATGTCACCAGGACCGCAGGTCATGACGCGCAAGGCGAAATGGCCAATTCCGGTGATGCATGGAAAGAGCCTGACGTAGGCTCGGTGAACATAGAGAAGATGGCGCAACTTGCAAAGCTTTGCGCCACCGGTACGCCGTCTGACAAAGATTTTAAGGCGATCAAGGAGCGGGTCGGTGTCGCTGGCAACGAGGTAGCCGATGAAAACGAGTGGCGAACAGCCGAGAAAGCTGCGTCAAGCGAATTTCCGCGCGATCCAAACACCGGACACGATGCATTCGTCCAGCAGATCGAATTGGCCAGGGACAAGTCTGACTTCTCTGCCGGATTGAAGGCAATGGAGTCGTCGATCCGCCTGTTTCCTCGCCGGTCCTCGATGCGCGGGCGAACATCCCGCACCATTGGACTTTTTTCCATTACGGCCTTGGTTGGCGGCGGAGCCATGTTTGCCTGGCACTCCCACGGTGACGAAGCAGGGGAGATGGTCAAGCGTTGGACCTCGTCGGTAGGCTGGATTTCATTAGTCTCGACGAAATCGCCACCCGCACCCGCAGTGGCAACCACATCTTCTGAAATAGCGCAACGGCCTCAAACCGCCGCACCTGATGCTGCCACCGCACATGACAGCGCAGAGCAGCCCTCTGCCAAGCAAGAACAGACGAGCCCCAATATTGCAGCGGCGCCGAACATCAGATCGAAAGCGTCATCGCCGCCTCATCACGCTCGGGCGAAACGCACTCCTGTGCCGGAGACGAGACCGACAACCATTGAGGGCTGGATGCTTCGCGAAGTTACTGATGGCACTGCGGTTTTGGAAGGGCCAAATGGTACCTGGACGGTTAGGCGCGGAGACACGGTGCCGGGAGTAGGACGAGTGGAGTCTATTGTTCTTTGGGGCAAGCGCTGGATAGTCGCGACAAGCAAAGGGTTAATTTCGACGCCGTAACTCGCTCGTCACCTGCAGGCAATTCGCGTCCCGCCAGAGCACCAATTTTCCATCAGATTGCTTGCGAAGGATCGAGAGCGTGCATCCCCTTCGTCGCATCCTCGCCGTCGCGCGGCATGATCGTAATCTCGATGTCCACCTTGATTTCGCAAATATCACTCGCTCCCGTCAAACGGACGTTTTTCATTGCTTCGGAAGCGGCGCGGCTTCCGGCCGTCCCTGGAGCCCTCACGGCTTCCCACATTCTCGGCGGGGAACAAGCTGCCGGTTCCCTGATTGTGTCTGCGAGGAGCTAAGTCGGTTTGCGGACATGTCAGGCAATTCCGCCAGCGGCGGCAATCTCGGGCTCGCCGAAGCCGCCCTCCGGAGAATGTCCGCTGACGGCTACCCGCGAAACGCCAACCGAAATTGCAAACGGAGAGCAACGGAATGACCAATTCAACAATTGCGCGGAAGCTCGTTTCCGCTATTGGGGCCTGCGCGCTACTGCTGAGCAGCGCCATGCAACCGGCGCTCGCCTGCACCGGCATCCGCCTGATCGCGGAGGACGGAACCGTCGTTCACGCGCGAACGCTCGAATTCGGCCTCGACCTTCATTCCAAGATTATGATGGTCCCGCGCGGCTATGCGCGCACCGGCACGACGCCCGACGGCAAGGATGGGATGAAGTGGAGGGCGAAATATGCCAGCGTCGGCCTCGACGGGGCGGGCCTGCCGGTGCTGTTCGACGGCGTGAACGAAAAGGGGCTCGCCACCGGGACCTTCTATTTCCCGACGTCCGCGGGATACATGCCCTACGCGCCGAGCGACGCGGGAAAGACCATCGCGCAGTGGGAAGTGGGCTCGTATATCCTAGAGAACTTCGCCAGCGTCGACGAGGTGAAGGCCAACATCGGCAACGTTGCTGTCCCCTCCGTTGTGTTCGCCGGATGGGGCTTCGCCCCCGAGGCGCATTACATCGTGCACGATCCCACCGGTAAGAGCGTCGTGATCGAATATGTCGGCGGCAAGCTTAATATCCATGACGACCCTCTCGGCGTAATCACTAACTCACCAACCTTCGATTGGCACATGACCAATCTGCGCAACTACGTGAATTTCTCGATGACCAATGTCCCGCCGATCAAACTGGGCATGGTCGTGCTCAAGCCCTTCGGCCAGGGAACGGGCATGCTCGGGATGCCTGGCGATTTCACGCCGCCCTCGCGCTTCGTTCGCGCCGTCGCCTTCAGCCAGTCAGTACTGCCATCAAAGACCGGACACGACGCAATCATCGAGGCGTTCCACATCCTCAACCAATTCGACATTCCCAAGGGCTCGGCTCGCGAACACGAGAAGGACGAGCACGGTAACGTGGTCGCAGATTATACGCTCTGGACCTCGGCGATCGATCTCAAAGCGAAACAGTATTTTTTTCGCACGTACGACAACAGCGAGATTCGAATGATCGATCTGATGAAGATGAATCTCGACGCGAAGGACATCGTCAAGATATCGATCGATGGCGACGAAGTGATCAGACGCATCAACCCCTGACCGGCGCTGCTTAGGAGTTTGCAGCCCTGACACGACGCCGGACCGGCCTTGTCGCGCAGCGACGATTACCCGCTGAGAGGTCTCGGGTATCGCGCGCGCCACGGTGTCGCAACGGTGCCCTGCTGACGAAGGACGAGACGCGCATCCTGTCCTGGTTTGGCGACCACACCCTGCGCGTGTGGCATGCAGGCTGGCCGAAAGGAAATCTCTTGGAGGTCGCCTGCGCGCTATTGCCGATCGATTCGAGGTGCACGCGGAGAACTATATAGGCGCGGAGGACCGCCGCATGCGCAGCACGGAGTTTGCCCGAGCAATGACCAGCGCGAGGTCTGGCTGAAGTCCGCGCGGTTCGGGAACCGCCTGGTCGCCACATCAGCCTCGATCCGAATTGCCTAGCCATTGCCTCAGCCCGGACGCGGCGGCGGTCGCCCTTGCGTGATCGATCTCGTCGAGCGCCGAGAGAACGGAATTGGCCAGTTCGGAGCGCCTTCGTCCGATGCGCGCGAGGAGGACGATGGCTTCTTCGTCAGCGACTCCGGCCAACGCCTCAATCACACGCGGCGACGGCTTTTCGATCAAGTAGCGTTTCAAGGGATCGCGCGCGTCCACGCGTCCCGTTTCCCCTAAAGCGCACGCGGCGGCGGTTGCAACCTCGCCGTTAAGATCGGTAAGCAATTCGATCAGTGTCGCCTCGATATCGCCGCCCGCGCGAACGCAAGCGCACGCCGCCGCGCATACCGATGGGTTTGCATTTCGCAGGAGCGGCAGCGCGACGTCAGGCGGAAGTACGACGCGAAGCCGCGAAGCTGCGGTCGCCGCCGCTGCGAGGTTTGGCCCTTGCACGATTCCCTTGACGATCATTTGACTAACCGATCGAGAAGCCTCCGGCTCACCAATGGCGCCAAGGGCCTCCAGCGCCGCGACCTGCTCCGGGACGCTACAGTCGACGCCAAAACCGACGAAACGATTGCAGAGGGCAACAAGAGCGGTCACGCGTCGCCGAGCCGCCGCCGTCCGGCTTCGGCGGCGAGCGCGCAGGCGTCGGCAAGCAGCGCGTCGGGCAGAGCGGCGATTAACGCCGCATCCGACAAATTTTCCGGAACAAGGCGTCGCAACGCCCCCAAATTCGAAGGCCATGGGGTCGGCGAGCGATCCGCGAATAACTCGAGTTGAGTGTGATCCATCACGCCCCAAAACCGATCCCGAGACTCTGCGTGCTGAACATTTTCTCACAGGCTTAAACCACGCTCATCAATCAACGAACGCAGCCATCAATTCGATATGCCGTTGCTTGCACCAGATCTCGGCGGCTTTTCGTTTCCGCTGCACGTCAGGCGAGTTCGAGGCGACTGGCGTCTTTACTTCAATGGTTCCCTTTCGTCCATCCTCACCCGATGCGTAGGATGGCGATGGATGCCGTATGCATCGAAGTCAGTATAGGTAACCGGAACCGTTGTCCGTCCCTCCGTGCTGTGCCATTTCGATTTCGACGCGGGTCGAGTACGCGGCGGGCCGACAGACTAGTGTGCGCCAGCCTCGGACCCGCTACCTTCCAGCTTCTTCGTGCTCAACTCTGCCACCTGGTTTCGCAATCGAAACATGACTATGGAAATCCAACCTTGAGCGTCAGCTTCCGAGTAACCTAAATCGCACACTGTTTGCTGGTACCTCCGTTCAGCCACCTCCAATGCTCCTTCCCGAAACTCGGTTGGAAAGTCGGCAATTACCTTTGCGATTCGCGGTATTCCGGAAACAGCCACTTCCAGAATCTTCTCTCTTTCCGAACGATCCGCCATCTGCCAGCTCCCACCCCACCGGACGCGCTTCTAGCGTTCTAGGGGTTTTGGGCGAAAGTGCGGAAAAGTCCGGCCTACTGCGGCCCTTATGCCTTCACACTCAGCAACGTCTCTCTTTCCGGCAGGGCCCCTCTATCCAACGACCACCACCTTGCAGCCCCAGAAACATAACTGCCTGGCGCGTAGCCATCGTTCGCTGGATACCGGGAGAGCCGGGCGTAAGGCTGCTTCGCTTTCTGCCCCTTGATCGCCTTCCGCTCGAAGAAGCCATCGACCGGGATAATACAGCGCCGCCGCCGATAGGCATCCCGGAAGGTCGGCAGATCGCGCACGTTTGAAGCACAAGCGACGCCGCGCGAAAAAACCTCGGAGGCGGAACTGTCGCAGGTTTCCCAGTTCACGGAAGTACGCCACAGAGACCGCACCGGCTGGCTGGGGTGGGAGGATTCGAACTCTCGGATCCAGAGAAGCCGCCTCTCGAGCACGGCTTGACCGCAACGGAGCAGCGATCGGCGCGCATATTCATTGCAGAATGGACTGGACTGGGGCGCAGGTCACTCTTTGGCAGCTTAGCCGGGAAAAGTCACTGATCGCTAAACGTGCCGAAATGAAAGGGAAATTCGGGCCACACTTCAAAGGCCGATTTTGGAAGCGACATTTGTGAGTTCGAATCGTCCCACCCCAGCCAGCCGGTGCGGTCTCTGTGGCGTACTTCCGTGAAAAACCTGCGACAGTTCCGCCTCCGAGGTTTTTTCGCGCGGCGTCGCTTGTGCTTCAAACGTGCGCGATCTGCCGACCTTCCGGGATGCCTATCGGCGGCGGCGCTGTATTATCCCGGTCGATGGCTTCTTCGAGCGGAAGGCGATCAAGGGGCAGAAAGCGAAGCAGCCTTACGCCCGGCTCTCCCGGTATCCAGCGAACGATGGCTACGCGCCAGGCAGTTATGTTTCTGGGCTGCAAGGTGGTGGTCGTTGGATGGAGCGCTAGCGAACCGGCTCCTCCACCGTCTTGATGTCGACTTCCGATTTCAGCGTGCGATGCACCGGGCACTTGTCGGCGATTTCCAGGAGACGCGCGCGCTGTTCGGCATCAAGATCGCCCTCAAGCGTAATTGTGCGCTCGATGCGGTCGATCATCCCTTCCTTAGTTTCGCACTCGGCGCAATCGGTGGCATAAATCCTGCCATGCCGGAGGCCGGCCGACCTGGGCCCGCCGCAGAGGAAGCTGCTTGCGATCCGCGTAGAGCCGCAGCGTCATCGCAGTGCAGGCCCCAAGCGCCGCAAGGAGAAGATCATAGGGGCCCGGCCCGCTATCAAGTCCGCCTGCCTCGACCGGCTCGTCCGCCAACAGACGGTGGGCGCCGGAAATGATCTCCTGCTGGAAAAGGCCGCGTCGGGTCTCCCGCACGATGACGGTGCCGGGCGCGGTGTCGTCAGTGGGTTGCACCTCGGCGGCCATGTCGAGATAGCGCTCGGCCCATACCGCGGCCACGTTCGCCACATAGGCGGCATCCTCAGGGCGACTTATCAGGTGATCAGCGTCGGCGAGGGAGATGAAGCTCTTGGGATGCTTTGCTGAGGTAAAGATATGGCTGGCGTTGTCGATGCCGACAGTTTCGTCGGTCGGCGAATGGAAGACGAGCAGCGCCTTGCGCAGGGCGCCGATGCGCGCCGTGAGGTTCTGCTCGGCGATGTCGTCGAGAAGGGCGCGGTGGATGCGGAACGGACGCCCGGCGAGCGTCACCTCGACCTCGCCCTGGGACTGGACGTCGGCGACCCGATTTCTGAACAGGCCGCTCACGTGCGCCGGATCGACCGGCGCATTGATCGTCACTACGGCCCGCGCCTCGGCGATGCGGTGCGCGGCGGCGAGCACTGCAGCGCCGCCGAGACTGTGGCCGATCAGGATCGCCGGCGCGGCGAGCATGCTCCGCAGGTGATCGGCGGCGGCCACCAGATCGTTGACATTCGAGGAGAAGGCGGTGTTGGCAAACTCGCCTTCGCTGCCGCCGAGGCCGGTGAAATCGAAGCGCAGCACGGCGACTCCGTGAAGTTTCAAGCCGTCGGCGATGCGCCGCGCCGCCCTGTTGTGCTTGCCGCAGGTGAAGCAGTGCGCAAACAGCGCGACCGCGCGCGGCGTGCCGTCCGGCCGGTCGAGCAGCGCTGCAAGTTTTTGGCCTTCCGCATTGCGAAAATCAAACCGTTCAGCCGGCATGGGCACCTCCTCAAGCGAGGGTCGACGCCCTCGCATCTGGGCACTTGGCACGTTGAACATCAAGGCTCGGGCGCGTTAGGCGTGCAAGCCCCATAGCGGAGATCGTTGCGCAAGGTGCTCAGCCAGCAATAAGAACCGTGCCGCGCTATCAGCCGACCAAGCGCTTCCAATTGCGCAAATCGTTCTCCATATACATTCCAAAATACATTCCAAAACGATTCATGGAACTTGTTTGCAAGGGCGCACAGTGACGACGGCAAACAATGAACCTGAAGGAGAAGCTTGACGCCGTCGAGACCGAGATCATCCAGACCGTTTTAAACCGACTCAGCAAGCGAGAGGCCGCTGATCTTTGGCAGCTATTCAGTACGGAGGCCGAACACGAGCGGTCGGCAGGTGTTGCCACGGGGCCCAACACGGGGCCGCTGTTGCGCACGCTACTCAGGTTGCGCCACGACCTTGTGATGATCGGAAGAGCGGCTGTCAGTCCGCTTCCCGAGGCCTTCAGGACGAGGCTTGAATCGCCACTGGCACATATCGGCGTGGCCTTCGCCGATTACTTGCACACGAGCGCGGTCACACTGCAGGCGGGTCGGGGGCCGCCCTCGCTCAATACCGTTGAATCCGCTCTTGACGCCTATGCCGCCGAGGTCGCTGCGCTCCGTCGTGAGGGTCTCACGCAAACTCTTCCCAGCGGCGAGGCGGAACGCTTCTTCGCACTCGGATTTGCGCTTGAGCAGATGCACAACAATTCCAAAGACCTCCAGCGGTGCGTGAGTGAGTGGGCTGGGCCAGTCTAAGGAAGCAGGGCGCAACAACAGTCAGTCTCATTGATCCGCGTTTCGAATGACGCTGCTCTAATCGCGAGAGGAGTGACTTCCGTTGAGGGTCAACCGCGCCGTTTCGAGTGCGCTCCTGCCACGTCCGCTATTCCCCTGATCGCTACCGAATTCGTGCCCTGCCGCGCGCGTCGAGAAGTGCCACCTTCGGACTCATGCAGTGTAAAAACCGACGCCCTTCCGTCTGCCAGCGACGCTGATGCAGCTTTAATTCAACCGCCTTTGCTGGACCTGGGACGGGCCATGGTGAATTGGGCAGCTCTTGCGACAGTCGCCGCAAAATATCAATAGATGATAACTATCCGGGATAGAGTGTTTGCACAGTTAGTGATCGAGGAGAGCCGTTATGGGACGCCCATCGATGCACGCCGCCAAATTCCTCGTCGCGTTCGCTTTCGGTCTCGCGGCGACCCTCGCGCAGGCTGCCGGTTTCCGATTCATCGAAGTGCCAGCCGACGCCGATGGTCCGGTCCTCAACGGTGCAATATGGTATCCCTGCTCCGAGCCGCCGGACACGATCGTCCTTGGGCCTTATTCCCTATCCGTGGCAAAGGATTGCCCGATCAGCGGCGACAAGCTGCCGCTTATCGTCGTTTCGCACGGCCGAGGCGGCTCCTTTCTCAGCCTTTACGATGTGGCCGAGACGCTCGCCGACGCGGGTTTCGTCGTTGCCGCCGTCAATCATCCTGGCGATACAAGCTCCGACATGAGCCGTTCGGACAATCTATCGGCCTTCGTCGAGCGGCCCACCGACATCAGGCGTCTCCTCGGTCACATGCTTGGTGCATCGACCGCCGCGCCTAAGGTTGATCCTGAACGCATTGGCTTCTTTGGCTTCTCGCGGGGTGGCTATACAGGGCTCGTGCTCATCGGCGCCAACCCCGATTGGGCAAAGGTCAGCGAATTATGCCAGCAATCGTCGCTACACGTCTGCGAGCAGATCCGCAGAAAGGAGTTCCCGGCGCAGCCTCTCGCGCACGATCCGCGAATCAGGGCCGCCGTCATTGCTGACCCGCTTGGCGGCCTTTTCTTTACCGCCGAGAGCTTGTCCGCCGTGAAGACCCCGGTTCAACTGTGGGCTTCCGAACTTGGCGGCGACGGGATAACGCAAGAGAGCGTGGCCGCCGTGAACCAAAATCTGCCGGCAAAGCACGACTATCATTTGGTGCCGAACTCCGTACACTTCGCCTTCATCATCTGCCCGCCGGCACTGGCCAAGGCTGTTCCGGAGATATGCACGGACGCGCCGGGCTTCGACCGCATCGTCTTCCACAACCAATTCAATGCTGAAGTACTCTCCTTCTTTCGGACCGAGCTCGGGCCGGCACGCCGCGAATAATGCCGACTTAGCGAGGCCAGTTGTTCGGAGATGGTCCGCCGAGGTCTCCTTTGGGTCTTGGTTGTGCGAAAACGAAATCTGATTTGGTCGTAATGCCGAGCGCAAGACAAATTTTTCCGTTTTTTTGCCTCCGCATCACCACAGAGCCCAAAATTCCGGGTGCGATTATACCGCGTAGAGTTTTTACACAGCCAGGGTCACGAGCAACCGATTGACGGCGGTCTCGATGAGTCCGCTTATCCCCCGATAGCGACGGTATCGTTGCATTGCCGCAAGTGACGTTCAGGGCCAGCTTCGACATTTCGCACCGCAGAAAAACAGCGAGCCTTTTCGCAATAGACCCACCGCAACGTCGGTCACAGACCCGCCGATTGGGCGCCAAACCTCACTTCGATAGGAGTAAAGCCAACGGGCGTCTTATGAGACACTATTACCATCTTGGATAGATAACCTCCCCGATACGGGTATGCCCTTGCCGGTACCAGATAAGGGCAAGCTGGTTACGTCCCAATTATTTGCGGCGTATCTGGCTTGTCCCACTAAGTGTTATCTCCTGGCCATAGGAGAAGTAGCAATTGGAAACGACTATATAGATTGGGACGAGAGGCGGAACGAGTTATACCGTCTCGATGGCGTCCAGCGGCTAATGGCCGAAGACCATCGGAAGTTTGACGTGGGGCTGCCTACTTCGAAGAATTGGAAGCATGCGCTATGGGATTTTGTTCTGGACGTGGCTGTATGAACACAAAACTGCGAGGCCCGTCTTCACGCCGTCGAACGAATTTCGGTTGAAGGAACGAACCCGCCGTCCCAGTTCATTCCGATCCGCTTTGTCCCGACGAACAAATGTAAGCATCCGGTGAAGCTTTCAATTACCCACAATTTCGGCTCCGACAGTGGCTCCCAGCGCGATGTCGGTCAGGCGCGATAGTCCGCGCCACATGACCGAGTTGCCGGGCGGTGGATCGCTGGCGCGGGCGAGATAGCCACCGAGCCTGGCGATCTTGGTCAGATAATGTGAGAGGGTTCTACGTCGCGCTTTCGGTCTATCATGCACGAGCCGATCGAGCACGGCGATTTCAGTCGGGGTCAACGCGAGGTTCGGCGGTGCCTCTGGGGTCGCCCGATTGAGCATCGTCATCCAGAAGACCCGCCAGCTCAGGATGCAGAAGACCGCGACCAAATTGGTCAGACGTTGGGCGGTCCTAAGCTTCGATTCCTCGGCTTTGCAGCCCGATTTGAGGATCTTGTGGAACACCTCGATCTTCCATCGCAAAGCATACCATCTGAGCTTCTCGATGGCGTCCGCGCGGGAGACAACAGGTAGGTCGGTGATCAGTTTCCACTCGACCTTCTTTCTGTTCTTCGGCGTCCCGCGCTCCTCGGCACGGATAACCGTCAATGTCAGAGCGGGATAATGTTTCTGTTTCCCGATCGGCGGCATGACGCGAATCTTGCGATATCTGATCTCAAGAACAGCTTCGTCGGGCTCTCCGTTGCCATCTCTGACGTTGATGCGATGCAGCCCTTTGACAGCGACCTCATCCATTTCGTCGGCAATCGTGTGATCCCCGTCTCCGGCCAGGCGGTCGACGCAGGTCCTGATCAGGAAGTGCGTTCCGGCTTCCCGGGCCGCACAGAACAGCTCGTATATGTCGCTCTCGCGGTCACCGATGTGGACGCATCGCCCTGGATCGGCCAGCAACGCCGTGGATTGCTGGACGTTCTCCAGCCACCGGATGCTCTCCTTCTTCTCGATCGGAACACGCGTTGGATTAATCTTCTTCTTGAGCGCGGCGGTCCCCTTGAACTTCTTCCGGGTCCAGAATTTTATTGCCGCCAGCCCAAGCGGCAAACCTTCGCTCGTCACCGCCAAGCTCGAGTGCATCAGGATGCCGCAGACCGTGTGCGATCTCAGGCGACCGGCCTTGTCCCGGCCGCTGTTGATGCTCTTGGTGATCCCGATCGCCTCTGTGTCCTCTCGTTGAAAGCTGAACTCGGTGGTGTCATGGAGCACAAAAACAGGGCCATCGGTCGCAACCGCGCGCTCAAAGGTCGACTGAAAATGACCGGCGAGAATGTCCGCCTCGCTGACCCGGTCGTTGGAGAAAAAACGATACGCGGCCTTGGTATTAGCCCAGTCTTGGCACACCAGAGGGATGCTTTGGCCCATGGCGCTCCCGATTTGCGCCACCAGTTTGCGGAGCCGCTTGTTCAGGCGCTCGTCCACAAAACTGCAGCCAGCAAGCTCGCGATCAAACCATGCGTCGTCTTCCCCGTCCATCGGCACCGCTCCTCCCGCGAATCGGTGCCAGACAAGGAATCACGGTCGATTCCTGTGACGCAACACTTTGTGCGCTCCTCAGACCATTCTGCTAAATGTGGGTAATTGAAAGCCGGTGAAGGCCGCGGGTTAGCGGCGTCGCGTGCGTTTGCTGGTGGGCTTCCGAGACCAAGCTTTGGCGAGGGCGGAAACTTCCGCGGAGAGCCCTTCGGCGTCGTCGGCGTCGGGATCGAAGTCGTAGCCGATCCATTCCGTGAGTTCGGCGTGGCGTTCGTGCTTGGGATCCTTGATGGCCTCGAGGAGTTCGGCATAGCCCCAGGGGCCGCCGCAATCTTCTGGAGGGCAGCGACCGCTGACCTCGATCAGGCGCGGGTAGAGCACGCCTGGCTCGGGATCGGCGAGATGCTCGATCTTGATCGTATGCTCCCAACCGTCGCCGAAGTCATAGAGGTACGCCAGCGTCTTTGTGCCGATGTCTTCGAGAATGTCGCCGAGCCGAGCCTTGCGGGCGTCGATGAAGTCGCTGGCCCAATCGGCGTCGGGATCGGGCGTGCTCCAGCCGACGTTGCCGGCGCGGATCTCATAGAGATGGCTGTTGGTCCAGCCCATGGCCGCCTGGATAGTCAGATGCAGCCGGTCGAGCCTGATGTCGAACGGCACCTCGACACGGCGTAGGACGGCAGGCTTGGCGTCGTCGAGGCTGATCTTGAGGCGGGCGATGGTGTCAGCGCTCATGCTGCCATTTTACGACGCTCCATCGTGGCGGCCCAGTTCCACGGCAGAAGTTCGTCCAGCCTGTGGATGACGAGATCGTTGATGCGGGCGAGCACATCGGCGAGCCAGGCCTGCGGATCGATGTCATTGAGCTTGGCCGTCATAATCAGTGTGGTCATTGCGGCCGCCCGATCGGCCCCGCGTTCGGAGCCGGCGAATAGCCATGACTTTCTGCCAAGTGCAAATCCGCGAAGCGCGCGCTCGGCCGCATTGTTCGTGAGGCAGACCCTGCCGTCGTCGATAAAATTTCCCGATACCTCTAGGGGCGTACAGCATCGAGAGACTTCGCTCGGGCAAAATGGGGGCCAGCAAAAATTCCCGCGGCGGTACCTCAAGAGCCAGAAAATCCTGCAAGCCAACCGGCTGAAACGTCTGGATTCTGGCGGCACGATCCGCCCCAGGTCGAGCCGAAGGCTCGCGGGAGCGAACTGGGAAAAAGTCTCGGAGGAAATCCATCACGCTCGGCATCACACGTTCGCGTTCGACGCATTGGGCTTCCGAGACCACACGGCGAGAGCGGCCGCCTGTTGCTCAGGCTCTTTCTGAATCCGATAAATCGTTTGACGCTTCAGTCCCGTCGTCTTGGCGATTTCGGCAACGGCGATGCCTTGGCTCAGAAGCCCTTGGACGGCGGCAAAGGTCGCCCAATCGAAGCTTGGCTTGCGGCCCCGAAATTTCGTGCCGTCGTCGTTTTCCTGGGCGTGGAGGATGCCTGCCCGCTGGGCTTCCTTCGTTGCCTCGGCTTGCGCCTGGGCAGTCGCGGCCATGAAGGCAATCAGAGCGTCCCGAACGGCCTGCTGCATGGGGTCCTTGGTTGCGCCATCGAACGCCATGTTGTTGATGACGGTTCTGATAACCACGCCGCGCCGCATGAACTCCCGGATTGTATCGGTCACGTCCCGGTAATTTCGGCCAAGCCGGTCAACCCAACGGACGACCAGCACATCATCCGCCCGGAGCATATCGAACAGCCGTCGTCCCTCTGGCCGGTCCCGAAGCATGGTGCTCACGCCGGACACGCCGAAATCCGCCACCACCTCGTCCGGGCGGAAACCCGCCGCTTCAGCCTGCTCACGTTGATGGGCGAGGTTCTGATCGGCGGTCGAAACCCGGGCATAAAGGATGGTTCGCCCTGCCCCGTTCTTTTTGTCCCCTGAGGCCTCGCCCGTTGAGTTGGCCGTCCGCATGGGCAAACCCACCCTAACGGACTGGTTTTCGGGCACTTTTTCGAGTTTCATTAGCCCATACCCTTACGGACAATTCGAAAATAAAGTTGGACTCGACTAATTGTGGCGACGCGGAAAATAAGTCAATGGTAGTGCTGTGACGCTGTAGCGTCGTGGTGTGGTGCCGGTCCCTTGCCTCCCCGAGGGGGCCGTAGAACAGCCCGCAAAAGCCCTGGGAAGCCCGTAGGAGAGCGATTCATGCCCAAGCGCAGCAGAACCCCGCCCCGAGCCGCCAGCCCACCAGCAAAGCCCCAGGGCCGACAAGGGCGGCCCGGCATCATTCACACCAGCCTTTACTTGCCCGAGGGCCTTTACGAGGCGCTCCGGGAGGCGGCATTTCGGGAGAGGTGCAAAATCCATGATATCGTTCTGGAGGGGATTGAAATGGCACTTCGGAAGCGGGGACGGAGGAGTTGAGCGGAGTGGGCGGTCTTCGGGGCGGGTGCCGAGCCATGCCTGCCCGAGCCAATGTCGGAGCAGGTTTTGGAGCCGGAGTTAAGAAAAGCACGCTCCTAAAACCGTCATATCACTTCTATTCTGCTCACGAATCAGGTCTTGCTACCTTAAGCGCATCCTGCGCTTCGGGAGCACCAACCATGGCTATTTCCAGCAATGCGAAGAAACCAAACGTCGGGTCCAAGACCAGCCGTCCCGTTACGCTCAAGCATCTTGCAGCGGCCTTGGCCGAGGAGCATCAACTGACGAAACGGGCTGGTGAGGCCCTCCTCGGCGATCTTGTTGGTCTTATCACAAAGCATCTCAAGAAAGGTGAACGTATCCGTCTTGCAGGTCTTGGCATCCTCCAGGTCAGAAAGCGGGCTGCTCGCATGGGGCGCAATCCGGCAACGGGAGAAGCGATAAAGATCAAAGCGAGCAAGAAGGTCGCGTTCCGGGCGGCCAAGGATTTGAAGATGGCGGTCTAGCCGCTCCGGATTTTAGCGCACTCAAGTTTTACCCCCCGTCAATGAGAGTTGACGGGGTGCCGCTCACGAAAGCATCAAGGACCTCGGTGGCTCGGGAGTGCCGGGAAAGTATTGACCTGAAAGCCACACTAATCGGCTAAGACGAGTTATCCACAGGCCGCGAATTGCCTGGACATCCAAGGGATGGTGAAATTGTTAGTTCAGTTGTGAGTGGGGGTCGGTGCGATGAGTAATCGTGGATCAGTTGCGGCAGAAACAATCGTTCAGCTAGCACCAAAAACGAACGCCAAGCCAGAAGATGGCGATCCAATTGACCTGGCAGCCCAAGCCATTTTGGGGCTGGTTCACCGTACGGCCAATGATGCCAAGGCAAAGAACCAGCATGCTCTCGTGACGACTTATCAATTGTCCGCTCAACTCCGGGCCGCTGAAGACCGAATACGAGAGCTTGAGGCAAAGGTCGGGCACCATCAGGACAGGGCAGACCGGGCCGAGAGGTGGTTGTATCAAATCTCGGTAGAGATTGAGCAGCAGTTCCTTGGCAGGGAGGATAGTCGTCCCTCACAGCCAGCACCTCCACAAGCACATTTCCGAAATAAGGGACAATAGGGTTCTCAGGACTCGTCACCGCCAATTCGATTGAGGAACTTCGTTCTATGCCCTGGCGTTTTGTTTAATTGTTTCAAGAGCCAGGCCCGGCTGTCCCTCCGAGCAGCCTGCAATAATTCAAGTCCTGCAAGCAAATATTTGGCATGCCGGTGGGGTGGCCATTGCTTTCCAGTTCGGCGATAGCCTCGCGTTGCCGAGCAATGTGGCGCAGTCCGCTGGTAATTTGCTCCTCGGCTTGTGCTAAACGCCGCTGAAGAACAGCACGGTTCATGCCCTCAGCATAGCATTACAAAAACCTTGCTGCTGCTCAGACCGATCCCCGCTCCCACAATGTCCGCCTGGGGAGCCGGAGAAGCAGAAATTCTTTGGTGGGGACGCAGTTCGTTTCTCGGAACCACCGTATACCCAGGCAGAGCGGCTATAGACCGTTCAAAATCGCGCCCAAACGGACGCGGAGGAGTTAGAGGCCAACGACGGAAGGACCCGAACGCTATCGGCTTGAAAGCCACAGGCGGTCAAAAAAGCCTCATCCATTGGGGATCGAATTGCGTTCGGCCCGATTGCGTGGTGGAATTTGCCCCCGGCCCGGGCGGCCAGGTGTGGAGTGAGTGCGATGAGTGATCGCGGTTCAGGCCCAACACAAGCAGTGGTTCCGCTTGCACCAAAATTGAATGCCAGATCGGACCCTAGCGATCCGCTTGAGAAGGCGGGCCACTTGATTTTGGACATGGTTGGCCAGGCCGCCAGTATCGCTGAGGCAAATTACCAGCAGGCCGCCGAGATGAGTCGCAAGCTATCCGCTCAACTTCGAGGTGCTCAAGACCGGATACGAGAGCTCGAGGCAAAAGTCCACCAACACGAGGACAGGGCGGATCGAGCCGAGAGATGGTTGCATCAGGTCTCGGTGGAGATTGAGCAGAAATTCTTTGGCAGGGAGGATAGTCGTCCCTCACAGCCACCGTCCCCACAGGCCGCTTTGCGAAATCAGTAGTCTGTGAGCGGAGGACGGCGGACACCAGACGCGCCGCTTTCTGCCGTGGCGGGGCCTCCGGCGGGTTATTAGGCGGAGAACCGTCCAATCTCCCGGTCGAAAACAGGTCGGGCGTTTGGTTCTTAATGGGATCGCGGCCCATGCCGACGATATTGCCGCCCTCAGAATCGTAAGGCAATCGCGAATTTGACGATTGGAGCCGAGCAACCTAATGCCCAGCAGAAGGAGTATTCCCCAAAATACAACATTGATTAGCCGCCACGCGTCACCATCGTCCAATCGGATTTCTCGGTCCGGCATAGTGCGCAGGGAGGCAACCCTGAGCTGGTGACCACTGATCCAGCAGATTCGGTGCATACTGATTTTACAGCGGAATTGGAGGAGATTTTGTATTTCGTCTCCCTAGGGCGCCACCGCTATCCATTGAGCTTCAGCGCCATTCACTCGTGAAGTACACCAGGTAATAAAAGAATAGTTAAATCCAGACTTGTCCACGGTCTCTACTTTTATCCAGAGTCGCATTTCGCCTTGGGGAAGATCCAGTTGGTGCAATCCGACCACTACCTTGGGTACAGATTTGAATGGCTGATGAAAGTTGATACGAGCATTTTTCAATCCACGAAGATTGTCAGGATTATTGTTACAGCTGCTGCCGTCTTCGAGATCACGCGAGTTAGGGCCTTTGGCGATCGTTATGTCGCCCGATTCGACCTGTACCTGAGACCGCTTGAGCTTTTCAATTTCACTGTTAGCAGTTGCTATCTTGCGTGTTAGATCCGCAATGACGTTCACAGGAATGCCTTCATCATTATATGCCTGCCACGGCACTGAAAATTTCGCCTCCCCATCCGTTTGTTGGGAGACCTCCACAAATGATTGTTGCTTATAATTCGAACGGCTACATGAAAGCGTAGCGACCGACTCTGACTCAATCGTTCTGCTAAGTTCGTTGCTGATATCCCAACTACAAGATACCCCTTTGGATGGAGTGGCGAGGAAACGAGAACTTTTTTTCCGGCCGGCTTGAAAGTTAGTGTCAATACAAACTGGTCTTTAAGAACGGTCGCCTCTGGGATGCTAAATTCTATGCTGTTGTCTTTGAGCTGGAGGCACTTTGCATACGCACCGTAGGCGCCAGGAGCAATATTCTCTATATAACTCTGGTATGCCCCGGCTGATGCGTGGCCCGAACTATCGGAAGAGCAGAATTTACTTGCAACGTCATCGGCTGATGCATGGCCACTCCCGAAAGAGGCGGATAGGAACTCATAACTTGCGCCGAAATTATAAGTGGTACTGTCCGACCTGTGTCGGCTATATTCGGAACAGAAATTCGATGCGTGATTCTCCACGTCCGACTCGCTCGATGTCGAAGTCGAAACAATTTTAGATAGAGCAATTACGCTCGCGCATTGCTCTTGGGCAAAAGCCGGTGAGGCGAACAATATTAGCAGGCAAAGCGGAGCTGACTTCATAAGGTTCCTCCCTCGGATCTCTGCGTTTGATGAGCTCGCGAGTATGGCTAATTTAACGGCGATCCACCAATCCCCGGACGGCTCCCGAGTTTGTGTGAATATTCGCCTTTTCCGGCCTTCCTGCAAGACGGGTAGGTGTGGACGGCTGCCTGGCGGGATCGAGTGCAGCGAGAGCGCTCGCCAGCTGATCGGGAGATGGGCGCGAGCTCCGGTCGCGGAAACACGGGCGAACGGCGTGCGGTGCCGCGAGAGCGCGGGACGCGGCCAACGAAGCCGGTTGTTGCCAAAGCTGGGGACTGGCGACGAGACTGTCGAGACGTGATCTCCCGGACCGCTGCTCTGACGACTCAAGCGCTGAGGCAGCCGCTCTGAACGGCTCAAACCTGAGAAGCCCTCGGCTCTCCGGCGAGCTATGCTTAACGGCGATCCACCAATCCCCGGACGGCTCCCGAGTTTGTGTGAATATTCGCCTTTTCCGGCCTTCCTGCAAGCGGGTAGGTGTGGACGGCTGCCACACCGGGCTGGCCCGAACAGCAGACGACCTAGTGGAGGGGGTGCTTTGGAAAACCATCGCCGAGAGGCCGGCCGGATCCGCTTCTGCGGAGCCGCTCATGTCGAGCATTCTCGCAGCGGCCAAGAGGTCAACAATCGTCTGCAGGTCCCTGGCGATAATTGTTTGCTCAGGCATCGCGGGACCCGCGCAGAGCAGCAGCATCCGGAGGTGAAACCCATGCTTCGGGCTCGTCGTAATTGGGCCGGCGCGACACCGCGAGTTTTCAGCCGGAAGCCGTAGGAACTCTTCGAGCAGGTCGAGCTCGACCATCATCGAGCGTTGACGGATGAATGGTGTCGCCCCGGAAATCGCGAAAAAAAATCCGCATGCTTCTCCAGCACGGCAACATCGACACCGGCGCCGCGCTAACAGGTACCCGAGCATCATCCCGCCGGGCCCCCGCCAGCAATGGCGCATTTGGTGGCGATTGTCGCGTTCGGCATTTGATTGTTGAAGACCGTCGACTATCTATCGCCTGGGAATAGAGAGTTGGCGGGCGGCCACCAAGCGGCGTTTTGGGCTAGAGGCGCGTGACGTGGGCCGAGACGCATTGCCAGCGCCCGTCGTGAAGCCGCCAATCATCGGTGTAGCGGCCGGCCCCCTGGGTGCCGTCCGCCTTCTGGTAGCTGGTGCGCGCGTGGATGATGGCGAAATCGCCAAGGATGCGGATGATCACATCGTGCTCGCGGATGTTCTTGACGGAGGAGCCGCGACCGATCTGCGCAAGAAAGGCCTTGCGGTCGATGAAGGTGCCATCGGGGTTGGTGTTGAAAAAATCGGCCGCGAGATTGGCGTCAAACCAGGCAACGTCGGCTTCATCCACGGAACGGATGTAGTTGCGATTGAGCTCCTGCAGAGCCGCGCGGTGCTGTTCGTTGTCGGCCACGGGCTCAACTTCATGTATCAGCGTCCAGAAGCCTATACTTCGGCCGTCGGCGCATAGGGCGCTGCGAACCCTATGCGAGTGAGCCGCAATTGACGAGATCAGCGTGGTCGCTTCACGGCCCGAAGTTCGTCACTCACTAATCACGCCGCAGATGATGCGACCTCCGGCATTTCCGGCCGGATCACTTGTATAGTCGTCCTTGCCGGCGTGGATCACGATCGCAGTGCCGCCGGCATGAAAAACCGAGTTGGGCTTATCCTTGTCGAGGGTGATCGAGGCGTTGAGCACTTCGAGATCGAGGGCGCCGCTTGCCGGAACGTGCAGGTTCGGCATGTCGCCGGCGTGTCCCGGACCCGACATCATGCCGTGGCGCGCATTGGCCGGATTGAAATGCCCGCCTGCTGAGTCAAAGCCTGGCGGCTCACACTTGCCGACGGCATGGATGTGAAAGGCATGCTCTCCCGTCGGCACGTCTATGAGCGAAAGCCGAAGCAGCACGCCGGCGGGAGTCTGAACAAATGAGACGGAGCCCACATCCTGGCCTTTTGCGTCTTTGAGCAGGGCCTTGGCCGTCTCGGCGGCCCCTACCGTAACAATCGCCGGCACTGAGAACAGGGCAAATGTGGCCAGCACCGAAGCACGATTGAGAAACTTCATGCGTGATCTCCCGGAGCCATCAGCAGCGCCCCTGGAATCCCCTGAATACTCAGGAACTCCCGAAACTCAGCCCTGTTCCGGCGCCGATCGGGGGCAGAAGCGCCCGAGGGGTAGCGTTGCTCGCGAAGGCGCCCTCATTGTCCGGCGCCCCACGCGCAGCTTCGGCCCACAGTTGCTCGCGGTCGCGTCTAATTGCCTTAAGGTCAAATCGCTTCGCACTGGCCGGACAAAAACGCCGGTTGCCGGTTGTATCCTTCAAGTATTCTTCTGGCCGACGATTATGCATTGTCCGGGAATTTCCGAGGGAATACGGGTGAGAAGCTGCGCTCAGCCCATAGCAAGCCCGGCGGTGCGAAGCGCCGCACTTCTCCGGCGACCTCCTCTTCCAATCCGCGCCAAGCGCCGTCCTCGCCAGCGGAGCTGCACGCGATAAATACACTAACCTTAAGTGATGCCCCACTCCAGCGGCCGATCCTACCCTTCTCCGGCTCTTGGATAGATCATCGCCACGGCCATCGCCAGCTGGCCCTGGCAGGTTTTTTGAATCCGGTTTGACTACTGGCGGCGGCGGGGAAATCAAAAGAAGAACCAATGAACAAGCAATTCTTGAACGGCACGCGCGCGATGGAAAATTTTTGAGTTGCGTGCATAGGCCGCGCCAAAGTCCGCCATTGATGTTCGCACGGCGGGCCGCGGCAGCCAAACAAAACGGGCGTCGCCCCGGGGTGCTGGCGGTGAGCCGGGAGTGCCGGTAAGGATCGGACCGGAGAGGTGACGGCGATTCGCAGCATGACGCGGAAGGCCGACGAGGCGCGGATCAGGCAGGAGATGGCGGCGGCGATCGCGGCCTATACCGGGCCGGTGACCAAGTGCCCACCAGGCAAGGCGAGAGGCGGGACGGGCAAGGTGAAGCTACTCATAAGGCCGCGCTATACCCCCCAAAGGAAACCACTCAAGCCTCGAATCCACAAATACCACGGGAGGCCGTCGCGATCCGTGGCAATCTTGAACCCCCAAGCCCCGCGGCGGGATGAACGATGACGCGCGCCGGCAGCTTTCTATCCCATCTGCTGCTGCATCGATTGCGCCAGACCCTGCGCGCCCTTGCGCAAGGCATCGAGCGCGCGCCCTTGCGAGTCGACGGCGCTGTCGGCGTTGCCCTCGCCGAGACTGCCCTCCGCCTCGCTCATGGCTTCTCCGGCGCGGCCGAGGTCGTTCATATCGCCTGGCCTTGACCCTGCTGGCCCTTACCTTGCTAGTTCTGGCCGAAATCGCGGTTCCAGCTCGGAGGCGGGCAAGTGTCCGCTCCTCGTCGGACCCGGCAAGCTTGCTGAATCCGACCACATCCGCCGCAAGAAGGCTGCGAGTTTCCGGGTCTCCACCATGGCAGTCCCTTCACCGCACGCCATACTAGCACGATTGCTCAGCGCTTAGGCCAGCCGCGAACATCTGCAGCTTCACTTCAGTTGGCAGGTCATTCGCATCGCCCAGTTGACCCAGTTCCTCGGCGTATGCTCTCAGCGCCAAGCTCCTCGGCGATTCGGTTGTCTGCCGATTCCGGCAAATCCTTCAATTGCTCGGCGATAAGCCCGCGTACTTGCTCGCGCGTCAGGTGGCGGCGCAGAATGTTGTTTTTGCATGCGAAAGCGCGCTTGCTCGGAGAGGCCTTCGCGCACGATAGTCGGCGGCGGCTCGTTCTTCTGAAGATCAACCCACGCCCGATAGCGGTGATGGCCATCGAGAATTTCCCCCTGCTCGTCGACATCGATGGGCACCACCACGCCCCGCTGCGCAATGTCAGCCTTGCGCCTCGAATTCGGCCGGACTCATGTCCGGCATGAGCTGGTATTTTGATGTGTCCCGGATGGCGATGGCGCGGGCGGCTTCGTATTTGACGAGGTTCGCGCTCATGACGCGCCCCCGTCCATTCTGACAGCGTCGATTTGTTGTTTAGGTTCAAAGACGCCGATTAGCGCCCGTTTATCAGAACGGCGTTGAAATACCTTGACTTCCCACTGCCTTTTGCGCAGTTGGCCGCAAGGCTACTGTCTGCTATAGCGAAACTGAAAACTTCGCGCTGCTATAGCGAAATTTTCGCGCCGCACACTCGAGGCTTGAGCCGCTGCAATGTCCGTCGACGCCGACACCGTCCGCCGCGTAGCGCATCTGGCGCGCCTCGCTGTTGCCGAGGACGAGGTCGAGCATCTTCGCGGCGAGCTCAACGCTATCCTCGCTTTCGTCGAGCAGCTTGCGGAAGCTGAGGTCGACGGCGTCGAGCCGATGACGTCGGTGACGCCCATGGCGATGAAGGTGCGCAAGGACGAGGTCACCGACGGCGGCATCGCCGACGCCATCATGGCGAACGCGCCGGCGCGCGAGGATCATTTTTTTCTCGTTCCGAAAGTGGTGGAATGATGTGCATCGCCTGCGAACAGGAATTGATGTGGCTCTATCTGGAAAGCCGCGGCCTCAATTCGCCCGATAGTCCGGCGGCGCTGCGGTCGCCATTCGCGGATTTCCCCGGCAAGCCGCCATCGCCGTCGACCGAACAGAAGAAGCCCGCGGCCGCCGACAAGACGAATTTTGCCTGCGACGATCCGACGGCCGGATGACCGACCTCACTTCGCTCACTCTGGCGCAGGCGCGCGATGCGCTGCGTCGGAGGGAGTTTTCGGCGACCGAACTAGCCGAAGCGCACCTCGCCGCCATCGAGAAGGCGCGCGCGCTCAACGCGTTCGTGCTGGAGACGCCGGATCGCGCGCGCGAAATGGCGCGCCTCGCGGATGCGCGGCTCGTGAACGGTGAGGGCGGGCCGCTCGCGGGTCTGCCGCTCGGCGTCAAGGACGTGTTCTGCACCGCCGACGTGCGCACGACCGCCTGCTCGCACATCCTCGACAATTTCGTTCCGGCCTACGAGTCGACGGTGACCGCAAGCCTCTGGCGCGACGGCGCGGTGTTGCTCGGCAAGACCAACAACGACGAGTTTGCCATGGGCTCGTCGAACGAGACGTCGCATTTCGGACCGGTGGTGTCGCCATGGCGGCGGCGCGGCTCGGACGCAAAGCTGGTGCCCGGCGGCTCCTCGGGCGGTTCGGCGGCGGCGGTGGCCGCCAGGCTCTGCGGCGGCGCGGTCGGCACCGATACCGGCGGCTCGATCCGCCAGCCGGCGGCGTTTTGCGGTGTCGTCGGCATGAGGCCAACCTACGGCCGCTGCTCGCGCTGGGGCGTCGTGGCCTACGCCTCCTCGCTCGATCAGGCCGGTCCGTTTGCACGCACCGTCCGCGACTGCGCGCTGCTGCTGCGCTCGATGGCCGGGCCTGACGGCAAAGATACGACCTGCGCTGAACGTCCGGTGCCCGACTACGAGCAGTCTGTCGGCGCATCGGTCAAAGGCATGCGCATCGGCATCCCCAAGGAATATCGGACGCCAGGCATGGCTTCCGAGATAGAGGATTTGTGGCAGCGCGGCGCGCAATGGCTCAAGGACGCCGGCGCCGAGATCGTCGACATATCGCTGCCGCACACCAAATACGCGCTGGCCGCGTACTACATCGTTGCTCCGGCGGAAGCCTCGTCCAATCTCGCCCGCTACGACGGCGTGCGCTACGGGCTGCGGGTTCCTGGCCGCGACGTGATCGAGATGTACGAACGCACGCGTGCCGCCGGCTTCGGCAAGGAAGTGCGGCGGCGCATCATGATCGGAACCTACGTCCTTTCCGCCGGCTACTACGACGCCTACTACCTGCGCGCGCAGCAGGTGAGGACGCTGATCAAGCGCGATTTCGAGGAGTGCTTTGCTGGCGGCATCGACGCGGTTCTCACACCGACGACGCCGTCCGCGGCATTTGCCATCGGCGAAAAGGGCCGTGCCGATCCGGTCGAAATGTACCTCAACGATGTGTTCACGGTGACGGTCAACCTCGCCGGCCTGCCGGGCATTTCCGTCCCGAGCGGGCTCGACGCCGAGGATCTTCCGCTCGGCCTGCAGCTCATCGGCCGGCCCTTTGCCGAGGAGGCGTTGTTCGCGCTTGGCGCCGTGATCGAGCAGGCGGCGGGACGGTTCGCGCCCGAGCCTTGGTGGCGTCGCGATTGACCAGTGAGCCGTCCGATGACTCCCGCCGCCTTCAATGCTTCGCTCGCCAAAGCCGCGCCGCCGGCCGGACTTTTGCTCGCACTCACCGCATTGTGGTGGGCCGGCAAGGACGAGTGGGACAAGGCGCATGCTTTGGCGATGAGCGAGGACGGGCCCGAATGTGCCTGGGTCCACGCCTACCTGCACCGCGTCGAAGGCGACCTCGACAACGCCCGCTATTGGTATCGCCAGGCGCGGCGCCCACCGGCAACGGGCGAACTTGCGGATGAATGGGCGGCAATCGCCGCCGCTCTCCTCGAAGCGCAGCAAGCCTGACCGCGCCGTTCGGCGCGATCAGCGTCGCGCGGCGCGGACCTCGCGTGCTTCCTGCGGCAGCGTCGCGGCCTTGTCCGCGGCCTCATAGCGGCGCCGCGGCAGCGCTTCGGGGTGTTCGCGCCGAAGAAAATCGATCAGCTTTTCGCGGACTTCACAGCGCAGATCCCAGACCGCCGATGCGTTGTTGGCGCTGACGAGCGCGCGCAGCTCGATCGTGGTTTCCCGGCAGTCGCTGACCTGAAGGCTGACGACCTTGCCGTTCCACAGTTTGGATTGCGAGGCAATCTCGGCAAGCTTCTCGCGGATCGCTTCGACCGGCGCGGTGTGGTCGACGTAGAGAAATACGCTTCCGATCAGCTCGTTGCCGGTTCTGGTCCAGTTCTGGAAAGGTTTCTCGATGAAGTAACTGAGCGGAACGATCATGCGCCGCCAGTCCCACAGTCGCACCACGACGTAGTTGAGCGTGATCTCCTCGATGCGGCCCGATTCGTTCTCGACGATCACGGCATCGTCGATGCGGATCGGCTGGGCCACGGCAATCTGCACGCCGGCGAGAAAGTTGGTGAGCAGCGGCCGCGCCGCGAGGCCGGCGACGATGCCGGCGACGCCGGCCGAGGCGAACAGCGTCACTCCATATTGGCGCACCGCCTCGAAGGTCATCAGCGCGAAGCCGACGGTCACCAGCGCGATCACCGCATCGAGCACGCGCACAAGAACCCGCACCTGCGTCACGTGCTTGCGCGCCAGGAGATTGTCCTCGACGTCAAGCCGGAAGCGGCGGAGGTAGAGGTCGCTTGCCACACGCAGTGCGGTTGCCGCGACCCAGCCGAGCAGACAAATCGTCGCCAGCCCCAGCAGCCGGGCCAAAAAGTCCTTGGTCGCGGGCTCGAGCGGCGCCGTGGACAGGGCGATCGCAAGCGCAACCAGCAAAAGCGCGACTCGGGTCGGATACTTGGTGGCGCCCAGCACCGACCGCAGGTACGGCCGCCGCTCGCCGGACAGCCGGCGCCCGAGCGCGAGGATCCCGGCATGCAGCAGCCATGCCGCAACCCCGGCACCGACAAGCAGCGCCGCTGACAGGGCCCAATCCGCCGCGGAGGACAGCGTCCCGCCGAACTCGCTTCTTATGCGTTCGACAATCGCCTGCCACATCTCGCGGAGGATAACACGAAACCCTTGTCATTCGTGCCGGAGAGCGTGTTTTCCGGTCTACCCGGCGCGCTTGCCTGGACAGAAAACGCGCGAAATGCCATCAACGCGGCCTTGCCCGGCACGAGCGCGCGCGATCGGTGATGAAGAACTTCCTGCTGCGGCTGTTTACTTGGTGGAACGGCCAGACCTTCGGCACGCAGCTATGGACGCGGCTCTACGGCGAATTCGTCGGCGAGGACGAATTCGGCAACCGCTATTTCCGGACCAAGGCAGGCAAGATCGACCCCACGCTGCGCCTGGAACGGCGGTGGGTGATCTACCGGGGAATCGCGGAGCCTTCCACGGTGCCGCCGAGCTGGCACGGCTGGCTGCACCACACCGTTGACGCGCCACCAACGCAGGAGAAGGTGAGACAATACCGTTGGGAGAAGCCGCATCGGCCGAACCTCACCGGTACGGCGGGCGCCCAGCGCCCAAGCGGCTCGACGTTGGCGCAGGGGCGCCGCCCCAAGGCGACCGGCGACTACAAGGCCTGGACGCCGGGAAGGTAAGGTATCCAAGCCCGACAGTTTCACTGATCCCTGGATTCGCCGCATTCGGCATGTTAACCGGCGCGACGCGATCACGCGCCGAAACTCGATCGCGCGTAAGGTTCCATGCTCCGTATCGCCGTCCTTTTGGCCACGCTCGGCGGAACGCTTGCGGCGGGACCGGTCGCGGCCCAATCCACTTTCGGCGACGCGCCGCCGCGCCCGCCGGCCGATATTCCCAACGGCGCGTTCCCGGCACAGCCGCCGCCGGTACGATTTCCGGGGCAAGAATCGGGGCCGGCGTTTCCGGCGACGCGTTCACCCTCCGGGGTCCAAAGGCAGCCCTTGCCGCCGCCAGCCGGCGCGACGACCGCCCCGCCAGCCGCTCCCGGCCAGGCGCCGCCGCCCGTTGAGCGCACGCGCGTTACGCCGCAGCCGGCCAATCCGCCTCCGCCCCAGCCGGCAGACACGGCACCGAGGCCGGACGACACGATCATCACCGAAATGCCGACGCAAAAGATCGCAAATGGGCGGGCGGTCTTCTCCGGACTCGACAAGATCACCGGCCGCATCATCGCCTTCGACGCGTCGATCGGCGAAACGGTGCAATTCGGGGCGCTGCAGGTCACCGCGCGGGTGTGCTACACGCGCCCGCCGACCGAGCCGACGAACACCGACGCCTTTCTCGAAGTCGACGAGGTGACGCTCCAGGGGGAGGTCAAGCGCATCTTCACCGGGTGGATGTTCGCCGCCAGCCCGGGCCTGCATGCGGTCGAGCATCCGATCTACGACGTTTGGCTGACCGATTGCGCCTCGCCACAGCAGACGCCGGTCGCTCAGCCGGTCCTGCCGCCTGCGCCTGCCCCTGCCGCCGGCGCGGCAAACACGCACCCTCCCGGTCAGCCCCGCGTGCGCCAGGCCGCGCCGCGTCAACGGGTCGCGCCCCCGGCAACCGCCGCTGGGCCGCCATTAGCCCCGGCGCCGCCCGGCCTGCCGGAACCGCGCTAAGCCGCCAGGGAAGCGATCACATCGCGGGCGCGTCGGCTCAACAGACGAACTGCCACGGCCGCTTGCGGCCTCAACTCGGCGCGCGTTCGAGCGCCCGGTATTGGCGCCGAGCGTGCCTCGAGGCGATCAGGCCGCGGCGAGGCGAGCGAGCACTTCGCCGCCCGCGACGGGGCGATCCACCGCGAGCGCGCCGAAGTCTCCGTCGCCGATGAGCGCGGCATCGAGCAGCTTGTGGTAGGCCGGCCGCGACACCTCGACGGCGCCGAACGTGCGCAGGTGGTCGGTCACGAACTGCGTGTCGAGCAGGCGGTAGTGGCCGGCCTTGAGCCGCGCCACCAGATGCACGAGCGCGACCTTGGAAGCGTCGCGCACGCGGTGGAACATGCTCTCGCCGAAGAAAGCGCCGCCGAGGCTGACGCCGTAGAGGCCGCCGACGAGTTCGCCGCCTTCGTACACCTCGACGGTGTGGCAGTCGCCGCGGTCGAAGAGTTTGCGATAGAGAGCGCGGATACGGGCATTGATCCACGTCCGGCTCCGCCCCGGCATCGGCTCCGAGCAGCCGGCAATGACGCCGTCGAAATCGCGGTCGACCAGGACGTTAAAGCGTGCGGATCGCACGGTGCGGGCCAGGCGGCTCGGCACGTGAAACCGATCGAGCGGAATGACGCCCCGCCGCTCCGGCTCGATCCAATAGAGCGCCGGGTCGTCGGCGCTCTCCGCCATCGGGAAGATGCCGCAGGCGTAGGCCTTGAGCAGGACTTCCGGCGTGATGTCGACGAGCGCTGACTCGCGGCTGGCCATGGCCGTCGTTTAGCTTCCCCGGTGCGTGCCGTTCAAGGGCGATCCACGCGGTTCGATCGAAGCGCCGCCAGCCCCGAGGTGACGCGTTGCGCGCTGCACCCCCTTAACGCTTCGCAAAGGATAGTTTCACTAAGATTTTGCTCAATTTGAACGGTTGTAGTCGCATGGGTGTTACGCTGCCGATCGAAAGGGTGGGCTGCCGCCATGGAAACAATAGTCAGTGACGTTGCGCCGATTCGGGTCCTGATTGTCGAGGACGAGTTCCTGATCTGCGAGTGGGTTGCTGAAGCGCTCGGGGAGCAGGGCTTCGCCGTGCATACGGTGAGCAATGCGCGTGACGCCTTGCGGCACCTTGCGTCGGCGCCGGTCGACGTGTTGTTCACCGACATCAATCTGCCGGGCGGCATGGACGGTGCCGCGCTCGCGCGCCGTGCGCGGGACATGATGCCCGAGCTTGGTGTCGTCTATGCCTCCGCGCGGAGGATGCCGGATGCGCAAGAGCGCGTGCCCGGATCGATCTTCGTTCCCAAGCCGTATGTGCCGACGCTCGTCGGCCGCCTCCTCGCGAGCGCTCGGAAATCGACCGCCGCCTGCGTTCCGGCTTGAGCGCCGCTGTTAGCGAGCAAACGCAACCTTCGGGTACGCGGAACTGACTTTGGGTTGTGCGCTCTACTGCTCGAGGGAGCCGCGCGCGAGAAACTCCTCGAGCCAGTGGATGTGGTAATCGCCGTCGATGATCTCGTTCTCGCGCGCCAGGGCGCGGAACAGCGGCAGCGTCGTCTCGATGCCCTCGATCACCACCTCGTCGAGCGCGCGCCGCAGGCGCATGAGGCATTCGCTGCGTGTCTTGCCGTGGACGATGAGCTTGCCGACGAGCGAGTCGTAGAACGGCGGAATCGCATAGCCGTGGTAGACCGCGGAATCGATGCGCACGCCCAATCCGCCGGGCGGGTGGTAGTGCACGATCTTGCCCGGCGACGCGCGGAACGACACCGGATTCTCGGCATTGATGCGGCATTCAATGGCGTGGCCGTGGAACTTCACATCGCCCTGCGCGAGCGCCAGGTCATTGCCGGCCGCGACCCTGATCTGCTCGGCGACGAGGTCGATATCGGTGATCATCTCGGTCACCGGGTGCTCTACCTGGATGCGGGTATTCATCTCGATGAAGTTGAACTTGCCGTCCTCGTAGAGGAATTCGACGGTGCCGGCGCCGAGATATTTGATGTCGCGCATCGCCTTGGCCACGGTTTCGGCGACCTGGTCGCGGGCGGCGGTGTTGAGGGCGGGCGAGGGGCCTTCCTCCCAGACCTTCTGGTGGCGGCGTTGCAGCGAGCAGTCGCGCTCGCCGAGATGGATGGCGCGGCCCTTGCCGTCGCCCAGCACCTGGATTTCAATATGGCGCGGCCGTTCCAGGTATTTCTCCAGATAGAGCGTGTCGTCGCCGAACGAGGCCTTGGCTTCCGCGCGGGCGGTCGCCAGCGCCGAGGCGAGCTCGCTCTCGGCACGTACGACCTTCATGCCGCGCCCGCCGCCTCCGGCGGAGGCCTTGAGCATCAGCGGAAAGCCGACGTCGCGCGCCAATCGGTATGCCTCCGCGTCGGAGCCGATGCCGCCATCGGAGCCGGGAACGGTCGGGATGCCGAGTTGCTTGGCGGCGCGTTTCGCCGCGATCTTGTCGCCCATGAGGCGGATGTGCTCCGGGCGCGGGCCGATGAAATCGACATTGTGCTCGGCGAGAATTTCAGCAAAGCGGGCGTTCTCGGCGAGGAAGCCGTAGCCCGGATGCACGGCATCGGCGCCGGTGATCTCGCATGCCGCAAGCAGCGCCGGAATGTTGAGATAGCTGTCGCGGGCTGGCGGCGGACCGATGCAGACGCTCTCATCGGCGAGCCGCACGTGCATCGCGTCCGCGTCGGCGGTCGAGTGCACCGCTACCGTCGCAATGCCGAGCTCCTTGCATGCGCGCAGCACGCGCAGAGCGATCTCTCCCCGGTTGGCAATCAGGATCTTATCGAACATGCGGCCGCCGCCTGGAGGAAACAGCGACAGGCGCTTCTGGCCGCAGACTGGCCGACCCTATTCGCTGCTCACCCTTCGCCATTCGCGCGTCGCTTCACTCGATGATCATGAGCGGCTCGCCGTATTCGACCGGTTGACCGTCCTCGACCAGGATCTGGGTCACCGTGCCGGAACGCGGCGCGGGAATCTGATTCATCGTCTTCATCGCTTCGATAATGATCAGCGTCTCGCCTGCCTTGACCTCGCTTCCGACCTCGACGAAGGGCCGCGCGCCGGGGGATGGGCCGATATAGGCCGTGCCGACCATAGGTGACGCGACGACGCCGGGATGCTGCGTCGGGTCGATGGGGGCGGTGGCCTGGACCGGCCCTACGAGCGCGGTCGCCGCCGCGCCGCCGATCGGCAATTCCGCGGCTCGCCCTCGCGCCGACACGTGCACATTTCGGGCGACCCGGATCGACACGCCGTCGCGCTGGAACTCGATCTCGGTGAGGCCGGTTTCATCGAGCAGCTTTGCCAGCTCGCGGATCACGGCGTGATCGATCGCAGGCGTCTTCGGCATCAACCGGCTCCCGGACTTACGCGCCACGATCAATCCTTCGCACGACCTTGGGTGGCGGCAGTCATCGCGGCAAGGCCGGCGATGGCAAGCGCGTAGCCCTCGATGCCGAAACCGCAGATGACGGCGCGCGCCGCGCGCGACACATAGGAGTGGCGGCGAAACGGCTCGCGGGCATGAATGTTGCTGATGTGCACCTCAACCACCGGCGCCTCCATCGCCAGCAGCGCGTCAAGAATCGCGACCGAGGTCGTGGTGTAGCCTGCGGGGTTGAGAACGAGTCCGGCGGCGCCCTTCGCGCGCGCCTCTTGTATCCAGTCGACAATGGCGCCCTCGTGGTTGGATTGTCGGAACTCGACGGCAAAGCCGTGGCGTTCCGCCGTCGACCGGCACAGCTTCTCAACGTCCGCCAGCGTGGAGCGGCCGTAGATCTCCGGCTCGCGCGTCCCAAGCAGATTGAGACTGGGGCCGTTGAGGATGTAGATGATCTTCGACATCAGCGAGTGCCGCACGCCCTATCATCGGCGGCGGCAACGCCCGCCGCGCCGAATTGCGTTTATACGAACGGCACTCGCAAAGGGGAAGCCTGCCGGTCTGCCGAGCGCCTGCGCGCCGGATCGGCGCTCCCGCGCCGCAGGCAAGCGCGGCCCGTCCGGCGGCAGTGTGCGCTACTTGCGTTCGGCGGTGATCTTGTCGCGCAGCGCGTCAAGCCCGACCGCTCCGATCACCACCTCGCTGCCGACCACGTAGCTCGGCGTGCCGCTGACGCCGAGCGCGTCGGCGAGCTTCATGTTCTCTTCGATGGTCTTCTTGGCCTCGTCGCTCGCCATGTCCTTCTCGATTCGCGCCATGTCGAATCCGACATCCTTGGCGACCGCCAGCGCGCGGGCCTTGTCGGCCTGACCGCGACCGCCGAGCAGCTTCTGGTGAAATTCGATGTACTTCTTGCCGGTCGCGTCCTGCATGCGTGCCGCGACCGCGACGTGGGCGGCTTCAACCGATCCCTCGCCGAGAACCGGAAACTCCTTGAGCACGAACTTGAGATTTGGATCGGACTTCAGGAGATCGAGCATGTCGGCAAGGGCGCGGCGGCAGAAGCCGCAATTGTAGTCGAAGAACTCGACCATGGTGACATTGCCCTGCGGATTGCCGAGAACGACCTGGTGCGGCGAACTGAAAAGGGCCTTGCTGTTCTCTTCGACCGCGGAGCGATGCTTTTCAAGCTCGGCCGCCTGCTGGCGCTTGTCCAGCTCCGCAATCACGTCCTGCATCACCTCCGGGTGGGCGAGAAGGTATTCCTTGACGATGCCTTCGATCTCGTGGCGCTGCTCGGGGGAGAACTTTTGCGTTTCTGCCGATGCCGCGGTGGGGAGGGCCAGCAGCATCGCGGCGGCGAAGAGCATTGCCGTGCGGGGGCTCGATTTCATGTTCACTGTCCTTTTGCGCGATTATTGACCGGCCCGGAGCGGATTCTGCTTCAGGTTCTTGTTGAAGGCGACGATGTCGTCGGCTCTCACCCAGCCCGGCGAGCCGACCGGGAAACGCATCTTGGCGCGCGCGGCGAGTTCGCGGGCAGTCTTGTTGTCGCCGCGTGCGAAGGCCGCCTGCGCCGAGGCAAGATCGGCATCACCCAGGTCGCCCTTGCGGCCATAGGCCATCGCCAGCTGCTCATAGGCGTCGCCGCTTTCCGGCTCCTTGGCGATCGCCGCCCGCAGCAGCGGCACCGCCTCGTCCGCCGTCTTGGCGTTGTTGGTAGCGATGAGCGCCTGGGCAAGCGTGATCTGAATGAGGGCGGGATTGGGCGCAAGCTCGACCGCGTGGCGCAGCGGCGCGATCGCCTCCGCTGGGTGTCCGCCTTCGAGCAGCGCTTGGCCCTTGAGCTCGTAGAAATACGGGTAGCTCGGCATTGCCCCGATCAGGCCGTCGATCTGCCCGACGGCGGCGCGCAGGTCGCCGAAACGGTATGCGGAGATGGCGCGGGCATAGCGCGCCGGGATGCTGTTATTGGTTGCCGGATAGTGCCGCATGACCGCGCCCGGCCGCTCGGTGAAGCCGTACAGCTTCGCCCGCATCATGTCGTGGCGGAATTGCAGCTCGGCCGGGTCCTTCTTGTCCCAGTACGGCGTCTTTGCCATTTCCGCGAGCGCCGCCATGCGCTCGCTGGGCATCGGGTGGTTCTGCACATACGGATCGATGGTGCTCGACGAAAACATGACCTCGTCGGCGAAGTGCTTGAACGTCTCATACATGCCCTTGGCCGATTGGCCGGTCATGGTGAGGAAGCGCACGCCGGCGCGGTCGGCCTGTTCCTCCTGGGCGCGCTGATAGGCGAGAAGCGTGTGCTGCAGGTAGGCTTGCGGCGCGCTGAGCGCCGCCATACCGACTTGGCTCATGTCCATGCTGTTGGAACGCGCCCCGGCCACCATGGCGCCGACGCCGAGCAGCATGGCGACGATCGCCGCCGTCTGCGCATTGGCCAGTTCCTGGCGCATCTTGGACAGGTGCCCGCCGGCGATGTGTCCGGTCTCGTGGGCGAAAACGCCAATCATCTGGTTGGGCGTTGTCGCCTGCATCAAGGCGCCGGAGAATACGAAGATGCGGTGCGCGTCCATCACGAAGGCGTTGAAGGCGTTCTCGTTGATGATCACCACGTGAACGTTTTGCTGGCTCAGCCCGGCGACGCGCAGGATCGGCTGCGTGTATTCGCGCAGGAGCTGTTCTATCTCGGCATCGCGAATCATCGGGATGCCGGCCGAGGCGCCGGTCTGCGCGCGCGCCGGCATGCCGCCAATGGCGACCGCGACAGCCGTGGCAAGCGCGACGGCGCGCAAGGCTGGCCTCATTCGTCGCCGCTTGCTAGGAGGTTTCTCGACAATCATTCTGCAACAAAGCTTCGGTCCCCCGGTCAGGGACCGAGGCTATGGATGGAGCCAGTTACGGTCAACACTCGGCCGGCGCAACGCAGCAGCGAAAGCCCCCGCCGTCACGAAACCCGGCGAATGCGGCAGTACCGGGGCGGCGCCGGTCGATGATCCTGATCGTCAAGGCGAATTGATGCTCGAGCGGGCGAAATTCCTGCTGCAGCCGTCGACGCGCGGCGCTGTGCCGCCATTCATGGTGATGGACGTGGTCGCGGCGGCAGCGCGGCTTGAGGCGCAGGGCCGGCGCATCATCCACATGGAAGTCGGCCAGCCGGCGGCCGCCGCGCCGGCAACGGCAATCGCCGCGGCGCGCGCCGCGCTCTCCTCGGGCCCGCTCGGCTATACGGAAACACTTGGAATCGCCTCGCTGCGGCGGCGCATCGCCCGCGCCTACGGCGAATGGCACGGCCTCGATCTCGATCCTGCCCGGATCGTCGTTACCACCGGCTCCTCGGCCGGCTTCATGCTGGCTTTCCTGGCGGCGTTCGAGGCCGGCGACCGCGTGGCCATGGCGCTACCCGGCTATCCACCCTATCGGCACATCCTCGCCGCGCTCGGGTGCGAGCCCGTCGGCATCGAGACGACCGCGTCGGCGCGATGGTCGCTCACCGGCGAGGCCTTGCTCGCGCTGCATCGCGCGCGAGAGCTCAAAGGCATCATCCTGGCCTCGCCCGCCAATCCAACCGGCACCATGATGACCGCCGCGGCGCTGGCGGAGCTTATCCGCTGCGCCGAGGAGGCCGGCATCGCCGTGATCTCCGACGAAATCTATCACGGCCTCGACTATGCCTTTGCCGCCGAGACCGCCGCCCGCATTTCGCCGGATGCCATCGTCGTCAACTCGTTTTCCAAATATTTCTGCATGACCGGATGGCGGATCGGGTGGATGGTGGTTCCGCCGGCGCTGGTGCGGACGGTCGAGCGCTTGCAGCAGAATCTGGCGATCTCCGTACCCACGCTCTCCCAAATCGCCGCCGAAGCCGCCTTCGACGGACGCCCAGAGCTCGAAGAGGTGCGTCACGGCTATGAGGACAACCGGCGCATCCTGCTCGACGGATTGCCCGGCGCCGGGCTCGACACGTTTCTTCCCCCCGACGGCGCGTTCTATCTCTACGCCGACGTGTCGCGATTCTCGAACGACAGCTTCACCTTCGCGACGCGCATGCTCGAGGAGGCAGGTGTGGCGTCGACGCCGGGAATCGACTTCGACCCCGTGCACGGCAAGAACTTCCTGCGCCTGTGCTATGCCGGGGCCGGCGCGGAGATGCGCGAAGCCGTCGGCCGGATCGGCGATTGGCTGCGCAAGGGCGCTTTTTGAGCGAGGCGGACGATGCGCGACATGTTGTTTGATATTCTGCGCCAGGTGACGACAGCGACGATCACCACGATTCTGCTGCGGAAAGGCATCCGGCGCTGCTGGATGAACGGCCCGAAGCCGCTTTCCGGAACGGATGAGCGGGTCGTCGGGCCGGCGTTCACCCTGCGCTTCGTCCCGGTGCGGGAGGATCTGGCCACGCCGGAAAGCTGGGGCAGCCCGATTTCCACTCGCGCCGCGATCGAGGAGATGCCGGAAGGTGCTGTCGTGGTCGCCGACGCCATGGGCGTGCCCGACGCCGGCATTTTCGGCGATATTCTTTGCGCACGGATGAAGAAGCGCAATATTGCCGCCCTCGTGACCGACGGCGTGCTGCGCGACCGCGCCGGGGTGGGCAGGAGCGGGCTTCCGATCTGGTGTTCCGGCGTTGCCGCGCCAGCCTCGGTCAACGGGCTGACCTTCGTCGGCTGGCAGCAGCCGATCGGCTGCGGCGGATGCGCGATCTTTCCTGGCGACGTGATCGTCGCCGACGACGACGGCGCGGTCGTCATTCCGCAGGCGATGGTCGAGTTCGTCGCGCACGAAGGCGCCGAGCACGAACTCTACGAAAGCTGGGTGGTCGGCGAAGTCGAGAACGGCGTGAAACTGCCCGGCCTCTATCCGCCCAACGACGAGGCCAAGGCACGCTATGCCGCGTGGCGCAAATCGCGGTCATAACGGCCTCTCGGGATGTTCTTCATCCTTTCCAAGGTCCTCGGCTTTTTCGCTCTCCCTTCGAACCTGCTGATAACGATCGGGCTGGTCGGGCTCGTTCTCCTGCTGACGCGCTCTAGGCGGCTCGCCAGCTGGCTCGTGGTGACGAGCCTGGTGCTGCTCGCACTGTTTGGACTATCGCCGCTCGGCAATCTGCTGATGCTGCCGCTGGAAGAGCGTTTTCCGCCCTGGGACGCCTCGCACGGCGCGCCCGACGGCGTCATCGTGCTCGGCGGTATTATTGCAGAAGACGTATCGGCCGCGCGCGGGGCGACGGCACTCAACGAGGCCGCTGAGCGGGTGACCGTTGCCGTTGAGTTGGCTCGCCGCTACCCGAACCTGCGCATCATCTTTTCCGGCGGCACCAACGCCTTGATCTTTGGCGAGGAGGCGGAGGCGGCGTTCGCGGTCCGCCAGTTGGAGGCTTTGGGGGTCCCGCATGAACGCATCACGGCCGAGGAGCAGTCGCGCAACACGGTCGAGAACGCGGTGTTCTCGCGGTTGATTGCCAATCCGCGGCCGGGCCAGCGTTGGCTGCTGCTGACCTCCGCCTACCATATGCCGCGCGCGATCGCCGTATTCCGGGCGGTGGGCTTTCCGGTCGAGGCCTATCCGGTCGATTGGCGCACGACCGGCCCGATCGATAGGGTCAGGCCGTTCCCCTCCGTCAGCGAAGGTCTGCGGCGAACCGACGTCGCCGTGCACGAATGGATAGGCCTGCTGCTCTATCGGCTCACGGGCAAAACCGCCGAATTGTTTCCCGGTCCCTGACCCCTTGTGTACGGCCCGCGCTGTGGATAGCGGGACCGGTTCGTTTCCTTCACCAAACATTCACCAATCCCCGCGATACATTTTGCTCGTCGGCATCAGCGATCGGGTCGCGCGCCGCCTCCGGAGCGCGAAGTCCTTGGCCCTCGTTCTTGCCCGCCGTCCCCTGGGGAGGGATTGCCATGCCGGGCGGAGCGCTTTTTGCGCCCTCTGACAACGAAAGGGCGGAGGTGGGGGCCGATCGCCGGCCAGCCATCATACGGTGGATCGCGCCCGCGCTGACCGTGCTCTTCGTTGCGGCGGCCGTCCTCGTCGTTTCTCTCGTCGCCGCAGTCGCCGGCCTGCTCTGATCCGCCGGCTTGTTTGCTCGCGCCGGACGACTGTGCTCAATTCTCGCCCCGATGAGCACGGGACGGAGCGTCCATGGGCCTTCAACTCGTCATCGGCAACAAAAACTACTCGTCCTGGTCGTTCCGGCCATGGCTGGCGATGAAGGTCGCGCGGATCGCGTTCGAGGAAACGGTGATTCCGCTCGACGCGCCGGATTTCAAATCGCGCCTCACGGCTTTGAGCGGGGCCGGAAAGGTGCCGGTGCTGATCGAGGGCGACACGCGTGTCTGGGAATCGCTGGCGATCCTTGAATACCTGGCGGAAAAGTTTCCCGAGGCCAGCCTGTGGCCGCGCGATGCGCAGGCGCGGGCGCATGCGCGCGCGATTTCTGCGGAGATGCACGCCGGTTTCCAGGCGCTGCGGCGTGAATTGCCGATGAACATGCGCCGTCCGGTGAAGCCGCACCCGCTCGCGGTCGACGCCGCAGCCGATGTGGCGCGCATCGAGGCGATCTGGAGCGATTGCCGCAGGCGCTTCGGGCAAGGCGGCCCGTTTCTCCATGGCGCGTTCGGCGCGGCCGACGCGATGTATGCGCCGGTCGTCTCGCGCTTTCACACCTATGGGGTGGAGGTCGGCGCCGTCGCGCGCGAATACATGCGCGCGATCACGGCCTTCCCGGCCTGGAGCGAGTGGCGCGAGGCGGGGCGGCGCGAGCCCGGTGTCCTCCCGCACGATGAGGTCGACTGGCCGGCGGCGCCGCGGGAATAAAATGCGGTCTCCCTGCCGTGCGGGCCGCGCCTCAAGTCGTCACGACGTCCTTGCCGATGGGCCAAAGCGCAAGTCCGGCGAGCTTGAGATGCGCCCAAGCGAACGGCAGCCCGATAATAGTGATCGCCAAGCCTAGCGCAGTGATCAGGTGCGCAAGCGCGAGCCACCATCCGGCGAGCACGAGCCAAATGACATTGCCCAGGCATCCAAGCGGGCCGCTGCCGATCCCGGACGGCCGGTCGACGACGGTGTGGCCGAAGGGAAGGAACGTGTAGACCGCGATGGTGAGGGCCGAGCGCGCCCAAGGCAGTCCGATAATGGTGATCGCCATGATCACGGCGGCGAGGAGCCAACCTGCGGCCATCCATAGCCCGCCGAACACGATCCAGAGAACGTTCAGAACCAGGCTCGTCGGTGACATGTCCTTCCCCTCATTCTCTCGTCTTCGCAAATGGTGCGGCGCTTGCGGAATTGGCAAGGGCGCCCGCCTGAAATTTCGCCCCTACGGTTTGGCGGCAATGTGCTGCTGCAACTCCATCAGGAGCGGCCGCTGATAAGCGAGAATCTTTACCATCGCAGCCGCCGTCGCGAACCAGCCGATGCGGTCGATCTCGGGGAAAGCCTGCCGCCGGCCTGACCTTGGCGGCCACTCGATCTCGAACATGTTGCTGGCGAAGGGGGAGAGGTCGAAATCCGCCTCGAGCGCCCAGGCATGCACCATCTTCCCGCTCTTCTGCCTGACCGGCGTCAGCGCCACAAAATCACCGGCCGCGGCGAGGTTCGTTTCTTCGCTGAATTCGCGCCTCGCCGTGGCGAGAAGATCGGAGCCTGGCTCGGCGACGCCCTTGGGGATGGTCCACACGCCCTCATCCTTCCGCGCCCAGAATGGTCCGCCAGGATGGGCGAGCAGGACCTCGAGACCATCCCGGCGCCGGAACGCCAGGAGGCCGGCGCTGACTTCTGCGCTGCGACGCATTGGCGCCATGCCCGTTAAGGGGCCCGTTTAGAGCTGCGGCTCTCTACCGCAGGCCTTGCCAAATGGGCGGTTATCGGCTGTTGTCCGGATGACTTTGTCACGATTACGCCAACAATGCGGGCTTCCTCGCCGCGTGCCTTTCGAGCGCGCCGGGGCCACAGAACTAATCCTGCACGGGAGCTGACACCAATGCGATATCGCTTCATCGCCGCGCTTGCCGCTTTCGCGGCGCTGCTTGCGCCGCTCGCCAAGGCTGACGACGCCCCCAAGGACGTCAAGGGCCTCTATCTCATGAGCGACTATCCGGCGGTCACCGTGCGGCCAGGCGAAACGTCGGCGATCAATCTACGTTTGCATAACTACGGTTTGCCGCCCGAGCGGGTAAATCTGTCTGTCTCCGGCGTGCCCGCGGGCTGGACGGCAACGCTGATGGGCGGCGGCCAGCCGGTCGCGGCGGCGATGCCGGCAACCAACGCCGGCGTTTCGCTCGAATTGCGGCTCGACGTGCCGAAGAATGCAGCCGTCGGCACGCAGACGCTCACGGTCGCGGCGTCCGGAGATTCGACCAAGGCGGAGCTGCCGGTCGCAATCACGCTGGCCAAGGATTTGCCGGCCAAGCTCACGTTGACGCCGCAGCTTCCCGAACTGCGCGGCACCTCGAAGTCAAGCTTCGAGTTTCAGCTCGCCATCAAGAACGACAGCGGCAAGAAGCTCACGGTGAGCCTTGCCGCCCAGGCGCCGCAGAATTTCGACGCCACGTTCACCGAGCAGTACGGCAGCCAGGAGCTCAACGCCGTTCCGGTCGATGCCGGCCAGACCAAGGACGTGAAGCTGAAAGTGCGCCCGCCGAACACGGCTGCGGCCGGAAGCTACAAGGTCATGGCACGGGTTGGCGCTGAAGACGCGACCGCGACGGCCGAGCTCATCATGGACATCACCGGACAGCCGAAGCTCGACATCAGCGGCCGCGAAGGTCTGGTGTCGATGCGCGCTTCGGCCGGCAAGGAGAGTTCGGTGCCGGTGGTGATCACCAATACCGGGACTGCGCCGGCGGACGAGGTGGAGCTCAGCGGCTCGGCGCCGGGCGGCTGGAAGATCACGTTCGAGCCGAAGTCGATCGAGCGCATCGCCCCGAACGAGACCAAGGAGGTGCAGGCGCTGATCACACCCACGGAGAAGGCGATCGCCGGCGACTACGTGACGACGGTCCGCGCTTCGGCGCGCGGCGAATCCGCCTCCGCCACCTTCCGGGTCACGGTCACGACTTCGACTATGTGGGGTATGGCCGGCGTCGGCATCATCGGCGTGGCGCTCCTGGTCATGGTCGGGGCGGTCGCGAGGTTCGGCCGGCGATGAGCGGGGACATCGTCATCGAGGCCCACGGCCTCACCAAGACCTATGGCCGCGCGACCGCGGTCGATCACATCTCGTTCAGCGTCGAACGCGGGGAAGTGTTCGGGCTCCTCGGGCCCAATGGCGCGGGGAAGACGACCACCATCCTGATGCTGCTCGGATTGACCGAAATATCCGGCGGCGACGTGCGCGTGCTCGGGTTCAATCCGGCGCGCGAGCCGCTTTCGGTCAAGCGCCGCGTCGGCTATCTGCCCGACACGGTCGGCTTCTACGATCAGCTCACCGCCGCCGACAATCTGCGCTACACCGCGCGGCTGATCGGCTTCAAGGCGATCGACCGCGAGAAGAGAATCGCGGCCGCGCTCGACCAGGTCGGGCTCTCGGACTTCGCGGACAAAGGCGTCGGCACCTTTTCGCGCGGCATGCGTCAGCGGCTCGGGCTCGCCGAGATCCTCATGAAAGGCGCGCAGATCGCCATCCTCGACGAGCCGACGTCAGGGCTCGATCCGCATGCCACAAGCGAACTCCTCGCCATCATCCGCGGCTTCAAGGCGGAAGGCGTGTCGGTCCTGCTCTCCTCGCACCTGTTGGAGCGGGTGCAGAGCGTGTGCGATCGGGTCGCCTTGTTCAGCGGCGGGCGCATTGCGCTCATGGGCACGGTCGCCGAGCTCGGCCGCGCGGTGCTCGGCGGCGGTTTCGTGGTCGACATCGAGGCGGAGGGCGCCGGGCTCGCCGAGCGGCTCGCGCTCATTCCCGGTGTCAGCGGGGTTGAGAAGACCGGGATCGCCAAGCTGCGCCTGCATGCGGACCGTGACGTGCGCCCCGAGGCTGCGGCCGAGGTGGTGGCGATGCAGGGGCGCCTCAAATATCTCGGCGTCCAGGAGCCGAACCTCGACGCCATCTACACGCGCTACTTCGCCACCCGGCCCGACGAGGAAATGCCCATGAAGGAAGGAACGCTGCATGCGGCGTGAAGGCTCGGCCTTTCAGGGTCTCGGCGTGGTTACGCTCAAGGAGCTGGCGGACCACCTGACCAGCATTCGTCTGTTCGTGTTGGAACTGCTCGTTATGGTAATTGCGCTAGTCACTGTTTACCTCGCGACGGAGCAGATTAGGGAGACGACCGCCGAAGACCCGTTCCTATTTTTGAAGTTGTTCACGACCACCCGCGAGCAATCGCCATTTTCATTTCTCTTCTTTCTCTCATTCTTGGTGCCGCTGATGGCAATTGGTCTGGGTTTTGACTCCGTCAATAGCGAGTACAATCAACGTACGCTCTCGCGCATTCTATCGCAGCCGATTTATCGCGATGCACTGTTATTCGGCAAATTTCTGGGCGCGCTGGTGACGCTGGCAATAGCACTTATTGTGCTTTGGCTCTCAGTAATTGGCCTCGGTCTTCTTTTCATCGGCATTCCTCCGGGAGGGGAGGAAGTAGCGCGCATTTTTGTCTTCCTCCTGGTTACAATCGTTTATGCCGGCGTATGGCTGGCGCTCGCGCTGTTGCTCTCGATTCTGTTCCGCTCCGCCGCAACCGCGGCTCTCACTTGCCTCGGCCTTTGGCTGTTCCTCTACGTCATCTGGCCGATGCTAGCTGGCCAAATCGCGCAGATTATTGTGCCGCCGGACCCACGCTATACGGCGCTCGGATTGCAGACGCCCGGTACCGCAGTGCTGGAGCAGATTTTGTCACGGTTGTCGCCGTCGACGCTGTTCGGCGAGGTGGTCGTGGCGCTGCTCGATCCGACCACGCGCTCATTGGGACCGATCTACCTCAGCCAGATGCAGGGCGCTGTGCTTGGCGCGCCGCTGCCGATCGCCGAGAGCATGCTGATCGCGTGGCCGCAGACGGTCGGCATGGTCGCAACCGCCATCCTCCTCTTCGTCATCGGCTATGTGATTTTCCAGCGGCAGGAAGTGCGCGCCTGACCGCGCGTCCGATTTTCCGCGCGCGACAATGAAAACGAGGGCGGCCCGTGGCCGCCCTCGTTCATTTTGCGGGTCTCCTGGAAGGCTAGACCGGCAGAACCGCGACGATCCTCAGGTCGCGCGGATCGACGATGACCAGTTCATCCTCGTAGATGAAGTAGAGGAAACCGCGCCATGTCGGCTCGATATCCACGAGCATCCGCGGCACCGGGACGATGTGGATGCGGCCGCGTGGAATGACCGTCCCCACCGCCAGGTCGAAGTCGACGTGGCTGACCCGCGGCGCGCCGTGCGCGCCGATGACCGTTTGCCGGAGCTTCGTGCGCTGTTCGTCCGAGAGGGTCACATGGGAGGCATTGCCCTGCAGGCCCTGCAAGCCGTTGCGCCCCGTCCGGTGTTCGGTGACGGTGGTGCCGGTGGTGCGCGTGCCTCGTGTGGTCACGCTTCCTTTTTGCTCGGTCTGAGCGGTTCCGCTCCGTTCAAGGTTGCCCTTCTTGCCACGGTTGATCTGCTCGGCCTGCTGTCCCGTCGTGGTCGGGCTCACGCCCTTTGACGACGTGGATTGGCCGAAGCGCTCCATGCCCTTGGTGGGCTGTTGGGCGGTCGATTTTCCACGTGGGGTCGGCTGCTCCATGCCCATCTTGTGCCCGCTCGGCTGGGCGTTCTGACCCATGTGGCTCGCGCCCGTCTTCTGCTGCGCGCTCGGGGCCGCGCCGCTCTTCATCGGTTGCGCGGAGGTCTGAGGTTGCTTGGCGGGCTTCTGCTCCTCGGCCGAGGCAAAACCGGTCCCGGCCATCAGCGCGAGGGCGGCGACACCGGCGAGTAACGTCTTTGTTTGCATCTTCATTCAGCATCTCCTTTACGTTTCGCACCCGTGCCTTGCGGTCCTTTGAACGAACGCTTGCTCGACGCGAAAGTTTCGGTTCCGTGTGATATTTTGCGGTTCCGCACCGCTACTGCGCGCCGCGGCAAATAGGGGGTTCCGTGACCGCAATTGTGTCGACCGTCGATACCGCATCGCGAGAGTTCCGCACCAACGAGACGGCGATGCGCGATTTGATCGAGGAACTGCAACAGCGCCGCACCAAAGCCGCCGAGGGCGGGCCATCCCGGGCTCGCGAACGGCACCTTTCCCGCGGCAAGCTCTTGCCGCGCGACCGCGTGATGACGCTGATCGATCCGGGAGCGCCGTTCCTGGAATTGTCGCCGCTCGCCGCCGACGGCATGTACGGCGAGCCTGTTCACGCCGCCGGCATCATCACTGGTATCGGGCGCATCGCCGGGCGCGAATGCGTAGTCGTGTGCAACGACTCCACGATCAAGGGCGGCACCTACTATCCGCTGACGGTAAAGAAGCACCTGCGCGCCCAGGAGATCGCGCGCGAGAACCGGCTGCCGTGCATCTACCTCGTCGATTCGGGCGGCGCGAACCTGCCGCACTGGACCGAGGTCTTCCCCGACCGCGAGCATTTTGGCCGCATCTTCTTCAATCAGGCGACCCTGTCGGCAGCCGGCATCCCGCAGATTGCGGTCGTCATGGGCTCCTGCACCGCCGGCGGCGCCTACCTGCCGGCGATGTCTGACGAAACCATCATCGTGCGCAACCAGGGCACGATCTTCCTCGGCGGGCCGCCGCTGGTGAAGGCGGCGACCGGCGAAGTGGTCTCCGCGGAAGAGCTCGGCGGCGCCGACGTGCACGCGAAAAGATCCGGCGTCGCCGACTACTACGCCGAGAATGACCGCCACGCGCTCGCGCTCTGCCGGCGCATTGTCGGCACCTTGAACACCCGCAAATCGATCGATATTCCGCTCGCGAAGCCCGCCGAACCGAAATACGACGCGCGCGAGCTCGACGGCATCGTGCCGGTCGATCTCAAGAAGCAATACGACGTGCGCGAGGTGATCGCGCGCGTCGTGGACGGCTCCGAGTTCGACGAGTTCAAGGCGCTCTACGGCACCACGCTGGTCACCGGGTTTGCCCACATCTACGGCATTCCGGTCGGCATCCTCGGCAACAACGGCATCCTGTTTTCGGAGAGCGCGCTCAAGGCCGCGCACTTCATCGAACTGTGCTGCCAGCGCCGGGTGCCGCTCCTGTTCCTGCAGAACATCGTCGGCTTCATGGTCGGCCGCGACTACGAGGCCGGCGGCATCGCCAAGGACGGCGCCAAGATGGTCACCGCCGTCGCTTGCGCGCAGGTGCCGAAGATCACCGTCGTGATCGGCGGCTCCTACGGCGCCGGCAATTACGGCATGTGTGGCCGCGCCTACAGCCCGCGTTTCCTGTTCACCTGGCCGAATGCGCGCATCTCGGTGATGGGTGGCGAGCAGGCGGCAAGCGTGCTGGCGACGGTGCGGCGCGACAATCTCGAGGCCGCCGGTAAAAGCTGGTCGGAAGTCGAGGAGGAGGAATTCAAGCAGCCGATCCGCGATCAATATGAAGCGGAAGGCAACCCCTACTACGCCACCGCGCGGCTATGGGACGACGGCATCATTGCCCCGTCCGAGATGCGTCGGGTGCTGGCATTGTGCTTTTCGGCGGCACTCAACGCGCCGATCCTGGACACGAAGTTCGGGGTGTTCAGGATGTGAAACGTCTCGCAGCGAGCGACGTGCGTCGGCAGGCGCCAACGCACGTCGAAGAGTTTCTACAATTGGTCTGCAAAATCTAGCGACACTGATAGACCCATTGGCCGTTGCCGGGCTGCCTCTGGCGGTAGGTATTCACCCGCACGTAGCCGCAATTCATCTCAGTGTAAGCCGGAAAGTTCCAAGTCCCGTACTGCGGCCAATTTGCACCGCCACCGCGCCCGCCGGCGCTCGCGGCGGTCGGCATCAGGGCGGTTGCGGCGATGACGGCGGTGGCGGCCAAGCCGGCGACGGCGAATTTGGGCAACATGGCTGTCTTTCTCCTCCTCTGCACATCGGTTGCTGCCGATGCATGCATGGGGAAATGGGTCGCCCCTCGTCGTTGTCAAGCCGACATGACGTCCGCTCGGAGCAGGTGATAGATCAGGCAAAAAGGAAGCGAAGCATGCGCAAAACCATCACACATATCCATTGGCCGGACGCGCCTGATCTGTGGATGCCGTATGCACCGGCAATCAAGGTCGTTGGCGGGACGACGGTCTATCTCGCCGGCGTCACCGCCGCGCCGGTCTATCATCATCATCCGCATCGGCCGCAGGAGTTCGACGCCATGCCGCGCGGCATGGCCGGGCAGGCGCGCGCGGCGCTCGAAAATCTCAAGCGCGGGCTCGAAGCAGCAGGCGCAAGCTTCACTGACGTGGTGACCGCCACCCGGTTCGTCACCGATCTTTCCGATCAGGACGCACTCAACCGCGTTTGGGCCGAATATTTCGGCGATGCCAAGCCGGCGACGACAACCGTCCAGGTGGTGCGCCTCGCCACCGATCCGCGTTGCCTTGTGGAAATAAACGCGGTCGCGGTGGTCGATTGAGCGATCGGCGGTCGGGCGCGAAGCTCTTTTAGCGGTTGAACGGCCAGAACAGGACGCTGAGCGCGATGCTGACAAGGAGGCAGGTGACCAGCGGGAAGTAGAACGTGTTGCCGCGGTGGATCACGACGTCGCCGGGCAGCCGGCCGAGCCCGCTGCGCGACAAGATCGGCCACGCGATCCCGGCCATCAGGATCAGGAGCCCAAGCGCGATCAGGAGGCGCTGCACGTTCATCGCCGCAAGACGTGGGGAAGTGAACGCGACGATCAAGGGTCTCGCCGCGCGCAGGTTCTACGGCGTTCGCGCGGCCGCGCCCCGCCGCTTGACGCGGCGGCGTTTTCGGCCCTCTTGTCGGCGTCCAACAGTCTACACGAAGGGTGGGGTGAAGGGCGGAGAGTCATGACCGAGCTATCCTACCGGACGGCACTCATTGTCGGCGTCGGCGCGGGCCTTTCCGCTTCGCTGGCGCGCACGTTTACGAAGGCCGGCATGCAGGTCGCGCTCGCCGCGCGCCGTGCGGGCGAACTGTCCGGTCTTGCCAAGGAGGTCGGCGGCCGAGCGTTCGCGTGCGACGCGACCAGACACGCGGAGGTCGCCAAGCTTTTCGGCGAGGTCGAAGCCGCGTTCGCCACGCCGGACGTCGTCGTCTACAACGCGAGCTACCGCACGCGCGGCCCGTTCGTGGAACTCGATCCCGCCGAAGTCGAGAAGTCGATTTCGGTCAGCGCCTTTGGCGGCTTCCTGGTGGCGCAGGAGGCGGTCAAGCGCATGCTGCCGCACAAGCACGGCGCGATCCTGTTCACCGGCGCCTCGGCAAGCGTGAAGGGCTACGCCCAGTCGGCGCCGTTCGCGATGGGCAAGTTCGCGTTGCGCGGTCTCGCGCAGAGTCTCGCGCGCGAGCTATCGCCGCAAGGCATCCATGTCGGCCACGTCGTGATCGACGGCGGTATCCGCAACCCGGGCCGGAGCGAGCCGCCGGACCGGCCCGACAGCATGCTCGATCCCGACGCCATCGCGCACGCTTATCTCTACCTCCTGCAGCAGCCGCGCAGCGCCTGGTCGTGGGAGATCGAGCTGCGCCCCTGGGTGGAAAGATTTTGAGTCCTTTGAATCCCGCAGCGAGCCCCATTTATACTTTCGCCATGCCAAAGATGCTCACCAGGGCGGCTATGCTCGTGCTGGCCTTCGTTGCCGTCGCAAGTGCGGATCTGCAGGCGCGAAGCCAGCGCCCGCAGCAACGCCAGCCGGAGCCCGCGCCTGCTGCAGCGCCGGCCGACAAGCGCGACAGCCTCGTGCCGGCGTCGGCGACCTTCAACAGCCGGCCCTATTGGCAAGCGTTGGCCCAGTGCGGCGGCATCTATTTCAAGCTCAATGTTTTCTACACCGATGCCGCGGTGCGCGCCCGCGTCGTCAAGCCCGATCCCAAGGCCAATGCCGAGTACACGAAGGAACTCAACGAGGCGATCAAGACCGCCACCCGGTACTTCGAGGGTGCCGAGCGTTTCCTGATCGCCGACCGCGGGATGGAACGCTCCGACGCGGTCCTCACCTACGATGCGCAATCGCGCGCCGCGGGCGAACGGCTCAAGAGTATCGACGCGGCGCTCGCGGCGGCAAAAACCTGCCCCGCGCTTTATCAGTCATGCCGGGATACCTATCCCAAGCGATGCGCCGAGCCGCTCGCGCCGGCAGCCGGGCATTGAAGGTAGCGTGCATCAAAGGAAGCGTGCATCCGTTCTCGCGCCACCCAGGAGCCTTCCATGCGGAAATACTTTGCCGGCCTGGTCATCGCGGCACTCCTCGGCGCGCCGCAAGCGAACGCGGAGGAGGGATCCACCCAGCAGGCTACGTCCTCGGCGAGCGAGCCCTACCAACCCGGCCTCGGGGACATCATGGCGCGTCAGCAGATGCGCCACATGAAACTCTGGTTTGCGGGTCGCGCCCGCAACTGGCCGCTGGCCGACTACGAAGTCGACCGGCTCAAGGGCGGTTTCGACGAGGTTGAGCGGTTGCTCGGCGGCGATACGGTGGAGAAGGCGATCGGCGGTTCCATCGCCGCTCTGGAGAAGGCCGTCGAGGCCAAGGACCGGCCCGCCTTCACGCGCGCCTTCGACGAACTCACCGCCGGTTGCAACGGATGCCATCAGACGCTCGATCACGCCTACATCAGGATTCAGCGCCCGTCGTGGTACCCTTACAGCGATCAGTCCTTCTTGCCGGAGAAATAGAAAAGGCGCGGCCGGAGAGCGATTGTTCCCGCCGTTGCGGTATCGGAACACGCCTCGCGTCCGCGTCAACGCGCCGCGGCGGCGACACACCGGCTGCACATTTGCGGCGCCATATCTACGCCGCCCCACCCCGATGGTTGCCGTCAAACAGGAGGTCCGACGATGACATATCGCGTCTATTCCGGTCCGCGCGGCTCGCAATCGATCTCGCCCCTCGAGAAGGATCGCCACCTGTTCAAGGAATTCAGCATGCTCGACGAGGCAATGAGCTGGGCGCGCCACATCAACAACAGCGGCCGCGTCGCGCTTCTCATCGAAGGCGACGACGGCACGCGGCTCACCAAGCAGCAGATCGTCACTGCTCTCAAAAATCCCGAGGCGATCGAGCCGCACGGCAACGCAGGCTAACCCCAGACCTGGCGATCATTCTTCGCGGCCCTTGCCGTTTGCCGCTCTCACAGCGGTTCGCTCACCGGCGCGAGAGGGGTGCGAGACCGTCGCCATCGAGCTCCCGGATCGTTCGGACGCCATAGTCGCGCGCGAGGCTCATTGCGAAGGAACTCGGGATAACGCTCTGTTTGCATGCCACATTCCCGTTCGTGCGCGCGATTCCCAGGCGGCGGGCTTTCGCCTTGAAAAACCGCGCAATTTCGCCATACTGCGGCCAGCGTCGAGTTCCGTCGCGGGGGATGGGGTAATGCTGACATCGCAGCTCAACGGAAGCGGACCCATTGCGGCGCCGCACCGCCGCAACGTGTTGCTGGTCTATCCGCGCTTCAGCAACGAATCGTTCTGGAACTATCGCAAGTCCTGCGAGGTCGTCGGCGCCCGCTATCCGACCATTCCGCTGGGGCTGATCACGGTTGCGGCCATGCTGCCGTCCCACTGGGACGTCCGCCTGGTCAACTGCAATACCGAGGACCTGCTCGACGAGGATCTGGAATGGGCCGACCTGGTGTTGTCCGGCGGCATGCTGTTCCAGCAGGCGAGCACGCTTGACCTCATCGATTTGTGCCGCGAGCGCGGCAAGCAGGTCGCCGTCGGCGGCCCCGACGTGTCGTCCAGTCCGCACATCTACGAGCGGGCGAACTTCCGCGTTGTGGGGGAGGCCGAAGGCATCATCGACAAGTTCATCGCCACGGTCGAGACCGGCGGCAACGAGGGCCTGTTCGAGGCGCCGAAGTACCAGATCGACGTCACCAAGACGCCGAAGCCGCGCTTCGATCTGCTCAAGTTCGAGCACTACATGCACATCGGCGTGCAGTATTCGCGCGGCTGTCCGTTCACCTGCGAGTTCTGCGACATCATCGAGCTGTACGGCCGGGTGCCGCGGACCAAGTCGACGGAGCAGATGCTGGAAGAGTTGGAGACGCTCTACCAGCTCGGTTACCGCGGACACGTCGATTTCGTCGACGACAATCTCATCGGCAACAAGAAGGCGGTAAAGGCGTTCCTGCCGCACCTCATCAAATGGCTCGAGGAACGCGACTACCCGTTCGAATTCTCCACCGAGGCCTCGCTCAATCTTTCCGACGATGCCGAGCTGCTCGATCTGCTGAAGAAGGCGAACTTCTTCCTCATCTTCGTCGGCATCGAGAGCCCCGACACAGAAACGCTGATTGCGATGCGCAAGAAGCAGAACACGCGCCGCAGCATTCCGGAAAGCGTGCACCGCATCTACGACCACGGAATTTTCGTCACCGCCGGCTTCATCGTCGGGTTCGACAGCGAGAAAGGCTCGGTGGCGGAGCCGATGATCGATCTGATCGAGGAGGCGGCGATCCCAATGGCGGTGATCGGGCTGCTGTTCGCATTGCCCAACACGCAATTGACGCGCCGGCTGGCGCGCGAAGGCCGCCTGCACGCCAACAGCGAGATCCTGCCAAAGGGGACTGGCGACCAGATGGCGACCGGCTCGAACTTCGAGACCAAGCGTCCGCGGCTCGACGTGCTGCGCGATTTCCGCCGCGTCCTCCATACCGCTTATACGCCCGAGGCATATTGCCGCCGGATCGATCGGCTCGTGAGCCTGCTCGACTGTTCGGGACGCCGGCGTGAGCTGCCCAAGGGTGACATGCGGGCGAAGATGGGCACCTTCAATGTCGTGCAGGAAATCCTCCGCCGCATGCCGGAGCACCGCGAGCTGTTTTGGCGCACCTTCACCAAGGCGCTGAATACCAATCCCGGCGCGCTCCGCGCCGTCGTTACCCTCATGGGTTTCTATCTGCACATCGGCCCGTACGCGCGCTATGCCGTCGGGCAGATCGATCGGCAGATTGCAGTGCTCGAGAGCGAAGACTTCGTGCCGCCACGGCTCGCGCCGGCGGTGCCGGCGGAAGCCATCAGCGCCTAAGGCCGCGCTCCCTCGCTCACAGCGCGAGTGAGGCGAGACCGCCGAGGTCCGCTATTACCTGCACGGGCGGAAGCGCTGCATACTCCTCTGGCATTTTCGCCCGATTGACCCATAGCGGGCGGAAGCCGAACGCCGCCGCCCCCATGACGTCCCAGCGATTCGAGGAGACGAAGGCGACCTCCTCCGGCTTGCAGGCGAACGCATCCGTCACCAGCGCATAGACCTCGGGCCGCGGCTTGTAGAGGCGCACGGCGTCGACCGAGAGCACGGCATCGAGAAGCGCCGCGATCCCGGCCGCTTCGACGGCGGCCGTGAGCATGCGCGGGGCGCCGTTCGAGAGGATAGCGAGGCGGACGCCGCGCGCCTTGAGACCGGTCAGCGCGGCGCGGGCGTCGGGAAAGGCGTCAAGCTTGAGATACGCCTCGAGCAAGCGCGGGTGCAGCGTTCGGTCCACCGAGGGCACGCGGGCGAACGCGTAGTCGAGCGCGCGCTCGGTCAGCGTCCAGAAATCGACGTAGCGGCCGGCAAGCGTCAGCGTCCAGGTGTATTCAAGCTGCTTCGATCGCCAGATTTCCGAAAATCGTTCGGCATCGGGGCCGGCGTCGGCGCGGTGGCGCGCGATCGCGGCGTGGACATCGAACAAGGTACCGTAGGCATCGAAAACGTAGGCGCGGGCGTTAATCATCTCCATCTCCCTGGGGGCTATCATGGTGACAAAGGCCGTGCCGGGGAGACAATAGGGTGGTGCGAGGATGATTCGATGAGTCGGACCATCAGCTGGTCGAAGACGGTCACGTTTTTCGAGGGTGACTGGCACGAGGGCAACGTGCCGATCATGGGCGTGCGCACGCATGCGGCGTGGCTCTGCACGTCGGTGTTCGACGGTGCGCGCGCTTTCGAGGGCGTCGCCCCCGACATCGATCTGCACTGCGCGCGCGTGAACGAATCCGCCAAGGTCATGAGCCTGAAGCCCCTCGTTTCGACGGAGACCTGGATGGGCCTCGTCGGCGAGGGGCGCAAGCGCTTCGACCGCGACGCCGAGCTCTACATCCGGCCGATGTACTGGCCGGAAGACGCCGCCGCTGGCGCGGTGCGGCCGGACCCGGAAACCACGCGCTGGTGCCTCACGCTCTACGTCGTACCGCTGCCGAAGCCGACCGGCACAGCCATCACGCTGTCGCCGTTCCGCCGTCCGACGCGCGAGTCCGCGCCGGTCGACGCCAAGGCCGGCTGTCTCTACCCGAACAATGCGCGCGCCTTGATCGAAGCGCGCTCGCGCGGCTTCGACAATTGTCTGATGTGCGACATGCTCGGCAATGTCGCCGAACTCGGCACCGCCAATATCTTCATGGCCAAGGACGGCGTCGTGTTCACGCCGGCGGCGAACGGCACCTTCCTCTCCGGCATAACCCGCGGGCGGGTCATCGCCTTGCTGCGCGAGGCCGGCGTCACCGTCGTCGAGGCGGTGCTGCGCTATTCCGATTTCCAATCCGCTGACGAGATTTTCTCCACGGGCAACTTCACCAAGGTCTCGCCCGTGACCCGGATCGACGACCGTAGTCTGCAGCCAGGCCCGTTCTACCGCCGGGCCCGCGAGTTGTACTGGGAGTTCGCGCACGCGGGGCCGTGAGGCCTATGAGTCGGGGCCGCGGACGGTGAGCAGTGTCGTGATCGAACGGCCGCGGATGTCGTAGACCCGCGCGTAGACCACGCCTTCGCGCTCGATGTCGAAGAGGACCGGCGCATCGAGCTTGGCGCAGTAGAACTCGCCGAGCGTCATGGCAAAGTCGGCGCCCTTCGGGTCCCAGATTGCCGAATATTGCGGACCCAAGGCGACGACGGCAGCTGGATGCGGCCCGCAGACCGCGACCGTCCATGTCGCGTTGCGCGGGTTCTCCTGCCGGGTGGCCAGGATGTCGCGCAACTCGGCGGAGGCCTGCTTAATCGATAATCCCCAGTAGTCGAGCATGAAGCGCGTCCGCGCCCCGGCAGCGCCTCCGGCGGCATGGTTGAAGTGCGTGTACTCGTAAGGGTGCAGCCGCACCATTTCGATGACCGGGGAAGCGATACCGGCGACGAGAATGACGGCGGCCGCGGCCATCGCGGTTTGCCCGTAGGGGTGGAGGCGTCGCGCGATCCACGGAGCTGCGAGGCCGCCGAGAACAGCGAACGGCGGCATCAGGAAGATGAAATGGCGGATGCCGTTGTACATCGCCGGCCGCGCGGCGACCGTCACCGCAACCGGAAGCACCGCGGCGAGCACCACGGCCAGAAGTGCGGCGCGGCGCCCGACGCCGGAGGGCTCTGGATCCCCGCGCGCGGCGGCTAACACCGCGCCGCACAGTCCGCAGAACCCGAGCGCCAGCATCAGTTCGGGCAGCGTCAGCGCGACCAGCGTCGGCACATAGCTGCGCGGCATGTCGGGAACCAGGATGATCTGGCCAGCGAACAGCTCGCGCCACGGCTTCTCGAAGAAGTTGGAGAAGTACTCGACGGCGCGAAACGGGTTGAGCGGCGAGATCACGGCCCACGGCCAGAGCAGGCCCATCACCACGAAGGCGAGGAGCATGCCGGGAATGAACGGGACGAGGTACGAGCCGCATTCGGCGAGCGCAGGCTTCAATCCGCTTTCGCGCGACCGCACGGCCACAATGAGCAGAAGCGGCAGCAGCGCGTTCAACAGGGCAAAGCCGCCCATGACGCGCGAGCCGATCGCAGCGCCGATGCCGATGCCGCAGAGCGCGATCGTCGCCGGGCTGGCGCGGGGATATTCCTCGAACGCGCGGACGATGCCGAGCAGCGCGGACGCCATGGCGACAGCGAACGGCGCGTCCTTCGCGTTCATGAACATGTGGCCGTAATAGAGCGGGCAGGCGGCGAGGAGGACGAGCGCGACCAGCCCGGCGAGCGGGCCGCCGAGGCGCCGTCCCAGCCGCCAAGTGACGAAAAGGCCGACGAGGCCGATAGCCCCGCCTACGAGCCGCCGCGTCTCGAACGGGCCGAGCGGCAGCACCTTCGCCGCGAGCGTGGCGAGAAGATCGAAACCGCCGCCGTACATGTAGAGATTGACGAAGGAGAACGCGCGCTGATCGGCGAAACCCGACCCGTAGAGCGAGACCAGGAGGTTGCCGTATTGCGAATGGGTGTAATCGTCCCAACCGAGGCCGTAGTCACCGAAGGTCAGGGCGACGATCGCCGCAACGATGCCGAGCGTGCCGATCGCGAGCGCGTCCAGAATGCGCGCAACAGTGAATGTCTCGGAGCGGGCGAGAATAGATGTCCCCGCAGGCCGGGCCGTGACCCCTGGGATCGCGGATGCGGGTTTCGAAGTGACGTTCAACAAGCGCTTCTCATCGGCAGCGGTCGCCCATGCCTCAGCATGGTTGAGGCCGTTTCGCGGCGCCCGAGCGCAAAAAGCGGGACCGGCGGGTCCCGCTTACGTAGCCCGTGACCGCACCGTGCTATTTCGTGGCTTGCTCGTACATCTCGGCCACATGGTCCCAATTCACCAGGTGGTCGAGGAACGCTTTGAGGTAGTCCGGCCGGCGGTTGCGGTAATCGATGTAGTACGAATGCTCCCAGACGTCGCAGCCGAGGATGGGCTGGGCGCCGTGCACCAGCGGGTTCTCGCCGTTCGGCGTCTTCATCACCGCGATCTTGCCGTCCTTGACCGCGAGCCAGCACCAGCCCGACCCAAACTGCGTGACGCCGGCCTGGACGAAGTCCTCCTTCAGCTTTGCGATCGGTCCGATATCGCTGGTGATCTGCTTCTCGAGCTTGCCGGGCAACTTGTCGCCGCCGCCGCCCTTCTTCATCCATTTCCAGAAGTGGATGTGGTTATAGTGCTGGCCGGCATTGTTAAAGAGAGCCTGGTTCTTGCCGTACGTGCCTTTTACGACTTCCTCGACCGGCTTGTTCTCCCATTCGGTGCCTTTGGCCAGGTTGTTGCCGGCAGTGACGTACGCCTGGTGATGTTTGTCGTGATGGAATTCGAGCGTTTCGCGGGACATGTGCGGTGCAAGCGCGTCGTGGGGATACGGAAGGTCAGGCAGGGTGAATGCCATTGGTCTACTCCTCAATGTGAAACTGAACCGGGCCGGCGTGCCCGTGAAACCGCCGAACGAAGAAAAGAGTTCCCCTAAATTGGCCCAATCCCGGGGGCGGAGCAACGCCCGCCTACCCCCGGCGGGTCGCTCGGGACGTTCGCCGGGGCGGCACTGCCGTTTACCATACTTGTCCAAGCGTCACCGAACTTTCCAGCGCTTGCCGCGCTGCGGCGAACGTCAAAAAACGACGTGCGGCAAGCACGTTGCAGGCAAAAGGAAGATTAAAAACTTGCGTGTTGTCGAGATGGCGGCCAAAATGGCGTTGTTTGTGGCCGCCGCCGTCTGATCGGGGCAGGGGACGGGCGTATGTACTTATTTTTGTTGGTATTGGGTGCGTTGACCAGTGCCGCAGGTTTTTCCCTCGTGGCAATGGGCGTCGCCCAAGAAGGTGTCTCCGCCGTCACGCCTGGCATTATTGCCGCCGTCGGCGGACTTGTTTTAATCGGACTCGGCGTGCTGGTGCGCGAGCTGCAGCGCATCGAGCGCGCACTGGCGGCGCGGCCGATGCCGCGCGCGACGCGTCCCCCCGAGACGCCTGTTGCCATTCCTCCCACACCGGCCGAACGGCCGAGCCCGCAGGCCCGCATCCCGTTCCCGCCGCGGCCGAAGCCCGGCGCGATCGGCCCGGCGCCCAGCGACGACGGGTCACTTCCGCGGCCGCGGGAACGGTTCCCGCGCCTCGAGCCCGCGCTCGCTGCGGAGGAACCGGACGTATCGATGCTGCCGCGCGCCCTGGCCCGCGCTGAGGATGATGTGGGTGAGGTCAGGAGCGTCGCCGCGGGCGGCGCCGGGCGTGGTGCCGGGCCGGCGGCGCGCCTGGCGGCGCGGCTCAACGCCAGCCCTCGCCCGGCTGCTCCTCCTCAACGTGAACGGCCGAGGGGCTCGGTATTCGACGCGTTTTGGCCAAAGGGGCAGCGCCGGCGGGACGCGCCCGCGGCCCCGGGTCCGCAATCGTGGCCTTCGGCCGAGCCGGTGCCGAGCGAACCGTCACCGGAAATGCCTCCGTCCGTCGGCGAGCCGTCGGCTCCGGTCACGGTGCTCAAGTCGGGCACGGTCGAGGGAATGGCCTACACGCTTTATTCCGACGGTTCGATCGAGGCGCAGCTTCCGCAAGGCATGGTGCGGTTCGGCTCGATCACCGAACTGCGCAATCACATCGAAAACGAATCATAGCGTCGCGTCCGCGACCTTGATCGCAAAGGCGTAGGCGAGCGCTACCTCCTTGAGGCGGTCGAACCGGCCGGCAGCGCCGGCGTGTCCCGCATCGAGATTGGTGCGAAAGGCGATGAGGTTGCGGTCGGTGCGCAGCCGGCGCAGCTGCGCGATCCACTTGGCCGGCTCCCAATAGAGGACGCGCGGGTCGGCGAGGCCCGCCAGTGCAAGGATCGCCGGATAGTCCTGTGCGCGGACGTTCTCGTAAGGCGAATAGCCGAGGATGGTCTGGAACGCGGCTGCATCACGGATCGGGTCGCCCCATTCCGGCCATTCCGGCGGCGTCAGCGGCAACATCTCGTCGAGCATGGTGTTGAGCACGTCGACGAACGGCACCTCGGCAATCAGACCGCCGTAGAGGTCCGGCCGCATATTGCCGATCGCGCCGATCAAGGTGCCGCCGGCGGAACCACCTTGCGCGACTATCCGCCCGCGGCCGGTCCAGCCGTTGCCGATCAGGTATTCGGTCGCGGCGATGAAATCGCTGAAGGTGTTCGGCTTCTTCGCGAGCTTGCCTTCGCGGTACCAGCGCCAGCCCTTCTCGCTGCCGCCGCGGACATGGGCGATGGCATAGACGAAGCCGCGATCGACCAGCGACAGCCGGTTGGTACTGAACGCCGCAGGAATCGAGAGGCCGTAGGCGCCGTAGCCGTATACGAGGCAGGGCGTGTCACGGCCGGGGATTACGTCCTTGCGGTGCAGGAGCGAGATCGGCACGCTCTCGCCGTCCGCGGCCGGCGCGAATACGCGCCGCGTGACGTAGTCGGCAGGGTCGTGGCCGCTTGGGATCTCCTGACGCTTGCGCAACGTGCGCTCGCGGGTCGCGAGATCATAGTCCCAGACCTCTGCGGGGGTGGTCATCGAGGAATAGGTGAAACGCAGGACGTCGGTGGCGAACTCGTAACCGGCCTCGATGCTCAGCGAATAGGCGTCTTCCGCGAAGGCGATGAGGTGCTCCTCGCCGCTGTCGAGCCGGCGCACGACGATGCGCGGCAAGCCGTCCTCGCGTTCGAGCCGGACGAGCCAGTCCCGCAGCAGTACGAACGACAGCATGTAGACTCCGGCGTGGTGCGGCACGAGGTCGCGCCAATGTTCTCGGCCGGGTGTCGTCAGCGGCGTCCACGCGATCTTGAAGTCCTCCGCACCGTCGGTATTGGTGCGGATGATCAGGGCCGGCCCGCCGTTGAAGTCCGGATGGTGTTCGATTTCATATTGGACGCCGGTCTCGCGCGCCGCGACGAGAGTCGGCAGCGCGTCCGGCGCGGCGAGATCGAGGAGCCAGACCTCGGACGTCTCATGGTCGTGCGCCGAGATGTCACCGAAGCGGTTCGCAGCGTGGCTGCCGACCGAGAGGAAAAGGCCCGGGTCGGGCGCCGGCAGCACGCACGTGTCGGCGCTCACCGGCGTCCCCAGGCGATGGCGAAATACGCCGGCCGGCCGGTGGTTCTGATCGAGCCGCACGTAGTAGAAGGCCGAGGCATCCTGCGTCCACACCACCGCACCGGAGACGTCGGGGACGACATCGGCGATGTCGGCGCCGCTGTCGATGACGCGGACGCGCGCCGTATAAAGTTCCGACCCGGCCTCGTCGGCGAGCCAGGCGAACAGACGGTGGTCGGGCGAATGCTGGGTAGCGCCGAGCCGGAAGAACGGCTTGCCCTGGGCGAGGGCGTCTCCGTCGAGCAGGAGTTGCTCCCCAGCGTGTTCCTCCGCCGGCTCGGCTGCGAGGAGTAACGCATGCCGCGGCTCCCGGCACAGCAGCGGGTGCTGCCCCTCCTTGCGATAGCGCACGTAATAGGCGAAGGGCCCATCGGGATCGGGCACGGTGGAATCGTCCTCTTTGACCCGTCCCTTCATTTCCGCGAACAGCGTCGCTTGCAGCGCCGCGGTATCGGCGAGCGCGCGCTCGCAATAGTCATTTTCCTCCTGCAGATAAGCGCGGACGGCCGGATCGAGCTTTTCCGGATCGCGCATGACCTCCTGCCAGTTGGTGGCTTTGAGCCAGCCGAACTCGTCGTGAAGGTCCACGCCATGGAGGGTGCGCACGGAAGGCCGCTGCTGCGCGCGCGGTTCGCCGGGCGCTCCGGCATGCCCCTGCGATGGAAATTGCGGCCGCATTCGAATCCAATCCTAGTGCTAGACCTCGGGGTGGAGGGACAAGTCACGATGCCGCGATGCATACGGCGACAGGACGGGCCGCGTCGGCCTCCGACGCGCGGGCCCTCCCTTGGATAGTTTCGCCGCTCAACTATTTCAACCTCGCGCAATTCTGTATAGCGGGAAAATAAGCTTGTATATTCACGTTCTGATCCAACATGGACTACCGGTTTGTTGCTTTAATTCTTGAAACGCTATATAGGCTAGACTTGCCAGCATGACGGGCAAAGCGGGGCGCTTCTCGACGAAAATCAGAGCAGAAGACCGGACCGAAGATGGCCGACAATCCAGGCGAGAGCAGCTATATTCAACTGACGGCGAACATCGTCTCCGCCTACGTGAGCAACAACACGGTTCCGAGCGCGGAGATACCGAACCTGATCGGCCAGATTCATTCGGCGCTGCTGAGGGTCTCCGGCGGTCAGGCGCCGACACCGGCGGAGCCGCTCAAGCCGGCCGTGCCGCTCAAGCGATCCATCACGTCCGACTATCTTGTCTGCCTTGAGGACGGGAAAAAATTCAAGTCGCTCAAGCGTCACCTGCGCACACAGTACGGCATGACGCCGGAGCAGTATCGCGAGAAATGGGCTCTGCCGCCGGACTACCCGATGGTGGCGCCGAATTACGCCGCGGCGCGATCGCAATTGGCCAAGCAGATGGGCCTCGGCCAGCAGCGTCGGCGCCGCCGCGAGCGCGGTTGACGCTGTTCGCGCTCTGGCAAACGGGCAGCGTGCGCATCAGCGCTGCAGCACGCCGATCAGCCGGTTCGCGAAGCTCAGCCGCTCGGTCATGACGGCAATCACATAGCCGAGCAAGGCCTGGCTCAGCGACGGGCACTCGCGCTTGATGGTTTCGTAGGCGTTGACGTCCAGTTCGTAGAGCACGCTTGGGACCTCGGCTTGAATGGTCGCGCTGCGCGGCCGCCGGGCGATCAGGCCCATCTCGCCGATCGTCGTATGCGGGCCGAGGCTGCGCACGCGGACCGACCGCCCGTCGCCGAGGTCGACGATGATGCCGAGGCGACCCTCGAGGATGAAATGCATCGAGGCCGCCGCGTCGCCCTGTCGGGCGACAACCTCGCCGGCCTGAACTTCGAGCCGCCGGCAGTATCCGGCGAGGGAGTCGGCAAGTTCGGAGCTGTCGAGCGCCTCGGTCAGCCAGGCGCTCAACGATCTGGCGTCGCCGGCTTTCGCCTGGTGTGCGTTGATGATTTCGCGCTCGCACGATTCCAGCGCCCGGTCGAGATCGGACGCGACGACGACGTCGTCCGCGACGAACCGGGCCGTACGGAACGCGCGTTCCAGGTCCGGGGCGAGATTGACCAGCACGATGCGCGCGCCGCTTTCAGCTGCCGCTTGCTTCATCTGGGCAAAGCTGTGCGTTGCCGAGGAATCGATGCCGGTGACATGGCGGAAATCGAAGATCAGAAAACGGCACTCGGGGTAGTTCTTGATCAGGTCCTTGACGTGCTGATACAGCCGGTTGGTGGAGCCGAAGAACAGATAGCTCTGCAGCGCCATGCCCTGAATCTCGCGTCCGTAGGCGGTGAGAAGCGACAGCTCGTCGGGGCCGCGGTCGAGCGAAGAGCGGAATTCCGATCCATCGAAGCTGAACTTGATCGCGTTGACGCGGCCGACGCTCAACGCAAATGTGGCGCAACCGATCACGATCCCGATCAGGACCCCGGCGATGAACCCCCAATAAACAATGAGGAAGGTAATCGAGATCAGCGACAAATATTCCGGCAGGGCCAGTTGCCGCGAGGAACGGATCAGCCATTGATAGAGCAGGCCTGACCCGAGAAAGAACAACACTCCGCCGAGGACGTATTTCGGAACGCCGCCGAGGATGCCCGGCCCGATCAGCAGCAGCACCGCGCAGATCGCGGCGACGGTCAGTCCGCAGATTCGGGTGGTCGCGCCGGCGAGCCGAACCAGGACCGAACGGCTGATCGAGGTGCAGCTGACGATTCCGCCGAGCGCCGCAGTCACGATGTTGGCGAAGCCGAGCGCCCGGAGGTCACGGTCGATGTTGGCCTCTGTTCGCGTGGCGATCTCGATGCCGGTGGTGTTGAGCAGCAGGGTGATGCCGGTGACGAAGATGACGGCGATCGCGTCGCCGGCAAGCGACGGCACCGCCGCCCAGGGGAAATCACGAACCTCCTCAAGTTTCCACGGTAGGATCAGATGTCCGGCCGGCTGCGGCTGAAAGAGCCAGCCGGCGACCTGTGCCTGCGCGAGCGAGGAGCCGGCCGATAGCAAAGCAAGGTGCGTAATGGCGGTCGCAGCGACGAGCACGACGGGGAGAACGTAGGCGTTTTGCTTGTATTGGGTCGCCACGTGGAGAACGAGCGCAACCGCCACGCCGGCCGCGATCTTGGCGGCGACCGGGCCGCTGATGAAAGCGCCGAGATTGTCGAGGGTCACCTTCTGGTTGGTGATCACCTGGACCGCGCCGGTCACCATCAGCCAGCCGGTGGCGCCGAGAAAGCCGCCGATCACCGGATACGGAACAAAGCGGATGGCGCGCCCCGCGCGCGCGAAGCCGAGCACCCAAAGGACTGCTCCGGTGACCGCGGTGGTCAGCGACAACGCGATGAGGGCTGGGCCGAGCAGCCGCGTGCCGCCATGGGCGAGCAGATAGTTCGCCAAGGTAGCCACGAGCGCCGCCAACACCACGGAGATGGAACTGTCAGGGCCGGCGATCGCAAACGGCAGCGAACTGCGCCAGGCGACGATCGCGGCACCAACGGCGGCCGAAAGGAACGTCACCGCTACGCCGTAGGCGAGCGCGTTTTCGAGCGGTCCGGCGAAGATGAGCGCAGCGTAGGACAAGGAATAGGCGATCGACAGCACACTGCCGACCGCGCCGGCAAACACGTCCGTCAAGGCGGCGCGGAGCTTTGGGCTACCGAACGCGCTGTCCGCTCCGGCTAGGCCGACGGCCATTGCTAGACCTTCCCAGTACCCAACGGTGCAACGATCCGAGCCCCGGGCACGAGGTTTACAGTACGATCGGCAGACTGGCCAGGATTGACGTGTGCATCGGCGGGGCCGGTGCCGCCGGCGACCCCGCGCGAGCGCCTATGCGGCGGTGTCGTCCGCTCATACCGTGGCGGTTGCGAGCGCGGCGCGCGCATCCGAGCGGATGCGCTCCACCATCGAACGAAAGCCGTTGGAGCGCTGCGGCGTGAGGTGCTCGCGCAAGCCCAATCGCTCGAACAGCGCCAACGCGTCGCTGGCGAGAATGTCCTTCGCTGCCTTGCCCGAATAGATGGCGAAGAGGATCGCGATCAGTCCGCGCACAATGTGAGCATCGCTGTCGCCCGCAAAGGTAAGCACGGGCCCGCCGGCGCCGTTCGGGCGCACCCTGGTGTCGAGCCAGACCTGGCTCGCGCAGCCCTGAACCTTGTTCGCATCGTTGTGCGCCGCCTCCGCGAGCGGAGGCAGTTCCCGCCCCAACTCGATCAGATAGCGGTAACGGTCGTCCCAGTCATCGAGGACCGAGAAATTGTCGATGATGTCGCCGATGTCGGCCATCGCGGAGCGTCCAGTTCACCCCGTATATAGAGTGCCGCGCCGCCGAGGTCGATGTCGTTGGGGTTACCGCTTTGCTCCGCCCCGCGCCGAAGACGCCGGGCGAGGACCGTGTTATGCCGCGTGCTTGCCGTCCTTCCGCGGCTGCGGTCCGCGCCAGACAGGGGCGAGGTCGGCGGGAGTGAGCGTGTTCTGGGAAGCACGCTGCGGCGATTTGGTCTGCGCTGTTTTTGCATCGCCGCCGTTGCCAGCGCCGCGCGTGAGGGAGCCGGTGTCGTGCGGCGCGAGCGCTTCGCTCAGAACGTCGTAAAGCATTTTCGCCCCGGCCTGCGCTTTGTAGCCGATCGCCGTCGCCAAGTGCGAGCCGACGGTGCAAGCATCGGGCTGGCGCGTACAAAAGCCGCGCAGATCTTCGACGGCGGCGGAGGCGGCCGAGATCGCGTCGCCAGTGCCGACGTCGTTAGTCGAGGGACCGCGCTGCGTGAAGCTGCTGGGCAGCAGGATCAGCACGACGCCGAGCCAGAACGCCATTCGCAACAGGAAGAACATGACACCCGCATCCCCTGCGGCATAGCCCGCCGCACCTGTGCGCAAGCTAGTAGGCGGCATTGAAAGTGACGTTGGCAGGTCGGGGACGTTTTTACTCATAATCGAAGAGAATACGCGGCAAATTTTCACGCAATTCGAACAAATATGATTACCTAAAATTTGCGCCAATATTCCGCGATGCAAGCGCGCGTGATGCTGTCGCCGTGCGCAACACCGTCCTTGCTCCAGCGGGCCGCCCACCCTTGCCCTGCAGCCGCCGGCGCTCGAGTGTCCGCGGCGGCAACGGCCCATTCACCATGATCGACGAATCCCCGCGCCGGCGCGCACGCGGTTTGTGGCGCCATCGTTCTGGCGCGGCCGGCGCGCGGCGCCTTAGCGTTCGCTTAAGCGGCCTCTGACACGATCGCGCGACAGAACACTGGGGAGCGCGTCTGCAACGGCGGGCGTGTCGTCGGGAACGTGGCCCTCTTCGCGGCGGTACGGGAATATATCGAGACGCTGGTCCATCCGTCGGCGCGACAGGACGCGCTGGCGACGGCGCGCCATCGCGCCTTCATCGCGCCGCGGCTGCTCGGGAGCGTCATCGCGCTGGCCTCGTTCCCGATCTATCTGCTTGCCCGCGGCGCGCCGAGCGCAACCGAGCTGATGGTGTTTGCATGGCTCGTGGCCCCGATCCTCACCGCCTACTTTCTCTCCCGCACCGGCCGCTACGAGAGCGCCCACGTGCTCTCGTCGCTGGCACTGACCGGATTGGTGACGGTCGTTGCGGCTTCGACCGGCGGAATTTCCTCCTTCGCCGCCATCTGGCTCGTCGTGGTGCCGCTCGAAGCGGCGCTATCGGCGTCGCGCCGGGTCGTCGCCACCGCCTCGACGCTGGCCCTCGGCGCTGCCGGCCTGCTGGTGATTCTCGGCCTGCTCGGTGTGCTCCCCGACACGGGCGTCAGCGGTTACGGACCGCTCGCCGCGCTCGGTATCGTTTCCGCCGCGCTCTACGCGGCGGGGCTTGCGCTCGGCGCCGAAGCGCTGGCGCGCACGAGCTTCTGGCTGCTCTACGCTGAAGAGGACCGTTACCGGCTGCTGGCACGCAACATGACCGACGTCATCACCCGCCACGGCCGCGACGGCTCGGTGTTGTTCGCCTCGCCGGCCGCCGAATTGTTGTTCGGTTGCCCGATCGTCGAATTGCATGAGCACGGCCTGTTCGAGCGCGTCAACGTCGCCGACCGTCCCGCCTATCTCACGGCGCTCGGCGGCGCCGCTGCCTTGGGCGAGGATCGTTCGGTCGAGTTCCGCGTGCGGCGCGAGAATTTGGACGCCAACGGCCATGCGGCGACGCAGTTCGTGTGGATCGAGATGCGCTGCCGGCCGCTGGAACGGGCGACGGCCGAGGCCGGCAACGACGCCAACCTGGAAGTGGTCGCGGTGCTGCGCGACGTGACCGAACGCAAGCGGCAGGAGCAGGCGCTCGAGGACTCGCGCATGGAGGCGGAGCGCGCGAATGCCGCCAAGGGCCGCTTCCTCGCCACCATGAGCCACGAACTGCGCACGCCGCTCAACGCCATCATCGGCTTCTCGGAAATGCTGATGAAGGAATCGGTGCTGGCGCTCGATGCCGGACGCCGCAAGGAATATGCCGGCCTGATCAACGGTTCCGGGCACCACCTCCTGGCGGTGATCAACGGTATTCTCGACATGTCGAAGATCGAGACCGACAATTTCGAGATCACGCCGGAGCCCTTCCCGCCCGCGCAGGCCATTGCCGGTTGCTGCGACCTTCTGGCGCTGCGGGCGCGCGAAGCCGGCGTCGAGCTGGAAAAGGTCGTCTCCGACGATCTCCCCGACGTGATCGCCGATCGGCGCGCGCTCGGTCAGATCCTGCTCAACCTCCTGTCCAACGCGATCCGGTTCACCGACCGCGGCGGCAAGGTGACGATCAGCGCCCGCGCCGAAGCGGCAAGCATCATCTTCGTGGTCGACGACAGCGGCGTCGGCATCAGCAGCGAGGATCTGCCGCGGGTCGGCGAACCGTACTTTCAGGCACGCGCGTCCTACGACCGCCGCCACGGCGGCACCGGCCTCGGTCTCTCCATCGTCAAAGGCTTGCTCCGGCTCCACGGCGGCGAGCTGGCGATACGCAGCCGGCTCGGCGAGGGCACGCGCGTCACCGTGCGCATGCCCCTCGATTGCGAGCGGGCGAGGCGGGACAAGAAGCTTTCCGCGCCGACCGCCAGCGCAACGGCTGCCCATTTGCCGGTCCGCTGGCCGAAGGGCGCGGCGGCCCCGCGGGCAAGCGCCGCGTTGGAGGGCGAAGATCCCGCCTCGAATGTCGACATGCGGGTAAAGAAAAGTGCGTGACCGCCGCCACAAAAACCGGCGCGGAGCCGCAGCCGGCGCCATCGGCGCCGCCGCCTCGGTCGGCTTTCGCCTTTGGGCGAAAATTGCGCACCGTCCGATCGAACTCGCTGGCGGTCCTCGGCGCCGGTGCTGCCTGCCTCACGATCGTCGTCAATGCGGTTTTCCTGCAATCGGGCTCTCATCCGGCGCCATTTTTCGCCAATCCGGCACGGCCGCAGCTGGCCGATACCGGCCCGACCGCCGCGACCACCGCACCCGCCCCGGCTCCGCCGCGGCCAGTGGAAGCGACTGCCGCGGTGCATCCGCCCGCCGCCCCCCGGGCGCAAGCGCCCGCCCTGCGGCGCAACGATCCGATCGCCGAACTCATCGGGGCGTCGATCGGCTCGCCGTCGCGCGTCCTCGCCGTGCAGCGCGCCCTCTCCGAGTTTGGCTACGGCCAGATCAAGGTCTCCGGTACGCTCGACCAGGCGACCGCCGCGGCGATCGAGAAGTTCGAAGGCGACCACAAGCTGCCGGTGACCGGACGCATCTCCGATCGCCTCCTGAACGAATTGGCCTCCATGACCGGACATCCGCTGCAGTAGTCCGCTGCAGGAGCGCAGGAACGGAGCCGACGCGTCAGCTCATCCGGCGCGCTCGATGACGGTCGGGTACTGCACCGCAATTGATGATGATATCGTCGAGCAACGACGGGACGTGTCGCGTTTCTCGCCGTTTGCAGTTATGCAGTCTGCGCTCGCGCCGCGGGACCGGAATGACGGAAGATGCGTCTCAAGACTGCGCTTTGGGTCGCCGCCTACTTGCGCCGCTGTGAGGTCGAAGGCGTATTCGGTGTCGTGCGCAGACGCGGCGCCGAGGAAGCGGGGGCCGTATTCGTTCGCATCAGCCGGCTCGACGGCACGTCCGATCTGTTCGGTCCTGCGCCGCAGAGCGCCTTCGAGGCTGCACAAGGTACTGCCCGGGCGTTCACGTCGAGCCTCGCCGCGCTGCCGGCGGCCGACACGGAAGTGGAGGCCTATCTTGCCCGCGAAGTGAAATTCGACCCGGATGTCTGGATCGTGGAGATCGAGGATCGCGCCGGCCGAAATTTTCTGGATATTGTCGCCGCCTGAGCGAGGCATGCTGGCGAAGAGCTTGATGAGATGCCGAGCGACGCTGGCAACGTTTCCCGCTCACTCCCGCGTTGACGGCGACCCGGCGGAGCGCGCGCCCCGGTGCACGAGAGCGCGCTGGGTCCCTGCCGGTGGCGCGGCGAGCGGCGAGCTGCGCTGCCCTGCTGCCGGACGTGCGCGCGCGTGCGTCTCGTTCCAGGTCACCGGCTGATACTTCGGCCGGGCGCGTTCGGTGTTGCGCAGCGCTTGCCAGATGGCAACCATGCCCTCGGCCGCTTGCGTGCTGATCTCGTCGTAAAGCGCCGCCAGGGCATGGACGCGCTCGACCGAATGGCCGACCGCGGAATTGACGAACAGGAGAATGCGATAGAGCGCGTCGCGCGGCACCTCGAGCGCCTTTGCCGCGACAATGACCGGCTCGCCGAGATGGTCATGCACGATGCGCCGGGCCTGCGTGCGCGGAATCCGCAACGCGCGGACGAGGTGCTGGGCGAAATCTTCGCGGCCGCGGGCGAGCGCCGCTGCCTCCAGCCGTTGGCCCACCGACGGATCGCGCGCAAGGCCTAAACCATCAGGTGGAAGCGGAGCGACAACGTGGAGGTTGAGCAGAATGAGGCGCCGCTCGTCTACATCGGCCGCGAAGAACATCTCGTTCAGCTCGCCGGCTATCGCCGGATCAACCACGGCCGCGACATCCGCGAACGGTTCGTCCGCGTCCGCCACGTCGTGTTCGGTATCGCTCGCAGGGACGTGCGCTTGCGCAGGCTGCGGCGCCGTCGCTTGCGCCGGAGCGGGCGGCTGCAGCAGCGGGTGCGCGCGCAGTGGCTCGGCGACTTCGGCCACATCGCGGCTCAAATGCTGCAGCACCGGCAGCGGCGGCGAAAGATGGTGCGCAAGCTTGCCGGCAACGGCAGCGCGCGTCCCAACCTCGACGGCGTCGAGCAGACGCAGTGCCAGCTCGGTGTAGTGGCGCTCCTCTGCGGGCGTGTGCCTGAATTTCTGTACGTAGAGATCGGTGAGAATGCGCAGCAAGGTTGGACGCATATCGGCCTCGCTGCGCAAGCCGAGATCGGCGAGGCCGTCGAGGCCGGCAAGGCTCGCAATTTCCATTCGGACGTTACTCGTTCGCCACAGAGGAACGGGCAATGAGCATAAGCCGTTGCCGTTAGCGGCGCGTTAACCTTGCATGCCACTTAATCCCAATGCCGACCTGCGCGGGTCGGGGGTTATCCGCGCTGACCGGCAGAGGACGGCAGCGGTGGGCGACATCATCAAGTTTCCGGACGAGGGGCGCATTGTGCGGTTCGGCCGCGCCGGCGCGCAGGACGAATCCGCGACGGTGATCATTCTCCCCGTCATCCGCATCGAGCGCCACGCCGATGCGCGCGCAGAAGAAGTCGAGCCGCGCAGCCATCCGCCAACTCCCAATGGCGGGCGCCGCCGGATGAGACGCCGCTGAGCGGTCCTGCGTCTATAGCGCCAATCCGCCGTCGTCAGACGCAAGCCGCGCCCGGCTTTCGTCGCGCTTATTTTGCCCGCCGGTTGCTCGAGCCTCGGCGATTTTGACCGGTTGCATCCGGTCCTCGTCACCGACGACATTCACGCCTGGGTCGGGCACGAAGCGGCGGCACGGGCCGGCGGCCGACCGGCTCAATGCGCTGGCGCGCGTCGGCGAGAACAGCCTGACCATCGCCTGGGTGCATCACTCGCTGACCCAGCGTTGCGCGGCCTATCGCTTTGCTCTTGATCATCTGGTGGCGGCAGAGTTGGAAAGGGTTGCCGCCGACGCAGACGTCGTGCTCACGAAAATTGCAGCAAAGGATCGCCGCGAACCAGGTGGTGCCGTTGCCGCGCTTCGCCGCCGTGTCGGGAAAATTGCAAGGCGCGAAGCGACCGCCGGCCGGTAGGCTGCTACTGCGACTCCTCGACATGGCATTGGGCGCCGGCAAGAGCGCGGCGCGCCATGGGCATCAAGCCCGGCTCCGGCGCCAATGTCCGCAGCAGGATCAGTCCCGTCGTGGTCGGCGACTCGATGATCAACCGGTCGGCCGCGGTCACGTCCTCCTCCGCCGGAAGCTGCGCGTGCTGCTCGGCGGTCATGAGATCGAGCTCGATCGAGCGGCGGCCGGCGGCGCGATCGTTGATCGCGTAATAGGCGACACTTTTGCGGGTATAGAACGTGACCGACGTGTAGGCTTGGCTCACCGGCGCCTTGAACTTGAGCGGCCCGCTCGAAATGTCGTAGCGGCAGACCGCGACGGCGAACGCCGGGTCCATGAACGGCATCAGCGAAGCCTTCGCAGTCGGCGGCGGGAGCAGGGCCACGGCATTGACCGGCGTGAGCGGCGCCAGCCGCGAATAAGCGTCCTGCTTCGCCGTCTGCGGCATCGCCAGCACGGTCGACAGGTGGACGATGCCGCCGAGCAGGATTGCGCCGAGAATCCACAGCAGCAGCCGGATCATGAGCAGTCCTTTCGCGCCACCGCGGGCATCGGTCCGGACTTCGTCGTGCGCGTCGCCACGCCGATCGGCGTATCGTAGAGGCGCCACACCAGGACGAATTGCTCGATCCCGCCGGTCGGCAGCCAATTGCCCGGCCGCGCGCGCGGCGCGACGCTGATCGCGAAGCGGCCGTCCGCTTCGCGCGCGATCTCCGCGCTAGTGAAGCCGTGCCGGTCGATGGTGTTCGCCACCGGCCGTCCCTCGGCGTCGTAGAGCGTGAGCGTCCAGTAGCGCGCCGCCGGCGTCGAACCGCTGATCACGAAAGTGCAGCGGCCGTCGAACGCGTTCCCCGCATCGTCGCTGCGGGCGTAGAAGGCGACGCCGTCGCCGGTTCCGACCGGCAGTTGGCCGGTGCGGGAGACGATCGCCCGCGCGTAAGGGTCGATGTCCACCGAGCCGCTCTTCGGCCAGGCGGTCCACGCACCGATGCTCAGCGCGCCGAAGGCGACGCCGCGCGTGAGCGTCAGCCAGGTCGTGCCGAGCCCGACGACCGCCGCAAGTATCAGCGTGAAGCAGGAACCGAAAAACAGGCGCACGTTCTACCCGCAAGGAAAGGCGATTCTTCGCCAGCCAGTTTAACCGCGATCAGTCGCGACGTGAAATCCCGGCGGACTGACGTTCGGTCGCAGCGGTGAGCGTGTTGCCGCGGTCGCCATGATCGTCGAGCGCGCCAAGCTTGCCAGCGCCGCCGGCCTGAGCCGCGAGCGCGTGGCTTGCATCGTCGAGCAGGTGCTCGACGCGGACCAGCGCCTCGGTGGCCTTGCGGGTGAGCAGAGCTTGCGGCGGTCCCTGGCCGCCCTTGAACGCGGTGTCCGCCACCGTCGGGGCGTGCTGCGGCGCCGGCAGGCCGGTTAACGGCCGCAGCTCCACGCCCTGGTGGGCGTAGGCCATGATGTCGTGCCACACCAGCGCCGGGATGGTGCCGCCGGTCATGCGTTTGGTCGGCGAATAGTCATCGTTGCCCATCCACACCGCGCCGGCGAAATTGCCCGTGTAGCCAACGAACCAGGCGTCACGCCAGCCGTTGGTCGTGCCGGTCTTGCCGGCGACCTTGATACCGTCGAGCTGGGCCCGTTTGCCGGTGCCGTTTTCGACCACCGAGTTCATCATCGTGATCATGTCGAGGGCAACTTGCGGGCTGATCACCTGCTCGGGCCGCTTGCCGTCGCGGTCGAAGCGCCACACCAGTTCGCCCGTGCCGGTGCGCACTTCAAGCGCGGCGTGCGGGGCGACCGCCTTGCCGAGATTGGGGAAGGTCGCATAGGCGACCGCGTGCTCGAGCACGTTTACCTCGTCGGCGCCGATCGGCAGCGAAGGCGTGTCGGGCAACGGCGTGTAGATACCGAAGTTGCGCGCGGTCTGAATGATCTTGGCGCGGCCGAGCTTGGCGTTGCCGTCGCCAAGCGCGATCGAAAGCTTGACCGGAATGACGTTGATCGAGTGGGTGATGGCGTTGATTAGCGTCATCGACCCGGAATAGCCGCCCGAATAGTTGTGCGGGCACCAGTTGCCGATGCAGACCGGCGAGTCGACGACCACCGAGCTAGGCTTGAATCCGTTCGCCAGCGCGGTCGCATACACGTAGGGCTTGAACGAGGATCCGGGCTGGCGTAGCGCGTCGACCGCGCGGTTGAACTGGCTTTCGCCGTAATCGCGGCCGCCGACCATCGCGCGCACCGCGCCTTCGAGGTCCGCGATCACGGTCGCCGACTGGCTTGCGCCATAATCGTGGCCGTACTGCCGCAACGCCGATTCGATCGTGTGCTGGGCGTAGCGCTGAAGATTCGAGTCGAGCGCGGTGCGCACTACGAAGAATTGCTCGTTGACCGATTTCGGAAACGTGTCGACGAGCTTGCGCATCTCGTCGAAGGCCCAGTCGAGATAGTAGTTCGGCGCGTCCTCTTCGGTGCGATCGATCGGGGTCGCCGGGTTGCGGCGGGCGCCATAGACCTGACCCTCGGTCATGAATCCGTTGTCGACCAGATTGTCGAGCACGACGTTGGCGCGCGCGCGCGCCGCCGGCAGGTTCGCGAGCGGCGAGAACTTGCTCGGCGCCTTGAACAGGCCGGCGAGCATTGCCGCTTCGGCGAGCGTTACGTCGCGCACCGATTTTCCGAAATAATACAGCGCCGCGGCGTCGACGCCGAAGGCGCCGCCGCCGAGATAGGCACGGTCGAGATAGAGCTTGAGGATTTCGTTCTTGGAGAGCCGCGTCTCCAGCCACAGCGCGAGGAACGCCTCGTTGATCTTGCGCTCGATAGTGCGCTCGTTCGACAGGAACAGGTTCTTGGCGAGCTGCTGGGTGATGGTGGACCCGCCCTGCACCACGCCGCCGGCCTTGGCATTGGTCATCAGCGCGCGGACGGTGCCGTAGAAGTCGATGCCGAAATGCTCGTAGAAGCGCCGGTCCTCGGTCGCCAGAGTTGCCTTGACCAGATGGTCGGGCATGTCCTCGAGCGGCACCGAGTCGTTGTGTTTGATGCCGCGGTTGCCGACCTCGTTGCCGTAACGGTCGAGGAAAGTCACCGCGAGGTCGGATTTTTTCAGCCAGTCGTCGTCGGACGTTTCCCGGAACGCGGGGAGGGCGAGCAGGAGCATCAGCAGGAGGCCGCCAGTGCCGAGCGTCGCCCCCTCCGAGATCGGCTCGACCAAGAGCCAGCGCCGCCAGCCGGCGACGTGGCAATGGTCCATGAACGCGGTGAAGCGCTCATATATTTCGCGCGCCCATTTGCCGCCTTCGAAAATGGCGGAATCGATGCGCGCGTCGAAATCGAGCAGCAGCCGCTTGAGCTTGAGCTTCCAATCCGTACCCGGATCCGGAAACAGGTCCGTCACGCGTGAGCACTCCAGCAGCGGGTTTCGCCCGCATAGTTTATCATGGCTGCCGGTTAAGACTTAGCCGAGCCAGCGCCTGCGGCCAATGACGCAGCCGCCACAGGGTGAACGGAAATTGGGGGCAAATTGGGCCTGTTGGCCATAGGCGTGCGGCCCCATTTTATGCCTGAGCACCGCAGCATGGCGCCAACCACCGGTCAGGACTAGGGTTTCCGAACCCGGCCGGCGGACGGCGAATCACTCTGGAGAATCAAATGGCAGCCGAGCACGGCTCAGCCGAGATCCCGTTCTGGCGGCGAAAATCGCTGGCGGAGATGACTGATTCGGAATGGGAGAGCCTCTGCGACGGCTGCGGCCGCTGCTGTCTCAACAAGCTGGAAGAGGAGGGGACCGACCGGACCTTCTATACCAATGTCGGCTGCCGCCTGCTCGACGGCGATGCCTGCCGCTGCCGCGACTACGCGCACCGGCAGGAAGAGGTCGACGACTGCGTCCGGCTCACGCCCGAAAGCCTGAAAACGATCACATGGCTGCCGCCGTCCTGCGCATACGTGCTGCTCGCCGAGGGGAAGGACCTTTATTGGTGGCATCCGCTCGTGTCCGGCGACCCGGAGACCGTGCACGCCGCCGGCGTCTCCGTCCGCGGCCGCCTCGGGGCGAGCGAGACCGAGGTGCCTGACGAGGACCTCGAGGATTACATCGTCAGCTGGCCGTTGAGGCTGCCGAAGCCGGCGCGGCGGCGTCCGCGGGAGCAACCTCGTACCCGGTCTTCGCGCCGAGCCGAGGGCGACTGAGGCCGTGCACCGGGTTCTGTACGTTCGCCCGCGGCCTTTCCGACAGATGACATGACACTCGAACTTCCTCCCGACGGCGCTCACGGCATGGGGGCTCACGTCACCGGCGAGGAGCCCGAGCGGCTCGAGGAGGATGCGGCGAAGCGTTACCCGGCGCGGCCCGCGGCGCTGCGGGCGGAGGAGCATCAGCCAGCGGCCCCGCCGCTCGATCACGCGGCCATCCGCACGATGATCGCCGGCATCATGCTGGCGCTGTTCCTCTCAGCCCTTGAGCAAACCATCGTGGCACCCGCTCTGCCGGCGATCGGCAGGAGCCTCGGTCACATTGGCGACTTGCCCTGGGTGGTCACTGCCTATCTCCTGGCGGCGACGGCGACGACACCGCTGTTCGGCAAGCTCTCCGATATCCACGGCCGGCGCACGATTCTGCTGCTGTCCATCAGCATCTTTGTCGTCGGCTCGGTCGCCTGCGGGCTGGCGCCGGCCATGTGGGTGCTCATCCTCGGCCGCGCTTTGCAGGGGATCGGCGGCGGCGGGCTGTTGCCGATTGTGCAGACAATCATCGCCGACCTCCTCTCGCCGCGCGAGCGCCCGCTGGTGCAGAGCTACGTCTCTGTAACCTTCATGAGCGCCAGCATCCTCGGGCCGGTGCTTGGTGGATTGCTGACCGATCACCTGCACTGGTCGATCATCTTCTGGCTCAACCTGCCGCTCGGCACCGTGGCGCTCATGATGACCGCGCGGGCGCTGCGCACCCTGCCGCGGCACGAGCGGCCGCACCGGCTCGACATTGTCGGCGGGGCACTCATGGTCGGCGCAGCGCTGGCCCTGATGCTGGCGCTCACCTGGGGCGGCGTGCGCTATGGCTGGGCCTCGTGGGGCATCGTCGGTCTGCTCGTCGGCTCCGCCGTGCTCTGGATATTGTTCGTGGCGAGGCTTCTCACCGCGCCGGAGCCGTTCATTCCTGTCGCAATTCTTCGCGGCAGAGTGACGAGCGCCATCACTTGCGCGAGCTTTTTTGCGATCGGTACGGTGATCGGCGTGACCATCTACACGCCGCTCTACTGCCAGCTCGTGCTCGGCGCTTCGGCGAGCGCCTCCGGCCTCGTGCTGATTGCGTTCATGGCCGGCACCACGGTCGGCTCACTCACCGCCGGCCGCCTGATCGTCCGGCTCACGCACTACATGCGCGTGCCGATCGTCGGGCTTGTCATTGCCGTCGCCGTGCTCGGGCTTCTCGCCGCCGTTCCGGCGCGCCTTTCGCTCGGCGTCTTTGCGCTGCTGCTCGCCGTGCTGGGTTCCGCGCTCGGACCCATGTACACGGTCGCCACCGTCGTGATGCAGAACGCGGTAAAGCGGCATCAGCTCGGCACCGCCACCGGCACGCTGAATCTCTTTCGCGTGCTTGGGGGAGCGATCGTCGTCGCCGCCTTCGGCGCCATCGTCATCGGCGGCGCCGGCGATGCCGCAAGCGTGATGATGCTGGGGAAACTTGCGGGCGGACACGGCGATTTTGCGTCGGCGTTCCGCTTTGTGTTCATCGCCGCTGCGGTCTGCCTCGCGGTCGCACTGGCCTGCGTGCTCGCTGTCGAGGAGCGCCCATTGCACGGCCCGGTGCGCCTCGCCGATCCGGCCGCGGAGTAGATTCTCGTTAACCTTTCGCTGCTCTTGCCGCGGAAGAAGGCGGGGCAGGGCATCGGGAACGCACCGCAGCTTCATACGTTTTCCGTGAAAGGGCAGCGGTTGTATCTCCCCCGAGACTGCCGCCCCATGCCCCCGGCGGATCTCTCCTCCCAGTTCCGCCGGGGAGCTTATTTCGGCGACGTCACCGCCTAAGGAAGCCGCGTGTCGCACCTCGCCGGCATCGGCGAGCCTCGTCCTTATCGCGCCGACCCACGTGCCCATGCCGTCTCCGCGACTTGGCCGGGCGCCGGTTTACGCGGCCGTTCAGGCGCGGTTCACCCCGGAGAGCCTAGGGAGGACGCATGCCTGCCGTGGCACGAGCGTCCATTGCCGCGCTGCTCACGCTTGCGATCGCGTGCGCGCCGGCGCGCGCGGAGGAGGCGGCCGCCCGCCCGGCCCGTTCAGCCGCTCCGGGCGCCACTGAGGCCGACGCTTCCCACACCTGCCTCAATCCAAAGGAGCGACGGGCTCTGGCCGAAAACGGCACTGTCGTGCACCTCGCCGCTGCCATGCACGCGCTCAAGAACCGCGTGAGCGGAACGCTGGTGCGGGCGCGCCTCTGCCGCCGCTCCGAGGGACTCGTCTACGTGCTGACAGTTCTCGGCCACGATGGCAAAGTAGCGCGAGCCGTCGTCGATGCGGTGAAGGGCACGCTTGTCGGCGGCCTCTGAGCGGAGCACTGCGTGCGCCTTCTCGTCGTCGAGGACGATCCGGATCTCAATCGGCAGCTTGCCACCGCGCTGACCGACGCCGGCTACGTTGTCGATCGGGCTTTCGACGGCGAGGAGGGCCACTATCTCGGCGAGAGCGAGCCGTACGACGCCGTCATCCTCGACATCGGTCTGCCGAAAATGGACGGCATCTCGGTGCTGGAATCCTGGCGCAGGGCAGGCCGTGCCATGCCGGTCCTCATTCTCACCGCGCGCGACCGCTGGAGCGACAAAGTGCAGGGATTTGACGCCGGCGCGGACGACTACGTCGCCAAGCCATTTCACCTCGAAGAGGTTTTGGCGCGAGTGCGCGCGCTGCTGCGCCGCTCGGCCGGCCACGCCAAGAGCGAGTTCACCTGCGGGCCGGTGCGCCTGGATACCCGCACCGGGCGGGTCAGCGTCGATGGGAGTCCGGTCAAGCTGACCTCGCACGAATACCGGCTCCTGTCCTACCTCATGCACCATACCGGACGCGTCGTGTCCCGCACAGAGTTGGTCGAGCACCTCTACGATCAGGATTTCGACCGCGACTCCAATACCATCGAGGTTTTCGTCGGCCGCATCCGCAAGAAGCTCGGCGTGGACGTGATCCAGACGGTGCGCGGTCTCGGCTATTTGCTCACGCCGCCCGATGCGCGTTAGCTCGCTCGCGCTCCGCCTGTTCCTGTGGGCGACCGGCTGGACGGTGGTCATCCTCATCGTCACCGGGATCGTGCTGTCGACGCTCTACCGCAACGCCGTGGAACGCGCCTTCGATCGGCGGCTCGACGTCTATTTGCGTACGCTGGTCGCCGACGTGGCCTCGCCCGAGGAAGGCACCGACAAGTTCCCGCAATCGATCGGCGAGCCCCTGTTCGATCTGCCTCTGTCAGGCTGGTATTGGCAGGTCGCCCGGCTCGATACCGCAAAGCCGGAGGTCCATTCCTCGCGCTCGTTGTGGGATTCGAACTTCCCGCGCCTGGCCGACGGCGGCCAGGGTTCCGCAGGCTCCGGCGGATACCGGCAGGGCTATGCCCAAGGACCGGAGGACGTGCGGCTGCGTCTCGCCGAGCGCACCGTCGATCTCGGCGAAGATGGCCACTATCTGGTCGCCGTTGCCGGCGATGCCACCGAGATCGACAACGAGATGCGCAGTTTCGACCGCGTCATCGGTGCGACCTTCGGCGCACTCGCCATCGCGCTGCTTCTGACGACGGCGTTGCAGGTGCGCTTCGGTCTGTTGCCATTGAAGCGCATCTCCGCGAGCCTGGCGGCGATCCGCTCGGGCCGCGCCGAGCGGCTACAGGGCGAATTCCCGGTCGAGATCGCGCCGCTTGCGCGGGAAACCAATGCGCTCATCGACGCCAATCGCGAGATCGTCGAGCGCGCACGCACGCATGTCGGCAATCTCGCGCACGCGCTGAAGACTCCGCTTTCCGTTCTCGTCAACGAGGCGGCCGCGCGCGCGGACGATCCCTTGGCGCAGAAGGTGCGCGAGCAGACCGACATCATGCGCGATCAGGTCGCGCGCCAGCTCGAGCGCGCCCGGCTTGCCGCCCGCTCCACCGTGGTCGGCGCGCTGATCGACGTATCGCCAGTCGTCACCGCGCTCGCCCGCACGATGGAGAAGCTCCATCGCGAACGCGACATCGCCATTGCCGTCGACGTGCCGGAGCAGGCGCGCTTTCCCGGCGAACAGCACGACCTCGAGGAGATGATCGGCAACCTCGTCGACAATGCCTGCAAGTGGGCGCAGTCGCGGATCGCCATCGAAGTGGTCGCCGACCGTTTCGAGGGCGACGGCAAGCCGCGCGTGCGCATCATTGTCGACGACGACGGGCCGGGCCTTTCTCCTTCCGAGCGCGAGCAGGTGGCGTTGCGCGGGCGCCGGCTGGACGAGAGCAAGCCCGGGTCCGGCCTTGGCCTGTCCATCGTCGTCGAGCTTGCCGGCCTTTATGGCGGGGTCCTGTCGCTCGGAACCGCGCCGATTGGCGGCCTGCGTGCCGAACTCGCTCTGCCGGGAGCGTGACGATCCCTGCGCGTGCCTCCGTTTGCGCCCCACCGGGACAGAGTTTCGCCCCATTCGTGCCGTGTGCTGGTCGCGTCGGAAATCCGATGGCGAGGCGCCATGGGGGGCGTGTCGGGGGCCACATGCCGGCACTCAGGTTCGTTGCGTTAGCGCTCTTTGGATTAAGCCTCGCAGCCTGTTCTACCGATTCCGGGCCGAAAGAGATCGGCGGCACGGCGGCCGGTGCGGTGGCTGGCGGCGCGATTGGCAATGCGGTCGGCGGCAGCACCGGCAATCGAGTCTCTGGTACCGTGATTGGAGCCGCGGTCGGCGCTTTCATCGGCAACCGCATCGGCGCTGCGCTCGACGACGACGATAAGCGCCGGGCCTACACCGCGCAGATGCAGGCGCTCGAGAGCGGGCCCTCGGGCGCACCGGTGGCGTGGCGCAATCCGGATTCCGGGCGCTACGGCAACGTTGTCCCCGGCCCCGCCTACCAGACCAACGGCGGCTATTGCCGGCAGTACACCCACACGGTCTACATCGACGCAAAACCGCAGATCGAACGCGGCACGGCCTGCCGCAAGCCGGACGGTAGCTGGTCGACCGTGAGTTAATCGCAGTTCGTCGCGACGAGCTCTATCGCCTTGAATTCCTGACATTTTACGTAACGCCTTCTTAATCGCCGGGTGACTAGAAGGCATCTGGCGCCGTCCAGGTGAGGTGGTGTGGCAATGACCAGCGACGGCCAATCGGTCGAACGGCTGCGGGACTATCTGCGCACGCTCAAGCCCGAGGCGCGGGCGATGCTCGTGACTGAGCTCGAGCGCGGCATGCTGCGTGGCGACGAAGCCGCCGGCAACGAATTTGTGCTGCAGGAATTGCGCCGCACCATCCGCGCCGCCGGACAGGCCGTCCCGCGCATTGGTGACGCCGCCCGCCTGTTCTTCGCGCCGCTCGAACCGTTCCTCATCGACGATGGGGCCGACCACAAGCGCGTCGGTCGGCTCGCGCGTGTGTCGCTCGAACCGATCTGGGAATGGATCGGCCGGGACCTGATGCCTGCGGAGGCCAAGGCGTTGTCCGACGACATCAACCGCGCGCTGGTTGCCGATGACGGGGTCAAGGCCGAGTTGCTGACGCGCGCGCTGCACGAACGGGCGATCCAGCGCATCAAGGAAACCATCGACGCAGCCGGGGCCGACGAAAAAATGCGCCGGCGCCTGGTCGTGCAGGTCGGCACGCCGCGCGCCTTCGAGGATGTCGACTCGCTGCTGCGCATCCTCGTGCTGCGCGACGTGCTGGGCGACCTGGCGCGCCGCTTGCCGAAGCACTTGCGCACCTTCGAGCGCGAGCAGATCGACCAAGTGAAGGCGCTGGTCGAGGCTGCGGCGGCGCAAAAATCACCGGACCTCGCCGCGCGCAAGACGGATATTTTTGTTTGCGGGCTGGTCCTGGTCATGGGCAGGCTGGCGCTCCCCTGGCAGCTCATCCGCCTCGCGACGCGCGCGGCGGAAAGCGATGATGCGGCGCGTGTCGCCGAGACGCCGTTTGCCAACGCGGTCGCCATCGTGCTTAGCGAGATCGAATGCATGGTGAGCGAGTTGCGCGTCGAGCTCAAGGCGCGCCGCCCGGTCACCTCGCTGCTGAAGGGCATTCATGATGCCGCGCGCGGCTTGCGCACCGAGATGGATCTCTCGGTCGACTCGCCCTGGAGTCGCCAACTTGCCGCGATCCGCACCGACATCTCCGCCCTGCTCAAGGCCGAGATCGAATCGACACCCGGGCGCGTGCGGCGCCTGTTGCGGCCGCGACCGCCCAATGAGATCGCGCCCGGCGCATTGCTCGACGCGATCGACGTAAGCGACACCGAAATGCTGGTCGAATTCGTCGATGCCTGCCGCAGCTACGCCAACGAGCTGGCGGTCAACGAAGTGACCGCGCGCACATGGCTTGAACTGCAGCACTACCTCGAGACCGCCGACAAGGGGCTGCTCGATGCGCTGCGGCAGGCCGGCGCCGCCGACCGGCCGTTCCGGCAATCGCAGGCCGAAGCCGCGATCCGCTTCTGCAGGACGGTGTTCGGCGCGGACTATGCCGGGCTTCTGGCCAAGGCGGCCGAGATTGCGGTGCAGACTGGGACCGTTGAGCGCAAGTCCGTGCGGGCCTGAGCAGCGCGCAATTGCCGCGCCGCGGCTCCCATTGCCGCCGCATTGACGCCGTGTTGTAACCACGCGCGTCGCAAGGGACGGCGGGCTCCCAGTATCGGCGAAGGAATGGCGCTGACCCTGTGGTTCATTTTCGGGTTGATGACCGCCGCGGCGCTGTTCGCCGTGCTGTGGCCGCTTGGGCGCTACCCGCGCGCCGCGCCCGGCGGCAGCGATCTCATGGTCTACAAGGATCAATTGCAGGAAATCGATCGCGATCGCGCGGCCGGCCTGATCGGCGAGGCCGAAGCGGAAGCGGCGCGCCTTGAAGTCTCGCGCCGGCTCCTCGCCGCGGCGGACACGCAGCCGCCGAACGCCGGCGAAGCGCCTGCTGCCGCGGCGGCGCCGCAACGGCGGCGCCGCGCCGCTGCGATAGCGGCATTGGTGATTCTGCCGCTCGGGCCGGCGGGCCTCTACATGGCGGTCGGCTCTCCCGACGTCCCCGCGCAGCCCGCTTTCGCCCGCGTCAAGAAACCGCAAGGCCAGGAGTCGATCGCCACCCTCGTCAGCCAGGTCGAGGACCACCTCGCCCGCAATCCCGCCGATGGCGCCGGCTGGGAGCTGATCGCTCCAGTCTATATGCGGCTCGGCCGCTTCGGCGACGCGGTTGAAGCGCGCCGCAAGGCGCTGACGCTCAACGGCGCGAGCGCGGTGCGCGAAGCCGATCTCGGCGAGGCGCTGGCCGCCGCGGCGGACGGCGTCGTCACCGCGGAAGCGAAGCTCGCGTTCGAACGCGCCTTGGCGCACGATGCCCGCGAGGCCAAGGCCCGCTACTTTCTCGGTGTTGCCGAAGAGCAGGACGGCAAGAACGATCAGGCGGCATCGACGTGGCGCGCGCTGCTCGCCGACGCGCCAGCCGATGCGCCGTGGGCTGCATTCGTGCGCGAGGCGCTCGCGCGCGTTTCCGGCACGCCAGCCCGCGAAGCCGGCCCGAGCGCGGGCGACGTCGCCGCCGCGGCGAGCATGAGCGACGAGGAGCGCCGCGAGATGGTCCGCGGCATGGTGGCGCGGCTCGCCGATCGCCTGCATGACAATGGTGCCGATGTCGAGGGATGGTTGCGCCTCGTGCGTGCCTATGTCGTACTCGGCGACCGTGACAAAGCGAAAGACGCCGCTGCCGAGGCAAAGCGCGCGCTCGTCGACCGGCCCGACGAGCTCCAGCGCGTCAACGAGTTGGTCAAGACGCTTGATATCGAGGGCTGACGCGGTTGCGGATGATGGCCACGGACATAGACCGCCCGTTCCCGCGACAGCGGGAATCCCGCCCCGCGGGAACGGCGTCGGCAACGCGTTCACCGCTCGGCTGGGCGCGAGCGGAACAGCGATCATGACACGCAAACAGCGACGCCTCGTTCTGATTGGCGGCGCCGTCGGCGTGTTGGCTGTTGCGGTCGCCCTCGTCCTCGGCGCGCTGCGCGATTCGATCGTGTTCTTCAACTCGCCGAGCGACGTGGTTGAAAAGCACGTCGCGCCCGGAGCGCGCATCCGCCTCGGCGGCTTGGTCAAGGACGGCAGCGTCGTGCGTGGCAGCGATCTCAAGGTCCATTTCGAAGTCACCGACGGCAGCCGCGCGCTGCCGGTCAATTATCAGGGCGTTCTGCCGGACTTGTTCCGGGAAGGGCAGGGGGTCGTGGCCGAAGGCGTGCTCGACGGAGCGGGCATCTTCAATGCGGACACGATTCTCGCCAAGCATGACGAGACCTACATGCCGAAAGAGGTGGCCGCCGCCCTCAAAAAGACGGGGCACTGGAAGGACGACTACGGCAAGGCGGCGATGCCGGTCGCGGGAGCGGGCAGGTGATGGACGGCGCTGGCGCGATTTCAGCTTCCGCTGAAAAGGAAGGGTCCGATCGCCGGAGGCGATCGGGCAGGGCGTCCGGGCAGCCGACGGTCGCCGGCTTCTTCGGTGCAGCGGCGCGGCGTCGGGGGAAGGGCCGCCAATGATCGCGGAACTCGGACATTACGCGCTGATGCTTGCGCTCGGGCTTGCGCTCATTCAGGGCTCGATGCCGATCCTCGGTACCCGCAGCGGTGACGCCGTGCTCGCGAGCATGGCCAGCCCCATCGCGCTGGCGCAATTCGCCTTCGTCGCCGTCGCCTTTGGCGCCCTCGCGGTGTGCTACGTCACATCGGACTTCTCGGTGCTCAACGTTTACGAGAATTCCAACTCGACGATGCCGTTGGTCTACCGGCTCACCAGCATCTGGGGGAACCATGAAGGCTCCATGATGCTGTGGGTGTTCATTCTCGCCTTGTTTGGCGCATTGGTCGCGGCCTTCGGCGGCAATCTGCCGACGGCGCTCAAGGCCAACGCGCTCGGGGTGCAGGCGTGGATTGCCGCCGCCTTTCAGCTGTTCATTCTCACCACGTCGAATCCGTTCCTGCGTCTCGCCGACGCGCCGTTCGAGGGCCGCGATCTCAATCCGATCCTCCAGGACCCGGGCCTCGCCTTTCATCCGCCGCTCCTCTATCTCGGCTACGTCGGTTTCTCGATCGCCTTCTCGTTCGCGATTGCCGCCCTTATCGAGGGCCGCATCGACGCGGCGTGGGCGCGCTGGGTGCGGCCGTGGGTGCTTGGCGCCTGGATGTGCCTCACGCTGGGGATCGCGGGCGGCTCGTATTGGGCGTACTACGAACTCGGCTGGGGCGGCTTCTGGTTCTGGGATCCGGTCGAGAACGCATCGCTGATGCCGTGGCTTGCCGGCACGGCGCTGCTGCACTCCGCCGTGGTGATGGAGAAGCGCGGCGCGCTCAAGGTCTGGACCATCCTGCTCGCCATTCTCGCCTTCTCGCTGTCGCTCATCGGTACTTTCCTGGTGCGCTCGGGCGTGCTGACTTCGGTCCATGCCTTCGCCGTCGACCCTCGGCGCGGCATCTTCATTCTCGCGATCCTGGTGATGTTCATCGGTGGCGCGCTGCTGCTGTTCGCGGCCCGCGCGCCGCTGCTCAAGCAGGGCGGCCTGTTTGCGCCGATCTCGCGCGAAGGCGCGCTCGTCCTCAACAATTTGTTCCTCACCACGGCCTGCGCCGCGGTCTTTGTCGGGACCCTCTATCCGCTCGCGCTCGAGGCATTGACGGACGACAAGATTTCGGTCGGGCCGCCATTCTTCAACGCGACGTTCGCGCCGTTGTTCATTCCGCTTCTGCTGGCGATGCCGTTCGGGCCGCTGCTCGGATGGAAGCGCGGCGACATCGTCGGCGCCGCGCAACGGCTGCTGGCGGCGGCAATGCTCGCCACGCTCGCCATCGCAGCAGCATTCGCGCTCCAGCATGGTGGCCCCGTGCTCGCGCCGTTCGGCATCGGTCTGGCGATCTTCATCATGATGGGTGCGCTCGTCGATGTCGCCGAGCGCACCATGATCCTGCGGCTGCCGTTCGGAACGGCGCTGCGGCGCGCTGCAGGCCTGCCGCGCTCGGCCTGGGGCACTGTGCTGGCGCATTTCGGCATTGGCGTCACGCTGTTCGGCATTGTCTCAGTGACCGCCTGGGGCAGCGAGCGCATTGCCGCGCTGAGAATCGGCGACAGCGTCGACGTCGCTCACTACCGGTTGACCTTCGAGGGTCTTTCCGACCGCGCCGGCCCCAACTACCGCGAGCGCGTCGGCCGTTTCGCCGTGCGCCGCACCAGCGGCGAGTGGCTCGGTCTCATGGAGCCGAGCCGGCGCAGCTTCCCCGCCCGCAACATGGCGACCACCGAGGCCGCGCTGATGACGCGGCGGTTGAGCCAGCTCTATTTGTCTCTCGGCGATCGCAATCCGGACGGCAGCGTACCGGTGCGGCTCTATTTCAAGCCGCAGGTGCTGATGATCTGGCTCGGCGCTCTGATCATGTTCGCCGGCGGTGGCCTCTCGCTCTCCGATCGGCGGCTGCGCGTGGGCGCGCCGCGGCCGGCGAAGAAGGCCATCGCGGCGCTGCAGGCGGCGGAGTGACTGCCGTGAGGCGGCTGCGTCTCTGCACGCTGCTGCTCGCGCTTCTGCCCGTGCTGGCGGCGCCGCGCCCGGCGCTAGCCGTCGAGCCCAGCGAAATGCTCAAAGACGCCGCGCTCGAGACACGCGCTCGCGCGTTGTCCAAGGAATTGCGCTGCATGGTGTGCCAGAATCAGTCGATCGACGATTCCGAGGCGCCGCTGGCGCACGATCTTCGCGTGCTGGTGCGCGAGCGGCTCCAAGCCGGCGACAGCGACGCCCAGGTGGTCGACTTTCTGGTCGCCCGCTACGGCGAGTTCGTGCTGCTCAACCCGCGGCTCTCGTGGCGCACGGCGGTCTTGTGGGGACTGCCGCCGGCCGTGCTGCTTCTCGGCATGCTGGCGCTTATCGTCGTTGTCAGGCGGCGGAGCATGACGCCCGCAGCAGAAATGGCGAACCTTACCGCCGCCGAGGAAGCGCGGCTTTCCGATCTCTTGCACCGCGAAAACTGATCGCGCCTCCCGAGGCGGCAAGCGTCCAGATTCAATTCGCCGCCGTTCCGCTCCTGCCTCTTTCTCTTGTAATTCTTGGCACCGGAACCCACGGCAAACCGCGGAACCTTGCTGTAACAGCATGGTTGCCCACGAAAATTCCCGGGCGCCGCATTACGAAATTTTAATGTCGCCGTCAGCGCGCCGTAAGGCGCGCGCTCCCACATTGATGGGAAGAACGGGGCCCGACGGCGCCTTCCGTTGCGAGGCAACCCCAGATTTGGAGACGGCTAAATGAACCAAACAACACCACCCTCACGCCGCAGCCTGTCCGCGCGGCGCGTGGCGCTCCTGGCGACGACTATCGCCGGTTTCGGCGCCGCAGCCTTCCTCGCGCCGTACGCGGCGCCGAAGGGAGATTTCTTCGCCGGTCCCGCGCATGCGCAGAATCTGACCCAGCAGGCTCAGCAGCTTGCGCAGAAGCCCGTCGGCTTCGGCGACATCGTGGAGAAGGTCAAACCCGCGGTGATCTCGGTGCGGGTCAAGATGGAGCGGCCGGCCGAGGCCGGGCTCAGCAATGACGAACTGCCGTTCCCACCCGGCTCGCCGTTCGAGCGTTTCTTCAAGCGGTTTGGCATGCCCAACAACGGCCAGGGTGGCGGCCACCAGTTCGTCACGGGCCAGGGTTCCGGTTTCTTCATCACCCCCGACGGCTACGCCGTCACCAACAATCACGTCGTGCAGAACGCCGAGAACGTTCAGGTCACGGCTGACGACGGCAAGACCTATTCGGCCAAGGTCATCGGCACCGATCAGCGCACCGACCTCGCTTTGATCAAGGTCGACGGCAACGACTTCCCTTACGTGAAGCTTGCCGACCATACGCCGCGCGTCGGTGACTGGGTGATTGCGGTAGGCAATCCCTTCGGCCTCGGGGGCACCGTGACTGCCGGCATCGTGTCGGCGCGCGGCCGCGACATCGGCGCCGGTCCCTATGACGACTTCATCCAGATCGATGCGCCGGTCAACAAAGGGAATTCCGGCGGCCCGACCTTTGACGTCGACGGTAATGTCATCGGCGTCAACACCGCGATCTTCTCTCCCTCCGGCGGCTCGGTCGGTATTGCCTTCGCTATCCCCTCCGAGACGGTGAAGACCGTCGTCACCCAGTTGCGCGACAAGGGTACCGTCACCCGCGGGTGGATCGGCGTCCAGATCCAGCCGGTCACGCCCGAGATCGCCGACAGCCTCGGCCTGAAGAAGGCCGCCGGCGCGCTCGTCTCCGAGCCGCAGGCGAACAGCCCGGCGGCCAACGCCGGCATCGCGAGTGGCGACGTCATTACCTCGCTCGATGGCGCGGCTGTCCGCGATGCGCGCGAGCTGGCGCGTAAGATCGGCACGATGGCGCCGGGCACCTCGGTGAAGCTTGGCATGATCCATGACGGTCAGGAAAAGACTGTGACGCTGACGCTCGGCACGCTGCCGAATGAAAAGCAGGCGGCCAACCAGCAGAAGGAGCACGAGGTTCCCGATAGCGACGTGCCGAAGCTCGGCCTCACGCTGGCGCCCGGCAAGGCCGATGGCGGCGTGGTCGTCACCGCCGTCGACCCGAGCGGGGTCGCCGCCGATCACGGCTTCCAGGTCGGCGACGTCATTCTCGACATCAGCGGCAAATCGGTCGCGAGCCCGTCGGACGTCCGCAGGCAGATCGCGGACGCGCGCAAGGAGGGTAAGCACACACTGTTGTTTCGGGTGAAGTCGAACGCAGGCACACGCTTCGTCGCGCTTCCGCTCGGCAATGCCTGACAAGTAATGGGGCGATCCGCCGGCATCCGTCGCCCCCGCTGGCGGGCGTACCCTGGGGGCGGGCCGCAAGGCCCGTCCCCGCCGTTACCGGTTCCGCTCCCGGCATCCGTCGCCCCCGCCGGGGTGGAGCTGGTCGAGAGGGTGGCGAGTTAGCTCTCGCCACCCTTTTTTCTCACATTTGCGGGGCGATGTTTCGTTTTGAAGGCAGTGCATTGCTGCGCGACCCATGCGAGACAATATTGATGGCGTGACAGGCCGGCTGGCCGATCAGCCTCCGCAGGTGCAGCGAGCGACCATGCGCCTTCTCATCATCGAGGATGACCGCGACGCTGCCGACTACCTCGTCAAGGCGTTCCGCGAGGTGGGCCACGTCGCCGATCGGGCGACCGACGGCGAAGAAGGCCTGGCGATGGCGCTCGACGGCCAATACGACGTGCTGATCGTCGATCGCATGCTGCCGAAGCGCGATGGTCTTTCGCTCATCGGCAGCTTGCGCAGCCAGTCGGTCGAGACGCCCGTGCTCATCCTGTCCGCTCTCGGCCAGGTCGACGACCGGGTGAAGGGGCTGCGCAGCGGCGGCGACGACTATCTGGCTAAACCCTATGCCTTCTCCGAGCTGCTGGCGCGCATCGAGGCGCTCGCGCGCCGGCGCGGCAGCCGCGGCGAGGAGACGGTCTATCGGGTCGCCGATCTCGAGCTCAATCGCCTGTCGCACGAGGTGAGCCGCGCCGGGCAGGAACTGCAGCTGCAGCCGCGCGAATTCCGTCTCCTTGAATATCTGATGCGGCATGCCGGCCAGGTGGTCACCCGCACCATGCTGTTGGAGAATGTCTGGGACTATCATTTCGACCCGCAGACCAACGTCATCGACGTGCACATTTCGCGGCTGCGTTCGAAGATCGACAAGGGTTTCGCCCAGCCGCTGCTGCACACCGTGCGCGGCGCGGGTTACATGATCCGCGAGGGGGCGAGGTAGCTGCCGTCACGCCCTCATCGGTGCCATGATCTCCGCGATGTGCGCGCGGGACAGCGTCGTGGCGACGGGGGCCGTTACGGGGCCGTGAGAAATCGCCGACAGGCAAAGCTAGGCCGGCGAAAGGCGCTTCGCCTCCGAGCCGCCGAGCACGCCCGCGGTGAAGAGCGTCTCGACCCGCTCGTTCCCAATGCCCCATTCGGCGAGCGCCGCGTGCGTCCCTTCCCCGAGGGCGCGTGGCGGTGCGGGCTGTCCGGCAGGCGTGCGGCTGAAGCGCGGCGCGGGCCCCGGTTGCACCACGCCATCGATTTCGATGAAGGAGCCGCGGGCGACGTTGTGCGGATGGTGCGGCGCCTCTTCCATGGTGAGAACCGGCGCGAAGCAGGCGTCCGTACCCTCCAGCAGCGAGCACCATTCGTCCCGCGTCCGCGTCCTGAAAAGTTCTTCCAGCTCGCCGCGCACCTGCGGGCCGTCATCGGCCGTATAGGGCAGGCCGAGCAGCTCGAACAGCACCTTGCGGAACTTGAGCTCGATCGGCGCAATCGAAATGTATTGGCCGTCCGCGCATTCGTAGACTTCGTACATCGCCGATCCGGAATCGAGCAGGTTCGTCCCGCGCTCGAGCTTGTGCAGTCCGGCCGCATAGAGCCCGTAGAAGGTTGTCATCAGCGAGGCGGCGCCTTCCGTCATCGCCGCGTCGACCACTTGGCCCTTGCCGGATCGCTGCGCCTCCACCATGGCGCACGCCATGCCGAAGGCGAGATAGAGCGCCCCGCCGCCAAAATCCGCGCCAAGATTGAGCGGCGGCGTGGGCTTGGAGCCGGCGCGGCCGATGGCCGCCAGGGCGCCGGTCAAGGCGAGATAGTTGAGGTCATGCCCGGCCGCCTCGGAGAGCGGCCCGGACTGCCCCCATCCGGTCATGCGCCCGTAGACGAGACGCGGGTTGCGCGCGAACACCACGTCGGGTCCGAGACCGAGATTTTCCATCGTGCCCGGCCGAAAACCTTCGATCAGAGCATCAGCCTTGGCGACAAGATCCGCGGCGAGCTTAAGCCCGTCCGGGTGCTTCAGATCGACCGCCACCGAGGGGCGCGCGCGGGACAGGAGTTGAAAGCGGGTCGGCATGTCGATGCCAAGCCCGCTCTTGCTCAACCGGTCCAGGCGGATGACGTTCGCGCCGAGGTCCGCGAACAGCATCGCCGCCATCGGCCCCGGGCCGATCCCAGCGAATTCAACGATCCGAAAACCGGCCAGAGGTCCCATCACCCCGATCCTGATTGCCGCGCCTGCAGCGCAGTGGCGAGTAGTTCAAAAGAGACCAGTTCCGATCAGAATTTCGGCGCGCTTGCGCCCGCTCGCTCATGTCGTTCTCCGGTTGCCCGGCGGACGGCTGTGCCGAGGCTGCAGTGTGTGCATATTTCATTGGCAACTGGAAAGGCATATTTCATTTTGGCGTTGGGGCCGATCCGGGGCACCGGCGCGGTGGCCTCCGCCCGCGTCGCCAGAACGAAATTTTTGAGTGACATGGTACTTCGCAAGCCATCCGAATTTCCGCTTGCCTTCATGCAAGCTCTTCGCCCGCCGTGCCGGAGCGCGACAGGCAAAGCGAGGCCCTGATCCGTGTCCGCGCTCGGCAAGCTCCTGCGCACGACGGCGTTCCAGCTGACGCTCGCCTATCTCTTGATTTTCATCCTGTTCGCGGTGTCGCTGCTCGGTTATTTCGCGCTCAACACACGGCGCCTCATCACCGAGCAGATCACCCGTACCGTCAATACTGAAATCGGCCGCCTGCGTGAACAATACAACGAAGCGGGGATCAGGGGGCTCGTGCTCGTGCTTGATTTGCGCTCGCGCCGGCCGGGGTCGAGCCTCTATCTGGTCACGACGCCGACCGGGGAGGGGCTTGCCGGCAACGTCGGCTCGCTGGAACCCGGAGTTCTCGATCACCCGGGGTGGCTCGAAACCTCCTATCGCCGCATCGAGGCGCCGGACGGCGTCGAGCATCGGGCGCTCGTTCAGGTGGTGGAGCTGCCCGGCGGCTTCCGGCTGCTGGTCGGGCGCGACCTCGAGGAACGCGAGCGCATCTACGGCATCATCTCCAATGCCGGGCGTTGGTCGTTTGCGCTCGTGGTCGTGCTCGGGCTCGCCGGCGGCTTCTTCGTCAGCCGCCGCGTGCTCAAGCGCATCGACGCCATGACCGACACGGCGAACACGATCATGGCCGGCGATCTCGGCGGCCGTCTGCCCATCGCCGGCACCGGCGACGAGCTCGACCGCCTCGCCGGCAACGTCAACGCCATGCTCGAACGCATCGAGGCGCTCATGCGCGGTCTCAAGGAGGTCACCGACAACATTGCCCATGACCTCAAGACGCCGCTGACGCGGATGCGCAACCGCTGTGAGCAGGCGCTGCGCGGCGAGCAGGGCCGCGACTACCGGGCGGCGCTTGAATCGACGATCGCCGAATCCGACGACCTCATTCGCACCTTCGACGCGTTGTTGATGATTGCGCGCGCCGAATCGGGGCAGGCACGCGGCAACATGGACGAGTTCGACGCGGCCGAGATCGCCCGCGACGTCGGCGAATTGTACGAGCCGCTCGCCGAACAGAAGGGGCTTGTGCTGAAGATCGACGCGCCGGCGCCCGCGGCCGTGCGCGGCAATCGCGAATTGGTAAGCCAGGCGCTGGCGAACCTGGTCGACAACGCGATCAAATATGCGGGCCCGGACGCGAGCAAGATCAATGGCGCCGCCGCCGAAATCCTGGTGAAAGCCGGCGCCGACGGCGAGCGCATCACGCTCAGCGTGGCGGATCGCGGTCCCGGCATTCCCGAAGCCGATCGCGGCCGCGTCGTCGAACGCTTCGTGCGGCTCGAGCAGAGCCGGTCGGAGCCCGGCTCCGGCCTGGGCCTGAGCCTCGCCTCCGCGGTCGCCCGCCTGCACGGCGGCGAACTCAGGCTCGAGGACAATCGTCCGGGGTTGAGGAGCATCATCGCCCTGCCGCGTACCGGGCCGGCGGGGACATGATGCGGCGGCCTCAATCCGGGAAAAAACGGCCGAAACAGAATCTCGACGAGTCGGCATTGGTGTGGCGGTCAAGCCCGGCTGGCGCCGCCGTTCGCGAAGATTTTGCGCCGCCGCTCGCCGCGGGGCGGGGCCGCGACCGCCTCGCCGAATGGCTCACGGCAATCGGCCGCAAAGGCGCCGCCGGCGAGAAGCTCAAATCCCTGCTCAAGGATCATCCGGCGGCCGACGACTTGCTCGGGGCCGTCGCCGAAGCCTCCCCGTATCTTTGGGACCTTGTGCGCGCGGATCCGAGGCGCACGCTCCGCCTGCTCACCGCCAATCCGGACGAGGCGTTCGCTGCGCTGCTCGCGGAGGCGCGCCGTTCCCCCGCGGCGGCGCCAAGGCAGGAAGGCGTCATGCGCGGCCTCCGCCGCATGAAGGCGGAAGCGGCGCTGCTCATCGCGCTTGCCGATATCGGCGGCGCCTGGCCGGTCGCGCGCGTGACGCAGGCGCTCACCGAGGTCGCCGAGACCGCGCTCGGCGTCGCCGTGCGGTATCTCCTCGGCGAGGCGGTCAAACGAGGCAAGCTCACGCCGGGCGATCCGCAACATCCCGAGACCGGTTCAGGCTTCATCGTGCTGGCAATGGGCAAGATGGGCGGTCACGAGCTCAACTTCTCCAGCGACATTGATCTCATGGTCTTCTTCGATCCGGCCGCCGCCGGGCTCGCGCCTGAAGTTGAGCCCGGGCCGTTCTACGTGCGCCTGACGCGCGAGCTGGTGAAGCTCTTTCAGGAGCGCACGCCCGACGGTTACGTCTTTCGCATCGACTTGCGGCTTCGCCCCGATCCGTCCTCGACGCAGATCGCGATCTCCACGGACGCCGCGCTCGACTACTACGAAAGCCGGGGGCAGAACTGGGAACGCGCGGCGCTGATCAAGGCGCGGCCCTGCGCCGGCGATCTCGCCGCCGGCGAAAAGCTCATCGGCGACCTCTCCCCGTTCGTCTGGCGCAAGTATCTCGACTACGCGACGGTCGCCGACGTGCACGCGATGAAGCAGCAGATCCACGCCTACCGCGGTCATGGCGAGATCGCCGTCGAAGGCCATAACGTCAAGCTCGGCCGTGGCGGCATCCGCGAGATCGAATTTTTCGTGCAGACGCAGCAGCTGATCGCCGGCGGCCGTCACCGCGAGCTGCGCGGGCGCTCGACCGTCGCTACCCTCGCCGTCCTCGCTGCCGGCGGATGGATCGATGCCACCGCGCGCGACGAGCTCACCGCGGCTTACACATTCCTGCGCCGGGCCGAGCACCGCCTGCAGATGCAGGCCGACGAGCAGACCCACACGCTGCCCTCCGATCCGGCCGCGCTCGGCGAATTCGCGCGCTTTCTCGGTTTCCTCAGCCGGGACGAGTTTGCCGAAGCTTTGCTTTCCCACTTGGGCGCGGTGGAGCGGCACTATGTCAGGTTGTTCGAACGCGCGCCTGCGGTCCTCGCCGAGCAGCAAAATCTTTCTTTTTCAACGCCGGAGGGTGAGAGCGAGACGCTGGACCGCCTCGCGGAAATGGGCTTCCGGCAGCCGCGCGCGGTGGCGGCGGCGGCGCATCGCTGGCACACCGCCATCTACCGCTCGCTGCGGGGGGAGCAGGCGCGGGAAAATCTCGACGCGCTGGTGCCTGTCATCATCGACCAGTTCGCCCGCGTGCAAAATCCCGATGCGGCATTTGCCGCCTTCGACGGCTTCCTCGCCGGGCTGCGCGCTGGCGGGCGCTTCCTCTCGCTGCTGCGGCAAAATCCGGACCTCATCCGTTTCGTCGCCCTGATCGTCGGCGTTGCGCCCCGCCTCGCCGATATCCTGGCGCACAACCCCCACGTCATCGACCCTCTCATCGACCCGAGCTTCTTCGGCTCGGTGCCGGACGAGAAGCGGCTGGCGGCGGAGCTGGCGCAAGCGCTCGGCGAGACCCGTAGCTACGAGGACGTGCTTGATGCGATCCGCCAGTTCGGCCAGGAGCGCATGTTCCTGATCGGGGCGCGAATCCTGTCCGGGTCGATCTCGGCCGAGCAGTCGGGCGAGGTCTACGCCCGCCTCGCCGAGGTGCTCATCCGCGCGCTCTATGCCCGCGTCGACGAAGACTTCATTGCCGGGCACGGCCACGTCCGCGGCCAGGAGACGGCGATCATGGCGCTCGGCCGGCTCGGCGCGTGGGAGATGACGGCGACGTCCGACCTCGACCTCATTGTCGTCTACGATTTCGACGCCGCACATCCGGAGTCCGACGGTAAGCGTCCGCTCTACGGCCCGCAGTACTTCGCGCGGCTCACCCAGCGCCTGATCAGCGCGCTGACCGTGCAGACCAATTACGGGGTGCTCTATCCGGTCGACATGCGGCTGCGGCCTTCCGGCCGCTCCGGTCCGCTGGCGACCCAGATCGAAGGCTTCATCAGTTACCAGGAACGCGAGGCCTGGACCTGGGAGCATATGGCACTGACGCGCGCGCGCGTCGTCTGCGGATCGCCGGAATTCACCGCACGCGTCGCGGCGGCGATCCGCGACGTGCTCTGCCGCAAGCGCGACGAGCGCGCCGTCACCGAGGATGTGATCGAGATGCGCGCCGCGATCGCCACGGAGAAGGGCGACGCCGATCCTTGGGACCTCAAATACGCGGCCGGCGCACTCGTCGATATCGAGTTCATCGCCCAATATCTGCAGCTCGTGCACGCTGCGGCGATGCCCGACATTCTCGACACCTCGACGGCGCGCGTCCTGGAAAAGGCCGCCCAGCTTGGCCTGCTCGCTGCTGCCGACGCCGTCGTACTGCGCGGGGCGGTGCGGCTCTACCACGATCTCACGCAGATTCTCCGGGTCTGTCTGCCCGGCGCTTTCGATCCGAAGACGGCGAGCGCCGGCGTGCTCGGCCTCCTCGCCCGCGCCGCCGATCTGCCGGATTTCCCGGCACTCGAGGCCCATGTCATGGAAACGCAGCGCCAGGTGCGGGAATGCTTCGTCCGGATTCTCGGCAGGGTGCCCGGTCGCGATGCATCGTCCTGAGACGCGGGCGACAGTGGAAAGGAACGGGCGCGCCTAAGTGAATTTCGGCTTGGCTGCCGGCGCTTCGAGCGGACCGTTGGCCTTGCGCCACGCGCCGAAGCCGCCCGCGATATGCGCGACGGGACCAAGGCCCATGCGATGGGCGGTTTGCGCGGCGAGCGCCGAACGCCAGCCGCCGGCGCAAAAGAACACGAAACGCTTGTCCTGAGCGAACTCGGGCTTGTGGTAAGGGCTCGCCGGGTCGATCCAGAATTCGAGCATCCCGCGCGGACAATGAAACGCGCCGGGCACGCGGCCCTCGCGGTCGAGTTCGCGGATGTCGCGCACATCGATGAAGGCGACGTCAGCGCGCCCGTGCAAAGCAAGGGCGTCCTCGATCGACAAAGTCTCGATCTCGCGCTCGGCGTCGTCGATGAGCGCACGATAGCCGTGCTTGATCTCTTGAGGCATGGGGCTGTCCGTCCCGATACTTGCCCGCGAAGCTTGGCGAAAACGGGCTCCGCGTGGCCCCGCCCATACCACCGGCGGCGACGCTACGGCAAGGTCGAGTCGGTGGCGGCGAGGGGAGGGGAGGCGACAAACTCGCTCTCCGCGCGCGCCGGCGGCCGTGCTTCGAGCGGCAGCCGCACAATGACCATCGTGCCGGTGCCGAGGACGGAGCGGATGCGCATCACGCCGCCGTGCAGCTCGGCCAGCGAATTGGCAATGGCGAGGCCGAGGCCCGAGCCCTGGTGCCGTTTGGTCAGCTGGCTTTCGACCTGCTCGAATGGCCGCCCGAGCTTGCCCAGCGCGTCCCTTGGGATGCCGATGCCGTTGTCCTCGATGGCGATGGTGACCTTGTCGCCGCGCACGCGCCCGCGCACCGTGACCTTGCCGCCGTCCGGCGTGAATTTCACCGCATTGGACAGGAGATTGAGCGCGATCTGCTTGAGCGCGCGGCGATCGGCCGTGAAGCGGATGCCGGGTGCGACCCGCGAGCCGACGACCAGGTTCTTTTCGTTCGCGCGCCCCCAGATCACGCGCACGCAATCCGCCAGGATGCGGTCGAGCTCGACGGTTTCAGCATTGAGGCGGATGCCGCCGGCCTCGATCTTCGACATGTCGAGAATGTCGTTGATGACGTCGAGCAGGTACTGGCCGCTTTCGCGGATGTCGCGCGAATATTCAGTGTACTTGTCCGCGCCCAGCGGCCCGAACATCGCCGATTCCATGATCTCGGAGAAGCCGATGATGGCGTTGAGCGGCGTGCGCAGCTCGTGGCTCATATTGGCCAGGAACTTCGACTTGGTCTGGTTTGCTTCCTCGGCGCGCGTCTTTTCCTCGGCGTATTTCCCCGCGAGGTCGGCGAGTTCCCCGGTCTGGCGTTCCAGCGCCTGCTGCGATTTGCGCAGGTCGTAGATCGTCGCCATCTGCCGCTTCTCGCCCTCAACGAGCTTCTGCTCGTGCAGTTTGAGCTTGGTGATGTCGGTGCCGACGGAGACGTAGCCGCCATCCTTGGTGCGCCGTTCGCTGATGTGCATCCAGCGACCGTCGTCGAGCTGCGCTTCGAAGGTGCGCGCGCCCGGCGGCTGACCGTCTTCGTTGGCGAGCGTGGTGCGGACGATCGGCTTCCTCCCGGCGGCCACCACCGCCTCGTAGGAGGTGCCGGCGGTCACCGCAGCGTCGGGCAGGTGATGCAGGGCCTGGAAATTCGAGTTGCACAGCACCAGCCGGTTGTCGGCGTCCCAGAGCACGAACGCTTCCGGGATGGTCTCGATCGCGTCGCGCAGCCGCAGATCCGCCGCCGTCGTCCGCTCGACCAGGGTCTTCTGCTCGGTGATGTCGACGGCGATGCCGATGAGGTGCAGCGAACTCTCTTCCTCCTGGCGCGCCAGTTCGCAGCGCGCCCGCAGCCACAGCCAGCTTCCGTCGGCGTGGCGCATGCGGAAGTCGCGATCGATCGAGACGACCGTGCCGTCGGCGAGCTGCCGCGCCACCTCGAAGAGGTCGATGTCGCCTTGGTGCACCAGCGCGTTGATCTCGCCGAAGGTGAGGAGATCGTCCTTTGCGGTGAGGCCGAGAAGGTCGAACATCGAGCGCGACCAGAACACGCGGCCGCGCGCAATGTCCCAATCCCACAGCCCGCAGCGGCCGCGGTTGAGTGCGGTGTCGATGCGGCTGCGCACCGTGTCGTGGATGAGGTCCGCCTCGCGCGCCCGCGTCGCCTGCCAGTGGAAGGCGAAGCCGAGGATCAGCACCACGAAGCCGGTCGTCGCCGAGAGGGTCACGGTGAGTGCGGTCGTTGATCGCCAGTTCGCCAGCGCTTCGTTCGTCGTTTCAATGACGGCGACCAGGCCGAGCGGGTTCTTGAGCGCCCGCACGGTGGCGTAGGCACTGGCGCCGTCGGGCAGCGTGATCTCGAGCGTGCCTGCGGCAGCGCCGAAGGTGGTCAGCGGCTGGGCCGGTCCGAGCACGTCGAGCACCGGGCGCCCGATCGTCTGCGGGTCGTTCGGTACGCTGGCGACGATGGTACCGTCGGCATCGGCCACGAGCACCAGCCGGCCGCCCTGCGCCGCCCATGGCGGCAGCGCGTGCTCAAGCGCATCGGCGGTGCGCGCCGTGGTCGCGCGGGCATCGCGCCCCGGGCGATCGAGCGCCAAAGCGAGCTGGTCGCCCAGCGCCTCGATCGCCTGCCGGGCGCCGATGACGACCTGGCGGCGCTGTTCGAGCACCTGCACCAGCGCGCCAACGCAGATGGTGGCAAGAAAAGCGATGATGAGAACCGGAACGGCACGGCGCAGCAGCGGTTCGGCGCTCAACAGCCGCCGATAGGCTGGCTTGGCGATCGATTGTGCCAATCCCTTGATGGAATCGGAACGTAGGGACGCACTCGCCGCGTCGGCGCGCGCCATCGCCTGCCTCCGTTCGGACCGTCCCCGCCGCCCGCGCTCGGAAGGATGTGCCGCATCACTTTCCGAATCACCTTGATAAGAATCGATGCTCGCCGATTTGTCGAGAGTCGCGAGTCAATATTTTTGTCGGAGCTATCCCGAGCTATTTGGTCGCCGCGCGAGCGAGCATCGACCGATCCGGAAATCTGTCAAGCAGGGTGGGCGACGTGGAGCGCAATCGCTTCAAGTTGAACCGATTGCGCTCCGGTTTTCCTCAATTGAGCATGATCTTGTCGGAAAACCGGTGTCCACTTTCCAGATCATGCTCCAAGATCGCCCGGCTCGGCAGCTGGCGCGCGCTCACAATGATTGGCGTGCGCGCTCAGTTGGCGGCGAGTGTGCGGGCGACGATGTCGCCGACGTCGCGCGAGAGCGACGGCGCTGCCGCGACACGCCGCAGCGTCGCCTCAGCGCGCGCGCGCCGCCCTTCTTCGAGAGCGCGCCAGGAGCGGAATGCGCCCACGATGCGCGCCGCCACCTGCGGGTTTTTCGGATCGAGCGTGAGCACGATATCGGCGACGAAGTCGTAGCCGGCGCCGTCGCTGCGGTTGAACTGGGTGTGGTTCGCCAGCGCGAACGCGCCGATGAGGGAGCGCACGCGATTGGGATTGGCCATGGAGAAAGCGGGGTGCGAGGTCAGCGCTCGCACGCGCTCGAGGGTAGCCGGCTCGGGAATGACGGCCTGCAGCGAAAGCCATTTGTCGATGATCAGTGGATCGTCGGCGTAACGCCGGTAGAAATCGTCAAGCGCGTGCGCGCGCTCCGGCCGATCATGCTGCGACAATGTCTCGAGTGCCGCCATCCGCGCGGTCATGTTGTCGGCCGCGTCATACTGCGCCAGCGCCCGGGCGATCGCGTCGCTGGCCTGCGTCGCCGCCAAGAGGTCGAGGCAGACGTTCCTCAGCGCGCGCCGTCCGGCGCCCGCGGCGTCGGGCCTATAGGGGCCAGGCGTGATCATGCGCGCATAGGTTTCCGCAAGCGCAGCGCCGAGCCGTTCGCCGGTCGCGGCGCGCAGTCCTTTGCGCGCGGCGAACACCGCGTCGGGATCGACGTCGCTGCCGATCTCGCGGCCGATATCGGCCTCGCTCGGCGGTGTAAGCGCGAGCGCGACGAACGCGGGCTCGAGGCGCCGGTCGGCTAGGATCGCGGCCAGCGCCGCCATCAGCCCCTCATCCTCGCGCGCCGGCGCGCCGGCGCGCAGGGCCGAGACATTGCCGGTCAGGAGCGACATCGCCAATGTCTGCACCGCCTGCCAGCGGTTGAACGGATCGGGATCGTGCGCGGCGAGGAAGCGCAGGTCGTCCGGCTCAATGGGGAGCCTGAGCTTGATCGGCGCCGAGAAGCCGCGGTTGAGCGATGGAATTGGCCGCTCCGCGACTCCGGTGAACACAAAGCTGTGGCCCGCTTCCTTCAGCTCCACGACGCCGCGGGCGAGCGGGCGTCCATCGAGCGCGAGCGCGAGATCGGCGCCGTCGCGGCCGACGAGCCCGACCGTGAGCGGAATCACCATCGGCTCCTTGGTCGGCTGGCCGGGCGTCGGCGGGACCGTCTGCGTGACATCGAGCCGGAAGGTCTTTGCCCGCGCATCGTAGTGCGGCGCCGCCACGACTTCCGGCGTTCCCGCCTGCGTGTACCAGCGCATGAACTGCGAAAAATCGCGGCCGCTGACGTCGGCGAAGCATTTTACGAACTGCTCGACGGTCGCGGCCTCGCCGTCGTGCCGGTCGAAATAAAGGTCCATGCCCTTGCGGAACAGATCCGGCCCGAGCAGGGCCTTGATCATGCGCACGACCTCGCCGCCCTTGTCGTATACCGTCGTCGTGTAGAAGTTGTTGATCTCGTGATAAAGCTCGGGCCGCACCGGATGCGCCAGCGGACCGGCATCCTCCACGAACTGATGAGCGCGCAGCGAGCGTACGTCGCTGATACGCTCGACTGCACGCGAGCGCTGATCGGCGGAAAACTCCTGGTCGCGGAAGACGGTAAGCCCCTCCTTCAGGCAGAGCTGAAACCAGTCGCGGCAGGTGATGCGGTCGCCGGTCCAGTTGTGAAAGTATTCATGGGCGATGATCGCCTCGATGCGGGCGAAATCGTCGTCGGTCGCCGTTGACGGGGAGGCCAGCACGTATTTGTCGTTGAAGACGTTAAGGCCCTTGTTCTCCATCGCGCCCATGTTGAAGGCGGAGACGGCGACGATCATGAAAATGTCGAGGTCGTATTCGCGCCCGAAGGCCTCCTCATCCCAGCGCATGGCGCGCTTGAGGCTGTCCATGGCGTAGAGCGAGCGCTCCTCCTTGCCGGGCTCGACATAGATGCGTAGCGCGACGTTGCGCCCGGACATGGTGGTGAAGCTGTCAGAGACGCAGGCGAGCTCGCCGCCGACCAGCGCGAACAGATAGCAGGGCTTCGGGAACGGATCGTGCCAGACCGCGAAGTGCCGGCCCGCGCCGGGCACGTCGCCCTGCGCGATTAGATTACCGTTGGACAGCAGAACTGGCGCCTCGCCCTTGTCGGCCTCGATCCGCGTCGTGTAGACGGCCATCACGTCCGGGCGGTCGAGGAAGTAGGTGATGCGCCGGAAGCCTTCGGCCTCGCACTGCGTGCAATAGGTCGTGCCGGCGCGGTAGAGGCCCATCAGTTGCGTGTTGTTGGTCGGGTCGACGACCGTTTCGATGGTGAGCTCGAACGGCCGGTTCGGTGGCTGCGCGATAGTGAGCCGCTCGGGCGTGGCGAGAAAGCTTCCTTCCGGCAGCGGCCGCCCGTCGAGCGCAAGCGAGCGGAGCTTGAGCTCTTCCCCGTCGAGCACGAGTGGCGCCGGCGCGCCGGCGCCGTTGGGCTTGACCCGGAGCTTGGCGCGAACCGTGGTCGCCGTCGGATCGAGCGAGACGTCGAGATCGACGGTTTCGATGAGCCAGTCGGGCGGACGATAATCCTTGAGGCGGACCGGACGCGGTTCTTCAGTGCGCATGATTGCTCTTTCAGAAAAATACCCGCATTGAGCGGAGCGAGTGCGGGAACGATTGTGCAGCTTGCGCCACCGATCCCGGATTGGCCGCGCCCCATCCGGGTTACGCGTGCTTGATGTAAGGGCTTTGCGCGCCAATTGAAAGCGCGAGACCATCGCGCCGTCACTCGTTCGGGACGCTTCCCATGTCAACCATGCGCGCGATGGTTCTGGACCGGCCGCACACGCGGCTCGTTCTGCGCGAGCGGCCAATTCCGCGGCCGGCGGGTGGCGAAATTCTGGTCGAGGTCGCGGCGTGCGGAGTCTGTCGCACCGATCTGCACGTGGTCGACGGTGAACTGCCCAATGCGACCCTGCCCATCGTGCCGGGCCACGAGATCGTCGGCCGGGTCGCAGCGATCGGGCCGGGGGTCAACGGGCTCAAGCTCGGCGAGCGCGTGGGCGTGCCATGGCTCGGCTCGACCTGCGGCACCTGCCCCTACTGCCGTTCGGAGCGGGAAAATCTATGCGACCATGCGGTCTTCACCGGCTATACCAGAGACGGTGGCTATGCCACGCACATCCTCGCCGACCCGAGATTCTGCTTTCCGCTGCCGCAGAAGCTCGATGCCTTGGAAGCGGCGCCGTTGCTGTGCGCCGGCCTCATCGGCTGGCGCTGCTATCGCATGGCCGGGACGGGGCTTGCGCTCGGCCTCTACGGCTTCGGCGCAGCCGCCCATATCCTGGCGCAGGTCGCCGCCTGGCAAGGCCGGCGCGTTTACGCATTCACGCGGCCGGGGGACGCGGCGTCGCAGCGTTTCGCGACCTCGCTCGGCGCGGTCTGGGCCGGGAGTTCCGAGGAGCCGCCACCGGAGCCGCTCGACGCGGCGATCATCTTCGCGCCGGTCGGGACGCTCGTTCCGCTGGCGCTCAGCGCGGTGAAGAAGGGCGGGCGCGTCATCTGCGGCGGGATTCACATGTCGGACCTTCCGCGCATTCCCTATCGCCTGCTTTGGGAGGAGCGCCAAATCCGCTCGGTCGCCAACCTCACCCGTGCTGACGCGCGCGAATTTCTGGCGCTGGCGCCTCAGGCCGGCATCAAGATGAAAGTAACGCGCTATCCGCTGATCGAGGCAAACGCGGCGCTCAACGATCTGCGGGCAGGCCGCTTCGACGGCGCCGCGGTCCTCGTTCCCTGAGCATCAGCGCGCGGTTCCGGCAAGCCCTCCATCTCCTGGGGCGGATCGTTGTGCTTGCGATTGGGGTTCGCGCCGTTGTGTCGTAGTAATTTGTCAGGCGTGACGGACGACGCGAGAGCGGTCGAGCGACCGCCGAGGCCTACATCCAAGCGCGGCGCGAACGGAGAAGTGCACATGGACGGCTCACATGGCCGTTTCCTCTGGTACGAGTTGATGACGACCGACGTGGCGGCCGCTAAGGCCTTCTACGCCGACGTCTTTGGTTGGGGCACGCAGGACGCCTCGATGCCCGATTCGGCCTATGTCCTGTTCACCGTCGGCGAGGCGGCCATCGGCGGGATGGTGGACCTGCCCGAGGAGGCGAGGAAGACCGGCGCGACGCCACAGTGGCTCGGCTATGTCGGCGTCGATGACGTCGACGCCGCGGCCGAACGCGTGGCGCTTCTTGGCGGAGCGGTGCATGTCCCACCGACAGATGTCCCCAACATCAGCCGTTTTGCACTCGTCGCCGACCCGCAAATGGCGACCCTCGTTCTGCTGAGGTGGCTGAACCCCGTCACGGAACAGGCGGCTGAGCTGGGAGCACCGGGCCGCGTTGGCTGGCACGAACTCTTGACCAGCGATTGGCACGAGGCGTTTGCCTTCTACGCCGACCTTTTTGGCTGGAAGAAAGCGGACGCCGCGGTCGACGCGATGGGCACGTATCAGGATTTCTCCGTCGGCGGTCAGACGCTCGGCGGCATGTTCACCAAGCCCCCGGCGGTTCCGATCCCCTTTTGGCTCTACTACTTCGGCGTCGGCGACATCGACGCGGCGGCCAGGCGCGTGAAGGCTGGTGGCGGCCGCATCCTTGAGGGTCCGATCGAACTGCCGCGCGGCAACCGCATCGCCCGCTGCGTCGACCCTCAAGGCGCCATGTTCGCGCTGACCGCAAAGCGGAGCGAAAACGTCATCGGATATTTTGAACCGTCCGATTCGGCTAATCCTTCAGCCGCGCGGTTCTTTGTGCGGCGCTAGCCGCGCCAACTCCGTCGCCGGATCGTCATCCGGGAGCTGTCGGTTCCGCGCCGCGGCCCAGCGCAAATTGACCGACCGGGCCCTCGGCGTGGAGTTCTATTCCCGTTATCTTCGCGAACCGATCAATATTGACAGTCCCGATCGCGCATCCGCCAAGCCCCATATCCGTGGCCATCAGGTAGAATGTTTGCAGCAACACGCCGACGTCCTTGAGGATCAGCGCATAGGCGATCGAGCTGTATTTCCACGCGGTCCTGCCGAAGCGTGCCGCAATGGTGATCACGATCTGCGGCGGCGCGGACACCCCCATTGCAAATGCGGCTTCCCGCAACAGCGCGTCGAGCTCGGCGGCGCCGGCGCCGATTGGCGCGAGCGCATGGTCGCCGGCATCGTAGTGATAGATTCCGCGCGCCAGCCCGTCACACTTGTCGACGGCCAGATAGAGTTCGAGTTCGTAGCTGCTGCCGCCCGATGGATATGGCCGGGCGGTGTAGGCGAGCATCGGACCGCCGCCTCGGCCTTCGCCGCCGAGATCGAGCCTGCTGGTCCAGGTCGACTGGACACGGGCGGTGCGGTCAAGAAAACGCGCGAGCTCGGCAAGCGTGATCGGCCGCTGGTCGTCGAAATCGCGCGTCGAACGGCGTTCACGCAGAAGCTTCACCGCCGGCGAGACGGCCTCGTTGTCCGCGGCCGAGAACTTGCCCAGATCCAACTTCCGTCCCGGCCAGGGCGGCCGTACCGCCGGCGGCGGAGTGACGATGCCGACATGTGGATAAAGCCCACCAACCGGGTTGGCGTGCCGGCCTTCCGTGCTGCGCGCGTGGAACAGGAGATCGTGAAAATCCCAGACGACGAGGTTGTCGTCGCCTTCGGCCGCGCGAAGGACTTTGTCGCCGGCCGCGTCGACCTTGAAGAGGATCTGGCAGTCGACGAGCAAAGCGAGAAGCTCGGCCCCCGGAAAATCCGCGCGGCGGCCGAACCGCCTGATTTGTTGCGGTGCGGACAGGCTCGCCAAGGCGGCAGCGATCTGCGGATTGCCTATCTTGAACAGCGCGCCGGCGCGCGGGGATTCCAAAACCATCGCATTGGCGCGCCGCCGCAAATACGCGAACCGCGACAGGACGAGAACGTCATCGCTGCCAAGGGGCGGCATTCGCGGCCAATAGGCGGGGACCTGCGGCTCGATGACGACCTCGTCCTCGCCGTTCGGCGATCGCGCGAGGCGGTACTCCAACAGGCCGCGTCTGGCCAACCGCCGGACGAGGAGGTGAACCTCTTTGTCGGTATCGCTGCCGTCTCGTTCGATCGAACCGAGCGATAGACCGCTGCGCAAACCCTCCGCTCGATTCGCGGCGCGCGCGCTGAATTTTCCCAGGTTCTCCGCATAACCGTCGATGCGGGCGACGATCTCCCCGCTCGCTTGCGTATCGAGAGCGACGTGACCGGGAAGTCGGGCCAACAAGGTTGCCTTCACTGCCCGCCTTCGCCTGGTTCCCGAAGCGCGCAAGCCGTGATGCCCTCAGGTATGAGGATGCATCGGATTGACTTCGCCTTCCAACATCGGCCGGTCGCGCCACCCCAGCTTCACCGGTATGTCGTAGAGCCGGCCGGGAGCAAAGCGGCGATAGAAATGCCGCAAACCTGGAACGATCACGCGCACCACCGGGACCTCGATGTCGGGACGTGTCTGATCAAGAACCAGAAAATCAAGCCCCTGGCGCTTGGCGAGTTCTACGCAGGCCATCACCTGCTCGCGCTTGTCGAGGCCGGCGAATGTCGCGCCGAGGTCCGGCCGCATCCCCGAATTGCCGTTGGGTATCAGGTAGGGATGGTCGCGCAGCAGAAACGGACCCGCGCCGTCGCTGTCCGTGCTTCCCGTGTCGCGGCCGCCGACGAGTCCGATGGACAGGAATTGGTTGACCTCGGTCAACGAGCGCAGCACGGCAATCCGGGCATCGAAATGCGAACCGGAACCATACTCGACAAAATCCCCGCCGCCGTCGGTCGAGTGCGACATCGCGACAAAGCTCGGAATCCCGAGATCGGTGGTGATGTCGAGCATCCAAAGCCGGCGCCCGGTTTCGGCAAGCTGACTTTGCAGATCGCGAACGTAGGAATCGTCGAACTGACCGAGGTCCACCGCCGGCCGCTGCACGCGATTGTACCACCAGATGGCGTAGGAATCGCGTTCCACCAGTTCGAGGAATCCCTGGACGATGGCTTCCTCGAGCGTGTTGCCGGCGGCGCAGCCGTTGGAATCGGCGTGGAAGTGGTCCCTGCCGGAGCCATCGTTGTAGAAAAAATACAGAAGGCTGGTTGGCAGGTATTTGAAGCGCTCGTCGCGCAGCGACCACACCGGTGACCAGTCGATCAGCACCGAGCGATCGAAGGGGTCCGGTGTCGGCATTTCGTCCGAGTTGCTCGGCGGAGCCTGAAGGCGGTATTGCGCATCGCTGAACAGCAGGACCTCGTTCGGGAGAATGGCATCGCCCGCCGGGAAATCGGTGAATCGGCGCCTTACCCTGATTTCGTCGCCCTGGTAGATTCCCGAATAGCGCTCAATCGCCTCCATGAGGGCGCTGGCCTCGCCCTGCTCCGCGGTGCTGCCCTTGCCGAAGCTGCCGCCGCTCAATCCCGCTCTCAACTGATCAACGTTTTCCGCGGGCGCAGAGAAATTGTGCGCGGCGCGCCAGTTGGTGTTGAGGGGAAGGTCCGCCTCGATGCGTTCGAGCCGCGAGACCACGCCGGTGAGGGGGCTCACGTGCTTGCGGTAGCGCGCAACCGTGGCCCGCGACGGAATGCTCCGATACCCGCCGCTGGTCATGACCAGCTTGGCGCCGGCGGCAAGCTCGATCGGCACCGGCGCGCGGCGCGGGTCGCGCAGCTTCTTGCTGCCGCACGCCGGACATTGCGGACGGCGCGGCAGGTAGTGTTTCGCGATCGTCGCGCCCAGCAGGTCGAGGCTCATGATATGATCGCGCAGCTCGGTACGAAAGTCGGTGGCGATCGCCTTCGCAATCTCGACCGCTGCAAGCTCGATGCCGTTCTGTCCGAGCGTGTCACGCGAGAGCGGAGAATCGGCGACGGGGCGTACGCCTGTCCAGTTGAGAAGCGTCCTGACTTCCCGGTTGCGCTGCATGCGGTGCGCAAGACAGACCCAGCACGCGCTCTCGCGCGGGCGGAATACCGGTCCCACCAGAGGAAAGATGCCGGAGGGCTGGACCAGCAGCCAGGGCGTACTCTTCGCCAAGTGCTGTTGGTTCAGTTCCCCGAGTTTTCCGTCAAGGTAGTCGTTCGCCAGCGTGACGGTCAGGTCGGCCGCGCCCTTCACCACGCGCACCCCGAGCTTACCGAGCGCAGCGGCAAGCTCCTTCGCGCCTTTCACGTCAACCGATTGAAGGCGTACGCGACACCGCTGCAGGTTTTTCTCCGCAGTCTCGGGCGGGAGGCCGAGGCTCGCCCAATAGGCGGCGGCCGTAGGATTCGCGGAAGAGCGGCGCTTCGACACGATGTAGCGCCGGTCGAGCAGCCGCTTCAGGGCTTCGTGGATCTTGTCGGCGGGAAATTTCTTTTCCAGATCGCGAACGATCTGTCGAAAGCTCCGTCCGGCCGCTATGGCGTCCGCCAACGCGCAGTAGAGCTCGCCGCGAAGAAAAAACTTCCGGTCCTCGGAATAGAGGCACACGGCATCTGGAGGCAGCACATAGACGGAGAAATTCTGCGTAAACTGCGGAACGTCTTTGCTGTCGAATTGTGGGAAGCCGTTATCCCTATTGCCTGTCAAGACGTCGGCACGGGGACCCCGACGTTTAGCACCACCGGTGTGGATCACCATTGCAAGGTTGGCATTGTTCTGTTGCGGGAGCGCCACCGTCTACCCCGCGCGCCGGCGCTTGTCGACACGGGCAGTCGCTTAATTGGTTATCAGCGCTCGTTGGCGCGCTGGCGCCGCAAATAATATAAGACTGGCCGGGTCGAAAAAGACCCGGCCAGAACGATTTGCATCGGCAAGAGGATTCGGACCGTGCCGTTTAGCAGGCGCGACAGCGTCCCCAAGAGAAGCAGCAGCCGCCGCCGCAGCCGCCGCAGCCGCCGCAGCCTCTCCAGCCGCAGCCCCTGCAACCGCCGCAGCCTCTGCAACCGCCCCACCAGGCAACCTTTTCGCCAGCCTGGGGCTTCGCGTTCTCCTTGTCGAATACGTAGAAAGTCGACAAGCTCACGTCAGAGACTTCCTGCTCGCCGAGGAAGACTTCGTGACGCGGAGAGATATTCGACTGAGTATCCGTAGCCTGCCCGGTGGTCGCTGCGGAAGCTCCGCCGGCCATGGCCAAAGATACTCCAGCAACTCCCAACACGGGTACGGCTTTACTCCGACGCTTTCGCTTGGAAGCCTGTTTCACATTCGACATTTATGGGTCTCCCATACGTTCAAGCCAGGTTTCACGGATGGCGCAGAAACGTACCATCATTCCTATCGGTTTGCATAGCCACTATGCGGAGCCGATTACGTTGAAAGTCGGGCGCAGCTGCCTTGTTCCTTAGCGAAGCGTCAATGTGAGCCGACTTTTTGACACGTCGATTACAAGGATGCACTGCACAAATCCCAATCCTGATTCGATTTCTTCCAAACTTGGCAAGTTCGCCCTTCTCCGTGCCGGGCGCATTTCAGCCACCGCTCGGCCGCGGTTCGGCGTGGCCGATGACGCGCCTGATGGTCGGGAAACGGCGGCGCAACCCGCGTTCAACGGCGTCGACGAGTTCGTGCGCGGCGCTCACCGTGACCGCCGGGTCCAGGCGGCAATGGAAGTTGACAATCTCGCCGTCGGCGGTCTCGCGCACGCGCACATCGTGCATCTCGCCGAGCCCGGAGACCTCCGAGGCGAGCGCGGCGAGCGCATCGCCGATCGCGCCGACCCGCGCAGGCGGAGCATCGCGGCCGGCAAGAACGACCGCGGGCAGGGGTTCGATGTGCGTTTCGACCTCCACGTTCGGGCCGAGCTCCTCGCGGATCGACTCCTCGAGCCGGCTCGCGATATCGTGCGCTGCAGCCAGCGCCAGCGTCCCATCGACCTCGAGGTCGGTCGAGACCGACAACCGATCGGCGATCGCCTGCACGGCGACGTGGTGGACGGCAAGGCCGCGGTTGCGGGCGATCAGTATGACGCGCTCGCGCACCGTCTCGTCGTCGAGCGCACGCGGCTCGGTGGTGATCGTGACTTCGGTCTCGGGCATGGCGGCGCGAATGGCGCGCGTCGCGCGCTCCTTGATCGCCGCCACCCGGTCAAGTGGCAGCGTGCGGCTGACGCCGACGCCGAGATCGACGAACAGCACGGCGCCGCCATGCCGTGCGCGCACCCGCTCGACCGCGACGACGCCGGGCACGCTCCGCGCAATCGCGGCGATGCGCTCGCTCACGCCGGCCGGCGCCGTATCGGTCAGGGTGTCGATGGTGCGGCGGCCGAGCCGCCAGCCGGCAACGCAGATGAAGATCGCGACCACGATCGCCGCGGCTGCGTCGGCCCGGAGGTATCCCAACGCCACGCCAATGAGCCCGACAAGGACCGCGATCGAGGAAACCATGTCGGAGCGGAAGTGCAGCGCGTCAGCTTCGAGCGCCTGACTCATTGTCCGTTTGGCCACGCGATCGAGCGCCCGGGCACGAAGGAAATCCACGGCGATCGACGCGGCGATGACGAAGAAGGCGGCCGGGGTGGCCTCGACCGCAACGGTACGCTCGGCGAGCAGCCGCTGTGCTGCCTCGAAAACCACGATAGCTCCGAGCACGAACAGGAAAGCGGTTTCGACGAGCGCTGTGACGCTTTCCACCTTGCCATGCCCGTATTGATGCTCGGCGTCTGCCGGCTTGCCGGAGATGCGGACGGCGAAATAGGTGAGCACGGTCGCGGCGAGGTCGATGAGGGAATGGCCGGCCTCCGACAGAATCGCGAGTGAGCCGGTGAGCAGCCCAATGGCCGCCTTGGCCGCGGTGAGCCCCGCCGAGGCGGCGATCGACACGAGCGCGGCCTTTTCCTTCTCGTTCATCGGATCAGCGCCGGTCCCGTGGCCTCACGCAAGCGATCATGATCTCGCCAGCTCGAGCCTTACGCGCGACTGATGTGAACATACAGCGAACGAAGGTTCAAGCGTCTGGCCGGTTCACTATCCCCCATGGCAAATGAACGTCGGAGGGGGGCCCGCCAGACGGATGCCTTTCGTCGGTGCCCCTTTTTAAGGGTTTTTTTGGGATATCCCTTTTGTCGGGGAATGTTGCCGAAAGGGTACAGCATCTGGAGCATTCTTCGGTTAGGTTCCCCGAGGGCTGGCTATGGAAGGGAGGCGTGTATGAAGCGCGTTCTATTTGCTTTGGCGACAGGACTGCTTTCGACGCAGAATGTTGGCGGTTAGAATCCGTCACCACTAACCAATGAAATGAGACAGTTAGCTCCCTTCGCCGAAACCTCAACCAGCCTCAGGGTAACAATGGGGGTAACGGAGACTGGCGGAAAAGAAGGCGCAGTTTGAGAGGAATTTTATTTGGGAATGTGGCCGGAAGGCTACAGCATCGGGGGCTTCGTTCGACTAGTTTGGCCCTGGGCGGGACAGGAAAGGAGGCGCGTATGAAGCGCGTAATATTTGCTCTGGCGGGTGGGCTGCTCTGTGGGCAGGCTCTCGCAGCTGATCTTCCCATGCCCGCCCCACCACCTCGGGCGCCGGCTGCCTACATACCGGTCGCCCCGCCCTTCAGCTGGAGCGGCATCTACGTTGGTGGAAACCTCGGCGCCGCGTGGAACCGTGGCACCGTGTCGGACGCCGCTAACACCGGGTTCACTCTTCCCTCTAACAATGCTGTTTTTACCGGTGGCGGTCAGATAGGGGCCAACTATCAGTTCGGAGCCGCCGTCGTCGGCGTCGAAGGAATGTTCGATTGGCTGGCGAACCAGAACAACGCGAGTGCGGGAATCCTCGTTCCAAACGGTACCCCCGGTGGCTTTGACACGGTTAACGTGGTCTCCCAGAATAGATGGCTCACGACCGCGACTGCCAAAGCCGGTTTCGCGGCGGACCATTGGCTGTTTTACGCCAAAGGTGGCTGGGCTTGGGTAGGCAACAGCAATTTCACCGTCAATGATCTGACGACCGGCCAGACCTTTAGCAGTGGGAATGGCCATTCGAACAACGGGTGGACGGTGGGCGGAGGAATCGAGTGGGCTTTCGCGGGGCCGTGGTCAGCGAGGGTCGAATATGATTACGTCCGGCTTTCCAGCAACAGCTTCACTGTTCCGGCTACCTCGCCGGTTCTCCCAAATGATGTCTTCACCACCGCCAACCGCAACATCCAGATGGTTCTATTCGGCGTGAACTACAGGTTTGGCGGCTGGTGAGGGCCTTGCGTCAACGGCGGCGGGAACTGATCGAGCACGTCAAACATGAGCCAATGCCGCAGCCGATTGCGCCTCGGCGAGTGCGGCTTGCCATAAGAGTGAAAACAAAAACAAACCCCGAGCAATCTAACGCACTCGGGGTCGTACACAGGTTACCTTCGACTTAGGCTCTTTTAACCGTGCGGCAGGGGTGTCGGGGGGGACGGGGTGCCGCGCAAGTCGGGCCTAACACCGAGGAACCTGCGCTCCTTGGATAGTGGCCGTCCGGTCAAAATTGCTCACTTCACTTGGCGGCTCAAACTTATCCACAACTCCCGTCTGCGTCGCACCTAGGACCGCAGCCGCTTGCGCCTGCGCGGTCACCCATGCCCTCGCGCCAATTCGGCCAGACCGCCGTAGCAACTCGTGTCCGTCACCTGACGGGCAAATCGACGCTTCAACTGGCCGCGACATGGCGTCAGATTGCCTACGGGGGCCCCCCGCCCGCGTAGGATTGGCACGGGACAGCAACTTAGCCCCGGCCTCTCTACACGGATGGCGCCGGGGCTTTTCGTTTGCCGCCCTCCCGCCGACAAAAAATGAGCCCCGACCGAGGGCACGGATTCGAGGCCCAGCCGGCGGCCGCCGATACGGTCATTTTGAAGGGTTCTGTTAACCAGCGCCGGGCTTCAATGAGCCCGCCGGGGGGATGGGTTCCCGGCCACGCAGGGGAGGCCCCGGCATGTCCCGCTCCAGCCAAGCACTACCGGGGTCTCTTCTCTTATTTCGGGGCGCAGCCTCTTGCGCTTAGTGTGCGATGACTGACGATCTCAATCGAACGTGCCCACATTGCGGGGGCAAGAACACTAGCTACTTTATTGGTATTGAGGAGACCGTGTGGTTTACGACCAAGTACGCGGACGGATGCGGTCTTTTTGCTTGCAGCGACATCAACCGGCATAATTGTCCCAACCTGCGAAAAGCGGGGCCAGCCATCGTGCTGCGCGACAATGACACGGGCAGTGACGCAGTCACCCCGTAAGTCTCACCGGCAATTCATTTGCAGCGTATGCCACATGCCGTAAGGCACGCACGGCGTGCGACTGGTACCTATAACGAGCGCGAGCAAACCTAGCATCACAATCAACGCAACCCAGCGCGCGATCAGGGCGCGCATCACCCCATGCATGGCAAGACCCCCCGAGCCACGCCGCCCCCAGCGGACGAATGGCCCAATTCCGTCCATCTCCGGAGGCGAAATAGGGACGGGAATGAGGAGAGTACCGGCAGAATTTGTGACGAGGTCCGGCGCATAGCCGATTACGGGGGCGGACGGGTGTCGCGCGTGCTCTACTAAAATGCCGGCAATCCGAGCAAATTCCTGTTCCTCCGCAGTCAGCCGGACCTGCCTCGCAGGTCTATAGCCAGTCTCGGCCGATGGCGTCCCGCGACTAGGTCGGGTGGACAAACCTATTGACGCAGAAAATCGCGAATTGATTCAAGGCTGCTCTTTGCGGAGGGCAGCCTTGATTCGCGGACTGATGACCGACGATGAGTGGGCGTACTTCGAACCGTTCCTGATCCATCGCGGCGGCGGCCGGCCGCCACGCAATCATCGCCGCGTGCTCGACGCGGTGTTTTGGTTGATGCGAACCGGCGCACCATGGCGCGACCTGCCGGAGGGCTTCGGCAACTGGAATTCGATCTTTAGGCAGTTTCGGCGGTGGGCCGACAGTGGCGTCTGGGACGTGATCCTGGAAGGGCTCGCGGGAAGCGGAGTGTCGGACGCCGCGCTGCAGATGATCGATGCGACCATCATCCGTGCGCATCATTGCGCAGCCGGTGGAAAAGGGGGGCCGAGCGTAACGCGCTCGGTCGCTCGCGTGGCGGCTTCTCAACCAAAATCAACGCCCGCACCAATGCCGAGGGTCTGCCGATCGGCGTTGTGATTACGCCCGGGCAGGCACACGATGTCACCGCGTTTCCGGCCTTGATGCAGGAGATCGACTGCGATCCGGAACAGATGCTCGGTGACAAGGGCTACGACAGCGAAGCCGTCCGCAACGACATTGAGGAACGTGGTGGTGAAGCCGCAATCCCCAGCACTGCAACCCGGAAAATACAGCATGCCGTCGACAAGGCTCTCTATGCCCTGCGCAATCGCATCGAGCGCTTCTTCAATCGTGCGAAGAACTCACGCCGTGTCGCCACCCGCTACGACAAGCTGATCGAGAGCTTCGCCGCCTTCGTGCTGCTTGCCTGCATCCGAATCTGGATTAAGTTTGTCCACACGACCTA
>CAWHZA010000071.1:0-17959 GCA_963833665.1 uncultured Alphaproteobacteria bacterium | reverse complement strand
CTTTGGAATTGTGGAGTCGTAGGTGCCATCTTGGGCGCCGATGAAGGGCTCGAGAGTGTGCCGGACGGCGGATTTGGGGCGCGCCTAGAGGTGGCGCGTTGCACGCACAGGCTGGCGATGGGCGAGATGGCAGCTTCCATCGCTCACGAGATCAACCAACCCTTGGCGGCAATCGCGTCAAATGGCTATGCGGGTTTGCGGTGGCTTGCGAACCCGACTCCCAAACTGGATGAGGCGCGTGACGCTTTGGAGCGCATCGTCAACGATAGTCAACGCGCCAAGGAAGTCGTTGCCGGAATCCGGTCAATGTTCAAGAGGGAGGGTCAGGCGAAAGAGCCGCAGGAGTCAACAAGCTCATTCGTGAGGTCCTCACCCTTGTTCGCAGTGACGCGGAAAATCAACGCGTATCGGTTCGCACCGAGCTATTCGACGAACTCCCGCAAGTTCCGGCTAGCCCGGTTCAGTTGCGCCAGGTAGTCGTGAATTTGATCATGAACGCCATTGACGCTATGAGTACCGTGGTGAATCGTCAGAGGGTTTTGCAAGTAAAGACGGAGGTACATGAATCGGGTTATTTGCTGATCACAGTGGAAGACACTGGAATCGGAATCGATCCGGAAAACCTTAACCGCATTTTCGACCCGTTCTTTACGACAAAGCCCCACGGTATGGGCATGGGGCTTTCGATCTGCCGATCGATCATACAAAATCATGACGGGCGGCTGTCGCTGTCCGCGGGTCAGCCCTATGGATCGATCTTTTATGTGTTTTTGCCGATCGGCCCGCCGGTCCGAAATAACGAAAAAGCTAAGTGACGCGCGTAACCTTCCGCAATCGCGGTAATCTCCACTCATTGAACTTTCGACCCCGCCAAAATAACGAACCAGGGAGATTTGCGAATGACCAAGACCGAAGCCAGCGCGATCCGTCCATTCCATGTGAGTTTTCCGGAAGCGGAGCTCACCGAGTTGCGCAGGCGCGTCAACGCAACAAGATGGCCCGAGCGGGAAACGGTCACGGATGCAACGCAAGGCGTCCAGCTCGCGACGGTTCAGAAACTCGCGGACTATTGGGGCAAAGACTACGAATGGAGCAAGTGCGAGGCGAAACTGAAGGCCTTGCCGCATTTCATCACCGAGATCGACGGGTTGGACTTTCATTTCATTCACGTTCGTTCGAAGCATGAGCACGCGCTGCCCATGATCGTCACGCACGGATGGCCCGGCTCCGTCATCGAGCAGCTAAAGATCATCGGTCCACTGACCAATCCCGAGGCACATGGCGGACCCGCATCGGATGCGTTCCACTTGGTGATTCCGTCGTTGCCCGGCTACGGATTCTCAGGCAAGCCCTCTGCGGCCGGCTGGGGCCCGGAGCGCATCGCGCGTACCTGGACCGAGCTGATGAAGCGCCTCGGCTATACGAAATATGTGGCGCAGGGCGGCGATTGGGGTGCGCTCATCACGCAACTCATGGGCGCACAAGCGGCACCGGGATTGCTCGGCATCCACACCAACATGCCGGGCGCGGTTCCACCCGACATCGACAAGGCGGCTTTCGCGGGCGCGCCGGCCCCATCCGGTCTCTCAGCCGACGAACAGCATGCGTACGATCGGCTGGTGTTCTTCTACACGCGCGGCCTGGCCTACGCCCAGGAAATGGGGAACCGTCCACAGACGCTGTACGGGATCGCGGATTCACCCATCGGCCTCGCCGGTTGGATCCTCGACCACGACGCGAGCAGCTATGCGATGATGGCACGCGTCTTCGACGGGAAAACCGAAGGTCTCACGCGCGACGACATCCTCGACAACATCACTTTTTACTGGTTGACGAAAACGGGGGTCTCTTCGGCTCGTCTCTACTGGGAAAACAAACTGGCGTTTTTCACACCCAAAAACGTCCAAATCCCGGTAGCCGTGAGCGTCTACCCGGAGGAGATCTATGCAGCTCCGCGCAGTTGGGTGGAGAAGGCTTTTCCCAAACTCATCTACTTCAACAAGCTTCCGAAAGGCGGCCACTTCGCGGCTTGGGAGCAGCCGGCGTTCTTTGTTTCCGACGTTCGTGCAGCGTTCAAGTCGCTGCGCACATAGATCGATGATGAAAACGCGGCGCCGCCAACGATGCTTACGCTCGCTGACGAGTTGATCGAGTGGGCTCGACGACGTCTGCTTTTGGCCCCATCGCCGCATTTCACCGCTGCGCCGCACCGCGTCGCTTTAGAGTAAGAGCAAATTCGACCTCAACCTCGGGGCGTTACGCTAAGAGGTTTATGAGTACCCCGCTGACTAAGCCGATTGTCCGCTCGGCGCTTCGATGGTTCGGATGTCGATCTCCGATGTCAGCGTGCGATGGACGGGGCACTTGTCGGCGATCTCGAGGAGGCGCGCGCGCTGTTCGCCATCAAGGTCTCCCTCGAAGGTGATCACGCGATCAATGTGGTCGATCATCCCTTCCTTTGTCTCGCATTCGGCACAATCGGCGGCATGAATTCTCCCGTGCCGCAGCCGGACCGAGGTCCGTTTCAGCGGCAGGCTCTTGCGATCCGCGTAAAGCCGCACCGTCATCGAGGTGCACGCACCGAGCGCGGCCAAGAGAAGATCGTAGGGGCCCGGCCCGCTGTCGAGCCCGCCCGCCGCTTCCGGGTGGTCGGCGAGCAGCCGGTGCCGGCCGGCGATGACTTCCTGCTGAAGCAGTCCGCGCCTTGTCTCGCGCACCACGACTTCTCCGCTCTCGCCGTCGCCGACCGGCTGAGCGTCGGCGGCGATGTCCAGATAGCGCTCGGCCCAGGGGGCGATCAGGCTCGCGACGTAGGCGGCGTCGCCGTGCCCGTTGATGAGGTGATCGGCGCCGGCGAGCGAAATGAAGCTCTTGGGATGCTTCGCCGCCAGGAAGATATGACTGGCGTTCTCGATCCCGACCGTATCGTCAGTCGGCGCATGGAAGACGAGCAGCGCCTTGCGCAGGCCGGCGATGCGCGCTTCGAGGTTCTGGTGGGCGATGTCATCGAGGAACGCGCGGCGGACATGGAACTGCCGGCCGCCGAGCGTGACCTCGATTTTGTCCTCATCGCCGCTCGCGGCTTTCCCGTCGGCGAGCAGGCCGGTGACGTGCCCAGGATCGGACGGGGCATTGATCGTCACCACCGCGCGCGCTTCGGGGACGCGATGGGCGGCGGCGAGCACAGCGGCTCCGCCGAGGCTGTGGCCGATCAGAATCGAGGGCGCGGCAAGAGTTTGACGCAAGTGGTCGGCGGCGGCGACCAGATCGTCGACGTTGGAGGAGAACGTGGTGTTGGCGAACTCGCCCTCGCTGCCGCCGAGCCCGGTGAAGTCGAAACGCAGCACGGCGATGCCGTGCTGTTTCAGACCGTCGGCGATGCGCCGTGCGGCCCTGTTGTGCTTGCCACAGGTGAAGCAGTGCGCAAACAGCGCGACCGTGCGCGCCGGCGCGGCAGGGCGGTCGAGCAGCGCGGCAAGCTGCAGGCCCTCGGCATTGTTGAAGTCGAACCGCTCGGCCGGCATCTTTGCCTCCTGGAGAGGATTGCGCATCGCGTATTGTGAGGGAGTGGTCGCCGTGTTGCTACCGCGTCCGCGGCTATGGCAACCCCTTCGAACTTCTTGCTTGAATCACTGCACATGGCTCGCAGAAGGACTGAGTCATCCCGCCAGGCCGCAAATTGACGCCGGCCCGCTCGACATGAACGAAGGTTCCGGCGCCGCGCGCCGAGGATCACGCGTGCGGCTCATCGCGGCGCGTAACCGACTCTTCGCAGCGCCGAACTATTTGCGGAAGGGTTCGATGCTCGCGTTTGAAAAAACACCCGAACGCGCCCGCCGGACTGATATCCATGGGACTTCGCCGCACTCGCTGCGTCAGCCTGAGCAATGCTCTCGGAGAACCGTGAATAGACCGATGAGCGCGTCATCGTCGCGGCGGAAGCTTCTTCGGTTTTCGGATTTTCAGTTTTCGGCGGCGATTGCGAACGGCGCAGCTTGGCAAACAACAGGACAATCGCAGCACCCGACAGCAGCAGCGTCCACGCCATCGCCGCCAGAATGAGGTATTGCCGCGAGCGCTCGTCCGAGTTTTCGTCGCGAGCCGCCTGTAGCTCGTCGCGGTTTTGCTGCGCGTGTGCTTCCGCGGCTGCACGCGCGGCCTCGGCTTCCGCCGATGCCCGATGAGCCGCCAGTTCAGCCGCCTGCGCGGCCTCCGCTGCCGCCGCCGCCTGCACGCGCGCGGCTCGCGTCCGCTCGATTTCCGCCGTCAAGTCCGGCGCGGGTGTTGATGGCCGCGGCGGCGCCGCAACCACTTTCGGCGCGAGGACAGCATCGGCAACGACCGCGGGCGGAGTTTGTCCTGGCGGCCGCGGAGGCGGCGCCGCAACCGCTTTCGGCGCCGGGGCAGCATCGGCAACGACCGCGGACGCATTTGGCGCTGCCGGCGGCGGCGGCGGCGGCGGCGCCGCAGCCGCTTTCGGCGCAGGTGCGTGCTCCGCAGCGACCGCTGGCGGAGTTGACGAAGGAGACTGTGACTCCCGCGATGGCGCCGGAGGCGCCGGCGCCGGGAGCGCGGCGGGCTCTTCGGTCGGCAGCGCCGGCGAGGGCGCGTTCTCCGGCGCCAGGGCTCGTGCCGTCTTGTTGGCGTTCTGCAGTCTGAATTCCAGGACTTCCGTGAAGTGTCCCTGGACGCGGCACTTTGCTCCGACCAGCGGCGCTTCCCCGGTAAGCACGACGCGCTCGTCATGATCGAGGATCGGTCCGCTGACCGCATAGGGAAGCGGGCCGCAGCGGTGGTCGAAGATGAACGCCGTGCCGGCGAACTGGCCGTTCGCGACTGCGCCGCGAAACAGCAGAGCGCCGGGACGCGCTCCCGCCTCCACCATCCCTGCCCGAGGTTCCCTGTAATGGAATTCCCGTGCGGCGCCCAGCGCCAGCAGGTACACCACCGACCCGTCGTGGTCCCACAGAGTGGATTCGAGCCGCGCGGCGGGCCCTCTTGATTGCGCAAGAGCGCTCGTGCTCAAGGCGAGCAGCGCGCAACACAATCCAAAGCGTTTTGGCATCGCGCCCTCCCCCGATACCGCAACAGGCGCGTGATGAGACATCGAAACAGCAGTCGGCGGCCGCGTCAATGGTTTCGCGCGAGCGCCGCCGTCGCATGCCTGGACTTGAGTCAATGTTTCCTTATTCAGAACCGTTTGCCTTCGCGTGACCGCCGGCGCACCGCGGCCGATCGCTCTTGCCTTGCGGCCCGGCAACGCATCCGTGTTCCGCGGTGGACGCGCCGGGCGTCAGCGCCCGCCTGCGAGTTTCAATCGTCGCCGCGTGGCCCGCGCCCGCATGCCCGCAGGGCGCTTCACTCTTCCAGCAGAGTGTGCGGCAGCTTGAACCGTTGCGGTTCGTTCGGGCGGGGATCAAACATCTTCAGCGCGCCGGACCCGACGCACTTGATCTTCGCCGTATAGTGCACGCGCAGTCGCGAGCCCTCGTACAGGGTGCGGGCGTGGCCGAACACGTGTTGCCGGCCGGCTTTGTCGACGTGGAGCCGGACCATCTGCTTGCAGATGGGGCACTGCGTCACAACAGGATGAAGCCGCCTCCCTCCGAGAAGCTTGATGAATTCCATAGCCCATACGGACAAGAGCCGCATGTGAGCCTCCTCGCGAATTCAAGCGACTACACCACACCCTCGCCGCGCAAGGCAGCTTTTTTTAGGCTGCCTGCCGAAAAATCGGTGCAGTACGCAAGGTCGCGGCCCGAACGGCGTTGTCCCTGTCCAGAGGCCGCGCCGCCCGAATCAAGCCCGCGCCGGCGAACACGGCCGCTGCGCGCTGGTAGCGGAGGAGGGCTTCAGCCTTCGTCACCCCGGACTGCGGTCGTCAGCATGCGATCCCGTGGAGTTGGTGCGCCGGACGTTCGCGAATGGAAGCTCGATGGAGCGAGCTGATCTTCAAAAGGAACAATTCAGTAGAGTACATAGTCATGGGAAATATCCGAGCGTATTGGGAAGTAATACCGCAATAATGACCCCCAATCCTCTTCGAGAAGCGTTCAGCAATTGCAGCCCGATAGGCACGGACGCCCGTGACGTCTGCTTGAAGCTGGCGTGACCTGGTCACAGGCAGGCTCTTCCACGCCTTCTTGATGCCGCAGTAGCGGTAGCTACTTTCTGAGCCAGCAATGCAAAGCGCACGCGCCGATGATCAGTGTTCGCCCCCTGCTCATCCTCACTGCCTGCTTGCCCCTTATGGCGTGCGTCGCGGCCCCGTACAGCCGGACCGACAGCGAGTCCTCAGCCCCCGTATCCCTGCAGGGGTACACCGTATTTCCCGGGCAGAGGATAACAATCCAAGCGGTTGACCAGAACACCGGCAATCTCGTCACCCGCGGGACGGCCATTTCGGCAACGTCCGGCTTTCCTGCCCAGACGCTGGGCGGTACGAACTACTCAATCTATCCGTGGTCGTTCGACGCCGGCGTACTGCCGGCCAACTTCTGGTCGCCGCAGTCGATCGTCGCCGACTTGGCGACGAGTTAAGGACACCTTGAGCTCTTTGCCTCGGTCGACGGCAACAACTTCTATACGTTCAGTCCTGCTGCCTGGAATTCCGTGGTCCTTTCCGGCGAAGATCCGGTGACGGCCGGCGTGCAATACTCCGACGGCAAGTCCACCGTGCTGTTTGATCAATCCGGCGTCGGCTCTAGCCACGGGTCGCTGTGGGTGACGGTACAGGGCATGATCTCGGATTCCCATTCCCCATACTATTCCCCGGTCGCCTGGAGCGTTGGCTACTACACCGTCGAAGGCGGCAAGAAGATCTACGGCCTCATTTGCGCACCGACGACCGGCGGGCCCTACCCCGTGGTCATCTACAATCACGGCGGCACCGACAACACCAACGGCGGCAGCATCACCGGCGTCGTGACGGCGTCGGGCTGGACCGCCCAGCCCCCTGGCGCGCCCGACGGTCTCGGCCAGTGTCTCGACTGGGCGAAACGCGGCTGGGTGTTCGCGACCTCCTCCTACCGCGGCGAGGCTGTGACCATTACGTCCTCGAGCCCAGAGTTTCCGTCATCGACCTGGACTTCGGACGGCAGCGTGGAGTTCTGCATGGGCGAGGTGACCGATGTCATGGCGCTTACCGATCTCCTGGTCTATCACGCGAGCGCCATCACCGTCGGCAGCGCAAGTGAGAAGGTGCCGATCAACGTCAACGGCAAGGTTCTGATGTACGGCTATTCGCATGGCGGCTGCATCACCTACCGTGCGGTCGAGCAAGGCGCGCCGGTCACGGCGTTTTCCGTCATCGAAGGCTTCACCGACCTCAGACTGACCTATCTGACCGGGCGAAATGCCGGCCTCACTCCGGAGGTGGCCGCCATCGTATCGGGGGCGTTTCAGCCGGGCGTCAGCTTCTACCTGCCCGACGCCAGCGGCGTGATGGGTTACAACTGGCGCTCCGCGCACTATTTCGCCGCGCGCGGCGATTTGAGCATTCAAAAATTCGATACCATGCCGATCCTGATCCTGCATGGCGACATCGACACCGGCAACCCGGTCCCTCTCGACCAGGCGGCCGCGATTTCGGCCGACATCGGGGCGACAAACATCTTCGTCGGGCCGACCGGTGTTTCGCCGCCGTCGAGCCAGCCTTGCATCGACGGCCCGGTGGGCGCGCCGCTGCCGCCGACGCTCACGGCGCCGAACAAGTCATGCCCGATCTCGTTCACGCTGATGAACACCGGCGATCCTTGCGTGAACGGCAGCACGCCGCCGCTCGAGCTCGGGCTGTGCAAGGTCCTGCTGCTGCCACTGGCGCCGACGCCGCCGCCAGGCCAGCCGCAGCAGCTTCACTATCTGGTCGTCTACCACAACATGAACCACACCAACGGCGGCCTCGCGATCAAGGAAACGTTCAACCGCTTCGCCGAGCAGAACTTCGACAGACAACCCGGTTGCGACGGCCTGCAAATCAATTGCGCCGCGGATTGAGGCGGGCGCTGCAGAGATTCCTGTTTTGTTGGAGTTACGAAAAACGATTAGTACTCTTCCACTCGCACGCCGGCCTTGATTTGGAAGTTTGCTTCTAAAAGAGGCGCGACATTCCTTGGGCGATACGGCTGCGTATTGCAAACACCGTTCCGATCGTCCGAACAGGTGAATGCATTCGCTTTGCATCTTTCAACAACACTTCGATGGATTGCCTCGTTTATGGCTGTAAGGAGCTTTCCAGTACCGTCCATAGGCGCATACAGCCGTTCGTAAAACGAAACATTAAAAGCCTGCCCACAGATTTCGCGGAAGGTCGGCGTCAAGCGGTCCTTGGCAAAGACCAACGTGCGAGAATCGTGCATCGGAGCATGCGGGTCGAGTTGGGCCGGGTCGGGAAGGCATGTCCAATCGAGCACCAGGCCGTCCATCTCGGCCTTTTTGGCCATCCAAACGAGAGGAATGTCAGCAAGTTTTCGAGTGACGTAGCCGCCGCCGACGTCCGAATGAGCTCCCGCGAACCAGACCTGCTCGATGATTTGCGCATCGCTTGCAGGCGTTCCTGTCCAGAGCGTCGGAACGAACTCGTTTCGATGTTCGTCAACAGCCAGTGCGTGGCAGCCGTGCTTCACGATATTGCAGGGACCGGTATCGTGAAAGCCGTACTTTTCATGATCAAGCGACGAAAACAGCTCGCCGGGAACTCCGAGGGCACCAACGGTGTCCCATACGCCAAGAAACTTGATCTCGGCCCCAAGGTGACAATCTGACTGACAGCTCTTCATGAAGTCAGCCGGAGAATGCGGCCCAGGGCTCCTGTAGTATTTCCATGCCCGTCCGAGATCGCCAAGCTCTTGGCGTTTCAGTACACCACAGGCGTTGATGAGCCCAGACAGGCTACGGGCTGTAAAAGCGCCGCGCGAGAATCCAAATAGGAAGATTTCATCCCCGGGGAGATAGTTCTGCGCGATAAACATGTAACCGGAGCGGATATTCTCATCGACCCCGAGGCCGGTAGCGCCCTCGAAAATGATTTCCGCTTGCAGGCCTGCAGTTCCGACGCCGCGCAAATAGAGTACGGATTGCGGAATTCCTCCAGTACCCACGGTTGCATGGATCGCGCGCGCGAGCAGCGCGACATTTGTATCGGCCCTTTCGGCATCTGCGCTGTTCCAAGTGCCATCAAAACAAATGACCAATCGTTTCATTTTCTCGCTCTCCGTTGTCTCCGGTAGAAAACCGGCACCGGCAGGTCCACCGTCCGGCAGAGAGGATCACTCAGCACGATTGCGCGTTGCAAACAGACCGCGGCCGCCACCGCCAAAACAGGCGATGTCGAACTCCGGTCTCTAGTCCCGTCGCCGATACCGCGAACCCGGCCTCCATGGGCAAGATAATATGGTCAATTAAGCCGCCAGACATTTATCCTGACGTTTTGGCTGCGCTGTTTCGGTGCCGTCGACAACGACGATAAGCTAGCGTTGTCCTGCACCGATCCGCAGCCGCGTCCGATGATCCAGTGTTGCCTATTTAGTGCTTGTAGGAGGGGGCGCGGTGCCTTGCGCCCATTTCTCAATCTTGCCAAGCGCGCCCCAAGCCGTCAGGACAAGGAATAGCGGCATGGTAAAGCCGCTGAGGCCGGGAATGGACCCGGCTATCAGCTGGAGGAGCCCGATCAAACCGCTGGCAGTGGTTCCAGGCGGCAACGCAGGCACACTTGAGAGCCAGCCGGTTAGCAAGGTGCCGATGAGACCAATCGCGGTCTTTTTGCCATTGAGGAGATTGCCGATTGTTTCTCCGAGCGCGCCATTGACTTGGCCCAACGGCGGCGATTTGCCGCCCGGACTGATGAGGCCACTGACGAAATCAAGGATTTTCTGCAGTTGCGCGGCCTGATCCTGCGGCTGGGTCGAAGCCGGTAGCGTCGACTTGGGAGCAATGTTGAACTTCTTGCAGCCGATCATTCGCCACCTGTTGCAGAGTACTTGTAAGATCGTTCGCAGGCACCCCGGACGAAGCGCAAGGAAAGCGGGGCTCCGAGGGTTTGCCTCGGTTGCGGAAGCAGTGAAAGTCGTATTGTCGCCCCGCATCGTACTGCCCCGAACGCCGCGTCTACGAGGCAGGCAGACCTTTGCCTTCGATCTTTGGACGCTACCTCGCAATTATTGGTTGTGCAAGAACAAGCAAAGAGAGAGCTTCCCTCTTGGGGTCGGCAGCCCAGATGCAACGTCGACGCCCCTTTCAGGTATCCCGGTAGGTATGAAGCGCATCAAAGCAGCCTGCCGACAGTCAGCTGATTGAAAGCGCACGGCGCGAAGTTGCGACAAGACCCTGAAGCCCTTTTGGTTTCCAAACGGGAAAAGCAGCCGACAGAAGACCGCTATCAACTGGCTCGAATTTTGCGAAATCGGTAGTAGCCCGACCAATCATTCGACAAGATTTCGTAGTCGAAGTGCACAATCTGCTGCTTGCGAGTCTTGGGAGATCAAACAGGGATCGAACGTCGTCGGCGGCCAAGAGCAGGCGTTTTGTCACCGCCTGCCGGAACGCTGTTGGTTCAGGAATATCCTAGCCCCGGCGTTCGTCGGGGCGGCGAAGCTTTTCTACGAGCCAGTGTGTTGCGCAGCGCGGTTGGTTGCTCCGCGCTCCCGTCGGGGAGTAGAGGAACAATGAAAAAATTTAAGGCAATCGATACCCCAAAGACGACTTTACTAGACAAGCCGGACGAACCTCGTTCAACCGCGCTTGATCCCGATCTGCTGACGGCGGAAATCAGCCTGTTGCTCGACTACCTGTCCGGCTTGCCCGAGCGCATTCTCACGTCCCACCCGCCCGGACATCTTCCGCCAGGCTGCGAGACTTACAGCGACGCTCTTTCTCGCTATTTCCCGATCGATGAGAAGGTCCGTCGGGGAGAAGCCCTGGCGTCGCCGGAACTTCAGTTTTTGCTCGATCTGCGTGACTATCTCAATAGCTGGGCTCAGCCTGCTACCGGCGCCTCGATTGCGTTCACCACGCTAGTTGTCCGCAAGTCGCCGGAAGCCCGTAAGGGAAAGGCTGATGCCGAGCGCGCCTATCCTGAATGGATCCAGCCGGCGCGGGCATTGCGCCGCGCCATGGTGGTATTGTTGCATCTGGCGGTGGTGATCACCTTGTCGATCGCGGCGCTTGCCGCCTACATCTATTTTGGCAGCGCCAAGATCGCGAACATCGCGGAGATCAACTCGCAGTTCAAATTGCTGGACGAGGAGATTCTTCGCGAAGAGGTTGCGGTCAACCGTCCGCCAAACACCACCATCCTGCCCTACTGCACCGATGTCGAGTCGGTTCCTAGTCCCGCCAACGCGGCGGAGACGGTTGAGCGGTTTCGCAGCGTCGCCCAATCCCATCTCTGCGCCAAGCTCGGTGATTTGCTGCAAAAGCAGAGGATAGCCTACAAGAATCTCTCGCCCTGGTACTCGGCCGATGACCGCTCGCTGCCCGCCGTGCTCAACGTCGTGAGCGGCTACGTGCTGCCCGTCCTGATGGGTCTGCTCGGTTCAATGACTTACGTTCTGCGGCGCTATCTGCGCAGTGTCGGCGATCGTCTCCTTACCCCGCGCGACCTGCGCGAATACATCGTACGGCTCGTGCTTGGCACGGTGTTCGGAGTGGCAATCGGCTTTTTCACGACCGCCGAGAATGTCATCGCCAATCCCGTCAGCTCGCTCGGCGCACCGGCGCTCGCGTTCCTCGCCGGCTACGGCGTGGAGGCCGTGTTCCGCATGCTGGATGGCCTGGCGGACCAATTCTCCCCCGCGCGAAGGTGAAGTGGTGTCCACCAAGGAAGCAGTGGCACGACCTCGCGAAGTTGCGTGAATGATCGGAAGCGGAGGACGGATTTGAACCGCCGACACGGGTGCCGGACGACCTCGCAATGGAGCGCCTCGACGATATGCGAGCCTGCCTCGAACGCGACCGACCCACCGGGGCTCGCCTTGGTAAGGGCTCCGGTGGGACTGTCGAGCCAGCAGGCAGGTTGACACTGCCGGTGCGGGTGGCTTCCGCCGTCGCCAGCCCGCAGGCCGGCGCCGCACCGTGAACAACGCCTACTGCCTACCCTGCCGAGGGTCACTCTTTGGGGGCGGCAGCTTTGCCCAACGCTTCTTTGCAAGGTGCGCTCACGTCGGCGAGATGACTTTGCATGCAGGCTTCTATTCGGCCGCCGCCAAGCTTGACGTCCGGGCAATGTTGCTTGACGTCAGATCTGCAAGACCTGGTCATCGCAACGAGCTTTACCACGGCCGCCTTGCAATTCCCTAGAAGTTCGCCGAAATGCTGCTTAATACAGTCTTTGATGCGACCTTCACCCGGTTGGATGCCGCCGCATTTCTCCTTGATGTCTGTCACGCACGCTTTAGCAACCGATGCTTGTTCGGCCCGTACCGCTGAGTACGAAACGAACGAAAACGAAACCGACAACATGGTAAGTAGCAGAAACATCGACATTGATGCACTGGGAAAGCCTAAGCGACTACGCCTGATCATTTTCATCTCCTCCTTGTGAGCTCTATTTGGGCCGCTCCGAGCTGCTGCCCCGCATGACAGGCAAATAAACTATTTCCGCGAAATCCTTTACCCGCTTCACGTTCTGCCGTATCCCCTCGCTAGGGTGCACTGCGATCGGACGCTTTGATCCACATCAAATTCGAGACTTTTTAATTGACCTGGTCGCTTGCAGATTGATTTGCGACAGTTGGCAAAGCGCGCCGAGAACGTATACGCGCAGCGGAGGATGTCATGAACCGGTCTCGCAGTATCTCGGCAGTGCTGTTCGCCGTCGTTCTCGGCGCCAGCTGCCAGAATTCTTTCGGCCAGGGCAAGGCTAACATCGTGATTCTGGCGACCGGCGGAACGATTGCCGGAGCTGCCGCGACCGGCACGCAGTCCGGCTATACCTCGGGTCAGGTGACGATTGACGCCATGATCGATGCGGTCCCGGGAATCAAGGATCTGGCCAACCTCAGGGGAGAGCAGGTCGCCAACGTGGGCTCGCAGGATATGTCCTTTGACATCATGCTGAAGGTCGCGAAGCGCATCAATGAACTGCTGCCGTCGCCGGGTGTAGACGGCGTCGTGATTACGCACGGTACCGACACGATGGAAGAAACGGCCTACTTCCTCAACCTGACTGTGAAGGGCGACAAGCCGGTAGTCATGGTCGGATCCATGCGGCCCTCTACGGCCGTCAGTGCCGATGGGCCGCTGAACCTCTACGACGCCGTATCCGTCGCTGCCGATCCCAACGCCACGGGCCGCGGCGTGCTTGTCGTCTTGAACGACTGGATCCACGCGGCACACTCCCTGACCAAGACGAGCACGACCGCTGTGCAGACCTTCGTGTCGCCGCTGCATGGTCTGGTCGGCGTCTCCGCCTACGGCAAGAACGATTTCTACAACAATCCTCCGCGAAAGCACACAACAGCGAGTGAATTCGACATATCCGACGCTACCAAGATGCCGCGAGTGGATATCATCTACGGCGACGCCGACATGCCGCCGGACCTGATTGATGCCAGCGTGAGCTATGGTGCCAAGGGCATCGTCATCGCCGGCGTAGGCAACGGCAATATGAACAAGGCGTCGCTCGAGGCGGCGGCGCGAGCGGTCCAGAAGGGCGTGGTCGTCGTGCGCAGCAGCCGCGTGGCCACTGGAACGGTCGGCCGCAACGTGGAGATCAACGACGATGAGCTCGGTTTCATCGCTTCCGATGAGTTAAATCCCCAGAAAGCGAGGATCCTGCTCTCGCTGGCGCTCTTGAAGCCGCACACAGCGCAGCAGATTCAAGAGATGTTCTATACCTACTGATTACAAAGATGTGGTCGACCGGCGAACGCGGACGCCGCGCAGGTATCGGTGCGCGCCTCGCTGCCGGAATAGACAGCTCCGATAAAAATGGCCTGCCACTTGTCGTTCAATGGCTTGTGCTCGGTAATGTCAGGTCGACGTCGCGAAGGGCCGGCGCGGATCCGACGCCAATGGCCTTCACGATCGACATAGCCTGCATCATGTTGATGCCAAGCGGCCGTACACGGTCAGCCGGAAGATACATTATGTTCCCCGACATGGGTGTCGGGGCCTGTGGCAGAAACACCACAACCCAGTTGTTCTCGAGCTGCTCGATCTGGTATGCGATTTGCCAGCCATCCTCTATGCTGACCAACGCCGGCTTCAGGCCGCTCGCGCTTTCGAGATGCGCGAGACCTTCCGCCATGCTCTTCATAAGATGGTATTGCGGCAAACTGCCGAGCAGGGAATTCTCCGACCATCGGGTAATACGCCTGCCGACAGCCGTGCGGGCGGCAAAGCCCGCAGCGAAGGAGACGAGGACCAGCATAAGAACTGACAGGATCGCGGCAGCACCCATGCCCGCCACGCTGCCCAATTGATCCAATTGCAGCCCTTTTGCAAGAGGTTCAGCTACGCCCTTTGTCAGCCGCAATGCACGAGACAAGATGAATCCGACGAGGGCAACGGGCAAGAGGAACACCGCTCCACCAACAATCGTGTTCTTCAAGAACTCTTTCATCAAATTTCCTCCCCGACACCGAATTTGCTCGGGCCAAACGCGAGGACCCCGCTATGCAGACGCCAAAACCATAACTTCGCAGGACACCTTATACCATTGTGCCGATCGCCGAGCCGGGAAAAATTAGCGCAAGGCCGTGTCGCCGAGATCCGGTGCCGTCATTAGGTCGAGGATCGAATGCAATTCGATCAATTGAGCCGACGCGATTGTATCACGCTGATTGGCGCCTCATTTGGCGGTTTGATGCGTGCACGTTCGGCATACCCGCAAGAGATATTCAAGGCGCTCCCTGCAGGCGACTACGGACCGTGGGGTTTTGATCTTACCGGCGCTGACTTTGAAGCCAGACCCGGCGATGACTTCTTTCGCTACGCTAATGGCGCCTGGTTCGACCGCGCCGGCATTGCGCCGGACCGTGATACAAATAGCGTCGATACCCAGTTATCGGACATCGCGGAGGCGCGCATCCGCGAGATCCTCATGCGCGGTGAAATCGGCGGGGAGCCTTCTACTCGCGAGGATGCCCTCAAGATCGGCATGTTCTATTCGAATTTCATGGACGAGGCGCGCGTCGAGGCTCTTGACGCTGACCCGCTGGCTCCGTTCATCGAAATGTTGCGCAGCGCAGATACACGCGCTGATCTCGCCGAGCTTATGGCAAAGACATTTTTTGGCTCGATCCTTGGCCTTTCCATAGGGATTGACGCCAAAACGCCGGACAAATACGCCGTCGTAATCGGGCAGGGAGGGCTTGGTCTGCCAGATCGCGACTACTATCTCGTCGCTCACTTTTCGAGCAAAAGGGCTGCGTACCTCGCCTATATTGCGCAACTTCTGAGTTTGATCGGCTGGGAGAAGCCGGAGGAATGCGCCACCGCAATTTTGACTTTCGAAACTGCAATCGCAAAGGCGAGCTGGACCCTGACGGACAGACAGGATCCGGAAAAGGTATATCATCCGATGGCGGTTGCACAGCTCGCGCGGGCTCGCTCCGTTTCCGTGGCTTAGGTTTCTGCAAGGAGCTGAGCTGGCTGCACTTGACCGCGTCGTTCTAGCGGAGTTGACGGCGATCCAAAGGATCGTAGCGCTCTATGCGACAACGCCGATTGCCGCGCTAAAGGCCTGGCAAGCATTTCACCTCGTCGATGCGACCGCCCCCTACCTTTCGCGGCGCTTCGTCGCTGCCCATTTTCACTTTCACGAAAGCACTCTCGCCGGAGTTGCTAGACCCGCAGAACGATGGAAGCGCGGAGTGGGGCTTGTCGACTCCGAGATGGGGGACGCGATCGGACGTGTCTACGTGGCGCGTTATCTTTCTGGCCAGACAAAGGCGCAAATTGACGACATGGTAACGCAAATTCGTCTGGCATTGAGCGAACGGCTCGAGCGCATCGCTTGGATAGGCCGAAAAACAAAGGAAAAAGCATTGAACAAACTGTCTCGCCTGACGGTCAAGAGTGGATATCCGAAAGTTTGGCGCGATTATTCGAGGTTGGAAATCAGGGCGGGCGAACTGCTCGGCAGCATACAAACGCAAGGATGTTCAATTGGGCGCGGAGGGTTACTCGCCTCGACTCACTGGTCGATCGCAATGAATGGTACGACCCCGCAGACCATAAACAGCGATTACAGCTCTAACCTCAATGAGGTGGTGTTGCCAGCTGGGCAGCTGCAAGCTCCATATTTCGATCCGGCGGCTGATTGCGCGGTCAACTACGGGGGCATTGGCGCTGATCATCGGTCATGAGTTGACCCATGCCCTTGATGATGATGGACGCAAATACGAACGCGGAAGGCGCGCTCTCGAATTGGTGGACTGACGCCACGCCGCGAGTTCAACGTTCGCGCCGCTGAGCTGGCTCGACAGTACAGTTCCTTCGAGCCCCTTCGCGGCATGCATGTGAACGGTCGCCTGAGCCATAAACGAAAGCATCGCCGATCTCGGCGGAGTTCTCGTCGCACTCGATGCCTATCATCGCGCGCTAGGCGGGAGTGCGGCGCCTGTGCTTGACGGCTTGACCGGCGATCAGCGATTTTTTCTCAGCTATGCGCAAAGCTTTCGCGCAAAAAAGACCGATGAGGCAACGCGACAGCAACTTGCGTCCGACCCCCACGCGCCGGAGCGATATCGAGTGAATGGCACCGTCAGAAATATCGATGCCTGGTACCGTGCGTTCAACGTGTAGGTCAATGACGAACTTTATCTCCCAACTGAGAACCGCGTTCGAATCTGGTGACATGCGCCAATGAGCGTGGCTAAGATCATGCCAGGTTTGTACGGTGGCCCGCTCCCTTGCGTGTGAAGTATAACGAGGGCCTAAGGCACTATCGGAGCAGCCATGACCCTTCGAGATCCTGAAAAGAATTTCGAAGCCCTCTGGCTGACCTTCCACAACAGGTATCCATTTTTTGCACTGCGGGGCGTCGACTGGACCAAGCAATATCACACGTACAGACCGAAGGTCACAAAAGAGACCACCGATGATGAGCTGCTCCGGATCTTCTGCCGGATGCTTTCCCCGCTAAACGATGGGCATGTCCAACTCACCGTGCCGGCGGCCGGCAGGCGCAAGAGGCGATACTTCTGCCCGAAGAGAAACCTCGGTTCTGGCAGGAATTCACAAAGAACAGATCGCGCAACTTTCAAGTGACTGAGAGACTCTTGCCGATAATGGGTTCGGACCGCTGCCGAAAGACTGAAGCGTCGATGTTGCGTTATTGCAGGTCTCGAGCATTCGGTACATCCGGCTCTCAGAGCTCGAAGGCATCGGCGAGCGCGACTTGATCGCCGCCCTGGAGACGATTGCCGGTGACTTCGCGGATTGAGCGGTTTTCTATCGACATCCGTGAACTGCCCCGCGGGAAGACAGCGTCGCCATAACGATGATAGCTGATTCTGACCGAAGCGTGTGGCCTTCACAGGAAGACCAAGATTGCGACCGGCGAAGACGACTTCAGCCCTGAAGACCTGCGTACATTGAACCGCGGGGCGCCGCACGATTTACCGGCCGATCGTGCTCTTGACATGCGATCGGTCTTCAGCGGCGGCGAAGCGTTTGCATTGGCGATAAGAGAGTCGCCTACGTCACCATCATCGGGGATCGATATCAACGGGAACAATCCCCATATACGCTCGACAGGAAGCTCCCGAATGGCTCGGCGTGCACCGTCTACCTACCAGGCGTACTTCTCATCCGACATGATATCCTACGAGGGCAAGGGCGTACTCGAGCCGACATTGAGCTACTCAACAGAAGGCCGACATTGAAAAGGGTATCGACCCGTTGATCGCTCGCGCGCTGGAAGTGCTCAGGTCCAAGAATGCAGAAGCGTAAACCATTACGTTACCGAGGCGTGGTCCCTGGCGATCGGTTCGGGTCAAGGCGCGAGATCGGGCAG
>CAWHZA010000070.1:0-68165 GCA_963833665.1 uncultured Alphaproteobacteria bacterium | reverse complement strand
CCATACTGCCGCATTACACATTGTTTTTGGCGGATCTTTAGCGTCGATTACATCATTGCCGTAGCTAGAATTCCTCGTAAAAAAACTGCCTTTGTCATATTCTCCCAGCGGGAGCTTGCTTTTTAATAATCTGTACGCACGTAGTATATATTCATTGAAAAATAGTTCTTCAGCGGCACTCTGTGCGCAACATGCCCTTTGCTCGAGGACTGCGCGTCCTGCTTTTTCGCTAACGCGCTTGCGTTCCGTCGTCCGTCTGGAACGGTCCCTACGGCCCTCTCGTCCGCAGCGACAGGGCCGCTAATAATTGAGACCATGAGCGCGACCGTAACTAGTGCCGGCACTGACATCAGTTTGCTCCGGTCATACGAAACGAGGGGTTACCCTTCGACGTGCGGACGCGATTGCATGGGTTTGGTGGCGGTGACTAATGTTGAGCCTCTAAGTGATCCGCCGGCGCCCAGCCGGAATTTTGGTTGTAGGTAAGAAGGCACCATGTGGACGTAGGATCGAGTGGACTGGTCTCACATACGTGCAGCACAATATCTTGCGCATTATAGGGGACGGTCGCCACGGCGCTGCATGTCTGATCAGGCCCGTTACGAAGAACCAAACCTCGTGGACTATTCGCGCTAATCCCCTTGACGGTCCGAAGTGTTTCCAAGCGCTCCGCTAAATACCGGTCACGGGACCATCCCTTTAGGTTTTTGCATTGAACCGGACACCAACCGGAGGCACAAGCACCGACCGCGACCTCCGTGGTATTCAACGGGAGAATGCCCAGAATTATGCCGCCCAGGTCTGGCTTGTCTCGGACATTAAGTCCATGATCGGGATCATCCCAACGAACGTTCGCAACAATATAAGATCCATCTGATGCCCCGCAAGATCCTGGGGGAAGTTTCTGATCGATCTTAAGGCATACCGCCGGATAAGGTACTTGCTCGTCCTGAGCGTTGACGATTTTTACATCAGCGAGCGCAAGTAAAGGACGAAGAAAATCGGATGGGATCATGTATGTAATTTGCTGTGCTTGATCAAAACCTCCAGCTGCAACTCCAATCACGCGACCGCTGATATCAAATACTGGGCTGCCACTATTGCCGTGGTTCAGTGGAAGTGTTGTTTGAAATCTTCCGCCGCTTCCAAAGCGATTAGAAACAATACCTTGTGCAGAGGATAAATCTTGAGATAGTGGGAACCCCAAAACAAACAACGGCGCGTCATCTGGGACTTTTGCTGATGATGCGAATACTAACTCTTTCCATTTCTGACCGTCAGACCGTGGTGGTAGCTGGAAAATAGCAACATCCAAATCTCGGTCGCTTTTTACGTAATTCAGTTGAAAACTGCCGGTTTCGCGTGGTCCCCAAGAAACGTAAAATCGAACTTCTGTATTCTGGTCCGTCGGAGGAACAATGTGCGCGACCGTAATCACATGTCCATCCCGCGAGACGATAAATCCCGTGGCCGTATCAGAAACTCGTTCATTTGTCCCGTCGCGACTGCGGCTTATCACACGAATAAAAAGAATAGAATTCTTTGGATTTCTGGCGTGTATCGGACCAAGGTTGCTGACTGAAGCAAGGAGTTAAGATCGCGTCTAGCATACTAAAGCAGGCGATCGTGCATATCACTGAAAACCGCCAGCCCAGTGGGTTCCTCAGATATCTGCTAAGCATCTGAACGCCTCATCAACGAACGGCGTAGGGCCCCGGATCGTGGATGCGGTCAATCGCTGGGAGATACAAAAGCTGTTTCGGGGAGAACCAGAACGCTCGCTCAGGGTTAGAATTACCGTCGATTGCAAATGATAGACTACGAAAAACTGACAGCCACACTAATTTAGAGCAATAAAAGCCATGATCGTCATTGAGATCAAAATTCCAAAAATCATAGGGTCGATTGATATATTTCTTAGCTTCTTCGACAATACTGGCTCTTTCGTCGTTAGATCTACCTTTGACCCGCCCAAGCCAGATTACCTCGTTGGGACGATTTGCTAGCCATTCGTCGTACGAGTGCCGGATGACACCCCTTCCCCATAGTGCTTCTACGACGAAAATTGCGCCGCTGGAGGCGACGTCAATGATGCCCACGTGCCCAACGTAAATACCCCCGCCTGATGAATACACACCTGGAATGCCGGGCTGTTGATCCCCATGGTATCGGGCCAAGAACTCACGATAGTCCAGTGCCCGAAGAGCATCGATTTGTTGCGCCGAAAGATAGGTCTTTTCGCGAGCGACGCGGTCTAGAAACTCTGACTTTTCGCGCTCCCAAATCTCTCGATCGCGTTGGATGTCAAACTCGGCACGTTGGCTGTAAGGCACAAATGCGCCTGGCTTTTTTGGCCAGAGAAGATCACCGCTTTCAAACATATCCGGCTTAGGAAGAGGCGGCGCTGTGTCAAAGAGGACTTGTGCCGATGAGCGGCGCTTACCGAGCGCAATAACAGCAACAAGGGCTAACAACACTGATCGGCGACAGCACAACATTGCGGCTCCCAACGGCTTCCTCGCTCGCTATCAGCTTTCGATCAAAATACCAAAAGATTTGTTGGTTGTCCATTGTTTAAAATTGTAACTAGAGTTGTTTGGCGAGGTCCGTGGCGAACGGATGCCCCACACGGCAGACTGCTTGAGTTCTGGGACGAAGTGCAACACCCCCGCCGATTTGATAATCGGCACGGTTAATCAAGACCTTAGGGAGTGTTGCCATGCGATGCTATTCGCATTTGTCGGATGACGAAAGAGAACAGATTGGTCTGTTCGATCGGCGCGATCGCCCGAGCGATCGGCCGTCCGAAGTCGACGGTCTGGCGCGAACTCTCCCGCCACACTCGCCGCCTCACGCCGGCAAAGCCTATCAATTGCGCAGGCGGCGTGAAGCGCGGATCGAAAGAGATCGAACCTTACGCACCTTTCGTTGTCGACCGGCTCGCGTAAGGCTGGGCCCCCGAGCAAATCGCCAAAACGAGATAAAGCCCCGCCCCGGGTCGCCCAGTTTCAGGCTGTACGAGAAGCCCGTGAACCGTACAAGCTCTCGAAGCGCGCGGCCTCGTCGCGTGCATCGCGTCCCCGGCGGTGGACTGGGATTTCCAGAACGACACTTCATGCAGGGCTAGACGCTTGGGGCACTCTATTCGCTGTCAGATGATATTGAGTATGCCTTATCAAGCGATCGGCCAATCGCCCAAGAGCAACTGGACAAGTTATACACTCGTTTACCAGCCACGCTGCAGAGCACGAACAGCGAATGGGAGAAAAAACGGCTTGAGGCTCAACACGAGAAGCCGTCGCCGGAATCAAAGTAGCGCGGCTTTGCGCGTCATCGCCGGGGCGCGATACGCAGCGCTATCGAGACTTCGGCCGGATCGGCGCCTCAGCCCTAAAGATTTTCTAGTTCTTCCTCGGTCCAATAGGGCAAACCAGCATCCGCGCGAGCCTTCCGCCGTGCGTGATCTTCCATCCTGCGACGGTCCTCCTCGCGCTCCCGGACACGGCGCGCCTTTCGTTCGGCCCGAATTTGTCGGAGCACGGCCCGACCTTCACGCCGGCGTCGTTTCTCGCAAGCAATCTGCTCGCGCTCTTCCGCCGGTAAATTCCGGCCGCCCTTCTTCCGGCCGCACGGGATCGGCTTGCCCTCGGATTTCAATTTTGCCAGCCATCGCGCGCGCCCCGCCTTCATGGCGGCAACGGTGCGGGCCATGCCGTCAGGCGTCGTCGGTCCGGTCGAACGGCCGCCGTGAAATCGGCAACGCTTGCTGACCCGCGTTCCGGCCAATTTCGGCAACGGTGACCGGACCTGCGGAGATATTCCGTTAATCGGCCTTCGCGGGACGCACGGTATAGCGCGGCATCATTTTGCCGTGTTCGGGCATTGCAGCGCTGGCGATGGTGCTGCGGCATGGGGTTGGGGCGCCAATCGATCGCGATTTCCAGAATCGGCTTATATCTAACTCCTTGTATCCCCCCTTTGCAAAATCGTCACGCGCGGGAAACAAATTTGCAGCGGCGGAGGCACCAGCACGCAGACGTTCTCAGGTATCTACCCTCTTCAAACGCGTGATAATGTGACAAAGTCAATAAAACCAAACGGTTTTGCAATTTTTGCCCCGTGACGGGCGTCTCGGTTCTGTCACGGTCTGAAAATGCCGAAACACCGCGAGTTTGTTGGGTTTGTCACGTTGTCACGTTCATTGCGGAAGGTACCGCGCCAAAGCATCTTTGAACGCTGAAAGCAGATAGCCCCTTTTTCTCTCCCCACTTTCGAAGCGGATGGGCTCTGGCTCGGGGCGAATTCCAAGGGGTTCAAGCAGCCTAGCGACTTGATGTTTATTTATTGGCTGGCCGCGTCGGTAATCGGGCCAAGGGCGCCCCTCAAACTGGCACAGCTCCGTGACGATCTGGTCAGAGGAAATGCGGTCAACCCTTCTCGTTTGAAAAATCGATTGAATGTCGGCCAAGAGCATGGTCGGCAGTCCGTCGTCCTTCTCCAACGCCACGGAACGTACCGCTGCGGCGCGGGCGCGCTCTGGCCAATCACCGCCGACCGCATCGGCGATCGCCAGCAACGGGCGCCAGTTGTCCGCGGCGCGGTTGAAGAGCCCGGCAGGCATGTCGGGGTCACTCGCGGCTAGGTCCGGCCGATGGTCGTCGCACCAGCGCTGGGCACGGCGTGCAAGTATGTGCAGGTATTGCGTCCGATCATTTCGAAAGCGCTCAACCTTCTCTCCGATGTGTTTTCTACGTAGCCGAACAGAAACGCCGCGGTCATCGAGCGTGCCCGGAGGTTTGCCGATCAACGCAATAACGACGGGCGCGTGCGTCCTGAAAACTCGCGGTTCATGATCGTCGCCCACAGTGCGAACGACCTGCCCTCCGAAGCGGTGCCCTGAATTCAGGATTGCGAGGATGTCGCTCCCGTTGCCATTGGCCTTAGCGGTCTTGCCGAACGTATTATCGGCTTCGTCGAACAGGATGGTGGGCTGCACTGATTCGATCGTGCGAAAAATCGCTGGACCTGTAATGTCGGCTGCGGCCAGGGGGCGATTAACCAGGCACCCGATAATGTCCAATAGCGTTGTCTTTCCGCAGCGCTTTTCGGGCGATGTGATGCACAGCCGTGGGGTGCAGGTAAACACGTCGAAAACGTAACTGTGTAGCACCCAGAGTGCGCCGGTAATTGCGTCGTCTTCCGCCATTACCACGTAACACAGCATCGCCCTCACGAGGTCGTGCAGCAGCTCGCCTCCATCTACGGTATCGGGCCACGGTTCGATCTCGATCAATTGAAGTGAGTGACCTTGGAGGCCATCAGCGTCGTCACCGCGAGCCTGGGTCACAAGCTTGTCGAGCACTACCGTTCGGATCGCGAACTTGTCGGCGATCGCCTTCCGCTCGTGCTCGTATAGCGCCGGCGCTAGCGCCGACAGCCGGCGAATTTCGCCATCGAGTTCCGCGTCGCCGGACTGCGACAACGCCGCGGCTCGACCACCTGCCGGATTTGTCGGCGCTGCGCCCGGCTGCATATCGGTTTCTTGGTTATCCCTACGACCTAACGCAATTGGACTATTTATCCTCTGCCAATGCGGACACGCTTCGCAGATTTTGGGCTCGAGCGAGTGGAAGTGTTCGCAGGTCGTGGCGCCCGAGAGCGAGCGCCAGCGGTCAAGCCTTGCCTGCGTTTCTTCGGGCCTATAGTTGGGGTAACCAGATGACCATTCGTGGCCGCACTCATCGCCATCATCGCAAAAGGCGAGAACGCCGAGGCAAGCGTGCCAGCTAGGCTCTAGGATACATCCTCGTTCGTCTCGTAATCGGGCGACCTGCCGACACTGAGTGGCAATGTGATTGCTAGCGACAGATCGGTGCTCAAACATTTTTGCAGCGCGGCCGGCGATCGAGTGGTTGTCGACGTTCCGCAGTTGATCTTTGGAGGATGTGGTGGCACTCAGCAAAACCTCGAATTGGGCGATCGCGTAGGGTCCCGTCAGGTCCCCACATTCGACTAACCTTGGTTGCGCCTTGCGGTGATAGGTTCCGGGCGGCCGAAGCATTGACGCAATGTCGGCGGTTCGCGATGGATCGGCTTTGAGATCATATCGGGCGCAGAGCACCTTGAGGCCGGTGGCGTACCGCTTCCACGTTTGCGGGTCCAGAGTATCCACGAACGGCCAATACACATGCAGACCTGTACCTGACGCAACGTATGTGGGCGCAGGCAGGCCTATATCTCGACGGAATGCCTCGACCGCGCGATAGGCTTGCGTTGCGTCTGCGTACGCCTTTGGATTTTTCTTTTGCGCCTCTTCGCCAGCATCTACGTCAAGCCAGAGTGACCGTGCCCCGAGCGCGCTAGTTTGACGCCGGTTGCGATCTTGGAAGGACGCGCACGCGTAGTAAACCGTATCCCCGCGATTGTCCGCGGCGACGATTTCCGCGGCGAGCGCATCGAGCGAACTTGTCCAATAGTGTCTGCACGGCGGACCGTCCATTTGCTCTCGGCATACAATCCATGCGACGGCATACAATGCCTTGATCGCGGCAATTGACGTGTTTCAAGAATAAGTGCGTAATCGACGGCGCGTCAGCGCTGTCAGGGAGAGTTTGTGCGCTGGCAATCAAAGCCACCTCCATCTTGAATGCGGCCAAGCGGAGGGGATTGTCTGGCTTGATGTTTTGATCCCGATCGAGCGCAGGTACGTCCATCGTGCCTATTGCACGACGTGAGTGAGCGGCACCCGGTGCGAAACGCGCGAACTCGGCTGTAAGCACTAGCTCATATTCGCGGCCGTCGTCTTCGCGGGTGCCGCGCTGTCGCGCCTGATGACAATGAGGTGCACGCCATCCGAGGCTTTCCACGCGCGACAGATTGATTTGAAACCTGGCGAAGCCCTGTCGTGTTCGAGGATCAAAAGGCAGATACCCGCCGTGGACGTGTTCGCTCCCGCATAGGGGACAATGACGAATCCAGTATCCGACATTGCCGAGCCACGACACGAACACGGACACCCACGCAATCGGTCGTTGCCCATGATTTTGGGAAGTGCTATTTTTGGGTTTGGAAGTGCGCCGGAAAAGCTCTTCCGAAAAACCCGCCGCTCGACTAGCTCCGCGCAACGGAGCTACGAGCGGCGATGGTTTTTGATGCATCGGTCATCTAGCCCCCATTGATGCCGTCGACACCATCTCCGATGTCGAGCGACGGCGCTGGGCGTTGAGCCACTCGTCTAAATCTTCGGGACGGTAGACGACGATCTTGGGGCCAGCCTTCTGATAAGGGGGGCCACTACCATTCAGCCGGAATTTTTCGAGAGTGGACGCGGACAAGCCAACATACTCTGCCGCCTGTTGTGTACGCAGGACGCGCTTGGTCTCTTGCATTAGGTTGCTCCATTAGAAGTCAATGGAGCCGATCCTACGATGAACTGCGGCGAACGGTGTTACCTCTATTCTTCTGAAATAGAGATAACAGCCGAAATCTGAGCCGATAGTGCGGGAACTAGCGCAAGCGCAGAGGTGAGAGCCTTGCGTGCGGTGATAACCTCCTTGCGAGAGTTCGCACTGTCTCGAAATAGCCACCGTCCTATATCCGCATCGCTCGGCTTATTCTCCGTCGTCAGCGTATTGCGCCACGATTCGATCTCACAAAATTGTACGATCCGGTGCGCTATCCAACCAGCGAAATGCATTTTCGTGATGTGGGTAGGCGCGGTTTTTGATCCGCGCATCTTGACCGGCGCCGGTGTCTCTCGTCGGGCTAATTGTAGCTCCTTTTTGAACCCTTCAATGATTACGCGGTCGGGGGCTCTCAAAGATACTTGAACAAGCAATGCCGGCTTCTCTAAAGCAAGAAGTTTTGATTGATCGGCTCTTTCTACCACTTGGACGGCGGGTGGGCCAATATAGGCGGGGATCAAATTCTTGGTGCGACCATTTTCAGCAATAAATGCCCACTCACTTAAATCGGTGGGCTCGCGTTGCGCTGCCAAGCTCTGTAACTCGTTCAGCGAGCCGGCAGCATCAAGCTCATGCAAATACTTGTAGCTTTTTTTCTTGAACCAATCCGGTGGACTAGCCCATGTGCAAGCCATCTTGATTCCGCACTCCGGCCGCGCGCTGGAAATTTAATGCGCTCGCGCTAACGGGACTATCCCGCCTGTGGTTGCCGCGTTGCCTTGCATCGCATCGGCGATTTTGTTGGCGACTGTGGCGGCTGCGGCCTTGACGGGGTCCGACGCGAGATGGGCATAGCGGTGCGTCGTCGCCGCGTGCACGTGTCCCAACATCTTGCCGATGATCGGGAGCCCCATGCCCGAGGACGCCGCAACCGAAGCGAAGGCGTGACGCAGGTCGTGCAGCCGAACATCGTGCAGGCCCGCCGCTTTGCGGATGGCCCGCCACGGCTTTTCCAAATTGACGAGCCGGGCGCCGGCAACGTTGCCTACGATGACGTAAGGATTGCCTTCGAGACGAGGCAACTCGGCGAGCACGGCCAAAGCAGGCGCGGGCAGGTGCAGCGTCTTGGCGCCGGTTGCTGTCTGGCAACCGGGCTTCGCCGCGTTCGAAATCGACCCATTCCCATCTCAGGTCGAGGATTTCGGACAGCCGGGCGCCGGTGAAGATCAGTAGCTTGATGGCGGCAAGGATGTAGGGTGAACGGCCGGACGCCTTGAGAGCATCAGCCAGGCGACCGAATTCATCGGCAGACAGCATCCGCTCGCGCCTGCGCTCGGCATAGCGCTCGACATGGCGGCATGGATTGGAGCCGTCCGCCCGCTCGCCCCATTTCTCCGCTAGCGTGAACATCTTGGACAGGACGGCCAGGGCGCGGTTCGCATCATAGGGCGTGTCGCGTCGTTCATGATGCAACCGGGAAATGTCGGCGCGGGTCACGTCGCGTACCCGCTTGCGGCCGATGGTCGGAACAACGATATTTGCGACCAGCCTGCGGTATTCCGCCGCGGTCCGCGGCTTGGTTTTGGTGGCGACGTGTTCGGCCAAGAATCGCTCGGTTAAGGCTGTCACCGTAGGAGCCGCTTTTTCGGCCGAACGGGCGGCTGCCGGATCGGCGCCGTGAGCGACGGCACCTGAGAGTCGGGCAGCTTCCTTTCGCGCTTGGTCGGGCGTTAGGGCGCCATGGCGACCTATCGTGACGCGCCTGGTAGGCGCGCCGCGCCCGCCCTTGCGATATTGCAAGATGTAGACCTTATTCCCGCCCGCCGTGACCTTGAGGCCGAAGCCTTTCAGGTCGCTGTCCCACAGAAATTGATCCGCGCCGTTCGGTTGAACCGCATCAACGGCGCGTTTTGTGATCTTGGTCAGCATATCCCCCGCCTCCGGCTTCGAGCCGCAGCAATCACCTAGCAATCACTAGCAATCACACAAGCGGCAACAAAAGGCAAGGAGCTGATCGAAAAACGCCGACTTCATCGGCATTTTCAATCATGAGGAAACTGGCGGAAAGGCGGGACCGCAAACTTCGAATCTGAGGGTCGGGAGTTCGAATCTCTCCGAGCGCGCCAGTAAAACCAGCGTTTCTGAGCGATATCGCTTCCCAGCAGTGCCGTTTGGGAAGCGCATGGGAAGCAAGACCCCAACAATGCCGAATACGATTTTCTTTTCTTGACAGGCGGACACCAAAACCCGCACCGGACGAAATTTCATCGAGAGAGCACTCACGCGCGCGGCCTCTCGGATCAGCGAGGATACGGAAGTTGAGGACGCTGTTCGCGAGGAGCTAACTGTTGACCGGGATACGATGGGGGTCGCAGGATCGCGCCCGATCGTTGATACGATATTTCGGCCACGAAGCCGCCGGCCGGGCCGGGTTGTGCCGCCCCGCCGCTTTATCTCTGCGTTCGGCTTTTCGAGGTTTGAGGCATGATAGGCGCGTTGATACACATCGTTTTGAACACAGCGTTGGTAGTCGTCCTCGCCGTCATCGCGACAATCGTGTTCGTGATCGCGTGGCCTTTCTGGTACATCCGACGCCGGCGCGCCCGCGAACGACGCCCCGAGATTGCGCTTGAAGTCCTCAATCAACGCTACGCCCTCGGCGAGATCGGTCGAAGCGAATATCTACAGAACCGAGACGATATTCTTGCAGCGCAAGTTCGCAGCTAGCAAAAGCTTAGTATACTGCTGATGGCAGACCGACGCTTCCCACCACTGTGGCTGCGGCGTCTCGCGGACACCAACACCTTGCGCGTGTTCGGCGCCTTTTTTGCCGTCGTCGCCGTTGTCGTCCTAGCCGGGCTGGTGTGGCTGTGGGTGTTCGGGGGCTAGGCTTGTGGGAATTGGGAGAGCAACCAACAGCGCCGCGGCGCTTCCCGCCGCCCTGGAGCGTCGAGGAACAAGGTGGCGCAGCCGGCGGTGAAGCCGGCTGCTCCCCACCCGGACCAGGGTAAACTCAGGCGAAAAATTCGATACCCGACGCTCTAGCCCTCGCTGATACAGACGCCGACGGCCCCTCCTACGACGGCGCCTATACCGGCGCCGATCGGGCCGCCTATGCCCCACCCGATGCCGGCTCCGACAACCGCTCCGAACCCTCCGAAGGCGGCGTCGCCCGCGCGGCTCGCCGCCGCCTGCGGGTTGCCAGTCCCGGCCGCCTTAGACGGCGAGGTGAGTGAGCTGATGACACTGGCAATGGCCAGAGCCGCAGGGCTGGAATCGAAGTCGACACTCAGCGCCTGGAAGTAGGTGCTGGCCCGGTGGGCCAGCTTCGGGTCGTGTCCGTCCGGCGCGGCGAAGAACATCTCCATGATCGCTGCCAGTTCGGTCGCCTCCTTGGCGTGGAGGATTTTGCGGGTATGCAATTCAGATAAACCGGCCGCCAGCGCCTTACGTTTGTCCCCGCGGCTTGCCGCCAGCAGACGGCCAAGCTCCGCCCTCATCGCAACGGTGAGGTGACCGGCACTCATCGCCACCCCTCGTCCGAGGTGATCCTGCGTGTCCATCAACATGCCTCCTGTAGCTGTAGTCCCCCCGAGCCTCGCCGCCACCCGGCGGACGATTGGTTCAATGCCGTCCATCTCCGGAGGCGAAATAGGGACGGGAATGAGGAGAGTACCCGCAGAATTTGTGACGAGGTGCGCCGCATCGCGGCGAACATCGCCAAGCTGCCGGGGCTGGCGCGCGGCCACTCCCGGTAAATTCGTCGCATTTTTTTATCTTCCGCCAAGATCGGCAGCAACAGGCCTGCTAAGTGTTCCTGTTCAACAAGGGAGAGAGACCGCTATGCATACGACGTTCAAGCTTGTGCTGGCGACGGTTACCGGGGCGTCGCTTAGTCTTCTGGCCGCGCCGTCCGCCGTGATGGCAGATGACGTGCCGGATGCACTATCAGTAGAGTGGCAAGGCAAGAAGCCCTGCGAGAAGCTCTTCGAAGATGCTCAGGTCCGCATAGCGCGATGCACATTCCCGCCGGGAGCAGTGCACGCGTGCCATTCCCACCCATCTTCGCTTACCTACGTGCTGAGCGGCGGAAGGGCGCAGGTGCAGGACGAAAAGGGCACACGGAAGGTCGGTATCGCTACTGGCGCGTTTGTGGACGCTCCGCCAACTCCATGGCATGAATTTACTAATATTGGCGAAACGACGGTGCAGGTTCTGCTTGTTGAGAAGAAGTATCAGGCAGCATCTCCTTTAAGTCAGTCGGTGTGCCCAAAATGAACAACGCGATCTCAATAAGCGCGAACTGAGCCGCGGCGGTGAGCGGAATTTCGCTGTTGCGGCAATGGACGATAGTCTCGCCGCTATTCGCGCGGTGGGTGCTCGCGGTGCCAATGCTCGGCAATGTCGCGCCCGGTGCAGAACCAGATCCTGTCGTGCCGGCACGCATAGTCGAGGAACCTGATCAGCCCGACCGCGCGGCCCGGCCGAGCAATCAGCCGGTCGTGCAGCGCAACGCTCATGATCTTCGGCCGTTCCGCTCCCTCCTCGTAGAGCAGGTCGAAGCAATCGGTCATGTACTGCGCGAACTCGTCGGCGGTACTGAAGCCTGAGTTGGAGTCGAAGCGGTTGTCGTTGGTTTCGAGCGAGTAGGGGATCACCAGATGGTTTCGCGTGCCGAAGCGCGTCCAGAACGGCAGCTCGTCGCCGAGATAGTCGCGGTCGTAGAGAAAGCCGCCGTGCTCCACCAGCAGGCGCCGGGTGTTGATGCTCGGGCGGCCGTCGAACCAGCCGACCGGCGGTTGGCCGATGAGCTTCTTGATTCCGGCAACGGCCAGCCGGATGTGCTCGCGCTCCTCCTTCTCGCCCATGGTGTGATAGTCGATCCAGCGCCAGCCGTGGCTGACCACCTCGTGCCCTTCCTCGACGAACGCGCGCGTCAGTTCGGGATACATCTGCAGGCCGCGTACCACGCCGAGAATGCTCGCCTTGACATCGAAGCGCTTGAAGATCCGCAACAGCCGCCAGCAGCCGACCCGCGGTCCATACTCAAAGGCGGATTCGACCATGGGGCTGCGCTTGCCCGCATACGCCGGAAAACCAATGTCGGTGAGCAGGTTCTCCGATTGCGGATCGCCTTCAAGGATCGAGTGTTCGCCGCCGGCCTCGACATTCAAGTTCAAGTTGATCGCGATGCGGGCATTGCCGGGCCAACGCACCCGCGGCGGGTCGGCGCCGTAGCCGAGAAAGTCGCGCGGCGGACCGAGCCCACGCCTTTGCTGCCACGATCGTTGCCTCGCTGATCCGCCGCGCCGGCGGCGCTTTTCGCTTGCGGCCATCCGCCTCACGCTCCTCCGCTGCGGCGGCGCCCGCAGTGCTTCAGCCCGCTGTTTTTCATGCGGCCGTTCCACCAGCGATCAGGCGCAACGCCTCGTCCGTGTCGATCACCCCGCCGAAGGCCTGCAGAAAGATCGAGAGCGTGGCGTTGTGCTCGGCGTCGTTGCGCGACGCGTTGGCGTCCGCGATCATGATCGTCTTGAAATTCCGCATTGCCGCGTCACGGGCGGTGCATTCGCAGCACACATTGGTCACCGTGCCCGCTATCAGCACCATGTCGATGCCGCTCTCGCGCAGCATGGTCTCCAGCTTGCGCGCCGGATCGGCGAACGGCGTCAGCCGGTTCTTCGAGATCATCGGATCGGCCGACCGGCGGTCGAGCTCGTGCCACAGCGTGTGCTCGGGCCGTCCCTCGGCGAACGCCAGGCGGAACTGATCGGCGGCCTCGCCGGTGATGATGTAATTGAAGAAGGTCGTCCAATCGCGCTCGGCGCCGGGACCGTACGTGGAGATGATCCAGACGACCGTGCCTCCGGCCCGGCGCAAGCCGTCGGCCAGGCGATTGATGTTCGGCACGATCCTGCGCGCCGCCGGAATCTCGGCCACGGCGCCCGGCGCCAGGAAGCCGGTCTGCATGTCGACTACCAGCAGCGCCGTCTTTCGCGCTTCGATGGTGGGGAAGGGCTGGATCCGCCCGCGCCGGCGGAGCGAGATATCGATCGCCTGCTGCGTGATTTCGATTCTTGTGCGCAACCATCGGACTTGCTTCGGGCGACACTTTCTCACTGACGACATCGCGCATCATTGCGGCACTCCGCCAGGCATCAGAATTTGAGCACGATCTTGCCGAAGTGCTTGCCTTCGCGCATGTATTCAAGCGCGGCGCGGGCTTCCAGCCACGGAAACACGCGGTCGACCACGGGCCACATCCGATGCAAGGCGATGGCGCGGTTCATGTGCTCGAAGGATTCACGCGATCCGATAGGAATGCCGCGCACCACTGCGCGGCGGTAGAGGATCTCGAGCGGGTTCATCTCGCCGGCTTTGCTTCCTACATAGCCGATCATGTGAATCTGGCCGCCCAGCCGAATGGCCTGCAGCGATTGCACGAAGCTGCTGGGTCCGCCGACTTCGATCACCTGGTCGAATTCCGCGGCCGCCGTTGAGCCGCCGCACCTCGGGGTGCCACACCGGCGTCGTGACGTAGTTGATGGTATGCGTGGCGCCGAGTTTTTTCGCCTTTTCGAGCTTGGCATCGCTGCTCGAGGTCACGATCGAGCGTGCGCCGAACATTACAGCAAACTGAACGCAATCGAAACTTGAGCCGGCCCTTCGGTGACCAGCGCCTGCCAGACGGTGAGCGCCGCGCAGGGCAGCGTGGCGGCTTCCTCGTCGGTCAGGTGCTCCGGCGCGTGGACGAGACCCTCTTGGTCGAGGCACACGAATTCTTGCAGCATTCCATCCATTGAGCCGCTGCCCTTGCCCGGCAATGCTATGGCGTGGCGGTTCTTTCGCCGCACGCCCATGCCGGCATCAAGCGGGTCGACACGACTGCGGCAAAAGCGTCGCCCGGCGTTGTTTGCGTGCTGACCGGCGCCGACGCCGCGGGTGACAATGTCGGCGGCATTCCACCGTTCTTCATGCCCGAATCCTGGGGTGGGCCGAAGGGATTTTCCACAACGCGCCCGATACTGCTTGCCGATCGGGTTCGTTGCATCGGCGACCGCGTCGCCTTCGTCGTTGCCGAGACCGAGGTGCTGGCGCGCGATGCCGCCGAGCTTATAGTAGTCGACTACGAACCGCTGCCGGCGATCGTCGATGTGGAAGCGGCGATTGCGCCCAACGCACCGACAATCTGGAAAGACTGTCCCAACGGCAATGTCGGCGTCACCATCGCCTTCGGCGACAAGCCTGCCACCGACGCCGCGTTCGCCGGGGCCAAGCATGTCGCCGCGGTCCGCCTCGTCAACAACCGCGTGACTGCTAATCCGATCGAGCCGCGCTGCGCAGTCGGCGTCTACGACGCCGCGGACGGCAGATACACCCTCTACACGACGTCGCAGGATCCGCACAGCGTGCGCACGGCGTTGTCGTCGTTCGTCTTCCACGTGCCGGAGTTGAAGATTAGGGTGCTGTCGCCCGATGTCGGCGGCGGCTTCGGCATGAAGGCCAATCTCTATCCCGACGATGCATTGGTGTTGTGGGCGGCGCGGCGCTGCGGGCGGCCGGTGAAATGGACCGCAACACGCAGCGAAAGTCTGCTTTGCGACAACCACGCCCGCGATCAGGTCGTTTATGGTGAACTCGCCCTCGACGAGAACGGCAAGTTTCTGGCCATCCGCTCCACCGCGTATCAGGCGCTCGGCGCTTATTGGTGGGGGGCGGCCACCGCGCCGCTGTTCTGGTCAGTGATGTTCGTGCCGAGCCTCTATGACGTGCAGACGATCCACGTGAGCACCAATGCTGTGTTCACCAACACCGCGCCGACCTCGGTTTATCGCGGCGCCGGCCGGCCGGAGGCGATCTATCTGATCGAGCGCCTGGTCGAGTGTGCCGCGCAGGTAACGGGCATCGACCGCGTCGAGTTGCGTCGTCGTAACATGATCAAGCCCGAGGCATTGCCCTATCACACGCCGACGCACCACAATTACGGCAGCGGCGAGTTTGAGAAGCTGATGGACCATTGCCTCGCGCTTGCCGATTGGAACGTCTTCGCCGCGCGGCGGAAAGAGAGTGAGCGGTGCGGCAAGCTGCGCGGCCGCGCGGTGACGCCTTATATCGAGCTCGGCGGCGTCATGAACGAACGCATGGAGATCAGGTTTGATCCTGGCGGCACGGTGACAATCGTCGCTGGCACGCATTCGCATGGTCAGGGCCACGCGACGACGTTTGCACAGCTCGTCGCCGAATGGCTCGGCGTCCCGTTCGAGGCGATCAATTACGTCCAGGGCGACACCGAGAAAGTAGCATTCGGACGCGGGACGTTTGGTGCGCGCAGCTCTTTGGTCGGCGGCAACGGGTTACGCATGGCCGCCGATGCAGTCGTTGCGCGCGGTAAGCAGATGGCCGGCGCGCTGATGGAGGCGGCGGCCGAGGACGTCGAATTTAACGCCGGCACATTCACGGTTATCGGCACCGACAGGCGCATTTCAATCACTGACGTTGCACGCGCTTTCTTCGCGCCGGCAGGACCGGTGATGAAATTCGGTCTCGGCCTCGATGGTGTCGGCACCTGGTCGGGTGCGCCTGGCGGCGCACCCAACTATCCCAACGGCTGCCACGTGTGCGAGGTCGAAGTCGATCCGGAAACCGGCGGGGTGCGCATCGACCGCTTCGCCGCGGTCGACGATCTCGGCATGGTGATCAACCCGATGATCTGTGAAGGTCAGATTCACGGCGGTATCGCCCAGGGCGTCGGGCAGGCGCTGTTCGAGAACATGGTTTACGACGGACAAAGCGGTCAGCTGATCACAGGAAGCTTCCTCGACTACGGTATGCCGCGAGCCGCCGATTTTCCGGAGTTCGTTTCCGAGCTGTTGGAAGTACCGGCGAAGACCAACCCGCTCGGCATCAAAGGTATCGGCGAGGCGGGAACGATCGCCGCGCCACCGACCGTGGTCAATGCGGTGATCGACGCGCTCAAGGAATTCGGCGTGACCCATCTCGACATGCCACTAACATCCGAGCGCGTATGGGCGGCCATGAATTCGCGAGAAGAGAACGCGTAGTGTAGGAAAGGAAATTGCAAGAATATGAGCTCACAAGTCACAAATGCCACTTCGGCCCGCTCGGCGCCGGTCATTCGTGAGCGCAGAATTCCCACGCGGAATAGCAAACCCTATATCGCGGTCGGAGGTCCAGACCGAAACCTTTGGTTCTGCGAAAGCGGCGCCTCGAAGATCGGCTGTTTCGATCCTCGCGCGGTTGAGTTCCGCGAATTCGATCTGCCTTCACCTGACTGTACGCCCATAGGGATCGACGTCGGTCCTGACGGCCACTTATGGTTCACCGAGAAAACAGGCAATCGCGTTGGTCGCATCGGCTTAGACGGTACGACCGTCGAGTTTGGGTTGCCGACCCCCAAGGCTGGACCCGACGGAATTATCCGCGGACCAGATGGAAACATGTGGTTTTCTGCGGGCGATATTGATCGGTTATGTCGAGTGACGCCAAATGGCACCATCACGGAGTTCGGGGAAGGGATAACGCCCGGCAGCCGGCCGCTGTCTATTGTTATACGGGGTGAAACACTGTGGTTCAGCGAAGCGGCTGGTGGTCGAATTGGCCGAATGACGCTCGATGGGCGGGTTGTCGAGTTTCCTATTCCCAGCCGCTACAGTCAACCGCGCGCGATGACGTGCCACTCGGACAGTAACATTTGGTTCGTGGAAACAGGTGCCAATTGCTTGGGTCGCATCGCACCGGACGGAACAATCGTTGAATTCCCGGTCCCGACCGCTAATGCATCGCTGCGGGGTATCGCAGTTGGCGCAGACGGCGACCTATGGTTCACCGAAAACTTTGCTAACAAGATCGGTCGCATGGCACCTGACGGCACCGTGGTCGGTGAATACGACATTCCGACCCCAGAAAGCGGAGCGCGCTGCATCACAGCGATGTCTGATGGGCGCTTGTTCTTCACCCAATATGACGCTGGCTTGATCGGCGAGATCATTGTGGGATGATCGAACACTGATAACGCTGCTTCTATGGCGGTCAGTTCTTTGCTGCGGTGAAAGGACCCCAGCCATGAGAACGGCCCATGGGCGGCCTCAGCGCGCAGCTATGGCAATGACGTTTGATGGCGCCGCTGGCGAGACGAGGTTCGCGACGTTAGCGCCCCCAGGCCTCAAGCGCCGCACGCCGCTCCTCGAGATACTCAAATCGTTTATAGACGGCGGGCCACGCCGCGGATCGTGCCGCTGGCATGGTTCAGCACCTTGTCGACGACGTGCGGCGGAAAATTCAGCCGCGCCATCCCTGTAGCGGCTGTGCGGCGCAGATCGCGCAAGATCCAGCCGGGAATCGGGTCGCATTTCTCGCCCATTTCTTCCGGCTTCGCGGCAGCATTGCCGCGTCGATGCGCCGCTTGGCACGGGAGAAGCCTGAAACCGGCGTGCTGCCCGCGCTTGTTAACACGAAGTTAACCCCGACGCCGGGAATGGAGTCCAGCACTTCGATGGCTGAGGCCGACAAATGGACAAGGTGCGTGCAAAGATAGGCCAGCGAACGGTTCGCCTGGATTTCGGCGCCGCGGGCGGCAATGCTGTCGATTATCCGGTTGACGTCGCCACGGGTGATGCTGCCGATCGGCCCATTGCGCCATGCCGGCAGGAATTCGCGCTCAGGGGCCGCGCTTCGGCGAACGTCGCCGGTGCCGTGTTGCGCTGCGCGCGTTCCAGGTAGTCCTTTAGCGCATTCGCGAACGTGTCGGCCGCAGGCCCGACTACGGGGCGCCGCTGCCGCTTCTCCTCGGTTGGATCAAAGCCTTGGCGAACGCGCTCAAGTGCGGCATTCGCCTCCCTCCGAGCGCGCCATCCTTTCCGCAGCGGGACTATTCGTCCCGCCGCGCCGGTCCTTGCAGACGTCTCGCCGGAGATGCGTCCGGCTGCTGCTAGAGGTCGAGCGAAGCCGGCGTGCGCTGCTCGCCGCTTGCCTTGACGCGCTGATCATGCGCGGTCGCCGGCAGCTGCAGCACCGTCGCCTTCTGGCCGGGTGTCAGGCGAGTGACCATCACGATCTGGCCGCCGGGAAATTCCAGGGCGTCATGATGGATGTTCGGATCGTCCATGTTCACCTGGCGGAAGCGGGCCACCTTGTGCTCGACGCGCGCCCTGCCGAAGAGGCTGAAAGCGCGATCGTATTGGACGTTATCCTCGAACGCCAACTCAGTGCCGGGAAGCAGGCAGACCGCGACGCCCGGTTCTCCGACCGCGGCGAAGCCGCGCGTGATCGACCTCTCGAAGTCCGTCGCGACCAAAACGTCTCCAACCTTTGCCGGGCGCGAGGCGACGAGATGCAGGCTGTAGTCACACATGGAAATACTCCTCTCCAGCGAAGCTCACGCGAACAGCTACCAGGCTGTTCTTCTGGCTGAACACGCGGGTTGGCCAAATGTTCCTGTGCCGCGGCGACGGCTTGAGCGCGCGCCGAGGCGGCGAACCGCGGCCGGCGGCTGCCCGATCCGGCAGCAGCGCCGAGCTTGGGTTCATTCTTTCATCAGCTGAGCGAAAGGGCCGCAGGCGGCCGCCAATCGTAGAGCCAATCATAGTGCCGCAGCAGCCGCGCGCCCCCGATCATGCGCAGGGCGGTATCGCGGAGCCGCGCCCGCGCGCCGGCAAGGTGGTAGCGCGCTCCGTTACGGCTCGCGAGGCGCTGTACCTTGGCCGTGCGCGCACGGCGTATTGCGCAGTAGACCCGCAGGGCCTTGGCCGCGTCGTCAGGCATGCGCGCCAGGCATTGCGCCGCCACCGCGGCGTCCTCGATCGCCATGGCGGCCCCCTGCGCCAGGTAGGGCAGCATGGGATGGGCGGCGTCGCCGAGAAGCGCCACGACGTCCTGCGACCAGCGCCGCACCGGCGCGCGGTCGTAGAGCGTCCATTTGAGCCAGGCCTCGGGCAGCCGGACGAGCGAGAGCGCGGCCGGCGCCCACGGTTCGGCGGCCAAGTGCGCGACGAAGTCCGCACGGCCCGCCGGCTCGCTCCATCCGGGCGCGTTCGAGCTGTCGGCGGTGATGGCGACGACATTGATGGCGCGGCCTGACTTGACCGGGTAGTGGACGAGATGGGCGTCGCGCCCGAGCCAGAGATGGATCAGCGGCTCGCGGAATTCGGGTGCGACCTCCTTGGCGGGGATCAGACAGCGCCAGGCAGCGCGGCCGCTAAAGCGCGGCGCCTCGTCGTGCCCCAGACGCCGGCGCACGAGCGACCAGAGCCCGTCGGCGGCGAGAAGTGCCAAGCCCCGCTCGTCGGTGAGGCCGCCGCGGCCGCGGGCCGAGACGGTCACGCCGTTGCGGTGGGCGACGAAATCCTCGACCTGCATGCCGAGCTTGAGGACGACATCGAGACGGCCGGCGATCGCACTCGTGAGTGCTGCTTGCAGGTCGCCGCGGTGGATCACCCAATAGGGGGCGCCGTAGCGCTGCTCGGCCTCGCCGAGCGGCACGCGCACGATTTCGAGACCGGTCGTGGCGCTGAGCACGCGCAGCGCCGTGGGCGCCACGGCATACGGACGCAACATCGGCGCCAGGCCGAGATCGATCAGCGTGCGCGCGGCGTTGGGCGAAAGCTGGATGCCGGCGCCCGTCTCCTCGAGCCGCTCCGACTGCTCCAGCACCGTGACCCGGAAGCCGTTGCGCGCGAGCGCGAGCGCCGCGGTCAATCCGCCGATGCCCGCTCCGGCAACGATGACGCTGCGCGAAGCCGTCAGGATACGCCCTCCCGAGGCTATTCAGGCGCGAAGATCGTGCAAGGCGCATTCGGCCGGCCGCGCCTCGTCGGGCGCCAGGGCCGCATTGTGGCGAAACAGCGTCGAGCAATACGGACAGGTGTAGTCGTCGTCGTCGCCCATGTCGCAGTAGACGTGCGGATGATCGAACGGCGGCAGGGCGCCGACGCACATGAATTCCTTGGCGCCGATCTCGATCACCGCAACGCCGGGCTCGTTGTGAAAATGGGGAACGATGATCTCCGCCATGCTTGCGCGATCCGCTTGTGCCGGGCGGCGACATGGCCGCCCGCGCCGCCCATTCCTAGCAATGCGTCCTATCCCATGCATCACAATTTTCATGCAAGAATGACGGGTAAGCTGCATCGCACGGACGATCGGAGCGAAAGTGGATTTACTGACCGCGGGCACAGGCATGCGCGTCGAAATCCGTCCCGGTGACGCTGCCTGGGAACAGGCTGCGCCGCTTTTTTCTGCAGTATGGCCGCCGGAGCTGCGGGCGACCTTCTCCTGGGCTCATGTAGTCTGGGCCAATGCCGAGCGGCGCGTGCTGGTGTGGAGCGACGAGGGCGAACTGGTGTGCCACGTCGGCGTCTATGCTCGACAGGCGAAGTGGGGCGACGACAGCATCAGGATGGGCGGCATCGGCGGCGTCATCACGCGTCAAGATTCGCGAAAGCAGGGCTATGCCTCGGCGGCAATGGGCGTCGCCGTTGCCGAACTAAGGGACAAGGAAGGCGCCGATTTCGCGCTGCTGGTATGCGAGCCGCACAACTTCGGCTTCTATCGCCGCCTCGGCTGGCGGCAGTTCACCGGCGACGTTTTTGCTGAGCAACCCGAAGGCCGAGTGCGGTTCGATGTCATGACGGCGTTCGTGTTCGACATGCGGCTTTCGCCGCAAGGCGGCGCGGTCGATCTCTGCGGGCTGCCGTGGTGACACCGGCCGCGGCTAGGCGCACACGCGCACCGGATAAGAGCTAAAACCGCGGAACCGGGCGCGGCCGCCGCGCACGAACTGTCCGGACCGCTCGATGCGCGCGAAGCGCTGCAGCAGCCGGCCGATCGCGACCTGCGCCTCCATGCGCGCCAGCGACATCCCGGCGCAGGCGTGAATCCCGGTGGCGAAGGCGAGGTGGCGGTTCGGCTGCCGCCGAATATCGAGGCGGTCCGGGTCGGGGAATTGATCGGGATCGCGGTTGGCGGCGCCGATGCCGATATGCACGTAGGTCCCCGCCGCGATGTCGACGCCGCCGAGCGTCGTGTCGCTCACCGCCCGGCGGTTGCCGAGCTGGTTCGAGCTTTCCATGCGCAGAAACTCCTCGACCGCCGTTCCGATGACATCGGGGTGCTCGCGCAGGTCGCTCATGGCTTGCGGATGGCGGATGAGAAGATCGACCGCGTTGCCGATCAGGTTGGTCGTCGTCTCGTGCCCGGCATTGAGCAGAAAAATGCAGTTGTGGATCAGCTCGAGCTGCGAGAGCCGCTCGCCTGCTTCCGTGCCGGAGGCAAAGGCGCTGGCTCCGATCAGCGTTGAGAGGATTTCTGCAGGATCATTGTTGCCGGTTCGCAGCCGGCTCAAGATGATCTCATGCAGATAATCTTTGAAATCGGCGACCGCTTCGGCCCCGCCGTCGAATTTCTCCCGGCTCAGCACCGGCTCGAGCGCGCCGAGGATGGCGAGCGACCAGCCGCGCAGCGGACCGCGCTCATCCTGCGGAATGCCCAGCATGTCGCCGATGAGCTGAACGGGAATAGCCGCAGCGAAATCGGAAATGAGATCGATCTCGCCGCGCGTGGCGGCGCTTTCCAGAAGCCGGTCGACCAGCGCCTCGATGCGCGGCTGCAACGCGCGCAGCGCCCGCGGCGTGAACGCGGGCGCGAGCAGCCGGCGCACCCGCGTGTGATAGGGCGGGTCGTTGAAGACGAGGCTCGTCGTGTGATGCTCGTAGAGCAGGCTGTCGGCAAAATTCGGCCGGAAGTCGAGCCGCTTGTCCGAGCTCCAGGTGTCCACGTCGCGATAGACCGCAAGGCAGTCGTCGTAGCGGGTGAGGAAATACGAGCCATCGGGCATGCGATGGATCGGGTCGAATTGGCGGAGCGCGCGATAGGTCGGATAGGGATCGTCGAGGAATTCCGCACTCAGCCGGCGCAGATCGAACTCGGCCGCCGTGCGCCGCGCCCGCACCTCCGCCGATTGTCCCGAGGCCGCCGCCGCTGCAGCGCTCACTGCTTGACCAGAGGGCAGGCCGGATTGGGCGGCCCGAACGCCTGCTCGCCCGGGATGCGGGTGAGGATCTGATAATAGTCCCAGGGATATTTCGAGTCCTCGGGCTTCTTCACCTGCACCAGCACGAGGTCGTGGACCATCAGGTTATCCTCGCGCAGCCGGCCGTTGCGGGAGAAGAAGTCCTCGATGGGCGTCTCGCGCATCTTGGCCGCGACCTTGAGCGGTTCGTCGGTGTCCGCCGCCTTGACGGCGTTGAGATAGTTCATGACCGAGGAATAAACGCCGGCCTGCCACATCGTCGGCATGCGGTTCATCTTGGCGAAGAAGCGTTTCGACCATTCGCGAGTCTTGTCGTCCATGTCCCAGTAGAACGAGGTGGTCAGCACGAGTCCCTGCGCCGCCTTGAGGCCAAGCGCGTGGACGTCGGTGATCAGCACCAGGAGACCGGCCATCTGCTGGCCGCCCTGGAAGATGCCGAACTCGCCGCCGAGCTTGATGGCGTTGATGTTGTCGGGCGGACCGCTGGCGAGCCCGATGATCTTCGCCTTCGAGGTCTGCGCCTGGAGAATGAACGATGAAAGGTCGGGCGTCGCGAACGGATGGCGCACCGCGCCGAGCACCTTGCCGCCATTCGCGGCCACAACCTGCGACGCGTCGCGTTCGAGCGCATGGCCGAACGCATAGTCGGCGGTGAGGAAGAACCAGCTGTCGCCGCCGCGTTTGGTGACCTCCTGCGCCGTGCCGACCGCGAGCGCGCGCGTGTCGAACACCCACTGCACGGCGTAAGGCGTGCAGAACTTGCCGTGGAAATCGGCCGTCCCGGTCGAATGGACGATGAGCAGCTTTTTCTTCTCAGTGGCGACATGCTGGACTGCGAGACCCACGGCGGAGACCGGCACGTCGACGATCAGGTCGACCTGGTCGACATCGTACCAGCGGCTGGCGATACCGCTCGCAATATCGGGTTTGAGCTGGTGGTCGGCGGAAATGACGGTGATCGGCTTGCCCAGGACCTGGCCGCCGAAATCATCGACCGCCATCTGTGCGGCAGTGACCGAGCCCGGCCCGTCCGCAGTCGCCGACGGACCGGAGAGATCGGTGAGGACGCCGATCTTCACCACGTCATCGGAAATCTGCGCTTGGGCGAACCCGTTCGAGCAGATCAGCAGCGCCGCAACACAGAGCGGAAAGAGGCGTCGCATCGCGTCCTCCCTTCGGCGCCATCGCGCCGGATGCTTGTCGCAGGTTTCGGCTTTCCGGTCACCCGGCGGGGAAGCGAATGTCCGCATCCGCGCCGGAGTTTTTGGGACTATGCAGAGCGAGCGGGGGCGTGCCAGATCGCTTCATGTCGTGAAACCGTGACATTCCGCGCTCGTTGCGGATGTTGTTTGAAGACGTTACGTGGCCTTCCGGTTGTGGTCAAGAATACGGGCGGCCGGCGGCCGCCCGTCGGTGGGTCGGCATCTTTTCACGCCTTGTCGCGCGGATCGTTTATGGTCGGGCATGCCACGATTTGCACATGACGGCGTCGAGATTGCCTTTCTCGATGAGGGTGAGGGCGAGCCGATCGTGCTCGTGCACGGCTTCGCGTCCGGCAAGGAGGTGAACTGGGTATTTCCCGGCTGGGTGACGACACTCACGCGCGCGGGCCGCCGCGTCATCGCGCTCGACAATCGCGGCCATGGTGAATTGACGAAGCTGTACGAGCCCGCCGCCTATCATAGCTCCGCCATGGCCGAGGATGTGCGCGCGCTCATCGATCATCTCGGCCTCGGCCGTGCGGACGTCATGGGCTATTCGATGGGGGCGCGGATCACCGCGTTCCTGGCGCTGGCGCACCCGGAGCGCGTGCGCTCCGCGATCCTCGGCGGGCTCGGCTATCACCTCGTCGAGGGCGTCGGGTTGACGGAAACAATCGCGCAGGCGCTCGAAGCTCCCTCGCGCGCCGACATCGCCGATCCGACAGCCCTCGTGTTCCGCACTTTCGCCGAGCAGACAAAGTCCGATCTGCGGGCGCTCGCCGCCTGCATGCGCGGCTCGCGCCAGACGCTGAGCAAAGCCGAGGTCGGCCGCATCGCGGTGCCAGTGTTGGTTGCGGTCGGCAGCAACGACCGCATCGCGGGCTCGGCGGACGCTCTCGCCGCGCTTATTCCCGGCGCCGAAGCGCTGGTCATTCCTGGCCGCGATCACATGCTCGCCGTCGGCGACCGGGTATTCAAGGCGGCGGTCCTGGATTTCTTGGCGCAGCGGCCTTGAAGCATGCAAGATAGGCCATTGACCCTCATATTATCGGCTAATGGCCGCCACACTCGGCCGTCGGCCTGCAGCGGGCCGACCCCTGGTTTGTAGCTCGCGCCGCCCCAACTATGATAGAACGCGTCGTTCCCGGAGGCTCTCGATGGCGCAATATCAAGCGAAGCCCGTGCTCGATACGGTCGATCCCGTATGGATGCGCGTTCGTCGTGAGGCGGAGGAAGCGGTCAAGCGCGAGCCAGAACTCGCGACCTTCATCTATTCGACGATCCTCCACCACGACACGCTGGAAGGGGCGATCGTCTATCGGCTGTCGGAGCGGCTGGACCATGCCGCGCTGTCGGGCGAGTTGATCCGGCAGGCCTACAAGGATGCGCTCGAAGACACTCCCTCGATCGGCGAGAGCTTCCGCGCCGACATCGTGGCGACGCTGGACCGCGATCCCGCGACCCACCGCCTGCTCGAGCCCGTGCTCTACTTCAAGGGCTTCCATGCGATCCAGACCCATCGCCTCGCGCACTGGCTCTGGAGCAAGGGCCGCCGCGATTTTGCACTTTACCTGCAGAGCCGCTCCTCGGCGGCGTTCCAGTGCGACATTCACCCCGCCGCGCGCGTCGGTCGTGGCATTTTTCTCGACCACGCCACCGGCGTCGTGGTGGGTGAGACCGCACTGATCGAAGACGACGTATCGATCCTGCACGACGTGACGCTCGGCGGCACCGGTAAGGAGGCCGGCGACCGCCATCCCAAGATCCGCTACGGCGTGATGATCGGCGCCGGCGCCAAGATCCTCGGCAACATCGAAGTCGGGCATTGCGCGCGCATTGCCGCCGGCTCGGTTCTGCTCAAATCGGTGCCGAACAACGTGACGGTCGCGGGTGTGCCGGCGCGGGTGGTCGGGCGCGCCGGCTGCCCGGAGCCCTCGCGCACCATGGACCAGATGCTCTACGACGAGATCTGAGCGAGCGGGTTCGATTCATCAGCGCTGCCGCGCGTGGCGCAACAGAAGCAGGAGACGCGCGGTGGACGTGCAGGAAGTCAAGAAACTCGACGCCTACCTCAAGAAGCTGTTCGGCAATGCGCGCGTCCGCGTCGTGCCGCGGCCGAAGAAGGACGATTCCGCCGAGGTCTATGTCGGCGACGAATTCATCGGCGTGCTGTTCGTCGACGACGAAGACGACGAGCGGTCGTATAACTTCCAGATGGCGATCCTGGGCAGCGATCTCGACGGATGACGCAGGCCGCGGGTCAGACGACCGACGACAGACGGCGCGGAAGACGGATAGGCCCAACGCGCCCTCGGAGTTCTGACATCCGACCTCTGTTGTCTGTTGTTGTCATCCGTCATCCATCATCCGTCATCCGTCCTCAGCCTACGGATGCAGTTGCGCCAGGAGCCGGTCGAAGCCGGCGGCAAGGCCGCGCCAGTCCTCCAGCCACTCGCGCGGAAAGCGCAGCGTGATCTCTGCGGCATCGAGCGAACGCTCATGGATGCAGGTGCCGCGCACCGGACCGTTCGGCCGGGTACAGCGGGCGAAGAACTGCTCGGGCTGCTCTCCTAGATAGACCAGGTCCTCTCCCTGGTAGGGGGTGCCGGCCCGAAAGGGCAGGAACGCGAGGCCGTCGGGGCCGGCGGTTGCCTGCGCCTCGACGTAGCGCGGATAGATGCTGCGCAACCGTTCGGCCGGCGCCAGCACCGCGCCGAGAGCGGCGATGGTGACGAACAGGCGGTCGCTCGCGTTTGCCGGCGGCGCCGCGGCATCCTGCTCCGCTTTCGCCGCTGGTTTGTCGGCCCTGGTATCGGCCGGCGGCGGCGTCAGCGAAGGCCAGAGAAAGGCGAGGTCGATGCGCTCGTGCGTGCCGGCATGGCGCAACACCTTGGCGCGGATCGCCGCCGGCGGCACGTTGAAGAGCACGCCGGCGACCGTGATCGGGATGGCCGGCGCATCGACCGCGATCGGCGCGTTCGGCCAGGTCGGCCACAGCATATAGGCGACAAAGGCGCCGACGCCGCCCAGGACCACGAGGGTGACGAACGGGAGGACGAAGAAACCGCCGGTTTTCCGGCGGGCTTTTGGCCGAGGAAGTGCGTGAGCCGTCATCCTGCCGAACCACTCGTTTCATGCGAATCAACACGAGTATGGCACGGGCGCCATTTCTCAGGCTCCTCGGCTTAGCCGTCGAGCAGCGGCCGTCGCTTCAGCTTGCCTGCAAGTGGATCATTAACCTTTTCTTAAAAAATCCGGCCTTGAAATCTCCCGGCTAATTCCGCTGAACACCGATTATTCCTTGGTTTTCCTATCAAAATCCGTTAACACGCCATCCAACGCAATCAAGCATCCACCTTTAGCCGGGCATTAGCCGGCGATCCACAGCACAGGAGAAAAGAAGACATGACCCGCCCGAAGCGACCGGCGCACAAGCGCAACCTCACCGAACTCTACGTCCGCAAGCTCCGGCCCCAGAACAGCGCCTTCGTGGTCTGGGACGCCCGGCAGCACGGCCTTGCGCTGCGTATGCAGCCGTCCGGCTCCAAAGCCTGGAAGGTGATCTACAGCCGCCACGGCCGCCCGCGTTGGCTCCATTTGGGCAATGCCGACGCCATTGGGTTGGCTGACGCCAGGACGCTGGCCGCCGAGATCATGCTGGAGGTTGCCCGAGGCAGGGACCCCGCAGCGGAGCGCAAGGCCGAGCGCACCAAGGGCACATTCGTCGAGCTTGCCGAGCACTACGTCGAGCAGTGGGCGAAGAAGCATAACAAGAGTTGGCCCCAAGCTGCGGCACTGGTGCGCCGCCACGCCCTGCCCCGATGGGGCAAGCTCCTGGCCTCAAGCATCACCCGCAGTGACGTGAAGGCGATGATGGCGAGCATCGAGGCGCCGATTGTCGCCAATCAAACACTGGCCGCCGTCTCGGCGGTTTTCGCCTGGGCCGCGAAGGAGGAGTTGGTCACCGTCAATCCCTGCCGGGGCATCGACCGCAACGCTACCAAGAGCCGCGAACGCGTCCTGGCCGATAGTGAGATTCCGCAATTCTGGTCCGCCTTCGATGACGCCGGCCTCGTTGCCGGCAGTGCGCTCAAGACGATCCTCCTCACGGGGCAGCGGCCCGGCGAGGTTGCCCACATGCGCCGTGAGCACATCAACGACGGCTGGTGGACCCTTCCAGGCGAGCCGGTGCCGTCGCTCGGCTGGCTCGGCACCAAGAATGGGGAGAGCCATAGGGTCTGGCTCTCTGCCCCGGTGCAAGCCATCCTGGCCGAGATGGGCGGCGAAGCCTCGACCGGCTTCGTGTTCGCCGGCTCGCGTGGGCGCGCAGTGGTCAAGCTCGACGTGGCCATGCGCTCGATCTGCACCAAGCTCGGCGTCGAGCGGGCCACGCCGCACGATCTGCGGCGGACGTTCAGCACGACCGTCACCGGCCTGGGCTTCGGCCGCGACGCCTTGAACCGTGTGACCAATCATCGTGAGGGCGGGATCGCCAATGTCTATGACCGTCATGGCTATGCCATGGAGAACAAGAAGGTGATGGAGGCGACGGCGGCGCGCATTATGTCTTTGGTCGAGGAGAGGACGGACGAGAAGATCGTGCAACTGCGCCGTTAATTTTCCTCTTGCAGCGCATCGTTCAGAACCATAAATTGTCAACAACAAATCGGGGAGGGCGCAACACACCCCTATAAAAACCGCGCCAAGGCCCGTGGCCTGAACCACGGAGGGGATAGCGCCTCGAAACCCTAAAAAACGCGCTAAGGTTACCCGGGCCTGTACCACGGAAAGAGCCGGTCGCTACCGCGCCGGCTGGACCTCTTCTTCTTCCGTGGAGACCCACTTGAAACATTCCCCCACGCCTGCGGCCGGTAAATCGCCGCGACTACTCAAAAAGACCGAAGTCTGCGCCATCGCTAACGCATCATTCCAGTCCATTTGGGCGTGGATGCGCGCCGGCACATTTCCGCGTGCCCGCATCGTCGGCGGGCGCTCGATGTGGCGCTCCGATGAGGTTGAGGCTTGGCTCGCCGGCTTGCCCGTGCGACGCCTGAAGGGTGACGAAGCCGAAGCCGAGCACAACAACACTGCCGCCTAACGCACAGAAGCCCCGGCGGGACCGGGGCTCTGGCAGTTCTTTTTATGGGCGGTAGATAGATCAGTGCGTGGCTGCATGGTTCTACCGCCCCTCACCCAGGGGACGCAAGACCATGTTGCCCGGACAACTTTCCCTCTTCGCTGAATCGACCGCGCCGTCCACGAGCGTCGTCGGGCTCGCGGTCGTTCTGCCGCGCCCGTGCCGCTCCTGCGGCGAGACGATGGCGGTACTCGGTTCAAGCAAAGGGCCGCACGCCGCTGTCGCCTTTTGCATTTCCTGCAACAGGCACGTTGCCTGGGTGTCCAAAGAGACCTTCGACTTTGTCACCGCCATCATCGACCACGTCGGCCGGCCCGAGGACGCAATCGTGGTGCGCTCCAACGTCGAGCAGAGGAACTGAGAATGCCCAAAGCATTACAGGCCGCACTCGGCCTCGCCGCCAGGGGCATCCGTGTCTTCCCATGCAAACAGGATAAGACGCCGTACACCGAGCACGGCTTCAAGGATGCAAGCTGCGGCAACGCCCTTATCGCCGAATGGTGGACGAGCTGGCCCGGCGCATTGATCGGTGTACCGACCGGCAGTGTCGCCGGCCTTGACGTGCTCGACCTCGACGCCAAGCACAACGAGGCGAGGGTGTGGTGGCGGGATAACTGCCGCCGCTTCCCGCGCACCCGGATGCACAAGACGCGCTCCGGCGGGTTCCACCTCCTGTTCCAGCACAACGACACGGTGACCTGCACCGTGGCGAAGATCGCGTTGGGCGTCGATACCCGCGCCAATGGCGGGTACGTCATATGGTGGCCGGCGGCGGCCCTTCCGGTGATCTCGGACGCACCGCCGGCCCCGTGGCCGACGTGGCTCCTTGAGGAATTCCGCCCGAAGCCGCAGCCTCAATCGGCGTCGGTCGTTCGAGTTCCAGACGAGCGTCTCCTTGTCAGGCTGGTGCAGATGGTGGCCGGGGCCACGGAGGGCGAGCGCAACTCCCTGACATTCTGGTGCGCCTGCCGGGCCGGCGAGATGGTCGCCGAGGGCTTGCTCAGCGCCGAGACCGCGATCGCGGTGATCACCGAGGCCGCGACCCGGGTGCGGCTTGCCGCGAGCGGAAGCCGAGCGCACGGCGCGGTCGGGCATCGCGAGGACAGGAGGCAGCCGTGGGTGATGACCTCGACCCCAAAGAATTCGTCGATGCCGCGATCGCCCGCGGCGCGCAGCTAAAGCAGGCGGACCTTCTGATCCTGATCGCCCAAAGAGGCACCCTGTTCCACAATCACGAAGGTGTTGCGTTCGCCGATATTGCTAACAGAGGCCACCGGGAGACATGGCCGATCTGGTCACCGGGATTCCGTAGCTGGCTGCTGCATTGCTACTATGATGAGCACGGCAGCGCCCCCAATGCCGAAGCCGTAAAGAACGCCCTCGGCGTGGTCGAGGCGGTGGCGACCTTTCGCGGCGTCGAGCACCCGGTGGCCGTGCGCGTCGGCGGTCACGACGGCCGGATCTATCTCGATCTCTGTAATGACCGATGGCAGGCCATCGAGGTTGATGGCTGGCGCGTCGTTGATGAGCCGCCGATCAGATTTATAAGATCCCGAGGCATGCTGCCGCTGCCGGAGCCGGCCAAGAGGAAAAAGACCAAGGACGGCATTCGGGCGCTGAGAAAGTTTGTCAACGTCAAAGACGACGTCGATTTCGCGCTGGTCGTCGCCTGGGAACTAGCCGCGTTTCGGGATCATGGGCCGTACCCTGTGCTGGCGCTGATCGCGCAGCACGGCTCCGCCAAGAGCACGACGCTCAAGATCCTGCGCGCTCTGCTCGATCCGAATTCCGCCGACCTGCGCGCCCCGCCCAGAAACGCCGACGACCTCTACATCACGGCTGCACGCTCGCACGTCGTTCCGATCGACAATGTTAGTTCACTGTCTGAATGGCTCTCCGACGCTTTGTGCCGGATCTCGACCGGCATGAGCTACGCCAAGCGAATGCTGTTCACCGACCAGGACGAGATCCTGATCTACGCGGTGCGGCCGATCGCGCTCACCTCCGTCGTGGAGATCATCGTCGCTCCGGATCTGGGCGACCGCGCCATCACCATCGTGCCGCCGCGCATCGACGAGGAGAACCGGCGCGAGGAAGCCGAGGTGCTTGCCGCATTCGAGAAGGAGCACCCGGAGATCCTCGCCGCGTTCCTCGACGCCGTGGCGCATGGGCTGCGGATGATGCCCACGATCACGAACACGAGGTGGCCGCGCATGGCCGACTTCGCCAAGTGGGCGACCGCCTGCGAGGGGGCATACGACACAGCCGGCATCTTCCTCCGCGCCTACGGTGAGAACCGCACCAACGCCATTACCGCCCTCGTAGCCGAGGATATGGTCGGCAGCGCCGTGACGCGGCTCCTCCTGCCGTGGGAGGGGCAGATCGGCATGCTGCTAGAGCCGCTGGCGCACCTCGCCGGCGACCAGACCAAGAGCCGGGAGTGGCCGAAGACGCCACGCGGGCTCGGATCTGCTCTGCGCCGCCTCGTCCCGTTTCTGCGCGACTGCGGCGTCGAGGTCGAGGTGCCTGGGAAGAACGATAAGACCCGGACATGGGTCATTCGGGCTGTTGCCGTCCCGATCGCCCCGACGGCCCACAGACAGCCCGACCAACAGCCCGACAATAAGCCCCTGAAAACAGAGGGGGAAACAGCGGCATCCGGGCGGTCTGGGCGGTTCGGGCGGTTCTTTTCACCATAATAGGGGGAGGGGTCGTACCGCCGGTGGCAATGGGTCCGATACCCCCGACGCCCCTTTAATAGGCGAACAACGGCCCGAACAGCCCGAACAGCCCCGACGCTCTCGGTTCTAGCAATATCCCCAGTGGCTTAGAGCCCGGCGATCTGCCGGGCTCTCGGCCGCTGGGGACCGCCAACCGCCCGAACAGCCCGACGCGGGCTGCTGGGATATTCCGCCATTCCTCGACCGGCGCGCCGAGTGACGGCTAGTCGTCCGCGCCGCCATCGCCCTCGTTGTCGGGCTCGCACTCATCGAAACCGGCCGTCAGATCGAGGAGCGCGATCAGGCGGTCGATGCGCGCTGCGGCCACGCGGCCGACACTTGCCAGCCCACGAAGCGCGGCCGCGTCGGCAACCTAGTCACGACCGAAGGCGCCGCGATCTGCGGCCCCTGCCCCGCCGGTGCGTTCTTGGCCCCGTTGCGGCACGGAAGAGACTCGCATTGGTCACCTTTCGAGGCTTATTCATCAGCGATAGTGGGTACTAGCTTACCGTTGCGGGAATGAGGCAGGTGGGCTTAGCGGAGCGCCCGATCGCGGCTGGCGGCGCATTTCCGGAACGTGGCGCAACACGTAACAGCGCCGCGAAATATCGTCCCGATATCGATGGCCTAAGAGCAGTGGCGATTGGCGCCGTTTTTGTGTTCCACGCCAACCATGATTACCTTCCGGGCGGCTTTGTCGGCGTCGACGTATTTTTTGTTATCTCTGGGTTTCTGATCATCCGCATCATTCTCGATGGCCTAGAGGAAGACACGTTCAGCCTCGCAGGCTTTTACACTCGACGCATCCGACGAATTTTTCCGGCGTTGATTTTCGTCCTGGCCGCCGTCTGGGCGCTCGGCTGGCATTTCATGTTGCCCGAAGATTTCCAGGAACTGGGCAAGCAAATCTTCGCCGCTGCCGCCTTCGGCTCCAATCTACTGACCTACTCCCAGGTGGGTTACTTCGACGCGCCGGCGATCACCAAGCCCCTGCTGCATCTGTGGTCGCTTGGAGTGGAAGAGCAGTTCTATCTGCTGAACTCCACTGGCGCTCATGGCTGCGGTGCGGTGGCGATACTCAATGCCGTGGATCCTGGCGGTCGGGGCGGTAGTGTCATTCGCCATCAATATCGTCCTCGTGCGATATGATCAGGCAGCCGCGTTCTATCTCCCGTTCACCCGTTTTTGGGAATTGCTGGTCGGCGGCGGTCTTGCCTACGCCGCGATACATTTCCCGGAGCGACTGCGCCGACTACAGCATTGGGTGGTTTCGTTGCTCGGGCTGCTTCTGATCGGCGTTGCGGCGTTTGCGACACCGTTTGCGCTATTTCCCGGTTGGTGGGCCATTCCCCCGGTGCTCGGCGCGGCGCTGGTTATAGCGGCAGGGCCGAGCGCGGGGAGCAACCGAATCCTTGCTTCACCGCCCGCGGTCGGCATCGGTCTCATCAGCTATCCGCTCTACCTTTGGCACTGGCCGCTCCTCGTGTTTATGCGCGAGGAGCTCGAAATTCAGCACGGCGCGTTTTTGCTTCTCGCGACCACTCGTTCTCGCGACAATCACCTATTTGTTTATCGAGCGACCCGTCAGAACCTTCCGATTGCGCCCGGTTGCCACAGCAAGTCTAGCGACCATGCTTCTCGTGGCGGCCGCGGGCTTCGAGGTGATGCGAACTAACGGCCTTCCGAGGCGGTATCACCCGCCTCTGCCGTCGATACTTTTGCCCACCCCAATTCCACAGTATGCCGGCCCGGACCTCGAGGCGGGGAACATCGCCGGTCCGAAGGTCTTGCTGTGGGGCGATTCACACGCTGGGCACTTGATCCCCGGTTTCGTGGCTTTGCGGCGAACTAGACCGCTCAGTATCTACGGCGAAAGCTTCAGCGATTGTCCGCCCACGAGGGCGCACGCGGAAAGCGCGCGTCAACACTGTGCCGAAGAAATCGAGGCCATCGAACAACGACTGGTGTCGTTGAAACCGGATATCGCCATCCTCGCAAGCTACTGGCCCTACCACGACCGGCTTGAAGGACTGTCGGAACCCCTGGCCTTTCTGCGACACAGCGGCGTGCGTCGCATCGTCGTCATGGGGTACGTTCCGCGATGGCCGAAGCCCTTGAGGAAGGTCGTGATAAGAGCATATCTTAAAAACCCGTCAGGGCCGGTTCCTGAAAGGCTATCGAATTTCGTGCGCATTCCCCCCGAAGTGGAAGGCTACCTGCGCGACGCCTCCGGCCGCTTCGGAGCGCGCTACATTTCGCCTCCGCAGACGCTATGCAATGACGATGGCTGCCTGGTGCGGGTCGGCGATCAGCCTGGGGACCTTATGCAGTTTGACGACAATCACTTCACGATTGCCGGGTCGCGGTTTTTCGTCGAATCGATTGCGAGACAGGTCCTAGACTAAAGCGTCAAGCCGTGAGCGAGATCGGGCCATTGTCGTTCGCCGGTTCCGGCACGCCGCCCCTGGCAAGGCCGACAGCCTAGTCCCGAAGACGCACCGCACAGTCCCCAGCCAAGCTTTCGGCGGCTGCGGCGTTGCCTGATGTCAGAGACTTCGCAACAAATTCAGAACACCGCGAAGAGGGTAGAATTTTTGTAGGTGTTCCGGGCAAAAGCAGTCACAGCAAACAACAAGTAGAGAACATAGCCGGCCTCGACGCCATGCTGAAGGAGGCGCAGCGCGGGGCGTTCGATGTGGTCATGGCCTGGAGCATTGATCGCGTCGGGAGGTCACTGATCGACCTACTCGGCACCATTCAGCACCTAGAGGCTTGCCACGTCGATCTCTACCTCGACCAGCAAGCCATCGACACCACCACGCCTACCGGCAAGCTGATGTTCCAAGTCACAGGGGCCTTTGCCGAGTTCGAGCGGTCGATGATCCGTGAGCGCGTCCATGCCGGCCTCAAGCGGGCCGTAGCTGCCGGCAAGGTTCTAGGCCGCCGGCCGGTCGAGGATGACCCGGAGGGAGCCCGTAAGGCTAACCGCGCTCGTAAGCTGTTAGACAAAGGCACCGGCATCAACAAGGTCGCCAAGGCCGTAGGGCTCTCCAACGGCACCGTGGCGCGGCTGAGGGCTGAGATAGCGGCGTAAGGGGCACGATCTCACAGAATGCCGCGCGGGCGGGACCCCTCCGAACAAAGAGAAAATCGACGGGTCCTCCTTTAGCTCCAGCGCGTTGCCCGGGTGTGCACCGGACCCAGTTAGCCAAGTGGCCGGAATCCGCCTGACCGCGCTCGCGGAATGGCCCGCGCTGACTCAGAGAAGGCCGCTGGTTGAGTTTCGGCAACTCCCCGTAGGGAGATAGCTGGCGCGGCTTCGGATGAATTGGCGGACTCCGGGAGAAACCTAAAGGAAGAGGGCAAGAACCCCGAACCCCTCTGGGGTGAGGGTTCGGGAACCTTGCTTCCCCTCTCATCCCCAAACCACGGAGATCGACCGATGACCAACATTTCCGCCGAAACAATCGCCCTCATTGCTCAGGCCGTTGCCCAAGCTCTGGCCGGGCAGCAGACTTCGCCGAAGGCGAACAACACTCAGCCGATGAACGGCGCTGCGCCGAGGGCGACGCAGGCCGAGAGGCTTGCCGCTAAGGACCGTTCCCTGCTTTCGACCTTCGCTCGAAGGGGCTTCAAGGACGTGGTGTTGCTCAATCGTAATGACCCGACCAAGCCGTACAACGTCCGCCCCTTCCAGGCTTGGATCAACGAAGGCCGCCTTGTCCGTAAAGGCGAACATGGGGTCCGTGGCTTGTTCCACATCAGTCAGACCGAGCCGGTGACCAAAGCGCCGGCAAAGCCGAAGGAAGGGCCGAAGGTGGTCGCCAAGAAGCCGGCGAAGGCGAGGGCTGCGGCCTAGCCCCTCCTCCACGTCCTCACGGGCCGTTGCGGCGCGTTCGCAGCGGCCCTTTTTTGCGTCTCCACTAACAGCAGATTAACCGCTGGAAACGCAGGAAGTCCCTGTTTCTCTGGCGTTCTCTCGGGGTCCCCGAGGGGGCCAGCTAAGCACCGGCTAACGGACGCAGCGAAATCCCGCGCGGGGATCAGGTCCCCCGCGCTCGCCGCGCGCGCATCAGATCGCGCTGTCGCTGCCGGTAGAGGTCCTGGTGACGCGACCGCCACGACGCCCAGCGCGGAGCCTTGTTAGCTACGCTCTTGTTAGCAACGCCTGTGACACTGTTGTTAGCTACGCTGTCACTGTTAGCAACGCCCTCCGCTGTGTTGTTAGCAACGCTCATCGCCTTCGGCACACAGCGATGAAGCTTGCCGACAAGGGCTAGGTTAGCGCCGCAAAGAGCGCAGAAATCAGCCACGAGCGGCCCCGAGGAACAGAACATTCCCTCCCTAAACTCTCTTCCTCGGAAACCCTCACTCACTGCCGGCCCCTTAGCAATGCGGCTGAGTTAGGTCGTGTGGACAAACTTAATCCAGATTCGGATGCAGGCAAGCAGCACGAAGGCGGCGAAGCTCTCGATCAGCTTGTCGTAGCGGGTGGCGACACGGCGTGAGTTCTTCGCACGATTGAAGAAGCGCTCGATGCGATTGCGCAGGGCATAGAGAGCCTTGTCGACGGCATGCTGTATTTTCCGGGTTGCAGTGCTGGGGATTGCGGCTTCACCACCACGTTCCTCAATGTCGTTGCGGACGGCTTCGCTGTCGTAGCCCTTGTCACCGAGCATCTGTTCCGGATCGCAGTCGATCTCCTGCATCAAGGCCGGAAACGCGGTGACATCGTGTGCCTGCCCGGGCGTAATCACAACGCCGATCGGCAGACCCTCGGCATTGGTGCGGGCGTTGATTTTGGTTGAGAAGCCGCCACGCGAGCGACCGAGCGCGTTACGCTCGGCCCCCCTTTTCCACCGGCTGCGCAATGATGCGCACGGATGATGGTCGCATCGATCATCTGCAGCGCGGCGTCCGACACTCCGCTTCCCGCGAGCCCTTCCAGGATCACGTCCCAGACGCCACTGTCGGCCCACCGCCGAAACTGCCTAAAGATCGAATTCCAGTTGCCGAAGCCCTCCGGCAGGTCGCGCCATGGTGCGCCGGTTCGCATCAACCAAAACACCGCGTCGAGCACGCGGCGATGATTGCGTGGCGGCCGGCCGCCGCCGCGATGGATCAGGAACGGTTCGAAGTACGCCCACTCATCGTCGGTCATCAGTCCGCGAATCAAGGCTGCCCTCCGCAAAGAGCAGCCTTGAATCAATTCGCGATTCTTGCGTCAATAGGTTTGTCCACCCGACCTAGTCCCATGAACTCTACGTTCCAGGGGCTTGTTAGTGCATCTGTCGGTGCTTCCCTGCCGCTTGCCGTCTCAAGCCCTTCTCGATCTCGCCTGTGGCTTGGCGGCGCTTATGGTTCCAACTCCAGCACCAATAGCGGGCGTTTATGGAGCCAGCTTCGTAAGGGCAGGCTGTGATTTCGGAAGGAAGCCCTGCGGCGATGTCGGCCACGATGTCGGCGACGTGGGTCAAGCCTTTGCTGTCGAGGATGTCGGCGGCTTGTTCCAGTGACTCGCGGGGTAAGTCATCGACCATCGCGAAGGCATCGCGCAGGGCTTTCTCCCCATACTTTGCGTGCAGGAAGGCCGCGAGCATGTCCAACGTGGTCAACGCCGAGAACTCGTTGGGCTCGTCATCCGGCTGCGGGCTCATCTTCGCCCTCGGCTACTTCCTCCACCGCCTCAGCCTCAATCAGCGGCACCTTAGCGCCGATGAATGAGCCCCACGCCTGATATGCCTGGGCAAAGGTCTGCACGTCGGCGACGAGCCTCGCATCGACGTTTGCATTGACGTTGATGACCGAGGCCAGCATTTCCCTCGGCATCAGGCCGGCGACAATCTTGGTGAAGGCGACCGGATCGTCGGTTGCCGTGCGCTCCAACGCCTTCTTTCCCGACCGAGCCCATTCACGCTGCAAATCAGCAAGAAAAGATTCCGCGAGCCGATTGCGGCTGCCCACTGGCCGCCCGGGACCGCCTCGATGGCCGGCAACGAACGTGCCGTTCTTGTTGCGCTCGATGGGGTGATGGTCCTTGCCGTTGACGGTCATGCGTCACCACGACTTCGGCGCGAGCTTCACCGCGATGACCACGACGGCGACGATGCCGCTGGCGATAGTGAATATCAAAACCACATCAAGCGGGGTCAATGAGGGTGCGCTCCTAGTGCGCCTTTGCTCGGACGCTGATCTGCGGGCCGAAGATTAAAACCCACAGGGCGCGGAAAGCCTCCAGCGCACCAGGAGCGCGGGCAACCGACGGTCCAGCGGCGGGCTGTTTGCGCCGGTTGTTTGGTGAGGTGGCGCTCACGAGCTTCCTCAAGTATTCGGTCTATTGACTTATAGGGGTAAAAGGTGAACAAATCAACCGAATACACGGGCTTAGCCCCTGGAACACTGGGGGATACCTGGGAGGCCAAGTATGGCGGACCGCAAAACTTCAGTCGATGAAATGTACGCAAACCGGCACCGGCCTTACGGCCAAGCCCGAGACCCCGGAGCACGGCACCGCGTCGAGCACGAGCCCAACATGCGCCCCGGCGATGAGCGGCCCCCACCGTCGCCGACAAGGCCGCGTGACCCACAAGCGCCGCAGATGCCAGAGGACCAGCACGATAACCGGGGCGGTCATTACGATAATCAAGTCTCGGCAAATTCGTGGATTCGGGGCGGCGGCAAGGGTGGAGCTACGGGGAAGCCTGGGTTCGATTTTGGGGCCAGCTACCGCAGAAAAGACGGGGGCAACGACTGGCATTCGCAGACCGGCCCCGACAAGGTCGAATTCGTGAAACCCGAGCCGGTCACGACAAACAAACAACAGCGTCAAAACGACTGAGGAGAAACCCAATGGCCGAGGATTTCTATCTCTCCGCTGCGCGCGAACGGGCAAACGCCATCGAAATGGAACTGGCTAGCTGTAAGGCTGACCTACTCGTATATCGCCAAAATGGAAGCCTCTCGGAGGCGGGCGAAGCCGTGCAGCGCATCGCGGACCTTACGTCCCAACAATCCAACCTCCAGGGATTGGTGCAGGGCTACGTTCAAAGCCAGCAACCGCCACGGCAGCCCGAGCTAACGCCCGAGGAACGTGCCGCAAGGCCGTGGCACAAAATGGACTATAGCGACACGCTCGCCCTCGCCCAACAATCGAAATATTTCAAAGATGGTTGGAATGCCGACATGGAGGCCGGCCGGAAGGAGGTTGCTAGTAGGCGGGCTCGCGGAGAGTGACCATGTTCGACCGCACCCCCCGCGACTTGGCCGCCACGTTGACCAACATGCACAAGACCGCCATCGAGCGGTCACACTGGGACCAAAACGAAGCCAAGCAGAAATTCCGCGAATACCTCGCCTACGATGGGAGATTCCGCGACTACGACCATGAGGCGTTGATCGACAGGGTTGCGCAATGCCGCAGCAACGGTGCCGTCCTCGACCTCGATGACCCGCGCCTGAAAGGCGGCGAAGCTCGCCCGCTAGAGCGTCGATGGTAGCCCCCGGCAAACACAGGACTGCTTAGCCAAGCACATGCGCCGCTTGACTTCACATCGGCAGACCTAAGTGCGGCTAAGGGAGAAGGGACGAAATCTCCTGGCGGCTCAGATCACCTCTGAAATTATGGTCGGGCTCACGGAGAAAATCCGCGAGGGAATCGAGGTCGCCTGCTCGTGCTGCGGCATGAAGCCGAGCCAATATGCTCGACAGGCAATATTCGAAAAGCTGGTCCGGGAAGGCGTAATTGAACCTCCGAGTTTCCGCCGTCTCAGCAATTCAGCGCCATCGGAATTGCAGGCCGCCGAATAATTCCGGAGGGGAAATGTGAAAACAAAGACGGCGTATCGCAAGGTCGGGCCCGCTGAAATCTCTGCGCCGGATATTCCCGAAGAGCCGATTCAGCCTAGCGCCTCGACCACCATCAATTTCGATATCGAAGCCGAGCCCGCCGTGGCCGTCGTTAGCGCAGACGAATATCCAGCGCCTGACGAAGCCACGCTCGCCCTCCTAAAGCAGCTAGCCGACCTCAAGAAGTCGGAGGAGTTGCAGCGGCAACACGCTAATGCACAGATGGCGCAGCGTCAGCAGCCCATGACGCGTGTCGAGTTTCTGCAATCGCAAGGGTTGACCGAGGCAGAGGCTAAATTCTTCGAACTCGCGCGAGGACATGATGGCGAACCAGCAACAGGCCAGCGAGGCGGCAGCAGAAGCCCTCGCCGCCGGCATTGAACGGGACAGCCCCGAATTTTTTTCGGCCGTCGAGGAGGGTTTCGCCAAGCGCGTTGAGGCGCTGAACCGGCAACCAGCAGCGCCGCGAGCAGCCTTCATTCAGCCCCGCTCAGTGTCGCCGGCACCGTCAGCAGCAGCGCCAGACAGAAGCAGCATTTACGCCGCGCCGGTATCGCGCGGAACGCCTTCTGGCGGCACTGGCCAGCGACCAGCGAGACAGGTCACGCTCACTCCGCAAGAGCAAGAATATGCCAGGATTGCGGGGGTCACTGATACCGAATATGCGCGGCAGAAGCAGCGGCTGGCGCTAGAGAAGGCGGCAGGGGAGCGGCAGCAGTGAGCGACAACACCGACGAACTCACCCCCGAGGAACGGGCCGAAGTCGGTCGCGCAAGGAAAGAGTTTATCGAAGACCGGGCGCACGGGGGCAAGCTCCATTACTCGATGCCGCCTGTGCGCGGAATGGCCCCTCCCGGCTCTTTCAGAATTCCGAAGGATGTATTTGCCGCGCTCGGCGACGGCGACCTGAAAGCCGGCGGGGCCGTCGCGCACGCAATGTTTTGGGATTGAGGACGACCCCGAGCGGCCCGACCGCATTCACCCCCACGCTGTGCGTATCATCGGCAATGGCAACATCAACGCCGGCCGGCGTATCCTGGAAAAGTTCGTCGCACGAGTGCGTCACGGAGCGCGCGAAGGTGTCATCCTCGAACACGACGGTCTCCAGCACGATGATGGCGGCCACGGATGGAGTGTCAGGCGATGATATCGTGCTCCACCGACCCGCTCGATAACGAGGAAATCTGGCACGACCTCATCATGGGCTACGTCAACGCGCCGATGAACTACGGGACCGACATCGGCGCAGTAAGGCCGCTAGCGCTCGCCGCCGGCATTTCGCCGAGTCGGGCGATTGCCAAGGTGCAAACGTTCTACCACCAGCATGATACGATGAACTGAGCGAGCCACGACGCTTTCTTGAATAAATCTGGGACAGTAGTGCTTAGCGTGAACGCGACTTGCCCCACAGCTTCGAAGAGAGGCTTCGCGGCAAGGACAGCCTCTTGTGTGGTCTCGTCCAGTCGCGCTCGACCTCCGGCTGTGCATTTTCCGAAGACGGGGTCAGAAGAGAGGAAGCCAGGATTTCAACTGGAGTAGCCTCGGAGCTTTCAGAGCTTGGCGGGTCGATCCGTTCACCTACCGGAGATGTGAACTCCTCGTTGAACGCAAGTCGTGCCCATGCCGTCGCCATTTGACGGAACGCTATGCGGGCCGCACCATCGCGGCTCTCCACCGCCCACTGGCCGCAGGCTTTCGATAATCTCCAACAGGCTTCGGCCGATGTTTCCATCATCCTCCTCGCAAGATGGCAGACGCGCAACTCGACTTTGGCCGTAGGGCAAGTCGGGTAGCAATGCGAGCGGATCGCGGACCATACCTCAGTCGCGAAAGCTCTGCGACTGTCCGCTGTACCGACTTTAAGCCGCGCTATGCTCTATTCGCGCAGCCGATCCGTGATGGTCGATTGGTTGCGTGCAAGTACTTCGAGGGCCTGATTAAGCCTAAAACTCGCAAGCATCTGGCGCGTAAATTCCTAGCCCTGGAAAGTCAGGAGGAAATAATGGCAGACGAAAACTTCAGCGACAACTTGTTGCGGGCAGTAGCCGCCGAACTGCATTTGCTAAACCGGGTGACTGTCGCGCGCGAGATGTTTTCGAAGAGTTATTTTTCTCTCGGCGTGGTCGAGAAGGCGACCGTAGACCAGACCGTTACGAGCATGGTCGGAGGCAATTACCAAAGTATCACGCCTGAAGCGCTCGCAAGTCATAGAGCACATGAACCAGTGGGTTTCCGAGCCTCAACCGAGAAAACATAAAGCTGATAAGGTAATCGAATGAAGATGGCGGTTGCCGCGCCGGCCCGGCTCATCCTCGAAATAGACGTAGGCGAGCGCCTACCCGTTGGCGTCGCGGACGATGAAACAGGCGTCCGCCTCTTTGCGATCCAGGGCGGCGGGAAGCGGCGGGGCATAAGAACTCGCCGGGCCGAATGTAGTTATCGTAGTCGGTCATGAACGCGCCAGGCCCCTGCTCCCCAGGCTCCCCGGTGCGTTGTGGCAAGTGGCGGCCGGGTTGTGTGATGGCGCGCCCGGCCGCTGCGCTTTTAATAGGACTTCCCAAAACATGAGAACGTCAAGCGCGGGGTTCGGGCTTGTCGATCATCGCACTATCGCTGGCTCGCGATTGCAAGCCGCGCAAGGCCAAAGGTGCGACGCAGACCTGAGACGAGAAGACCCCGGCAGTGCTTGGCTGGAGAGGGGCCCGAGGCTATGGCAACTCATAGCGGCCGAAGCTACAATTCACATCGGTTAGCACAGCTACACCAAGGGCTGTTCCTCCAGGCCAGCGGCGGGGTCGGGACAAAAGTAGGCGACCTGCGGCCACCCTTGGTGTTTGGGTACTCATCCGTTTAAGGTCGCCAACCGCCGCATATTTCCTGGCAGTGTCTCAGTTTGATTGTGCCGAAGGCGAAGCCACAGGCCGCTACTTTAGCGTCCTATTTTTTGGGTTTTGGCCGTGGCGGATGCCCACATTTCTTTTCTTGGAAGTCAGGCCAATTCTGACCGAGCGTTCCCGCAGCTTGCTCGGCTTTGTACTTGGCTTTGCATTCCTGCATGGTCAATTCAGCCTTGGCGGATGTCCCGCATAAACACAGCGCCGCGACGATTACGAGACTGCGGATCATAGTGGTTCACCCTGGCTGACCGTACAACTTACCAAGCTTACCGCTAATATGGCCGCCGCGCGGCGGGATATTCCTGCGGCTGCGGTTCTAGGTGGGACGCTTTAGCAACTCCGGCAGCGTGGCGATGTTGGCGGCGATGCCGGGTTCATGCTAGGCTGAAGTGTGCACGAAATGTGCTGCGGGTTCATCCAGTTCTGATACAGAGGTTCCGCTATGGCGAAGGCGAAGCAGGGCTTCAAACGGAAGCGTTCAAAGACAGCCTTACCCTTGTGGGCGGCTGCCGGGGTCTCTTTGGCGATGGCGGGCGGCGCATCGGCGAACGCGCCGGTAATAGACACTCCGCCTCAGGATTCTGGGAAGAGAATTCTTCTCGCCGAGGAGGAAGTGTTTGATGTGACCTTGGCGACCTTTTACGTTTTCGACAAAGAAAGAGAATTTAGCCCCGACGTAAGGCTTGCAGGGGGACGCTGCGGAGGGTGCGGCGGCTGTGGAGGCCGCGGTGGCGGCTGCGGCTGTGCTCGTGGTTGCAGAGGTTGCGGTGGCTGCGGTTGCGGCGTGGGCGTGGGCCTCTTGCTAGGAGGTTTGATAGGAGGCTGCGGAGGCTGCGGAGGCTGCGGAGGCTGTGGTGGAGGCTACGGAACCTGCTGGGTATGGAGCCCGGCTTACGGCCGCTGGATCAACGTCTGTTACTAACAGGCCGCCGTCCGTCTCTTCGGCGATCCAAGGCGGCGGGAAGCGGCCGGCCTCGGGCGTGTCGATCATCGGAACCTGAGATGAGAGAGACCCCGGCAGTGCTTGGCTGGAGCGGGACATGCCGGGGCCTCCTGCGCGTAGCCGGGAACCCATCCCCCCCGGCGGTTCATTGAACCCCGGCGCGGGTTAACAGAAATCCTTCAAAATGACCGCATCGCCGGCCACGGCTAGGCCTGTGGTTCTGGGTGCGACGCAGACCTGAGATAAGAGAGACCCCGGCGGGGTTGGTGAGCCGAGGTCTCCTGCACTGTATGCCAGAGGGTCCAGTCTCTCCGGCGACTCTCATTGAAACCCGGCACGGTTAACAGAACCTTTCAACATGACCGCATCGGGCGGGCCACGGCTAGGCCAAAAAGCCGATTACATTAATTAGCCGGCAATTAGCCGGAGGCAAATCTTGTGTGGAAGAAGTCCCCGTGGAATCGGCACTTCTTGCACTTTCATCCCCTAACCTTTTCTTAAGCATCCGATGGCGGCGCCGCGCCGGCTCTGCGATGACTTCGGGAAAGCTCCGGGGGGCTGAATGTTCGCAACTGCGTTGCCGGCGATTTCGCCGCAGGCCGTCGAGTCTTTCTTTGCGCTCGCCATCAGCTTCGCGTTCGCCGGGTCGTGCGCCAACGGCTACCGGCTTTTCGGCGAGCATTTTCCGAGCTTCCGGCTGCTCGAGAGCGGCCCGGCTGCGGCGCGCTTTGCCGCGATCCCGCTGCTCGTGTTCGCGGCGCCCTTCATCATCATGCGCAACAGCGTACGCGGGCGGCGCATCGAACGCCGGCGCGCGCAAATGGTCATGGTGGCGACGGTGATCGCCGGCCTGTGGAGCCTGATGTCCGGGACCGTGGTGGTGATGGCGTTCGAGGCCGTCATCCGGGCCTGACGGACAAACGACAGACGACAGATTAACCGAACTACGCCTCGTCGTCCGTCCTTCGGCTACCGTCGTCCGAATCTCACTTCGCCGACGCGGTCGCTGGTTCGCCCGGTGCTCCCGGCGTGCCGGCGACGCGCACCTGGTCGCCGGTCACGACGCCGTCCGGCGGATTGATGACGACGCGGTCGTCGGCGACGACGCCCGACGCGATCTCGACCTCCGATCCAAGGTCGCGTGAAATCGTGATCGGCTTAAGGATGATCCGGTTCTCGCGGTCGACGATGGCGACCTGCAGGCCGCTGCGGTTGAAGATCAGGGCGCTCGCCGGCACGTTCACGGCCGTCTCGGGATGGGGCAATTCGAACGTCACGGTGGCGAAGGCGCCGGTCATCAGTTCGTTGGCGGCATTGTCGACGACGAGCTGCATCCGCGTCGTGCCGGAGGCGGCGTCCACGGATTGCGCCGAGGCTTCCACCGTCCCAGGAAAGCTCTTTCCCGGGTGTTCCGGCACCGAAATCTGCGCCTTGGTGCTGCCGACGCGGATGCTGGGCACATAGTTCTGCGGCACGTTGACGTAGGCACGCAGCTTTTCGATCTGCGAGACCACGAACATCGGCGGACCGCCGCCGGAGCCGGCATTGATCAGCGCCCCGACGTCGGTGGTGCGTGCGGTGACGAGCCCGTCGAACGGCGCAACGAGGCGCTTGTATCGTTCGAGCACCCGCAGGCGGTCGAGGTTCGCTTGTGCGGACCGGACCAGACCCTGCTTGTTGGAGGAATCCGCCGCGCGCTGGTCGAGATCCTGCTGCGAGATGGCGCGGGAGGTGATCAAGGACTGGCCACGCGTCAGCGTCATGTCGGAGAGCGCGGAATTGGCCTTGGCGCTGGCCAGATCAGCTTGCGCCTGCATGATCTGCTGGTCGAGATCGGGCGCGTCGATCTCGGCGAGCAGGTCGCCCGCCTTGACCGGCGTGCCGATGTCGACCTTCCATTCCTTCACATAGCCGCTGACGCGCGCGAAGATCTGCGCCTGCGTGTAGGCTTCGAGCCGGCCAGGAAGCTCGAACGTCGTCCGCTTGCCGCGGGTATCGGGCAGGGCGACGGCGACGACCGGCACGGCCTGGTTCTCGGTCCATTCCCGCAGCTTGGCGTCGGCCATCTTTCGCGTCGTGATGCCCATGACGACGATGACGGAGGCGATGCCGAGCGCGGCGAGAGTGGCGATGGTGAGCCCGCGGCGCGACACCACTTGCGGCGGCGCCGTCTGCGACGCCTCCGGGTGCGGAGCCGGCGGACTGGGATCAGGCGGCATTTGGTTCTCCCGTCGCCCGGGTGCCGGCTCCCCGGCGACGTTGGTGGATAATGCTGAAGACCACCGGGACGAATATCAGAGTTGCGATGGTCGCGAAAGCAAGTCCGCCGACCACGGCGCGGCCGAGCGGCGCGTTCTGCTCGCCGCCCTCGCCGAAGCCAAGCGCCATCGGCAGCATGCCGATGATCATGGCCAGCGCCGTCATCAGCACCGGCCGCAGGCGGACGAATCCGGCTTCGATCGCGGCGGCGGCGGCGTCGCCGTGCTGCTCCAGCCGCTCCTTGGCGAAGCTGATGACGAGGACGCTGTTGGCGGTCGCCACCCCCATGCACATGATGGCGCCGGTCAGTGCCGGCACCGACAGCGTCGTGCCGGTGGCGAACAGCATCCAGACGATGCCGGCGAGCGCTGCCGGCAGCGCCGTGATGATCACGAACGGATCGGCCCAGGATTGGAAGTTGACCACGATCAGCAGATAGATGAGCACGACCGCCGCCAGCAGCCCGAAGATGAGCCCGGAGAACGAACTGTTCATGGTCTTGACCTGCCCGAGCATGGCCACCTGGGCACCCTTCGGCGCATCCTTCGCGGTGTCGTTCAGGATCTTCTGCACGTCGGCGGCGACGGCGCCGAGGTCGCGGCCCTGGCTGGTGCCGTAGATCTGGATCATCGACTGGATGTTGTATTGCGCGACGACCGCGGGTTTCGCCACCCGCTTGAAGTCGGCGATGCCGCCCAGCGTCTGCGGCGGCATTCCCGGCGCGGTGATGGGAAGATTCTGCAGCGCGTTGAGCGAATCGACCTGATACTGCGGCGTCTGCATCACGATCGAGTAGCTGACGCCGTTGTCGGGATTGAGCCAGAACGTCGGCTGCACCTGGCTTGAGCCGGCGAGGTTGACCACCATGCTGTTGGTGACGTCGCGCTCGGTGATGCCGACGTATTGCGCCCGCGTGCGGTCGACATTGACCTCGAAGGCAGGCGCGTCAAGCGACTGCTGGATGCGCGCATCGACCAGACCCGGAACGTGCCGCAGCTCGCGCAGGACCTTTTGCGCGTAAGCGAAGTTCGCGTCGAGGTTCGGCCCGCGGATCTGCACCTCGATCGGCGCCGGGGAGCCGAAGTTGAGGATCTGGCTGATGATGTCGGCCGGCAGAAACGAGAAGGTCGCGCCGGGGAAGCGGGCCGGCAACTCCTCGCGCAAGGTGCGGACGTAATCCTCCGTGGGCCGGTGCTCGTGGCTCAGCCCGATCTGGATCTCGCCGTCCGCCGAGCCGATGGTGCCGGTATTGTTATAGGTCATGTTGGTGCCGCTGATCGGAAAGCCGATGTTGTCGACCAGCGTTTCCAGCTCTTCGGGCGGAATGATCTGGCGGATGACCTTCTCCATTTCCGCAAATTCCCGCGCGTTTTCCTCAACGCGGGTGCCGACATGGGTGCGCACGTGCATCAGGATCCGGCCGCCGTCGACCTGCGGGAAGAAGTCGCGCCCGACCCAGGGGGCAAGCGCGAAGGTCCCGACCACGAACAGCATAAAGCAGCTTACGAACACCACGCGATGGCGCAGCGCCATGGTCAGCATTTCGCGATAGGCGAGGCGCCCGCGCTCGAAGCGGGCCTCGAATCCGCGCTGCAGCCAGACCAGCGGATTGCGCGAGCGCGGCCGCTGATCGACGCCGTGGCGCATCGTGCCGGCGCAGCATGTATTTCGCCATCGTCGGCACCAGCGTGCGCGAGAGGATGAACGACCAGACCATCGCCGACATGACCGCCTCGGCGAGCGGCACGAACAGGAAGCGCGGCACGCCGGTCAGGAAGAACATCGGCACGAACACGATGCAGATGCACAGAAGCGACACGAATGCCGGCGTGACGATCTGCTCGGCCCCGTCGAGGATCGCGGTCTCGACGTCCTTGCCCTGCTCGAGGTGCCAGTTGATGTTCTCGATGGTCACCGTCGCCTCGTCGACGAGGATGCCCACCGCGAGCGCGAGCCCGCCCAGGGTCATGATGTTGAGCGTCTCGCCGAGCACCCAGAGCGTGGCGATCGAGCCCAGCACCGAAAGCGGGATCGAGGTGGCGATGATCAAGGTCGAGCGGAAGCTGCCGAGAAAGAGCAGGATCATCAGGCTGGTCAGCGCCGCGGCGATCAGGCCCTCGCGTACGACGCCGCCGATCGCGGCGTTGATGAACAGCGATTGATCGCCGATCGGCGTGAGCTTGAGGTTGCTCGGCAGCGTCGGCCGTATCTCCTCGACCTTCTTCTTGACTCCGTCGATGATCGAAAGCGTCGATACTCCGCCGGACTTCAGTATGACCATGAGCACGGAGCGGTTGCCGTCGACATGAACGATGTTGGTCTGCGGCGGACTGCCGTCGCGCACCTGAGCCACGTCGCGGACGTAGACCATGGCGCCGTTGGCGACCTTGATCGGCAGGTCGCCGAGCGCCTTGATCACCGAGGGCGCATTGTTCAGGTTGATCGCATATTCGAAGGTTCCGATCTTCTGCGTGCCGACCGGGATGATCAGGTTCTGCGCGGCCAGCGCGTTGGCGACGTCCTGGCCGGAAAGGCTGCGCGCCCGCATCGCCACTGGATCGATGTCGATCTGGACCTGACGAAACTTGCCGCCGTAGGGCCAGGGCATCGCCGCGCCGGGCACCGTGCTCAGCGGGGTGCGCACGAAGTTGAGGCCGAGGTCGAACAGTGTCTGCTCGGGCAGTCCCTTGCCGGCGAGCGCCAACTGGATGATCGGGACGGTCGCCGCATTGTAGTTGAGAATGAGCGGCGGCACGGAGCCGGGGGGCATCTGCCGCAGCATGGTCTGCGAGATCGCGGTCACCTGCGCGTTCGCGGTGCGCACGTCGGTACCGGGGTGGAAGAAAATCTTGACGATGCCGACGGAGGTGTAGGAGTTGGCCTCGATATGCTCGATATCGTTGACCGTGGTCGTGAGCGCCCGCTCAAACGGCGAGACCATGCGGCCGGCCATCTCATCCGGCGGCAACCCGGTGAAATTCCAGACCACCGCGATGATCGGGATTCTGATTTCCGGGAAGATGTCGACGGGGGTGCGCGAGGCGGCGAGCGGGCCGATAATCAGAAGCAGTAGCGCGAGAACGACAAAGGTATAGGGGCGCCGCAACGCGATGCGGACTATCGCGGTCATTCCAGACGAACTCCCCCCATGGCAAGCATGGTCTGTGCCTTAGCTCCAACCAACGTCCACCCCCGCGGCGAAAACCGCTTTCGCCACGTTTGCACCATAACCGTGTCGTCTGTCTGGACAACTCACAAACGCGTTTGCCCGAGCGCTTTGGGCCGATTTTGGGCCGAGCTATGCGCGAAATGGTAAACAGCTATGCGAAAGGCGTCGGAGTGTGAGATACGGAGCACGCAAAAGGTGTGGCGGTGGCGTAAAAGCTCCCCGCCGGAGAAGGCGCCATGTCGGTAGACACTCTTGAGACGCGGCGAACTGGGGCCAATGGCTCCGCACGTCCGACCGGCGGACTGCTTGCGCACATTCCCGGCGACGACGGCTGGCCGTTCGTCGGCCACACGCTGGCGATCGTCGCCGACTACCGGGGGTTCGTCGAGCGGCGCGTGCAACGCTACGGCATGGTTCACCGCGGCCGCGCGTTTGGCCATGCCAACGTCACCATGCTCGGACCCGAAGCCAACGAGCTGGTGTTCCTTGATCCGCAAAAGCAGTTCTCGTCCGCGCTCGGGTGGGGCATCGTCCTCGACAAGCTGTTTCCCCGCGGGCTGATGCTGCTCGATTTCGACGAGCACCGCGTTCACCGGCGCGTGCTGTCCGTCGCCTTCAAGGCGGACCCGATGCGGTCCTATCTTGCAGGTCTCAACGCGGGAATCGCGAAAGGCCTGGCGCAATGGCCCCGCCGGCGCGGGTTCAAGTTCTATCCCGCGATCAAGCAACTGACGCTCGACCTCGCGGCGACTTCCTTCCTCGGCGGGGAACTTGGGCCCGAACTCGAGGCCGTCAAGCGGGCGTTCATCGCCATGGTGGCGGCCTCGATTTCCGTCATCCGCGCGCCGCTTCCGGGCACACGGTTCAGCCGCGGCGTGCGCGGACGCGCGCTCCTCGCCGATTATTTCAACCGGCAGATTCCGCTGCGGCGCGAGCGGGGAGGGGACGACCTGTTCTCGCAGCTATGCCGCGCCACCTGGGAGGACGGCACGTTCCTCTCGAATGCCGACATCGTCGGCCACATGAACTTTCTGATGATGGCGGCGCATGACACGCTGACCTCCTCGCTCACCGCGTTCGTCGACCGGCTCGCGGCCGATCCCGACTGGCAGGAGAAGCTCCGCGCCGAGCATCGCGGCCTTGGCCTCGCGCCCAGCGAGCCCTTGCCGTTCGAGCGCCTCGACGATCTCGCGCTCACCGAGATGGCGTTCAAGGAAGCGCTGCGGCTGATGCCGCCGGTGCCGTCGATCCCGCGGCGCGCCTTGCGCGAGTTCGAGTTCAACGGCTTCCGCATCCCGGCCAACGTCGGGGTGAACGTCAGCCCGATCTTCACCCACTACATGCCGCAACTATGGCCCGACCCGGAGCGCTACGATCCGATGCGCTTTACGCCGGAGGCGACGCGCGGCCGGCACAAATTCGCCTTCGTCCCCTTTGGCGGCGGCGCCCATATGTGCCTCGGGCTGCATTTTGCTTACATGCAGGCCAAATGTTTTACGTGGCACTTGCTCAACAATTTCCGCGTCGCAGTTGAACCCGGCTATCGGGCGAACTGGCGCCTGCTGCCGATCCCGTATCCACGCGACGGACTGCCGGTGACGCTCGCTCCGGTTTGACGCGCGCGCCGCGAGCAACAACCCTCTCGACTTCCCCGATCGCGGAGCGGCGCACGCATTCCCAGGCGTTAAATGGATGGCCGCTACCTCGCCGCGCGCCGCGGCAGGACCGGCGCGCTGACGCCCTCCATTCCCACGAGCATCAAGAGCGTGAGGAGCGCGTTCTGCGGCCCGAGATAGGCATCTGTCGGCTTGTACCATTCGTTGAGCGAGTGCCAGTTGCCGCCTTCGCCGCCGCCGCCGATGGTGACCGCCGGGATACCGAGCGACATGGCGAGGTTGGAGTCGGTGCTCGCCCCCGCGAACACGACGTGAGGCCCGCGTGCGATCGCCGCCGCCGACCGCCGCGCCGCCTCAACCAAAGGCGAATCCTCGGCGACCACGCCGGCCGGACGCTCGCCGATCAGGTTGGTCTCGACGGTGATCCGGTCGGAGCCCCACCGCTTGTTTTCTTCCGCAGCAGCCTCGCTGACGAGCGCGAGCACCCGCGCCTTGAGCTTCAGCAACTCCTCGGTCGCGTTCGAACGCAGGTCGACGGTCATGTGCGCCTCGCCGGCAATGGCGTTGACCGACGTGCCGCCGCGCACCGTGCCGACCGTGAATGTCGTCTTCGGCTCGGCAGGCGTTTCGAGGTCGGCGATTCCGGCGATCGCCCGTCCCATGGCGTGTATGGCGCTCGGCAGGCCGAATTCCTGAAAGCTGTGGCCGCCCGGTCCGCGGAAGATCATCTCGTAGCGAAGGCTTCCGGTCGCGCGATTGACCACGCGGGTGATGCCGAGGCCGTCGATCGAGATGAACCCGTCGATGTCGCGGTGGTCGCGGAACAGCGCCTTGACCCCGCGTAGATTGCCGAGCTCCTCCTCGCCCACGGTGCCGACCAGCATCACGTCGCCGGTGGTGGTGATCGCATTGGCATTTAGGGTCTGGATCACCGCGAGGAGGGCGGCGAGCCCGCGGGCATCGTCGCCGATCCCCGGTGCGCGCAGAACGCCGTCGGCTTCCCGCACCGTCACGTCGGTATTTTCCGGGAATACCGTATCGAGGTGCGCGGAGACGACGAGCTTCGGCCCTTTGCCGCTGCCCTTGCGCAGGGCGACCACATTGCCTTCGCTGTCGAGCGCCGCATCGTCGAGACCGAGTTCGTGAAAGCGCTGCAGGTAGAATTCCGCCCGGGTGTGCTCCTTGAATGGCGGCGCCGCGATTTCAGTGATCCGCCGCTGTTCCGCGAGCGTGCGCGCGTCGTCGGCTTTGATCTGCTCCAGCGCCTTCGCCACCGCGGAGTTTGCCAGCAGCGCCTTGAGCGCCGTCTCGGCGGGGCCCGCCAATTCCTGGGCGCGGCCATCGCTTGCCGGCGGCAATGCCACGGCGAGGCAGAGCAGGGCGAGGGCCGCCGTGCGTTTCACATCGGCCAACTTCGATCGTACGATCGGCACTATCCGGCGCCGTTAGCGGTCATCGGTCAGACCCAGCCGCCATCGACAACGTAATTCTGCGCCGAGCACATACGCGCATTGTCCGAGGCGAGGAAGGTCACCATCGCGGCGATGTCCTGCGGCTGCACTCTTCCGGCGAGACACTGACTCCGGTCGATCAGTTCGTTGGCGGCGTCGTCGACCCACAGGTCGAGCTGGCGCTTGGTCATCACCCATCCGGGAACGACCGTGTTCACCCGGATGTTGTATTGGCCCAATTCCCGCGCGAACGAGCGTGTCATGCCGTGCGTGGCGGCCTTCGCGGCCGTGTAGACCGGAATGCCGGCCTGCGCCGCCATCCAGCTGATCGAGCCGAAATTGATGATCGAGCCATGCCGCGCTGCCATCATGCCCGGCGCGACCGCTTGAATGGCGAAAAAGGCATGCGCCAGGTTGATAGAAATCCGGCGGTTGAACTCCTCGGCGGTGATCTGCCGCCAGTCCGCCCTGGTGTCGTTCGCGGCATTGTTGACCAGCACTAGGCAGGGACCATGCGCTTCTTCAAACCGCCCGATGGCCTGCTGATACTGGCCGGTATCGGTAATGTCGCAGTGCTGGAACATGACCGTCTGGCCGGAATTCTGCAGCTCCTTGGCCAGCGCAGCTCCAGCATCTGCCATCAGATCGACGAAGCCGACACGGGCGCCCTGCGCCGCGAAACTCTTCACGATCGCTTCGCCGATGCCTGACGCGCCTCCGGAAATCAGAACCGGCTTTTCCTTCAGGCAGGGGTAGACAGCGTTTGTCATTGCGGTCACTCGTTCAGCGCAAGAAGGCGTGGGGCCGGTGGAAGAGGAGGACGTCATTCACCGAAGAATTTGTCGAAGATCGATGATCGCCACGATCCGTCCGGGAATCAAGGTGCCGCCGGGAGACGGAGCATGCGCAGCGTTTGGATAGCCGGCAGCGTCAACATGGACGTTGTCGCCACCGCCGCGCGGCACCCGCAGATCGGCGAGACCGTTGTGGGCAAGGGAGGTGTTCTTTTTCCCCGGCGGCAAGGGCGCCAATCAGGCCGTTGCCGCGGCAAAGCTCGGCGCCCCGACGGCCTTGATCGGCAAGGTCGGCGACGATGCCTTCGGGCGCGAGTTGCGGCAATTTCTCGCGGCGCAGAACGTGGGCCTCAAGTTTCTGCGCGACACGGCGGAGGCGCGTACCGGCACAGCCGTCATCACGGTGGCGGATGCCGACAACTCAATCGTCGTCATCCCGGGCGCCAACGCATTGCTGTCGGAACGCGACGTGGCGGAGCCCGCCTTGGCAACAGGCGACGTCGCGGTCAGTCAGTTCGAGATTCCCCTGCCGACCGTCACGGCCTTCTTCTCCAGGGCGCGATCCGCCGGCGCCACGACCATCCTCAATCCGGCGCCGGCCGCGGCGTTCGACCGCGGCTTGCTCGACCTCGTGGACATCCTCGTTCTCAACGAGACCGAGCTTAGCGCGATTGCAGGCACCGAGATTGGCGAGAGCGCTTCCGACGCTCACATTGTCGAAGCCGCACGCACGCTGCAGAGGCGAGACGGCCAGAGCGTTGTGGTGACGCTGGGCCGCCGCGGCGCGGTGGCCTGGGCGCAGGGCAAGGCGCTCACCATTCCCGGCAAGGCCGTGGAAAGCCGGGACCCGACCGGCGCCGGCGACTGCTTCGTCGGAGCGGTTGCTGCACAAACCGCGCTCGGCGTACCGATTGCGCCGGCACTGGAATACGCGAACGTGGCCGCCTCGATCTGCGTGCAGCGGATGGGCGCCGGGCCCTCGATGCCCACCGCGGCCGAAGTCGCGGAAAATCTCCGACTGCCGCGCGGCTAGATCGGCACCGACATTTTCACTGCTCCGTGAGTGATTACGGGCGGGCTCAGCACGCCCGGGCGCACCAACCCCTGCGTCGCACTGCCTCACGGCGGCCGCAGCCTGCTTGAAGTCGGTTCCGCCCCCGTGTCATGCTGGTGCGGGGCAAACTCAACCTCAACCAATGGCGGCAATGCCAAGTTTTCGGGAGGAATGCATGACTCAGACGAGGCGCGAACTCATCCAGGGCGCCGCGGTCGGCGGCGGTGCGGTCGGCCTGCTCGGCGGCTTCGGCTTCAATCCTCTCGTCACCGCGGCCATGGCCAAGGAAGCGGGCAAGGCGACGCGGCCGCTGAAAGCCGCCTTCTCCAACGCCGGCCTGCAGGCGACGTGGTGCGCGCAGGGCAAGCAGGCGGCCGAGTATTGGGGCAGCCTGTTCAACGTCGAGGTCACCTGGTTCGACGGCCAGCTCGACGCCGTCAAGCAGCGCTCGGCGATCGACAACATGGCCTCGCAGAAGTGGGATTTCGTGGCCATCCAGGCTTTCGGCATCGGCACGCTCACCGCGCCGGTGAACAAGATGATCGACGCCGGCATCCCGGTGATCGACATGGACACGCTGATCGCCCCGCTCGATACGATCAAGGTGCTGAGCTTCCTCGCGCCCGACAACGAATTCATGGGCGCCTCGGTCACGCAGGCGCTGGTCAATGCCATCAACGGCGAAGGCACGATCGTCATGACCCAGGGCGCGCTCGGCCACACCGGCGCGCAGGGGCGCGCGCGCGGCTTCAAGTCGGTGGTGTCGAAATTCCCCAAAGTGCAGGTGCTCGATGAGCAGCCGGCCGACTGGGACGTGACCAAGGTCGCCCGCATCTGGGAGACGCTGCTGACCAAATATCCGAAGATCGACGCGGCGTTCTTCCACAATGACGACATGGCGCTGGCCGCGGCCAAGGTGATGCAGGCCAAGGGACGCACCGAGACCAAGATCGGCGGCGTCGACGCCATGCCGCCGGCGATCAAAGCGGTCCAAGGCGGGCAGATGTACGCGACCGTGCGCAATCCATCGTGCCGCATTCACGGCGGTGCGGTCATCGCCGGCGTATCGGCGGTCATCAACGGCGCCAAGACCGGTACGGATATTCCGAAGAACATCGTCACCGACGGGCCGGTCGTTACCAAGGCCAACGCCGACGGCATGCTGTGGATGGAGGACCAGTTCCTCATTTGAGCGAACCGCTGGAAAGTCCAGCCGCGATGGGTCCGGCGCTGCTCGAACTCTCCGGCATCTCCAAGTCGTTCGGCGGCGTGCAGGCCCTGCGCGCCGTCGATTTTTCGCTGAAGGTCGGCGAGATCCACGGCCTCGTCGGCGAGAACGGCGCCGGCAAGAGCACGCTGATGAAGATCATAGCCGGCGTGCACGCCGGCTATGAGGGCGAAATGCGCGTCGATGGACGCCCAGTGCATTTCCGCTCCTCGGGCGATGCCCTCGCCGCCGGCATCGGCATGGTGCACCAGGAGCTTTCGGTCGCGCCGGAGCTCACCGTTGCCGAGAACGTGTTTCTCGGCGTGCAGCCGGTCAACCGCTTCGGCATCGTGGCCTGGCGCTTCATGGCGCGCCAGGCGAGCGAGCAGCTCAAGAGCCTCGGGCTCGACATCGATCCGCGCGCGCGGCTCGGCGATTTCCCGATCGGCGTGCAGCAACTCGTCGAGCTTTCCCGCGTGCTGTTCTCCGGCGCGCGCATCATCATTCTCGACGAGCCGACTTCCGCCCTGTCGCCGCCGGAGATCGAGCGGCTGTTCGAGGTTCTGATCAGGCTCAAGCGCGGCGGCCGCAGCATCATCTTCATCTCGCACTTCCTCGAGGACATTTTGAAGGTTTCCGACGAGATCACGATCTTCCGCAACGGCCGGAAGGTCGCGACCACGCCGGTGACGACGGCGATCGACAAGGGATGGATCATCGAGCGGATGATCGGCGCCGGGCGCGAAGAGCTCGAGGAGAGCTATCTCGGCGAGATCAAGCTCACGAGCCGCCGGGAGGCGCCGGTCGTGCTCGAGGTCAAGGATTTGACGCTGGCGCCGGCCTATCGCGACGTAAGCTTTGCCGCGCGCGGCGGCGAGGTGCTCGGCATCTACGGCTTCATGGGCTGCGGCCAGCTCGAGCTGGCGCGCACGCTGTTCGGCAAGCTGCGGCCCGATCACGGCGCGCTCGCCATAGCCGGCAAGCCGGCGAACCTCGGCAATACCAGCGCCGCGCGCCAGGCGGGCGTCGCCTATGTCGCCGAGAGCCGCCGCGCCATGCTGTTCGGCGAGGAGCCGATCTACAAGAACATATCGATCGCGGTGCTGCGGCGGCTGGCGCGGTTTCTGCTCAAGCCCGACCGCGAGCGGGCGCTCGCCGGCGAGCAGGTCAAGGCGCTCGACATCCGCCCACCCAACGTCGAGGCGCGGCTGCGCGCCTTTTCCGGCGGCAATCAGCAGAAGGTTGCGCTCGCCAAGTGGCTCACCCACGCCCCGCGCATCCTGCTGCTCGCCGAACCGACCCGCGGCATGGACGTCGGCGCCAAAGAGGACGTCGTCAAGATCGTGCGCGCGCTGCGCGACCAGGGCATCGCCATCGTCGTGTTCTCGACCGAGCCGGAGACGGTGCTTTCGCTCGCCGACCGCGTGCTGGTGATGCGCAAGGGCGAAGTTGCGCACGAATTTGCCGACGAAGCGATCAGCAAGGATCGCCTGCTGGCGGCCGCTTGACGGGACGAACAGATATGGACGCGACCAAGTCCGATATTGCCGTCGCCGCCAAGCGCCCGCTGCGGCTCGCCGATTTCGCCCGCAATCAACTGCGCAATATCGCGCCCTTCATCACGCTCCTGTTCCTCGTCCTGTTCTTCAGCATCGCCAGCCCCTCGTTCGCGACGCTCGATAACCTGGAGAACATCCTGCAGCAGGTATCGGTCACCGGCATCATCGCCGTCGGCCTGACCTTCGTCATCCTCACCGCCGAGATCGATCTTTCTGTCGGCGCCATCGCCAACGCCACCGCCATCGTGCTGACCTTCTTCACGCTGCAGCCCGACTACGTGAACATCGGCAACATCCCGATGCCTGGCGCCATCGCGATCATCTTCGCGCTCTTCGCCTGCTTCGCGCTCGGGCTCCTCACCGCCTTCGGCGTCACCCGCATCGGCATCCCTTCCTTCATCATGACGTTGGCGATGATGCAGATCGGCGCCGGCATATCGGCGGTCCTGGTGCGCGGGCAGATCGCCTACTCGGTGCCGCCGCTGATCCAGACCTTGGGCTCGCAGTCGATCGCCCACATTCCCTGGATCATCATTGTCGCCGCGCTGTTTCTGCTCGTGGCGCATCTCGTCCTCACCTACACGCGGTTCGGCCGCTACGTGTACATGGTCGGCGGCAATCGCGAGGCGGCGGAGTATTCCGGCGTCAACACCCGGCTCGTCGTTGGCGCGGTGATGGTGATCTCGGCGATGTGCTCGGGCGTCGCCGGCATGATCGGCGTCGCCTATTTCGGCAGCGCCCAGCAGAACGAGTTCGACACCTTCCTGCTCGACGCCATCGCCGCCGTCGTCGTCGGCGGCACCAGCCTGTTCGGCGGCCGCGGCGGCATCGGCAACACCATCGTCGGCCTGTTCGTCCTCGGCGTTCTCAACAACGGGCTCGACTACGTGAAGATCGACAGCTTCCTCAAAATCCTTATCCGCGGCCTGATCCTGCTGGCAGCACTCGTCATCAACATCTATGCCGAGCGGCTGCGCGCGCCGCGCAGCGCCGGTGCCTGAGAAGCGGGCGAGGGCGCGAGATGGCCGCAGCCTACGCGCCGGTCGACGGCGCCAAACTTTTTTCGATCCTCGCCGGCTTGCCCGACCTGCGGGCAAGGCTCGGCGGCAAGCCGGCCGAGTGGCGCGTGCGCGAGGTCGGCGACGGCAACCTCAATCTCGTCTTTATCGTCGAGGGGCCGGCCGGCGGGCTCGTGGTCAAGCAGGCGCTGCCCTACGTGCGCCTCGTCGGCGAATCCTGGCCGCTGCCGCTCGCGCGGTCGTGGTTCGAATACAACGCGCTCGTCGAGGAGGGCCGCTACGCTCCCCGCCTGACGCCGCAAGTCTTCCACTTCGATCGCGAGCAGGCGATGATCGTGATGGAATACCTTTCGCCGCATATCATCATGCGCAAAGGTTTGGTCCGTGGGATCGAGTACCCGCGCTTCGCCGCCGACATCGCCGAATTTCTCGCTGCGACGCTGTTTCACACCTCGGTGCTCGCCGGCACCGCGGCCGAGCACAAGCGCCGGCTCGAACTGTTCGCGCGCAATATCGAGCTGTGCCGGATCACCGAGGACCTGGTCTTCACCGATCCCTACCGCGAGGCGCCGCTCAACCGCTGGACCAGCCCGCAACTCGACGCCGACAAGCGCGCCTTCGAGACCGACGCGCCGCTCAAGGCCGCGGCGCAGGCGCGCAAATACCAGTTCTTGACCGACGCCCAGGCGCTTATCCACGGCGACCTGCACACCGGTTCGATCATGTTGACGACCGCCGACACGAGGGTGATCGATCCGGAATTCGCCTTCGTCGGCCCGATCGGCTTCGATGTCGGTGCAGTGATCGGCAATCTCCTGCTCGCCTATTTCGCGCAGGAAGGCCACGAGGCGGCGCTGCACGCCCGTGACCCCTATCGCGCCTGGATACTCGACCAGGTCGTCGAGGTGTGGGCCGGGTTTCACGACCGCTTTCTGGCGCTGTGGCGGCAGGCGAAGGGAGGCGAAGCCTTTGTCGCCGGCCTGTTCATCTCGCCGCAGGACGAAGCCGCGCTGGACGCAGAGCGTCGGCGGTTTCTGCGATCTCTGTTCGAGGATGCGCTCGCGTTCGGCGGGCTCAAGATGATCCGCCGCATTCTCGGCCTCGCCCACGTCGAGGACCTGGAAAGCATCGCCGATCCGGAGCGGCGCGCGATCTGCGAGCGCAAGGCGTTGAGTCTCGCCCGCACGCTTGTGGTCGAGGGAGCGAAGTTTGCCGGCGTCTCCGACGTGATCGAAGCGGCGCGCGCGGTCGCGCGCGGCTGAGCCGCACCCGGCCGGATTATGGCTTCGTCGCGCCCTGCGTTCCGGTGTAGACCGCGTAGAGCGAGGTCGAGCCGCAGATGTAGAGGCGATTCTTGAAGCGGCCGCCGAAGCACAGATTGGCGCAAGTCTCCGGTATGTGGATCTTGCCGACGAGGTCGCCGTCGGGAGCGTAGCAGCGCACCCCGTCCTCCTGCGGGTCGCCCCACCCCATAGAGCACCAGACATTGCCGTCGATGTCGCAACGCACGCCGTCGCTGTTGCTGGGCTTGAAATCCTCGGCGAAGACACGGCCGTTCGCGAGCTTGCCGCTCTCGATGTCGGCGTCGAACACGCGGATATGGGCCGGGTTGTCGGGGCCGTCGCTGTAGCCGGTGTCGACGATGTAGAGCTTTTTCTCGTCGCGCGAGAAGGCAAGCCCGTTGGGTTCGACGAAGTCGTCGACCACGACCTTGATCGCGCCGCTCTGCGGATCGACCCTGTAGACGCTCTGCTTCTCCTGCTCCTGCTCGGCCTTGAGTCCCTCGTAGTTGGCCATGATCCCGTATCTCGGGTCGGTGAACCAGATCGAGCCGTCGGCGGCGACGACAACGTCGTTCGGCGCGTTCAGCTTCTTGCCGTTGTAGCTGTCGGCGATGATGGTGATCGAGCCGTCGAACTCGGTACGCGTGACCCGCCGGGTGCTGTGCTCGCAGGTGATGAGGCGGCCGACGCGGTCGCTCGTGTTGCCGTTTGAATTCATCGACGGCGCGCGGAATACGCTCAGGTGGTTGTCGTCGTCCGACAGACGCATGATGCGGTTATTCGGAATGTCGCTGAACAGGAGATAACGTCCCGCTGGGAAATAGACGGGACCTTCCGCCCAGCGAAATCCGGTGGCGATCCGCTCGACGGCGTTGGTGCCGGCGAACGCCGGAAAGCCGGCGGGGCCGAGCGCACCCTTGGGCTTTCTCAGAGATTCAAGGTGCGCATCCGGATAGCGCGAGCCCGGCAGCGGCCCGAGCGGCAGCGGGGTGGTGGGCGTGAGTGGTGCGCCCGTTTGGCCGAGCGGGGGTGCGAACGGGCGACGGTCCATTTTTTCCTTCCCGTGAAGTTAGTGAATGTCTGCGCCGTCGGGTCTCGGCTCAGCTCGTCACCCGCTCGCCGCGCCCGTACACCAGCAGCATCAGGATGATGACTCCGCCATAGATCACCTGGCGGCCGGCCTCCGGCATTTCCATGATCGAGAGCACGCTGTTCAGGAGCACGATCAGGATCACGCCGACCAGCGTGCCGAGATAACGGCCGCGGCCGCCGAGGATATTGGTGCCGCCGATCACCACCGCGGCGATCGAGGGCAGGAGATAGGCGTCGCCCATGCCCTGGTAGGCCTTCTGCGAGTAGCCGGCGAGCAGCACGCCGGCGATGCCGGCGGTAAGCCCGCAGAGCGCGAAGCAGACCACCGTCACGCCCCGCGTGTTGACGCCGGAGAGATAGGCCGCGGCCTCCTTGTTGCCGATGGCGTAGATGTAGCGGCCGAGCGCCATGCGCTGCAGGATGATCACCACGGCCGCCGAAACGGCGAGCCATACGAACAGGGCGTTGGGAACGCCGAAGCTGCGCTCAGCGGCGAGCGTTCGCATCAGGCCGGTAGCCGTGGTCTGCGGCGCGAAACCGCCGGTATGCGCGACCATGAGCCCGCGCATGACCGCATTGACGCCAAGCGTGAAGATCATCGAGGGCACGCGCAGATAGGCGACGCCGAGGCCGTTGACGATGCCGACGGCGAGGCCGACGGAAAGCCCGACCGGGATAGCTTCCGGGCCCCCGACTGTGGTCGCCATCATCGCGGCGGCGGTCAGCGTCCACGGGGTCGACAGGTCGATCTGGGAGACGAGGATGACGAGCATCATCCCGGCGGCGACGATGCCGAGGAAGGCCCCGATCTGCAGTTGCTGCAGCAGATAGGTCGGGGAGATGAGCGGCGCGCTGCCGAAGCGCTCCCAGGTATAGGCGGTGCCGGCGATCAGGATCGCGACGATGAACAGCGCCGCAATCAGGATCGGCCGGTCGTCGCGGGGGAGGGTCAGGCGCGCCGGGATCGTACTCACCTGAACAGCTCCAGCGTATTCTTGACGCGCAGCACGCGCAGCGCGCCGATGCTTACCGCGGCCAGAAGAATGATCCCCTCGAACAGCGGCTGCAACAACGGCGCGATGTCGTAGATGCGGAAGAAGAAGGAGATCACCCGCAGGATCAGCGCGCCGAAGATCGATCCGATCGCGCCGCCGGTCCCCCCAAGCAGCGAGGTCCCGCCGATGACCACCGCGGCGATCGAATTGAGCGTATAGGTGCCCGCCTGCGGCAGGTCGGCGTTGCCGGACGAGGTCTGGATCGCCAGGAACAATCCGCCGCAGGCGGCAAAGAAGCCGCCGAGGGTGAAGGCCGCGATCTTGGCGCGATTGATGTTGAGGCCGGACATGTAGGCGGCGCCTTCCGCCGAACCGATGGCATAGACGGTGCGGCCGGTGATCGAGCGGCGGAACGGAACCCAGACCAGAAGGGCGATCAAGGCAAGGAGAACGAACGACGTCGGTATCCAGGCGAACGGCGCGAACCACGGCGCTGCGCCATCGTCGAAGATGTGCACGGTCGAGGCAAAATCGCTCAGCGCGTTGGTCAGCGCCCAGTTGAGATCGTCGTCGATCTTGCCGCCCGGCTGCGGGCGCAGGAACAGCGCGATGCCGATGTAGATCGCGCCGGTCGCCAGGGTGGCGATGATCGGCTGGATGCGGCCGTAGACGACGATCACGCCGTTGAACAGCCCGGCGAGCGTGCCGACCGCGAGACAGATGATCATGCCAAGGACGATGCCGATGATGCCGCCAGGCAGCGTTCCGAGATTGAGATGCAATCCGGCAAGTTCGACCGCGAGCGGCGTCCCCTCGGGGGCGCCACTGAGCAGATAGCTCGCGCAACAGCCGACCATGGTCATCAGCGCGCCGACCGAAAGATCAAGTCCGGCCGCCAGCACCGGCACGGTCTGCGCCATTGCCACCATGGCAAGAGCGAAGACCTCATCGCCGTTCTGCACGAGGACGGCGGAGGAGAAACCGCGCGGATGTTCGACCTGATAAAGGGCGAAGATAGCGCAGAACAGCACTAGCGCGGTCACGAAGGGGAAATTCTGCCGCAGCCTGATGACGAGATCGCTAGGCATGAGCGGCCCCGGTTGCCTCGGCGCCGCCGTGCGCGTTGGCGCCGGCCTCGATGTTGAGCGCGCTGGCGATGATGTTGGTCTCGTTGAGCTCGGCGCCGGCGAGCTCGCGCACGATGCGGCCGTCATACATGATGGCGACGCGGTCGCAGCAACCGATCAGTTCGTCGTAGTCGGTGGAATAGAACAGGATCGCCGCGCCGTGGTCGGCGAGTTCGCGCATCAGCCGATAGAGCTCCTGCTTGGTGCCGACGTCGATGCCGCGGGTCGGATCGTTGAGCAGAATGATGCGCGGTTCGGTCATCAGCCATTTGGCGATGACGACCTTCTGCTGGTTGCCGCCGGAAAGCGTCGACACCGCGTCGCTCTTGGCGCCGATCCTGATCTGCAGGCGCGCGAGCGCCGCATCGACCGCGCGCTGCTCCTTGCCGCGGTCGACAAAAGGTCCCGAAGAGAGGGTTGGCAACGAGGCGATGGCAAGATTGTCGGCGATCGACATCGGCAGCATCAGGCCTTCGGTCTTGCGGTCCTCGGGCACGAGGGCGATGCCGATGGCGCGGGTCTTGGCCTGCCCCGGCGAGCGCGGCCGTACCGCGCGGCCGTTGACCGTGACGCGGCCGGTTACGCCGCGCAGCACGCCGAACAGTGACAGCAGCAGGCTCTTCTGGCCCTGGCCGTCGAGGCCGCCGAGGCCGACGATTTCGCCGGCGCCGACTTCGAGCGAGATGCCTTCGAGGCGGGGCTCCCAGCCGAGGTTCTCGATTTTCAGCGCCGGCGCCGGGCGCGGCCGTACCGGCTTCGCCGGATACTGCGCCGCGATGTCACGGCCGATCATCAGCTGCACGATTTCGCCGGTCGAGCGCGCGCCCTTGTCGAAGGTCTCGATGTGGCGGCCGTTGCGGAACACCGACGCGCGGTCGGCCAAGGCCTCGACCTCGTGCATGCGGTGCGTGATGTAGAGGATCGCGACGTTCTCCGTCTTCAGACGCGCCAGCAGGGCGTAGACCTTCTCCACGTCGGCGCGCGTCAGAGCGGAGGTCGCCTCGTCGAGGATCAGAAGCCGCGGCTTTTGTCCAAGGGCCTTGGCGATTTCCACCATCTGCCGGCGCGACAGCGGCAGGTCGCGCACCCGCAGCAGCGGATTGACGTCCTCGCAACCGACCTCGGCCAACAACGCTTCGGCGCGCCGGCGCTGCGCGCGGGTGTCGATCATGCCGAAGCGCCGTGGCGGCGAGGTGATCGAGACATTGTCGGCGACCGAAAGGTCGGGCATCAGCGACAATTCCTGGAAGATGCAAACGATGCCGGCCGCGGCGGCGGCGGCCGGGTTGGTGAAGTGCCGCAAGGCGCCGTCGAAGCGCAGTTCGCCGGCATCCGGCGCAACGACGCCGGCGATGATCTTGATCAACGTGGACTTGCCGGCGCCGTTCTCGCCGAGAACGGCGTGGATGGTGCCGCGCCGGCAACTGAAGTCGACGTTCTCCAACGCGCGAACGCCGCCGTAGCGCTTGGAAATCCCGGAAAGGACGAGAAAATCGGCTGCCGTCGCTGCGGTCATCACCGGATCCGGTCACCCTTGAGCGTGGCGCCGATGCGGGCGCCAACAAGATGATGGCCCGGCGCGACGCCGGGCCATCCTGCCGTTCGCCTCAGGCGATCACTGCGTGTTCTTCTCGCTCTGCGCCATGATCTGCGGCGCCGTGAACTCGACGCCGCACGGCTTGAACTGATTGTCGGCGAAGAAATTGGCCTTGAGGTCGGGCCAATAATTCTCGCCGGCCTTCAGGTCCTTGTAGGTGGCGACCGGAATCGGGATCGAGATGAGCTGGGGCATGACGTTGCCCTGCAGTGCTGAAATCGCCGCCTTGATCGCGATAGCGACCAGCGCCGGCGACTGCCCGTAGGACATGCCCTTCAGGCCGTCCTTGGAATGATCGGCGATCTGCTTGCGAAACTCGTTCTCGCCCTCGCCGGACATCGCCACGAACGGATGCTTCGCATCCATCATCGCCTGGACGGTGCCGTCAGACCCGCCCTGGGTGAACACGCCGTCGAAATGGCCGTGGACGGCGAGCGCGTCGGCGGTGACCTTCTGCGACGTGCCGGTGTCCCAGTTGCCGACGACTTCGGTGATGTTGAACTTGTTGGGCGCCGCCTCCATCACCTCGCGGAAGCCGACGTGCCGGTCGCGGTCGACCGAATTGCCGGGCAGCCCGCGTACCTCGAGGATGTCGCCGGATTTCTTGCCCGACTGCTCCATGATCCAGTGCGCCGACATGCGGCCCATTTCCTTCTGGTCCTCGTTGACCATCATCACCTTGTCGGTGTCGAGGATGTTGTCGAAGGGAACGACGACGACGTTGTTCTTGTCGGCGAGCCGGATGATGCGATCAAATCCGTCCGGCGCTACTGCGATCGTGACGATCGCCTGGACGCCCTGGTTGATGAAATCCTCCATGGCGCCGAGCTGCGCGGCGACGTCGGTGCCGGTGGAAACGACCTTGAACTCCTTGATGTTCTCCTTGATGCCCGGCTGCTCGGCGAAGGCCTTGGCGGTCTTGACCATCTGGATGCGCCAGGTGTTGCCGACGAAGCCGTTGACGAGAGCGATCCGGTACGGCCCGGGCTTCTTCTCCCATTGGAAGAACTTGGTTTGCGCCGACCACGGCTTGAAGCATTGCGCGTTGGCGCCCGGTCCGGATACGATTTTCGGGCCCGCCCAAACCGCAACCGACGATAGCAACAGGCTTGTCAGTGCCAAGCCGGTCGCACGACCGATATGTCTCATGGCCTTAGTCCTCCCTTTTATGGCGTCCGCTGTGCAGACGCGTGAAAACGCGGGTCTTCGCCGCTACGGGCGCCACCATGCCACCACGGCCGCATGGCTTTCAATCGATTTTCTGGGAGAGGCGAATTGCCGCGCGAAAGGTGCGCTATTGCGCGCTGACGCGTGCCCTCACGTGCGGCGCCGGCAGCGGACCACCGCTGACGACATACACGCCGAGCGAGATCAGGGTGATGGCCGCCCAGTCCACGGCTGAGGGCCACTCGCCGAGGACTGGAATTCCAAGAAGCGCGGTCATTGCCGGGGTGAGGGCGACGAAAGCCGCGCCGCGCGTGGCGCCGAGAATGCCGACCATGCGTCCGTAGAGGAGCAGCGCCACGATGGCGGTCAGCACGCCCTGCACCACCGCCTGCAGCGCAATATCGGCGAACGGCGCGTTGAAGACGCGGGCGCCCGCGGTCCACGTGTAGGCCGGCAGATAGAGCACGAGCGAACCGACCGCGGCGATGGCGGCGGCATGGAGGCCGTCGAGCCGCGCGCGCCGCATGGCGACCGTGTAGCCGGCCCAGGCCAGCGCCGCTGCGAGAAACAGCGCGTGGCCGACGTTCTGCGCGGTGCCGATCGCGCCCCCCGTGCCCCAGACCATGCCGACCGCGCCCGCCGTAATCAAGACAAGGCCGACGCTTTTTTGGAGGGTGAATCCTTCTTTCAGGATCACGGCGGCGAGTATCGCCACCATCAGCGGCATTACGCCGGGAAACAGCGCGCCGGCATGGGCGGCGGGAGCAAAAAGCAAACCCGCATTCACCAGCAGGACCATCGGCGCCCCGCAGCCGGTCACGATGGCGGCGACGCCGAGCCAGCCGAGGCGGTCAAGCGCGAGTCCTTTTTTCAACGCATACGGCAGCAACAGCAAGCCGGCGACGGCGAAGCGGATGGCCGCGACATCCCACGGCGTCAGGCTCGTGCGCACGCCGAGCCGCGACACGACGATAAAGCCGGCCCAGATGCACACAGCCGCGAGGCCGTAGACGGCGCCGCGCGTATAGTCGGATCTCGTCGGCTTCGCCATGCGGTCGACCCTGTAGAGAGAAATCTCGACCGAATGGGCCTCTTCCGTTAATTCCCACGCGAGCGCGGACGGAGCGTGCCCGACATCGCGATGAATTCGCTTGGTCCGCTTCTGCGGGGACGAACGGATGGGGTCGATCTCGGTCAAACTGTCTCTACCCCGCCGGCGGCGGCGCGCCACCCGATTCCTGACGGGCGAATTGCCATTCACGCCGCTTACGCCTGTCAGGGATGCAATACGACATCGGCATCGCCGGAAGTCGCGGCAGCGGAGTTGGTGATGAGGGTTGCTCGCGTCGTATTGCACGGCGCGTCGAGTGCAGGTTCGCATCGTAGGGAAATGCGAAAAGCGTTTTTCGCACTTTGCTGACGCCCTTCACACGAAGCGACTTCTCGAAATCCTTGCTCGCAACCCGTGACAAGTCACTTGCAAAACACGGCACTTGACGAGCCGCGTGCTCAACGAGCCTTCGCAAGCTGGTTCTCAGTTGCCCTTCTGCAAACCTGATCGCCTGAAACCAACGTCGCAGCGTCACAAGTGACAGGCATTACGTGGCGACGGCGTTACGCTAGGGTGGCGTGACCTGTGATTGCAGTATCTCGTGCGGCAGAGTGCGTATTCCCGGCGGCGAGACGCGGCCTTGCGCAGGCAGCGGCTTTGCCTAAGTAACCGCCTGCATCTGCGTAACAATGTCATGTACGGCCGCGACTATGACCGCGTGTACTTCAGGCGAGGACGCAATGTCCAAACTGCCCGGAGGACTTGCGTGAGGCACATCTAGTGTTGTGTCCGTAAGATTTGTCACCGTGTTTCCAGCCGCGAGCGCTATCCTGCCGCCCCCGGGGAACGTGTTCGTCCGATAACCGATCACACGTTCGACGTTGCTGCCGACCTCCCAGCGGCCGGGCACGACCTGCTGTGCGTTGCTATCCCAGCTGACAGGATCGACCGGACAGATAAGAGGGAGCTTGAAATTGTGCGCCGTCTGGGTAAAGCGCAGCGCAGAATCCGCGCCGAGCGAATGACCGATGTAAATAACCGTCGCGCCCTTCGCCAGAGCCGACAGTAAATCCGCTGTTATTGTCGCATCCTCGAGGCGCGGATCATTGCCGCCGCGCACTGTGAAGTGACAGCCGACTGGCGTGATCCGATTCAACTCCGCTGCCAGGGTGTCCATTCCAGTCGAAAAAAAATTGCCGCCGAGACCATGCACGCAGACGCCTACGATATTTAAGGGCATGACATTCTCCCTGTTGACGCGAGGGCCAAGAGCTTCGCTCGTCCGAGCGCGAATAGCCGTGAAACAGCATGAAATATTCGCGTTTTTCCCGCCTCCCACAAGATAAAGGCGGGACGGCTGCTACACCGAGGCGAAGGAATCCAGTCTCGAATCCGGCCGTTTTGCGGGGGCCATTGCTTCGTTGGTGGACACTACTTCACCTCCGCGCCGGGGAGAATTGGTCCGCCAGGCCATCCAGCATGCGGAACACGGCCTCCACGCCGTAGCCGGCGAGGAACGCAAGCGCCGGTGCGCCGAGCGAGCTGACGGGATTGGCGATGACATTCTCGGCGGTCGTGAAAAAGCCGATTGCCACTCCGAACACTGTGCCAAGCACGAGCCGTACGATGTATTCGCGCAGATCGCGCGGGGTAAGGAGACGATCGCCAACACTGCGCAGATAACGCCGCAGAACGTACGCCATTGAACCGAGCAGACCCATCAGGACGGGCAGCACGTAGCCGCTCACGACGTTGAGCACGGCGGGCAGCGAGCGGTCATCGGCCGAGTACCAGGGCGAGAGATTCTTGTAGGCTATCCTCTGCTTTTGCAGCAAATCACCGAGCTTGGCGCAGAGATGGGATTGGGTGACGCTGCGAAACCGCTCAACCGTCTCCGCCGCGTTGGCGGGACTAGGAACTGACTCGACATCGGTGCAGTAGGGCAGGATGGTGGTGTTTGGCGGACGGTTGACTGCAACCTCTTCGCGAAGAATCTCCTCGTCCAGCAATTTGAACTGCGAGTTGATCTCCGCGATATTCGCGATCTTGGCGCTGCCGAAATAGATGTAGGCGGCAAGCGCCGCGATCGACAAGGTGATCACCACCGCCAGATGCAACAATACCACCATGGCGCGGCGCAATGCCCGCGCCGGCTGGATCCATTCAGGATAGGCGCGCTCGGCATCAGCCTTTCCCTTACGGGCTTCCGGCGACTTGCGGACAACTAGCGTGGTGAACGCAATCGAGGCGCCGGTAGCAGGCTGAGCCCAGCTATTGAGATAGTCACGCAGATCGAGCAAAAACTGAAGTTCCGGCGACGCCAGGGCTTCTCCCCGACGGACCTTCTCATCGATCGGGAAATAGCGAGAAAGAGCGTCGCTGTAAGTCTCGCAGCCTGGCGGAAGATGTCCGGGCGGGTGGGACGTGAGAATGCGCTCGGGCAAGCCGGACAGGTAGTCGAGCAACAGGCTGATTTCCGCCGTCAGCAGATCAGGATCAAGCGCGGTTGAACGAGGTTCGTCCGGCTTGTCT
>CAWHZA010000069.1:0-24103 GCA_963833665.1 uncultured Alphaproteobacteria bacterium | reverse complement strand
GATCGACGATCAGCCGCTCCACCTGGTCCGGCAGGGCTGGTTGGCATAGCGCACCGGCCGGCGCGAGCGATCGGTGAGCGCCTCGAGCCCCTGATCCCTATAGCGATTGAAGATCTTGTAGCCGGTCTTGCGGGAAATGCCGAAATCGCGGCACACCTCGCTCATGCCCTCGCCGTCGAGAAGACGGGCGACAAAGCGTAGACGCTCCTGCGTCACCGAACACTCCTTCCACGGCATCAACGCCTCCCGCCAAATGGCGAAAAGTGTTACCCATGTGTCCGGTACGGTCTGTCACCTATGTCTCAGGCCGCTCAAATGACTTAGCTGGGCTAGCTGTTCGTTTGGCTCGCTTTTTGGCTCCGAGCTGCAAATATCGAGTTTGAGAGTGTTTGGCCATCGCCCGAACACTGCATTTGCAAGGGGGTTGAAACATCACCACGACGTAGCGTGATCCGCGGCGCGGACACTTCAAGCGACTATTCAATCGCGAGAGAAGGAAGGCCGGTCCACGGGTCCACACGAGGGTCTCAATGTCGAGGTGCAACCGCCCGATGCACTTGCGGCTAGATTTGGAATGAGCACCATCCTCCCGGCCGTGGGCGCAGCGAACACTCACGCCCCAGACTTGGGAAAACGCATCGCCAAGTGTCTCCCACGTCATGACGACAGAATGAGAACTTCGTCGAGGGAACGCGAGGCGTGGTGCGAGGGAACTTGGGTCAGGCCAAAGAGTTAAGAGGCCGGATGGCGAAGCGCTTTTCTGATGCTGCTTCACCGGCCGGCGTCGCTAAGTGTGCATAGCGGTACTTTTGCTTTGCCTGCTAGTTGACACTCTTCAGCGGGGCATAAATTTTAGCGCGAGGCGGCCCTCGAAGTTTCTTGGGTTGTGTCATGCTCAAAGCGATTAAAACGGAAATCGAAGAGTGCTACGAACTGGCGCGCGGGTGCGCTGAAAAGGCGAAGGCGGAGGCCGATCCTCAACGGCGCCAAGAATTTCTCGATATGGAGCGTCGTTGGCTATTCCTCGCCCGCAGCTATGAATTTACCGAGCGGCTTGGGGGCGTCCCCATGTACAGCGAGTTTCCCGGAAGTGAGTCAGGTTCAGAGACGGGCAGTCCGCAAAAAAGAGTACCAGTGGGAGGTGAGCCGCATCGGGGGCGAGGCGGCTAAGCTTCTCGGGATTGTGTACGCGCTGGGCGTTTAACAAGGCAGTCGAGGATCTCGGGATCACCAATCCGCACCTCCAAAAACGCCTGCTCATTCGGCCCGCCGCTTAGCCCTTTTCCCGGCGCACAGATTTGAATTTCCCGGTCTTCTTCTGGTCCATGAACTCGCCCGTCTCCCGGCTGCGCTTGGTCCCGTGCTTCTGACCCATCGATTTGGTCTGAACCTGGCTGCGTTTTCGCTCGTAGCCGCCCCCGGCGTTTCGAGCCGAGAAATGGCGACATCCGTGAAGTGGAGATGAGGCATTTTGGCTCCCCTTTGGCTTGTCCGGCCCGGAGACATGGGTGACGGAACGTACCTAAGACAGACGCTCCTGCGTCACCGAACCACCGCGCCCGCGACCGTTATCCGGTAGAGCCCATAACTGTCGGGGCCATGGCTCTGCAGCCCATCGCTGACTCAACTCGACGGTTGCGGCGCAAATCTTTGTCCCATGTCCGCGTCGCGTGAGCTACAGCGCCCGTTGAAGGGCCGCGAGCCTTGCTTGCCCGCCCTGCCAAGACGCCGCCGGCAGGCCCAAAGCGCTTACATCTAGCAAATCGTACCGGCCGAAGATCGCTCTTGATCTAGATCAACAAGCAGTACGTCCATCTTTTCTATCGTCCGCCGAGCGGCGCCGGACCCGTTCACCAGCGCGGCCAGATCTTTCCGCACATACCCCTTTGGAGGAGACGAGCCATGACAGATCCTACGATAGGCTGGATCGCCGCCATCATTATCGGCGGGATTGCAGGCTGGCTGGCAGAGCAATTCATGAAGAGTGACATGGGGTTGATAATGAATATCGTGCTTGGCATCGTCGGGGCGGCGGTCGCCAGCGCCATTTTGCAATTCTTCGGGATCGCCCTAGGGGGATGGATCGGCTACCTCATTGCTGGCTTCATTGGCGCGTGCTTGCTGATCTGGATTGTCCGATTGGTACAGGGATCTCGCCGGCCAGCTTGAGGTACGTGAACCACATCCTCAAGGGCGAGAACTGGCGAAGGCGAGAACTGCCGCACCGGCGGCGCTAGCGCGGTCTAGTTCAATCTGCTCGGGCCGGGAAACGACATCACCGGTCCGGGCATTTTTTGCGAGAGGCCGCGCCGGCCGCGCTTGCCCGCAGCCCTTGCCAGACAATTCCGGTCCCGAACTCGGATTCTGGCGCCAGCAGCGCTATCCAGACCGCATGTTGTCGCGTCCCGCCTGGATCTCCCGGAGTTGAGCGGGAAACAGGTGGGCTGCTCAAAGAGATCGTTCCCCGGCTCTCGCGCATAGCAATCTTTGGCATCACCGGCCTAGCGGCACAATTTGCAGCAACCGAGACGGCAGTGCGGGCGCTCGCGCTCGAAGCTGAAATTATGGAGTGCGGGTCGGCTCGGCGCCTTTCATAACCTAAGGGCGTGTAATATTGCGATCGCGCCAGCCCTCGTGTGAAAACGGCTAGCTCGCGAGATTACCCGCGCAGGCAAATACCGGAGTGTGATGGGTAGAGGATGTTTCCCGCGCTTGGCGCTCAGCGCAAGACAATGGCGGATGCCGGGGAAGGCCTGAACCAGGCAGGAGTGGACGTAGTGCTTTGGGTTCCGTTGCGCGATCGGGCCCAACCGGTCAGCTGCAGTTTGCTCGCCGTCGGCGTCTTGGCCTGGGCGGGTGGCGCAACTGTCTTCTTTCGCTACCCGCTTTTCTCTTCGTTCGCCGTGATTTTCGGGGAACGCGGCGACGGACGAATGATCGTCTATTTCCACGAGCACCTCTTCAATGCTCTGCGCGGAAAGGCGCAATTCGTATCGCCTGGGTTCTTTTACCCGGTTCCGCATGCGCTAGGAATGGCCCCGGCCTTTCTGCTCAACATCGTACCCTATGCGATTTTGCGGGACATTGGATGCGATCCGTTCCTGGCCTTTCAGCTCCTCCTCGTCGTGCTGTCATTGGTGTGTTTTATGGCCAGCCTCGTTATCGCTACCCGCTACCTGCAGGTGCGCGCCTGGATTGCATTGTGCGCTGCCGGACTTGTGACGTTTGCCAATAATCTCTTCATCAAAGCCGGCGTCGGCCACACGAACTTTCTGCTGCTTTATTACGTTCCGTGCATCGTCGTCATCGCGTTGTGGGGTATCGAGGATTTCCCCGGATTGCTCCTCGTACGATTGCCGGGGTTGCGGTCGCCGAGGCACTGCTGGCGCTCTTGTTTTCGACTGACGTCTATACGGCCTGGATGTTCACCCTAACCCTGCTCATCGCCGCGGGCGCGGTGACGGCTCTGCGGGGCCGCAGCGTGGCGGCCGTCGTGCAGCAGCATTGGCGGCCTCTGACCGTGATCCTCGCGGTGGGCGCCATCGCCTTCGCTGTCGCCTTTGTTCCGTTTGTGCTGATCTACGTTCCGGTGCGATCGATTGCACCACTGCGATCTTATCAAGAATATCTTTTATTCGCACCACTGCCGGGCGATATTGTCAATGTCAGCAGTTGGAATCTGCTCTGGGGATGGCTCGCCGGGTTGATGCGGTTGCGCCAGGGCAGCGAGACCATGCTTGCCGTTACTCCAGGGATGACGGTGCTATTTCTCGTGTTCGCTTTTGTGCTGCGTAAAGGCGTACTAGGATCAGGACCCTGGCAGATCGTATTCATCGCCTGTGGTGTGGCGGTCTGGGCGCTGGGCTGGTTACTTACCTTGCGAATAGGAACGGTTAGCGGTTTCTGGCTGGTCCGTTACTTGGTGCCCGGCGCGACGGGCATTCGCGCCGGCATGCGCCTGCAGCTCATTGCCAATCTCTGGATCGCGCTCGGTCTTGCTGTCTCACTCGAATACTGGCTTCGCACGGCCTCGACCGGACAGCTGGGACGCCGAAACGTGATAGCCGGCGGCGTTCTGCTGTTCTGCCTGATCGAGCAAGTGAATTTGATGAACAACAGCCGCTTGCCGCGCACCCGCGAACTCGCCTTTCTGGCGGCAGTGCCGATACCACCGGCGGAATGCCATGCTTTTTTCATCGATGCGCCGCGGCCACCCGATTATCTCGATCAAACCGATGCGATGTGGATTTCGCTGCGAGCCGGGCTGCCGACCTTGAATGGCCTGGCGGGCTGGTTTCCTCCGGGATGGGACTTCATCGGCGCTGTCGACAATTTCGATGCTGCCCGGCGCTGGATCACTCACACCGGCTTACGCGAGCAAGTCTGCATGTATGATCGCGCTACTCGGCAGTGGTCTCTGTTCAAATAGTAAACCCCCGGGCTAGAATGCTATTCATCGCGATACATGACAAGCTGCGGCGCCTGCGTGTTAACGGCGAGGCCACCGTGAGGGACGAAGATTCGCAAATGGCGGAGATTGTCGGCGCGCAACTCGTCGTCCGCGTCGTCGCGCAGGCAATTTTTCCGAATTGTCCGCGCCCCATCCCTACCATGCGAATGGTAGAGCCGCCGATCGATGCGCCGCGACCTGGCTGTGACGCCCCAGAGCCGGCTTGGAAGGAGTTCGCGGACCGCAAGGAATATGTGCACCCGCGCCGACCGACTTTTAGAGGTGGTAGCGAATAGGTCGCCGGCAGGCGAGCAAGCCGCTTCTGCAGGAGCTTAACAAGATTCGGAGCGAAGAATGGCCGATCTACATGAGTCACATGAGGAGCAGGTGGAACGAACCGTGTCGAGCCCCGAGGCTGTGACCGAGTACCTGAATGGCTATGTGCGACCCTATCGAATTTGGTACGAGCGAACTGCGAAGAGAAACTACAGATATCTCAGTTTGACCAGGAGTATCGCAATCACAACAGGCGTCCTTGCGACCGTTTTTGCGGCTTGCCCGGATACAGTTGCGAAAGCTCTTTCGCCATTCGGAACGGAGCTTACTCGTTATCTGGCCGCTATTTTCTCGGCCTTTGCGACGGTGGCATCCGGGATGCTGCAGTATTATTTCGCGCAAGCGGCTCGTATCCGGGAAGCGGGCCGCGTGAAATGCTCCTATGTTGAGCAGCTTGTATCTCTCACGTTCTTTCACGAACCCATGACGGATAGAGATCGATCTGCGTTCAAGCGGAAAATCGCCGCCGATATGCGCGACATCGAGAGTGAACATGGTGCAATCGTTGACATGCAGGCCAACTAGCCGCTCATCGCGAGCTGCACCTTGAGATCGTATGCGCAAGCGCTTTGAGGTCCGGATGGCGTACACTCGCCAAAGCCACCCCCGAACCGTCATAGGCCGCGAGCCCAGCTGTGGTTGTGTCAGCGGCGCAGTCGTGGCTCGCGGATCGCAAAAGGCACGGCTCCAAGTGAGCCCATCAGCCATGACAGCGCCCGACCGCGAAAATCAAATGCCGCCGGGACAGTACGTTGCACGGTGCTAACGAAGTGATTGCAAACCTTTTGCCGCCCTATGTCGCGGTTGCAGAAGGAGTGATTGCAGATTGGCAGGCAGACCTCTGGCCGGAGGAGGCTGCCTATGTCGCCAATGCCGTCGACAAGCGCAGGCGGGAATTCGCATGTGGCCGACACTTCGCCCGTCGCTGCTTTCGTGCTCTCGGCAGACCTGATGGACCGCTGCCGGCAAACCCTGACCGCTCGCCACGATGGCCAGACGGCCTCGTCGGCTCGATCACCCACACCGATACATATTGCGCGGCGGCGGTCGCCCGCGCGGACGACATCGCGGGCATCGGAATCGACGTCGAAGACCTGTCGCGTTTCCAGCCCGAGATGCTGCGCTACGTGTTGTCGCCCGGTGACACCACCAGGAATTCTCGTGGCTTGAGGTCGGGCGTGGACAGCTGCCTCGGTGCTGCGCTGTTCAGTGCCAAGGAGACCCTTTACAAGTGCCTGAACGGCCTGCAACAGGCTCAGTTCGATTTCGGCGATGTCGGGATCGAGTTCATCGATGGTTCGGATCTCTTCTACGGCCGGTTACTCCGGCCGGCAGGTCGCTTTACCATGGGACGAGAATTCATCGGGCGCTACCTCATCGTGGGCGATCGGGTGGCAACGGCAATGATCCTGCCACGGGATGGGGACGGTATCCGGTCGCCATAATTCTCCCGGCCCGACCAGCAGGCCGGCGCAGGTGGGTGACATCAGTTTTGAGCGGCTATCGCAGCGCGATAGTGACAATTGTCGGCTAGGAGTGAGCAGCGGAGACTGTGTGATGACCGGCGTTATGTGCCGGCAGCTGCATTCTTCCGCGTCCGTGAATGAGGTAAAGGGAGGCATGGACGCGCAGCATTGACATTGATTTGAATCAATGCACCATTCGCATTTCAAGCGATCAATCCTCTTCGCCCGCCTCGATGCCACAGAGATGAACAACCGATGAATATCGCGGACAATGAACGAGCGGGGGCGGCGTGCGCCCGTTGATCGAAACCGAAGCCGAAGCGCCGCCGACCATCGCTAAAGTATACCACCTCACTCGCGCGAAGTAGTCGGAGGAAGCAGGAGTCACTCTGCTCAAGGCATCGGCTATGATCGTCGAGTCCCCTTTAGATTTGATTTTTCCCGATCTATTTTATCGGCTGCGGTCCTTTGCTGGAATGCATGACGTATTCTTAAAGTTGGAAGGGTTCAACGTAACCGGATCGATCAAGATCAAGACCGCCATAGGGCTGATCGATGACTTGGAGCGCCGCGGCGTTTCCCATCCCGGCGAAACCGTAATAGTTGAATCATCATCGGGTAATCTTGGGCTCGCACTTAGTTTGGTTTGTGCCATCAAGGGTTACAAATTCATTTGCGTGACAGATCCAAACGCTAATCGCTCCACCAAAAAAGGCATGGAGCTCTATGGGGCGAGTGTCGTCGAAGTTAAAGATCGCGATCCCGCCGGAGGATTTCTTGGAAGTCGACTAGAGAAAATACAGCAAATATTGCAATCGGAGCCTAAAGCGATCTGGCTCAATCAATATGCCAACATCGCCAACAAAAATGTTCATGCCGAGCACACGGCAAATGAGATCGCGCGTGAGTTCGATAAAGTCGACTGGGTTTTCGTTGGCGCTGGCACCACTGGAACCCTTGCGGGAATCTCAGAGCGACTTCGTCAAGTATTCCCGGCGGTCAAGGTTATAGCCGTCGAGCCGGTGGGCTCAGTCACCTTTGGAGGCGCACCCGCGAAGCGAAACATTCCTGGTATTGGCACCAGCGTGAGGCCGAAGCTCGCTGACTTGGCCAACCCCGACAATGTCGTAGCGGTGAGCGAAGAAGAAACGATCGAAGCCTGTCTTTCCTTCGTTCGAGATTATCACTTGCTCGTCGGCGGTAGCACGGGAACAGTCCTGGCTGCCGTACAACGGCTCGCTCCCGAATTCATGCGCGGCGACATGATCGTGGCAATATCCCCCGATCTTGGTGAAAAGTACCTGGACACTGTTTATGATCCCGCCTGGGTCGAGGCCGTTGTTGCCACTGAAAGTAAGATGCCACTGCGAATTGACCAGGAGAGTAAGTCGTGGCCGCTGCGCCAACGTTCTACATCGTTCCGGGATCGACGGTTAAGAGTGTGATTGAGGCCCATCGAAGCCAAGTTTTCGAGGCTGTAAAGGCGGCATATCATTTTCACGCTTCGGGCAATTCCATAAATCCGGACAGCTACTTCCTCCGATATCCCGACAAGCCTGACGCTCGCATTATCGCGCTACCGGCGCATCTCGGCGGTTCGGTTCAAAAGAGCGGCATTAAATGGATCTCGAGCTTCCCGCAGAACACGATCGGCAACTTGGCCCGGGCCTCAGCTGTGCTGATCGTAAACGATGCCACGACAGGCTATCCACTAGCTTGCATTGAAGCATCGCTGATCAGTGCTACGCGCACTGCGGCCTCTGCTGCGCTGGCGGCGGAGCATATTTCCCCGAAACCCTTTGGCGGGAGCCTCGGCATAGTCGGAACTGGGGTAATTGCCCGCACGACCGTTGAATGGCTTTTGTTTCGCAACTGGCAATTCAGCAAGATCCATCTCTACGATAAAGAGCGCCAGGAGGCGGAGCACTTCAGCAACTGGCTTCGCGATCAGCACAAGTTCAAGGCCGATATTCAAACCCGCGTCGACGACGTCATCAGCAACGCGTCCCTAATCCTTTTTACCACGACAACACCGGAGCCCTATGTCGGCAATGAAAGGTTGTTTGAGCATGCTCCAACTGTCATCCACCTATCGCTGCGAGATATCTGCGTGAACGTGATACTCGCGTCGCAAAATATCGTGGATGACGTAGATCATTGCCTCAAAGCGGGGACGTCGCTCCATCTGACCGAAACGGCGATGGGAAACAGGGACTTTATCTCGGGCACGCTGGTAGATGTTCTGAATAAACAATGCACTCTTCAAGACCGGACTCGCATATTTTCACCCTTTGGGCTCGGTGTTCTTGATCTGGCCGTAGGCGACCTCGTTCTGAAAACAGCAATAGCATCTAATTCAGCAATAGCGCTTCCTGAGTTCTTCAGCAATTCGGCCAGATGGTAGCTAGCTTGTTCTGATACCGCCGATTACTGGAGGAGATGGCCGGCATATGTCGAGAGTGTGGAGTTGCAATGAATGGGATCCGCTCGAGGAGGTGATTGTAGGTAATCCGCTGCAAGCGCGGTTCCCCACGCCGGACCTGAGCAGCCAGCTCGCAGAATTTCCCGACCGTTCGTTGGCAGAAATTCCGCGCGGGCCTTTTCCCGACAAGGTCATTGAGGAGACCGAGGAAGATCTCAATAAATTCGTCCAGGTCTTGACCGACCTCGGAGTCACCGTACGGCGCCCGCAAACATGGCCGCACGAGGCCAGATTTTCAACGATACATTGGGAATCTCAAGGGTATTACAATTATTGCCCCCGCGACATTATGATGGTCATCGGTGATCAAATAATTGAAACACCCAACGTCATCCGCAGTCGGGCTCAGGAGGCTTTCAGCTATCGCAAATTGCTGATGGAGTACATGGAGTCCGGTGCAAGGTGGTATAGCGCCCCTAAACCCATGCTTTTGGACTCGCTTTTCCAGGGAGTCGATCTGACGAAGCCGACGCCGCGGAACGATGAGCCGGCGTTTGATGCCGCAAACGTCCTGCGTCTGGGCCAGGATTTGATCTATCTGGTTAGCGCAACCGGCAATGAATTGGGAGGACGATGGCTACAGACGATTTTGGGCGATAAATTTCGCGTTCATTTCCTCAAGGATGTCTACTATGGCAGCCATATAGATTCGACCCTGGTGGCGTTGCGTCCCGGACTGCTTCTCTGCAATCCCTCTCGCGTCAACAATGATACTTTGCCCAACGTCCTGAAACAGTGGAAGGTCATCTATAGCCCGCCGATGGAAAATACCGGCAGATATGATGCCGATTATCTGTCCAAATGCATCGGCAGTGACTGGATTGACATGAATGCGTTCAGCGTCAACCCGAATTTGGTCGTGGTTGATAGCGATCAGACAGCTTTGATGAGGCTTTTGGAAAAGGAGGGCCTCGACGTCATCCCGCTGAAGTTCCGGCATTCCAAGATGATGGGTGGTGGCCCTCATTGCACCACTTTGGATATCCGTCGAGCCGGCACATTGCAGAGATACTTCGATTAAAGACAATCGATGTTCCCGTGCTCACCCTTCTTACCCGCTTGAACACCGACGTTCACTTTAGCAGAAGCAAGGGACGTAAACTCCGCTAGCAAACAGGAAGAGATTTGACAGCCATTTTCTTGACAGCGACTTTTGCGATGCTGCTTGCGCTGGCTTATGCGGCGTGGCGGCGGTACCTTTGGGCGGCGGAGAAGGTCCCGCAGGCGGACAACTGCCCGTACAGCCTGACGGATGTGTTCGGCGAGCGGCCCTTCGTGAACGTGCCGCATCAGAAAGGGGTCAAGTGGCTTACGGAGGTCTTCAGCCGCTCCGCCCAGAAGTTCCCTCATCTCACCGCCTTGCATATTCCCCACACCGGGGAGTCACTGACCTTCTCTGAGCTCGACGCGCGCGCCGAAAACGTTGCCGCGGCCATTTCTTCGTTTCTCACCGGCCCCGATCAGGTGGTCGCGGTGGTGATGTCGCAGGACAACTGGCAGATCGTCGCGTGTCACCTCGGGATTCTCAAGGCAGGCGGCACGGTGATGTTCCTCGACGCCACGTTGCCGGACGCTCTGATCACCCACATGCTGAGTGACGCACAGCCGGTGCTCATTCTCACGCGCGGGCAGGAGAGATTTCGCGACCTGCCGACGCTCGACGTTTTGACGTTGACAGAGAGGTTACCGCGAAGCGTTCCGCCACCCTGGTTAGATGATCCCGCCCAGCGCCTCGCCACGATTTTTTACACGAGCGGAACCACTGGAATGCCCAAAGGCGTGGAGTGCCCCCACGCGGGTTATGTCAACCTCGCCCTGAGCTACGCCGACTACTTCGATCTGCTGCCTGGCATGGACGCGGCGTCGCTGACTTCATCGCTCGGCTACGACGGCAGCATCTCGGAGATGTACAGCGCTTGGGTGTCTGGCTGCGCAGTCGTGATGCTGACCAAGGAGCAGATTCGTTCCGGCCCGGAGCTCGTACACGTATTGCGCGACGCCGAGGTCACGGTGCTCTTCTGTCCACCGGTGCTGCTGACCACGCTCACTCCAACCCCCGAATTGGATCTCCCCTATCCGTTGTGCCGCTATGTCGTTCCGGCGGGCGAAGCTTTCCCCAGCGTGCTCGTGGAGCCGTGGACCCGTGGCCGGCGGCAGATCATCAACACCTACGGCCCAACGGAGGCGAGCACCGACACGAGCCGTCAAAGTCTGCGGCCAGGAGAGCCCATTACCATCGGCTCACCGTTTCCCAATGTCACCTACGTCATCCTCGAGGTCGACCAACTTCGACCACTGCCTCATGGCGAGATTGGCGAACTCTGCATCGGTGGGGTGCACGTCGCGCGCGGGTATCGCAACCAGCCGGAGCAGACCGCCCAGAAGTTCATCACCCATCCTCAATTCGGCCGCCTCTACCGCACGGGAGACAAGTGCAAGATCGACATCCAGGCGCGGCGTGTTCACTTCCTCGGCCGAATTGACGCGCAGCTCAAGGTGCGTGGGCACCGCGTCGAGGCGCAGGCTGTCGAAGACATCCTCCAGGGTCAATTCAGCGAGATCGAGGCCGCCGTCCTGGACTATCAGAACGAGACGCTCGTTGCATTCGTCACCGCGCCCTCGCTTTGCCAAGAACCAATTTCAGGAGTTGCCCCAGCACCAACTGAGTGGGCGGCCCGAGTAACAAGCGCGCTCGCCGAACAACTTCCGGCGCCGTCGGTGCCGACGGATATTTTTCTCGTTGAAAAATTCGTGATGAAGCCCGTTTCAGGCAAGATCGACCGCAAATGCTTGCCCAACTTGTCTCGCCTACTGAAAAGCCCGAAACCGGAGGCCAGGCAAGTCCCCGGGGACGTATCAGAAAATGCGGACCACAAGGCGGACATCAAGTTGCCTGACGCCGATCGACATACCCCCTGAGTGTGAGGAAGTGCTGGCGATCTGCCGGACTGTGTTCGAGAAACCTTTGGGATTGGATGACGGATTCATCGAGGCGGGTGGACACTCGATTGTCATTGCGCGCTTGGCGCAGCAGCTGCAGGCGGCAGGATGGGTGGTACCGGTACGAACGCTGCTTACTACCTGCAACACTGCAAGAAAGGTGGCCAACCAGCCCCGAGCCCTCCAAGAGGCCTCCAAGGTCCCTCATACCGTTCCTTTGCAATCCGACGAAAATGAGCGTGCGCGCAACGAAGCCGGGGCGGGGGTGCTTTCCATTGGATACTTCACCACCCTGCAGATCCTGCTCGCAATGTTGTTTTACTCCCCGGCCTTGCTGAGTTTCCTGGTCGCGTTGACGTACGTTCAAGTCGCGACATTCTTCACGACCGCCAACCTACTGGAATTCATCATCGCCGACGTCGCCCTTTACCTGCTGGGCCTCATCGTGCCCTTCGCCTGCCTGCTATGGGTAATGCTGATCAAGTTCGCCATGGGTGGCGAAATCTACAGGAACAATGTGACGCCGGGCGTGTACCCCAAGTGGAGCAAGATGCATCTGCGTATCTGGTGCATCGGACGAATGGAAAACATGGCGCTCCGCACGATGGCGATGTATCGCAGCGCGCCCCTTACGGCGTTTGCGCTGCGCCAGCTTGGCGCGACCGTTGGCAACAACCTTCAATGCGCACACGACGCCCACCTATTAGGTCCTTTGGACTTGATCTCCATCGAGAACGATGTCGCCATCCAGAGCGGCGCCTACATCCAAGCAACAAGGTGGTCGGGAGAAGGCCTGCACGTCGGTCCTATTCGTATCGAGAGTGGTTGCAAGATTGGGATGCGAGCCGCCGTCGCCAATGACGTGACGATTGGGCGGGGCACCTGGATTACCCCGTTTACACCCATCCTCAGCGATGTTGGTTCCCAGGAAATCTGGGAAGGGGCGCCGGCACGTCTCAGTGGCCGCTGCACGGAGCTCAAGCGTACGGCTGACTTCTGCCGTTACGCCCATCCGATCTGGCTGCTGGAAACCCTCAAAGTCGTTATGCACATCTTCTTATTCTTCTGCCTCAACATGCTCCCTATCGCCGTGATCGCATGGGCGGCCCGCGCCTACACGCCGGCCGGAGACGCCGAGCTTTCGAGTGACTATTTCAGCGTCACACCACTGCCAGAAATCGTCTGGGACCTGACCCTATACGCGTTCATCGCCGCATGGGCCAGCATCGTCTTGACCTCGTTGCTGGGCTGCCTGTTCATCCGTTGCACTGCCGCATCGCCGGGGCTCTATCCCTCGCGCGGGCTCAAGGGCGCCCTCCTTGCACACCGAATGGATGCGATGAACGCCATACAGCGACAATGGACCTGGACAATTACCGGGCAATATCTGCGCGCGCTCGCTGGCATGCGCTTCGCGAGGTTGGGCGCGTCCGAGTGCGACCTCATGATAAATCTTGTCCCCGAGCTGGCTACCGCCGGCTCCCAAGTGTTCTGGTCAAATTCTTCCCTCACAAACATGCTCGACTATGGCGCACAACACTACACGCTGCGCCAACTTGACATGCCCGAGAGTTTCTTCTGCGGCAACAACTGCGTGGCCGAGTACGGGCAGTTTCCGGCAAACTTTCTTTTGGGTGTCTCCACGCCGAGCAACGACATACTGTTTCGGCGGCAAATGCGGTCGCGGCTTGACGACCCCGTCGTGGTAGCTGGAAACCCGCCCGTGAAACTGGCGAGCGTGTCAGTTGGGGCAGAGAACAACACCTACGACCTACCGAATTTTGGACTGTTCCTGACCAGGGTTTTGCTGTTTGACTTGTTCAGCATCGGCACGCTGCGCATCACCGAGGGGCTCATTTTCACGATTATGTTCATTTCTATGTTGCGGCTCGGCGTACACTCGATTGCTGGCGCGGTGATTGCTTTACTGCTTACGGGATTCGTCCTGGTCGTCTCCTGCGTCGCAATCAAGAAGCTCCTGGTCAGCGACTGGGGGTCGAATAGCGCGACGCCGTTCTGGTCCGGTCGGCACTTTGCCTATTTCTTTGCGCAGGACTGCTTTTTCGTCTGGTGCAGGACGCCTTTGGGATTCTGCGCCGGCACAATTCTCGCGAATACCATTTTGCGATGGATGGGGTGTCAGATCGGCCGCCGGACGATCGTGAACCAACCGATGCAATGCTCCGATTGGAATGCAGTGAGCTTCGGCAATGATTGCCTGATCGACGGGTTTCTGCAGTATCACACGTTCGAGAACACAACGCTCACCGTGAAGCGAACCCATATAAAGGACGGCAGCACCGTCGCCTTCGGCAGCACGGTGATGGGCGGCGTGGTCATTGAGCGGAATACAACACTCTTGCCTCTGTCCATGGTCCTCAAAGAGATGAACCTGCTTACCGCCACCTACGAGGGGAGCCCAGCGGAGCCCATCAGCGGTTCAATACTTTTACCTCCGAGCGCTCTCCCATTTTCTGATACGCCCGCCGAAGAAAATCGGCTTACCAGCCGCTTGAGCGGGCAGATGCATGGAACGACGCGTTCTGCCAGCGACAATTCGGAAGCCGTACATTCCTCACGCGGTTGACAACACCGACCGGCTGAAGACGGGTCCAATCGTCTTGGCCGCGGCTGGCCGACACACTCTGGAAATTCATGCAATCCAGCTTGGCGGCTCGAACTCATAATCAAACTCCTGCCCGATCTCGCGCCTTGACCCGAGATCGACCGCCCAGGACCACGCCTCGGCAACGTGATGGTTACGTTTGGGTCAACCTCCTGTGCTAAGGTCCGGGGTCATCCGCCGCTTCTGCATTCTTGGACCTAAGAACTTCGAGCGCGCGAGCGACCAACGGGTCGATACCGTTTTCAATGTCGGCCTTCTTGTTGAATAGCTCAATGTCGGCTGGTACGCCCTTACCCTCGTAGGATATCATGTCGGATGAGAAGTACACCTGGTACGGTAGACAGTAGCGCCAACCATTGGGGAGCTTCCTGTCGAGCGTATATGAGAATATTCCGTTGGTATGATCCCCGATGATGGTGACGTAGGGCAACTCTCTTATCGCCAATGCAAACGCTTCGCCGCCGCTGAAGACCGAATCGCATGTCAAGAGCACGATCGGCCCGGTAAATCGTGCGGCGCCCCGCGGTTCAATGTACCAGGTCTTCAGAGGCTTGAAGTCGTCTTCGCCCGGTCCAATCTTGGTCTTCCTGTGAAAGGCCACACGCTTCCGGTCGCAGAATTGGTCTATTATCGTTATGGCGACGCTGTCTTCTCCGCCGGGGCAGTCACGGATGTCGATGAGAAATCCGCTCAAATCCGCGAAGTCACCGGCAATCGTCTCCAGGGCGGCGATCAAATCGCGCTTGCCGATGCCTTCGAGCTCTAAGAGCCGGATGTAACCGAATGCTCGAGACCTGCAATAACGCAACATCCACGCTTTAGTCTTTCGCAGCGGCCCGAACCCATTATCGGCAAGAGTCTTCTCAGTCACTTTGAAAAGTTGCGCGATCTGTTTCTTTGTGAATTCCTGCCAGAACCGAGGTTTTTTTTCCGGGCAGAAGTATCGCCTCTTGCGCTTGCCGGCCGCCGGCACGGTGAGTTGGACATGCCCATCGTTTAGTGGAGAAAGCATCCGGCAGAAGATCCGGAACAGCTCATCATCGGTGGTCTCTTTTGTGACCTTCGGTCTGTACGTGTGATATTGCTTGGTCCAGTCGACGTCCCGCAGTGCAAAAAATGGATACCTGTTGTGGAAGGTCAGCCAGAGGGCTTCGAAATTCTTTTCAGGATCTCGAAGGGTCATGGCTGCTCCGATAGTGCCTCAGGCCCTCGTTATACTTCACACGCAAGGGAGCGGGCGCCCGTACAAACCTGGCATGATCTTAGCCACGCTCATTGGCGCGTGTCACCAGATTCGAACGCGGTTCTCAGTTGAGAGATAAAGTTTGTCATTGACCTGCACGTTGAACGCACGGTACCAGGCATCGATATTTCTGACGGTGCCATTCACTCGATATCGCTCCGGCGCGTGGGGGTCGGACGCAAGTTGCTGTCGCGTTGCCTCATCGGTCTTTTTTGCGCGAAAGCTTTGCGCATAACCGAGAAAAAATCGCTGATCGCCGGTCAAGCCGTCAAGCACAGGCGCCGCACTCCCGCCTAGCGCGCGATGATAGGCATCGAGTACGCCGAGATCGGCGATGCTTTCGTTTATGGTCAGGCGACCGTTCACATGCATGCCCCGAAGGGGCTCGAAGGAACTGTACTGTCGAGCCAGCTTGGCGGCGCGAACGTTGAACTCGCGGGCGTCGGCGTCAGTCCACCAATTCGAGAGCGCGCCTTCCGCGTTGTATTTGCGTCCATCATCATCAAGGGCATGGGTCAACTCATGACCGATAATAGCGCCAATGCCCCCGTAGTTGACCGCGCAATCAGCCGCCGGATCGAAATATGGAGCTTGCAGCTGCCCAGCTGGCAACACCACCTCATTGAGGTTAGAGCTGTAATCGCTGTTTATGGTCTGCGGGGTCGTACCCCATTCATTGCGATCGACCAGTGAGTCGAGGCGAGTAACCCTCCGCGCCCAATTGAACATCCTTGCGTTTTGTATGCTGCCGAGCAGTTCGCCCGCCCTGATTTCCAACCTCGAATAATCGCGCCAAACTTTCGGATATCCACTCTTGACCGTCAGGCGAGACAGTTTGTTCAATGCCTTTTCCTTTGTTTTTCGGCCTATCCAAGCGATGCGCTCGAGCCGTTCGCTCAATGCCAGACGAATTTGCGCTACCATGTCGTCAATTTGCGCCTTTGTCTGGCCAGAAAGATAACGCGCCACGTAGACACGTCCGATCGCGTCCCCCATCTCGGAGTCGACAAGCCCCACTCCGCGCTTCCATCGTTCTGCGGGTCTAGCGACTCCGGCGAGAGTGCTTTCGTGAAAGTGAAAATGGGCAGCGACGAAGCGCCGCGAAAGGTAGGGGGCGGTCGCATCGACGAGGTGAAATGCTTGCCAGGCCTTTAGCGCGGCAATCGGCGTTGTCGCATAGAGCGCTACGATCCTTTGGATCGCCGTCAACTCCGCTAGAACGACGCGGTCAAGTGCAGCCAGCTCGGCTCCTTGCAGAAACCTAAGCCACGGAAACGGAGCGGCCCGCGCGAGCAGTGCAACCGCCATCGGATGATATACCTTTTCCGGCTCCTGTCTGTCCGTCAGGGTCCAGCTCGCCTTTGCGATTGCAGTTTCGAAAGTCAAAATTGCGGCGGCGCATTCCTCCGGCTTCTCCCAGCCGATCAGACTCAGAAGTTGCGCAATATAGGCGAGGTACGCAGCCCTTTTGCTCGAAAAGTGAGCGACGAGATAGTAGTCGCGATCTGGCAGACCAAGCCCTCCCTGCCCGATTACGACGGCGTATTTGTCCGGCGCTTTGGCGTCAATCCCTATGGAAAGGCCAAGGATCGAGCCAAAAAATGTCTTTGCCATAAGCTCTGCGAGATCAGCGCGTGTATCTGCGCTGCGCAACATTTCGATGAACGGAGCCAGCGGGCCAGCGTCAAGAGCCTCGACGCGCGCCTCGTCCATGAAAGTCGAATAGAACATGCCGATCTTGAGGGCATCCTCGCGAGTAGAAGGCTCCACGCCGATTTCACCGCGCATCAGGATCTCGCGGATGCGCGCCTCCGCGATGTCCGATAACTGGGTATCGACGCTATTTGTATCACGGTCCGGCGCAATGCCGGCGCGGTCGAACCAAGCGCCATTAGCGTAGCGAAAGAAGTCCTCGCCGGGTCTGGCTTCAAAGTCAGCGCCGGTAAGATCAAAACCCCACGGTCCGTAGTCGCCTGCAGGGAGCGCCTTGAATATCTCTTGCGGATATGCCGAGCGTGTACGCATCAAACCGCCAAATGAGGCGCCAATCAGCGTGATACAATCGCGTCGGCTCAATTGATCGAATTGCATTCGATCCTCGACCTAATGACGGCACCGGACCTCAGCGACCCGGCCTTGCTCCACTTTTTCCCGGCTTGGCGATCGGCGCAGTGGTATAAGGTGTCCTGCGGAGTTATGGTTTTGTCGTCTACATAGCAGGGTTCTCGCGTTTGGCCCGAGCAAATTGCGTGCCGGGGAGGAAATTTGATGAAAGAGTTCTTGAAGAACACGATTGTTGGTGGAGCGGTGTTCCTCTTGCCCGTTGCCCTCGTTGGATTCATTTTGTCTCGTGCATTGCGGCTGACAAAGGGCGTAGCTGAACCTCTTGCAAAAGGGCTGCAATTGGATCAATTGGGCAGCGTGGCGGGCATGGGTGCTGCCGCGATCCTATCAGTTCTTATGCTGGTCCTTGTCTCCTTCGCTGCGGGCTTTGCCGCCCGCACGGCTGTCGGCAGGCGTATTACCCGATGGTCGGAAAATTCCCTGCTCGGCAGTCTGCCGCAATACCATCTCATGAAGAGCATGGCGGAAGGTCTCGCGCATCTCGAAAGCGCGAGCGGCCTGAAGCCGGCGTTGGTCAGCATAGAGGATGGATGGCAAATCGCATACCAAATCGAGCAGCTGGAGAACAACTGGGTTGTGGTGTTTCTGCCACAGGCCCCGACACCCATGTCGGGTAACATAATGTATCTTCCGGCTGACCGTGTGCGGCCGCTTGGCATCAACATGATGCAGGCTATGTCAATCGTGAAGGCCATCGGCGTCGGATCCGCGCCGGCCCTTCGCGACGTCGACCTGACACTACCGAGCACAAACCGTTGAACAACAAGTGGAAGGCCATTTTCTTCGGAGCTGTCTATTCCGACAGCGCGGCGCGCACCGATGCCTGCGCGGCGTCCGCGTTCGCCGGTCGACCACATCTTTGTAATCAGTAGGTATAGAACATCTCTTGAATCTGCTGCGCTGTGTGTGGCTTTAAGAGCGCCAGCGAGAGCAGGATCCTCGCTTTCTGGGGATTTAACTCATCGGAAGCGATGAAACCGAGCTCATCGTCGTTGATCTCCACGTTGCGGCCGACTGTTCCAGTAGCCACGCGGCTGCTGCGCACGACGACCACGCCCTTCTGGACCGCTCGCGCCGCCGCCTCGAGCGACGCCTTGTTCATATTGCCATTGCCTACGCCGGCGATGACGATGCCCTTGGCACCATAGCTCACGCTGGCATCAATCAGGTCCGGCGGCATGTCGGCGTCGCCGTAGATGATATCCACTCGGGGCATCTTGGTAGCGTCGGATATGTCGAATTCACTCGCTGTTGTGTGCTTTCGCGGAGGATTGTTGTAGAAATCGTTCTTGCCGTAGGCGGAGACGCCGACCAGACCATGCAGCGGCGACACGAAGGTCTGCACAGCGGTCGTGCTCGTCTTGGTCAGGGAGTGTGCTGCGTGGATCCAGTCGTTCAAGACGACAAGCACGCCGCGGCCCGTGGCGTTCGGATCGGCAGCGACGGATACGGCGTCGTAGAGGTTCAGCGGCCCATCGGCACTGACGGCCGTAGAGGGGCGCATGGATCCGACCATGACTACCGGCTTGTCGCCCTTCACAGTCAGGTTGAGGAAGTAGGCCGTTTCTTCCATCGTGTCGGTACCGTGCGTAATCACGACGCCGTCTACACCCGGCGACGGCAGCAGTTCATTGATGCGCTTCGCGACCTTCAGCATGATGTCAAAGGACATATCCTGCGAGCCCACGTTGGCGACCTGCTCTCCCCTGAGGTTGGCCAGATCCTTGATTCCCGGGACCGCATTGATCATGGCGTCAATCGTCACCTGACCCGAGGTATAGCCGGACTGCGTGCCGGTCGCGGCAGCTCCGGCAATCGTTCCGCCGGTCGCCAGAATGACGATGTTAGCCTTGCCCTGGCCGAAAGAATTCTGGCAGCTGGCGCCGAAAGCGACGGCGAACAGCACTGCCGAGACACTGCGAGACCGGTTCATGACACCCTCCGCTGCGCGTATACGTTCTCGGCGCGCTTTGCCAACTGTCGCAAATCAATCTGCAAGCGACCAGGTCAATTAAAAAGTCTCGAATTTGATGTGGATCAAAGCGTCCGATCGCAGTGCACCCTAGCGAGGGGATACGGCAGAACGTGAAGCAGGTAGCGGATTTCGCAGAAATAGTTTATTTGCCTGTCATGCGGGGGCAGCGGATCGCACCGTCCCAAAGAGAGGTCACAAGGAGGAGATGAAAATGATCGGGCGAAGTGGCTTAGGTTTTCCTCGTGCGTCAATGTCGATGTTTCTGCTACTTACCATGTTGTCGGTTTCGTTTTCGTTCGTTTCGTACTCAGCGGTAGGGGCCGAACAAGGATCGGTTGCTAAAGCGTGCGTGGCAGACATCAAGGAGAAATGTGGCGGAATCCAACCGGGTGAAGGTCGCATCAAAGACTGTATCAAGCAGCATTTCGGCGAACTTCTAGCGAATTGCAAGGCGGCCGTGGTAAAGCTCGTTGCGATGACCAGGTCTTGCAGATCTGACGTCAAGCAACATTGCCCGGACGTCAAGCTTGGCGGCGGCCGAATTGAAGCCTGCATGCAAAGTCATCTCGCCGACGTGAGCGCACCTTGCAAGGAAGCGTTGGGCAAAGCTGCCGCCCCCAAGGAGTGACCCTCGGCAGGGTAGGCACGAGGCGTTGTTCACGGTGCGGCGCCAGCCTGCGGGCTGGCGACGGCGGAAGCACCCGCACCGGCAGTGTCAGCCTGCCTGCTGGCTCGACAGTCCCACCGGAGCCCTTACCAAGGCGAGCCCCGGTGGGTCCGTCGCGTTCGAGGGAGGGTCGCATATCGTCGAGGCGCTCCATTGTCACGTCGTCCAGTAACCGGTGTGGGCGGTTCAAATCCGTCCTCCGCTACCAGTCAACCACGCAACTTCGCGCGGTCGTGCCACTGCTTCCTTGGTGGACACCACGTCACTTTCGCGCGGGGGAGAATTGGTCCGCCAGGCCATCCAGCATGCGGAACACGGCCTCCACGCCGTAGCCGGCGAGGAACGCAAGCGCCGGTGCGCCGACCGAGCTAACGGGATTGGCGATGACATTCTCGGCGGTCGTGAAAAAGCCGATTGCCACTCCGAACACCGTGCCAAGCACGAGCCGTACGATGTATTCGCGCAGATCGCGCGGGGTAAGGAGACGATCGCCGACACTGCGCAGATAACGCCGCAGAACGTACGCCATTGAACCGAGCAGACCCATCAGGACGGGCAGCACGTAGCCGCTCACGACGTTGAGCACGGCGGGCAGCGAGCGGTCATCGGCTGAGTACCAGGGCGAGAGATTCTTGTAGGCTATCCTCTGCTTTTGCAGCAAATCACCGAGCTTGGCGCAGAGATGGGATTGGGCGACGCTGCGAAACCGCTCAACCGTCTCCGCCGCGTTGGCGGGACTAGGAACTGACTCGACATCGGTGCAGTAGGGCAGGATGGTGGTGTTTGGCGGACGGTTGACTGCAACCTCTTCGCGAAGAATTTCCTCGTCCAGCAATTTGAACTGCGAGTTGATCTCCGCGATATTCGCGATCTTGGCGCTGCCGAAATAGATGTAGGCGGCAAGCGCCGCGATCGACAAGGTGATCACCACCGCCAGATGCAACAATACCACCATGGCGCGGCGCAATGCCCGCGCCGGCTGGATCCATTCAGGATAGGCACGCTCGGCATCAGCCTTTCCCTTACGGGCTTCCGGCGACTTGCGGACAACTAGCGTGGTGAACGCAATCGAGGCGCCGGTAGCAGGCTGAGCCCAGCTATTGAGATAGTCACGCAGATCGAGCAAAAACTGAAGTTCCGGCGACGCCAGGGCTTCTCCCCGACGGACCTTCTCATCGATCGGGAAATAGCGAGAAAGAGCGTCGCTGTAAGTCTCGCAGCCTGGCGGAAGATGTCCGGGCGGGTGGGACGTGAGAATGCGCTCGGGCAAGCCGGACAGGTAGTCGAGCAACAGGCTGATTTCCGCCGTCAGCAGATCAGGATCAAGCGCGGTTGAACGAGGTTCGTCCGGCTTGTCCAGTAAAGTCGTCTTTGGGGTATCGATTGCCTTAAATTTTTTCATTGTTCCTCTACTCCCCGACGGGAGCGCGGAGCAACCAACCGCGCTGCGCAACACACTGGCTCGTAGAAAAGCTTCGCCGCCCCGGCGAACGCCGGGGCTAGGATATTCCTGGGCCAACCGCGTTCCGGCAGACGCTGACAAACGCCTGCTCTTGGCCGCCGACGACGTTCGAACCCGGTTTGATCACCCAAGAACTCGCAAGCAGCAGATTGTGCACTTCGACTATGAAATCTTGTCGAATGATTGGTCGGGCTGCTACCGATTTCGCAAAATTCGAGCCAGTTGATAGCGGTCTTCCGTCGGCTGCTTTTCCCGTTTGGAAACCAAAAGGTCTTCAGGGTCTTGCCGCCGCTTCGCGCCGTGCGCTTCAATCAGCTGACTGTCGGCAGGCTCCTTTGATGCGCTTCATAGCCTACCGGGATACCTGAAAGGAGGCGTCGACGTTGCATCTGGGCTGCCGATCCCAAGAGGAAGCTCTCTCTTTGTTTGTTCTAGCACAACCAATAATTGTGAGGTAGCGTCGAAAGATCGAGGGCGGTCGGCCTGCCTCGTGGACGCGGCGTTCGGGGCAGTACGATGCGGGGCGACAATACGACTTTCACTGCTTCCGCAACCGAGGCAAACCCTCGGAGCCCCGCTTTCCTGAGCGCTTCGTTTTTCTCGCGCTGATTCTGATTGCCGCAAAGGGAGCTAGGAGAGACTCGGCAGCTCGATGCACCGCGGAATTGACAGGCGCGCGCGGCACTAGCGGTAAGTTCTAAACCGCCGCAAGGCTCTCCATCGCGATTTTTGCGTTCGTTGCAGGGAGGCTAGGATGGCGTCATTCGCGGAATACAAAAACGCATACGAGAACAACTGGGCCGACTTGGAAATCCGAGCGAATCGACTTCAGGAAGCCCGCAATCAGGCCAACAGGCTGCTTCACGGCAAACCGACTTACCAGCAGATCGAGAGCAAGACCGGAGTGCCATGGTGGTTTGTGGGTCTGTGCCACTATCGCGAATCCAATTTCAATTTCGACACCTACCTGGGAAACGGCCAATCGCTCGCGAGGGTGACCACCATTGTGCCGAAGGGGCGCGGGCCCTTCGCCGGACCCGATGCGTTCATAAACGGGGCCCTCGATGCGTTGCGCCTCGAGGGGTTCATCGGGGCCAACGATTGGGGGATCGCCAGGGCGCTCTACCGGCTCGAGGGATTCAACGGCTATGGATACCACGGCAAGGGCGTGAATTCTCCGTACCTCTATGGGGGCTCTACCATCTACGGTCCTCCCGAGGCCAAAGGCGGCAAGTACGTCGCCGATCATGTGTTCGATTCAAGCGTCGTCGACACGCAGCTCGGCACCGGGGTCATTTTGAAGGCGCTGATGCAACTCGATTCGTCGATCGATCTCGGCGACACCGCGACGGATGGGTCCTCGGACCATCCCGCGGCACATGAGCCGGATGATGAGCTTACCCAAGGCATTCTCTGGCTGCAGGGGTCCCTCGACAAGCTCGGCGCCAATCCGCCATTGGCAGAGGACGGGAAGAATGGGCCAAAGACGATGGCTGCGGTGTCTCAGTTCCAGCGGCAAAACGGCCTTCCGGATACCGGGCTAGCCGACCCTGCGATGATCGCAGCGATCGGACAGAAGCTAAGCTCAACGCCTGCGAATGGGCAAGCCCCCGGCGACCTGATCGTTGCGATCAAACAACTGCTCGATCAACTGCAGAAAGGTGGAGGTATCCAAATTCCAGCGCCTGCGAACGATCTTACAAGTACTCTGCAACAGGTGGCGAATATCCTGCAAAAGATCAACATTGCTCCCAAGTCGACGCTACCGGCTTCGACCCAGCCGCAGGATCAGGCCGCACAACTGCAGAAAATCCTTGATTTCGTCAGTGGCCTCATCAGTCCGGGCGGCAAATCGCCGCCGTTGGGCCAAGTCAATGGCGCGCTCGGAGAAACAATCGGCAATCTCCTCAATGGCAAAAAGACCGCGATTGGTCTCATCGGCACCTTGCTAACCGGCTGGCTCTCAAGTGTGCCTGCGTTGCCGCCTGGAACCACTGCCAGCGGTTTGATCGGGCTCCTCCAGCTGATAGCCGGGTCCATTCCCGGCCTCAGCGGCTTTACCATGCCGCTATTCCTTGTCCTGACGGCTTGGGGCGCGCTTGGCAAGATTGAGAAATGGGCGCAAGGCACCGCGCCCCCTCCTACAAGCACTAAATAGGCAACACTGGATCATCGGACGCGGCTGCGGATCGGCGCAGGACAACGCTAGCTTATCGTCGTTGTCGACGGCACCGAAACAGCGCAGCCAAAACGTCAGGATAAATGTCTGGCGGCTTAATTGACCATATTATCTTGCCCATGGAGGCCGGGTTCGCGGTATCGGCGACGGGAC